>CAWGVG010000026.1:0-279447 GCA_963825865.1 uncultured Nitrososphaeraceae archaeon | reverse complement strand
GCTACTAATCCATTATCGGTTGGATCAGTGTTGATCACATAGGATGACAAAATAATGTTAGGTAAAAGAGCAGAGGTCGTTTTCAAATCCAAGGTCTCAGTTGTAGCCGGTTATTTCGCTAATGATGAATAATAATATTGATATATTTAGTCTAGTCAAAAGAGAAATTTATGAAGGAACAGGTATTATTGAGGTAGATTTAATATGTATGGGTCTAATTGACAATAAAGAAAAGAACCAGATAAATGTACCTTTTTGCTGTAAACTAAACATTCCTGCAAAAGTCGGAAATGCTTCAGAAAATGAACTTTCGGATATAATAGTTTAAGTCTTTGTATATATGATGAAACGATAACATGTCTATTATATTTCTGATTCTACTTCGCGTCTAATTAGATCTTGCTTCATTTGCATAAATTCAGATTCTGTTATTACTCATTGTTCTTTCAGTTTAGCATGTATCTTTTGACCTTCAGCTAATGGTGTTGTACGCTTTCTGAACCTTAGTTCGTTCTCTTAAAGTTCCATTCAGCTGTTAGGATTTCTTTAGGTTCATTGTTGGAAGTGTTCTTGATAGCTACATTGGCACTTACTTCCCTGTAGAAAGTCTTGGCTTGAAGGTTATCTTCACTTTATTAGGGTACTATACGGTATATACCGTGTTTCCCAATTGCATCGGTCCTTTGCAGTCCCTGCTAAACATAGGAGCGAATAATCAACGTGGTCGAGGGTTGGATATTTGATGCTTATCCATTGAAAGATAAGATGATTATTTGGATGAAATTGGGGAATGAAAATAATAATGATAATACCTCAGTCAGATTAGATGATAATTGGAGCCATTCGATTTATGTTGCTTCAGATAATAAGTCAGATCTAAAGTCACTTATGGATAAGATAAAAAGAGATGAGTCTGACATCGCTTCCCTAGTTAAAGATTATGAACTTACACCAAGGTATGAAAGAATTACAGACAGTACAATAACAGAGGTTCTAAAATTAACGTTGTCAGATTCTACAAAAGCATTAGCTTTAGCAAGGAAGATCGAAACACTTACTGATGACTGTAATAATAATAAGTTTGGGAGGTTAAGATTTTATAATGTAGATCTATTGCCAGCACAATCCTACTTTTATGAACACGATATCTTCCCTCTTGCCTTTTGTGAAGTTTATGAAAGCCTTAGTCACTCAAAGAAATTAAAATGGATAATGAAAGATAGTGTATTATCACCTGATTATAAAATGCCAACCTTTAGAACTATTCACATAAGCCTAGATATAAGGAAAGAAGGAAAAATACCAAGGTAAAGTGATAGGATTAATTCGATATTGATTACACCGCAACAAGTGGGAAGAGAAGGAAAGGATAAGGAGAAAGAAGAAGAAACAACTGATAATGGATCCTTTGAAATTCGGAGCGAGTCAGAAGCTGATATACTATGCCAACTTTTGGAACATATAATAAAGAAGATTGACCCGGACTTCATATTCACTACTAACGGCGACTCATTTACTTTTCCGTACTTGATTCACAGAGCTGAAGAGAATGAAATAGACCTCATCTTGGGAAGAGAACCAGGAATACCATTAAAGAAGCCCATCAATCAAGGCATTTCATATTTTTCATATGGAAGAACATACTTTAAACCAACTGCAATAAATTTACGTGGAAGAATACACATAGACAAAGATAATTCGTTTATTTGCAATGACTCAGGACTACAGGGATTATATGAAATATCCAGAATTTGCCGAATGCCCTTACACACAGGCAGCAAGGGCTTCAATAGGAAAGTGTCTTAGCGAGCTTACAATTTTACTACGCTAATCAGAAAGGAATCCTTGTACCCTGGAAACCAGCATTAGCAGAACATTTCAAGACATTTGAGGAATTACTAATTGCGGACAGAGGTGGATTTAACTTTGAGTCGAAGACAGGAGTACATGAACAAGTAGCAGAATATGATTTTGTTTCTTTATATCCCAATATCATGTTAAAAAAGAATTTGTCAGCAGAAACTATATGTTGTGATTGCTGTCGTAATTCTAAATTAAGAGTTCCTGAATTAGATTATAATATCTGTGAAAAACGAATTGGAATTACACCTACATCATTGAGGATTGTGTTGAAGAAACGATCGATATACAAGCAATTACTAAAAAGCACCGCGATATCTCCAGCATTGAAAAGAAATTATGAGCTCAGGCAGAACTCCTTGAAGTGGATTCTGGTAACGTCTTTTGGCTACCTTGGATTTAACAACGCAAAGTTCGGGAGAATTGATGCTCATATAGGAGTGTGTGCTTTTGACAGACAGATCCTTTTACAAGCGGCAAAGATAGTTGAAAGGCATGGATTTAGAGTTCTGCATGGAATTGTAGATTCTTTATGGATAAAGAAGAAAAAAAAGGATGGCAAGCGGCAAGCGTATTAAAAAAGAAGAAGGAGACTACCTACAGTTAAAAGAATCTATAGAAAATAAAACAGGGTTTAAAATATCCTTTGAAGGTGTATACAAGTGGATTGCTTTTATCCATTCCAAGAGAAATGACGTTTTACCTGTTCTAAATAGATACTTTGGGGTACTTGAAGATGGCAGCCTGAAGATAAGAGGAATAGAAGCAAGGAGACATGATACACCTACACTTTTTAACAGATGTCAAAATGAAATCTTGGAAGTCATGGCTGCTGGAAATACTATTAACGAAGTCAAAGCACTAATGCCAACGGTAAAGGATGTTTTTCAAAAGTATGTTATGCTTTTGAAGGAAAGGAGAAAAGTTCCCCTTGAAGAACTAGCATTTACTAAACGACTTTCAAAGAATTCAAATGAATATCAAAAAAATAGGGATACGATTGAGAATAATGCACTACGTCTTATGGAAATTGAAGGCAAATCCCTGAAAGCCGGGGAGATTTTAAGATATGTTATAACCGATTATGATCATCTTTATAATAGAAAAAAACAATCGTCGGGTAACAAGAGGGCTATTCCTATTGAACTAATTGATGATGAAAAAACTAGTGTTGCTACTACATATGATGTAAGTAGATATACACAGTTACTTGCAGAAACATGTAATTCAGTTACAGAGCCTTTTGGATATACTATTACATGCAATAATAATAATATGACCAAACTACAATGTTATAAGAAATAGTGGTTCAAAATACATAAGCTGACAACATTTTAACCAGAAATGAATGAACGGAAAAAGTCCTGATAGAATTTCGCTCAAAATTTAATTATAATTGAATACCCCTAATAATATGTTAATAAGTATTTGATACCGTTTTAGGACGTAAATTATTGGTAATAAAATAGTGACGAATAAATTGAAATAAACTCACGCTAAAGCAAATGCAGAGGATATGATAAGATGATGATAAGAGCGGTCTGTAACTAAATACAAGTTTATTTCGATGGCTTATGTCAGCCATACAATCCCTGCGGAATAGCTTGCTATGTCTTTGCAATATTAGCAAAAAAAGGACATAACAGCGGTGGTTCCAGATGGTGATTTTTAGTGTAACTATGCAGTATCAGACATTAATTATCATATTAGAAATCTCTATTCCTTAATGGTATGCTAAAGCAAAAACTAGATCCTTTTCCATCAGCATTATTTTCAGCCCACATCCTTCCACCATGAGCTTCTATAATGCTCTTTGAGATAAACAAACCCAAGCCGGTACCTTCAAAAGATTTTGTAGCAAACTTTGTAAACAATCTAGAAAATATTTCAGGGTCTATTCCTGTGCCTGTATCCTTTACACTAACTACGGCCTCAACATCATCATTATTATTACCACCACTGCCACCTTCTTTATTTCTTTGTACTGCAATAGTTATACTCCCTTCTTTAGTAAACTTGATTGCATTATTCAAAATATTGTCAAAAACCTGAGATAACCTTAATCTATCTGCTTCTACATACATATCGTCATCTTTTGATATAAAACTAAGATTTACATTGTTTACTTTTTTAATTTGGTTTGCATGTTCAGCAATAACGCCAAGGATTACTTCATTTAAATTAATTCTTTGCTTTCTCAGCTGAAGTGATTGGCTTTCAATCTTTGTAATGTCTAGAATGTTTTCTGTTAACCTTTGCAATCTTTTTGCACTTCTTTTAATAGCATCTAGTAATTCCTTGTACTGCTCAATATCTCCTGTCTTAGAAAGAAGAACATCAGATAATCCTAGTATAGGTTGTACAGGCGTTCTTAGCTCATGGGCTGCTACATTGATGAACTCTTTTTGCATTTTATCATTAAGTTTTAGTTGTTCATTAGCTGATACAAGTTGTTCATTTGAATTTTTTACTTGTTGATACAAATCAGATTGTACCCAAAGATTCTCAAATATTGCAACATAAGATAAAACACCTGCTCTGCTATTAGAGTATGTTGATAATCCTATTGCTTCAACAAAAGTTGTCTTTGAATCATCTCTTAATTCCATCACCAATGAAGCTTTTCTATCAACTACTAGAATTGTGGCTTTAGTCTCTGTCATTTGCTCAATATGTCTGACATCTATTATGTGGTCAGGACAATTATCTTTTAGCCTGCTGTACTTTTTGTTCAATTAATCTGTTTTCAGGCACCAATATTCTAACTTTTACATTTCTTTCTTTAGCTCCCTGTTTTGCTAATTGTATCGCTCCAATCTTTTCCTGACGAATAAAAGCATTGGCAGTAGGAAATATCCATAATATTTCCTCTGAAGCAGTCTTTATAATATCCAAATACAGATCCTGTGCTCTTGCTGAGCTTGGAATAACTTCAATATTCGCAAAGTCAGCTCCTCGTTCAATATCCTTTATTCTCTCTTCAGCATTAATTCCATCTTTCCATAACCGTTCAAATAAAGAGTTAAAGTGGTTTACATATAATGGTTCATTGCTAATTAAGAAACTCTGGCTCATCTTACCTCCCATCATATTGTCTATTGTAATAGCCACTTCATTCTCTGATATACCGAAACTTAATGGAGGCATATTTTTGATATGCCTTACATGTATTCCTGCTTTGAGGAATATTTTGACCAAATTCAGGCTATCTTTGTCTAGATGGGTAATCCATCTCAGTCTATAACCTTCTTCTTTCACTTCTTTTCTATTTTTGTCGACTAGATTTTTGTATGAGTCAAAGAGGTAGTTGTAACTCATTTGCATTCCTCCAAATCCCGTACATATTGATAACTTGTTGGCAGTATTGTTCTTGCGTTTTATTTCCTTGATCATTTCAGCTTGGTTTTCTAATATTCTGGTTCTAATAATGGGGGCAGTACCATTTTCTTTTTCTTCTTGAAATTCTCTGACTATCTCTGTCTTGTGCTGCCTTGGGAGTTTTTGCCCCAATTCTTCAAAATATTGATCAGAAGTAACGTAATTTTTTAAGGCATTGTTGACTAGACTATTAATAGATATTCCTCTTCTCTTTGCATCTTCCTCCAAGGCTTTGACTATGTCTTCATCTATTCTAAGGTCTAAATTGTCCGAATTATTTTTTTTAGTATGAGGAAAAGTTCCTTCCAGATTCAGGATCGTATTTCTTCCGGTTGTTGTAACAACAGCTATTATATGCTCATCATACTTCTGATTTGCATAAATTCTGTTTTCATTCTGTATTTCCGTTATTGTACCTATCCAACTAGTCAACGGTAATACCTCAAAAAATACTATGATTATAGCGGTTGCTATGACTATCCCATGTGTCAAATAACTTTTTTTCGACATTTGGGTGTACGTGCTATGTTTTTGAAATTAATAAGACTTTCTTTCGTTATTAGAGAACATAGATTCTAAAGTTTCTGAAAATGTCTTTTGAGATCATGTTTCTTTATAATATTTACACAACATATTTGCTTGGGAGGGTTATCTCAAGCAAGTTATTTTCTACCCATTATTTTTACCAAATGATCATTTCAAAAAGTTTAAGATAATGACAGAGATATTTACCATCTTGATGATGGATCTATGTGGCAATGAGTTAGCTCAACGTATTGTACATATGATAAATAGGCTGTCTATAGAAAATACAAGACATCCCCTCCCTTCTCAATTCTTTTAAAGAATGGTAAAAGAATCAATCAAAGGACAATGAGCCTATTTCAAAATGGAGAAGATGTTCTAACTAAAGAGATTGAATCATGGAAAGGCTTTGAATACTCTCTTAGAGAAGAAAATAGATTTCTCTTTAACAAGATGCTATCTGGATGGAGCGAAAATAAGGATTATGTCAAAGCAACAAGCTCTAAAGGAGAGTCATACACAGCCGAATCATTGTTTATGCCTTTGATATTTCAGCTATAGAAGATGATGTGCCAAAAGAAGACAACCCACTTTCAATGAAGAGCCATTAATTAAAGATATAATGCATTAAATTGAAATAGACAAAATTCCAGCAACTTTGATAACCGATGGATTACCGTCATATCACATGCTTAAACACATAGGCGTGTAATGGCTAACTCTTGTGAAGCTGTTGACTCATAGCATCAGAAAAATTTCGAAAAATCAACTCTGCTAGTTCTAAAGCATCAGTCACCCTAAGTATTACATCTATAAACTTATCCTGTGACAAACCATCAAAGTAGATTGGTTTAGTTAGCTGTATACTTTCTAAACTTTCGATATCTGGAATTGCAGCAACATTGATTCCCACGTGTATGAGGTTCATCCTCAAATCTATCCAAAATTCATCCTTTTCAGCACTTAGTTTATAGTTGATTCTATCGCTTTGAGAGAGCATTGCGGTACCTATAACGTTTACTCGTTCAATACGATTTTCAATACATATGTTACATCCCATGCTCTCAGAAAGTCTAACCAAACAGGTAAAGTAGTAATAAGGATCTGTGCTAACTTCAACTTTCCAGTCTTGTTCTTGTGAAAGCCATTTTAATATTTGTTCTTTCACTTCATCCTTTTTCAAGTTTGATTTATTTTCTAAAGACTACATATAAATCCCAGCTGGAGTTATATCCTATATCAAGAGAAATTGGCCATTCTCTAATGACTTTACTTCAAGCCGATTTGTTACGACAGTTGGTATCTGGTTTTCAACAGAATGAAACACATTAAACTATATTGAATTATAGGTAACTGGGCCTTGCATAATTCAATTATACATTTTATACCAACTATCCCTTGATAATGATGTATTACCTCCTTCTGATAGCGCTGCATTTTCGCCAAAAGCAGGCGTTATTATGCTCTATAAATTCATTCTTTAATCTTTGCACCAAGCGATGTGTTTATAGTGATACTGCACGTATAACCCGAGTATAAAAGCCAGTCAGAATGAAACGCATTACAGATATTTCGTTTCAGATGCGCCATACATTACAATATTGGCGATGGCGTACTATGGCTATTTGGGGTAACGCCCTTGTCGAATCCTGTGGCGGTGAGAGTATCATGGAACCAGAAGCGTTTGCAGTTCCCGAAAGAAAGGGTAGAAAATGAAGAAATAACTGCTGCAACTTTAAAGAATTTTGCGAAATCACTAAAAGTATTTTGTGATTGCGCAGATAAAGCTATTCCATGGAAAAAAATAACAAAAGGTTTACCGAAGGGAAGACAAGCAGCTAATGATAGAGCTCCAACATTAGAGGAGCTTAATAATGAAAAAGATAATAGCTATGATAATTAGTACTGTTATTTCTCTTCGTCATTCTCCTCTAGTCCCCAACTTACCTTACTGAAAGGCTTTATTTTTATAAATGGAGCCTCGCCTTCTTTCCATGGATCGTTTCTGACCCATTCAAATTTCTTGTCAAATTTTTGATAGAGCCTTTTGAATTCTTCGCCTCTTTCAATAATATCTACGGTACCCTGAATAACCACTGCTTTATTCTCAACTGATGAGTTGTAAATATCCACTGCTAATGCAATATTTTTGTTGGCTTTGAGGTTTTTGTATTTCCTAGTATCATAATCTGTAGCAATAAAGAAGGAATTATTTTCATAAATATATGTAACAGGAGTAATATGTGGGATATCATTGTGTGAGGTGCCCACTCTACATGCTTCGTTTTCTAAAAGGAACTTCTTTTCTTTTTTAGTAAATTTGACTTCTTTGTCTTTATTAACACTGTGAATCATATTATCTTTCATATAATTATTACCTTTTTACGGTTCTCTTCTCTTTAAGATACCATGATAAACATGCAAATGGGAGCCACAAATAGCAGTTGAAATAACATGTAGTATAATTTCGTCTTGTCCATGAATATTGGGAAGAGGTTTATAGACTATTTGAGCATCATTTGTCCCATGATAAAATAATGCTTCCATAATCCATTACTTAATGCATTTAATATGATTTATCAATTATATATTCAAAATGAGATGATCTATTTGTGTTTTTATTGCATTTACTTACTCATACTCTAAATACTTTGTATGAGCAAACCTCCAAAAAATACGCGTCAGATATTTAATGGAAGTGCGCGACAGAAGAATACTCATGTAATATATTCAATTTCAAAATCTCTTGTTACTCTCGTTAAAGACTAATAGATTTAGAATTTGAAAATATTAAAAGGTTGTAATGAATACAAAAAATCTTATTAAGGTACCTTCCATCAGAAGTATAGATAGACTATAAAGAAGATGAAGCTATTTTATAATATACACAACATTGCCATTATTATAATGGTCTTTTAATAAGTGATTTTCAATTTTGTATGTTATGATTTTAGATAATGACGCGCGCCAGGCTAGAAGTTATAATCCATTTTAAGAACTGATATTGTGCTAAGAAATTTTATTTAGAAAATATTTTGGTTATTTACGACAAAACACTAGAATGCTTTAACAGAGCCTCATGATTTGATAAAATTACTCATCCATGCCAATCTTTATCTGTCACGAAATACTACTGAGAACTGGTGAAACTCCAGTATGACTTCAAATATTGATGAGGATGATACCACTGCTGATAATAAGAATATTGGCCGCGCTACTAGGGAAGCTCCTAAAGCAATAAGCCTCAAAGTAGCAGAAGCAGAACAGCGAGATGTAGGAAGAAAAATTGCACGCGTTGATCCTCAGGTAGCTGAACACCTAAATATTACAAGTGGAGATGCACTAGAATTAACATCCCTTGGAAAGAAAACCACTGTTCTCAGTTGGCCAGCAAGAAGCAGTGACAGAAGTAAGGGTTTGATCCGTGTTGATGGCTATACAAGAAATAAGCTTGATGTTGGTATTAATGATCAAATAGAAGTTAAGAAAGTAGAATCAAAAGATGCTAAAAGTATAACATTTGCTCCTACAGAACCACTCAGAATAGTAGGTGCAGAAGAGTATCTAGCAGAATACCTTAATGGACAGTTGATGGCCAAGGGAGATACGGTTCCCATCAGCGTGATGGGCCAAAGAATAGATCTTGTAGTAATTTCTACGAATCCCTCTGGACCAGTTATAATTAGTGATTCTACGAAAATTACCGTTTCTGAAGAAAGTGCCAAGGCAGTACAGGTATCAAGAGAAGGTGGAGCTCCATCTATTACCTATGAGGACATTGGAGGACTAGGAGATGCAGTTGGAAGAGTTAGAGAGATGATACGAGCTGCCTCTACGGCATCCAGAATTATTCAAAAGGTTAGGAGTTGAAGCACCTAAAGGCGTTCTTCTACATGGTCCACCTGGAACGGGAAAGACATTATTGGCAAAGGCCGTAGCTAGTGAAACAAATGCCAACTTTTACACAATAGGCGGACCTGAGATAATGAGCAAATACTATGGGGAATCTGAAGAAAAACTAAGGAATGTGTTCCAGCAGGCAGAAAAAAATGCCCCTTCTATTATTTTCATTGATGAAATTGATTCTATTGCTCCTAAAAGGGAAGAAGTATCAGGAGAGGTAGAGAGAAGGATAGTTGCCCAGCTGCTATCATTAATGGATGGTATGTCTTCAAGAGGAAAAGTTGTAGTAATAGGAGCAACAAACAGAGTTAATGCTATCGATCCAGCACTGAGGCGTCCTGGTAGATTTGATAGAGAAATTGAAATAGGCGTTCCAGATAGGAACGGGAGGCTGGAAGTATTACAAATACATACAAGAGGAATGCCCCTTGCAAAGGATGTTAATTTAGAAAAACTGGCAGATATATCCCATGGATTTGTAGGAGCTGATTTGCAGGCATTAGCTAAAGAAGCTGCAATGAGAGCATTAAGAAAAGTGTTACCAGAAATTGATTTGTCATCTGAAAGCATACCTGCAGAGACTTTAAGGAAAATTATCGTCAATATGCAAGATTTTACTGACGTGATTAAAGAAATGGAGCCATCCGCAATGAGAGAAGTATTTGTAGAAGTTCCCGACGTAAAATGGGAAGATATTGGTGGTTTATCTTCAATAAAGCAAGAACTGCAAGAAGCAGTAGAATGGCCATTGAAATACCAAGGTGTATTTACTTATGCTGATGCAACTCCTCCAAAAGGTATATTGCTTTATGGTCCTCCTGGGACAGGTAAAACACTAATGGCCAAAGCTGCTGCCAATGAAAGTGAAGCCAATTTCATTAGCATAAAAGGTCCAGAGCTTCTTTCAAAATGGGTAGGTGAGTCTGAAAAAGGAGTTAGAGAAGTATTTAGAAAAGCAAGACAGGCAGCTCCGTGTATTATATTCTTTGATGAAGTAGACGCCATAGCTCCTAGAAGAGGGGGAGGTTTTAGTGGCGACTCACATGTAACTGAAAGGCTAATCAGCCAACTACTAACAGAATTAGACGGCCTTGAAATATTAACCAATGTAGTAGTAATAGGCTCCAACCAATAGGCCTGACATCATAGACCCAGCATTGCTAAGACCAGGAAGATTTGATAGGTTGCTTTACGTCCCATCGCCAGATCGCGATTCAAGAATACAAATAATAAAAATCCATACTAGAAAGAAACCGTTGGCAGATGATGTTAACATAGAAAAGTTGGCAGACCATACAGATAGATACACAGGTGCCGACATAGCATCATTATCATCAGCAGCAGTTATGCTTGCTTTACGAGAACACATATCAAAGTATAAAGATCCAAAAGATGCCGATAATCACGCGCAGGAATTAAAAGTACACATGAGGCACTTTGAAGAAGCTATCAAAAAGATTAGGCCATTATCAACTCAAGAGTTGAATATGTACAAGGGAATAGCCGACCAATTCGGAAAACCGGACCTTAGAAGGAGCAACGACAGAGAGCGTTGGAACAGCTTAGCTAGCAATATGGGTCAACTATTAATCATAGGGTAACTGTACCGCGCCTCGCCAGAGGTAAAAGATTTTCATACTGCCAGCACCTTCCTTTCTCATTTCTGTTAGCAATATTTTTAATTAATCCCGTAAGTAGTACATTCAGTTATGGTATGTGGTTGATGGTCATTGCTGCATTGAGGCTCGAGTACTACGGCAACAATCAAGTAATCAATCAAAGGACGCAATACTTGACATCTACTCTAATAAGCCAATAAGACATGAAGTACCTTGCCATAAATTTCTTTATAACATGATAGATACAAACGTAGATCATTTTAGAAGATACGAAAAAAAGGATTTAGAATCCAAAATTAGAAAAGCACAGTTTACTATAGAGCGAATGTTCTTCTTCAATATGCTGGGAATCATAGGTTGGTATATAAATGGAAATTTAGCCAAAAGCCCAAAAATAAATGGGAATGCTTCTAAACTACTCGACAAAATGGTTCCTTTATTAAAATATGCAGAAAAGATGACAGGTAAAAAAATAGGTTTATCTCTTGTCTATTACCTTAAAAATGATTAAGAACACTCTTCCTATCAACATTTGAATCGCCTTTTGAGCCGTCACTGGAAGTGCAAGGTGTACAAACAACACAGTTCTTCCATCTGGCATTTCACAATACGGTGGCAAACCATTCTTCATCAGGAAGACAGTTAGTAAGTTTGAATACAGATGTTCTAACCGAATTGTCAGCTATAACCTCGGATGAATTGGACAAAGCATTTGAGTAATCGTTTTAAACTATTTTATCTCAATTGGGGCTACTGCATGTACTGGCGAAAATAAAATATTGCAGAAGTGACAATATAATTCGCGATATTGGAAATATTTGTTTTTAATAGTTTCTGTGAGTACAACATATCGAGATCGTTGACACACCGGGCATCCAAACAATTTTTTATTTATCCATTTCTTTTTCCTATCATTGCAATCTACTTGCATTCAGAAACATATTTCACAAAATATTTTTAAAAGATAGGATTAATTATTTAATCTATTTTTTAATATAGTATGATAGCTCACTATTCATCAAGAGTATACTATAGTATATGTTATTATAATTAAACATAATTCGCAATACCATTTTCAATATTTTCATGTCGGTAATGTTTCTTAGCAAACGTAACAACACAAAATTACTAACTTGACCATTTATACCGTTTATTTACATATACTGTTATCAATATTTCAATTATCATAATAGTATACTGTTATCAATATACTATTATCACTAAATAAATGGCAATTAAGGTTTAGAGTAACCTTACCGTGAGACCTATGACAGTTAAGGGAATTATAATAGTGTAGAGTATGTTGATCAGAATTATATTATTATCATTATTCCGATAGCATATGTTCAAATAATTTTTATTTAAAGTTTTGCATTTATCTAGAATAGACACGGCGTGCCTACAACAGCTCAAGATATTAAAAAACGGCTAGAAAAAAATTGGATTCACTTTCTTAATGCAAATTCAACCAACCTATCATTAGAAACACTTTCTGGCGCTACGCCACCTTCAGTTTTTGTCGGACGATATGGTTATCCTAAAAAAGTAAAAGTTGGACCAATGATACCACCAGTACATGGAAACACTGCTATACTCGATATGCCAGAGATGTGGCTTGGTAAAAGTATTGAAGAAATTGTTAATTATCGTTTATCTCTTGTAAGAGGAGTATCGGACATCAATATTCATACAACATCTGGGAGGTATATAGAATCCTTACAGGAATTAGCGATGGGTAGTAAATCAGCTGAAAGTGAGGCAACATTTGAAAGGAGACCTATTGTAGATATAGAACAGGAGAAAGAGTCAGGTTTAGATATTGATTCAGCCCCTTTTGGCCCAGTTGCGCCTTTAAAGGCCTTCAAAACATCCTCATCACTTTCAGTAGATCAGAGATTGGAAAATGCTTTTTATGATAAAGATCTGTGTGCTACTCAGGCAATAGTTCGTCTTTACCACCGATATGGAATTGAGGTTAGTAGAATCCACAGAGTTCTAAGCATGGGAATGCTAGGATTACAAAAAAACAGAAGGTTGGTGCCCACTAGATGGAGCATCTCTGCTACAGATGATATTATTTCTACTAGTTTGATAAAACGTATAGCAGAGGAGGCCTACCAAGCGATAGATTTCTTTGAAATATATAGATACTATCATCTAGGTAATTATTATTCCATTATATTGTTCCCAGATAATGTATGGAGCTTTGAGATGCAAGAGATATGGTTTGATAATAATGGAAATTTGGGAATTGGTGTAGACTTTGAGGATGCAAAAGGTTTAGATCATTATCCTTCCATAGATGGAGCATATTTTGCTGCAAGGTTAGGTGTCACAGAGCATCTATTCAAAAGAAGGAAAAAAGCAGCAGTATTGATTCTAAGAGAAATTCGTCCAGAATATGTAATGCCCGTAGGAGTATGGCAGATAAGAGAAGGAATAAGAGAAGCCCTTAAAGGAAAAGGAAAAGGAAAAAAGGCAGCAATTTGATAATTTTGAGCAAGCGCTATCATTTGCAATCACTAATATGTCTATATCCAAAAATGAATTTATGAGAAATAGTAAAATCTATAAGAATAGAAGAGAGCAAGCAAGAATAACAGACTACTTCTTTAAAAAGTGACATATGACAGTCTATTGACTGTTTACAGATAATTGATGACTTGGACTACGACTACAACATAACATTTCATCGTAATTGCAAATACATTTATCTGCACAAAAAAGAAGTTCGCACGTGTCCAAAAAATATGAACGAAGCTATGAACTATATTGTATTTTTCAGTTATAGTCATCAAATTCAAATCCAGATAAACATTTTCTTTATCTATAAAGTAAAATATATAGACACATAATGGAATCTTTTACACGGGTAACTCGAATAGACAATATACCATTAAAAGAAGTATTTTTATGGCATACGCGAGAAGGCGCATTTGAGCGGCTAAATCCTCCGTGGCAGCCATTTACCGTAATTGAACGCAAAGGAGGTGTTCAAAATAATGGTGTCGTTAAGATCAGAATGATGGGTTTTGGCCCGCTACGTATGAAATGGGTTGTTAAGCATTCTGATTATATAGAAGGCAAGCAATTTCGAGATGTTCAGGTATCAGGGCTTTTTTCTTCATGGACACATACTCATCTATTTGAGCCGTTTGGATCATCTTCATGTCAACTGCAGGACCACATAGAATATTCTTTACCTGGGGGTCCGCTAGGAGGCTTAATCGCTCGCAATCTAGTCAATAAAAAATTGCAGAAAATCTTTGATTATCGACATCGTATTACAGAACAGGATCTTCACAATCATCATTCTATCATAAATAAAATAATAAGAAGAAAAGATGATAAGCCTTCTATGACTATAGCAATTACCGGTTCTAGTGGTTTTATTGGTTCTTCATTAATACCGTTTCTAACTACTGGAGGTCATAAAGTGATACGGTTATTAAGAAGGCGGCCAAATCCTGATGAAAGCACAGCGAGTGTACAATCTATTCGATGGAATCCTTCTTCTTCAGAATCCATTGGTGTACCATCTTCAAAGACAGATGATAATAATCGCACTGTTATTAATGCAGTAGTTAACCTTGCTGGAGAAAATGTATTTGGAAGATGGACAAAGGAAAAGAAGAAGAGAATTTTAGAGAGTCGAGTAAACACTACCAAATCTCTATGCAAAGCTTTAGCTTCTCTTGATAAGCCTCCTCAGATACTGGTATCTGCATCTGCTACTGGATATTATGGTGATAGAGGCAATGAATTATTAACAGAAGACAGCAGTCCTAGCTGTCCTGCTGCTTCCCCCAACACCACCAGCAGCAGTAGTAGTAGCACTTCACCTTCTGTTAATTTTTTATCAGAAGTTAGTTCACAGTGGGAGGAAGCTACCCAGGTGGCTAAAGAAGCAGGAATACGTGTTGTTAATTTGAGAATTGGTGTAGTTTTATCTGCATCAGGGGGAATATTAGCAAAAATCCTTATTCCTTTTAAAATGGGATTTGGTGGTAATATTGGTGATGGCAATCAATACATAAGTTGGATTGCACTAGATGATTTGCTTGGAATAATTTTACATGTTATTGCGGATGAATCCCTTATAGGTCCGATAAATGCTGTAGCTCCTAATCCTGTTAGTAATTCAGATTTCACAAAAATATTAGGCAAGGTTTTATCAAGGCCTACAATTTTCTCTATTCCGAAATTTATCATAAAGGCAGCATTAGGGGAACAATTAGCGGATGCTTTGCTCCTATCTAGTGCTAGAATTATGCCAATTCGCCTTACTAAAACCAGCAGATACCAATTTCGTTTTCCATATTTAGACTTAGCACTCAGACATACTCTTGGAAAAAGCATCTCGTAAAAATATTCTTTTTTATTTTATTTTCTAAAAATACTGCTTTGTTGCATGATTAATTATCTTGTAAGTGATACTTATTTGACCACTCACCATTTAGCTTGCTAGTATTAATTATTCTGGTATGGTTGACTGGCCTTGCTATAATGAATCACTAGTTAGGCGTGGTCAAGTACTCTTGGATTTTGATGTACTTGATGGATGGGATCATGAATTATGTCAAATGAACCTTGGTAAGGTTGGTGAGCCCTACTGCTACCCAAATTCATTTATTCAGCTTCTAGGTTACATGAGAGCATATTTCCATCTACCATATAGACAAACACAGGGTGTAGTCATAGCTCATGCAAGTAAAGAAGTATCAAACACACCACATTATAGTACCATTAATAGACGTATAAACAGGCTAGAGATTAAAATCGATGAAAAATTAGGAAATGATATTGTCATTGCTTTAGACAGCACCGGCATTAAGGTACTAATCGAGGGGAATGGATGCACCACAAATGGCATGTCAGAAAAGGATATCTAAAGATACACATAGCAGTTGATATCGAGAAGAAAAGAATTGTATCTCTGGAGGTAACAAGTGAAGAGGTACATGATGGTAAGATGCTAAAGAAGTTAGTAGACAATGCTTCTGAAAATAATAATCTGAAGGGTATATTAGCAGATGGTATGTACGACAGCAATAAGAATTTTAGATACCTATCAAAGAACCACATTAAGCCTGGTATAAAGACAAGAAGTAATTCCAAGGTCAAGTCAACTAACTGTCATGCTAGGAATATGTCTGTAGTAAGACAACAACAGACAAACCTCAAAAAATGGAAGCGTAGCGTGAGCTATGGGTACAGGTGGATAGCAGAAACAGCATTCTCTTCCATTAAAAGAACATTTGGTGAACATGTAACAGCTAGAAAGTTTCCTCACATGGTAAAAGAGATCCTCCTAAAGGCAGCTCTGTATAACATGTTCAATCGAATGACCTACTAACGGTTTGCATAACCTAAAATCCTAATGAATTATGCAACAGAGCAGAACAATTGATAGAACACATCATCAAAGATGTCTTGAAAATTAGATAGTTTCTTAATTCTTCTTTCACATGTTGTATAAACAGTGATTTTGAAGCATCTGCTATAGGCTCATAAATTTGTTGTATAAAATCACTTTTAATCTTGCCTCTACTTTTTGTGCTTTGAATTTCTTTGAAAACAACTCTTCTCCTAATACTCTTTTTAGCGAGGAAAAGACAATTTCTGCAATCCATCTTCTACCTGTATCCTTGTGCTGCCTTCCATCCGTCATATCCCAGTCCATACATCTTATCTATATCATGTCTCTTAGCTGATTCCTTTACCAGAGGACCAAACTTTTTTGTCTCATGTACATTTCCTTTCGTTATTCTGAATGATACCACCTTTTTGGACTTTTCATCTACAGCAATATTATGCAGTTTGATGAAATCTTTTTTCTCTCGCTTCCATTTTTCCTCTATATATTCACCCTTCTTTGATATTGTTAGATCTGATGCATCCACTATCAATGTCAAAGGTTCCTCATCTGTTAAATGAAACTCCACCAATAACAGATGTCTTTAATCTTTAACATGCGTAGTCTTATCTAGATGGATGTGCATTTCTTGTATCTTCACATATTCCGATGGTCCACGAGCTATGCCTTGAACCATACGATAATGAGTTTTAAAACCAACCTTCAGAAAACCCAGAAACTTGATATAGCTATCAGGATATACAAATGGCTCCAATTTTGTCATTATTCATCTTCTTGATTTCTTTATTCCATAATTTTATAAAACCCACATCAATTAAAACACGTCCACGTTCAATCAAACATTCGTTATAGTCATGCCATGATTTGTTCAATGGCATAATATGAAAGTAAAAAGGAGGTAGGTATATCTATTACGCTACAAGCTAGAAGTTGTAGTAACATGTGTCGACTAGTTTTGGTCAATGGTGTGTGCTGATAGAATATGTCTTCAAACAATATTAGAACTATGATTTCAATAAACAAGCCTTCGATAGGTGAAGAAGAAAGAAATGAAATAAGGAGTGTTTTAGATGAAAATGCCTTAACCTCCTCAGCTAAAGATGGTGGAAAAAGAGTTCGCGATTTTGAATCCCTTTTAAGGGATTACCTAAAGGCGAAACATGTAATAGCTGTTAATTCTGGAACTGCGTCGTTGTATGCAGCATTACTTGCAGCAGATGTCAAACAAGGCGATGAGGTTTTACTTCCATCATTTACATTTGTTGCTACCGCAAACTCTGTAGTGGCAGCTGGTGCAAAACCCATCTTTGTAGATATCAATGTGCAAGATTATACTGTTGATGTCTCAGATTTAAAGGCAAAAATTACAAGCAAGTCTAAAGCCATTATACCTGTCCACCTGTATGGTCATCCTTCAGAGATGGATGAAATTATCGAACTCGCTGAAAAACATTCACTACATATAATTGAAGATGCTTGCCAGTCACTTGGCTCTATATACAAAAAGAAACTTACTGGAACTTTAGGTATGATGGGCTCGCTTTAGTCTATATGCAAGCAAAGTATTGACGTGCGGTGAAGGTGGAGCGGTTGCGACAAATAATGATAATCTTGCAGACAAGCTAAAGATGATTAGAAATCATGGTATGGTTGAAGGATACGATACCCGAATTTTGGGTCTTAACCTCAGGTTGCCAGAACTGAGCGCTGCTATTGCCAAGGCTCAAATGAGCAAGCTGCAAAAAATGTTAGATTCAAGGAGAAAAAATGCAGAACTGCTGACAAAATTACTCTTTCCTATTGTTGATAAAAGTAAAATAAGGCTGCCTGAAGAAACTGATGAAAAAAAATTCAATTGGTATCTATATACCGTCGCCTTTCAAAATAACGGTCAAAGAGACCAAGTCAAAGAGAGAATGATAAACGATAAAATTGGTGTTACCGTATACTATGACCCTCCAGTTCACAAGACCCCATATTATGAAACTCTACCTCCATTAACGAAAAATAACCTATCTAAAACTAACTGGGCCAGTGAACACGTTCTATCTCTTCCTGTTCATCCATTTGTAACAGAGCAAGATATTGAACGTATAGCACAAAGTATTAGAGAAAACACGTAAGCACACACTACGACAAAATAACGTAAATGATTAATTTTAGTTCTATAGACTTATTTTCTATTCAATCTCAGTATACTACAATTTTCTTGAAAATAGATCCTTTATCAATAAGAGGATACCAAAAAAGCATCTGAAATAGTACTGCTATCTGTATTGATATATCTATCAGGTAATGATCTATTACTACAACTGTAAAACAGTGCTAGGGAGTTAATCAACCAGAAAAAAACTAACTTAAAAAATGGAGAACCAGATTATGCCCGCTCTGATAAAAATCAATACTGCCAGAAGAAATGTTGAAATTGCAAAGAATTAGAACCGTATATATATGAAGCACATCTATAAAATACAGCTGCAGAAGAGTAAAGGGCTGTACAAAAACTGCAAGAGTGAGAAAATAATATGAAGATAGCAGCGTTTGTAGGAACTCGACCGGAAATAATAAAAATGCAGCCTATAATAAAGGAGATTCAGAAAAGCGAACATGAACTTGTTTTTGTTCACACAGGTCAACACTATGACTTTAGTATGTCAGACATTTTTCTTAACGAACTAGAACTTCCAAAACCAAATTATTTTCTTAATGTCAAATCAGTATCACAAGGTATTCAAACAGGGAATATAATTGCTAAATCTGAAAGTATTCTAAGAAGAGTAAGACCTGATATAGTATTAGTACAGGGCGATACTAATTCTGCCTTGGGAGCTGCAATTGCATCCTCTAAATTGGGCCTCTCTGTTGGACATATAGAAGCTGGCTGTAGATCTTTTGACAAAACCATGCCTGAGGAAATTAATAGGATGCTCATTTCAGATGTTGCTAGTTTACATTTTGCTCCTACTTCTACTTGCATTAAAAACCTTTTGAGAGAAGGAGTAATCTCTTCTCAAATTTTTCTAACAGGGCATCCAATAGTTGATCTGATAGAACAGATTAGAAATAGAATACCAGAAAATAATAAAGCTAATGATCACAAACTAGGAAAATTAAAAAATAAAGATCAAGAGTACGCTTTAGTAACAGTTCATAGGAGAGAAAATATAGAAAATAGAGAAAGAATTAGTGAGATATTAGCTGCATTAGATCGCCTATCACAAAAGATGCTAGTGATTTTTCCTTGTCATCCACATACTGAATTACAAATAGACAGATTTAATCTTAAAAATTATCTGAAAAACTTGAATGTAATACAACCAATAGGTTATCTTGAATCCCTGAGCCTTATTAAGCATGCAAGATTCGCATTAACTGATTCTGGAGGGATTCAACAAGAGGCAGCTCTCTTGGGTACTCCTTGCATAACATTAAGAAATACAACCGAATGGGTTGAGACAGTAGACTTAGGTATGAACTTTTTGGCAGGGCATAAAGCAGAGCGAATTAATGAGATTGTAAACTGTCTTGAACTAAATTACAATGATGTTCTTCAGAGGTTTAAGTCAACTCAAAATTTATTTGGCAAGGTCGGTGTTTCTAGGATGGTAATCAATGTAATAGAAAGGAAAAGATAATAAAAATCAAACTATCCTTATTTATATATTAGTACAGCCCAATATTGAAAACTATCGGTTGATTATGAATGATTAAAAGACAACACATATGCCTTTTGACCACTGGTAGAATATTCGAGATTTTGTATGGAGGAGAAGAACGATTCACAATTTCGCTTGGTAACTGGCTTGCCAAACAAACACATGAAGTAACTTTGATGGGAAGCGAGCTTAGTAGGGATAAAGACCAAACACCTATCTAAATTTGCTCAGGAAGAAAATGATGAAAAAATAACGATGACTGCAAGACCAAAAAAAATCAGGACGTTAAGTGCTCCATATTTCGTATTTTTGCCTTCCAGACTATTAAAATCGCTACTTTGGACTCTAAAAATTTTATCAATAAATATAAAATCTCCTATGACAGCAATTCATTCGCAAGACACAGGTTATGCAGGTCTAGGCAGCAGTAATTTCAGGGAGAATCCTAAGAATTCCTGTTATAGTATCTTCGCATGGTATACGACATAAAACTCTAGAATTAAACATCCATAGTACATTTAAAAAGATCTTACTTAAAGTTGAATACAGTCTGGATCTTTTTACAATAAAGAATGCAGATGGGATAATAGCAGTTAATTCTTCGATAAAGAACTATTATGAGCAAATAGCCTCTAAAGAAATTAAAATTAAAGTTATACCAATACCCATAAAATTAAAGCATTTTGAATTTTCCCAAGTAAATAGAGAGACAATACGCAAAGATTTAGGAATAGACAAAAAGACAATAGTCATTGGATTTGTAGGAAGACTTTCACCTGAAAAAAATCTTCTTACTTTACTAATTTCGTTTGCCTATGCAGTACACAAAGGATCCTTTACTAAAGCTGATATTAGTAGGGAGTGGACCATTAGAAGCTCAACTAAAAAAGTGCATAAGCGAAAGAGGCATTATTGACAAAGTCATTTTTTGTGGCACAAGATATGATATTGGCAAAATCCTCTCAGGTTTTGATATTTTCGTACTTCCTTCGTATACAGAGGGCTTATCAACTGCATTGTTGGAAGCTATGGCTTCGGGCCGGGCTGTCATATGTAGCGATATTCCTGCAAATCACGAATTAGTAACCCATAACAAAGAAGCTTTACTCATAAACCCATATAATCCAGAAGAGCTTGAACGAGCCATTCAACTGCTATCTAACGACTATTTATTTCGGCTGAAATTAGGAAATAATGCAAAAATTAAAGCAAGCCAGTATAACGAAGATAT
Organism: uncultured Nitrososphaeraceae archaeon; assembly: GCA_963825865.1. Classification (GTDB taxonomy): domain Archaea; phylum Thermoproteota; class Nitrososphaeria; order Nitrososphaerales; family Nitrososphaeraceae; genus CAWGVG01. The sequence continues at coordinate 257,898 of CAWGVG010000026.1, read as the reverse complement.
AGTTTTTCCCAATATCGTGCAATATTATAATGAGTTATGTAGGAAGAAAAATGATAGATAAGAACCAGAGTGTATTATTTATATATATATATATATATATCATAGCCTTAATTCCTTGTATACACAATTTACTTGATATGCTATATTATTCCAGTCGAATTTCTGCGCATAGGCAAAAGAATTGCCAATATTATTAGTCGTAGATAATGAATTATAACGGTCAAGTAAAGTAGACAAAACATTTTGTATCTCGTCACTTGAAGTTTTTGTAAGCATTGTTTTTGGAGAATATCCTTGCAATATATCTGGTACGCCTCCTACAGGAGTATATACTATGTGCAAACATGCATTCATAGCTTCGATTATAGTTATAGGTAGTCCTTCAAACTTAGAGGGATTTACAAATATGTCCGATGCAATATATATTTCATGTATATGATCCGGTGATTGCCATCCCAGCAGATGTATGTTATCAGTGTCATGTAGAATTGACTTGATATCGTTCTCTAATGTACCGCTTCCAACAATAACGACCTCTATATCTTTGCCTTTATTTTTTATGATCTTTTTAACAGCTTTTGTAAACTCAATAATTCCTTTAACATGCTCAAAACGACCGCTGAAAAGTATTACTATGCTATCTTGACGAAGCTCATATTTAAGGCGATATTCTTTTTTCCTAATCAGGTTTTCTTTGTATATGTAAGTATTCACTCCATTTGGAATTGTGAGATATTTGGTAGTGGATTGTCTTGAAAATTCTTTAGCGAAGTCGAGTGATCTGCTTAGTTAAGCCGACTACTGCATCCGTCGCTGCTAAAATTCTTGAAAGCACATATTTGTTAAATACTTGTTCAAATATGGTTTTTCCGCCCAAATTGTATGGATTTAGTGAATACATGCCGCCATGTAATGTCAATACACATGGAACATCATATTTTTTTGCATAATTTATTGCTAGCCATGATATAGGATAATGGTGTCCATGAGCATGGATAATATCAAAAGATCCCTTCTGTATAAATGAACCCATTCTTAGGCCAAGATCTATAGGAATGCTAACACTTCTCAAAGTAGGATATGGCCATCTCGGAAGGTAAAAAGAACTTGTTCGATGAATGTGTTCAAAGCCTTTTACTTTCGATTCTATCTTATTGTGTATGCTTTTTGGGGCAATTATAGATATATTATTACCTTGTTTAGTCAAGTAAATACAAAGGTTCGATACATGATTTGCTATTCCGCCTTTATCTGGTGGAAAAGAAGGCGAAACATGTAGTACCCTTATATTTATGTTCCATACTATATTCGTAATTACTCGGATAAATATTATAATGTTAAGTTTGGCTTTTGTCGAAAAAATTGAATATTCACGATAAGAAATCCTGTACAGGATATAATCCGAGTAATGAATAGGGTACATTACTTGCTAGACAAATATCACGTAAAATGCGCGTCAAGTTTCTTTTATTTTTCCCTTGAATAAGGCTATTAATGTATGCAAAATTGCACCCGTAGACAGCAACATTACTCCTATCATTGCCATACCCAAAGAAATGAGTATCAAATTAGTCGACACATATCTGGTAGCAGAGAACAGTTCTAATGCCTTACTTAGGAAAGCTCCAGCTGTTACAAGCAGTACCACACCTGGTAATCCATAGAATGCTAATGGGTGACGTAGTGAAATAAATTGAATAACACTATATAATACTCCAACACCATGAAAAAAAGGATTATGGGTAGAAGGATCACTAACATCGTAAGAGATTGTAATAGGTGCCTCTTTTATTGACAGGTTTTTTTCTTTAGCTCGCATTAGTATTTCCGTGGAGACGGCCATTCCGTCTTCGAACAAATTTATCTTAGATATGGAATTCTTATTATAAGCTCTAAAACCACTTTGAGCATCTGTAATTCCATTGTATGAAACAGCTCGTGTGAACCTTGTTATAGTTCTGATACCAAATGTTCTGTAAGAAGGAATTTTGTAATTGCCTGTGCCTTGAGGAGCAAGAAATCTGGAACCAATAACTATATCAAAATCCTCTTTCAGTATGGGTTCCAAAAGAGCTGGTATTTGATCCGGATCATGTTGGCCATCAGAATCTAATGTAACCATAACATCTGCGTTTTTTTCCCTGGCGATCTGAAATAACGCCCTAATAGCGACACCATATCCTTTGTTCCTTGAAGATGATAGAACCAGTGGCCCCTGAAGCTCTTGCTACTTCACTAGTGTTATCGATGGAACCATCATCATATACTACGACTTCTGCGGCGTATTTTTTTGCCTTTTCAACGATTTCTGTAATAGTCTTTGCTTCATTAAAAGCTGGAATACAAACCAATATTTGAATGTCATTACCTTGGGAAATCATGTATTTTCAGAGATGACCAATGTATATAAAGCCATGTTCTCTCTAGTTGATATTTGTCCACCTAATTAGATAGAAATGCTTATAATTATGATTATGTTCATGCAATACTACCTAAACGGCATATTTTGGTAAATAGTAGATGTATATGTTAATAGTATCTGGTACAACAATAAATCTCGATGCTAAAACGTTTCAAAACGTATGTTCTGTACACCCATTTTCATATAAATGCATTTTTAATAAAAAGATCGAGAAAAATGCTGATTGCTAACGGTAACTAGTTATGAAAAAGCAATATAATCCGAGTATAAAGATTAGAGTTACTTGATAACGCTGCGTGTATGAACTTGTTATATTGTAAAGCAAACTGTTGTGCGCCTATATCTGAGTGAGAATTGTCTATAACTTTCTCTATTTAACCAGTATGTCCGTTAAATTTACTGTGGCTACTACAATTCAGAGTGAGCTCTTCTATATCTTATACAGAAGCGCCCACAAGTCTCAAGGATATTTATAAGCAGAGACTTCTGGAGTAGAGGTATATTTCAGACGTTGTTAAAACACAAGAATGTGATGAATAGCGCAAACTATGGCATGCTTCATAAATTTGGGTATCCAATTATGATTCTTACATTTCTGTCCATGCCATTTTTGAATGTGCCAGTTATTGCAATTAGTGTTTTTCAAGGGATTTGGATGTTTGTAATCGTATATTTTCCTTATACTCGTGTCTGCAAGTCTTATTAGCAGCAATTGCGATTATGATCGATCGAGAGGATTGGAGGATCATTTTGTATTCTCCATAAGTTAGCCTTATCACTCCTTCTCCTGAATGTCTCAAGTTTAACAATATCTGTAGTTTTTTTTAACAGGGCTCGTTTTTTTAACAGAAAAAACGAACAAATAAATGGCTATATTGCTTTTTTGAAAGTTCCTTTAATAAACCGTAGTTAATCTAGTTCACTAATTGTAAAAGCATAATGCAACGCAAGTTTTTCTGTTTTCAGACACATTCAGCATATCTCAGGGTAACAATGATAATCTTATGTTATGAATGAGAGCCTACTAGCAGAGCATAGATAAAAGTTAAAGTTGCCAGCATATAATCGTCGGTGGTTGGTATTGTAAATGGTATTATGAAGCTATGAATGAAATTAAAGTTCTCATAGGCTGTTTGCCTCAAACATCTGATAAATGAAGGATGTGATATCTTATCTTCTATCGCCTAGTCATAATATATTGTAATACAATAGCTTAGAAAGAGCCACACAAATAAATGAGATATTCTTCTTTAAGAAATAAGTGAATTTCTAGTATAATGTATAAACTGAAAAGTTCCAAAACAGTATACAGGAATAAATGGATGGTAGTCTTAGAGGACTCGGTAATTGATGAAGAACTAGGAATAGTCGGAATTTTTAACAGAATAAATGTAGACGATGCTGCAACTATAGTACCAATATTTGAAGACGGATCCTTATTGATGCTTGAGAATTATCGCCATGGAGTCGGTACAAAACTGCTGGAGTTACCAGGAGGATTAATTAGAGGAATTGAAGGACAAGAGCGACAAAGACCATCTGATGCAGCAAAAAGAGAGTTACTCGAAGAAACTGGATATACATGCGATACTCTGCAATATATCAACTGGTTTTACACATGGCCAGGAAGGGCAACACAAAGAAACTTTGTATTTATAGCAAAAGGATTGGAAAAGATCCAATTAAAGCAAAGACTAGAGGAATTTGAATACATAAAGATTTCTAAAGTAAATAGAGAGCAGGTAATGCAGGAATTAAATAATGGAAGGATCAAAAGTGCTGTCACAGTTTCTGCTCTTCTATATGGCTATTTTATTCAAAAAGTATAAAAGTAAAAGAAAAGATATTGTATTGTTATAATTTATTCTCTTGAAAATAGAGTTATAATTTTTATTTAACTCTAATTTCGTAACCTTTTATGATCGAGAATCCTACAATGCCCTTCAAAAGGGCAAGATAGTTTGAGCGGACAAAATCAAAACAGTAATGGCTTGAATGAAAGAGTTTCAAAGATGACACGAGCGTAAGCCAACTTGGAAAGAATATCAAATAATAACTCTTTTTCTTTCCTAACTTCTTTCTTGTTTCTAATACGAATATATCAAAATCAGTGAAGAAAAAGCCTGAATCTCCAAGAAAAATCCCCAATTCACTCTTTTTTAGTATCTGCACATACTTGCCCACATTATGCATGCTCTCTAAGTATGCTAAGTGTTAATTACGTATCTATTTTTTAGCATTGGAAGAGTAAAAGTAAAGGTCGCCCCTTTATCTGGATTGTTATTGGCCCATATTCTGCCACCATGAGCTTCTATGATACTTTTTGATATGAACAATCCCAGCCCTGTACCTTTAAAAGATTTGGTGGCAAATTTTGTAAACAATCTAGGAATTATTTCAGGATCTATTCCCTTTCCTGTATCCTTTACACTAATAGTGACATGACCATTGTTTTCGTTATCTCCTTTTTCTTCTTTTTCTACTTTAATTGAAATAGATCCTTCTTTAGTGAACTTGGTAGCATTGTCTAGTAAGTTGGATATGGCTTGGGCTATTCGTTCTGAATCTCCTTCGACAACAATATTGTTTTCAGTATATTGCTCATAGACTAATCTTACCCTTCCATCATTGGCTTTTTCAACTTTATTTCTCAAATCCTCTACTAAGGTAGAGACTACATCAGTTATACTGAATTGTTCTTTTTTCAAAATTAGTGAGTTGCTTTCAATCATTGTGACATCTAATATATCATTTGCGAGCCGCTGTAATCTGTCCGCATTTTTGATTACAACACCTAGTAATTCATACTGTTCGACATCTTTTATTTTAGATTGGACAACATGTAAGAAACCAATTATAGGTTGTATTGGGGTTCGCAGTTCATGGGCAGCTGTATTTATAAATTCGCTTTTCATCTTATTTGCTTCTTTTAGTTTTTCATATTGAAGATGTTCATTCCAGAGTAACTCAAAAAATGATTTAGATGAGTTAATACTGAGCTTACTATTCGAGTATACTAGAAAACCAATTGCCTGGGAAAAGTTTTCAGCCTCTGATTCTTGGAGCTCAAATCTTAGAAACTTTTTACTATCAACTATCAATAGTCCAGAGTGGGAACATCCGCCATCGAGAATTCTTATATTTGGTGCCCTTTCGGATATTCTTTTGACAATTTCTGAATTTTCCGCAGTTAATGGACAGATGAGTCTTATTGCAGCGCCATTTTCTTCTGATGCTTTGATTAAAAGGTCCACAACTCCTAGTCTGTCAGCCCTATATAGGGCCTTACTATCAGCTAGAAGAAATAGAGCTTCTTTCTCTATTGACTTTGCAAAATCAATGTAAAGATTCTGTGCTTTTTCATTGTCTGTAATAACTTCATAAAATTCTGCTTCTATTCCTTCCTCAAGTTGTCTAATTTTCTGCTGAGCTGGTATAGCCTTGCTCCATAAAGCTTCAAATAGATATTGCTGCAGTTCTACAAATACTCTGGCATTGCTGTAAATAGCTTGTTCCAGCGGGTGTGATGCTCCTATATGGCTTGCAGTAGCCATATATTGTGTTCCATCAATTATTCCAAAATTACCTTTAATCCCATTCAAATGACAAAGCTCAACTGTTTTCATAAGCTTCTTACAGTAAGAGATATTTTCGTTTGTAATTTCGATAATATATCTTAGTTTTATACCTCTTTTTTTAGCATCAAGTCTTGCACTTTTTATTAATTCAAGTGAAGAAACCTTTAATGGAAATTCAGAATTACCACAGAAATCTATTTGATATTGTGCCTTAACAAAAAGCTTTAGTATTGCGTCTATTACATTCTCTGTCCCAAGCAATATCTTAGCAACACCATTTTCTGTATTGGAACGATTTATCAGATAAGTAGAATAACTCGATAACATTTTTATAATTATCTTAGTCATTTTGATAGAAAGTTCCCAATATAGATAAAAATATAAGATAATACAAAATTAAGGGAAAGTCTATGATGATGTTTTAGTTAGCAACTATCGAGTTATAATGCTTTTGTATTAATTTTGTAGACAACACTATTCCTTATTAGTCTGCTGAATATTGGCTCGCTAGCATTCAGATATAGCTAGAATGAAAAACAAAAACATCTAGTAATAGGATGACTTTGGCTTGAGTGGATGATCACTCTGCAAAATATACTAACCTTGTGCATTTTGCAACAGAGATAACAAAACCTTTATTGAGAAGGTATAAAAAAGTAATACTAGTGGTATAAATAAACTGGCGAAATCAAACATGCCCACAAGTTGAGTCATCTAATGGCATTATTCTTATCTAAAAGTTCTAAAAGTTAATCTGCGGTATTCGTGTTTTATTTATCCACAAAAGGGATTTATAAATTCATTATGTCCGATATCTGGTTATTTACTAATTAATATCACAAAAGGCCTAATTATTGATTCGTGATAAGAAACTTGACCACTAGTTCATAACTGTGGTTTGCAAAAACGACGATAGGCATGGGTCCTTATTGGTTCATATCCCACTTGCCTATCGTATTATAGTTCTAATCTTAAATTACAAACAATGCTGGATTATTGGTATGGATGTGCCTAAAGTACAGGAGAGAAAGCATTACTTCATAAATCTTGATATTCTTTAAAGCATTAATTAAAAAAGAAGATAATGAGAACATTCGCATATCCCAACTACGATAGAATATAGAATAGTAATCCTTCGGGTATTTTAGAATATTCTTTTAACCTTTACCATTATTTTGTAAATTTTGTTTTTGATATTAAATTATTTTTTAGGATCTCTTTTTAGCACTCTGACTTTGAGACTCCAACTGTGTTAGCTGGACTCTCGTTCGCAGCCATTCTGTTGAGAATGTATAACGAATGATAAAATTGTAAAAAAAGATGAATAAAAACAAACTACAAAGTATCAAAATATTGTAGCTGTGATAATAACACTAACAGAAGCAGAAACAGCTGTTATTGCAGCTATAATGTGAGCATTGGCATCGTAGCAACATATTAGTCCGCAGCCAACGTATTCGATAAATAATCATCAACTCATGAAGACCAAGACTCTAATGGATGTCAAGGTTCTAATAACTATGTACAAAATGGCGGGCACAATCTTAGCTAGCATGCATATATACTTTTTCCAGGAAATGTTTACCCTTTTCTGTCGTTCTGTGCGTCATAGTTCCTCTTTGATATTCCAAGAGGCCCTTTTCACTCAAAAGTGCTAGATAATCTTCTATCTGGCTGTAGGATAAGAATGCTTCACACATTAACCTTGTTTTTCTCATTGTGCACTTATTGGCAGCTCCAAGAATAAGTGCAGTTATTTCATCTTCAGTTCTGTGTTTTAGATTATAACACCCAATATCGGGGGTCTTCTGCATATCGATAAGAATAATTTTGTGAAATAAAAAGACTTTGAGCCATTTTATGTTAAATGTGTCTTTATTAGGAGATAATTTTTTTATATTGGATTTAAGGAATACCCTCTACACCTAAGCGTATGTCTTACAGGAAATAGAAGCGGAAATATAGCTTAAAAACACAAGAATAGACTAGAAGAAGACCAGAGTTGGGCTGGTTTGGCTAGCTGGCCAGTTATGTAGAGTCATATTTTCGGCCTTTACTCCACTTCCCATACAAATGTCTAAACTGATACCTAGAATCGAAAAAATGCGCCATGATGTGATAAATAAAATAACTGAAAAACGCTAAAGCAGATATGTGATTTATTAGCATTACCTTCTTTTGCAGAATTGGTTGGTATTCCAGTTAGAGGTCTTGATTTCATTAGAAAAGCCACCGCACCGCCGTGCATCCTAACCAGTGAACTATACTCAGTATATTATGATATTAAGCATACATCATATTTCGTGCTAGGTGTTGCTACCCGTATAAACAAATCGTTATTCTTGTAGTTTATATACCACCCATTAAAGCTATGATCTAACTTTAATAACATAACACTCTATAAATCTACGTGAAAGGAATGAGTTGGTAGATGATGACGACGACTACCTTAATAGCGAACGGCATTTTCAGCGGTATTCAAACATTCTAGACAAGTTAGGGTATCTGCCATATATCTTCTAAAGCTGAACAAATTATTTCTGACACCACAAAAAAATGTCTTGAACAAATTGGAAAATCATATTCTAAAGCCATATTGCATAATATGTGTTCGCTTTATAATATATCAGAATACGAGTTACTAACAAACTATGAATTATTTGAAAAGTCATTGAACAGTATATTGGGTAAGACTGGAAATACTATTCTTACTAGTATTAAAAAGGAAATCCTAGCACACGCTGCAATAATAGATTCAACTATTGCAAGCAGGCGAGATTCGCAATCCACGACTCACAATAGGTGATATTCTAAAACCTATTCGTGCAGCTGAAACACTAGCATTTATTCATGAAAATCCCTCACATAAACATATTGCATTTTTATATAGAAATGAAAGTTCTAAAAACAAGATATTAACTGCATTCTTTGATGCAAAGATAAATAATAAGGCTCCAAAAGGTCTTTTATTATCTAAAAAGTCTAGTAATGATCTTAGTTACATTCTTAGATATGTTGACGATAGTATATTATATGAAGAGCTTTTACAGGAATCTCAAGAGGACGAAGTAGTAGCAACGAAACTAGCTGATTGGGTAACCAAATTGCGTTCAGTATGTAAATTATGGTTAAATAGCGCAAATAATAATGGAACCAGGATTGCAAGCGAGGATGTAACATGGTGGACGAGAAATGGTTTTGCTCGTCATTATATGGGATTTGAAAAAACAATAGGCAGACATATACAAGACAATATGTCTGTTCTTTGCGGATATAATATTTCAGAAGATACTAACAAAAAGATTGATAATAATGGAACCATAGACGCAATGATTGCTACCCATGGCTATGTTATTCTTGACGAACCGTTTATAGTGTATGGAGCCCCAGGGTAGGATATTAAACAAAATTTACAGCGGAAATACTATTTGACTATTAGATAGATAAATAGAGAGTAGTGTTATTTACACGAATTTAGTAGAATCGCCTTGCTACCACTGTCACCAAAAAGTCAGTTCGTATAGTGCTAACAAGACTTACAGGACGTAAGCAAATTTGAATTATCTTGTTATATCATATGTTGCGGTTATTGTATTTTTTGAAATTCTTTTGATAAATGCGGCATTTAGAAGGTTTAGTGATTAAGCTTATATTAATAAGCAAAAAAAGTAAAAGATAGACAAATATGAATTCCGATTGTCTAACAGTTTTATACAAGTTAGGATACACTCCAGTTCCTTCCAAAGTCGAACATATAGTTTCAGAATCAATCAAAAAATCTTTTGAAAGTTTGTTTGGTCAATCCGCTACTGTAGTTATATTGAATCATTTAGCTTCTTCCTATGGATTGTCAGAAGAAGAATTAACAACAAATTATGACATGTTTGAAAAGTCATTATATAAGATATCAAGTTATGGTGCAAAGATAATTCTAAGACATCTTAAAAAAGAAATGTTAATAGAGGCTATAGCAGCATTATCAGGCTCAGAAATTACCGAACAAGACATTCTAAATCCTGATATTGGGATAAGAGATATTATAAAAAAGATTTGTTATGATGAAATAACCCAATTTGTTCATGAAATATCAGCAGGTGAACATATTGCCTTTATCTATAAAAATGAAGACGCTAAATATAAAGTATTATCCGCATTTTTAGATGAGTCTCATCATGATGATATCATGAAGAGTCAGATAACATCAACAAGGGGACTGCTAATATTCTGATGATATCGTTTAATATAGAAGCAAATCATGAGTTTATAATTCTAAACAAAATCCTGCCATTTATAAGAAAAGAATGAGTGAGTAAAAAGATAGACAATATTGTCTGTCTAAGATTGGTTCTTAAGTTGAGGTTTGAGTTATCCTAGTTTGCTTGATTGATGTTATTGAAACAGATGATAAAATCCATATGGAAGATTGTGCTAAGGTTATAGATAAACTAATAGACAACAAAGAAATTAAGGATATTATACTTTCAGAAAAAAGGAAGTGGCACATCTAACTCATTCAAGCAAATATTTGTGATAGTGTCATAAAACTAGAACTCGATATATACATAAGCTGGCCAAGTCTTGGTGTTAGCGTGTTTTCAAACTCGAAGGTATTCTTAGGTTTATTTATGCCATTGTAGAGAGCGCTATAAATAATAGTAATATTCTCTCTGGACCTTAAAATTTAGTCAAAAATTGCTCACAAACCACTGTCTATGGGTTTTGATTGATGGTGTCTTGGATTTAACCATTCTATAAAACTAGCATAATTTAGAGAACGAACATCATCTAAGTAATTTGGAAGAATTCTAATAAATTTAAATCCATTCTCTAACTCAAATGACAAAACAGGATCCCTTAATTCCCTTCTAACCGCTTTCTGTGCATATTCTAGTGGAGACATCTTGTTTGCATATTCACAATAATTAAATAACCTTCCTCCACCTATCATTCTTCTAAGATTCAATTTCATAACTAATTCCTTTCTTACATCATAAAACATGCCTCCTATCCCTTCATGTCTGTGTTTTGGATGTGTAGATATATCTGCACCATAAAGGCTGTCTCCATTAGGATTATGGTTTCTAAACATACCATCTGAGTAATCTCTTTCCATGTGTGTTCTGCATATTCTGGGTTAAGTGACACTATCAGAGTACTTGCAGAACCAACTACCATACCATCTGGTTCAACAGCAACGAATTGTCCTTGTGGAAAAATGCGAAGATGACTTTCAAGCTCCTCTGGATGCCATATATTTCCATAACGAGCAAGATACGGAAATGATTCTTTTTGTAAATCTACTATTTTAGGAATATCTTCAGAATGTGTGTTTCTGATGATCACTCCTAGATCACGCGGATGTAATGAATCTGACATATACTTTATGTATGCATATTTTTATCCACCCTGCAGAATATAAGCTTGTATTATCTATTTTATCAAAGATACATAAGTCTTCTTGTCTTCAGAAATATTCAAATTTCATCACTGACGTCATACTTTTGCTTCTTATGGCTGCGATATTTGACTAACTATACAGAACCTAAAATAACAATTAATAAATAACAATCAAGTTAAATTGCAAATGTGAGATTTAGATATTGATTGTAAAGTAAAAAACGCTATAACTGACATCGTAATAAGAAACATAACTAAAATAGACATTTCTAAAGTAGTCGAGCTGCAAAAAGCATCGTTTCCAGACATGGCAGCATATGGAATGATATGGCCATCATCTTTCCTTCAAAGTCATATTTGCGTATTCCCAGAAGGTCAGTTTTGTGCTGAAGTTAATGAAAGAATAGTTGGTTCAGCAAGCAGCCTAATAGTTTCTTTAAATCCTGACTATGCAGAGCATACATGGTATGATATTACTGGGCAGGGATTATTTACAAATCATGATCCAAATGCAGATAGTCTATATGGTGCTGATATTTCTATACATCCAGAATTTCGCTGTAAAGGGATTGCAACAATGCTGTATAATGTAAGAAAGAATTTAGCGATAAGGCTGAATTTAAGGAGAATAATAGCTGGAGGACGATTGTATGATTATTATAAATATTCAAAAATAATGTCAGCTCAAGAATATGCAAAAAAAGTAGTAAATAGAAAGCTTAAAGATCCAGTTCTATCGTTTCAATTAAAAAATGACTTCAAATTCATTAAGGTACTTCCTAATTATCTTTATGATAAACATTCCTTAAATTATGCTAGTTTTATAGAATGGATAAATCCAAAGTACAGGATTTTGTAGTAATTATTAGAGATATTTCATTGAAGATTGTCGGGAAGGAAACCCACATTTCTTTAGAAGTGGGAGGAATTCCAGACTATGATAAAAGCTAAATACTGGGTTATTGATAGATATTCCCAATATTATACTTGCTTCAATCCCTAACGATCAGGCTTGAAACTTCAGAAGAAGATAAAATCACTTTGCTAGAGACTATGAGAAAATACAATGAAGCATGCAATTTTGTTGCTGAACAAGCATTTTTCTTAAAGTTAACTAACAAATACAAACTGCATAAGGAAGTATATAGAGAGATAAGAGAGAAGTTTAACCTGAGTTCCCAGTTCGCTGTTAGGATAATGGGGAAGGTTGTAGAGGCATACAAAAGAGATAAAACAACCAAGCCCAATTTTAGAGAACTTGGAGCAATCCAATACGATCAGCGCAATTCCAAAATAGGAATTGACAAAGTATCAATAATGACATTGCAGAAGGGAAGGATCAAACTTGCAACCAGGATAGGCGAGTACCAGAAATCAAGGTTTGACAGGGTAAAAGGGCAATCTGATTTAATTTATAGAAATGGAATTTTCTACCTAATTGTAGTTGTTGATGCACCTGAGAAATCAAATGAATACGATCCAGTAGGTGTTTTGGGTATAGATCTAGGAATTGAGAATATAGCAGTAGATTCAGATCGGCAGGTATTTGAAAGCAAGAAAGTTGAGAAATCAAGGAAAAGGTACTCTGAATTACGAAAGGAATTGCAGAAGGTAGGGACTAAATCAGCAAAGAGAAAGTTAAAGAAATTATCAGGTAAGGAACGAAGATTCAAGAAAGATGCTAACCACGTTATATCAAAGGCCATTGTCTCAAAGGCTAAAGGCACAGCTAGGGCTATAGGGATGGAAGACTTGACAAACATACGCACAAGCTCTAGGACAACTGTTAACTTCAAAGGTAGCAAAAGAGACAGGCATTCAAAATGGAGCTTTGGAGAATTGAGGAACTTTGTAACGTACAAGGCAAAGAATGAAGGTGTCCGATTGAAGATTGTAAGTTCTAAGAACACTTCAAGGCAATGCCCTGAATGCGAATACATAGATCAGAGAAACAGAAAATCAAGGAATGAATTTGAATGCCTTCAATGTGGCTATAAGGAAATGGCGGACTATGTTGTAGCAAAGAATATTGCTGCCAAGGCTAGGGCTGCAGTCAATCAGCCTATTGTAGCACCTCCTTTTTCGGTAGTTACAAGCCCACATACTTTAGTGGTGGGTAGTTGACATGCCAATTTCAGATTGCCATGTTCACCTCAATAATTACGACGAAATTAAAAAGAGTGGGAGAAAATTTCTTTCATTAGAAGAGAGGTTAAATGCATTACTTGAATCTATGGACAATAATAATATTGATTATTCCATTATACTCTCATCTTACAAAGTTGATGTGGACAGACCCTCTACATCTCAAATTATTGATATAGTAAAGAAATATGATGATGGTAATAAAGAAAATAAACTTGGGATTGTGGCAGGATTTACAATTGATAATCACACTGACGAAGACTTGGAAAATTATAGAAAATGGCTAAAAGAGGGTCTTATTAAAGGTATAAAGCTCTATTGTGGATATGAACATTATTATCCATATGATGAAAGGTATCAAAGAGTTTATGATATGTGTGTTGAGTATGGATCTCCACTTATGATTCATACTGGAGATGCATTTTCAAATACAGCTAAGATCAGATATTCTCATCCTTTGAATGTAGATGATGTTGCAGTGGATAATCCTGAATTAAATATAGTAATGTGTCATTTAGGAAACCCTTGGATAACGGATTGCCAAGAAATAGTATACAAAAATAGAAATGTATACGCAGATATTTCTGGCCTAATTGTTGGTAACTTTACATTATCTGCTGAAATACATTATATAAATAAAATAAAAGAACTATTAAATTATGTAGGTGAGCCACATCGTATATTATTTGGAAGCGATTGGCCTATTTCCAATCTGAGCTCTTATCTTAGCTTTGTTCAAAAACTTGAACTTAGTCAAGATTCCTATGATCTTCTAATGTTTAAGAATACAAAAAGTGTTTTTAGATTATGATAAATGATAATAGTGATAGCGCATAGAAAATAGTCAATACAAAATCTATATTAGTTAGCAGGCATTGATATCTGATGTGATAGCTAAACCCGCATGATCAAGAGAAGCTTAATTGCAACACATATCTGAGTCAGTTCTTATTTTTTCATCCTTTCTCCTACTTCATTCCATCCACTTAGATCCACTTCAACAAATATCGATTCATTTTTCTTTGCAGCAGCAATCCATCTCTTTAATGCCTGCTTCCAGTCTACCTCGTTTTCATCATTCAGTACCTGTTCTAACACATCAACAAATCTTGTATAAAATTCACCCACTTTTGTCATTGCTCTAAAATGCTCATCATCCTTTAAACCAATAGCAAATTCATTTTTGTCTTTGTTTGTATATATACAAATCAGTGATTTTTGATGCTTATTGATATTATTATTATTCATATTGTCTTTGTTATGATTGTTGTTATTTTTCATTTCTTAAATCAGGGCACCTTCAGTTTTAGATCTAGTCTAGGTAATGTGCGAAGTGTAGTGCATACGAGAAGAAATGGCAGGAAGCACTTGATAGAAATGATACTGATTACTTAGACAAACATGCTTGCCCAGGATTGAGTTGGACGTTCTGGTCCGACTGGACCGCTGAAGAAATCGCGTATTATGAGGATGTGGAACGATTTCCAATTTTAAAAGAAGGGTATAAGCCGAACTGGAACCTAAATCATCCTAACTGGTCTAAAGAGGAGGTATAACTCTATCTATAGATCTAATTATTATTATTATTTATTCTCTTCATCAACAACAAATACCTTGTTCCTCCCAAATTTGTCCATCTGATTATTTAATTTCTTCTTGTATAACTGTAGGTATTCTTGTGCCTCCTCCTTTGACTCAAAATTATTTGCTGGACCCAAAAAATTATTGGTGTCATTGTATAAGGCCACTACGTCCCATTTCTACAAAAATTGTGTCTGGGTTATTAACGAAAGTCCTTATTTAGTTTAATGCCGATTAATGCAACTATAAGCATCCAAGAGAAAAATAAGGAGTTAATGATAACTCTGGATAATGCTTGGAATTCACAAGACTGGGATACATTCAATGAGCTACATGCAGATAATAGTTAGTGGTTAGTATGCAAATATAATTAGTCTTACAAATGATGACAATGATGATATTAATGAATGCAACATTCCAAACTTGTCGAAAAGTAAATGGAATATAATAATATTTTAATCGTATCAATTTCTACATATATGCACCTTAATTACTTACGTTACTTTCCAACAATAAATAATAAGATTAAATAATTCTTACTTTATTGATGGAACCCACGCTCGATTTCTCAGAAAGGGGTAGACAAATTCGGTATAAAGGAAATATATCCAACTCCCCCGCGTTTACAGGGGATATTCTACAAACTATCAAGACCTTGATATCGATGTTTATAAAATAGAACTCTGGAAGCTGATAAAAGATGTCCTAAGACTATTGACTTGTGATACCCAAAAGTTAGAAGAGCAGATATTTCCAACAATTATTGAAGATGGTACTACGGTGTCCGGTGCTATCTACACTAGCAGTAGGAGAAATAACATTGATAATGACTACAGAAAAGCAAACAATATTCAAAGAAACGAATCCTTGGATAAGTATCGATCAATGACTAAAGGTCTTCCTTTAGCATTGCGATGCATATATGATGTATATTTGAACAATTAGATTTAAACGTATGAA
This sequence comes from uncultured Nitrososphaeraceae archaeon, assembly GCA_963825865.1. Taxonomy (GTDB): domain Archaea; phylum Thermoproteota; class Nitrososphaeria; order Nitrososphaerales; family Nitrososphaeraceae; genus CAWGVG01. The sequence goes on along the minus strand of CAWGVG010000026.1, from coordinate 241,815 downwards.
CGCACCTCATACAAGTGTACTCCTATGAAGAATACAGGCGTTGTACCTTGATAGGGGATCGAAAAAATGTCTAAAGAGGCAGAATAAAAGCGGTACGGCAAATATTCTATTAGAAAGGATAAACCCAGTAATTTTAACTGATGTTTACAATTTGTGTCATCAGGATTTTAAGATAAATACTGACTGGGAAGTATCTCATATTTACAATAGAAATAGTCCAATGATACTCTATGGTCTTAACAAGACTATAGAATATATTTTTGAAAACATGCAATAATGTAAGAGAAGCCGAGCAATATGCAAGTGAAATGAATGTTTGGTTTCCATCTGAATTGTTCTATACAATAGTTGACGACCTAAATGGCTATATGCCTGTCAACATACAAGCAATCCCTGATGGTAATTGGGTTCCAAGAGGAACACCATTTTGTCAGATTAGAAATACTGTGAAGGGTGTTGGAGAATGTGTGACTTGGTGGGAGGCAATGCTGCTGCATGCATGGTTTCCATCTGCATGTGCTACTCAAGCTTTCTATATGAGAAGATACTTAAACAGTAAAAAACTTCCTGCGAACCGCTTTCATAGTTTTGGATTTCGTGGCCATAGAAGTCTAGAAGATGCATATTGGGCAGGCACTGCTTGGAATTTATTTTTACCTGGAACTGATGATTTCCATACAAAGAAATACACTACCACTGCAAATATCAGCTCAATTCCCTGAAACCTAACTATCTATCAGATATTAGATACATAGCTATGTTCTATACGATCGTTATAGAATCCGGTAAGAATCATCTTTACTGTAGAATATTATTACTGATTTGTGTTATTAATTTTTGAATTAACCATGTTAAGTTTACAGAAGTTATTTTGTTATACACAAGCCCCATGAATGCTACTACTATCTCACTTGCGTCTAGGCGCATGCTATCTTAATCTCCCCATCTTTTGCAAGCTGTTCGGAGATCGTTTTGACTTTATTTGCTATAATTGCTATTCCACGAGATGAAATATATGCTATGTTTAATCCTATCATCTTCCCTTCCACGTTAACCAATGGTCCTCCGATCTCAATATCTTGAATAAGTTTAGATAGTGAATAATTAACCTGCTTGAACAAGGTAGGCTCTCTGTGTATTGTTGCTAAATCAGATCACCCCGTTTTATTAGATTAAATATTTATGCTTCTTTATTTCCTTTTAACGGAATAGTGATTTGATGGAATAGTGTTAACATTTGTTTGCCATAGTCACATGTGTATCTAATGGCGGAGACACTATGTAATGCTTGTTTTAAGTGCATTTAGAGAGAGGTTTATCATTTGCTATATGAAAACAAGAAATGTATTGTACATTTAGTTTTGTATTACATTTGATTTATGGCTTCTTGAAGTTGTCTTTTGTCTACTTGTTGATATTCCAAATTTGTTCAAGGGTCATACTAGTCTTATCTTTGGCCTTTAAGTGAGCAGTGAGGAAATATGCTACAAAATACCAGATACAAGTGCAATCATCGGTCAACCAGATGCCTTTTAGACAAGAGTTTGACACAGCCATAGAATCAATCCTTTAAAGAAACTGCAATCAAACATACACCCGAAGCGACTGTCTATAATAACCTTCGAAGTGGCTTAGGCCACGATACAGAAGGATCTACAATCGGTCTGCTGAAAGATATGGCTGATTTAGAAAAACGTGCAGCTGAATGTACACTGCCTAACATATCCGATCCACAGCAATGACATGTTCTAGATAATAATCCTGACATAAAGTAGAGCTAAAATTATACTTCTCGCTAGAGAAGGCTATACAGTACCACAAATAAGAGATTATAAAATATATTACTAATTTCTTCGATAAACAGAAGGTAAATAAGGTTGAAGGCAATATTGTTGGCAGGAGGGAGTGGCAGTAGGGCTAGACCCTTTACGGACTATTTTCCTAAGGCTATGTTTCCTTTGGATGGAAGACCTATAATAGATTATCTCGTAAGATACCTTGCGCAGTTTTCCCAAATTACTGAAATAATCATAGTATGTAACTTCGATAGTTTTGGCAAACAGATAATTAATTATTTTGAAGGAAAACAGTCTATCATAGGTAAATCTATAATATTTGTTGAAGATAAAAAGAACGGAACTGGCGGCTCATTACTAAAGGTTGAAAAATATGTTAGACAAGATGAATGCTTCTTGGTATGGTTCGCAGATAACCTCTGCGCACTGAAGGTAGAAGATATGATTCGGAAGTACCATCAGGTAAATGTGAAAAGTGGAGGAATCTTTGGGATGATTGTAGTTCGAAAGTGCAGACGCGAGGAAACGGCTCGAGTTATTTTGAATGACTCTCAAATCAAAGAGTTTATGGAAAAGCAGAGGATAAAACTCGAACAACCAGAAGCACTTGGCATATACATATTTAGCAAGAGGATTTTTGAATATTTACACATGAGATTAAAAGAAGGATTTGCTAACTTTAATTTATCTTATGATATATTGAATCAAATCACAAATATGGAGAAACTTTTTTCATATGATATTGGTGAGAACGTAGAATGGATAGATGCAGAGTCGCCAGCTTATATGGATAGAAATAAAGACATAGTAGAAAAAATATTGTTACGGATGCGCTCTGGAACTGGCGGTCTAGATTAAGCACGGTATTAGTATTCTTTGCTATTTACAATTGTATTCCCTTCCATGGGCTTCTATAAAGCCTGAGTGAGTCTAAGGAAAAAATATTGTTTGAGGTGTCCTACACTCAGCTTATATTGTATTTCATCCTCACTATGGAGTGAGTACCGACCTTTCCTCCCATTTCGCCAAGTGGAAAGTCTACACTAGCCACCTTGACATATACATTTCCGTCAAGAATATTTTTTACCAATTCAGACATAGGCTTGCCTAGAAGCAAGTCGACAAAGTTTGCGTTTTACTTTTAGCCTAGTCATATTATTGATGATTTTCATCATATTTTTGGCAAATTTCACAAAAAGTTTTTAAACTATTTTTTTGATTGATGTGTATATTCAAACAAAACAATGTACAAATTTTTAGCAGAGAATATTTTTTGATGACCATCATAACAGGGGCGGGGTAGTGATAAAATTTCGATAGTGGTAAAACTGATCATATCGCTAGTGATAAAATTAGACCTCAAAAATGAAACACAAGTAGACGGATTATAAAGACAGACGCAAGATTTAACTGAACAGAACCAAAAGGTGCCTGACACCATCTCTCTGACAATATTAAACGATTTGCAGAAAATACACGCTTGGCTCTATCTATCTTTGTAATTTCAAACTTGTTTTCTAATTGCAAATGATAATTCTACAACGTAGTTATGCTTGCATTTTACACTCCTGTACAAATGGTCAGGGCATGAGCAATTCCAGCCTAATTCATTTGCATTAACGTTGTAGGAACCATTACCTGATTTTTTTTACTGAACCGTTCATCTCTCTGCTATTATCCTAAAGTTGGTTTTACTAGTATGCAAGCTTTAAGGATTGCGTTTTTAGATTGTTATCAGACGAAATGAACCGCAAACGAAATTAGGTCAATCCGAAGCTTAAGATTATGATAAATAATAATATGTACATATTTCGTAATAAAGAAAATACTGTTATTCGGTCATTACTATTAGAATTCTTAGAAGAAGAAACTATTGATTCTTTTCTTTCATTGACAGAGTATCCAACTCAAGATATAGGAGAATTTTTGCATGATTGTTGTTCAATAACAGCTGACATTTGCAAGGAATTTTGGACAGAAATTGAAAGATACAATATAACAGATATTTTGCCTAATGATGATACTATCCAAAAATATATGTCTTATTTAGATGGCAAGCTTGTAGATCAACATATTTTAGACGAAATTAAGGAATATAAAAAAGATTGATGGCAAAACTCGATAATAATAATAATGAATTTGATAACAAAGAACTAGCGAGAGCAGTTGATAAGTATGATAAAGAGCATTTCTCTCCTGATGCTATCAGACATTATAAGATAACAGAGTCAATTATGCCTTACAATAGAAACTATTTGGAGGAAAGACCTCCTTTTCCTCTACTTGACATATTCTATGATTTAGTATGGAGACTAAGTATAAGGTTAGAGGAAAAGACAAAGTAGCTAGCATTTAATATAGTATCACAACTAGGAGAGATGATAACTAATTCTAAAATTGTAAGTTAAGACAAATTAGAAGATTTTCTTGAAGGGGATAGAGACTACTCGCTTCGTCATATGTTAAAAGATAAACGATTTATTGAATTAGTAAAAGCAGTCAAAAAGGAATTGATATTGGATATAAACAATTTTTATATTATCATTAGGCTGAGATGACACATGTAATATTAAGTGGATAATGCACTTCGGATGTAACGGTTTCAAAAGTAACCTGTCAATCTATCATCAAGAGTATTTGTTCGTGCACTTTATTTTTCGTGTTTGATGCGCTTTAGATGGTGCGACTATCAGTTTATGATAATACGGTACTGTTCCAAATTTTCGCATGCTTTTTATTATATGGTTTTCTGGCCTCCTGAGCAATAATGTATTTTAAAATAGATCTGTGATGCTCTTCCTTGTATATTTAATTAAATACACCCATGATAATATAGCATGACACGGCTTAAGTAAGTCCATATGACATCGCATTAACGGAAAGGCATGTGGGCCAGTGGGGCCGGCTATGAATCCTACGTGGGCAGGTGGAGCAGGCTAGTCGCTCGCCAGTTTCTGACCTGGCTTGACGTTCCATCAGGCGCTCAGTGGGTTAGACGTTGGATGTGGGACAGGAGCCCTCAGTCAAACCATCCTTGATACTGAGTCTCCGCACTCGGTGCTGGGAATTGACTCTTCGGAAGGATATATTGAGTTTGCTCGCGAGCAGATCCAGGATCCGCGTGTAGCTTTTCGTCTGGGAGATGCACAAGCGCTCCCAGTTGAGTCAGCCGCCGCCTATGAAGCAGTCGTCTCTGGACTAGTGCTCAATTTTTTTCCTCAGCCAAGTCAAGCGCTAAGTGAGATGATCCGAACTGTGCGTATGGGTGGAACTGTTGGCAGCATATGTGTGGGATTGCGCAGGCCAGATGCAACTTATGCGCTACTTCTGGGATGCTGCCGTGGCACTTGACGGGGCAGTATTCGCTTTAGATGAAGGACAACGCTTCCCTCTATGTCAACCGGAGCCCCTCCAACAACTGTTTCAGACTGCCCAGCTAGGAATGGTGGATGTCCACTTAATCGTTCTTGCTACCACCTTCCGGGATTTCGACGATTACTGGTCCCCATTTCTGGCTGGCCAAGGTCCTGCTCCTGGCTATACTATGTCGCTTTCTGAAGAACGAAGAGTTGCTCTGCGAAAACACATTCGGCTAACACTTCCCACCGCTCCTGATGGGTCAATTCATCTCGTCGCTCGTGCTTGGGCCGTCCGTGGAGTGCGTAAGAACTAAGATTTTTATAATTAAAAATATTCTGTCCATTTTTCTATTTCACTATAGAATGAGTAAGTTATAATGTAATCAAACAAACAAAAAATCAGAGAAAATTGACGCTTTTCAAATAAGAACAATCAAATTGTATTTTTAGTGATTAATGCAATGTCAATGATAATATCACATTCTGCATTAGCCTAGTCAGTCTGATTCCCTAAAACATGCCGTGTAGTTCAGTCAGGTAAAAGCTGGATAGAGACGAGCGTCTATCTGGAATTAAACATGTTACAAAATGCTTCAAAGTGAATGTTGCAACCAACCAACCAACGAAAAAATGAAATGCATAGCTGGCTTTCAAGAAAAAAATGCATTGCCTCTTTATCGATATTAATTGATTCTAAATGGGTGTTGACAGGATTTGTTCTACTGTAGCAACCACCACCATGCTCCAATAGGTTCTGGTTTTTTTAGAGATATGCAAATCATTTGTATGACTATCAACGGTAAAAGCGCTCATAGTTTTGTTATTCAAAACGGTCAATTGAACATATGACTTCTTTTAGAATATCATCGTTGCATGGATAGTGATCGTCGTCCTTAAGGTTTGTAGTTTTGATATTCCTTAGGTTTGCTAGCTTCAAATACTTGGAAACTATAGTATTGTAATCCGGTATATAGTTTTCACCAATTTGCCCATCATGTATTAAGTAAAGGACTAATCTATTAACGTCGGAATTGCTTGGCAAACTGTATGCCATTTCTTCTTCTTTATTTTCCTTTACCATTTCTTATATTTGCTCCTTTATCCTATCCTATATTTTCCAACTGAACTAAAAAACCTAACCTTCCATATAGTATAGCAGTTGTAGTAATATGATGATGGTATTATAATTATAAAAACTCCTATAAAGTATCATTACGAAAATATGATGCACCACACATTATCATCAACGATGGGGACCTTGCAATAAAGAAGAAAGTCAAATCTTGCAATATCGTGAATTTATGTAATTATTATTATTATTATTGCTTAATTTTAGTATTTATTTTATTTTTGGGATTCCTAAACAAAAAACAGATAAGAATTCCCAGATAACATTATAAGTATTATGTGATTTTAATTATTTGTTAAATTTGATATTATTATTTCGCCGTAATTTAGAGAAGTCTACTATATTACATCGGCATGATGTAATAAACACTTTATTACACGTTTTCTCCAATGCCCACCATACCATAGATATTTGTGGTAATGCTAAATTTCCGTTGAATATCTTTTCATATGATTCGGTGAATAAACTGAGAACTGACTCTTCTTCTCAACACAGAGGCTTAAGACAAAGATACATTTTTGAAATTACAAAGGAAAATGTCCTTCATTGTAGAGATCTCATGAAAATGGGTAATAGTGATCTTCGCCATATTGATAATATTGAAGCTGAACTTTGTAGTAAATGAAACAGAATATTTAGGTTCCATAACTTTCCAAGAATCTCATCAACAAGCTATATACAGCAATCTAGGAGAAGTAGTGGAGCAGCAGCATTCTATATTTGAAACTTTATGGAATAAGTCAATACCTGCTGAAAATGTAATAGCAGAGATTGAAGAAGGTGCTGAACCAGAATTCCTTGAAGTTATTTCTGATAATCAAAAAGCAACAGAAGTTTACGTTAAACTTGTAAAATCTTTACAACATGAGGGTCTATTGCTTTTTGCTGATAGCAAAGCCATGCTTAGAGCAGATAAATTAGGTATAATTGATTATCTCATAGAGGCATCACAAAATAATGTAAATATAAAGATCATCTGTCCCTTGGCTGAAGATAATTTGGAAACTGTAAAGAGAATATATGAGAAGGCTCCCAACATCAGAATCCTAAATGGTGGAAGCTCTCATTCCGGTCTCTTTGTAGCCGATGGAACAAGGTTTCTTAGATTTGAGCTGAAAGAACCTAAAGCTGAGGAGTTTTCACAAGCAATAGGATTTATGGTACACTCAAACAGCAAAGCCAGCGTAAATTCGTCCAAGTCCTTCTTTGAACTCATTTGGAATGAACATACCCAATATGAAAAGATAAAGGAATATGAAAGACAAAAAGAAGCAGACAAACTGAAAGACGAATTTATAAACATAGCAGCTCATGAATTGCGAACACCTATTCAGCCAATTCTTGGTTTATCCCAGGTTCTGCGCTCAAGAAAATTAAATGCCACTGATGACTACGATAAGTATCTAGATACTATTATTAGAAATGCAAAAAGATTGCAAAGACTTGCAGATAGCATATTAGACGTTACAAGAATTGAAAGCCAATCACTTAAGCTGCATAAGGAAAAAATCAAAATAGATGATGTAATAATGGACGCTATACAAGACTATAGAGATGAAATCGAAAAAAAATGCAATGGTAATTTGAAACTGCTATATGAACCATCTAATAAAGAGGATATTATCGTGGAGGCAGATAGAGGAAGGCTGACTCAAGTTATTTCGAATCTTCTAAGTAATGCTTTAAAATTCACTAAGGAAGGGGTCATTTCTATCAACACAGTTAAGAAAGAAGAAAATGAAAAGGACATTCTTATTGTGAGTATTAAGGATACCGGTTCTGGTATAGATGCTGAAATATTCCAAAAGTTATTTTCTAGATTTATTTCCAGGTCTTTCTCTGGCAGCATGGCTTGGGACTGTTTATTTCAAAGAACATTGTAGAAGCTCATGAGGGAAAGATATGGGCTGAAAATAATTCTGATGGTAAAGGAGCGACCTTTTATTTTAGCCTTCCATTAATAATAAATCAAAAGCAGCTAAATTAAGGAGCAATAGCTATGACAAATAAGGATACTAGTAATATAAATGCTGTGTACTGCTACTAATATTTGCCATACCGAATTAATTTTATTTTAATGATATATGATGTATCATGACTTTTCTTTGAATGGACATTTTTTGTAAAGAATTTCTGCCATCTATCTGCACAGCAAAGCATTCAAGTATGCAGGATTATACGAAATAATTCGTCTTGCTCGGCTCAAATTTATAGATCAGGCAATGCTATTAAAAGTATAAAACCGGATACATTTTGCATCAGATGTAACTGGAATAGATTTTGTTTTATGATAATGTCAATTATGGGAATAGCACTTGTCAGAAATCTGCATATAGTGTCTGCTGTAACAACACTTTAAAACAGCTATTCAAAAGTACAAATGTCATATATATAAAGAATAATTAAAAGGTAGGAAATAGAATGTTATTTTTACTAAAAGATAAGGTTGCTGTAGTGACTGGATCCACCAGAGGCATAGGATTTGCAATAGCAAAAGAGTTTGCAGAAAATAACTCTGCAACCACAATTGTTTGCTCTAGAATTAAGGAGCAAGCAGAAAGAGCAATCAAGCAGATAAGCAGTGGCAAAGTGTTTGCTGCGGAAATTGACGTGACAAGTGATATTAGTGTAAATAAATTCATGCAGCAAACACTGTCTAAATTTGGACGAATTGATATCTTGGTAAATAATGCAGGTTACCCTTTTGATAACAATATTTGGTACAAGAGATTTCATGAAGTTACCGACGAAGAATTACAAAAGATCATAGAAGTTGACCTTAAAGGTTCTGTCCGATTATCTAGGGCTGTTATTTCTTCTATGCTTCAAAAAAACACAAACGAAAATGGAGGTGGAGTAGTAATAATAAACATTTCTTCAACTCCTGCAATCGCAGGACATATTCAGGGTGCTCCATATACTATCGCCAAAGCTGCGAATATAGCATTGACAAAATGTATTGCAATGGAGTATGGTAGCAATAACATAAGGTCTTATACCATTGCTCTTGGTAACATTGCAACATTGGCAACATATGATTCAATGACGGAAGAGGATAGAAAGAAAGCGGCCGAAGAAAATACGATGAAAAGATGGGGAAGACCTGAAGAGGTGGCCAAGATTGCTGCATGCATCGCAAGTGATAGCTTTTCTTTTGCGACAGGTAATACCATTGTAATAGATGGTGGCACTGTGTTATGGTAATATTGTGTAATATGTTTGATTAATAAAGTGCGATATATGCGATGTTTACACTAATCAGTTACTTCTTCAAGTTATTTCACAAGTTTCACTACAACAAACTTGTTGAATTCGAATTATTTTTGCCATCAAGATATGCTGACATGAATCTGAAAGGGTTTTGTATTTACCATGAGGCGGATTTTGAAATAAGATTTTCAGAAGAACAAAAGCAAAACTTACTGAAACACTATGGCAAAGCATGAGTGATAGCCAACTGAAAAGATAGTATTAGCTGCCCCTTTAACGATAACCTGGCGGCTAATTTTTTTGTTACAATTAACTGTGACTTTGCAGCTGCCTATTGTTTTAGTTATGCTTTTACCCTTTCCCAACTTATCAAGCTGGCTTCTAGACTCACCATTTATTAGAGCCTCAAATAACTCTTCAATTACAAGGCAAATTTTATTTATCGTTCATTGCTCTCTATCTACGCTTCATGACATAATAATTATGATAACTTTTTTATACCACACAACATTCTTCCTTATTTTCACATTTGCAATTATCAGGTTGTAATAAGCATGTAGGACAGATAATAATACCACAGCCAACACATGTATTGTTTTGTTTATTGCATGCCCAGTGTTTACACTCATCTATAGCCATTGTCCTAGGATATTGCTTTAAGGTTTAATGAACTTTAAGATGGTTGGATAATTTTCATTTACTATAATTACACGCAATGTCTTTAGTGAACAATTTCTATATAATTCCATATTCCTGTATAATTAGCTCGAGTTCAGTTTTATAATCTGAAGCAAAGACTATCTCTATGTAGATAATTGTCTGGCAAGCCTAATTAAGAACAAAAGTTTAATCAGTAATTCTATTGATAAAGTAAATTCACAACAGCATATTGTCTATGACAACTAATTTATCTGCTGGTTTTATCTTGCAAAAGAAAGTCCATGACAATACACATCACACTAATCTATGTAAGAGTTTTTATAAATTAATCCGCACAGATGATAAAAGTATTGTTTATTTTTATATTATGTGTAGTGTTATCCGTGCCCTTCTTCCTTAAAAGAATGAATTAGTTGTGAAACTATTTCTTATACTATTCAGTTACGCTTTCAAGAAGGAGGAGCCTTCTTCGCTAATCGTTTAGCTGTCAAGGCAGATTTTCACTGGCCTATATAAAAAATAAAAGATGCCATAGATATAAAAGAAATAGTAGACAGAGTATTCCAATTATGAATCAGCCAGAGCAAGTTAAAGACAATAACAATGCTATGATGTCAGAGGTTTTAGAACAAGGCGATATCTACTTCTTTTATAGACCTAAAAAAGATGCTGAAAAAGTAAAAGGTTTTGAGGATATTCGACACTTTTTTATGGTTACTGTGCCAGAAGGAAGAAGACAAGTATATGCAGAAGAAAAGGAGAGTCAAATATACAGGCTTTTTGTCTTAGGCGGAAAATCACTTCCAGAGATTAGGAAGAAGAGCGAAGGCACAGCATCCGAACGATATTGGGCCAGAGTTGTTAATATCTTTACAGATCGCAATGAACTTACAAAGGAACTCTTCTCAGACAAACTTAGGAAAGGTGATACAGCAAGACCAGTTGGAGAAGGTAAATATGCCATAGTAAAACATCAAAACCATGCAGAGCTTGCATATATTTTAGAAATGCCGAAAGAACCTGGCGAAGCTCAAAAAGAATTAGGTGTAGAAAAAGAAGCAAGTTATATAATTTCAGTTATAAATCCAAAGAAACCAGCAGCAGCATCTGCAGTAGCAGTAGGTGGTGGTTATCCAACTACTGAAGAACTTCCAATGTATCCTGAGGAAGTATTGAATGAATTTAAGGATTCCGAGATCTTCGTCTCATTATCAAAAGATACCAGGTTAATAGACTACCAGAATGCACAGATTATACTTATTGGCGCAAGAGAAGGAAGAGATGTAATAAGAAAAGAAATAGGTGTAGAAATAAGTGATGAAGATGAAACTCAACAGTCTGCTGACATATTCACTAAGCTTAAGATACAAAGATACCAGGTGCCAATAAAGCCATTAATTGAAGGAAAATTAGAATAAACAATAAATTCATAGTCCAAAAAGGCAATATATCAATCCCTAATCTTTAAATTAATAAATTCTTTTAATTTGTCAGCTGTTTTAGATGTGACTTTGGTAATTATATCATGCCGTTCGCTCAAGTCTAGTGGTTAATTATTAAGCATCATCTGTAATTAGGTCAATGTTTGTGAGAAAGAAATCAGTTCAATAACATGAATATTCATAATTTATAACCAGGGGATATCTCAAGATAGACATTTGCATTTTTATATTATATGATCGTCTATTAATGCTATGTATACAACACATACAATATCCGTAATAATAACAACCTGTGCTGCTATAATTGCTATGAGTAGTCTTCTCTTCATTCCTTTGCAAATACAACTAACACAAAAAAGAAATGATTATGCTGATGATTATAAAGCATTTGCATACCATGGTAAGGAGATTTCACAAACACTAAATCATGCACAGTTCTTGCCACTAACAAGTAATAACCAATCACATCAAATTAAAGTAATAGTTAATTATTCTGTCACTGATCCTTCTATTGTTAATGATCAGAATATGAATGCAATTATGCGCGTGTATTCATCCAATGGAACATTGATAAAGATCTCTTCATTTCCCAATGGCTTTATCATTAATTCCACTTCAGGTCAAACTCAACTTGCAACTACCTTAACAAACAATACAGTAAAAAATGTTAAAGCAGTTGTAATGTTTACTAATGCAACAAAGAATGCAAATTTTTCAAATCCATTGGACGTTAATCTTAACCTTGGACAGAAGATACCGTAATCAGCAATTATAATGTGTATCCTACCAATTTGTAATAGTGATGAATATATACACATTAAAAGAGTAATGTGTGAATTGCTCACTTGTAGGATATACATTATGGACTTTTATTTCAGACTCCCTTGAAGGGAGTAATACTTATTTGTTGAACGCCACAGATAGTGTTTGTATAATAGAATATGACATACTGGATCCGAATATTCTAAATCCATTTACATTGTTGGATCCACATATTTCTCATCTTATTAGTTTGATAATAACTATTGCATCCATCTCTTTGTCCTTTATAATTTCATGGCATTTTTTCAGATCCTACAGATTTTCCGGATTTGGATATCTGCTAGGGTTACCTGTAGGTTTTATATTCATAGCATCATCATTTTTGTTTGAGCACTTGAGCTTAATTTATTCAAACAATGATTTAGTATATCCTGTTTTCTTTTGGATTCAATTAGCATTACAATCCGAAGCATTAGCATTAATTGCTCTATCATATCGTTTCAAAAATAATGAAGATGTTGGTCAGTATGATAATAGTGATAATCTACTTGTACCAACAGAACTCCATCAAATTAAACCATCTGTTAAACTCATGGATATTTTGAGCAATAGTTTACCTATGGTAATGGTTGCAATTCCATTTATAGTGCCCATATCTGAATTGGTTTCAGGTCCTGACTTTAATTATCCTGCACTTGCAGATATGAGCTTTTTTATGCGGTTATACAATATGGCAGTATTTGGATATATATTTACTAGTTCGGTTCTGTCACTAATAAAAGCAGCAAATATAAGGTTACTCTATATCCCAGCTGCTTTTGCATTACTTTGGCTTGAACAATATTCATTGACGATAACATATTTTGATAACAGCATCGTTGCGTTTATCGGTTCATTAATAGCACGTTTAGCTGGATTAACATTGTTTGTGTATGTCGTATACAATGTAACTTCTAAGCAAAGAAGGAGAAAGATGGAGATTGAAGCAAGAGAAAAGACATAAGCTCCAGCTCTTCAATGCTATACTTTGTGCTATCGAAGAGGACACAACTATTAACAAAGTTGCAAGACCAACTCGCATACAACACTATTCTAGGCTATCCTATGACAAGATGATGAATCACTTCATTGAATTAGAACAAAAAGGAATGATATACCGCACAAGCGATGGCTTAGTAGCAATAACTAGCAAAGGTAAAAAATTTATCAAGCAATATGATGAATTGATAAGCCTAATCGAAAATGTAGGTTTGTAGAAGAAAGACAGGAGAGAAGACATTTGCAAGTATATGAATAGAATAAGGTAATTTTAAAAAATCTATAGGAAGAAGTTTAGCAGATTAGAGCTTATAATTTGCTTTTGTCTCTGGTTTCTTGTTTTTCCTCTTTTCGACTTGCCTTTAAAAACATTAAATAAATTGACAAACCCGTACAACATATAGCAATTCCACTTCCAGCTGCAACTAGTATTGGTAAGGAAGATTGAAAGTCCATATTAGTCTCGATGCCTCAAATATGTCGATAGATCTATTCTATGCATTAATCCAAATTCAAGCGAATTTCTTCGCTTTCCAGCATAATTGAATTTATAAGATTTACTCCCAGAGATTGGCAGAGATTTTATAAAACCATCGTTACAACCAGGACATTTTGTAATTCTATTTTTCCCTACTATGTTTACATATGACGCACACCAATAACACAGTCTGCATAATAAAAAATAACTTGTTTTGTCCTGTTCATTCATAATACAAGTTTCCGATCCTTGTTGTATGCATTTCTGTGTCGTTATCTTCTGTAGGCAATAATACTATATTGCGTTCTTGTGTTCTTCTCTTCTCCTTTCTTGATATTTTTTCGAAATGTAAGATACTTGCAACGTATTTTGAGTTTAAGATACCTTGTATCGGTAACATATAAGAGAATTTATGAAATATACTTGAAGGATAGGATCTGTTGCTGTCTTCGCGTAATACTCTCTGTTTTGAAAATTCTAAGAATAAACTAGAAAGAAGCTGTTGTTGAGTAACAAACGTTCTGAATTCTTCTAAATGTTCTAAGTTTATATATTCTTCCGCTATATCATCTAAGGTAATTGTTTGTACTGGCTGATAGATTTCAAAACCACTACCATCCCATAATATGGTTGGCTTTGCTCCATATAGTAATTCCTTGATATTTTGTAAAATTGGAAATAACGCGCTTTTTTGGTCTACTATTTCGCTTTCATTGTTGCACTCAAGGTAGTTGGTGGTGACGACGACGATGATGATGATGATGATTGCTTGCTAGACATATTGATAATAATAAAGTCAGGCGTTTGTATGTTGATTCCATTATTATGAATAAATTTCTCTGAAGAAAGCCCAAGGTAAGAGCTCACTTTACAATTAATCAATAAAGTCAGATTGTTCATAAACTCTAAACATCTCCTTTTTGTTATGGATGATGACGGGTGGCTCTCCGGCTAAGTCCTGTGTAGATATTTCTCTTGGATAAGTATTATCTTTTGGAAAATGATTTAAGACAAATTCGATTCCTTCTTTTACTTTCTTCTTCCTCTTTTGCGATTGTCGCTGTGATAAGGGCATTGTTATCATTTGATAAGTCTGTGTTTTATTACTTGCTCACCTACAGGACACACCTTGAGGACTTTCTTGAAGTGAGCAAAAGTTATCTATGTCAGAGACTCATATGATTTTGGGCAAACTATGAAATTATCTAATACTGATGAAAACACTATGACTAATGCTAGCATCACTGCTAATAGGACTCATATGCACGCTACTACATCAAGCATATTCTGCAACTACTATGTTATACCTCTGCCATTTCTAACTGAATATGAGCAACTAGTAGATTGTAAAGGCTGCAGTGGAAAGGTTATTTAAAGCAGGAGAGGTCTAAAACATAATGAAAGATATCTTTCTTTCTCTTGTTGGATTCCTTGCTATTGCCTTGATATTATCACCTTTGTATATGCCTAACTCTGTGGCGCAGCAACAACAACAACAACAAAAACAAACACCGGTTTCTTCACAACGGTTAACAGCCTCAACTACAGCTAAACAAGTTGTAGACGCATTCAAAGCTGGAGTTTTATTCAAAGACTATATTGGCAGCTGCAGTAAAGAATCCTGAATCGCCTGAGCATAAAATTATCAGAGATCAATTGAGTGCAGGAAATACTGTATGTGGAGGATCAGATGCTGCTACAAAGGCCAACATGTGTGACGGTATCTTATCATTTGCCAAGCTGTCATGCGAAGTTGATTCGTCCATATCGCCAAACTGTAGCCATCAGTACATAGATCAATACATAACTCAAAGACATTTGGATGCCCTGAATATAAATAAAGATGCGTATAGACAGCTAGGACATTTGGTGGTAGAGCTTCATCCAGAAGCACAAGGAAACGATGAGGTATTTCAATTAAGGTAAAAAAAACCACATAATGCATAAATGGGTGCAAAGAAGAAAAAAGAAAGACAAATGTTTAGTTTAGTTATGAGAAGGATGACCTGATTTATAGCCCTAGGGAGGTAAGAGACAAATCAATTCTTGTGGTACGTTCAAGTTCAGGGCCAAGCATAGACTTGTTGTATTGTAATAACAAAGATAAGGAAGACCAAAGCCTCCATGAGCAGTCCACAATGTAATCCATTGTAGGGTTGCTCATATTCAAAGTGCTTGGTGTTATAAAGAAATAATATGGTTACTATTCCAATGCAAATTACTGTTATAATATGAATCACATAGCCTGCATTATCTGTGAGATTACCGGAGCAAGCTTTACTGCATAAGTCAGACAGAAACTCTTATGGATGTCCGTTACGTTATCCTAGAGTGATTGCAACAGACAACGCTGGATAAAATCGATTTAAAGATCATAAGTTCACTTACTAAAGATTGTAGAGTTCCTTTTAGAAATATAGCTTCTAAAGTTGGAATAACGCCTAATGCTATCAAGGAAAGAATTGATAAAATGATTTCTCATCAGATAATACAAAATTTTGTAGTAAATGTAAATCCTGTAATATTCGGTTACAAAAAGGAATGTTTTTTAACAATTAAAGATATCGACAGAAAAGCAACCAAAGAAGATGATATCCTCAACGGGCTGAACCTTTTAGGAGATGTTGTTGTGTATGCCAAACAATTAGGAGGAGCTTTTATATTTCTACTATTACTTAAAGCTGGAGCAGAAGACAAGATTGGACTGATGGTCAATTTGTTAAAACCAGCAGTTGTAGAAAGTAGTATGTTTGTAAGCCACAAGCCAATATCTGTGAATATAAATAACTCTGATTTTAAAATCATAAAATGCTTATTATCAAATCCTAGAATGCAAGTTGCAGATATTGCTAGCGAAGCTTCAATATCCACAAAGACTGTAAAAAGACGATTGGAAAAAATGAGAGAAAATCATATCTTACAATTCTCTATCCTCCGAGATATGTCTTCTATGGCAGCTAAGTAGGCTACATTGAATTTGCAGTAGTAATTAATGTTACCAAGTCTCTTTATCGAAATATTCTTGAAAGAATATATCTAGAAATGCAAGAATACTTGTTGCTTATTCCAAATGTGAATCAAAATGAGATTATTTTTGCGGTTTTCTTTTGCGCCAACATACCTACAGTTGATTCAATATTGACAAGACTCGAATCTTATGAAGGAGTAAATAGAACTGAGGCATTTGTAACAACTAAGCTGATATATTACCAAGAATGGTTGAAAAGAGAAATTGACAAAAGATTAAGCGATTCAGAAGAATTAGCAACACGAAAGATCATATCGTTAAAATGCGTTCATAGTTTTTATCATTAATTTTTTTATGGTTATAGAGATATACTAACTCATTATGCGTAGATGTGATAGATGTATCGAGAAGATAATTGATACTTATAGACGTGGTAATAGATACCAAAAAAGGATTTCTTAATTTTTAATATTTTTAGATACCTATATGAGTTGCGAAAAGAGAAATATTGAAATTTGAATCGTGCGTCCGTAGCTGCCAAGTAATAGTAACAGCTCTTATGCATCTATCTTTTTCCCCTCTCTCTCTCTCTCTCTCTCTCTCTCTACCTATCTATTCCTATATTCTATATAAAATTTATAGACTATTAAAAAATCGAAAATATAATCTACTTTCTACACAGAAGACATTTTGGTTTTAATTCCCTTTTCTTTTCTTCAACAAATGTTTTGAACATAGTTACATCGCGTTTAAAGAACATATCTAGCATCCAGTCTGACATTACTCTTATCTTCTTTTGTAATGTTGGGAGATTTGCCAGATAATAATTGCGCCATATCCACCATGCTAAAAATCCTTGAACTTCTATTCCTAATAAATTGCCTATACCAGTTCGCTTTCCTATACTAGCCATCATGCCTTTTGTTTTATAATCAAATGCCTGTCTGTCATCTAATCTTCTATCCTCTATTGTGCAACGATGTTTTTTGCTACAACAGAACCTTCTCTTATAGCATGTTGTGCTGTAGTAGGGTATATTTTACCTGTATTAGGATTTATTATATAAGCACAATCTCCAAGTGCATAAACATTTCTAAACTGAGATACTTCCAAATATTTATCGACAACTATTCTTCCACTCTTATCATGCTGGCATGGCAGATTAGCGATTAGAGAATTAGGAGATACACCGCCAGACCAAACTATTGTCCTTGTTGGTATTATAGTACCATTACCTAACTTTACACTATTTGATGTGGCCCCCACTATGCGAGTATCGAGAATAACTTCAACTCCGCTATTACGTAGTTTCTCTAACGCAAACGCGGCTAATTCTGCACTCATTTCTGGTAATAGTCTGTCACCAGATTGTATTAGTATAGTTCTTATGTTGTTTGAATCTATATTATGGTAATAATCTTTTGCAGAATCCTTAACGAAATCATTTATTTCGCCTGCTGTTTCTACTCCTGCAAAACCTCCTCCTACTACAACGAAAGTTAACAATTTTTTTCGAAGATCTTTGTAAGTATTATTACTGGTAGTGGCGGTATCGTTGTCAGGCAATTGGTCTGATTGTTCAAGTAAATATATAATATGATTTCTAAGATTTATCGCATCATCTAAGCTCTTTATAGTAAATGCATTTTGTTGTGCATCAGACATTCCAAAAAACTTTGTTTCACTTCCTAACGCTATTACAAGATAATCGTAATACAAAGACCTAGTGCTGTTCAATTCCGAAATATGATCCTCTATTAATCTATCAGTTTTACTTGTGGATGTGGAGGATCTAATCATAACTTTCTTATTTTTTAGGTCTATATCTTCTACTATGGCAGAATAGAATCGTGACCTATTACAAAATGCTCTGATAGGTGTCACAATATGCCTTGTTTCTATCATTCCTGATGCTACTTCATGAAGCATGGGTGTAAATAGCATGTAATTATCCTTACTTACCATTGTAATCTCAATACCTACATTAGTTTGAAATTTCGTTTGCAGTTTTCTTAATACAGCTGACTCCTGCAAATCCTCCTCCTAAAACAACTATTCTTTTTCTATTTATTGGCTTGTCACCATGGACATGCTCTAAATGACTCTGAAGAATGTCAATTCTTGAAAATGATATATCGCAAGCAGGACATCTATATCTGGAGCCGAACTTTATTGACAAAAAGGAAGAAAATAGGCCTAATGTAATTCCAAATAGCAGGTTAATCGAAATAGAATAGATTGTAGAATTCAATTGAATATTTGAGAACGTTGTTGTCATGTTGTTAGGTCTTTTCTACCTGTTTTCCTCTTTCTACTCCTCCTCCTCCGCTTTGTCCTGTTGAACTTTTTTCTTCTTCTTTATAGCCTGCTATGTTGTTATTGACATTAACGTTATTATTATTATTGTTATTTTTACCAACATTACCACCGTTTGACAAAGTATGTCCAAATTCTGGATTTAGAAGAAATTGCCCTACTGGAATAGCAAAAATCAAATAAACAAGAGTACCAACTAATAATCCATAGCGTAAACCATTTGATGGTTTACTTATATTCAAGATGTTTGTCTTATACAAAAATACTCCAGATATTATACCAATTGAGATACCAGTTACTATGTGAATTAATATTCCAGCAATAATAACCGATGAGATGGGCGAATATACACCAACAATGTGCCCAAATACTATCCACGTGAGCGCATATCCTGAACCACGTCCTGTAAAAGGAAAGGTAAAGGGAATTGCCATAACTATGGCACCCATCAGGGCTCCAGCAACGATGAAGAATACTTCTCTCTTAAATGAAAAATCTACTCTTACTTCTGCAGGTTTTGTTTGTGGATTCATGATTATCTTTTTTATTTTTAATATAGTACATCACTTCAAAATATAATAATATTTTTTTTGGTAATTGCGAATCACATTCAATTTGTCCTGTATGGATTAAGGTTATTTAAATTGGAAGAATGCACTGAAATGTTGCTATGTCGCTGCCAGATGCTTCTTATGCTACTGTGGTAAAAATGTCTTAATCCCAATTTTTTAATTTCCAGTTATTACTAATGCTTCCAATGTACTCCTTATTCCTCGCAACAAGAGTTAGTAAAATATTTCCACTATTTCCTCCATCTCCATTTAGCTATGATAGTTTTGAACTAATTTTGAGCACGAATTTGGTTTTGGTCGATCTAGTGGAAATAGTTAGTCTTTATGGTGCGGATATTTCCACTTGTGTGTGATTTAACAATAATGAATTCAAGAATACCTCTATGAGGAAGATCATCTGGAATTGATCCTAGCACTAATGCTACAATACCTCGGAATCTACTTAAGAGTCTCTGTAGTCATGATTATCGTTGGCATTTAATATTGAGGACGCTATAGTACCATTTGAATTACTAGATAATCAGTTTGTATATTTTGGAATACTGCTTGTAAGCTTTATTACAAATATCTTGATATTCGTCCCAATTCCCGTATATCCTATTCTTGTTATATCAGTATTTGATAAAAAACTAAATCCAAACTTTATTGCAGTATGTAGTGCTATTGGAATAATTATAGCAAAGACCATAATTTTTTATTCAATATATTATGGACACAATATCTTTCTTAAAAGAGGAAGCCCTATTAAGAAAAAAATAATTCCTCTTCAAAAATTAGCTAGTAGGTACGGTTGGAAGGCGCAATTATTGCTGCAATAACACCAATACCAGACGATATCGTGTATGTCTCTTTAGGACTTGCAAGATACAGTCCATGGAAATTTGTTATCTCTACGTTTGCAAGTAAACTCATTATAAATGAAATAGTTATATGGGGAGCAGTTTATTTAGGTAAACCCTTTATTGATAGGTTTGCATACAATAATAATAATAACATTGACCCATTCAATATTATAATATCAATAATTGTTAGCGTTTCGATTACTATTATCATTATCTATACTTTCCTGAAAATTGATATGGACAAAGTCATAAGAAAATATTTCCCGAAGGCGTTTGAAGATGATAAAACAGAGTAACCAAAGTCGCACTGAAAAGAGGTGTTTTTAATTTATAGTAGACCAACCTAGCTTAATATCTCATGTCGAATATGATTTCTCACAACAGTTATCATTTGAGACTATGCTAAAATTTTCTTCTTGAGAAAGCAGAATTTATCTACTAAGTGGCGGAGTTCATGTTGATGAAAATAAAATCAGGTGTATGAATCTTGATTCTATTATTATGAATAAATTTCTCTGTTAAATGCCGGAAAAGAGATTACTTTCCAATCAATAAAGTCAGATTGTTCATAAACTCTCAACATCTCGTTTTTCTTATGGACTATTGTGACTGGTGGCTCTAGATAAAGCCTGCGTAGATATTGCTCTTGGAAAGATATTATATTTGGGAAAATGGTTTAAGACAAAATTGATTCCTTTTTTTTACCTTCTTCCTACTCTTTTGTGATTGTTGTTGACGTAATACCGACATATTGTTATAATTTGACAAAGTCTGCCTCCTTATTGCTTACTCAATTACAGGGCACACCTAAAGGATTCTCTTCAAGTGAGCAAATCTTATTTATCTGCTGTGATAAATTATGGTAACAGTCCATTTGAAAAGTAAAACATTTTTTTCACCTCTGAGATATGTTTTATTTACGTTTCTTCCATTAACTTTATTGGCTTTTATTGATCCTGCGGTCGCACAAGAGATGACAATAACCACTGAGTCTAATGCTCTTAATTCAACTTCCTCTAATGAAAGCTGCATTAGCTATGACTCTTCTGGTAGAATAATTACAATAGGATGTAAATCAACAAGTCTAAGTGATATAGACAATCAGCTTAACGATGATAGTGTTTTAGACAAACAAGCCGACGGAGTCTGGCTGCTAAATGCAGGGATCACAATTGCTAATGACGCCACATTTATCGTTGATTCCAAAGATACTACATGGTTAAAAATAATAGCAGATGGAACGACTGCATATCCAATAGAAGTATTTGGTAGCCTGAAGATAGATTCGGTAAAGGTAACTTCATGGAATCCACAAACAAATGATTATGGTCAAAGTTATGGTTCAAGAGAAACTTCTGGAAAAATAACTCATCCAGGAGCTCCAAGGCCATATATTAGAGTAGAAAAGGAAGCAACAGGTACAACAGATATTACAAACTCAGAGATTGCATATTTAGGGTATGAAGGAGGATGGGGTACTGGAACATCTGGAATTCATTATCATTTGGCAGGACATGGTAGTGTAATAAGAAATAATGATATACACCATCTATATTTTGGCTTTTATTCAGTAGGTGTAGGAGGCATGGTTATTGAAAACAATAAAGTTCATGATATGGGTCATTATGGCATAGATCCACATACAGGAACTCATGATATGGTAATTAGAAATAACACTGTATATAATAATAATGGTACAGCTATAATCTGTTCGCAAGATTGCTATAACATACTTTTTGAAAAAAATGTAGTCTACAATAACACAGGATCTGGAATAGCATTTAGTAGAAATGTGACTAATTCTATTGCCAGGGACAATTATATATATGATCAGAATAGGGCTATTCACGTTTCTCGGTCACACAATAATGAGATATACAACAATACAGTTTCAAATGGCAAATCGGGTATTGTTTTAGTTAGCAATTCCTCTGCCAATAAAATATATGATAATAACATAATGAATGCTAAAAACCCTTTGAGGATTGATCCTGGTCTTGATCAAATCAATACGATTTACGCTAATAGAATAGAATATATTGCTCCTAAGTCAAGTGTCATAACTAATGTCGTCATACCATCTTCCAAATCGTTTGTCCAAATATTCTGATACTGCAGCTTTCTGGTCTTCCATATGTTCATAGAATCTATTCGCACATACATCTGACTTTATTTGCTGGTTTACTTTCCTTTCATTCGGATTTAGGTATGGTGCTTTCTTTGGAAGGTGGATTATGGTCAGCCCAGTCTTCTTTCTCTGTGCATTGATATAATTCCGTACCATTAGGCTTACATGATATGAAGCGTTATCCCATATGAGTACCAGTCTTTTCCACCAATCATTTTTCATAATGTTTGTCTTGAGATTCTCTAGATGGTCGATAGTATTCGTAGAATCCATTTTATCATAGAAATCATACGTCATTAATTTCTCTTCAGGCCATACCATGGATATGTATGCAGAGAACTTCTTTCTACTACCAGTATGTTCTATCCTTTGTTGCTCACCTTCAAAACTCATGGATTTTCGAATACAAGGTTTCTGTGTTATAATAGTCTCATCTTCAAATGCTACTACAACTCCCTTTTTTTCAGAGCTGAAGCTATCTGTTTGTAGTTTTGCACTTTCTCTTTTCCCTCTTCATAATCCTCTCCTCCATGTAGCAATTCCAGTTTTGGCCTTTTGCACCTAACTCCTAAATCTTTTGTTATTCGCTGCATGTGCTTGAAACTGATTGGGATTCCTAGCTCATTTGTCAGACAGTTTGCAAGTGATCTCAGACTCCATGTATTTCTAAGATAACCAAAGATGTGCGGGTCGTTAAATAATGCTGATAGAATAATCTCTCTGTTTTCATCTGTTATGCCAGATTTTGTTCCGCCAGGTTTCTTCATCTTTATTCTATCTATCCCACTTTGGATATAGGCAGCAACCCATCTCTGTACAGACCTGCTGCCTGACTCCGTGTTCATTTGCTATGTCTTCGTAAGTTCTACCTTCAGCTTTTTGGAGTATAGCCAGTAGCCTGCGGTATTCTTTTTTGTTACCCGTATTCTTCATAAATGACTTTAATTTGTTCCTCTGTCCTATGGTAAGTTTGAGTTTGAAAGGATGATTCACAGAATGAAAATATCTCCTTTGCTAAGCTTTAACTATTTCCAAATCTAGGTTATGTAATGAACAAATAACGACATAAATTCAGACACTTCACTTAGTAGTTATATGTTCCCGTTTATGCGCGCTTGCTTCAAGTATAATACAAATAGCCAGTATATTTTTAAAAGAGCGAAGTAAAAGTGTATGTGTACATTCTCATGGCTTTTACCACGAGCGATATAATGAGGAAGAAAATACTACTCGGGATAAGGCAAAGGAATATTGAGGATTGGTTACGGATTCCAGAGACTTTATTCGCCATTTACAGGTATAAAAAAATGAAATTCATTAAACACTATGGAGAATCTCTATCGGTAGAATAAAAGATTGATAAAAATATAACAATAGCGCCACTAAGGCTGCATCTTATGGGCAATTAACTTTATTAGGTCGACTAGCCTGCAGGCAAAACTCCACTCGTTGTCATACCAAGATAATACTTTTACGATATTGCTGTTATTTCCTAAAACCATAGTGCTTAGACCATCAACAATCGAGGAATGTGGATCACCGATAATATCTGCTGACACGATGGGCTCTTCTGTATCCCCCATAACTCCTTTCAATTTAGTTTCAGATGCTTCCTTTAATACGTTGTTCACTTGTTCTCTTGTGACGTCCCTTTTCAATTTCAGGACCATATCTGCTATCGAACCATCGCTTACAGGAACTCGTAACGCCATACCGTCTATCTTCCCATTTAACTCCGGGATTATACCACCTATGGCCTTTGCTGCTCCAGTAGTTGTTGGGATTATGGACATCATTGCCGCTCTTGCCCTTCTTAAATCCTTGTGTGGTAAGTCCAAAAGACGCTGATCATTTGTATATGCATGAGTGGTGGTCATATACCCACTCTCAATACCAAACGTATCATTGAGAACTTTGATTACTGGAGCCAAGCAATTTGTGGTGCAAGATGCCATTGAAATGACATTATGTTTATCGCTATTATACGATTTGTCATTTATACCCATTAATATTGTTGCATCTGGTTGTTTAGCTGGTGCTGAAATAATGACTTTCTTTGTGCCTGCTTCAATGTGTTTTTGTGCTTCTTTTGCATCATTAAATTTTCCTGACGATTCTAGGACAATATCTATACCCTTGCTCTTCCAAGGCAGCTGGCTGGGTCTTTCTCAGAAATAACACTTATTGGTAAGTTGTTTATCAGAAGAATGTCAATATTACCATTGTCATTAACTTCTACCGTACCGTCAAATCTTCCAAATACTGAATCATATTTTAAAAGATGTGCTAGAGTCTTGGCATCTGCCGTATCATTTATGCCCACTATGTCAATTAATTGCATGAATTCTCTATCTTTTAAGGCAACTCTGATAAAACTCCTACCTATCCTTCCAAAACCATTTATGGCTAGTTTTGTCTTCATGTCGATTATACGTCTATCTAATTATGCCTATAAATACTGAATCTATTCCGCTATGCAGTTCAAAAAATTGCATGGTCATGTTGCTTGTAATGAACAAGCAAATTAAGAACTGCATCGTCATCCATCGCCATCATCATCATCGATATAATCTAAAAAATAATTTCTGAATTAATGTCCCTTATCTAATTGATTATCTATGCTTTTTTTTGAATTAAAAGTGTTTATAACTAATTGTGTTCCTGGATTTATAATCCGTCTATATAGTGAAGCATGTTGAGCAGCAATTAGATCCCACTTTAGTTTTTCCTTAAAGCTATTGACTCTTTGTAAGTATGCTTCATAGTCTTTATCAAGAGCTTTGAGAGCGTAGGCAAATTCAGCAGGATCTCTCTTGATAGTTATGCCTAATCCTTTTGTAGAAAATTCCTTGAAAAAGCCCAACTGCGTTGCAACAAATGGCAGCCCATGGGCAAGACCATCAAACATTACACCTGACCCGGAACATACCTTATATGGCAGGATCACAGCGTCTGCAGCATATAATAGATACGATAGATCTTCCTCAGTAATGAAATCCCCTTGTAGATCGATTAAACTTTGGCTCTGCTTGTTGTTAAATCGTAAACTAATGTTCTCCTTATTGTAGTGATTTCTAGAGGCATTGGCCACTACAACCCATCCATCGGGTATATTCATTTTCTCGAAGATATCCCAACCTTTTGTAGCTGTCTTATGACCAAGTGCCAAAGCAATTCGTGGTCCTTCTGGGAGTGAAAACCTAGCCCTTGCATGTCTCTTGGAAGGGGGAGAAGTTATTTTAGAAGATGGTTCAGCACCATGATAAATTACATCACAACAATTGCTGCTGCCACCAATGAGGTTTGATAGATATTGTGAAAAAACTATGCCTGCCCGGCTCATTGCAAGCTTTTCTTTGTTGAGCCGACTGAAGGACCGATAATTTAAAAGGCGTTTCCAATAGTTGATAGGGAGATGCATATATTTGTTAATTCCATGTTTGCCTTCTGTTGTTGCAGCCAATTCCATCCACTGCTTGAAATTATACGCAGAGTGAAACGTTGTGACAATTGGAATATTACACCTAGCATAAAAAGAATCTATGTTGGTACTAATCTTATTAGGATTTATAGGATCCAAAACCAAACCATATAGCCCGTGTTCATACTGTACATGTCCTATATCCGGTTTTGATTCGGCTATTGCCTTTAAAAGGACATCGGAATTGTGTGTATTGGAAGGAGATAGTCCATAAATATCCCCATTACCCTTTTCATTACATACAACAAAAACATTCAATCCAAGTTTCTGGAGTGAATTTGCCAAATTAGCTGAATATCGTCCTACACCTCCTTGCATAGGAGGATACTCGGTGGTAACCATCAAAACTCGTGTCGTTTTTTTTGTGTTAATCAATGGATATCATTTCCAGTAAATTGTATGCATACATGACAAATACGATATGATGATTTTTTTTGAAATAATTCAGTCCAAGAGTTGATGCATACGTCATGGTCATAATAGCCCACCATATTCTAGATGTGATAGCCATATATAGCCTATGAATATTGTGCATTACAGTGTATACCTAATTGTTATATAACTTTACAATGTACCTTTGAGATGGTGTCATAATAATAATTGAATTCTGAACGCGACGATATAGAGCCATTTGATTGGTTTAGAAGATTCCTTGGTGGTAGTAGAGCCAGAGGGCAATTTGGTTTTGGCGAAATGTTCAGAGGTTTGGAAGAGATGAGAAGACAAATGGAAGGACAATTTGAAGAACAGTTTAAAGAGATAGAGACTAAGGCACCAAAGGATTTAATAAAAGAATATGAAGGACCTGGAGGTAAGGTGAGAGAGTATGGGCCCTTCGTTTATGGATATTCAATGACAATTGGACCTGATGGTAAACCTAGGATAAGAGAATTTGGTAATGTTAAATCACAATTCAGTAATAGTAGAGGAGGTGGCTTTCTCACTGCTAGGCCCCTTATATCATCTGAAAGAGAGCCTTTGGCAGATGTAACAACAACGGATAGAGAAGTCAAGGTAATAGTAGAAATGCCAGGTGTTAACAAAGAGAATATCAGGGTAAATGTTTATGGTAATTCAGTAGAGGTAACAACCACTGATCCAGGGAAAAGAAAATACCGGGAGGTTGTTGAGATTCCTCCTGAAACAGATATCGAAACAGCCAAGTCAGCTTACAAAAATGGAATACTTGAAATAATATTTGACAAAAAACAACAGGCAAAACCCAAAGGAAAGCCGATAAACATAGAATAGCAAGACAACATGTTATGAAGGACTTTTTACTTGCTTTCTTTTTTTTCTCTTGTTATAGACAACTACTAGCACAGGCAAAGATTATAACAGTAGCTAAAAAGCAGGATCTTTAAATCGGTAATGATGGAAATCTTTCTCCCTGTATTGGTTGCAAAGTGAATCGTTGTTATTATTTACGCAGTGCATGGCACTCTCTGTGCTAACTACTACTAAAAAATGGCTAAACGGGGAGATATATCTGAGCATATTATTACTATGACACAATGGAGATATATCTATGAACAAAATAACGGACAAGAATAAGGATGCTAACACTATTCGTTCTGCAAGGAATACCAAAAACCGCTATCTATAGACAATACTCCAAAACCAAGGATATCTACAAGAGAGCAAGTTTTAGTTAAAGTAGCAGCAGGCCTATGTCACAGCGATTTACATCTGATAAATGGTCAGTGGAAGGATATCATTCCAATACAATTACCAATTACGCCAGGACATGAAGTGGCGGGTTGGATTGAAGAACTAGGAAATTCTGTTCCAAGAGGAGTTTTAGATATAGGCGATCTAGTGGCCGTGTTTGGAGGATGGGGATGTGGAATTTGCTTTCATTGTAAAAATGGAGACGAACAGCTATGTATAAACCCAAAGTGGCCTGGACTATCTTCGTGGAATGATGGAGGGTACTCACAGTATATCCTAGTACCATCATACAGGTTTTTGATAAACGTGAACAATCATAAAAAACTGAGATAACCAAAAGATCCACAAACTTGCTTGGGACGCATTCACACAAGGTACGAAAATCGCAAAAGAACAAGGGCTTTATGGTGCAGGACAAGATCTTCTAAAAGACGCATTTTCAGGTAATGTAAAGGGAATGGGACCTGGCGTTGCAGAGATAGAAATGGAAGAACGTCCAAGCGAAGTCTTTTGCATATTTGCTGCAGACAAGACAGAGCCTGGTGCCTTTAATTTTCCATTCTGGAGGACCTTTGTTGATGCAAGAAGTAATACTGGCATACTAATTAACGAAAAACTTGCAGCCGGAGCAATATTTCGAGTCTTAGATGTGATGACTGGTAAAGTTGCAGAACTAAAACTATGGGCCGACAAGCCTGAACTTGAAACTTCATTAATGTATCCTGGAAGATATGTAGTACATTCTATTTTATCGTCTGACGGAGACGAACAGATTGTATCGTCATCGACTGACAGGTTACACAACATTGCAGGAACTTATGTGGGCAAAGACGATCCGATATCAATAGTAAGAACGCAAAAGAACTTTCCAGCAACGGAGGAAGCATGCAGTGCTTTTAACGACCCTTATTATGTATCAGGAAATACGAGGGGGAGCCATCATATGCCTCTTATGCCTGTTAAACTAAATTCTGCAGCAAGCGTAAATTATGCGATACCAATTGTATCTTGTTTAGTATTCAGTATGCACAATGGGAAACTAATAGGTCCTCATGATGGCTTTGGCACGGCAGATTGGGAGTTGCAAAGAATGTGGGCAGCTGAGAGAGCAATGATTATGCGTAAACAAGGATTTATCCATCCTGCAACACTTGTACCAGAAGAGATAGAGTACAATAAAGGCTATCAAGCGAGAATGAATAAACTAAATGAAAAATTCAAAGAAGATATACATTACACAAGTGCTCCCAAGAGAAAATAGATTAACCAGAGGTATAGATATAACTGTCTAACCAAAGTACGGATATTTTTATACCAGCCTATCCTTGTATGCGGTAAGGATAGCATATTTTGAGTCTGTAATTCAAATTCAATTTCATCTATTATCTAAATCTCTTGTGTAATTAGAAGCTAAGAGCTATATTCCTCTTCACATAGGATATCTATCTGACAAGCTCTTTGATGTCCTATAGCAAATTATGTAAGAAACCTTTGATATTCAGGTCATTTACGGAGTAACTGTATCTGAATTTGAATCCATTTGTAACGAAATTGAACATAACTACGAAGAGCACGAAAGAAGACGTCTTCTATCAAGGACGAGAATACGGGATATAGGTGCTGGTAGACCATTTAACTTTAAAGTTAAAGAAAGATTCGTTATGCTTCTAGTATACTACAGATTATACATTACATATACATTATCAGGATTTCTGTTTACCTTGATCAAAGCAATGTTTGTAGAGATATATCAATGATGGAACCACTTATCAAGGAGTGTATTCCATTGCCAAAGAAGATATACAAACATCACTAGGAGATTAAGAACTATAGATGAAGTAGAAGAGTATTTTCCTGGATTCAAGGCTTTCATAGACTCTACAGAACAAGAAATTCCAAGACCTAAGAACAAAAGAAGAAGGAAGAGTTACTATTCAGGTAGAAAGAAGAAACATACTGTCAAGACACAATTGATGGTAAACCATGAAGGATTGATACTGCATAAGACAGGTCACAGAAGTGGAAGAAAACATGATTATGACATTTACAAACACAATCATTCTATAACTCCATCACAAGTTGAAAACATAGTTGATCTTGGTTATCTTGGCATTGAAAAGGACTTTCCCACTGTAAAGTATCTATTGGTATCAAAAGAAAAAGGGTACATTGCTTTCATGTGATGAAAGAACTTACAACAAGAATCATTCTAGGCTAAGGATCATAGTAGAACATACCATATGTAGAATCAAAAAGTTTGGAATAATGGGTACTAAATTTAGAAACAGATTAAGGAAGTACAATAACGTATACTGATATAATATCCGGTCTCCTGAACTTCAGAGTTATACAGTCTGACAGCATTTCAATCTAAGAAGACGGCTAAAACAAGTAGGGTGTTAGACTATAGCTGCTAATTTCGCAAGAAATCTTCTCTTTGTTTTCCATTGATATTGTAAAATTTGTGTAAGTGTCTCCATTTTTTGAAAGAACCATCTAACATCTCATACACATATTGATGTGGTTTGAGGAATATAATTCTGTGTTAGAAACATTATGAAAATGTTAAGATTTCATATAACAAGAACGAAAGGTGCAATAGAAGGAGTATAAAATATGCTCTTGAAATGCTTCTACCTTTAGTTATTTGATCGCTGTCTTTTATCAAGAAATATGTATCCTTTATCTGTTGTAATATAGACTTGCTGATGTTCAATATATTGCGAGAACTCTTTGTCTACCATCTCTGCTGTAATTCTTCTTAGCTGATCGTGGGACAAATGCGTTTCCTCTATTATCTTTTCTTTTGTGCACCCATTCTTACATACCTTTAATATATCAGCCATTACGGCATACTCATCATCATCTATTGCTGCCATATTGTAGGTAGAATGTGAATTCGGACTGGATAATAAAACCATATGAAAAAACACGGTCGTATCGTTGCTCTATATTTCGCTGGATTATCATCGTCATCTTTGTTGCCACCTATTCGTATCACTAAAGAGTATATTTTGAGAGAATTGTTATTATTATTACTACCTTTTGTTTGGTCCTCTTCTTGTCATTGTCCAGAAACTCCATGATAGGCAACTACTTCTATATGATCGCTATTATTACCCGTCATCTCTACATCGTGCGTTTCCGTGTTGAATAGTGCAAATGATCCATTAGCGTTTTTCACCAATTTTTTATTTCTTCCTATATTTAGGACAATTACTCCTTTCAAGTCAAGGCTATTATTATTATTATCCATTGTCATCATTTTGGTTGTTAATTATATATATAAAATTAAAAAGTAAGAAGTAAAAGGATTGATAGCTTAGGTCCCTATGACATATACAAGCGCATATGATTTTTTAAGACTGTATAATCTGTATGTATTAATAATCTTAAGAAGCAAAAATATCGTTTTATATGTGCGTATGATAAAAATGCGCTATACATTACTTGTGCTCCATTTGCATCTCTTCTATTGGCAGCTTTTTTAGAATAGATGCATCTAATTAAATTTTGTCTCTTGTTGTTGCATACGTTTTTTGATGTTGTTGTTGCTATTGTCATTTTTAATCGATATCTTGTTCATCTAAGGTAACATTAGATTTGAGGTATCCTTGTTTGTAGGCATACTCTAGTTCTGATGGTAGTACCCATTGACCGAATGCAGATTTTGCTTCGAGAGACATTACCAATAGCCCAAAGACAGCAACTATTGCTATGACAAGTAGGCAGTATATATGCTAATAATCAATAATTGATCACTCTCAAGATCGATTTCCAATGTAAAAAAGGGTTATTAACTTAGTTATTAGAAAATTAACTCATTTAATTTTATATGCAAAGCCAGTGATATATTCTTCCGGCCAAGCACAACTATGAACATGATAGACTCTTCAGCAGTCATTGCAAGTAATATGATGTTTATGGGGTCCCGTGATGGTTTGTTATATGTCTTCGGTTCAGAAACTACGCCTCATTATATAGGATGATCTAAATTCTTGGTGAATGTTAATGTGTTAACATGTTAACAGTGTTTGCTAATGTTAATTAGTATAGATAATATGAATGAAGGGAATGAAGGTGCATCCTATAGGTACCCAAATTCTTTTGTTCATCAACTACTTGGTTATATGCGAGTTTATTTTCACCTTCCATACAGACAAGATGAAGGTGTAGTAGCCAAAGCTCACCCTAATAAGAAAGTACCATCTGTACCAGACTACATTACAATAAATAGACGAGTAAACAAATTAGAGATCAAAATTAATGAAAGAATTGTCTATTTATCAGAGACGTACTAAACCTTTAGTGCAAGAAAAGGATCAAAGTGCAAACAAGAAAGCCTACTATCAATTATCCTTTACTGGATCTTAACGTTATGATCATAGGTTCAATATTTTATTTTCTTTGCTCTTGCGTTATTCACACTCAGCAAAATCTGGTAGGTGTTTTTTTGACTGTCAACTATACACTTCTACTGGTTAATGCAAGTGTGATTGGGGCCATATTCATCTTCTTTTCCATTGCTTCCGAGTCATCAATTTCTTCTTCTGTCTTTAGCATGGCAGAGAAAAAATGTTCATTTGGATTTAGCCTAAATCCGCAAGAATCTCAGATAGAGGTGGTCATTACAGTAGGAATTCTTCTTGTGCCCTTTTCAATGTCATCGGTCTTGGTTCTAATCCATAACAAATGGGCTAACCTTTTAACTGCGATAGGCTTTGCTTTTATAACTATATCAGCTTCTGTTATTGCAGATTCCCTTGCTTGTAGGCTTCCATGGAACTTTTTCTTTTTAGTTATCCTCATGCCTGGAATTGTTGGCATATTGGTCACAATAGTCATATTTCTAAAAAAGAAGGGAGAATTCAACGAGTGATCAACATCAGTTCCAAATAAATGATTTTTCGCTAACTAAGAAAGACCCATCCTGACATCTACTACCTTGCATCCTTCACCTTCCTCAAAAAATCCACCCATTCCAAACATCACTACAACTCCAAAGCCAGGCTCTTGCTTGGAACCAATTATTGTCCCCGTGACCATTTCCTGCACAAGAATCCCATTGATCTCGCTATGCTTTCGTTAGTTGTTGCGAGAATCTCGTTACCATCTAAGAAAAGGTCCTCATCGTAAGGTTTGTTCTTTCTGATATGTGATAGTTAATGGGATTATAGTTTCCATCGCAATAAAATTAACCTTTTTCTATTGTCCTTCCTTGATTGTTGCTAAGTTGTAGAAAATATCATGTACAATTTTTCATTACACCTGTAATGGAAGCGATTATTACAATTTATTCCAGCGTCATGCAAATACCTTGCTAGCAACAACATGATATCGTAAATCAAGTTTCTTTCTTGTTTTCTATAGGTCGGCTTTGATATCAACTCCTTTCTGATTTTATCTGTGGATAAAACGACTGCTCTAATTAAGGTGCAACTCTCTTTGCTAGACTGCTCTTTCCTACGCCTGGCAAACCGCAAATTATTATTATCAAGCTCCATTAAAAACACGATGCTGTTCAGCTTGCTTTTAGGATACACACAAATAAAAGTATTGTCGTCAGAAAATATGACTTTCAGCTTCGTAACTTGATGGTAATTCTAAGTGTCGGAAGATATATCGTTAGCTGACGTTAAATATTCTCCTTCAGATGAAGCTGTAGAATCTGATAACTGTAACAGAAATCACTCCAATTAATGGCTCATTATTGCAAGTGATAGTCATCTTGCCGCTGAATATATGGATTTACAACGAAGTAAAATATTTGACTTAGAGAAATTGGAATATCTTCTATACGCATGGATCAAGGAAAATATGCCAAAAGTAGAGCACTTGAATCGTAGTTTCTATATGTACCATTTGGACCGAGAACTCCCAAAACCTCGTTATCTCGATTAAGACTATTATCTAATACTTTAATATTCCTCAACAGGATTTTTGATGCTTATCGCTCCTTCATATCATGATTGGCCTTATACAGTTCTACTAAATCCCTTGCAGTTATTATTCCCACAACCTTGTCATCACTTCTTAATGGTAGCCTTTTTATCTTTGCGATGCGCATAATGTCTGCAGCTTCAAGTGCAGTTATTCCAAATTTTCCAATTTTTGCAGTTATCAATTCATTTGAGCAATAATCTCCAATTCTTTCCTGTAGACTAACTTCCTTTGATAATACTTTTGTTAAAAGATCTCTTTCAGTAAATATTCCATATCGCCTCTCATCTTTGTTAACCATCACACTTCCGACCTTTTCTTCCACATTATATCTACAGCTCTACTGATATTATTATTAACGTCAACACTAAAAATCCTTCTAGTCATAATTGGTTCCAAAGATGGACTAGTAGTTGTCTGAGTAGCAAATGCTCTTACCATATCTGAAGCTATAATAATTCCAACTAATTTCTCATTCTTATTATGCCGTTGTTGTTTTTCTTCTTCTTGGTGATTAGCATCATCGTCACTTTTATTTTCATTATCATCATCATTTCTCATCAAACACCAATATTCTACCTTTCTTTTCAATCATTATTCTTGCTCGCATGGAGAACCATAGTATTAGGATGCAACTGTAAAAAATGGTTGGAGAATCATATTATCCAGTAATTTACTTGGTATTTCTTTATAATAAGACAAGTGCTGGATGATTTCCCTTTCGGTAAGAATACCTACAGCTCTTTGATTTCGTTTTACAATTAAATTACCGATCCCTTTGATAACCATGACCGCAATGCCTCCTGCAAAATTAACATTGGAGTTTATGGTAACTGGATTTGTGGTCATATAGTGCTTTACCTTTAAATCACTAATGGGAATCTGTTCAGGCATCGATTATTTGCTTAATATTCTAGAGAGGTCGTATTCAGTGTTACTGTGATTTTCATAGTAAAAGGATAAAAAAGAATATGGTTGATAAATTTTCCTTGATTACAATAGAATCATTTTGATTCATGTCCTCCTACTTCAATTGTTTACGGAAAAGAGAGACTCCTTCAATATAACTTGCATCGATTGAACTTACCGAATACTGTGTGGTTTTGTTGATTATTACTACATCCTTTTAGATTTTCTTATTCAGATTTAATGTGTTCTTTTTGTTTCTGTCTCATCGTTTATTTGAAAAAGAGACATCATTTAAGTTATTTTACTACTTTTAGCGGTAGTAGATAAGCATATCCTTAATCAGGACAGAAGATAAGTTAGACATAGATGGATTAATAATAATATTATTAACACTGCTGGATTACACAACGGGTTCACAAACGTTTACGTATTATTATTATTATTTTCTGCTCTTTCATTCATTGCATTACTTTCGGCATATACTACTGTGGGCTTTGGTAAGGCATTGGAGTAACCAATCGCCAATGCTACTGATTTACAGATACTATGATATTTCAAAGAGATGCCATTGTAAAGACGAGAACCATTGTCATAGGTCTTTGGTAAAACAGATGATAATAGATAGAAAAAATAATAAAAAAATAAAACTTAAAGAAGACACGAAGTAATTATAATACCTGTACATATATGGAAAACAAGGATTCTGTTAATAAAACAACAACAACTACGGAATTACTTGCACCCTTTGGGGACCTAATTCTAGAATCTTTCTTTTAGTCCTATTATCATAATAATAATTCGATTCAAACTATTTCTTCTGGTTGTTCTTCCTGATCCAGTTCCTTCAGCTTAATTGTCTTCAAACAGAATATATATGTTTAGACAAGCGTTATCATGATATTACAATTATTCTAGGATTATCTTGATATTGCACTTATCATTCCATATTCACTCAGTCAAAATATTCAAAATGGTTTGATTATTATGTCAAGTATATAAACAAAGTCGATAAGGATCGCGATTACCATGTGCTATTAAAAGATCCTCCAAAGCTTGTCGAGTAGCGTATTATAGATTTCAAAGATGATGGATCATCAAAGCGATAAGTTAATGGTATAACATAGATCTCTCAAGTATGCTATGCTCTTATCATTTGCTCCAAAAATAAGGAGAGCCTTTTTTTACTCCATACCCATTCCACCCATTCCACCCATTCCACCAGGCCACCAGCTCCTGGAGGCATAGGGGGCGTCTTTGACTTGCTTGCAGCAATTACATCATCTACTCTTAATAATCATACAGGCTGCTTCTGTAGCAGATTTTATGATTTGTTCCTTAACTACAAGTGGTTCTAGCACATCCTGTTTATACATATCAGTAACTACCGTATTTCTGACGTCCACTCCAGTCCATTTGGCTCC
Source organism: uncultured Nitrososphaeraceae archaeon (assembly GCA_963825865.1). Taxonomy (GTDB): domain Archaea; phylum Thermoproteota; class Nitrososphaeria; order Nitrososphaerales; family Nitrososphaeraceae; genus CAWGVG01. The sequence goes on along the minus strand of CAWGVG010000026.1, from coordinate 205,693 downwards.
TTTGTTCTGTTTTGCTCGTAGTTCAGCCATAGTATCAATTGGATCCATACCAGCATTTTCTGCAAGAGTTAATGGAATTGAATCAAGTGCATCTGCAAATTTCTGAACTGCTAGCTGTGCTCTTCCTTCTATACTGCTTGACCATTCTCTCAATTCATTTGCAATATATGCTTCTGTGAGCACCGCCACCTGCAACTATTTGTGGTTTTTCCAAAACATCTTTTGTTACCATCAAAGCATCATGTATAGATCGCTCAGCTTCATCAACTACTCTCTGTGAGCCGCCTCTTACCAGAATTGTGACTGCCTTGGGATTTTTGCACCCTTCTATAAAGACCCATTTGTCAGTTTCAATCTTGCGTTCCTCGACTAAATCAGCAGAGCCAAAATCCTTCTCCATCAGATCATCAAGATTATTTACTATTTTGGCACCTGTTGCCTTTGATAGTTTGTACATATCACTTTCCTTTACACGTCTTACTGCAAGAATACCTGCTTTTGAAAGGTAATGTTGTACCATGTCATCGATACCCTTCTGGCATATTACGACATTAGCGCCTGCTGTCTTTATCTTATCAACCATGGATTTTAGCATCTTATTCTCTTCTTCAAGAAACATTTGCATCTGCTGTGGCTCATTAATACGGATCTCAGCACTCATTTCGGTCTTTTCAATCTCAAGTGCTGAATTAATCAATGCAATTTTGGCGTTTTCAACTCGCTTTGGCATACCTGCATGAACAACTTCCTTGTCAAGTACCATACCTTTGATCAATTTAGTATCATGTATAGACCCACCTGCTTTCTTTTCGACCTTTATATTATCCAGGTCTACTTTTAGATCTATCATCACCATTCTCGTGTTGTTGCCTTTTCTCTGCTCACCTTGTTCTTCTGTTTGCCGTCTACAGCAATTTGACTTAAAGCAGGGCTGTCTTCTGATACTAAGCTTTGAATACATACTAGTCCTTGCTATCTTCATCAAAAGTTCTTTGTCTTTTACATCCACTTTAACTGCAATTTTTTGTAATAATTTCAGTGCTTGTTCAGATGCAGCATCGTAACCATCAACTATTACTGATGGATGGACATGCTTGTTAATCAAATCCTCGGCTTTTTCAAGTAAAGCGCCTGCTGAAAATAACAGAAGAAGTTGTTCCATCACCTACTTCATTATCTACAGACTTGGCAACTTCAACCATCATCTTTTGCTGCTGGGTGCTCAACATCTATTTCCTTTAGAATTGTTGCACCATCATTTGTAATTGTTGCATCTCCAATTGTGCTGACAAGCATCTTATCCATGCCACGTGGGCCCAGACAACTCTTCACTATCTCTGCGACCAGTTTAGCGCAGTAATGTTGTTTTTCTGTGCTTCTTTGCCCTTATTTTCTTTAGTTCCTTCCTTTAAAATTAAAACTGGCATTCCGCCAGCCGTAGTTTGAATTGACGCCATATAATATTCCTGTATAATGGTACAAGTAAAGCATTGCTTTAATCATTAGAATTTTGTGCATTGCACTGCAAGCCTACTTTTATAATATTGTTAAATCAATAATTATCCTAGTCTCATGTCAACAATTTCAGAAGAAAATAATAATATGATACAAATAACTATAGAAAATAGCAACAATGATACTCGTGCCTTATTTCTAGACAGAAGACAAGCAGGCAAATGTACTTGCTGAAAAGTTGAGGTCCTTAACCGAGATGGAAGTAAGAGGAGAAAAAGATAGCCAACAAGAACAACAACTAATCATACTCGCTATTCCTCGGGGTGGTGTGATAACTGGAGATGTTATTGCATCTGCTCTCAATGCTAAATTAGATATTGTGGTTTCAAGGAAAATTGGAGCTCCTTACAACTAGAGCTTGCAATTGGTGCTGTGATGCATGATGGTACGTTTTTTCCAAATATCTACATCATTAAAACGTTAAGGGTATCTCAAGAATACATAGACGAACAGATATCTGCACAGATGAAAGAAATAGAGCGTCGGCTTAGACGATTCAGAGCAACTAAGGGTCACTACTATGACATAAAAGGTAAAACCATAGTTTTAGTTGACGATGGTATAGCTACCGGTGCAACAATATTTGCTGCTATAGAGTGGATAAGAAGGCAAAATCCCAAAGAACTCATAGTCGCAGTACCTGTAGCGCCTAGGGATACCGTAAACAAACTAAGGCAAATGGTAGATAAGGTAGTTGTTTTGCATGCACCTGAATTATTTGAAGCTGTTGGAGCATTTTATCAAAACTTCTCACAGGTTAGCGATGATGAGGTAGCAGAGATAATGAGCAAATATGCTGGATAAAGAAGGAGAAGAGAGATTGTTATCAGATAAACTGCATATGCAAAGCCTTTATCTTTTTCCGTTTTGAATCAAAAACATGATTATTGCCATTTGAACCAAATTCAAACGTAAATCTGGCTTTCATTGTGTCTCCTCTTTCAAATGTTACTAATGCAGTAATAATTTTACTATTACATGACTTCTCCATGTCATTTTTTGATTTTCTTTTTCAATGATAATATGATGTCTGCAATGCATCATTGGCCATAAGTGAAACTCTGAGGAATGATTCGATAGCTGATTTACCTTTTAATCCTTCTGTTAATTTGCTGAAGGGTTCATAAATTATTGCGTAGTCAGCAAATAGATTCATCAGCTGTTCAATATCTTTATTCTTGATAAGCCTAAAGTATTCAAATACCATATCTTTATTATCAACATTTTCTTATTCCTTGTTTTGATTCAACTTCAAATACACTCATAGTTGTTATTATGCGACACTTGCAAGTATACTATTGCTTGCTGCTGAATAGCATCAATAGTATTAACGACTTCATTTAACTTTCTTGTCCTACCGCGCATGCCTTACAGATTCTCTTTGTTTTTGTGATGGCCTGTGTGCAAGATTGTTCTTGAGGCTATCGCTCATCTGATCAAATATAGTTGCCAGATCCCATCCTGTATTGGTATATGTATGCCTTCTGTAAGATGTAATTATGTTCGCATCAACTTCATATCTTCTTCTTCTTTCTACTTCTATGTCTCTTATTTTTATATGGCATCTGGCTTCTTCTATTTCTGGAGATATTTTTCTTAGCAATCTGATAATGCTGGCAAATTTTGATTTAACCAGTTCTGCATCGAACGGATCATCTGGCAAGCCAATGATGTATACTGGAATACTTTCCTCGATACGTTCAGCCAGTAATGCAATTATATCCCCATATGTGATGATTCCTCGAAGGTTACCCAAAGCCTTTACGACTGAATAAGTAGAGTTTCTATCAACCATCAAACCAGTCAATGATCGCAAACTATCATCTACATTTGATATTGTTATATTTTCGCCATCATCATTATCTGCAACACCAATTACAGAGAAGTCAAGTCTGATCGATTTGTTATCAATCCCAATAGACTCCCTCCCTATCCTTTCTGATGGAAGCATTGCTTCATATAGATAGGACTATATTATTCATCCTCTACCTGTATAACTATTAGTGTCATACCAAGTTATATGATTCATCGTGGTAAATAATATGTAGGATTGCACTGTATTGCTTAAGTTTGTTATTGATAAAAACAAACGTGTATAGACATCAGAAAAATTAGATTCGTTCTCTAAAGTATAACTTCAGCCACAGTTGTGTTTGGGGTTATACTGACTTCAACTTTAACTTTGGCAAGGTTTTCGAAGATAAGCTTCAACAGTTCTTTTGTAAATAATGACCAATTCTCACCAAGCTCATGCTGTATTATGAATACATGTTTCCTTCCACCACCATCTATCCTATGGTCAGATTTTATTCCTGATACATTCATGTATTGTTCCAGTACTGAGAGAACTGCCCACAAATTGTATTGTTTCCTCATAAATAATACAGAATCTTTCATTATGCTAAATGCGATTTCAGCAGCAGATTTTATAATTTCGTCCCTGTAAGTTTCTATATCTTTGATTTCGATATCATTGGCTATTTTGACAGATTTGTCAATTAAAGAAGATAACATTACCTTGGGCACAGGCATCATGCCAATTCTGCTTTCATATCTATCCCATTCTGCATACCTTTTTAGAGTCTGATTCACTAAAACATTAAGTGATATTTCCTTTTGGTCTGCTTCGCGTTGCAGTTCATCTATTACAGAAGAGTCTAGTCTAAAGGTAATGCTTCGAGTCTTTCTAGGAGATGCTGAGTTCTCCTTTAAAGTAATATTATTATTCTCAAATTGGTCATCCAAGTTATTATTCTTACTGTAATATCCTATTTAGAAGCGTTATAAATTTTCATATGTCCTTTTTTTGTTTTTTCTTATAGTGAACTACTAACGTTGAGCTTAGAATAGAATATTCAGCATCTTTACTTACGACCTTACTCAGAGGCTTCAGTTTAGACGGTTCTGTCAACTCTTAGTTGATATCTCATTTTGAATAGGTCGACAGTGTTCTTAGTCGATGAGCGTATGATTAAATACAATCTATCCACATTCATCTGTAGAAACAGAATGAGGTTGGTATTACATTACATTATTCAAAGGTTGGGCAGCGATTGAAAGTGTAATATTAAGAAATACTCTTGGAGTGAGTCTTGGTTCGGAGCATTGGTGGTTGGTTACTTTATATTGTTAATTACATCATTAATGTAATAAGATGAGTAGTAGTAATGCCACTGAATTAGTTCCGCAAACTGATGCAAACTGATTATATTTGATCAAGTATTCTATAGCAGATAAAGTATAGAAGGCATTATATACCGTTCAATTCTGGAAAGTTTTACAGAGCTATGGTTAAGATGCTTTTCAAGTATAGGTTATAACTTTACGTTATGTTCAATTTTGGATTTGTTAGCTGAGGTAACACCTCGTCGTTACACGGTCTTTTGAGTTCAAATATGCTATTTGACGGATCTGACGGCGTATTTGACGTGCTATTTGACGGCCTAATGACACATTTGACGTGCTATTTGAAGGCGCATATGATAAATATATAAACTGATGTCACTATTTCTTATATAAGTAGAATACGAATATGCCTGCAGCAATTCCAGAAACGATAAAATCACGAGTTATCATGCAATGGCTCCAAGGCCTTAGCCGAGATGCCATAGCACGGGACAACAACATAAGCACGGGGGCGGTGAGTAACATAATCAACGAGTGGACAAATACTCTTGGTAAATATGAAGCAGATGCGCTGAGAGAATTAGCAAAATCACTCAAAATTGCTGGTCTTTCTCCGGCTCAATGTGCAATTGGTTTTAGAACTATGAAAATATTGAGTGAGCAGGGTATAGACGGAGAAACTGCTGAGCATTTTATATCTGATATATACAAAAAATGCGAGAGGCTAGGAGCCACGCCAAGTAAAATTGTCACTTGTATTGAAGGCCTTGTCAAATTTTCAGATCAAGTTCCACTACCTGAAATTGAAGCTTACATAAATCAGCAGACAGTCAAGAAAATAGAATTGGACTATAAACTGCAAGAATTAAGGGATCAGATATCCACCTTAGAAGAGCAGAAGTCAGAATGCGAAAAAGGTCGGGATTGGGCTTTGGAGCAAAAAAGAAAAGCCAATGAGGAGATGAAGTCATATTTTGATGCAAAGCAAGAATTGGACAAACATAAAATTTCCATAACTGGGGATGTTCCGAAATTTGCAAAAAGTGTTAGAAGCATTGCAGAATATGGATACGAACCTGAAAAGGTGCTTGCAGAATTTGATGGCATTCAATATCTAGCTCATAATCGACGAGCGTTGGAGATCTCAATAGGTGAAATGGAAAAGAACTTTGCAAAACTTATACAGCAGGACTATTCACTTCGACATGCAATCAATTTACATTCAGAAAACCTGTCTGTGTACAACCAACTGGAAAATCTCGGATTTGGCTCAAAGAAGCTGAGAAGGTTGCTCCAAACAATACTAGAAATTACGAACTCAAACGGGATAGACCACTGGCTGGCGGTTGACAAGTTCTTCAATGACATAGAAACTCAATACGATGCTAAACTGGGCTTTGAATCCGAGAAGGAAAGGCTCAACTTACAGATTCAGATACTCAAGGAGAAGCGAGAAAATATGTTTAAGATTCTTGGGGCTAGTCCCTTCACAGGTAACATGCTAACGAAACTTTTACAGCTTGGTTTAACTGAGAATGATATCTTAAATGTTGGACAGACATATCTTAATTTATTGAGTAGATCCTACTCTGCAGAAGACCTGGCCAAAGGGATGATAAAGACCATAGACGCGATGATGACGATGACTCCGACTACTAGTCATTTAAAAACAACCAGTAATGACAAGGTAACAGAGATTCTGGGCAAGGTGCGACAGGATTTGTCACAGTTATACTTTACAAATTAAATTGCTTTGTGTGCTAAATGAATAGAAATATCAAAAATTACTGGGATACAAGGCCAAACTATACAAGCATATTCTTGCTGATTCTAGAGTTTGGCGTCAGCTAGCTTACTTCTTTTGTAACTACACAGCAGCATAGACAAATATCGAAAAATCTGCCATCTAAACACAGATAGTAATAAATTATAATCCCATTGTATGTATTATATGTATTCAAATTCCCATCTATCGCAAAAAATTGGAAGTATTGCGGAAAAAGACTATGTAACCCTACCTGAAGATACTCTTGTTGGTGATGCAGCAAAAGTAATGAAAGATAAAGATGTTTTGAGCGTTATGGTTGTTGCTACTGGCAAAAATTCAAATGAGCCCATTGGAATTGTAACTGAAAGAGACATCTTATATCGTGTCGTTGCTGAAAATAAAGGCCCCTTTAAGGTTACATTGAAAAACGTAATGAGTTCTCCACTAATTACAATTGCTGAAGAAAAATCTGTCAAGGATGCAGTGACTATTGATGAGAAGCAAACACATTAGGAGATTGGTGGTAAGAAAGAAAGCAGGAGGCAGTAATGATATTACAGGAATTGTAACCCTTATGTCCATAGTAGGAAATGTTCCAAGCGACAAGGTAGACCTCGCTGAAGTTGAATTGCCTACTAGTGTAATTGAAAGAGAGGCAACAAAAATAATTTGTCCTTATTGTCAATCGCAGTTTAAGGACAAGGCTGAAATGTCAAAACATATTGATAGAATTCACATTGGTAGTGGTCTGCTTGAAGGAGATATGAGGCAATGGTAAAGTGATCACAGCTTAACTTTCCGCACATTTAGTTTGACCATGTTGTATAAATATGAATGTGAATGGGAAGAAAGGAACACAAATAAAATTTATAATATTTATAGATTACGTACACACATATATCTGCGAGTTATACAAAATTATAAAGACATCCACATGATATCAAAAATTCTTGTTGCTGTTGATAGCTCTAGGCACGCAGAAAATGCTTTTAAATATGCATCTTACATGGCTAAAAAATGTGGATGTGGATTACTAATTGCACACGTGCTTGAAGAATTCGTCGGTGTTGGCCATTCAATCTTAAAAGAATTAGAACAAAACGATCTAGAGTTGTTGCAAAAATACAAGTCAAGAGCAAAAGAATCAGCGGCATCTATCTCTGTAGATGTAATCGAGTCAAGAGCAAAAGAATCAGCGCATCTATCTCTGTAGATGTAATCGAGTCAAGAGGAAATGACGTTGCAGAAGAGATATTACGTTTAGCAGATGAACAGAAGGCAGACACAATAGTAGTTGGTAGCAGGGGATTGAAAGCTTCCAATGAATTTCTCATGGGAAATACTTCATATAAGATTACTCATTATGCGAAGAGTTGAGAGCTATAGCTTTATTCAATGCCTTGTCAGACATTTCTGATCCATCATGGGGTACGAGAACACGCGAGCCTGTTGACGTCTTTGTCGTTGTATTTTCCATACCTTTATTGTAAATATGTATATGCTAGTATTTAGATAATTAGACTATATTCCAATCACTGCATTCCAGTTAGTATTTCACTTCTGATTATTGTCTCAATTCTTAATAGCGTGACTCGAATCATTTATCGTTAGACTGTCGCTCAAGATGCATATATATTAACGTAAAATTTCGCAGGGAAGTTGCCTACCTTGGCGGCATATGCCATTAAATCAATATATTCCTATTACCGAAAGTTATGGAGGCAGCATTCTAAAATATGAAGATAAAAAATTACGAAGTGACTCCAGCCCTAGTAGTGATAGACATGCAAAATGGTTTTGCTAGCAAGGGTGGTTCTTATGATGCCTTAGGAATTGAAATTTCAAACTACAGACAAGTGATCAGTAGCGTTTGTCATCTCATTGATATATGCAGGAGATCGGAAATTCCAATCTTTTATACACAGGCAGTACGCGAGCCGTCTGGAATAGATCTTTTAACAAAGGCCCACAAAATTCTGCCAGAGTCCAGAGAAGAAAGGATAATGAAGAAGCCTATTTGCGTTAGAGGCACATGGGATGCGGATATCATTGATGAAATCAAGCCAACCGACAAAGACCACATAATAATAAAGAGGAGAGATTCTGCATTTCAGTATACAGAGATAGAAGTATGGTTAAAGAGCATAAAGGTAGACACACTTATCTTCTGTGGAATCGATACAACAATTAGTGTAGAATCCTCTTTAAGAGACGCATTCAACAGAGGGTATGATGTAATTCTGATTTCTGATTCTACGGCCTCAATCAATAAAAAGAGATACGACTCGACTCTGGGTAAAGTAAAGGAGTATTATGGATTGGTTATGGATTCTAGAGAATTCATTTGTAATTTACAGACAGAGAAACACGGCGAGTAATTTTTTTCTTATCAGTAAGATGTAGGTAGATAAAGATATAACAATCGCGACATTAAGACTGCATCCTAGTAGCAATTAACTTATATACCATCAAATGAAGTGTTTCATAAGATCATCTCTTTTGTGATAATCCAAGTCCATAGAAAGATGAGCCACATCTTGTGCAACATCTGCATATCTCAGAGAGTCGTTGAATTCTATCCTTTCATAAGATGTATATCCCGAATCCTGACTGTGCAATTCGGCTATAAAATAAGGCATCATTATTTTTGATAAATGAATTTCGTTTCTTCTCAGGTAGTAATTGTCGTAGGAATTAGGTGGATTGTTAGGCGATATACTTGGAGGATAACCTAAATTGCAGGTTAGCTTTATTTTCTTAATTGAATATTTTTATCATCACTTCTCGATTAGATAGGTACTATGTGCTGTTGTCTGTTACCTTGTAAACAATAAAGGAATCATCTGCGAAGTGGATTTTACTGCTATATATGATAGAAAATATGACCTTTAGGGATATTTTAGTAGATAGCACACAGTGCCATGCATCGTATAAGTAACAATTTTTAGCTTTAATTTTAGACAAATTTGAATTCGGTTACTTTATACATCTACTTTTTATTTAACTATTAAACTACATCCAGATTTAGGTCATTCGAGATTTATGATTTATCTAACATAATATTAACTTCATGGGGCATAATAAATAGAAGCGATATTTATTATGCAACATATAGCTTTTCAAATTATAACCTTACATAATATAGTCAGCCTAGACTGCGTGAAGCGAGAGATAATAGTGTCAGCAGCAGGGGGCAAATAAAAGCGGAACTAGAGGAATTCATAATGGTCAGAAACCAATAGTTTAAAAATTCCTTTTTAATTCTCCATATTTTGCCATAAGGTGTGTGTGCAGATCTACTGTTTTTATAATTAGAAATTACTCTTTTGCTTTTTTAAATATATTCTCCAACTACGAATAAGTGTCCCTGTACACCAAAAAGAAATTCTACATAACCAACTACTATATATCAGTTTAGAATCTTTGGACGGACCTAAGATGGACAAACGAAAATATTGTTTAGTTAATGAACAAGCATCACTGGGCAATTTGCATTTTCAGATACTGCACGAGAAACACTTCCTAAAACTCTTACCTTGGAAATTCCTTTCAAACTAGTACTTCCCATGATTATTAAATCTACTTTTTCCTTATTATTGGCAACATCTATAATAACTTCAGCTGGATTTCCTATTACTACTTGGGGATTAACAGATATAGATGCTATTGTCCTATCTTTTTTGTTGTTGTTATTTACAGGAATGCTTGACTCAATTCGTTTCTTCGTATCATCAAGCATTTTCAAAGATTCATTTTTCATATCTTCATATACTTCCTCGAAGAATTTCTTCATAGACTTGCCAGCAAGTATTCTTAGCCCAAAGTAGAGATTGGGAATACGAATATGAATTTCCTCTACTATGTGTATTAATAATATTTGTATATTTTCTGTAGTAGTTCCACTTGAAAACGAAAGATTCAGCTAATTGTATTGCTTGTTGCAATGCATTTTCTGATGGTTTAGAACCATCATATGGTACAAGGATTTTTTTATATAGAAATGTCAAAGTTTTATTGTTTCTATCACTTCCTTTATTAGAGAAAAAGGTTATGGTTTAAAATTATTTTGCTGCTTTTTAGTACCAATAGACGCTTTATAAATCAGAAGATATAGCAAATATTGAATAAGGACATGAATCAAAATGATCTATTCGCTTGTCTCATAAAAAAACCAACACAAAAAACCATTTGTGAAAGTTAGGTTTATGCATTTACCAGAAAAAAGGTATTCTATGTAATGCGTAATGTAATTGAAGTTTTTTGTAAAAATAAAAAATAAAGCACTTCATGGACTTGTTACCTGATAGAGTGATGGTGGAACGTATTTGATTAGGTATGGTGCAGGTAATGGTAATGGCGGTACCGGGATTACTGGCGGTAGGCTTCCCACAGTAATGCCATATACAGCCATAGGAATCAAAACAAGACTGCCCATCAGGACCACTAGAAATATCGTTCCTACCAGCATTCCTATAGTAGTAGACATTTTCTTGTATCGCCCCAAGTATGTACTGCAATAGGACACTATATACAAAGTATGTATATAGTGCAATGCTGTGTATTTACCAGCCATAGAATTATTTCTTGCTTCTGAGAGAAAAGAAGCAAAGAAAAGATGTAAAGTTTTCTATTCTTAACTTTATATGTAATTGGCAGGTAAGATTTAGTTAGAAGAACATATAATGGCCAAATCCAATTTCACTTCAGATAAATACGATAACAACAAAAGTATTTTTCCTTTATATGATGGATTTTTTATGACAAATATGTCTGATGTTTTTTTACGAGCATTATCAAGCTCAACTCAATTTAACATAGAATTGTCTAATGCCTTTGTGAATGCGTATCCAATATATCTTAATACAATTTCGGAATACGACAAGTCTTGGAAGGATCTATCTGAGTTAGATAAAATCTTAAGAAGCAGAATTCGTAGGACCTTTGATGAAAAGTTCAGGGAAGAAAGATTCGTCAACACACTTTCGGATACTATTGCCAGCTATTCAGAATTAGCCAAAAGCACCGGTCTAGGGAAGATATATCAGCATTTATCCAATAGGTCCTCAGTTTGGAATAATGATTTTGTAGAGCCAATTAGAGATACGTTATATCGTACTCCTTCGCAGAAGATTTGTGAGATAGAGAATTACTCACTATTTCGTTATAATAGGCACCTACTAACCTACAACCCTACTTTACTGAAAAAGAAGTTAGCTCGACAAGTCAAAAGAATACTACTCCAATACTTGTAATCTACGCTTTTATAAATAGACATTATATTCTAGATCTCTTACCCGAAGTGAGTGTTATGGGAAATTTATTAATCTGGGCTTGATATTTTTGCAACAGATTGGGGAACGCCATCTGCATATGATAAGAGTCTGACGATAGGTCATTTTGTTAATAAATACATGGACAAGTCTGTTGATTTTATAAGAAAGATTACGAAATCTAGATAAAGTATCTTTGTTTGGTTATTGCTGGGGTGGTGATCTTGCACTTATCTATTCTGCTCTTCATCCTGAAAAAGTAAAGAATCTGATCACTATTGCTACACCAGGAGATTTTGATCTTGATAATTCTTTACTTGCTGTTTGGACTAAATCCATGAAGGAAAATTATCTTCTGGATACATTTGGAAATCTGCCTGGGATAGTGTTAAATGCCGCATTTATCCTTAGAAACCCTATTGAATATAGTCATAAATATTTCCACTTCTTTGAACAGCCTCGTAGTTTAGAGTCAATAGCAGAATTCTTTGCAACAGAGACATGGCTATATGATAGTCCTCCGATAATAGGTGAAATATACAGAGAATTCGTAGAGTATTGCTATAAACAAAATTTACTTATCAAAAGTAAAATGAGAATAGAAGAGACAGACTATAATAACAATAATCGAATATGATATGGCAATTGATTAATTGAAGAATATCAATATGCCATTCCTCAATATTGTGGCCAAGAAGGATGATTTAGTGGCACCCGCTCTAGTAAGGCTCTTAATAATGCATTGACAGAAAGCCATGACAAGAGCCTCATTGAATATAACTCAGGGCATGTCGGCCTGATGATAGGAAAAAATGCCCACAAAGAACTCTGGCCCAAAGTAGGGCAATGGATAAAGAATCATTCATGAACAAGTTTCAATAACTCCATTGTCATCATCATACTTATGTTAGAACATTATCATGATTTTTATATTTCCTTTTTTATCAGAAGTTGCGGGTTTAGTTCTTCTACCATTTTTCTACCCTTTGCATTATAAGAATAAGGGGTTATGGTATTATGATTATCCTTCATATTTGTGTTGGAATGTCGACAACAGTAACGTAATCATTTCCTCTGTTAGCAACATATGCTAATTTCTCATTGCTATCAATATCCAATCCCCAAGGAGCCTGCACCTGTTCAATATTTGATTTGTCTTTGTAGAAATAAATGTTAATCCATTTCCAGCAGGACTTGTAACCATTAAAACGTGTTTAGTGGCATGACCAAATTATAATATGAATGGATAATAGTGCTACAATGTAAGTAACATCTTTTACACCTGCATACGACTGCTTTGTGACTTGATCTCGAAAATGTTTGTCTATGTATTTGGCCTCTATTATGAAAAAACCAACAAATATTATCATCGTCGCCATCACGGTCTGATTTTTGGCATATTTTCTCCTCTCTTTTTACAGGCATCACATAGAACAAAGTTCCACGCAGCATTATCTCTTTTATCTGATCGTTTGAATTTTTCGTGTTTTTGGAACTTACCACAAACTGCACAAATCCCAGTTATTATCAGTATCAGTCATTCACTAGTGCTGCTATATGATACTTGATCAAATATAAGCACTTCAGAATAATGTGAAAGCTATAACATATTTTCAACTGTTATAAGTGTTCTATTCAAACTAGGTGTTCTACTTAAGGCTTATTTGCGATCTAATTTCATAATGAACATAGCAGCAAATATTTGATCTATGGGATAATCAAAACTTAATACATCTTTCTATGCCATGACTGACTTTTTAGCATTTTGTATTCTGACCCAATGAATCGCCTTTTCCATTTTGGTTTCTAAAAGTGCAGCAAAAGAGCAGTTTAGTAGGACATTTCCTCTTCTTCAAGATTTGGTTTTAGGATAAATATTTACCAACAACAATTGACTGGGAATATTTAAGAGAGCAGGCGATGACTCCATTTTAGTTAATTATAGAAAGATCACACTATATCGAATGATATAAAATACCTAAAGGATTGACACCATTCTAGCATAGTTGATATTGACCCATGTATAGTAAAATCCTAGTTCCAATTGATGGTTCCAAGCCAGCAGATAAAGCCCTAGAGCATGCGATTAACCTTGTAAAATCTACGTCTAGTAACACTAGTAGTAGTAATAACAAGACAAAAATTATAATATTATATGTTATTCCAGATCTTTCCTGTTCCACTCGGATTTGAAAAACCAATGCGTTCACTTAAAACTGGTGAAAAGATTTCACTTTCTGATTATATTGAAGAAATGCATGAATCAATAAAGTCAAGTGCGATAGAAATACTAGCTAAAAGAAAGAAAAAATATGAGAGTAAGACAAACTGTAGTAATAGTAATTTTACTATAAGAACAGAAGTTTTTGTTGGAGGCAGAGGAATTTCTATACCAAATACTATAACTGAATTTGCAGATAAAGAAAAAGTAGACTTGATAGTAGTAGGAGCTGTAGGCTTAAGTGGAATATCAAAGATTAAGGTATTAGGAAGTATATCTAGAGCTATTGCTGAGAGGTCTAGCTGCCCTGTGTACTGATTGTACATTAGAGAATCTGTGAAGTATTTTTATTTGAATTTTTAAGTAATGTCAGATTGGAAACATCTTTTTGTTTTTTACTTATCTATGGCAACATTGCCAAAAATACGAATCTAGAATTATGTCCAAGCCTCAATTATATATTATATTGCTACCATTCTCATCATTATTAATATCCCATAGTAACTAGTAAAGACTATATCATAAAGTGTTAGGAAGTAAGTCTATGACAATGACAATGCAAGGATCTGATTTTGTAATATATGTTTTGGACAGCAAAAACGCATATAATAATATAAGGTAATTATCATGATATTTATTGGATGTATGCTAATTCTTATCTATCGCAAAAGGTTGAAAGTATTGCTGAAAAAAACTATGTAACTCTATCTGAAGACACCCTTGTTGCTGAAGCAGCAAAATTAATGCGAGATAAAGATGTTTTGAGTGTTCTGGTTACTAGCAAGAATTCAAATGAGCCGATTGGAATTGTAACTGAAAGGGACATATTATATCGTGTAGTAGCTGAAAATAAAGGCCCCTTTAAGGTCACATTGAAAGACATAATGAGTTCTCCACTAATTACCATTGCTGAAGAAGAATCCGTTAAAGATGCAGTACTATTGATGAGAACCAAACACATTAGAAGATTGGCAGTAAAGAAAGCGGGAGGAAATAGTATTACAGGAATTATAACCCTTAAGTCCATAGTAGGAAATGTTCCAAGCGATAAGTTAGACCTTGCTGAAGTTGAATTGCCTGCTAATGTAATTGAAGGAGAGGCAACAAAAATAATTTGTCCTTATTGTCAATCACAGTTCAAAGATAAAGCTGAAATGTCAAAACATATAGATAGAATTCACATTGGTAGTGGTCTGCTTGAAGGAGATAGGAGACAATGGTAAACTGCTTACAGGTTACATTATTGCACATTTACTTTGACCATATAGTATAGATGTGAATGTGAGTGAGAAGAAAGCAAATTAACTCAAATTAAATTTATAATATGTAATTCACACACATATATCTGCTAGATGTGCAAAATAATAAGCAAATGATATCAAAAATTCTTGTTGCTGTTGATGGTTCTGAGTACGCAGAAAAGGCTTTTGAATATGCATCTTATCTGGCTAAAAAATGTGGATCTGGATTACTAATTGTACATGTGCTCGAAGAATTCGTTAGTATTGGCCATTCGATCTTGAAAGAATTAGAACAAAGAGATCTAGAGATGTTGCAAAAATACAAGTCAAGAGCAAAGGAATCATCAGTAATTACCTCTATCGATGTCATCGAGTCCAGAGGAAATGATGTTGCAGAAGAGATATTACGTATAGCAGATAAACAAAAAGTAGATACAATAGTGATAGGTAGCAGAGGAGTTAAAGCTTCCAAAGAATTTCTCATGGGAAGTGCTTCATATAAGGTTACTCATTATGCAAAGTGCCCGGTTGTCATAGTAAGATAGGCAAAGATTTGTGGTATACTATCTAATTCACTTTACTACCAATACAGGACATACGCATTTTTAGTTAAAAAGAAGCTCTAATTAAAATTCATATCCTGCTAGGATACCAGCATACCTGATAAATATTAATATAATGACAGATCATCTAAACTGCAATGCAGACGAATAATAATAATAAGACTTGATTCCTATTGCAGTTGTCAAAGATTCTATAGCATTATCTGAAGTAAAATATTTAACGTCAGCTCTTGATATAATATCTGACATTTAATTGTCATCACATTACGAAGTTATAGTAGTCGTCTTTTCTAAATACAATATTTTAATTTGTGAGTACCCTAAATAAGTTAACAGAACAGTATTTTTTAACGGAACTTGATAATTATTGTTTGTGGTTTGCCTGGCGTCGGAAAGACCAGTCTAGCAAAGGAGCTCGCACCGTTAATTAGAGCAGTTATTCTATCTACAGATAAGATCAGAAAGGAACTGATATCAAAGCCAACCTATAGAAAACAGGAAAAAAAGTTAATTTACGATGTCATGTTGTTGTTAGCAAAATATTTGAATGATGCGGGAATAAATTGCATCCTTGATGCTACTTTCAATACAGAAAAATCTCGAAAAGAGTTAAAGAAAAAGTTGAATTTGATCTCATCACCACAAATAAGTATCGTTGAATGCACTTGCCCTGAACATATTGCAATTTCAAGACTGAGAAACAGAAAAAATGATTATTCAGATGCCGATATTTCTATCTACAAAAAGATGAGAATGAGATATCAATCAATAAAAGAAAAGCATATTGTAGTTGATACAAGTCAACAGTCTGCAAATAAGAACTCAATAGATATAGCGAATCGAATATTAAAAAATGAAACAAAAAATTGAGTTCAAATCAACAAAAATTAATTTCAGCTCTTCTAGAAAAAAGTGTATACTCCCATAAGGTATCAAATATCAAGATAGAAGAAACTCATATCTCCTGGGTATGTCTTACCGGATCCTACGCATATAAGATAAAAAAGGCACTAAAATTTGGTAAAGTTCTCGATTTTTCCACATTGGCAAAGAGAAGAAAAACTTGTGAGAAAGAATTGATATTAAACAAAACCCTGTGTGGCAGTATGTATATAGAAGTTGTAAAAATCATCAAAGAAGAAAATAGTAACATTGTTAAAATGGTAAATCTACAAGAAAGCGGAAAAGCAGTAGAATATGCGCTTAAGATGAGACAGATGCCGCAGGAATTTCGTATGGATAACCTTATTGCTGCAGGCAAAGTTGGTCTAGAAACTGTTGGAAACCTAACAGAAACACTAGTTAAATTCCATCGCCTGACACCAACAAATGATACAATTAAGTGTTTTGGTCAGCCAAAGTTCATGAAAAAAAAGATTGCTGAGAATTTTCAGACTCTTGCAAAGTTAAAGTCAACAGTCGATTCAAAGTTTGAGAAGAAACTAAATTCATTTATTAAAAATAATGATGCCTTATTTTATAGTCGAATTGCAGGAAACAGAATTCGCGATATACATGGTGATTTGTATCTGAAAAATATTTTCATCATAAAAAATAAATTTTATCTATATGATAGAATAGAATTCAATGACTTTTTAAGATATGCGGACGTTGCAGAAGATGTGGCGCATCTTTCTATGGACTTGGACTATCACAAAAGAGACGACCTTAGGAAATACTTCATTTCACAGTATATAATGAAAAGCAATGATGTTAAATTATCAGGATTAGTTTACTTTTTAATGTGTTACAAAGCGTGTGTAAGAGCCAAAGTATCTCTTTTCAGTGCAAGAAACGAAAAAATATTCACAAACAAAAGAATGGAATATGTTAGAGAATCAGAAGACCATTTAAAACTAGCAGAGTCATATCTTGAATTCTTGTAGTAGTTGTGTTTTCATATACCACTTAGCAGATGTTCTTAGATAATTTTTGACTATCTTGCATGGAAAAGCTATTTGCTACATCACATTGCTAAATTTGTTTGACTGTTTCAAAAAAAGAATTAACAGAGCTATACAAAAGAGAATATAATCCCAAGGTGAAGGAGAGATTATTGCTTACTCTGAGAGTAGAAGTTGATGGAGAAGTACCTACTCATGTAGTACAACAACTCCATAGAAGTAAGCCTTGTGCTTCATATTGACTTGACAGATATAACAAAGAAGGTATGGTAGGATTAAAGGATAAACCAAAGTGTGGAAGAACACCACATCTATGCAGTGTATTGTATTGCAAGACACTAAAATCATACTCCTTATCGTGTGGTGTATACATTATGAATGAAAATGATAAGAGTAGGTGACGATACTCACGATAGATTAAAACGTCATGGCAGATTTGGAGAATCCTTTTACGGCTTATGGATATTGCTGAAGGTTAACTATTCTTATTGCAAATTTAAGATGTTCATCATATTTACTTATTGCACTGGCATGCTATCTATTCTTGATATTTAGTAGTGTATCTACTTGTTATTGTTATTATTTACATATATGCATAGATAATTTTAAAGAAATACATTAAAATGACGAGTAGGCTATCAACTTATACAAACAGATGAACATTTATGTCTCTGACAACGAATGGTCTAATTGTTTATCAAATAGCAAATACTATTAGAAAATCTTCCTAAGAGGAGAAGAAGGCAATAATAATCTGATAATGCTCCAGCAAAGAGACCTATTCTTGTACCACCAAGAAGAATGAATATTGGAACAGATATTAAATTTGATATGTGAACATGTGCACCTACATACCCCTGATCATATCCGTTATCTCCTTCAGTACCTTCCAATCCTGCGCAAGCCGAATTTGTTGGCTCTTCTCTAAATCCTAGTGCTTTTCCAGTCTTGAGTTCTTTCGCTTACAAATTCTACTAATTCATCGCTAATCAAAGAGGAACACCGTTACCCTATTGTTTATATTCACATGATTATAGATTATCTTCTATGGTCTAAATCAACAGAAAAATTTAACAACAATAACACCAGGCGGATCTTATTATCAGGAGCAGTAGCAATAGTACAAATTGTGCTTTTAATTACAGCTACTATGTCCTCATATGCTTATGCGCTGACTATTGTTAATACGTGGGGCTCCCGTGGATCAGGTAATGGTCAGTTTGATAGTCCATCAGGTATAGATTTAGACTTTAAAGGTAATGTGTATGTAGTTGATACTGGAAATAACCGTATACAAAAGCTTAATGCAATAGACGGTAAGTTCATTACAAAATGGGGTTCTTCTGGCTCTGGCCCAGGACAGTTCAATAGCCCAATAGAGGCTGCCATAGATGAGGGTCGAGGTCACATATATGTGACAGATGGAGCTAATGCACGAGTCCAGGAGTTTAATGCAACTGATGGTAAGTTCATTACAAAATGGGGTTCTTCTGGCTCTGGCCCAGGACAGTTTATCACTCCTACCGGTATTGCAGTAGATCTTAAGACAGGTAACGTATACGTATCTGATACTGGAAATAACCGTGTTGATAAGTTTACCCCAGATGGCAAATTCATTATGTCTTTCGGCTCTTTTGGTACAGGAGAAGGGCAATTTGTTAACCCAAGTCGTCTTGATGTTGATGGATTTGGTAATGTATATGTAGCTGACTTTGGCAATAACCATATTGATAAGTTTACCCCAGATGGCAAATTCATTATGTCTTGGGGTTCTCTTGGTAGAGGTAATGGTCAGCTGTATTTTCCAACTGATGTATTTGTAGATCATGCAATAGGTCATGTGTGGGTAGTTGATAGTGGCAATGATCGCATACAGGAATTTAGTCAAGATGGCAAATTCATCAATAAATTGGGGCCTCTTGGCATAGCTACTAGTGGTCATCTACATAATTCAGTTGATTTTGACTTAGGGTTAGCTGGTAAAGGATACCTCGTCGATCGTGATAATAGCCGAATCCAAGTATTGTCTGTGTCTCCAACGCAACATTAGTAATGATGACCATTACCATCACCACTTCCAGTCGCATTACTACTATAACAGGACAATGTACATAAGTTACTACTGAAAATGCATCACTTACAAGTAATAGTTTCTTAAATCCTGATCTTCCTCTTGTTCCAACCACCATCAAATCGAGATTCTTCTCTCTGAGGTCTGCACTATTTCGCCAGCAATAACTTCTCATCTTCATTAGCCATTGAAGATAACTTCCATCTCAATGCCAAGTACCCAATCTAAACTCTCCTCTAAAAAGCGATTTGGTAATCTAAAAATTTTATTTCCAATTAATGCTACGGTTATAAAAAGGGCGTTCTTCACAATCTTGGTGGGAAAATGCCATCTTATATTAAAATGCGATCTTATTTATGAGTGGTTCTTTATCCATTCTCCTACTTTGGGCCAGAGTTCTTTATGAGCTTTTTTTCCTATCATCAGGCCAACGTGTCCTGAGTTAAATTCAATCAGGCTTTTGTCATGACTTTCTGTTAATGCACTATTAAGAGGCTTACTAGAGTTTGGCGCTACTAGATCATCCTTTTCAGCCACAACATCTGTGTTAAATTGTGTTGAGTTTGATAACGCTCGAGCAAAAGCTTTAAAGATATTTATGGAAAATCTACTATAAAAAGGAAATACACTTTTATTGTATTGATCTGAACCAGAACTGGTTTTAGACATTATGCTACCTTACTCATAGGCTATTTAGGATTATTTAAGTATGTTAAATGATATCTGCGCCTATGAAGAATGTCACCAAACCAATATTCAGTAAATTGTTCATACACAGGTTTGTGTTGTGTTAGTAATTCAACGTTTAATATACTAGGTATCAGACTGATTTTTCATTATTGCTTTGAATATGTCTTTATTGGTGATTATTCCAACCATCTTATTGTTATTATTACCTTTTCCTTCTTTTTCAACTACTACTATTCTACGGATATTCTTCACTTGCATAGTATGCATTGCCTCTTTAACGGAGTTATTTGGGGATATTGTAATCAATGGTTTGCTCATTAGTTCATGTGCAGGTACTTTGAGTAAAGATGGCTCTAGTGTTCCTATTATCCGTACAATATCTCTTTCTGCGATTATGCCTACTGGTTTATTGTTGTTATTGCTGTTTTTGTCGTCATTACCATGATTTACAATAACTACACTTCCAATATTGTTTTCATGCATTATTCTACAAACTGCCCGGATATTTTGATCTGATGTTTCTGTTTTCACGCTTTTACTCATAAGACTAGATACTGGAATTGATTCAATACTCACACTCTTATTCTGATCATTTGATTCTATAATGACATATATTCGAATGTTGTGCATTGCACTGCAAGCGTATGTGATAATTGTAACTAGATTATGATTTCTTATCGAAGCGGTTATTACAGACCACGACTATTGAAGGAATGACTTTAGAAGGGAATAACAATTAAGACAAAAACCAGACTAATGATTTCTAAAAAAAACATAAACTTGTATTGTATCTATTGGCATTATTATTATTATTCTAATTGTGCCTTTACTCTTTTTATCAACTACGATTCAAAGAAAGATGTACCAGAAACTTCCGCATGTGTATAAAGTTGAGCCTTAAAATCTTGAGCATAGACTGAAAAAGAGCAAAATTTAAAGATAACTTTTTGGAACTCATCCTAGTTTTATCTAACTAATTTATACTATAAGGATTGTCTTATCTATCTATGACTGTTGAAAATATATTCTCTCCTACAAGTGTGGCGATTATAGGTGCATCAAATAGAGAAGGCAGCGTTGGCAATGCTGTTATAGCTAATATCTTGTCTGGAGGTTTCAAGGGCAAATTGTATCCTGTTAATCCTTCAAGTGATACAATATTGGGTTTAAAGTGTTACAAAAATATACTTGATATAGGCTACCCTATCGATCTTGCAGTAATAGTTACTCCAAGCAGTATTGTGCCTCAAGTAACGGAAGACTGTGGTAAGAAAGGAGTAAGGGCCGCAGTCATAATTTCTGCTGGATTCAAAGTATGTTTCGTTAAATGCAAGTTTTACCAAAGGAATGCCAAAGTCTGGTAGCATAGCACTTGTTTCTCAGAGTGGCGCAATTTGTGTCGCTATGCTCGAATATGCAAAAATGAGGAATATGGGATTCTCAAAAGTGATTAGTTTAGGAAACAAGGCAGATCTGAACGAAAATGATCTCCTTACTATGCTTGGAAATGATGATTCTACGGAAGTCATTTTAATGTACATTGAAGATCTGGTCGATGGTAGAAAATTTATAGAAATTTCTTCTTATGTGACGGGAGAAATAGAGAAAAGAAAACCTATACTTGCACTGAAGGTAGGAGAATCCACTATTGGAGCTAAATCTATCGCATCACATACAGGTGCGTTAGCAGGCTCTCAAGAAACATATAAAGCGATTTTTGCGCAGAGCGGGGTCCTAAGGGTTGAAACTTTAGAAGAGTTATTTGACTATGCAATAGCGTTTGCGTACCAGCCAATTCCAAGAGGTGTTGGTACCGTAGTAGTTTCAAACGCAGGAGGTCCTGCCATAATAGTTGCAGATGCGGCAGCAAAATATAATTTGAAGCTGAGCAAATTAAGCGAAAAGACTATCAATGAACTTAGAAAAATGCTTCCAAAAACAGCATCACTAATCAATCCAATTGACATAATTGGCGATGCAGATCATACGAGATATGAAAATGCACTCAGAGCTGTACTTGGAGATCCGAACGTGGATTCATGCATTGTCATATCTACTCCGCAGATGATGCTTGATATGGAATCCTTGGCTGAAATCACGATAAAGATAAACAAGGAATTCAAAGAAAAAACAATTTTGTCTTGTATGATGGCAATTTCTGGAATTGAAAATGCCTTAGCGAAACTTGATGAAAATAAAATACCACAGTACTCTTTTCCTGAATCTTCAGCAAGAGCTATTGTTGCTATGCAAGAATACAGATCTTGGATAGCAAGACCAAGGACAGGAATCAAACAATTTGACGTCTCCAAAGATGAGGTTAGAACATTATTTGCTAAAGTCAAGGAAAAAGGAAGAAATTATGTACACGAAACTGAAGCAATGCAAATAGTAAAATCTTATGGATTTCAGATTCCTAAATCCAGGTTAGCGACCAATGAAGACGATTGCGTTAATTTATCTGAAGAGATTGACTATCCTGTTGTACTCAAAATATCTTCGCCAGATATTGTGCACAAGGTTGATGTCGGAGGTGTTGAACTTAATTTGAGAAATGCTCAGGAAGTAAGAGATGCATTTCAAAGAATAATGCAGAATGTTAGAAAAGCAAAAGCTGATGCAAGTATAGTAGGAATTAACATTCAGGAGTTCATAAGAAATGGCAAGGAAGTCATCATAGGAATGAAACGTGACCATCAGTTTGGCCCTTTGCTTATGTTTGGATTAGGAGGAATATATGTAGAAATCTTTAGAGACGTTTCTTTTAGACTTGCACCAATAAAGGAATTGGGTGCACGCCATATGATAGAATCAACAAAAGTCAACAAGATCCTTTTAGGAGCAAGAGGAGAGGAACCATCAGATATAGAATCCATAGTTGAATGCATACAACGTATGTCACAACTTGTTACAGATTTTTCCGAAATACAAGAGATAGAAATCAATCCACTAATAGTTTTCGAGCAAGGAATGGGATGTAAAGTACTTGATGCAAGAATCGTTATCTCATAAATGGCGGCACAACTAATTAATGATGATGGTATGTTAAATAGTGTCTTCAGCTAGCTGTATAATTCTATTATGTTGACTGGAGATTGTATTGTAGTACGGCGTTTCATAATACTTCTCAAAGGATAATGCCAAAGACTAATTGCGTGGATATTATTAAGAAAAACTGAAAATCCTCTTAGCTGATTTTATTATTATACCTGTCTCATTCTCTCACTTTAGAAAAAGGTTGCGGTTTAGAATTGATTTTGTCAAATGTTTTCATAGCATTAGGTAATTCTTCTATCAAATCAGTTGCAACCATGTGCAATCCTACTCTTTTATATGCTAAACTTCCTGCTATTCCACAAAGATAAACACCTGAAATTGATGCAGAAAAAGAATCTTGCATCTTTGTAAGCAATCCTGCTACTACACCAGATAGGACATCGCCACAATCACCTACAGTCATTGCAGGCGTAGTCCTCTTAATCACTGCTAAAGGTTTCTCCTCTTCCTCATCATGCTTCTCTGGATGACTACCATTACAAATAATATTATTATTTCCTTTGAGAATTATTGTGATTCCATACTTTTTTGCCAAGTTGTATGCATTTGATGCTTGTTCCTGTATTGTAGTTGTTGTTGTATCCATTATCTCATCACAATAATTCTTCTCCTTTTGAAATAGTCTTTTGTACTCTCCAAAGTGTGGAGTGACAATTGTATCAGTTCCAGATATATGATCAAGAATTTCTGGTATAAGAGCAGAAGCATCTAGCAGTAACTTTGTTTCCTGTTTTTTAATTCTTTTACCATATATACCAAAGATGCTGGCTTTTCTATAGCCATACCCATTCCTATAGCAACAACATCTGGTTTCTTTGGGAGCATTTTTAGCAACTGCTTAGCAGATCGCCTGGTAAATCTGTCATTAGGAAAAGGCAAGGCTATGACATTAGGGGAGAAAGATCTCAGAAGTGCAACATTTGACTTTGGAACTGCTGTATAAACAAGATCAACTCCCGATCTCAAAGCAGTTAAGGTGCTAAGCAATGGTGCACCGTGATAGATTCCACTTCCGCCAATGACAAGGACTATGCCGTTGTCTCCTTTTTTCGAGTATACTAGACGTGGAGGTAAAATCTCTCGGATGAGCTTTGGGGTAACTGATATTATTTCTTCAGGCATGATACACAGTTCACATCATAATCATAGTATTGCAGGGCATTAAATAATGATAGTAATAATGCTGTCAACAATTAATATAGTGTATAATGGTTTCATTCTATACTTATCCACTTATTCCTTAATTCTGATGTCATATGCTATATTGATCTGCACTTTCATATTGACGTTTAGGATTTTGCTTAATTATGATTGGCTTATACCAAACTATAAAACTAAAAAACTAATATATCCTGTTGATAACACTGATGGCTCATCTGAATATTGTGTTTGTGACATCACGCAAAGGATCATGAAATAAAACATGTTAAGGTATTAGTACAACTTACCGTGAAGAGGAAGGCAGCCCAAACCAAGTATATTTGAAGATCGGAATGAGCTCTGGATATTTTCCTGGGAAAAAATATCTAGGGTATAGAACCACCTCTCTTTAATTTGTGGTGCCGCCAATCAAGTTCAAAATTATCAACCTGTTCAGACTCTGCATGAAATGCTTCATTATGATACGCTGTTGCAGTATATTCACCTTTTATGATTTTATCTGTTACATGCAAGAGCAAATAGCCAAAACGATTGTCTGAATAATTTTCCAAGGTTAGGTTCACTCCATTTCTGCTACTGAAATTCGAAGGGACTTCGATCTTGTTTCCATCAGGGTCTCTCAACAAATAATGTTGAGCAGGATATCCGCCTGCACCAGCTACAATATATGGTACTTGTTCTCCATCGAAAACACGCGTGAAGCGTTGATAATTGTGAACGTGTCCAGATAACACTAGGTCTGCTCTTCTAGCAGCCTGGTCGAAAGCATCATCCAAGGTTTTTGCAACCTTATGGCTGCCACCACGAGCACTATCTCCAGAATAAGCAGGATGGTGTACAGCTACTATCAATGCTTTGTTTTTCGATGCTGTTTTTAGCTCATTAACAAGCCACTTTACTTGATTCTGATCAAAATCGCCTTCAAATTCATCAGTATTTGAATATAGACCTACAATGGTGACAAATGGTGCATTAAGTGTCCAGTAAACATAAGGTTGCGTCATGGCATCTCGTGTAATACTACCGGCATCCTTAGTAACGTGAGGTTCATCAGCACAAAAATTGTCAATAAATGCTGCTAAAGAACTAGAGGGATCCCCAAGTGTGAGTCCGTCATGATTACCAGGTATTGCAAATATTGGTTTTGGGTAATATTGATATGGTTCATAAAACTGACCATAGTAATGGTTAGCTTCACCGGCATAGTAAACTACATCTCCTAAATGATAAAAGAAAGTGGGTTGTTGTTTGTTTGGTTAGAAAAATCTGTTTCCATAGCCTCTGCGTTGATTTGTTGATATGTTGCGTTATTGATCCCACCTGTATCACCAACAGCATGAAAAGAAATATTGCCATTTTCATTTATCGACTTTATTTCGTCCTGTGATATAACGTCTGCTAGATCAAGATGATATGGAGCGTTACTTTTAGGTGGGGGCAAATCTGTAAAATGTGGGAGCAAGCTTTCTAGTTGGAAAGATTGATTGAGTGATGCTCGTTCTTCCTGGGCGCCGATGACCCAATTGCCTAGGATATGACTAATCCTGGCTGACACCTTTTGTGAAGAATGAGAAGACCTTTTCATAGATATTCTATTATAGAAAGGCTACCATCAGTTCTTAAGAGTTGCTTATTCTATCACGTGAAAATCGTGCTCAAAATAGAGCTCCAAACGATATGAACAATACTTTACATACCTTACAGGGTGAACATGTTGTGATCCTTCAACCAATAATATGGAAAAATGATGGTGGCAGAATGAGAGTAAGAAAATAAAGCTCGTTCTGAAGTTTTGTATTTTTCATCTAGTCGGCTTAGTTATGATATTACTGCGACGAATTTGAAACAGACAACAGCAAAGATGGAAAGCGCAATTATGAGTACCCATGTTATTCTATCAAGGTTGACCTAGAACATGCAGTCTCTTCTTTATTACGTTCGCTTTGACTTAATTTATTTTTGTCAACTATGTTATTATGTCCAGTTAATTGAAATGCTGACTCAGGCTTTCTATGTTCATCTACTATGGCATTTCCTATTTTTTTGTTTGGCAGTTACTAATAATGTAAGGACTCGCCATAACAATTTGAACATACGAATTTAAAGCCAGTAATTCTGGAACTATACAATAAAGGTAAGCTTCTGCAATGGTCATTACGTTATACAATAATTTTCATCATCAATGTTTATTTAGTAATCGATCCCAGGTACACGTGAAGTGACTGGATGGACACAATGGACACAATGGGCTTCTTTGGGCGGAAATTTATCTTCAACTCCGTCTGTAGGAAGGAACTTACGGAAGGTTGGAGGTATTTGCAATTTGGTCAGATGGCAATCTTTATCAAATTTGGCAGACAAGTCCAGTCCGGGTGGTCTAACTGGATTCCCTGGGTCTTGGACTTGCTGCTTTCAGTTCCACCAGCTGTTGGTCATAATGCAGATGGCAGATTGGAGGTATTTGTTGTACGAAACGATAGAACTAAACATCATATTTGGCAAACAGCCCCAAACAACGGTTGGTCAAACTGGGCAATTTTGAACAGCTTTAGAATAGGAGGACAGCCGGCTATAGGTTCAAATGCTGATGGGAGGCTAGAGGTTTTTGCAGAACGCTTTACTAATGAGATTTTCAATGTATGGCAAACAGCCCCAAACAACGGTTGGTCAAACTGGGGATTCCTTGGGTGGAAGCATGGCTCAAACTCAACCAACTGAAACCCTAGAGGCAACATTACAACAATCTAAACTGTCTGAAAGATTGCAAAACAAACCATTTTGGATGTGGGATATCGAGGAACACAAGCATGAGGATGTTAGAACGAATGGAGATTGCTACTTTAATCAATATCGTTGGATTACCACAGAAATATAGTGTTTAGTCAAAGGTCAGGGATTCTCTGAACATATCCTTTACCTGATTCTGCTGGTCAGAAGTTAATGCAGATTTGTTTTTTGTTGTTGTTGTTCTTCTAGTAATCTTCTTTATCAAACTTTCAGCCTTATCATGACCTAACAGTTCTTTTAGTTTTTCTTCTGATTTTGTATCTTGCCAAGAATCTATTATGTTTAGGACACTGTCTTTAGTGTCAGGAGAAAAATCCTTTATAGACTCTTGAACTCTTTTTCTCCAGCTACCTGGCAAATCCTTAAATCTAAACACTGTCCCCATGGTAATACATGCATGTTAATTGAAAGTGATGTTGAACTGGATGTGTTGCTCTATACACTGGCAGGCTGGAGAGATTAACTTAGTTGAAACCTTGCATACGGAACGTGTATCACCAAGGCATTACTATAGGAAATCCTGAAAAGATATCTAGGGGTATTGGGACCTATACAGATATTGGAGTTACACACTTTATCTTACATTTTATAGGACTAAATGAGAGTGCTCTAAGACTTTTCCATTCTAAAGTATATCATATTGACAAATGGAATATACAGCTGTTAGTATGAGATGCAATCATTGAAGGTTCACATGGAATAGGAACTAGAGGTCATGAACTTCTTGTCGATAACGAAGACAGATTTAAAGAATAAGATAAATGACAAGAGGCATTGGCAAGCCCTTTACAGAATTGGAGTTAAACATGATGATCATAATAAAAGATATCATATCCTTGCGCATTAAGCCCGTTGGTTCGGACTATGTAGCAATACTTTAATAAAATTACCATTTGTATTGAACTAACCATGGGTATTAATAGCAACATGAATGATAACAAACTCTACGTTCTTCCTCGATATAGAGTATATTTTGATTACGAAATAGCAACTAAATACAAACCAATAGTTTACTCGCATGAGTGTCTGAGTGGTGATCCTGCCGGAGCATATTATAGATTTGTTGCAAAAGATGACACACGAGAGACATGTATACAGTATTTCTTTTACTGGGGTTATCAAAGCTGTATGATGGCATCACATACCTATGATTATGAACCAATATTCGTCTATTTAAAGGATGGTAACTCATCTCCACAAATGATAGTCAACAGCGGATTGGGAGGTCCAGAGTGCGGCTTTCACAAAAATGAAATTCGCCCTGCAATTGGAGATCGAAGTGAATTTGAAGGACGTTTTTCAGAACAGTCTGTCTCCAAAACCGGACCATCCTTTTGGTAAAGATGGAAGCGTAGAGTGTGAAGGATGCTGCAAGACATATCCTCTAAGTGGAGGAAGGGATCTACAATTTGAACAAGAGCACCCTCTTTTTGGTATTCGTGCATGTTCGAATGTTTTTAGTGGTGCTGGCTATGATCTGCAGGGCAACAGATTTGACCCACAAAGATTCTGTATTGAGACAATGGTACTGCAGCCATTATAATCATAAAGATGATATGCCTTTTGCGCATGATGTCGCTGATCCATTTTCATATCCATATATTTAATATCGTTCAGCAAAAGAAGAGCTTCCATGTTCTGAATAAAAGAAGCGTTATGTGTATTACATGTCATATGAGTTGATTAATATAAGGAGGTTGTACAAAATGAAATCCACTTCTGGGTTTACGACCAAGAGCATAATTACCGTCATATATACCTGCAGAGTATTTGATCGTAATGCAAATACTGTTACCTTTTGATAGTGGTTCTGCAAGTTTGATAGTTAGCACCTCCAATCATTCTGCATTATGCTAGTGGAAATAAGATTGTCTATCTTTTTAACACTTAACATTTTAGTTTTCTTTTGAGTGAAATGGTACTGCAAAGCGTTACACTGTGCAGCACTCTAAGACTGAAGAATCTATGAAATAGTTCTATCGATGCCATTTTTTATGGAAACTTAGGAAAAAATACTATGGATCTCAAAATACATACCTACTTATTTCAAATTGTTGTAGGGAATGGTATAGAAGCATTGATTCATTTAATTATAAATGCTCTAGTTATCTGTTATTTGTTTGGACGAAATGTCAGAGTTTTTCTACAATTTTTTTACTGTAAAATTTCGAGCCGTTGTTGACTGTAGAGTAATAAAATATTATGGAAAGTATCACTATTTAGTTGACCAACTATATTTGGCTATGCCTGGTAAGCTCTCAAAAAATCTTTTTATCCTCTGAAATATAGTAAGGCTTATGAAGAAGCAGCTAGTTCAATTTTTTGTATGTATCATATCTAGCTCTGTTAGATAGGCCTACATATCATTAGTCGATAATTTACAGCTATAAAATGAGATTATATTGTTACTTGTTACAGAACCAAGGTATCACCAACTATATGCTCCAGATATATAATGTCGTTTAATTCATTCCTAGAAGACTTGATTGATGGTTATGATTGATGATTCCTCGTCTTGTTGTTTTTCAACTAGATTCTCTTTATCTTTATAGTCAGGTTCCTTCGGTTCTTTCACATCCTCATTTCTGCTATATGATGATTTCTCATATACAAATCTAATTGCATCGTCAACTACGGTAACGTTAGTTAATAGATCAAGCTTCATTGCATAGCATTCCTTTGCTAAAGACAAGGCTTGAATCTTTTCTCTTCTGTCTTCTGTCTGCTGTGAAGTATTCTATGCTTCTCTTAAGTATTGCTGTCAATCCGACCAGACATTTCTCATATTCTTCTGGTAGGCTTGTCAATGTATTTTCTGATGTTAGTTTTGGCTTGTTGTCTGAGATATGCTATATCTCTGTTAATGGTAGGTTGGCTTATTTGCAATATCCTAGAAATCTCTGATTGGTTATAGCCCTGACTTGCCAGCTCCTGTATTTTCGTTCTACGCCATTCAAGGCTATTCACCGATGAGCTCAAATTATTCATTATTTCCCTCGTGGAATAGAAGGGTTATTAATTTTCACGCAAAGTATACTTGGTGAGAGTTAGCTTTATGCTTTATTACTGTTGTTGAAGCTAGCAATATATTAAAGATATCATACCACCATTCCAGGGCTAATGCGTGTTATCTCCAGCAGTAGTTTTTCCATATTGCATTTTCAAAACATGCGGCTAGCAGAGCTATACCATAGTAACAAAATTGGTAAGTAAATTGACTTTACCCTACTTGTTACGATGATTATCCTAATCTCCAATCAAATTTTGACGCATGAAAAATTGAACTTGGTATATATACCTACCACTTTATATCTAGGAAGATAATGGCTACACCTATCTTTGGAAAATCTGAGCACACGTAATTTTGTCAAGGATGGCATATGGTTCCGCGATACTCAAGGTAGATTTGTCCTATTTCGTGGAGTCAATTTTGCATCGTGGAGCAAACTACCTCCTTATCTTCCAATATCACCTCTTCAAAGTAAAAGCCTTACATCACAAGAATTGAAGAAGGAATTGAGAGTAGTTGAGCCAGAAATCAAGCTTCTAAAAGAATTAGGCTTTAATATTGTTAGACTTCTAGTCATATGGAAGGCCATAGAACCAACACCCAATCCTAACCTCGACCAACTTCTGCCAGAAGGAGAGAATTACCTTAATCTTGTTAAGGAAATCTTAGATGTGCTTTATTCATATGGACTATTTGTCATTATAGATTTTCATCAAGATATTGCACACGAGATTATGGAGGAGATGGCTTTCCAGATTGGGCATTGGCAATAGATGAGTTTCATGTAAGACCTACTCGTCTTCCCAATACTATTAGAGACTGGGCGAACAGGGTACTATCTTAATTACTTGGTGAGAAATACACTGCAATCATTTTGGAAAAATAGTTTAAAAAATACAGATATGGGTCTTGATAATTATCCAGTGCGTACTCATTTAGAAAAAACAGTTGGTCAGACTGTAAAATTTTTTAAGGCTCTTAATAATGGAAATGGGCATCCTGCAATATTAGGTTTTTCTCCATTCAATGAACCTCATCCAGTTGGTCTGGGCAAGCAATTTTTTGAAGAAAGTATTTTAAAAGAATTTTATTCTAACATACTGAAGGAAATTAACAAATTTGATAACAAGGCATTTGTTTTCATTGAACCTCGCTTGGACTGGACAGTCTACCCTGCTACTGACATCGGTTTAGAGTTACAATTTCATACATGGTTACCTGCGGATTCTAAATTCATAGAGCAGTATAAATCACAAGGAATTTTTTCTTTTCATTACTATGATCCTTGGACAATCTCTTATGCATTGTTTAACATTCCAGATAACATGCACAATAAACAAAAAGAGTGGCCAAAAATATTTTATGAACTTCATGAGGCTGCCATTTCAAGAGGACTTGTTCCATTTCTAACTGAATTTGGTGGAAGCCATGACTGGGAACAGCTTTATACAGATATCCAACCAAAAGAAGCGTATCAGGCAAAGCAGATACGGGCCTATATGGATCTTCAATTTCAACAAGTAGAAGCACATCTCCTCAATGCAACCTACTGGAATTATGATCTTTATAATACAGTAGATGACAGGGATAACTGGAATTTAGAAAATTTTTCATTGCTTGGTCCAAAGAGAATACCTCGTCATATTGATATAACGGCTCGACCTTATCCTAAATATAGCCGCCTGAGCCATACCTTCTATTCTTTGACTTAAAATTATGACAGAAGAGGATCATGAGACAGTCTATCAACAATATGCCAAAGCACCAAATGTTGATGAAGTTATTGGAAAATGGAATGGCAAGTTGGTTTCTGACACTGCCTTAACACCTGTAACCCAGGTGTTTAACTTTACTAAAGACAACATCGGTAAACTACAGATGGAATATACTTTTGGAGGTTTATTGAAGGGGATCTCAAGAGTTGTCCTAACACCAGAGCAGATGAATATGTATGACTTTACCAATTGGCACGATGCAAGTAAAGATTGTTAAAAATGAGTTTATGGTAGGCAAATGGTGTTCCCCTTGGACACAAATTCCATTAAACTTTGGCCCTAGCTTTTTAAGTGTTGAACATGGAACAGAAGGAAATAGATTCTGTCTACGATTCTCTTTAAAACGTCCTTGATGTCATGTGCAGGATTCTTGGAATAACCTCAGAAATTACGATGAGGCTATCATATGCTTTGATAAAACCATAGAGATAAACAAAAAATCTATGGAACCTGTACATGTAGTAGCCGGCCCAAATCTTGACCCTAGTCCGTTTGCAAATAAAGCTTTGACTCTTTTGGGCCAACGAAAATATGAAGAGGCTGTCAAATGGTTTGATGAAGCCCTGGATTTAAAGTCTGACTGTGTTATTGCATTGAATGGTAAAGGAAGAGCTCTCTCCAATTTGGGAAAATATGAAGAGGCTGTCAAATACTATGATGAATCTTTAGGAATAATAGAAAATGAAAATCGAAGCAACGCCGGCTGATTTGTCACCAATTTTCCGCGTTGTATTCAGGGCTTCTGTGTGGTTGAACAGGGGTACAGAGTATAGGAACTTAGGTAAATATGACGAGGCCATTAAACACTTTGAAAAAGTAATAAAAGAGACTGACATTAATATAAAGAATGATACTCTATATATTAACAAGGGCAACGCTTTTTATTATTTAGAGAAGTACGATGATGCTATTAAATATTATGACAAGGCTATAGCACTGAATGCGAATAATGCGGTAGCTTGGGCCAACAGGTGTGCCGCTTTTGGCGGACTGGAAAAGTACGATTAAGGTCTTAAATCTTTAATAAAAGCTATAGAAATGGATGATCAGACCCCTATGCATTGGCTAACAAGGGTGAAGCCCTTGCCGCTTTAAAGCGAGATGAAAAGAATGAAGAAGCTATACAATGCTATGACACCGCCTTGGAAAAATCCCCCGATAATCCTATAATATTGACCTGGAAAGCTTTATTGTTTGCAAGAATGGGTAGGAATGAGGAAGCAGAAGCACTGAATGACGAGTCACTAGGAAGAAATGACAATTATGCCAATGCGTTAGTTGTTAGAGGACTTATATGTTACAACATGGGCAAATATGATAAAGCTCTGGATATCTTGAGCTGTGCTGTACATAAGAATCCTAATGACAAAAATGCATGGTATTATCTGGGAAATGTTTATTCCGAAAAAGGAAAATATGATGATGCAATAAGGTGTTTAGATAGTGCATTAGATCTTGCAAAGAAACATAACTTAAGATTTGCAGAGGCTCATAATTCCAAAGCCAGAGCATTATATTCAAAAGACAATTATGATGAGGCCATGAAGGAGGTCAGGAAGGCTGTAGAAATAAAACCCACACTGGCCGAAGCTCATGAAAACCTAGCAAAAATAGCTTTATCAATTGGTAAGGTTAAGCAAAGCTTTTGGGATTTCTGGGGTGCTTCGTGGCCGAAAAGAATTGTCGCATGTACTTCTAGGATTAGGTGTCTTGGGTATAACCCTATATTATCCACTTTACTATGGATCTGAAATCGATCAAAACATCACAAAAATTTGGAGCACAACAATAAATACCACTATTACTAGACTGCTTAACATAATTTGATACAACTGTCTAAGGATCTTGGTCAACACCAATTTAGCTTGAGTCTGTTACGAGTACACTCTGTATTCGCTTTGACGTCGACTGCAATTTTGAACAAAGCCTATAGAAAAGAAAAGAATGCTAACGTACGGGAAAGAATTCTACTAGCAAGGCGTGTTAGAGGAGATAAGAAAGAAGCATCCAGTGTAGCTGAAAAGGAATTCCATAGATCTAGATGGTGGGCTTACAAATGGCTCAAGAGATTTGATAAGGAAGGTTTGAATGGATTGAAAGATAGAGTTAGAACCGGTAGACCTCCAGAAGTATCAAAAGAAACATCTACTAGGATAAGAAGAGAGCTATCAGAAAATCAGTCAGGATGGATGGCTAAAGAAGTGATGAATTTGATATATAAAAGAACAGGAGTCAAATATCATGAAGTTCACATCTACCGACTATTACATAGATGGGGTTTCAGTCCTAAAGTACCCAGAATGAGATTTGTTAATGCTGCATCAAAGCAAGAGAAAGATAAATTTCGAAAAAGGCTAAAAGGATAATCTCGCATATACCTGAAGGCTTTACAGCCACAGTTATGGACGAATCCATCTTTATACATGATTCGTTAGTTCGAAGAAAGATGTGGACTGCAGATAGAATGCGACCAATTGTAACAATGACCGGATCGCATCAAAGGACATGTGTATTTGGTGCCCTATCTATAGATGGAAGACAATTCTTTCGTCAATATGAATTCTTTAACCAATACTCCTTTCTGGATTATCTCATACAAATGCAAAAGAAGTTTGGTGGAAAACTAATACTGTTTATAGACAGAGCACGTCAACACTATCGCTCCGAGATTGTAAGGGAATACATAGAGAAAAGTAAAGATGTCCTAAAAGTGATATACTTTCCAAAAGGTTCGTCTGAATTCAATGCCGTCGAAGAATGCTGGAGACAGGGAAAATATGATCTGCTTGTATCAAAATACTATCCTAGATTTCAAGATCTAACATGTGCTATAGCTAATTACTATAGAACAAAGCGTTTCAAACTAGACATAGTCAAGTATCTATCGAGGAATGTGAGTTAGCGAATTAATGTTAGTGAGTATAGTAAACCAATTAAGATCCCTGAATATTATCTAATCATCGTAGGACTTGCAGTCTTAATTTTCCTAGTACCTAGATAAGGAAAGCTAAAGTTGGACCCGTCGAACTCGATCTAAAAGAGTCTTCTCTACGTCCTCAACTTACTCTCGGAGGTCAGTCAACAGCGTTTACGTCCCAATCAACTTGAAAACCAGAACCAGTCTTTTCAATTTGTAGTTTGTCATCCAGAATTCCTTGTCAGTTGACTGGTTTGGGTTAACTGCTTTTACTGCTGCTGCAGTCTTGTAATCATCTGTTGCTGTTGTTGCTGTTGTTTTGCTTGTTCCAAGTAGGTAAATTATCCGTTGCCATTTAACGTTATTTTAGAACCAATACATTGTGCGCGTGAGTTACATCATACATTCTATCACATTTACTACATACCCATGAAATTTGCTCCTCGCAATCCTCACACATGAAACAGAAGTCAGATAACTTCCACATGCCTTGCATGATTCTTTGTTATACATTAATGTTATAATTCCTCCTGTTTTCATCCTACTTTGCTATAAGTATTCTTCTTGCGCCATTACCTTCTATGGGTTTTGGCCATTGTTGTTTTTGTATTCATCGCACTATAATTCCAAAAGATAGTATTTATTCTGGACGTGCACATGAAAGATCAAAAATTATCATATGTAGTGACGATGTATTACATCATCTGCTTCTGATTCTTTATACAATTCAATACAAAATTCAGTTCCTGTTTGTCGAACTTATATAACAATGGAAATGGAGGTATAGCGTGCATAGTAATGATGAAAAAACATTAGAAAAAATAGTACATCGCCATTGAGTTTTGGAGCAGAACAAAAATTTTCATTTAAGCATGAGCAAACTAAACAAACGATTTCAGTTGTACGAACATGGCAGTTTGCTTATAATGAAAGATGCTACACAAACGAATTGACTACATAGTTTACTCAAGTCTAAAAATAGCCGGACAGAGAATAAACTTAACTTTTCAAAGGAAGGTCTACTAAGATCATGGCTTGTGATGTAGATAGGTAATGACGAATGAAAATAATAATAGTAGTAAAATGTCGTAATAAAATATGAAAATAGTTGACCTTACACTTGAAATCACCCCGGATATGATAACCTTCCCTGGATATCCAGTGCCTACTTTCATAAAATGGTCAAAATTTGAGACTCAAGGATATGTTTCAGAAGTTGTGTTCTTGAGCACTCATACAGGAACACACATGGATGCTCCGTTTCATTTCAATCCAAATGGCCCAACCATAGATCAAGTTGAAGTCTATAGATACATTTGTAATAATACCATACTCATAAAAATACAGAAAAATTCCAATCAAATGATTACTAGCCATGATATAATATGTAACAGTAAATATGAAATAAAAGAAAAAGACACTGTTGTCTTTTCAACAGGATGGGAAAAGCAAATTAAGGAAAAAGATAACTATATGAAAAATAATCCAGGTTTATCAAAGGACGCCGCAGAATATTTGGTCGAGAAAAAAATTAATGCCGTAGCAATAGATTGTCCGAGCATTGATATAGGTACTGATAGCGGATTCATAGCTCATAAAACGCTCCTATCAAATCAAATTCTAGTAATAGAAAATTTATGTAATTTATGCAGATTCAACAATGAAAAATTTACGCTCTTAATCACTCCACTAAAACTTGTTGGCGCTTCAGGTTCACCTATACGTGCAATTGGTATCGAAGAATGAAAAAGAATAATATCACATGAGTATTTCTGAAAATTACCAGGATGATTGATGCTCATCATTCAGAAACAAAAATACAAGCATTTTCACAATGTGAGACTTGCAAGATGTGAGAGCCAAAAGAAGAACGAAAGACAGCAAACTTCACAGAAGAAGATTTGGTAACTATTAATCGGATTTTTCTGGCCTTTATACAGAGAGCATTTCAAGATTATTAATCAAAAGGAGGTTACCGTTAATGGAACTAAAGTAACAGACGCAATGTTCTCTGGTAATGGAACTACAAAAGGTATAAGCGTTACCAGTGCAGGAAAAGGCTTAATTATTCCAAGACCAGGAGATGTTATTTATGTTAAAGGAAGAGCAGATTTTATAGCAGCAGCGAATGACACACAGAGTTGAAAAGCAACTTATACTTTTGAGGCAATAGGAAACTATGGTGTTGCAATTTTTGACGCCAATGCAACGGGAAATCTGTCTTTTCTGAGTAATGTGTAAGGAATATACAAAATTGACACAAGGGGTTTCATAAAAACTTCGTTGAATAACAGAACTAATACTAGAGCTTTAAATGATAACATT
The DNA here is from genome assembly GCA_963825865.1 of uncultured Nitrososphaeraceae archaeon. GTDB lineage: Archaea > Thermoproteota > Nitrososphaeria > Nitrososphaerales > Nitrososphaeraceae > CAWGVG01. The sequence goes on along the minus strand of CAWGVG010000026.1, from coordinate 168,292 downwards.
AAAAAGAAGGAACAGAAGGTCTTCAAAGTAAAACTTCTTTTACTCTGATCCCTTATTATATTGTCCTTGTGAAGAAAATATCTTTACATTCTCTGATTGTTATTAGAATGAACGAATGAATCTCTCAATACTCAATCCTACTTTTTGTGCTTATTTCAATAAATGGCTATCATCTAGTGATGTTCAAACAAATAATCGTGCATTTCCAAATTTATCTTGAGCTGCAGCAGCCTCTCCAGCCTCAGCCGCGTTCTGAGCATCTTACTCCGGAAGGACCATAAGGTGAAAAAGGTGAGAAGTGAGACAAAGAAGATTTGGTGAAGAATGTCCTTAATAGTTAGATAAATTTGTAGTATTATTCATATTTCTCACTACGCTCATGTACTGACCCTATTGACCCATAATGAGGAACAATCATATTCAGTGCAATTCGCCTTTTAATGTTCAATATCATTATAAAGCATTGGTCGTTAAATAGTGGTGAACCAGTCTTAAAATGCTACAAACTCAATATTATTATAACCTTATTGATGCTATTGTTTATCTCATTGCTGCTATAATTCCAGTTACTTTATTTTAAAATCAAGAAAGAAAATTAACAATGGTAACTTTGTAGGTTTTATTTTAGTGCAGGTTATCTACCACATTGCTTCAATCATTGGCTTTAGATTATTGGCAAAAGGATTCCTAGAACCATTATCGATAGTGGCATTGCTTTTCTTTGGAGCAATATATCTTATTAGTACGCGGAAGTTAAAAAAACAGCAACAGCAGGAGGAACTTAAGACATGATAAATATATTTGAAAATAACAATGCTGGTAAATAGTAATTCCGCTGATTTTCTTCATTCTATGCGTGGTATTACATTCATTCTGTCTTTGGTACCATTGGTCCTATTTGTGTGGCTTGCACTCAGATCCAAGAGTATCAAAGCCTTCCAATTTCAAATATCAATATTTATTGCAGGTTATATTTTGGGAGAACTAATAGAGAATAATGGAATTGCTTTATGTTCAGTTTTGCCGCCAAGATAGAGAAAAGTAGCAATAAGAATAAAATAATAATAATGATGGGAATATTCTCCCTATCTGTTATCGGAACCGTAGCAGCCTACTCTCCCTTTGACCGTATCCAAGTAGTAGGCACTGCTCAACAACAAGAAAATAATAATAATAACACTAAACTCCTTTCCTTATCTACTATCTCAACTGCTATAGGAACTGGAGCAGCGGCTACTGGAGCTATAGTGACCGTACCAGGCTTTTTAAGGGGAAGAAAGCAGTCAAAATTCCTGGGCACATATTTATTAAAAATCCATAATAAATATGACGAACTTTGTAGAACAACAAAACCTACAAACAAAGACAAAAACAAAAATGAATATCTGGACTTTTTGGATGCTTTGCGTTGTGATATTATATACCTGTTGCAAAAGAGAGACATAAACGAAAATCAATATAAAATGCTTGATGATAGAATTACTGAGTATTTGCGTAAGACTACTGATTTAAATAATTAACAATAGTTTAAATAAATGAGGGTGGAGGCATAATTTCCAATTCTTAATTTTTACCAATTTCATTTGATAATTTGGTATATAGTTAGCCTTAGGATGTCTGATGTTTTATGGTAAATAACGATCAAATCAGAAGGAAGTACCTTCGAAAATTTTGGTGCGACGCAACTAGATGATGTCCAAGCAGAAACAATCATTGAATGAATTGGTATGGATTTTGAAAACAAAATTCCTGCAAAGGTTGATGAGAGCGGCAGAGCGGCGAAAAATTTTTAAGTATTATGCGTAGTATTAGAAAAAATAATTTACCTTATCATGAATTCGAAAGTAATATTTCACTTAACTTTTACAACATGGATCTTCTCAAAGAGTTTGAAAGGCTGATATTGTCAGACCAATATCTATTGAAGGAATTAGGGAAAAGGTCTCACCTGTTTGCGGAAATACTCACCATAGAAGTAAATCACATCTATAGGATATGGTATGGATATAGCGAGGAATCGACACTTAATTTTAAGTGGTGACACAATTGAATTTCTAAAAGGGAACTATAAAAAGTATTATCTTAGAATTGCTCATTTTTAGCACGCATCATTTTAACACGCATATGATTTGAAGGAACTATGGTTTTGTGAATATTGTAATTGTTAATATTTAAAATATATCTCCTCCTTGTTGCCTTCTGATTTTGTAATAACACACAGAAACGTATCTAATTAAAATATGACACTCTGTGCCCAGCGATATAACACTTTGAGCGTGTGACTGTACCATCCCTGTCACTGGTCACATGCTGTAAACAAATTATACAACTTAGATAGAGAAAGATAAAATAATTACTCTAAAGGAAGACCTTTCTCTCTTTATTTCTTTCCTTTATTCAAAAAAGATGACATCATTTTTTGTCTGTCTTCATGTGCAAAACATAATGCCCAACCATAAATCTCTAACCTTAATCCCGTATCAATGTCTGCATCCATTCCTTTGTTGATTAACATTTTGCTAGTTTTAACAGCAGCAAAACTATTCTTTGTAATCTCTCTTGAAAAGGCAAAGACATTCGTCCATTAACTTTTTGTTTAGAATTTTTGCTAGTTTACTATCTGCTATTTGTTTTTCTTGTTGTTGCTCTTCTTTTGAAGCTGTAGTGGTGGTTGCTCTGGCAGTAGTGGCTACTTTGTCGCTTAGTACGCTTAATTCTTCTTCTGGCGTCAAACTAACTAATTTATTAACAAGACCAATTCTTTCTGCTTCCCATGCTGTAATCATTTTACCAGTATAGATAAGTTCTTTTGTTCTTGCAGGACCAACAATTCTTAACAGTCTTTGAGTCCCTCCCCATCCTGGCGGAATACCGATTGTAACCTCTGTCTGGCCTATCTGGTATTTCTGTTAATAAGATACTTCCAGTATAGTGGCGTTAACTTATACCAGTAATAATAGCTTTAACTGTTCCAACCCAAGCCTTTTTGTTCCAATTTCCACTTATTCCCAAAAATTTACATACAGCTAACCCGTTATAAAGAGCTACTAGTCCTGATGCTATAGCTTCTGTGTCTATATCTTTTCTAAAAAATCCCTTTTGAACTTGAAGATCTAAATACTCCTTAACAACATCAAATATTTTTGTTCTTTGCTCATATAGTATTCTCTGTAATTTTGGATTACGGGATGATTCAGCTACTATTTCAAAAAATACTTTTTCATTCCCCCTCTTTTCCAGCTTGTGGAGGTTATCGTAAAACTGTTCTGCATCAAACAATAAATCATCTTTTGTTGTTACAAATATCTGAGATAATTGCTCTTTTAGCACTTTAAGATTATTTTCACAAATTGCATAAAACAAATCTTCTTTGCTTTTAAAATAGAGATATAGTGTTCCCTTACTTAGATTTGCTGTCTGAGATATATCATCCATCCTAGTTCTATCAAACCCATATTTGGAAAAACATTCAATAGCAGATTGAACTATTCTTTCTCTTATATCTGTCTTGTATCGTGAGGTAACTTTTGGACACACGTCTTTTTTCCTATTCCTTATGTTCTACTATTGTTATAGTTCATTATTTTTCACTTCAGATAATGTATTGCTTGGAATATTCGCCTGTAGTATTTTTATTTTCTTTGTCGATATAATCGCGCCAGTGATTCCCATTGTGACTCCAGGAACTGTAGTGAAAACGAGTACCAATGGAAGGGTTCTTACAAAGTTCACTAATATATCATTCATTGAATGGAAAGTATAGCTTAGCGGTTCTGCAAATGTTATTGGAAGCATTGGATAACCGAGGATATAGAACATTGAGCCAATTATTGCACCTGAAATTATCACAGGTCTTTCCGTCTTCAGTATCGTCTTTGATCTTCTAATTATTATGGACTTGTTTAATATTAGATCTGAAACTACTGCAGGTATTATAAGCATCAGATACCAGGGTAGAAAAGGCATTAATTGATTAGATGGTACTATGTTTGCAAATGAGTTCATTCCTAGCAATAGTGCAGTTACTGCACTAGCTGCTCCAAATCTTCCAATAGTTCTAGATGCGGTTATAAAAACCATCGAACCAATCGTAGGTAAAGCAATAATAACAATTATTGATTCATAAACTGGATTTAGGTTAAAGTTAAAGTGCACTCCATTAGAAAGTGGTAAAGCAAACATATAGACATACCATATCATCATAAGCCACATAACTGCGAATGCAGGAATCATTAAAGCTTTAATCAATCTCCTTTCTCTTGCTGTTGGCAAATGTACAACTATCCTAGCAAGTCCTAATACTATGGCAATAGAATTAATCAACATACCCGTAACTAAAGTTAGGTGAGTTGGGCTAAGCAATCCGTCAACTCCAAATGTCTGGTGCCACAGATAGTCAGAGGGGCCGGCTACAAGTGATATTACAGATCCTATTATAAGCAATTTGAAAGCGGTGCTAAATGACTTGGTACGAATTACTTTATTCTTTAGCAACAAATGTGAACTAATTATCGCAGATATAATCAATAAACCAACACCTGCATAAAGCATAATATGTGAAGGTGTGAAGAAGGTTTCAGGACGTCTTAACAAGTGAGATGTAACATCCCAACTTGCTCCTACTGTCTGGAGAAAAGCTCCTACTGTGGCTATAATCAATACCGCCACCGATACAGTTATAGGATGAGATCTCATAAGGCTGTTAATTCTGTTATTGAGCATCATTTTTGATTAAGTAATATTAGTAAAGGCTATTAATAAACATAACTGACCAGTCAGTATATTGACAGCATAGCAATATAAACATTTTTTACTCTCTACTACCTTTTGTAATTAAAAATCATTGAAGACAACTTCACCGGCTATTATCCATGATCCGTTACTTGACAGAAAAATTAAATGTTTTCAGATAATTATAAAAATTGTGCATCTTTTTCATAAATGGTTTGATCATAGCATGTCATTAGAGGAGAGTGAAAACAAGGTGATTTAATATTTGAAGAGACAGGAAATAAAGATCCAGCACATATGGCTACAGAATTAGCAACTACAAAGTGCTGTGCTATTCATTAAATCTATTTTAATACATATTGTTTATTAACGTCACTAGCTCTTTAGCTGATGCATTTTGCATTACTCTAACATTTATTGTGTCATAACTGTTAACTCCATTTACTGCTGGTCCACCTTTACGTTCTTATTTCTTATATATACCATCTTTTGAAAATAACCTACTTTGAATTATGCTGTAAAATTGATGGCAACGACATGTGGTGACGCTTGTTGCAGTAACGTGTGATCATGATGCTATCAAAAAAAGTTATGGTAAACTATTTGCAGCAGTAGATTTTAACTTTGCAAATGTCCTTAGTTCTGCCATCCTTCCTGAGATAAATCCCATCAATACACCATATATGATATGAAATACAAATGAACCTGCAATAATGACAGGATACAGGCCCTGGAAATGATTTGCTATATTATAGATATATTGATTTGGTGCTGATTTTGAATATGAGTCTAATCTGGGCTGTATACCAAATGTTGCAAGGGGTACAAATAGAATAATCCATAATGCCATACCAACTATCATCCCGCTTGTTATTCCATGTCTTGAATTATATGGTATAACTTTATGCCAAAACAATGCAATCTGTCCAAAGATATTTCCAGCAGCCATTCCAGTTAATACATGCAGAGCAAATCCTACGTATTCAGCATTGGTTGGATCTGTAAATCCTAAGGAAGTACCAATTACACCAAAGAATGTACCTGCTGGCATCCCTGATATCAGGTCTATTACTACAAGAAGTCCAGAAATTGCCCATGCTGATATAAAACCAGCGATAGTACAATACACTATGAATATTTTAGGTGTCGTCGTCATCTGCCATTCCATATTCTGTTAATAATACAAATATAGTATAAAAACAAGTGTCTAAACATGAATATAGTGCCTAACTTTATAAATCATGAATCCTTATTTTATGGAAGATGTTATGTGATGCTGCCACAACAAATGTTGCAATAACCACACCAATGAAATTCCTTATAGTCATCATCATATTTGGAGAACTAGCAATTAACGAGTGGCTTGATATAGTATAGATATTGTCAGTTAACCAGAAAACTAGTGTTATCCAGCCGATTATACCTGCCGTCATAGCCCCAAGTCTTGCACTCTTTGAAACAAAGTATATAGAAAATGCAATACCAAAATACCATAAGGCGCTTAGAACAAGCCAGTTAGCATGAAATATCTCTGGTCTAGAATCTAACATATAGTAAGCCGATCCTATGGCAGCCATAGTAAATAATGATACCAGAAGGATTTTGTTATTTAGAGAATGGGAAGTACATGTTCTTTTTTAGTATACTTGGCTTTTCGTATTTGCTCTTCTTTTGCTGCTTTGATTGACTCTTCAAAGCTTTTTAATTTAAGAGGAAGGATGTCTTTGATTGAATCATCTTTTACAGTTGCTTCATGTTTGAGGCTATCAATTAATGGCCTAGCAAGGGAGGCTTTTAGAGGAGTAATTAGGTCAACCCAATAAGAAGAAAGTCTTGGAGTTAGAAATGGAATTATTATTATTTTGATTGATTTATTTATCATCTTTCCATATCTTTGCATCATGTCCAGATAACTTAGCACATCAGGTCCACCAATATCAAAGGATCTACTCTCTGTATCTGGTATATCAATAGTTTGAACTAGATAGGTAACGACGTCATCTACTGATATGGGCTGTGATTTAGTCAAAACCCATTTGGGACAGATCATAACTGGAAGTCTTTCAACAAGATACTGTAGCATCTGAAACGAGCCTCCTCCTTGGCCTAAAATGACGGCAGCCTGAAATATTGTGACCTTTGCGGATGACGTTTTTAATATATCTCCAACCTGAGCTCTACTTCGCATATGACCAGATATGCTATCAATATCTTTTTCATTATTCAAACCGCCAAGATAAATAATTCTCTTAACTCGACATTCAGTAGCAGCTTTGGCAAAATTTTCGGCAGCAACTCTATCGCGTTCTGCAAATTTCTTCCAATCTTTTGAAGATCCTTCCATCGAATGTATTAAATAAAATGCTACATCAATCCCAGTCATGGCTTTTAGTAATTCGAGATAATTGCTAGCATCTGCTTTGATGATTTTTACTTGTTCATTGAAGCGTCCAGCAAGTGAGTCTACATTTCTTGTTATGCATATGATCTCGTGTTTCTTTGAGTGAAATGAAGGAGAAGAACACAGTCTAGAAACCAGGCGACTTCCAATAAAACCACTGGCACCTGTTATCAGAATTTTCAAGCTATGTCCTCTGGAGCTGTTAGTGATTAAGTGATTTAATGTGTTTGGTTGTTCTTGTTCTTGTTGTTGCATCTTTTTTTAGTCACTTCATTATCTGTATGTCAATACAATATAACAAAGAATTTGAACGCAGCTATTTATTCTGCCAAACACCAAACGTATTTCCTTGAGGATCTTCTAAAACTACATAATAACCCTCTGATATCTCTTGCTTATCCTTTACTACTTTAGCTCCTAAATCATTTACCTTATCTGTGTAGTCTTCTATAGATTCTACTTCAATGAACATCGTTGAAAGCTGTTTAGGATTTTCTTTTTGCATCAAACCACCACTAATACCAGCATTTTTTATCATCCAATATCCTTGTGTTTGGCCTTTTTCAAACTGCCAGCCAAACAATGAAGAGTAAAAGTCATTTAGACTTTCTACATTATCAGCTGGTATCTCAAGATGCCCTACTTTTTGTCCATTTATTCTTGACATATTGTTATTATCCTCCTACCTCTTTTATTCTTCTTCTTGTGCGAGTGGCTTATTCTAAGCCTGCCTTATGTGATTCCAACTTTTGCTTTACTGTTTGAGCTGCTTGCTGTAATCCTTCTCGCATCTTGTTATCTGCTTGGCTCCTGAAAGCATATTTGCAATCTTTCCTGTAGTTTGAAGTTCATAGTCAATTGTGTGTCGGATATGAGTTGTTCTACTATCGTTATCTTGAAATTCCTGTATACTCTCCCACTTTTTAAATGGTCCTTGTACCTGATGCGTAACTAGTCTTCTATTTTGCTCTTTGTCTACTACCTGCAGCCGCATTTCCTCTTCTTTTCCCATGTATTTACCTTTTACCTTCATCTCAAATCCTTCTTCATTCTTTGTAGAAGAAGAAAGGCTCTCTGATTCCTTTACTATATCTTGAGGCCAAGCTTCTTTAATATTGTCTGGGTTTGTATAATACTCATACACTCTTTCCACCGGTGCATTGATTTCTACATCATATTTGATTTGTGACATTTCAATAAATTTTGACTATTATTGTTTATAAGAGTTAGCATTATGTAATATTAATTAGGCACTATAACTCTTAATATTTCATTTGCGGAAACATCATACATATACGTGAAAGCTACTATCATAAGAAAAGTGCGCTTATTGTCTCAAATAAAATAAAAATAAAATATTTGGTATCAGGTCAAGCTACCGTAATTCCATGGCTAATTTTGGACTTAACTTCATTTTTTCCACTTTTTGTTTGACTAGCAACGCCATTGTCATAGCTGTTCCTCCAAGTATAACGCTGGCAACTCCCATTATTGGCCAACCACTAATGGCACCTGTTGCAGTCACACTTTCTGCTGCCAATACCAATGACCAGATTATTTTGTTTTTTATACTCATAGAATTAGAAAGGCTCATTTAATATATAAACTAGTGACAATTGATATACTTAGTGCTAACTCTCATACAATGATGTCAAGAACATCGAAGAACCAAAATGTGATAAATGTAATGATATATGACGATAGCAAACTATTGTATAAATTGGTTAGGCACTATCTTTAAATGTTGGCATTATTGTTAAATACTAATCGACATTTATTTACTCGGTATGAAAATAGTAATTCTTGGCGCTGGCTATGCAGGAGTATTCGGCAGCAGCCAACCTATGCAAGCATGTAGGTATGGAAATTTTACTCATAGATAAAAATCCTTATCATCAGTTATTACAACAAATCCATTTTGTGGCATCAGGTACAAAAAGGCCGGAGGAAATTATCTTTTCAATAAACTGGACTGCAGGTATCAAAGGACTTGAAATCAAAATCACCCAGCAAATTGAAAAGACTAAATCAGGAAGAATTTTTGTAGATAATCATAGTAGGATAAAAGGATTTGAAAATATTTTTGCAATAGGGTACATCTCTGCCTTTACTCTTTCACATGGACTGCTAGCACCCCAACTTGCTCAATTTGCGGTAAGACAGGCGCGTTTAGTGGCAAAAAATATTATCCGTAAAGTTAAAGGAGAGCAAATGAAAGATCTAAACTATTCTAGTTTGGGTCAGATACTTTCACTAGGCAGGACAAGTATTGGATTGCTTGGTGGAATACCAGTAACAGGACTTCTCTGCGACTATGCAGAGGATTTCATAATCGACTATTACATTGCTGCTCTAAAGAACAGAGGACATGGCTTGCCGGCCCTTGTATATGATAACAATATAGTATCTGAAATTTTAACACCACTCAACTTTATGTCGTATGCAACTACAAGGACAATAAGGTTCAAAAAAGAGATTTGGTAAATGGAAGTAGTGTAGAGATGTCACATAGCTCTGAGTTAGGATAGTAATCCCATTACAATGAAAATAGGATACCCTTGCATTAATACCAGTATTGAACGTGATACTCCTTCAACATTTAGATTAGCCTTTTATTCAGAAAATAGACTAATTCAAACTGTTGAGGATAACCTAAAGCATCTTGCTAAAGTTTTAAAATATAATGTAGATCACGATCTTTTATTCTTTAGAATTAGCTCTGACCTTGTGCCTTTTGCATCTCATCCAATATGTAAATTCAACTGGCACTGGCATTTTCAATCAGAATTTGAAGAAATAGGAGATTATATCAAAAAGCATAGCATACGAATATCTATGCATCCAGATCAGTTTGTAGTAATCAACTCTCCAAGTGAAAAAATAGTACATAGTAGTATTAATGAATTGAAATACAATTGTAGAGTTTTGGATTGCATGAATCTTGCTGAAACAGCAAAAATCCAGATTCATGTAGGAGGTGTATATGGAAATAAAGTTGATGCAGTAGATAGATTTGTAAAAATATATAATAATGACAATAATGAGTTGCTTGACGATAATATAAAAAGAAGGCTTGTCATAGAAAATGATGATCGTCTTTATAATCTATCAGATTGCATTTATATTAATCAAAAAACAGATATTCCAATTCTTTTTGATAGCTTTCACCATGAATGTCTCAAACCGAGAGAAAAATCATTGTTTTCTGCACTTAAGAAGGCTACGTCAACGTGGAAAAAAGATAAAGATGGAATACCTATGGTCGATTATAGCGAGCCAGAATGTTATGGATATTGATTACTATAGTATGAAAAGGAAAACAAAGAAAGGAAAACATACAACAACAATTGATCAAATTCTCTTTAATAGGTTCCTGAATGAAACAGCAGGCCTGGATTTTGATTTAATGCTGGAAATAAAAGATAAAGAGAAGAGTGCATTAATAGCATTAGAACTTCTGAGGAAAACAAGGCGAATATGACTGCTAATGTCTGAAGGCCCAGAAGTAAAGCGTACTGCCGATAAATTTCTGAGGCTATTCTTAGAAAGACAATTGATAACGTTTATTGTATAAGTAGTATTAATAATGAATTTTGGAAAAAGGTCATAGGATCTGAGGTAAAACAGATCGAAACATTTGGTAAAAATATCGTTATTGTATTTTCAAATGGAATATATCTTCGGAATATTGGCTATGCTAATGTGGAATCTATAGTAGACAACAATTTGATGAAGGGAAGGCAAGACCCCCTCCACGACGTAAACAGAGATTGATAGTAAGAAGTAGCAGTAGTAGTAGCGCAAATGGTATTGATCTAAATCATAATCGTACTATTAACAATAAGGGTAAGAGTATCAATATAACAAAAATTCACTACAAAAATAATAGTCATAATAATAATAATAATGTTACTGACGTACATAATGATTCGAGAGTACGACTCATCCTCTTTACAAAAGATAAAGTAGCAGTACAATTTAATGGTCCAATCATTACATTTTCTTTTGGAAACCCTGCATACATTAAACCTATTGTAAGATTAGGTCCAGATCCTAAGATCTGATTTTGATATTAATAATGTTCACATACGTTTAAATCAAATTACAAGCAAGTCTCATAAGCTTGCAAGCAATGATCCATTGATGGCAGATTTACTATTGGATCAAACTTTTGTGGCAGGAATTGGTAATAAGTACAAATCAGAAATATTGCCTAAATTATATCCATTTGATACTTCCAAAGATCTTATACCAAAAGAAAAGAAGACGCTCTTACAACAAATTCCAACCGTACTAAAGACTGGATATATGAATGCAGGAAGGACAAGACCATTGAATAAGGACATATGCGAGACAGATATTAAATGGAAATATAGGTATTGGGTATTTAGAAGAGGTGTACAGCCGTGCGGGATATGTGAAACTACAGATTATAAATCCAGTGCAAGAGTTACTTTCTGGGGTCCTACTTGCCAGCGCACAAATAAATAGGATCGCTAAGGCTATTTTTATCGCTATTCTGACCAGATGATGAGAAGAAGATGACTTGAGAATTTGAATATTATTTGTCCTGGAATGAATGTGAAGTAACCGAACCCCCATACATGCGGGGACAGAATCCCACAGAAGCAGCTAGACCAGTCGGTGAAGGCAAGTATGCCATAGTAAAACACCAAAATCATGCAGAATTAGCATATATTTTGGAAATGCCAAAAGAATCTGGGGAAGCCCAAAAGGAACTAGGTATCGCAAAGGAAGCAAGTTATATTATTTCAGTTATTAATCCTAAAGGTCGGCCCCAATAGGTTATCCAAATACTAAAGAACAGCCAAAATATCCAGAGTAAGTGCTAAAGGAATTCAATGAGACTAAGAATTTCGTGTCCCTTGCTAATAAAGATACAAAATTTATAGATTATCAGACCCAGAAAATATTCATAATTACATCAAATTATTGATTGATTGATTAAAGCTCTTCTACCATTTCAGTATAGTTGTTTACCACTTTATCTACAAAGCTCTCCTTATATTTGTATAGAATCTCTGCAACTATATCTCTGTTTGTCAATTTATAGAGTTGTTGATATTTACCGTGACCATAATGAACTGATATTATTGCTGCCAGCTTTAAGTCTTTTGAGATACCAAGATGTAGTGGAAGGTGCTTTCTTTGTATGTTCTACAATTTCACCAAAGGTGCATAAATCATGTTCAAGCATAAATAATATTATTTGTCTTACGACATTTTCCCTAATATATCCCAAAATTTCTGACTCTTCTGATGGAACATTGATAGGATAATATCGCGTAATTTTGCTGTTCTTACTTCTGTCAACTTTTATTTGATGTGATTTCTCAAGTACGGATAAATGATATGTTAGAACACCGTTAGCAAGGCACGTTAATCTTAATAACTCTCTGTATCTTATGCCAGGATTCTCATTTATATATTGCACCAATTTGCTTTGGTTATCATTCAATTCTTCATAATTTGAGGCTACAGTTGCTGCTATTTTCATCTTTATTTATTCACTTTTAATACTCCTATGCCAAACAAGGTTAACATTACTAAAAGTATAATATGAGATAATTCTACATCAACTATTGGAATTATTACATCTTGAATATTTGCAGTTGCGTGAAAAAGATATAGAAACTCAATAATGGCTAACAAAGAGAAACCGCCAGTCATTAATATCAGTCTTGTGCCACCATTTCTATTATATGCAAGAAATGATATTACACCAAGAAAAACGGCTATTATGACACTTACAATATGCATCAGAATATGATAGATCATAGATGGATGTTTAATGTGTGGTAAAATAACTGGGACTGCCAACACAGATATTACTATTAATGATACAACAGCAAACAATTTGGGCTTACTGACTAGTACATCTTTTAGTGAAGCCCTACTTGATTGCATATCTACTAAAAATCATTGGATATGTACCGATTTAAATGAATTGGTACAACAATCGAAATCAGTTATATAAAGAATAATTAAAAAACGATAGATATCAATTTCAACTAATTCTTCCCTTGTTACTGCAGTACTATGCGATACGAATGATTTTGGAGCGTGTTATGAGCTGCAGATTCTCATGTTGTTGAAATGATATTTGATGATAAAAAATATAATAATGGTCTGTTGGGATTGGATAATGATGCTTAGCTATGAAGCCTATACAAGATATTCCATTAAACCGGAGACTCTAAACTTAGACAATCTTGGTTGCTTGCTTTGAAAGGAGATATACTAAACACACCTATTGTTTGACTATATGGCAAAAGCTGTTTCACGCATGGTTTTTAAAAACTCAATATATAATGAGATTAATGATTTGACATTTTATTAGGTAGTAATTTATTTTATTGTGACAGATTACAATTAGACACTAAATTATTATTTAATTCATTTGTTTTTGTATGATAATAATCTTTGTTAAAGAACTAAGTGGATACAGCATTATTATCATTAATATCACTTTTCAACAACAACAACGGAACCTACAAAAGTATAATAAAAATATCGTGTCTGAAATCAAGTTGCAATACCCTCTATTTGGAGGTCAATAAAAATACATTGGTAACAGTAGGGATAATAATATTGGTATCAGGTGGTATTAGCTCTTCGTTTTACCTTATTTTATATTTATAAAATAAAGTAAGGCTGAGTGCTATGCTATTTGAGGTTCCTTAGCAACTCATAAACCGGCAGCGTATTGAGGACATTTGATTGCGTTGCCCAACCACGCCTGGCTTGTGCTATACCAAATCTTAAAAATTCGAAATGAATTGGATGATGAGCATCTGAATCAATTACAAGTTTGACGTCCTTTTGTACTGCCATTCTTGCATAATCATCTTTTAAATCGAGTCGATTATAATGTGCATCAATTTCTAGAATGGTACCTGTATCCATTGCTGCATTGATTAATTTTTCCATGTTAACCTGATATCCTTCTCTTTTATTTATTAGTCTGCCTGTAGGATGGAATATAACATCAACACTAGGATTTTGTGCTGCTTTTATCAATCTGTCTGTCTGCAGTTCTATTGGTTGTGCAAAATTTGAATGAATCGCTGCACCTATTATATCGAGCTTATCTAGCACATTATTTGGTATGTCAAGTGACCCATCCTTCATTATGTTTACTTCAGGAGCGGATAAAATCCGGAAGTTATTAGATTGTTCTCGTTCTTGTTGTTGTCTTTTCATTTTATCGTTTATCTCTGCAATTCTTTGTGCTTGGTCTAGGCAGCTGTTTTTCATCAAGCCCATTTGTTAATTTCAAGCTTTTTGTGTGATCCGTTATTGCAATGTATTCTAATCCAAACTTTTCTTTTGCTGCAAAAGCCATATCTTCTATTGACATTGTCCCATCTGTGCTGTTGCTATGAACCTGCAAATCTCCTTTCAGATCGTCGTATCCTATGAGTTCAGGGAGCTTTTTTCTTCCTTTTTTTGCTAGTTCAACTTCTCCTGTATTTTCACGCATTTCTGGGAATCCAAGCTAAACCCAATACTTTGTAAATCTCTTCCTCTGTCGAACCTGCAACTCTATTATGATTCTTATCAAAAACACCCCACTCACTAAGATGAAGATCTTTTGAGAGCGCTACTTTTCTTATAGCGATTCCGTGCTCTTTGCTACCGGTAAAATATTGTAATGCCGAACCAAAACTCTCTTCGGGTACAACCAAGAGATCTGCATCCATCCCATTGTTTAGCCTTACAAACGTTTTACTTTGTCCTTTGCCAATAACCTCAGCTACCTCTGGCATAGATACAAAGTAATCCATTACCTTCCTAGGAGCTTCAGATATTACCAAATAGTCAATATCGCCTATAGTTTCCTTCATTCTTCTAAAAGAGCCTGCACTATAGCTTTTTTTTGTTCCTTTGAAATTCGATAGATTAGCTTCTATTTGCTTTACAAGAGGATAGATTTCACCCAAAAGAAATCTAGTTGTCCCTTTTTTGAAGAACTGAATTTTTCTCAAAATGACTTCTTCTTTCTTTTGTGAAAAACCTGGAACTTTTCGAATTCTTCCCTCTGTCGCTGCCACTTACTAGCTCAGATAAATTGTGTATCCGCAGATTATCATAGAGAGCTTTAACGGTTTTGGCCCCTATACCTACTCCTTCCAAAGTGTAAAATTCATCTAAATTTATGGGTGTTTTAGACTTTAATTCCTCAAAATACTGTATCTTTCCTGTACCTGAGATATTCCTCAATTTTTTCTCGCAATAGCCTTTCCAACAGCTGGTATCTGTAATAATCCATCTAAACCTTCTTTTCTGTATAGTTCTTCAATGTTTGAAGATAAATTTGCTATGATATCGGATGCTTTTCTATATGATCTTGCCTTAAAATTAATAGTCGTGCCACTACGGCTGGGCTGAGGTTTTTTGATTTTATTATTACTAGGACCGTCTGCTGTTAGCAGCATCATTATCATAATCCATTTCCAATAGAAATGCGATTTGCCCTAGAGTCTTTGAGATATCAGAGTTCTTTTTCATAATTGCACTAATAGCAAATACTAATTATGGCTAATAAAAAATGATAATTACCACTGGATGTAACTCATCAACTCAGAACGAATACTATTGACAACTAATAAGACAATATTTTTTAGCTTATGCAATTTTTTATTATAATTATAGAAAAAAACAAAGCTTACAATATCAGTTAGGGATTCTCCCTTCATCGCCCAAAATGCGTCAATTCAACAATTAACCAAAATAGTAATTGATGTTTTAATGTTACAGGCACATTTCCAAAGTTCTCAGTTCAGGAAATGCTACTCTTTTAAGTAAGTCACCTAGATTATCCAGCTTTTAAAAAGAAGAATTATACCAATATATCTTTCAAAAGATGATGAGCCAACTGAACAAAAATAAAAGGATTCAATTCTTTCCTTAATGACAATCCAGAGAGACTCGCTATACTAGGAGAGTATACAGAAAATTATATTCTGGACAACAAAGAATATGTGATATACAAAAACTGGAGAGCTTTTCAAAAGCTGGCAGCAAAAGAAGACCACCACTATAACAATGGGATTCAAACAAAAAAGCATCATAGTATTACACACTTATAACTAAATAGAAAATATCCAGCCATGACTAATTCAACTAAAAATAATACAGTTTCTCTCGCTCCTGACCCTTACTACGAATAGTATATTAAATAGGGAGCTACAGTAGCCATAGTATAGACGAATTAAGTAGAGCAGATGGCATGAACAGTGTCGGACTATAATCCTAGCGAAGGCTACATGATTGGAAACAAATTTAAGACAACAAATAATGTGGAAGTCAAATATAGTGTCCATTCACGAAAATGAATATTGCATTTCAGTTTCTAATCTTAAAAAACAATATGGCAAGAATAATGCTTATGCTGTGAATAGTATCACGTTTAATGTTAGGTATGGAACAGTCCTTGGATTTCTTGGCCCAAATGGTGCTGGAAAGACTACAACACTAAAAATTCTTACAACCCTTCTTAATCTGTCATCTGGAAGTGTACACGTATTCGGGAAAGATCTTGTCAAAAATCAATCAGACATTAAAAAAAGAATAGGAGTCGTATCTCAGAATCCTAGTTTTGAAGCAAATTTGACAGTAGAAAGAGCACTTGATCTATACGGCAGGTTATGGGGACTACGTGATAGGAAAATTAGAAAAGAAAAAGTAAATGAAATCCTAGATACCTTCGAGATAGGATCTATCAGAAACGCCAAAAATGATGAACTCTCTATAGGTCAAAGAAGAAGAGTTCAAGTTGCACGGGAGTTCATGCATGATATGGATCTTCTATTTCTTGACGAACCAACGGTTGGATTAGATCCTTCGGCTAGACGACTGCTTTTAGATTATATCAAAGTCCATGTTAAATCCGGCTTAACAGTTTTCTTTACTACACATATTATGGAAGAGGCAGAATATCTATGTGACGAAATTGCTATTATAGACAAAGGGAAAATAATAGCCTTCGATACGCCAGCAGGGCTAAAGCAGAAATTTGGAAGACGAGCTAAGACTATTGAACTTACCTTCAAAGATATGCTAAATAAATCCATTATTGATCTGCTTAATAGTACAATCAGCAAAAGAGATGGTAATGTCGAGGATAATAAAAATAATAGTAAGTCGTATATTGATGTTAATGGAACCCATACAGTTACGATTACAGTTAATAAAACAGAGCAAATCATCTCCGATATATTACAGCTTGTTTACAAAAATGGCCTACAAATAGAAAGTATTGTTATCAATCCACCATCACTAGAAGAAGTTTTCTTGTCAATAGTTAATAATATTTAAGCAAGAAACATGGTGAATGATTGGCTAAAGTTGATAGACAGTATACTATTATTAGTATACAGAAACATTGTTGCTGCGATTGACAGGGTATTCTTGATTTGGCAGGTAGCTTTTCCTGTCGTTTACATATTTGTAGCCGGGTACGCTTATTCTGCAATGATGGGAAACCAAGATATTAAGATGGGTGCTTTATCCGTTACATATACTTCATTTTTAACTGCTGGTATGATTGGGTTTAATGTGATGAATGGCAGTAGTGTAGCTGGTAGTATTATTTGGAATGACAAGAGAAATGGCATGTTTCAACAGTTACTTGTTATGCCATTTAGTAAGGTTCAGTATATTATTGGCAATCTTATAACAATCATCCTAATCGGATTGGCCAGCGCGGCAGTCATTATTATAATTGGTTTCCCAACTATGTTCGGAAATGTGAACATTACCTTGTGGAGCATACCTTACACTGTATACGCACTAGTAGTAGGCTCAATATTCTTTGGTTCTTTTACAATAATTTTATCAACGAAGATCAAAAGTAGTGAAGGGTACAATGTTATTAGTAACGGTCTTTTCCTATTTTTTGCTTTTGTTAGCTCATCTTTTTATCCTGCACAAGGACTACCAGGGCCCTTATATGTTGCATTTTATATTAATCCATTGACATATATAGTGGACATCAGCAGGGCTGGAATATTTTCACAGATAAATGCATTTACTAATATTGAGGTACTTATTATAAGTTTTCTTGCCGCCGCAGTATTTTTAATTGCAACAAGATCAATGGTAAGGATGAAGATTTAAACTGAAAAATAAGAGAAAAAGTATAAGTAAGCTAAATAACACCTCCAAAAGGTTGCTGTTAGATTGTATCATTCAAAGGCTTACAGCAAAAGAAAGCCTTGTTTATCAACAAAAAACTTGAGTGTAAAGTCGTCTTATTTGCAAAAAGACAGATTTGCATTTAATTTGCATTCTTCATGATAATAGTTAATCTGTATTTCTGGTGTAATGGTGGTATGATGTACTGCCTCGTGAATTTTTTATGCCAATTTAAACTTTACATAAGAGATAATTTTTGCTACATAGACATCTATTCCAACTATCGAGGCAATTTCTACAGGTCCAAAATTAAGTATGGGATTCGATAGTAAGTCCACTATTTATTAATGCGACTTTGAGACCAGTCGCGACTTCTAGCACATCAATACCATGTCCCATGTTTTCACGAGATCGCAATATTAATCGTATAGTCTATGTGAATTACAATAGCAATGGGCACCTCAATTTTCGGGTACTTTTGTAATTAAATGCGTACATAACTTAAGGTTTTTTTTGGATAATGTCTCTTTCCTGGAGTAATTCGAATATATCGTCAGCCTTTATTTCCTATTCAGTTTAAGAACAGTATTAATCATAATATCCGACCAGCTCTCGAAGACATGTGGCTTCCCTTGCACAGCTACTTCAATAGGCTACGAGGCAGCCATGTGGTTTTCCCTTATCGCTTTATATATGCATGTACTCCCTACAGGTGAAGCTGTAGTTAACCTACGGCATATCACGATAAACACCATTTCTGAAGAGACTACAAGCCTAAACTTGCAGCCTTGCGCAAATTGGTGGATCGTTCTTCTCTTTCGGCCAATCGGATAGTAAATACAGATGCATTGCAGAGTTTATGTCTTTCTGTCAAACCAATTAATAAATAAGATTGAATATAATTGACGACGTCATAAGCAATAATAGGTTATTGCAGCTCCCATAGCAAATTTGTGATAAACATCTTCTAATTATATTGACAAAACGCTACCGCACATTTCTTCCATCTAATACAAAATATGCTTCAATTCCTCTATTTGAGGAAGCCCCATCTTCTGCAATGAATTTATCACAATCTGTTCTTTGTATTTTTTACTTATAGTAATTCATAATATTTACAAATCATATATGTAACCTTATATCTTTTTGAGTTAGAAAATGCTCTTTTTTTTAGAAATTGTTTCAAACTGTATCATTTATAGAGATTTAACCATGATGCATGATTCATAAATGAAATAATATGATCTCAATATAGAGTAAGATGACCTACAAGATTTCCTTTGATAATGACTATATGCAGCATTTAGATAAAATAAAGAAATGAATTCAATCAACTCTTCTTCTTTAGTTCAAAAGGTGGATTTGATATATATATAACAGGTCTTCATCGAGCGCCAGTTCGCACTCTCAAACATATCTATGGAGTGCAATCCGTTTCAAATTGAAGGCAAAAATGAGTATCGTTGATTTGGGAGCTTCGCACCCTCCAGAAGTTGTAATTAGAAATTTATGTTTATGATAAAAAAAGATGAAATGCGATTATAAAAACGAAAAGTGCTCGTGTTATGGTAACAGGTTCTCTATCTAATCACGTCGCAGCAGCGGTGGTATCATCCTGTTCAGATCTCGTGCTAGATCCTCTACATTCTGTTTACTTTCAATACCATCCTTCATTGACCGAAGCGTTACCTGTCCGTTTTTAATTTCATCTGGTGCCACTATCACTGTTAATAGCGCACCCTTTGTGCTTGCATCTTGTAGTTGCTTTCCCAGTGACCTACCTTGAAGGTCATAGTCAGTAATAACTCCGCTCTTGCGTAAATTAGAGGCTATTACTATAGCCTCCTTACTTGCATTAGTCGATGTATATGCAACGTAAATTATAGGCTTTGGCGTTGATTTTAAAATTCCATGGGTTTGCAAGGCTCCCACTATCCTTTCAACTCCTCCAGCAGCACCTGTTGCGCCAATATCTTTTCTTCCAAAAGCATCAGTTAACCTATCGTATCTGCCACCACCTACCAGAGCACCTGAATCAAGTAAAGAGGGATCAAATGCCTCAAACACGACTCCAGAATAATAGTCCAGTCCACGTACAATGCCAAGGTTAACTCGAGCATTATAGACTCCTCTTGATTTTAATGAATCCATTAATCCTGCAAGTTTACTCCAATTTGCAAGCTCTATTAGATCTCTTTTTGAATTAAATACTTCATCGATATTCCCCTTAACCATCGATATATCTATTAGAGCTTGTAGCTTTGAAGACCCAATTTTATCCTTATATTCCTCATAAACTCCTTTTGCACCTTTTTTTTGGACCTTGTCGACCGCTCTGAACATTTCTAGGATCATTTGCTCATCTGAAACACCAAGTCTGTTCCTTACATATTCTTCCATTAGTTGTCTGTCGTTTATTTCAATGATTACATCTAGCCCAAGCTTTTTGAAAAATACCGAAATAAATTCAATTACCTCAGCATCAGACTCTTGACTAAATGAACCATAAACTTCTACGTCCCATTGATGAAAATATCGATATCGTCCAGCCTGCGGTTCGTCATATCTCCAAACACCAGCGAACGCTCCAACTTTGACTGGCATCTTCAAATCCCTTCTTGCTGCCTACAAATCTTGTTAAACCAATTGTAAGATCAAATCTTAATGCAACGCTCCTGGAGCCCCTATCGATAAAACTATATATTTCATTTGAAATAGATGCACCACTCTTTGTCTCCAGAGTAGCAGAGCAGTCTCAAGTGGTGACGGCTCCATAAATTTGAAGTTAAACAAGGATGTCGTTTCAAGGAATTTTTCTTCAATATAATTAATGTTATAGAACTCTTCTGGTGCAAGGTCTCTCATTCCACGAGGAAGTTCTAATTTCATCATTTCATTTGAAATCAGTAGATGTTGACATTTAGATTTTACGATCAATTATATAATAAACTGAATTAGTTAGTTTTGAATCATACAAATATGTCATCAGTTCATCGACGATTCCGATACCTTGATCATCTGACAGATGCTGTTATAGAGGCATATGGTTGCACATTAGATGAGGCTTTTGAAAATTCAGCTTGTGGCCTTGTTAACACAATGTTTGACATAGAGCGAGTTTCGCCTAATCAAGAAATCAATATACAAGCAAAGGGATACGACCTTAAAAGTCTACTTTACGATTGGTTAGAGAAAGTTCTGCTAACGCTTTTGGTTGAGAATATCCTAATTTCAGTTTTCAAAGTCAAAATATATCAGAATAATAATAACAACGACAATAGTTATTTTCTTTCAGGAATTGCTAAGGGAGAGTATCTCAATCTCAAAAAACACCATTACAAAGTAGAGATTAAAGCAGTAACTTATCACGAAATGGAAATCATACAAGAAAGAAATAAAGTCATTACTAGATTTTTGTTAGACCTTTAAATCAATTAATTAATAATTAATTTACCACGTATTGCAGTAAATAATCTATATACATTATAGTAATCAGATCTGTCTTCCCGCATACACATATTTTCTATGACTATACCATTTAGAAAGAGAAATTAAAAAATCTTAAATAGCAAATCCATCCTTTAACCCTTAGGAAACATGAGTGATGATATAAAAGCTTCTAGCACACATGTCAGTAGCAGCAACTCAGCATTAATAGAGCTTTCTGACAAAAACTTCGACGAAACGGTAGGCGGAAACAGGCCTGTTTTAGTTGACTTTTGGGCAACATGGTGTGGGCCATGTCAGTTTATGCTCCCAATCTTTGATAAGTTGGCCAAAAAATACGGTGATAAAATAACATTTGGTAGAATCAATGTGGACGATAATCAAGGAGTGGCAATGAGGTTTGATGTGTATGCCATTCCGACCTTTATTATCTTCATGAATGGCAAGGCTATTGATAGAGCTGTCGGAGCAGTTGGAGAGAAAGGTCTAGAAGGACTAGTACAAAAGTACCAATAATAAACATAAATACCATTGCAAATGTAGATTATTATTATTTAAGAATAAAAATAATGTATCGAAGTATAGCTAATATTAAAAATATCCGTATGCGGAATCGGATTTTCTTTTCAGAAAAAGGATTTTGTTGAAAACTTCTTTTTCCTCTTCGTTTAACCGATGATTGAATCTTTCTAATAACATTTTTGCCTGTTTACTGTTCACATCAGTATAGAAAATATCCCCTTCGCTGATTTGTCTTCCGACAACGGGCTCTTTGATAGATACTGCAACTTGCATTCCTTTACTGGCTTCTTGTATTGCTTTACCATTTTCCTGAACTTGGTGTATAACACCAATCTTTCTACCCTCTTCGTTCATAACGAGAACTTTTTGTCGAAGTTTTCCAACTAGAATTTCTGCTCCAAATACTGCAGGATCATTACGTCTGAAGATAAACCCTTTCATAAACTGAAATTTACAGACAGGAGGTATTTCATTGAATAGAATTGATTCTTCATGTTCCCTCTGATATGTGACCCAATCTGTGTAAGTTCGGACAAGATTATAAATTATTTGCTCATTGAAAATCATTACTCCACGTTCTTGTGATTCTTTCTGTGCATCATCCAAAACCTTTGCATTAAAACCTAATATGACTCCCAAATATCTGTCCTTTTCCTTGACTGCAGAAGCTGCTATTACATCTCTCCTTGTAATCTGCCCAATATCTGCACTCTGTACTGGAATATTTGATTTTTTCAAAAGGTCCATGATTGCTTCAATTGAGCCTATAGTATCACACCTTAGAATAACTCCATTTGAATCGGTATTATTTATAATTGCACTCTTAATTTCAGACTCTACTAGTGGTTTTAACCTATCTTCATCTTCTTTATTTTCTACCACATATAAAGGGCTGCCTGCCAGAACGCCAGTCAAGTCAGGTGATGTTATCTTTAGACCTGCTGCTCGCTATTACTTCACTCACTGGCTTGAATTTGTCTCTTGGATCTCTCATCTCATCAAGGGGCTTTGGAAGTAACAATGCCTTAATTTTGGTAACAATGGCAGAGTCTCTTTTTGCTACTACTATGTTGTCGCCGTGTTTTAAGACTCCATCCAAAAGTATAATGTTGGCAGATGGCCCTAGACCTACTTCTTCGTTGATTTCAAGTACAATTCCTCTTGTAAACCCATTATGCCGTCTCTAATTTCTTTATCAAATATTGCTGTGCCAGCCCAACAAGTACCGCGAGCAATTCAGGAATTCCCACTCCTGTAGCAGCACTCACAGGCACAATTGCTACTTCTTTGGTAAAATCTTTGACGCGCCAATATGCTTCAGAATTATAACCTGATCTTGAAAGAGAACCCACCACATTGTAGATTTTTTCGTCCAGTATTTCCTGGATACTGATATCTTGTGTCGCAAGTTGAGCACTAATAAAACGCATGTTGTTATTGTTGTTATTGATTTTTTTTCGCCAGCCGCTAATCATGTCTACTTTGTTTAGCGCAATAACAAATGGTACCTTTCTTTTCCTTAGAATCTCTATGCTTTCAACTGTCTGAGCCTCAAACCCCTTATTTGCATCCACAACTAGAATTGCAATATCTGCTGCTGAGCCCCCTCGTATTCTTAGATTGGCAAAGACTTCATGACCAGGAGTATCAATAACAAGCAAACCAGGTATTTGAGTTTCAGATCTAGAAAGTTTCTGATAAAGCGTCCCGGTAATGTCCTTAATCGTTTCAATTGGAAAAAAGCTTGCTCCAATATGTTGTGTGATTCCTCCAGCTTCACGTGCTTGGACAGCAGTGCCCCGTATTCTATCCAATAAAGAAGTTTTTCCAGAGTCTACATGACCCAAAACTACTACGACTGGTTGGCGGAGCTTCACTTGTAACTAACTAGAAATGACTCGAGACTCTTTTATGAAGCTTTCATATGAATCTGAGGCGTGAATAATATTATCTGTAAACCCAAGTCCAAAGTCGCCTCTTATGGTCCCTGGTGCTGCTTCAAATGACTTTGTCGACCCTATCATAATTCGTACCGTATTAATTGCTTTCTCACCTTCAAGAATACATAATACTACAGTACCAGATGAAATGAATGATACCAATTCATTAAAAAATGTTTTTTCTTTATGTACCGAATAGAAATCTTCAGCCTTTTCCTTCGTAAAATTATATGACTTTAAATCTTTAATTCGAAATCCTCTCTCCTCGAATCTATCCAGTATTTTTCCAGTCAATTGACGTTTGAAGCCATCAGGCTTTATAACAATAAGAGTTTGTTCAGTAGCCATTTATAATCATAATAATAATATGTTCCTGTTGTTTGTTATTTCTTTACCTTGATGCCGCCTTTTACGTACTTACTAGTCCATTTTAATTTTCTTGGATCTCGTTTCAACTTGCGCAAATTCTTCTTGCATTTAGAAGAACAAGTCCATTGAATCGAGCCATCATTTTTGACAAGCATTATTCCTTGGCCTGTGGCAACATGCCTTCCGCAAAACGAGCAGTTACGTAGAGATGTTGCTGTTTTACTCATATATTACAATTATCTCCATTGTTCATAGTTGGATTACTTTATCTTGCGAGCTTCGCGTTCCGTTTCTCTAAGCATCAATATATCATTCAACCTAATTGAACCCTTGACGTTTCTAGTTAAAATACGACCTTTGTCTTTTCCTTCCAAGACTTTAACTCTAACCTGAATAACCTCTCCTGCTATTCCTGTTCTACCTACAATCTGGATAACCTCTGCAGGAATAACCTTCTCTTCAGCAGATGCCTTACTCATCTCTAATGTTACTCCTTACTATTGCCTTTCATGTTTTTAATTGAATCAACTACTTGATCAACAATATGCTGAGCTTCGCCCGCATCCAGAATTGTTGCAGCTGCAGAACCTACATCTATACCAAGAGATACTCCGAGCTGTTGTTTGCTTGGCACAAACACATATGCTGAATTTCTCTCTTCACAAAGGATAGGCAAATGCGCTACTACCTCTGGTGGTTCTACATCTTCAGCTATTACAACTAGTCTACTCGAACCACGCTCAATTGCTTTTGTAGTTTCGTTAGTACCTTTCCTTACTTTGCCACTCTGCTTGGCTAAACGTACGGCTTCATAAACAGCATTTACAAGGTCTTTAGGAGTTTCAAACTTCACATAATATGGTTTATTACTCATAGTTTATCCTGTCACCCATTGGGATCATCTTCTTGATACTTGTGTAAGAGAATAACAGGCGTTTTAAAAGTGTTGTCTATAGATTTGTGTGTGAATATTCTCTCTCTCTTTTTTCTCTATGTATTATCTAGCTAGTCTGCTTTTAATTAATGCGCTATACTCTTCAACCTTTGAATTCAACAGAGATTTGTCCGTAGATTCTGCATACATTCTGACCAAGGGCTCAGTTCCACTGCGTCTTACCATTATCCATGTTTCGTCATCTATCCAAATTTTGACGCCATCTAAAGTTTCAATCATCTGAGGACTGCCATGGTTCAAGCACACATTAACTATATCGTCGGCCACTTGCTTTGTAGGACATTCAAACTTTGTTTTGTATTGAAATATTTTCGTTAACGAAGAGATCATCTCTGAGAATGTTGGTTGTTTATTTGTTGTTGTTGTTGTTGGTGATGCCAGCATATCCAATACAAGGGCTGTCGTCATTACACCATCTCTGACTTTATTTAATTTTCCATACATGAATCCACCATTCTCTTCTAACCCAATGATTGATTTACGCCATACCATCTCCCTCGATACTTCAACGCTTCCAACTTTCGTATAGATTACTTTCGAACCTTCATCTTGTGCCACTAATGAAACTGCCATTGTTGTATTTATTGGACAAATAACTTCTGCACCTTTATGCCTCGTTTTTAGCAAATGTCTGACAAGTAATGCTCCTGTCTTATCGCCCCAATGGACTGTTCCCTTTTCATCGCAGAATATGCTACGGTCGCCATCACCATCATAAGCTACTCCAAAATCAGCCTTTGCATCCTTTACCATACTAGAAAGGAGGTGGAGGTTCTGCGTATTTGGTTCTGGTCCACGGCCTGGGAAGTTGCCATCGACATTACCATTTATTGTAATAACCTTACATCCAAGTTTTTGTGCCAAGAACGGAGCAACAGTCGCTTGAGCACCATTTCCTGTATCCATAACGACTTTGAACTCTTTCGCTCTTATTTTTTCAACATCTACTAGAGCCAATACTGCATCTCCATAAGAATCGATTATGAATTCATTGACATGATCTTGACCAAAGCCATCAAATTTGGGAAATTTATTTGCATAATAAATGCCTTCAACTCTTAATTCGTCTTCTCTCGAAATTTCCACTCCGTCAGGAGCAATAGGCTTAATTCCATTGTAGTCATGAGGATTGTGTGATGCAGTTATCATTATCCCGCCATTGTAACCAAGATACTTTGTTGCATATTGCAGGCAAGGAGTAGGGATAAGTCTTGCGTTTCCCACATCTAGTCCTGCAGAGTTTATTACAGAACGAACCAATTTTGATATAATTGGACTTGACTTTCTTCCATCATATCCTACGATAATTGGTCCTTTGTTAAAGTAAGTTGCAAGTGAGTATGAAAGATTGATAAGCAGATCAATTGTAATCTCCTCTCCAAATATTCCCCTAACACCATTAGTTCCAAATAGGCGTGGCTTATCTTTTTGTTGCATTTTATCTACATTATCTTGAGTGAAAAATAGGAAGAGCAGAAATACATGCCCTCAGACAAGGTTGGATGTTGGCAAGTGAAAACAACAACATTCTGCCACTACTACTACTGCTGTGAATATAGTTTGTAACTTTTACTTTCATTATATTCATAGGCTTAACTTCCCAATATTCCGAAGATAGATTGTAAATACATAAACAGATCTTTTAAAACTTTCATGGGCGATTATTGTGATGGCACTATAGCCATCGTCTATTCTTCTGTACTTTCTTATCTTTGCGGAATAATAATGACAATATGGAAAAATGTGCGCTCTTACTGTGTCTGATTTGAATAGCATTTTGTCAAACAATGAACATTGTAATGAGTATTTATTATATTCCATTTCGATAACTCTATACATAATCATGAATATTGAAAAGTCATAAATCTACTGCATCATTATTATTATTATTATTTCTACTTCGTTCGTATACCCCGGCTATCCCATTTCTATTTCGAAATAGCTCGACAAAAACTTTCGTATATCTTTCAGCTATGTTATTGTGTATGTTATTGAAGGCTTCCTGACTGTTTGTTTATAAAGATAAATTTGGCTATTGATTATGCAGAATGATAACTTGCGGGGGTTGCCAAGCCTGGCCAACGGCGCAGGTCTCTGATTATAGAAATAGAGTGCGAAGCTTAGAATGAGTCAGGAAAATAAAAAAGGGCTCCTATAACCCTGTTCCTTAGGGATTCGTGGGTTCAAATCCCACCTCCCGCACCATACCATAGGTATAGATTGCATCCCCTGTTAGTCCATTAAGATAATGCAAGTTTTCGCGTGACATCCACCACTACGATAATAGCCTAGAGGACGCTCTGGTTAACCTTGAGGCAGATCGAATCATGTCATGGTATGTCTGCAATCTTTTCTTTGGTGGCAACTTCCTTTTATGTATCTTACTTACGAAGCGAATCTAAGATATGTTACACCAGGGGACTCTATCACCCTAGTTCTTTCCCGTCCAAAGTGCTCATTGCCTATATGCTCTAACAATCCGATGCCCCCATCGAGTAATACGGGCGCGAGGTGAATCTGTATTCAAGTCTAGCCTTTATATACTGCTGAGCGGTATTCGCGCCGCCCATCATAATGACATTTTTGTCACCTGCGGCTGCTTTTGTTTGTTTAAGGGCACTTTCGATACCGTCGGTGACAAAGGTAAACGTCGTTTTTCCCTTGGCCGCCGCCTTTTCTCAAACATCATGAGAAAAGTACAAAAACATGACACGTGAAATTGATGGTTATCTCCCTCTCCAACGTCGAACGTTCGTCTGTCCATCACAACCTTTGTAGTTTTGAATGATTCCTCAAGAACCCCACGGTTACTACCAGTCGCGCTTGTGCGAGGCGACGTTCTTGATCGTTCGGTGTTGCCATCGAACACCCCCCTGTAGACTATAATGTTTGTCTATAATGCTTCTGTACTTCAAATTTCAATTTTATTCTTAGTTTTTTAGTTTAAATTATTTACAAGTATTTATTAGTCATTTAATTACTACAGCAACACAATGTCGCTTTTATCTTAAAGAGCTCATATATTATAACAATAACTGGAACTTCCTGTTTTCCTATTCATTTATTAATGAGCATTAAGAGAGAGAGTGAGTCAAATAAGTCGCCATCATCATCATATACTTGCGCATGTATATATAACTTATAAAGCAGCGACTAATAATAATAATAATCAAAATTATTCAGAGTTTATATTGGGAATGACCAGCCAACATTTTTGAACTTATATATGAGTTATGAACAAAGAAGGACTGGTAGTCTAAATAGAGATTCCGATCCAAAACCTGTTGAAACAGGGAAAGAATATGAGGTACAGATTACAGAAATCAGTAGAAAAGGAGACGGTATTGCAAGGATACAAGGATTTGTAGTCTTTGTAAAGAATGGACAAGTAGGACAGAGCGTCAGGGTCAAGATAACACAGATAGGAAGCACTTTCGCTACAGCAGAAATTGTTTAGGTGTTGATTACTAGTGAGCATATTTGATCCTTCGATATACGTTGCTATTTTTCCGTACTTATTTATAGCAAGTTTTCCGATTTTTGGAATAATTTTAGTGACAAAATGGCTTTTCCATGATAGAAGGAATAGGATTAAACAAGTAGAAAACCTACGGAACAAGGCTCATGGAAATTAATGTCCGCCAAGATCTTTGTTCAAAAACATGTGGATTGTAGCCTTTGACATTGACCTTTTCAGAAGCTCTTTTTGTCAGGTATAGTGTGAATGTTCCAAGGGCTTTCCAAAATCTTCTATAAGGATTTGTTGAATAAGAGTTCAGAGCCCATTTTAGAGCCCAATAAGCTCGCGGGTGATGCTCCAAAGCGTAGCAAAGGAGTAAATCTTTAGAATTAGAGAGTATGTAGTGTGCATGTTGATAAAGCTCATCTTTTGAGGCATAATTTGCGCTAGCAATCCTAACTTTACCACGACGCATACTTTGCAAAATTGAATCGAGGCTACATTCTGACTCGATAGTGTTAATACATCTACCAATGGTTGGTACAATATGGGAATCGCTACCTGCAACCGTTGGTATATTATTATATTTTGCAAAAATTTCTGCTACAACGTTTGAAAAAAGATCGACATTGTTGCTGTTAAATGACTCTATCATATTACACTTTGATGCCATTTCGCGTATGCCATTAGTAACTGCAAATGGGTGAGCTGCACAAGAAATAGCATTTTGACATTTTATCTCATCCAAAGTCTCTTCGAGCGTCATTCCAGATTTTATTTGTTCAGTAATACCATATGCAAGGACATGGCCTTGGTTATCTATCGTAATTTCTTCCGCCGGGTAAATTTTGATGTTCCTTAATTTGTAATGGTCCTTTTGATAGTCAAGCACCTGCCGGTAACCATCGAGAGTATTATGATTGGTGACGAATAGCACATCAATTTTTCTCTTCAAAGCCATCTCTAATTGCTCTTCTATACTGACACCACAGTCAAATGGAATACGGGATGATCCGTTCCGATAATTAGAAAAAATATTATGACAATGTAGCTCAACATTAAGAATATCAGTCGTGATCCTTTTACCTAGTCAATGTCATTACATCAACCAAATATATACTAAATAGCTTGTCCATAAAAAAAGCACATTCTTTTACCCAACATTGCTTTATTTTGAATCAGATAGCGTCCTTTGCTAAAACTATTCTCTACTATTTTTTTGTTCTCTATTAGGTAAACAGATAAAATATTATTTTAATTAGTGTAATCGCTTAAAGGATATCATACATGCAAACTTCATTCATACTTTATTGTGTAAGAAAATAGATATAGATAGAAAGACAGACAGATGTGCTTTAAAGAATATGCCTTATTATTTTGCTCAATTCAATACTGGGTAATTCCTGCAATCTTTTTCCTTCTCTTTGTTCTTTAATTTCTGCACGTTCTAGCTTGGATAATTTATCATAATGATAACGTTTGACTTTATAGAGATTTCCCCGTTTGTCTTGCCTTAATTTTTGACAGTTTGCTTTGAATATTAGTTTTTGACATAGTGGACAATACAACAGCCTATGCATCCTGTTTTTAGATTCTAAAATGTGTCCGTTACTATCTTTGAACCAATTCATTCTTTGATTGTTTGGAAAATCCTTAAGTTTGTGACTGACAAAATATTTTGAGTATTGAATTATCTTTTGTCAATATTGTAATAAGTGCAAGATTGTAAGGCGCGATTTGTTGGGGAGTGATGCTTTCTCTTAGCCTATCGATTTTTAAATTATCCACATATAATATATATAGATATATATACAAAATGGGTTTATTACTGATTTCTCTAGCTCCTAAATATAGCCGCATCTCTTTTGTCAGCTGCCAGGCGCGAAGGAGCATCCTTTTTTTATAAGTACATCGAAAATATCCTATCTTTAGGATTTGACGATACCAACTAACTGCCCCTACTAGCCAATTTCTTTTAGTTGTAATGCTATTTATATGCGACAACAATAATGGCGCCACCCATCATCATTTTGTGAAATACTACCTTCGAAAATTTTTCATTGAGCAGTGTATAAAGACCAGAGTTTTTTGGCCATCTCCTGTAAGTGCCGTAAAGTGTTTTGAATTGTAGTCCTACTTTTCCCGCCACCATAAAAGCAACTATTCCGAGTATATACCTTAAGTAAAATGAAACAAATGCTCTAAGAACAAGGTTATCTGGCTTGCCAAGATCAACAATAATTAATCTTCCTCCTTGTTTTAACACCCTATGCATTTCTGCAATTGCTTGCTTAAGTTCAATTGCATCACGCAGTGAATAACCACACATTACAACGTCGAAAGTGTTCTGTTGAAATGGCATATATTCAAAAACTCCGGAGGATAGATATCCTGGTACGTTAGACCCAAAAAGTTTATTTATATTGGCAAGCATCTCTGGTATTGGATCGTACATGATGATCTTCGCGTCACCTTTTGCTTCGCCCAGCGCAACACGAGACATATTTCCATAACCGGAACCGGCATCTAGTATCGTGTTACCAGAAAAAATACGGCCCTGAATGCCATGCAGACGAAATTGGGAATCCTTACCTAAAGAAATTGCATTGTTTACTTTATCGTAAACTGGAATTACGAGGCGTAGCACTTCTATTACTTCCCACCAGTATCTCAGACCCAGGCCTGACAAGTTTTAACCACCAAGTTGTAAGAGTCGATTATTATACGAGGACCTTTTTGTTAATTGTATTGTCTTTAAATTTATTATCAGTATTATTAGCCATAAATACAAACAATCTTGGTGTCTTGATTCTAAATATTAAGTGCTGATTTTTTAGAGGATTTCCTCTAATAATTTCAACCACTCTTTCTTTCGAGTCAGCTTTTCTCCTAGATAAGGAATTGCAATGTTTTTCAATGATAGATATCATCAGCGGCATTTTGTCAATTTGTGTACATTATTAATATATCATATAATTTCTTCTCTAAACAGAATCTCATTGTATGTTAGGGCATTTATACTTGCTCGAAACAGCATTTTTTATACAAAAAATTGATAAATAACTGGATGTTAATAATATCTTATGTCTTCAACTTTAAATGAATATGTTTGCCAAGATTGTGGATGTCTTCTGCTACATAGTAATCAAAATACACTCGAAAGTATGAAGGATGTTCATAAACAATTATGTATAGTCACAAGACAGAAATCAATGGCTGCGCAGGCTGTCCCGGCTACACCAAAACAAGCGGCATCGGTTCAAAAACCATCCGTCACAACATCAATTGCGACAGCTCCTTCCCCTCCAGCTGTTGCGAGCGCAACCGGCTGCTCCCTCACTTGCGGCAGGTGCCAGTAGTGGTAGTAGCGGTAGTGGCGATAATACAACTATTTCTCTTACTGGAACTGGTACCGATTATTCAAAGGTTGATGGTCCTATTGATCAAAATTTCAAGTCAAAGAGGCAGGTAACAGGCACCTTTAAGGACATAAAAGTATGGGGTCCAATAAATCCACCGGGTCAGTTAGGTATATGGGGTACAGAAGTATGTGTAGATTTTGACATATGTGTAGCAGATGGTGCATGCATTGAAGCCTGTCCAGTAAATGTATATGAGTGGTTAGATACACCGGGACATCCAGCATCGGAAAAGAAACCATTTATGATTAGAGAAAAAGATTGTATATTCTGCATGGCCTGTGAAAATGTATGTCCTCCACAATGTGTAAAAATATTCCAAAAAGGCCAGTAATCTCTAATACGCTAGGAAATTATAACCAGTTAAATGTAATGAAACTATGCTTGATTGTGAGAAGAAAAACTCTTGTATGCTACTATAATAACATTCTAATTTATTAATAGGATTATAATTAGTAAGCATTATAGATACTAATGTTGCGAATATTATAAATAGGTAAGGCTACGAAGATAATATGCGTGCTGTTCTTACATTCTACATTGATTCTAATTGTTACAACACTCGTCATGACTTCTTTTATACAAGCTGGAAATTATTTTGCTTATGCTGCTTATACCAAGGCTATCCCATCTGCTCAAGGCCCAACTATCAATGATCCCAATCTAAAAGCAGAGGTGGTCTTTACAGGACTTCGACTCGCTACAAGCATGGCATTTTTAGGGTACTAACGATATTCTGGTTTTACAGAAAGATTCTGGTACAGTACAGAGAATTGTAAATGGACAAATGCTCCCTCAGCCTCTACTTCATGTGAATGTTGGAGAGCAAGTAGAATGGGGTATGCTAGGAATTGCTGTTGCGAAGAATGAAAAATCACATGAACGTCCTGTTACCTATGTATTCTTGTATTATACTGAGCCTGAGAGTAATAATGGTGGAGAAGGTAGCGGAGTAACGGAAGAAAATAATACACAATCCATGGTTAACCATCTTTACCGATACGAACTGGTAGATAACCAGCTTATCAACCCGAAATTACTTTTAATCCTTCCAGCGACTTCACCTGATCCATCTCCTCCTGCTGAAAATAATCACGTTGGCGGCAAAGTCGTGATTGGTCCGGATAGCAACGTGTATGTTGGTATTGGCGACGTTGGAGGTCACAAAGGTCAAGCCCAAAATGTAAAAGATGGAACCCCCCTTGATGGTACAAGTGGTATTCTTAGAGTTACACAGGATGGTGATGCAGTAGTACCAAATAGCCCCCTGGGTAATGATGAAGACCCCATTTTAAATAAATACTATGCTTATGGAATACGCAACAGTTTTGGTATGGACTTTGATCCTGCAACTGGTAAACTGTGGGATACAGAAAATGGAGCAACTTATGGGGATGAAATTAACCTTGTAGAACCGGGATTCAATAGTGGGTGGCAGCAGGTGCAGGGCCTGTGGCAAGCTCGTGGAGGGTCCCCTGGACCTATTTTTCAATCTCCTGATAACCTGGTAGACTTTGGAAACAAAGCCAAATACAAATCTCCAGAGTTTACATGGCTACAAACTGATGGCCCTACCGCACTCAAGTTCCTTAATTCTGATAAATTGGGCAAACAATATGAAAATAGTATGTTTGTAGGAGACGTCAACACCGGCAATCTATTCAATTTTAAATTAGACCAGGAGAGAACAGGATTAGATCTTACTGGCCTGCTTTCAGATAAGGTTGCAAATACCCCAGATGAACTTCAAGATAATAATGTATTTGGAAGTGGATTTGGCGTTATTACAGATATACAAGTTGGGCCTGATGATGGATATCTATATGTTCTTACATATAGTGGAACCATATATAGAATAGTTCCCTCTTGAATTTGAGTTAATATATTAATTAAAAAGGGTTTTATATCTGCAAAATATTTTTGTTAAATGCTCGCTTATAAAATACATTCGACTTTTCTATCCCAACTTCAAGATAGCTAATTCATCTCTTTTAACTCTTGTATTTTATTTGCAACTAAATTCAAACCCTCGTTGCCAGAATTCATCTTTTGAAATATCAACTCCCGCTTCCTTAAGCAACTCTTCAGGTTTTCGTGAACCTCCAGATGAGAGTATTTTAAAATATTTTGAGATAAAAGATTTTTTTCCTTCCATCTTAAACTGCTGGTATAATGACAATACTAGCAAGTTTCCAAATGAATATGCATAGCAATAGAATGGGGTATGGTAAAAATGTGGAATATAAACCCATTCCCATTGAAAATTTGGAGAGATAATTACTGAATTACCAAACTGCTCATTCAAATTATTTAGATACAGTTGAGAAACTTTGTCTATTGTTGCATTCTGGTCTGCAATTGCATGATGTGCATTTATTTCAAAGAGAGTAAAGTATGCCTGTCGCATTATTGTAGCATACATATCGTCTATTTGTTCCGCCAGTAGTATCTTGCGCTCTTTTCTTGTAATTCTTTTAGACAACTTGTCATGCAAAAGCATTTCTGCAAATACTGACGCAGTCTCTGCTAATGGAAGATGGGCATGAAATACAGTTATCGGTTTATCGGAAGCTGCCATACTGTGTATAGCATGACCAAACTCATGCGCCATTGTAGAGACGTCTCTAGACTTACCATCAAAATTTAATAAAACATATGGAGTTCTTTTAGGCGATATTGTTGAACAAAAAGCTCCCCCTTGTTTATTATTTCTAATTTCAGAATCCACATGTTGTTCATTAAAGACTCGTTCAGCAAATTCTCTGAATAATGGATCGAAATCATCAAATGTTTTGAGGACAATATCCGCCGCTTTAGTATAAGCAAATTTTTTTTGATCAGATGTTTTTAACGATAAAGGAGCATATAGATGATATCTCTGGAGTTTTTTAACATCAAGCATCTTTGCTTTTTCTTTAAAATAATCTTGGAAAACTATCGCGTTTCTTCTACATACAGAAAGCAGTGTTTCTACTGTTGCATCGTCCAAGTTATTGGAAAGATTTCGAACAGAAATTGGCGATTTGAATCTACGCATGGATATTTGTTCATCTCGCCATTGAATTACGAGGTTCTGATATATTTCGCCCAATACTCCGCTATTTTTTTTGTACACCTCCAAAAGCGACATGTATGCAGCTTCTCTTTCCTCAGGTTTTGTGCTACGTATAAGCGAAAGCATCTTTTCTTTATTGGAAAATATTTTCTTGATTACTCTCTTACCTTTTTTAATAGTCACTACATATTCAAAACCGCTTGTCATTCTATCATAGATCTTGACAAGGGCACTTGTTCCAGTAACTTCTAGAGTACTGATGATCTTCTCTTCAGGCTCAGTTAAAGTGTGGTTTGCGAGTAATCTCTTATGTTTAAGATATTCTCTATAGTCAGAAGGTACCGACTCTATCAAACGTTGTGCATTTATTTCATCTATTTCTTTTTTGAACCATAAATCAACGAAGAGTAACCTATTGGCTATATCTGATGCTAAAATTTCCATTTTTGTTACAAGGGCAGCCGCCTCATTGGAGGATGTATCAGCTGAATATCTTAAATGAGCATAACCTCCAGCTATATTGACATTTTCTGATATCTTCTCAATTGAGTGGAGTATACTTTCAAAATCTACTGGCGAAAGATTATCATGAAGGTCTTTGCGCTTATTTTCAAGTTGCCTTACATCTTCTTCAAGAGATTCTAAAAATTCTTGAAATTCATTTCCTGCTGGATCTTTAATAAGGTCACTCAAGTTCCAAGATCCAATTTTTGGTTTGACATATATAGCCATAGATAGTCATAACTGACTTTTACAACCAATTATACCTATGTTTTTTTCGATTTTGTGACATATTTTCTGTCACAACATAGTCAATCAGTATATTATAATACATACATATTTACTTCTGAACTGTTTTTTTAGAATAGATAGATAGGCAGGAAAAATCTCGAGCACCTGCGCATATATAATTCTTTCATCTCTTTTTTAAATAGAAATGATTGCTAACATTTCTAATTTCATTCAATATATTTTTCCTTGTATGCTTAGAAGGAGAGGCTATTTTCTATATTACTGTTCTAAACTAAAAATGGATAACCGAATTCCTATCAGATTACATGATTTACTATAATTTGACCGTGACCAGCTGCATTGTTCGCTGTTGATGTTTTTGATACTACCGATATTTACTATTCAATTGACATTTGACTTGTATTCGTTATTACTTGAGTTTACCGCTAAGATATTTTGATGTTACTTGTCTATGGCAATCATGGCAAAGGGTTCTAAGGTTTTTATGATTATGGAAGAAGTCTAATGTCGCTCTAACTTTGTTTTCAATTGTATCATATTTGTAGCCTAATTGTCGATATAGTGATCGGGGTATGATGTGATCACACTCTAAATTTTTAGATCTTGCAAATTTCCTTCTGTATGTATAAGGATAAGCTCTTTTGCAGATCTGACAGGTATAATTATCACGTTTGAAAATATCTGATCTAATACGCTCCCAATAAAAATTATGATAATACCAGCGTCGAAAATCTTTATTACATTTCTTAGAGCAGTATTTTCTATATGGTGATTTGGGATGGTTGGGACACATGGTATTTCTACATAATAAATTACCATTACTGTCGTATTTGTCAAATTCCTGAATATATACAATCATTTTAAAAGGTTCTTTGATTGTCATGAAATCATTCTTTGTATCTTATGATATTAAATGCATTGTTTATCTATCGCATGGATTTAAATTATGCAAAGAATCACTATCCCTAAAAGACCACTTATTACAATACCACATTTTTATGACGTATACTTAGTAATATTAGATAAAATCTTTACAGGCAATGTAACACATATCAAGGTAAATGGCCACTCGTAATGTTCCAAACGACTCGTTAGAGAAAATTGCAACAGAAGTCATTGGCTGCCCACTTTGTAAACTCTCACGAAGTAGAAAAAATGCGGTACCTGGAGAAGGACAACTGTCCGCAAAATTAATGTTTATCGGAGAAGCACCGGGTAAAAATGAAGATGATGAGGGAAAGCCGTTTGTAGGGGCTGCAGGACAGATTTTAAATGAAGCATTAGAAAAAGCAGGAATACAAAGATCTCTTATATTTATAACTAACGTTGTAAAATGTCGACCACCTGCTAACAGGGTACCTGACGATGATGAACGCATAGCATGCAGACCTTATCTAGATAGACAAATTTCTCTTATTGCACCAGAAATCATTTGCATTTTGGGAGCTACCGCATATTCCTCAATTCTTGGGGGAAAATCAATTACTACAAATCGAGGAAAAATTGTAAAGAAAAATGGTCAAAAATACTTTCTAACTATTCATCCTGCCGCTTGCAATTTATAATAGGAATTTACGATCTGTATTGCAAAATGATCTTTACAAATTATTCCAAGAAATTAAAAAAATGGAACATTCAAAGAGAGGTTCCACATTAGACTATGTAGGCTAGCCAATCCGTCAACCATCATAGTTATAATTTAACTGGAGAATCATCTCTGGAGAACCTCTATACATCATATGGAACGTCTCACAGTCTGATTACAGAATATAGGCTTCGTAGGTAGTTATTCGAAAACTGATTCTCTATTCTATAAATTTAATCTTCTATGGTCTTATGCGATCCTTCATCTGCGTTTTGCTTATTAATTTTACTAATCATTAGTAACACTTGTTATAATTGATCCACTCATTTCAGTCAAAATGTGCAATGTTTCTTTCATCATCGATGAACCATCGTGTTATGAATCCTGCTCCAGTTATTAAATGAACAGAGGATCTTCTTAAGCCTCTTCTAATTCTTATTCTACCAAGCATCTACAGAAATTATACATAATCAAACAGTTTAAAGTAGATATGATGAGACATCAAGAGCAAGGAGCTATTGTAACTGCCGTTAATTAGGATATTTACCGCTATTATGTCATGGAAGAAAAAGATAAACGACCTTTTGCTGGTATTATGCTTGCATTCTTGCATTATAGCAAGAAATCAAAAATTCCAATGCTATTGGCGCTGTTTTGATAGCAATGGGCTTGCGGGTACTTTTTCTTTTGGTTCTATAGTGATAAATGATACCGCTCGAGGAAAAAATAAACCATACAACTGCTTCTCCATATCCTATTAAAGGAATAGATGCATTGTTTGCTGAAAAAGCCTTTATTGATTACTGATGGATTTTTTAACAAGCGCTATGGGATTTGTGTAAAACATGAAGTGCAGCCATCTCATATTTTTGAATTTGAAATTGAAATATATGTTGAAACGTGCATAATCTCCAGTTAACTGGCATAGGTTTGCATATAAAACTCAAAAACTGCATATGTGGTAGCAATAATATTCAGTGAATATCGTTTTCACTAACACCAATGGATACAAAAATAAAGTTGACAATAACTCTTGTGTCAATGATCCTGATTGCAGCCATTATTCACATGCCATCTATAGGGACTGCACAGACTATAAACAACAATAGTACAGGAAGTAGCGGTAATAAAATAAAGGTTTTGAATATAGGATATTTTCCCAACATAAATCACGCTCAAGCTGTGATAGGTTTAGGTAACAATAATTTTCAAAAAGCCTTAGGAAATGACATACAAATCCATACTTACACCTTTAACGCGGGTCCTACAGCGATTGAAGCTTTGATTGCAAAAAGGATAGATGTGGCATACGTTGGTCCTAATCCTGCAATCAATGGTTATGTGGTATCTGAAGGAAAAGATCTCAGAATTATTTCAGGTGCATCTAGTGGAGGGGCAGTTTTTGTGGTCAGAAATGATTCAGGAATTAACTCAGCCAAGGATTTTGCAAATAAAAAATTCGCCTCGCCGCAGCTTGGAAATACACAAGATGTAGCTCTTCGGAAATATTTGCAGGATAATGGATATAAAACAAAAGAGAACGGAGGAAATGTTGAAGTTATTCCAGCAGAAAATGCAGACATACTGGTTTTGTTTTTAAAGAAACAGATCGACGGTGCATGGGTGCCGGAACCTTGGGCTGCAAGACTAGTTAAAGAAGCCAATGGAAAAATACTTCTAGATGAAAGAGACTTATGGCCAAGCGGTAAGTTTGTAACGACAAATATAGTTGCCAGAACAGATTATTTGCAACAAAATCCAGATGTAATAAAGAAAATACTTGGCAGCACATATAACCGAGACCATATGGATAAATAGTCATAGCGAAGAAGCGATAAAGGCATTCAATATTGAACTCAAAAAACTTACTGGACACACTATTAATGAAGATGAGTTGCAACAAGCTTGGCCAAGAATAGAATTTACGTACGATCCGTTAAAAGTCTCACTTTTCAAATCAGCAAATGATGCATATAACCTTGGTTTTTTGGCAAAGGGAAAAGAGAGGCCTGATCTATCAGGAATATATGATTTAACAATTCTGAATGAAGTTCTCAAAGATAAAGGGTTAGGAACAATAATAGAAGGGAGTATAGGAGGAGAAAAACCAAGCATAGAAGCAATACCTTAGGCTACCCCTTATGCCCAATTTTTTATTGTTAATTAATCTATATTGACTCTTGTATCGAGATTCAAAAAATACATTTAAGATTATCCGACTAAGACTCGAAGACATGTGGCTTTCCATTCAAGACTGAGCCCACAGGTTCCACGCAGCCTTGTGGTTTGCCCTTAACACCACACGATTGGACTATTTGCTAAATCTCTCAGACTAGCAGAATACCTATAGTTCATATGATGCCAACACATCATTTCTTTAAACATAGCAGGCCTTTACCTACTATGCAGATCTGAATGACGGATTTTCATCTCTTTCGGCTAGCCGGACAATATAGTAATGTCTACTCAAGGATTTAAGTTTATACCTTGAATTTATTATGCTATACAGGTTAGTAGTATATTGCATCTTGACTTTAAGAAGATAAATATTTACAACACAATAATAATAAAAAAATAACAATAATGACAATAATTCCTCCGTGCAATGCAAAATGCTCTCAAAGTGTGAGACTATCTTTTAACTAACACAACTTCCGTAGGTAAATAGTCACTAACATATAATACCATAATCTAGCAATACTGTTATCATTATTGTAAAACTACTCCACGCTCTATCATAGAAAATTAAAAAAATAATTATTTCTTATGTCTGCAGGTTTTTTCATTTATTTTCCATTTTTACTTCTTTGAAGATTGACTACATGAAATAAGAAACTATTAATAAGTTTTAGAGATCTCGATATAATATGACTCAAATACTCAGCGAAGGCATCAATGATTTGCTTGCTGACTTCATTAAGGTTAGAAAAAATACATCTAACCTATTCAAACCGTTAAAAATTGAGGATGCAGTTATGCAGTCAAATACTTTTGGAAGTCCTGCAAACTGGCATATTGCCCATGTAACTTGGTTCTTCCAAAAGATTTTGGAAAAATACGGAGAAGAGATTTATTCTAACGAAAATGTCAATTTGGAATACCTTAACTCTTACTACCAGAAGTTTGGGAAGATACTTCCTAAATCCGAGAGGGGTAAATTTCCAAGACCAACTGTAAATGAGACTCTTAAGTATAGAACATTTATTGAAGAAAAGGTCATTTCGTTTTTGAACAAGACGGAATCTTCTAACAAATTATCAGAAGAACTAAAATATGATATTAAGCTATCCAACCAGCATGAAATGCAGCATCAGGAACTTATGATTTATGACTTCCAGCATTACTTCCAGCGCTTCCCAGATCCTGCCGATAATTATAAACCTATAAGCAGATTAGCGCCACCTTCTGAGCAAGTAAAAAAGCCCACCGGCACGGTTGAAATACCTGGTGGGATATACGAATTAGGTTTTAGCTGCGGGGGTTTTTGCTATGATAATGAACTTCCGGAGCATAAGGTTTACCTTCCTACTTTCAAAATAGACGTGGGACCTGTGACTAATGGCGAATTTATGAAGTTTATTGAGGATGATGGATACGATGATTTCCACTATTGGCTAGCCGATGGCTGGGAACTTGTAAAGGAGGAAAAATGGAAAGCTCCACTTTACTGGGAGCGGAAAGAAGAAGATGATGCATGGATGAAAAAGGACTTTCGAGGTATGAGAGAAATTGACCCTGATGAACCTGTAACCAATGTAAGTTACTATGAAGCCAATGCTTATGCTAACTGGGCTGGAAAAAGACTTCCTACAGAAGCAGAATGGGAAAAAGCTGCAAGTTGGAATGAAGAATTACAAAAAAAGACTTTATATCCATGGGGAGATGAAAAACCTACTCCAAAACAAAGTAATTTACTTGAGTCTTGCTTATGGGCCCCATCTAAGGTAGGTTCATTTCCAGATGGTAAGAGTCTATTATGGCTGCTATCAGATGATAGGTGATGTATGGGAGTGGACATCTTCAGAATATGTTCTCTATCCTGGCTTTAAGCCAAAGTTTTCTGAATATACAAACAAATGGGCAATAAATCAAAAGATACTTCGAGGAGGAAGCTTTGCTACCCCAACCGATCAGATAAGGAACAGCTACCGAAATTATTTCAAGCCGCAGGAAAGAATACTTTTCTCAGGCTTCCGCTGTGCCATTGACATTTAATTGATATTGTGTGTGTCAATGCTATTCAATTTAATTTCGTTATAATGGAGATAAGAGGGCTAAGTCAAACCATTTTCTTTGATTTAAGAAATTCGTTTTTAGTTCAAAGCCACTCTCTTCAGCTAGAAGTTGTATCTGTTCAAGTGAATACTTGTATGAATTTTCTGTATGGATTGATTCTCCTTCTTTAAACCTAAATGTTGCATCTATAATTTGGATGTGCACGTTCTGATTGACCTTTGACACCAAATGCATCTCTATTCTCTCCTTATTTTTATTATAAAATGCATAATGATTAAACTTTTTGATGTCAAATTCTCCCCCTAGATCTCTGTTAATTCGCGATAGTAGATTAAGATTGAATTTAGCTGTCATTTCAGCCCTGTCATTATATGCAGCATCAAGTATTTTTGGCTCTTTTTGCAGGTCAAATCCTACTAGCAGAAGATCCTTATTGTTCATCAAGTCTTTTAGCATCTGAAGGAAAGACCTTGCTTCAAACGGTTCAAAATTTCCTATGCTCGATCCTAAAAAAAGTATTAGTTTTCTTGATGTAACAGGAGATTGAGTAATAATTAACTCCGTAGCCTTTTCTATACCAATAGCATAATCTGAAGAAATCCCTATCTGTACGAAGATTTGAAAAATCTGAAGAGAGATTTCGAACCGTCTGATGGAGTATGTTATGAGAGACATCTATAGGAAAATAGTAGAGAAAGGTCTGTTTTTCCAACGTATGCTCCAAGAGAATTCGAGTCTTAGAGGAACTGCCGCTTCCGAGCTCCACTATACTGATATCACCGTTGCACATGCTGACAATGTTAGGAGAATTATTTCTTAGTATATCAGATTCTATATGTGTTATATAATATTCTGGTTGTATGCATATCTGTTCAAATATTTTTGAACCGATTTGATCATAGAAGTACTTTGGTTTGAGATACTTGCTTTGAGAGCCAAGTCCTTTTTCTACATCATCGGCAAATTGATCAAGGGCCAGTTCAGATTCGCTAAATCGATATACTACTCCCCGATTTGTATCCATTTAAGTTGCGTCTATGTTTAATCTGTCCATTTATAAAATTTTAGATATGTACTCTTAGTGATTACTACACACATATTTCAAATAATTCGTCTGAAGATATTTTCTGGTTTCAATTGCTGGTTAGTATGACGATGCTGTGGAGATGGTTCGTTTTAAATCAAGAAAACCAATTTAGAGACAATCAGGGTATAGATTGATATAAGATTTAATGGGAAGAACCTTGCTGGAATAGCAATCAAAGTTCCAAGCCTTTCAATATCAGATTCACTTGTCAAATAAACACCCTGTTGTCGTCTTGATCCATTTTAAGATATTTCATATCGTAATGACTAAATACAGTGTATGGAATAATCGGTAAATAAGTAGTCACAAAATACAATATATAAAATCGTATTCATTACTCATAATTGCTTAGTCGCTGAGATCCATAAATAAAACATTCACGTTTTAATGAGTATTAAAATCTGTAATGATGAAATGCTAAAATCTAACCCTTATTCCAAAATAATGAAAATGGTAAAGAATGCTATCCAGTACCATTTACTACGTTGAGAGGAGTCGACACTACTTTATTACCTGTCGAGAGCTTCACTGTCTATATTCCTCATCTACTTCTACGGCGAGCTGTCAATATTTTACTTTTTATAGATTGAGACGATTGCAAGAACATTTTAGTATCCTTTGGCAAACAATGTCCTCCAATCCCTTCTCTTGGTTCTAAAATGTGCACATTCCATTTAGTATTCAGAGCATCTCGCAATTCCGGAAAGTTTATGTTATTTGCTTGGCAGTATAGGTAAAGATCTTCAGCGAATGCAATTTGCAAATATCTATGAGCATTTTCAACAATCTTTGCTAATTCAGCCATTTCTATTTCTGAAACTGGATGCATAGGAATCCCTAGGCTTTTTCTTGTTTTTGATGGCATGCTACTAGTATTAGTAGTAGTAGAATCGATTGAATTGTTGTTGTTGTTGACATTTTCATCATTATCAATATTTTCAAAAGAGCTTTTTCCATTATAGAACTGCATGGCCGCTTCAAGACAACAATTAGAAACTCCACCAACAATGCGTAGCTGATTTACACCATGCTCTTTTTCTTCTAAAGAATACCATCTATGGGGCGCATGAGCTACATGCAGTCTGTGATTGAGTATTTCAAACACTTTCTTTGATGTTCCCTTTGGAATGGTACTTTCTATTGATAGAAGTGCTCCATTTCTCTTTGCTTCCTTTGAAATTCTCTCTACTATAGATAATAGACCTTCTACCTGTGGCGAGAATATATCGTCAGATTTGTGAGTAGAGACGCATAAAACATAAACATCAAAATCACTAAAATCATTAG
Organism: uncultured Nitrososphaeraceae archaeon; assembly: GCA_963825865.1. Classification (GTDB taxonomy): domain Archaea; phylum Thermoproteota; class Nitrososphaeria; order Nitrososphaerales; family Nitrososphaeraceae; genus CAWGVG01. Next base: position 123,885 of record CAWGVG010000026.1, on the reverse strand, counting down.
CTTTCTTTATTCCTGCTGTTTTTTCTGCACGATCCATCGCTTCAGGGCTTATATCGTATCCATAGACATCATCAAATCCTCTCTCCTTTACATATTTAGCTACAGGAAGCCCTAATTGACCAAGCCCAACTATCAGAACTTTATTGAATTGTGTTGATTTTATGTTGTTCTGCAAGAAACCTATTCCCTTATCTGTAGTTCTAAAACTTCGCTCTCCTTCTCGATACTCCATCAACCCTTTTTCTACTAGAAGCGATAGAAATTCGTTCAACTGGTCATAGGTTATGAACGCTTTATACATAATTGTTGTCTTGGATGATCCTCCGTAAGCAGCCTGTAAAATGGATGAAATAATCTCATCTGGGCTTCTGTTCTTCGTATAATTTATCATATACAATGTATCATGTATGTTTGATGATATAAAGATTAGTAACATCATAGTGACAAAAAACAGGAACGACTTGTATTTTTATTATTAAAGATTGACATAGTATTATACCTTTTGTAGAATTTTATGCGCTTATTAAAATTAATTTAACTCCATCGCAGTCCCTTCTCCCTTGAATATGATATACCCATCATAAGGATCCCTGGTTGGGTGCGGCTGCTAGTGATAAATGTTATTTAACATAGTTTACTTACATTCAAATACCAGAGAGAAACGTTTGGAATTGACAACGTTTGTTGATTATGAGGAAGAATGTTGGACTTTCATCAGCTGTCCTTATTACAAGCTTAGCTCTTCTGGCAGGACTTTTAGCACTTTCTGGACACTTTGCTTATGCTGCATACACCATACCATCTCCATCAGCAAGTGGACCGACAATTAATGATCCTGCTCTCAAGGTAGAGACAGTATTTACAGGCCTTGTTCGCCCAACGAGCATGGCGTTTTTAGGTCCAAATGATATTTTGGTTTTGGAGAAAAATACTGGTAACTGTACATAGAATTACGAATGGACAAATGCTTCCACAGCCACTACTACATGCTAATGTTGCTACCCAAGTTGAAAGAGGCATGCTAGGAATTGCCGTAACAAGGAATGGACCCACTACCTATGTATTCTTGTATTATACGGAAGCAGGTGGTGGAGTAGATAACTCGATCGGTAATCGTTTATATAGGTACGAATTGGCAAATAATCAATTAATAAATCCCAAACTTCTTTTAGATCTGCCTGCTATCCCAAGCAATCCCAACTCTGTTCGTTTCGAGCATAATGGTGGGAAGCTTGTGGTTGGTCCTGATAATAATGTATATCTTATTATCGGTGACGTAGGAGGTCATATGACACAAAGTGAAAACGCAATAGGCGGACCACTTCCTGATGGCACAGGTGGTGTACTTAGAGTTACACAGGATGGTGATGCAGTAATACCAAACAGCCCTCTGGGTAACGATACAGACCCTACTTTAAACAAATACTATGCTTATGGAATACGCAACAGTTTTGGAATTGATTTTGATCCTGTTACAGGAAAGCTATGGGATACAGAGAATGGTCCGACCTTTGGTGATGAAATTAACCTTGTAGAACCGGGGTTCAATAGCGGATGGACAAAGATTCAAGGGTCAGCACAGGCTCGTCAACTTAATCCAGCTAATGTTTTGGTAAATATAAATGGAAAAGGAACATATCGTGATCCTGAATTTGTATGGAATCAGCCAGTTGGCCCTACTGCACTCAAATTCCTCAACTCTGAGAAGTTAGGCCAACAATATCAAAATGATATGTTTGTAGGAGATATAATCAATGGCAATCTTTATAACTTTAAGCTCAACGAGCAGAGAACAGGATTACTTGTCGGTAAAGTTGCAACTAACCCGCAGGAAATCGCCTTTGGAAATGGATTTGGTGGCATTACGGATATACAGGTAGGACCTGATGGATATCTGTATGTTCTTTCATATAGCGGAGCCATATATAGAATAGTTCTTTCTTCAGCTTGAACCATAATAAAGCAGAGAAGATTCTTTCCAGTCTCCTTTCTTTTATACTGGAATGCCACCTGTAATCTGTAAATGCGGTAGTTATTTCTGTTATTGATATATATACACCGCAGTTAAGCCTTGCTGCATAGAAGCCTACTTCTTATAGATACAGGTAATTTGTATTTGTTGAATTCAAGTTTTAATACATTAACTAAACCTTTTAGTATGGTTAATAGCTGGGGACTTGTAAATATAGGATGACTGCTATTATGAGGTACTACCTCTACCACCACCACTACCATTGCCGCCGCCCCAAAGACAAACTGTGGTTTCGCCAAGCTAGAATTAGAAAGTTATAACTCCTGCAAAATATGGCTAGAGGGATATAATTCCCAAGCTACAAAGAAACTATATAGGATTCACCTTTCATTATTTTGCAAATATCACAGTATTGACCCTGATTCTTTAATTCAATTAAAAACAGAACAAATAAGGAATATGGTTCTTAACTACATTATACACCTTAAACAGAATGCTAAGCAATCGGTCGGTAAAGCAAAACGAGGTGAAATATCTGTAAACTCCATTAAAAATTATTTGGCTGGCATACAATCTTTCCTTGACTTTAATGAAACAATGCTAAACTGGAAAAAGATGTAAAATATTGTCCTGAACAAGTTACTAATAATTTGAGAGCTTATACAAGAGATGAAATCGCAAAACTCTTGTCTGAAGCTGATCCCAGAGATCGCTGTCTAATTTTACTAATGTCATCTACCGGAATAAGAGTAGGAGCTATCAAGGAATTAAAGATAAAGCATCTCAAGAAATTGCAAGAGAATAACATTGGTATTTTAAGTATCTATCCGCAGTCTAAAAATTCTAGATACAATGCTCTATTAACACCTGAGTGTATGGCCGCATTAAACGAGTATTTTGAGTTCAGGAAAAGGCAGCATGAGAAAATAACACAAGAGTCTTATATTATACGTGATAAATCTCTCTTTCAACAGAGAGATATTAGATTGTATAGAATTATTATAGTATCATATTGTGTAATTAGCTTTATCAGCAGATATATAGAGAGATTGATGTTATCGTTTTTATTTATTATAATTTTGTAGTAGTATAATATCACCTTGTTTCATATCGTCAATAATTATCTTAGATAAGCCAGCATTAACTTACTCACTTCAAATATATATAACATTGTTATTGCTTACAATGAATAAGAACAACACAACGACTCCAGCAATAGTCGCAATCTTTATGATTGCAACGTTAGTAATAGGAGCAACGTTTGCAGCGAGAACAGCAACAACGCAGTTAGCATTTGCTGCCTGTTAGTAAGAAAGGAGTAGGAGGACAACAACAAGAAAATAGTAAGAATGGCAACACGGTTACCATTGAGGAATGTAAGAATAGAGGGTCTGCAAGTGGATTTGATACATCCAGTGAACCAAGAATGTGAAAACCTGATATGCACCCATCCAGGCGAAAACGCAACCTGTACAGCAAGAGGGAAGGCAGCAGCGCCACAAACACCAACACCACAGCCAACACCAACAACAACCTTGAGAGTAATAAAAAATGTTGTTTGTTTGGCTACAGACCCTAATTGTGCTGTACCCATCTGACTTTACGATAGCTGTATTCCAACCAGAACAACCCGTTCAAACAGTATTCACAGCTGATTAAACAGGTGCTATAATTCAACTAGATTATTATTATCATCATCACAATCCCTTTGGGAATTCGTATTTTGTAGGTATGCTAGTTGGGGGCTTGCCATAAACTATTGCAATTTGGTCATGTTCATTAAGCTTGATATCTCTATAATTTGCTCCGTTGCTTACTTTTTGGCCATTAACATATACACTCAACGTATTATTGTTATTATTATTTTTACCATTAGCCACATTATCAAATATTTGTGAGTTATTGAATTTCTTATCCCATATATCAAAGAACTGTCCAGTGTGTAATTCTTTACTACAGGTGACTCTATATGTATAATTCCAGAATCGTCATGTGTATGTAGCCAATATATGCATCTTTCAGGTATAATGCCAATTTGCGATGGAACAGTATAACGTTGACCGTTGATAAAAGTATCAATATGCACATGATTATGTAAAACAAATTTTTCAGACGGGTTACATTGTATTCCATCTATTGTTGGTACAGCACTAGCTTGTAATGGTACCTTTGAAGTTGCTACAACTATACCAATACCTATAGCTATAGCTGCCTATGACTCCAATTACAACAAGCCTTTTGATTTTCTTTTCTCTCACGACCTTGCTTGCATGATTTCGACGGTCCTTTTGTTTTATTTTAGTCGAACCTCAACAAATGGCACGCATTTATTGTCTATATATATTCTTATCAAGTGGTCTTAAGCTTGTGAGCTCAATGAGTTATTTTACTGTGCCCATACTGTAGCAGAAACCATATATCAGAGCATGATCATCCAGTTTTTATGTTTAAAAACTCCACATTCATTTGCGTATAAAATGAAATGTGCCTGTTGTGGATCAGAAATGTTACCAGACAAAGAATTGGAAAAGACAGTAATTTACAAATGCAAAGAATGTGGTTTAAGCGATTCTAAACTGAAGGATATCGACTGATAATTACTTGATCTGAAATCCAAATGTTTTTTCAATTATAATAATAGCAATTGCTGGATGAGTGCTCTCGCGGGGTGGACGGGGCATTTTACATTTTAAGAGCAGTTTGAAAGATTGAGTATATCAGTAATTTAGATTTTAGATTTTATATTGAGAATTTTGATAATAATAATAGATGCTATAGCCACCCAGGCCACTGATGTCTGTATAAAGTTAAAGTCAGAACTACGAGGGCCGAATCAAAATCTAGTATAGTAATTTTGCTTATGCTAAATAATAATCATTAGCTTAGACAATTTCTAAAAGACTAAATATCAAAGTCATTTGAATAATATAGATTCATTCTGTTACAGGGAGGCGGTTCCAGGAGCGGGACCATGGATAGGTTCACCTGATTCTTGTGCAGCCTCACCACATAAAGAAATTACAATGAAGGATTTCCTAAAAAATGCTTATTTTGCCATTGAATTTATGAATCAACATCATCCAGAGATAAAAGTAGGTATAGAGTCAGAAGGCATTCCAGATATAAAATACTTAGATTATAACCAAGAACAGGATAAAATGCCTCTGAAACAAGACACTGACGACTGTAAAAATATTCAAAGGAAAAATTAGAACAATTTAGACAAGCTTTCGAAAAGATAGTTAAATAGAAAGGCCCATATGAGTGAATAAAAAAAGGCTTACTTACTTACGGAATATTGACAAATAGAATATTTTTATACGTTAAGTGAAAGAAGGGGTATTATTATAGTTTAATGGTTTATTAATACTTAGATTCTCATTAATTTATGCATGCATATAGGAAAAACAGAATCAGAACATCCAATAACAACTTCAAGTATGCCTTCTCCTCCTCAGGCTTCTTCTGATACTAATCCCCAATATAACACAATATTGGTGCCGCATGATGGCTCGGAAACGGCAGATAAAGCCTTGAACCATGCTATCTACTTATCAAAGATATCAGGTGCTGAAATTGTTATCCTACATATAGTTGAGCATATTGATAATGTGGATTCTAGTGCACTTTTGGCAACTTCTAAAAAAGAAGGTAAAGATAATGAGAAAGAAAGGAAAGAAGGCTTTGAAATTACAGTAGAAGGAGAGGTAAAAAGTATGATAGAAGACAAAATGAAATTATGTAAAGAAGCAGGAGTAAAAAGCAAAGTATCCTATAAAATACAGACAGGTAAGCCAGTTGATGAAATAGTTAAGCTATCTGATGATATGAATGTCGATTTGATAGTAATGGCAGGTAGTAGAACTTCATTAGTAAGAAGACTGCTAGGAAGTACAACTAAGAAGATAATAGATAATGTAAAAAACCAGTACTTGTGATACATGAATAAGTATACATTATAAGTTTATTTATCATTTAATGATAATGAATCCCAGCAATTAATAGTAATTTGGTCATTAAAACAAAGTCAATATATGAACCTGCTGAAGAGAATGACGATGGTATTAGAGTTTTAGTTACAAGATATTATCCAAGGGGAGTTAAGAAAGACAAATTTGATTGTTGGATTAGGGAACTCTCACCAAGTCGTAATCTACTTAAAAATTATCGGCAAGGTAAGTATAATTGGGAAGAATTTAAAACTGTCTTTATGTCAGAGATTAGAGATAACAAAGATAGTTTGGAAAGGATAGAGGACTTAAATGTACAAAATGAATTTCTCGTCATTACGTTACTATGCTATGAAATAGAGGGTGAAAATTGCCATAGATATATTGTAAAAGATATAATTGAAAATCCACAACTCTTGTATGTTAATTCAGTACATAATAATAAATTGAAGTCTGAAACAAATTCTACAACCTTGCTGTAAATTCACTGATCAACATCATGAAATTGTGATCCGAAATCAAATCAACATTAGTAGTAGGAGTAACATTCGCAGCAACAGCAATTGCTATTTAGAAAATTAATATAATAATATAATAGATAGTAGCTACAACAAGCTAAATGTTATAGTAATGCAAATGTATCAGCCAAAGAGCTATTGATTATTCTAAAAAGATATCATTTGTTCATTTGAAAAGGATTCACCACGTTATAAACAGATATAATGAGGCTTAGAATATTCTTGTTTATCTAGCTTACGATGGCTACCATAGCAAAAAAAGTTTTATAGTGTGGTGGAATGATTATCGTTGTTATGTTATTGTTGTTATTTGAATTGTAGTTTTAGATATTTATTAAAAAATTATAGTCTTTATAATTGTCCAAAGTTATCAATTTTCGATCTTTTTTTCAATATCATTTCTGAATCTTTTGATGATTCTATTTAGAGATCTTTGAATTTCTCTTATCCTCTTTTCAATATTTTTTTCAATTGTATCAATGTCAACAGCGTTATAAAGATGATAATATCCGCCGCCTTTCAGTGTTTTAGATTCTTTGGTGCAAAGATCCAAGCTCACCAGCTTTTGCAATGATCTAAACACGGTACCCTTGTCTCTGCTACTTTTATTTGAAAGAGCTTCTAAGGTAAGTGGCCCTTTAGATTTTAGTAAAATAGTCAGTAAGTTAATCTCAGATGTTGATAGATTATAGAGACAGGCAAAGACATCTTCACATGAAGAATCAATTTGCGTCAGCATATTAATCGAATTTGATGGCCGTGACATTTTTTTATTTCGACTCTTTACATATATGTTAGATCTAACGCAACTTAAATAGGTTTTGTACATCTTTGACAAAGCCATAAGGTTTATAACCTTCTAACTAAATAGTATTGTACGGAGATAACAAAACCATGCAAAATTGGGATGATGAACTAAGTAATATTATGGCAAAAAAGATGAACGATTTAGCTAGGAATAATAATAGTAGTAATGCTAAGGTAGTGGTAATTGATACTCCTATTATAGTAACAGACGCTAACTTTGCTGAATCTGTAAATAAATATCCTCTATTGGTAGTTGATTTCTGGGCGCCTTGGTGTGGTCCTTGCAGAATGGTATCTCCGATATTAGAACAACTTGCACGCGAACTTTCCGGAAAGGTTGTGTTTGGAAAGGTGAATGTGGATGAAAATCCTAGAATTGCAAATACTTTTGGAATACGGAGCATACCCACCATAGCTATTTTCAAGAATGGCAATAATGTGGACGGCTTTGTTGGAGCTACTTCTAAGTCTCAGATGCAGACAAAAATCTTATCGCATATTGACGGTTGACGATAGTAATTTAGAAAGAGGAAGATAGCAGCCGGGACATTGCATAAAAAGCGATTTACTGGCTGGCTGTTAAGGAATGGCCTTAATATAGAGGCAGCATTTACAATCATCAATCAACAACAACAACACCTATCTGGTAGCATTAGGTTATGTTACAACGTTTTAATCGTAGGAACAGTTTTATTGATTATAGGAATAGTTGTTTCTGCATCATGGGCTAATTCTTCTGCTAATTCATTTTTATACCGAGGTGTTAGTATTTAATGAATGTTTCTATTACCTCTTCACAATCAGCAAACACAACAATACAAGTAACTGATAATGGCCACCCAATAGCATTACAAATACATTTTGAATCTGATAATACTGACAAATCAAACAATGGAGCCGGAGGAAGAACATCTGATAGTAATAATAATTTTAATTATAGAAATAGTAAGAGATTCGAATGCAACATTATTTAGAAATGACTTTTCGAAGGATGCAAACAAACTATCATCTGAAAAGTTTATTATTTTGTGTGTCCATATCTATCCGAGAGAGATTTAGAGATTAACGAGAAGAAACCCATATATACTGATTCCGGTCCGACCTTTCTTTGTAATCTCTACTTCTTCTGTATTTCACCTCAAGGATCGGAATTGGTATACTATGGCTATAGCTGTCTGTAACCTCTGAGTTATATGTAGGGATTTTAGGCATATAAAAGCCTTGGATACAGTCTATACAGATACAATATAGATATGTTATATATTTTTGATAAAACGAATTAGTACACCAAAATTCAAGACAACTAATCCTATTATAGAAATCGCAAATCCGTTTACTGTCCACTGAGGATTGCTGTACATAAACGAAGATTGTGGACCTACCACCGAATTACTTTGTGCTACAAATACTATTCCTGCTATTATAAGCATACATCCAACAACAGTTAATATCCTAACTAATATTGGCTTTCTCATACTTATAGAGATGTTATCAATAGTATCTCTTAAGCCGTGTCATCCTGATGTAAGATTATACGTTTCCTGAAAAATGGGTTGCGAATCTGGTCAAATCTGTCCCATAGAATAGTTGCAATAGATCAAGGTTTAGATGTGATACCTTCAATATTAGAAGAGGGAAAGGCTAAATAAGCAAAACAACTTACATGAGGTGCTCGAATGCACAGAATAACATGGTCCAATATCTCCACACCCCCAATCGCTATATTTTGCCTGTTTTTTCTAATTTGAGTAATATAAAACCACCGCCGAAGCCCAATGCCTTGTTGTTGGCAACTTTTTTTTCTTATTAATCATTTCTCTCTTCTACAGAAGCAATAGTGTTATTTGTTTTGCCATTTCCTTTTTCTATGTTAATCAAATATATTCCTGCTATCATAACTACAATAGCAATTATTTGGTGTACACTTATTAGTTCAGCTAACAACGATGACGCAAAAACAAGCCCAAAGACAGAAGATAATGATAATACCAATACCGACCTGACAATTCCTATTCTGTTCATACTAATTAGAAAAAAGTAAATGACGTACCAAAGCCAACAGCACCAAGCACAACTATCTGTGGTATCGATGCTACACTAATGTTTAATGGAACGTGTAATACAAATGCTCCAGAAAATAAGGAGAGTACCACCTCCAATAACTGATTTTACCTGTACAAGTCTTGCAATGCCCATGCGATAAATGATAAATCTGCATATATTATTATCTAGTCCCCAGAGTGCGGTAGCTCCAAGAACAAGCATATTGCCAGAATTTATTCCAAATAATGAACTATGGATTTGGAGGTTTGTTGTGACAACGACAAGTCCTGCTAAGACCATCAGGTACTGCCATATACCCCAATGGCTTTAGCTTTTCTTTGAAAAATAGAATTGCCATTATGATAGAAAAAATAGTTTCCCCATTTGCCAAAAGTGAAGTATCTGATGCTGTTGTTTGTCTGAGACCAAAGAAGAACATGGCTGGCGCTATCGCTCCACCAATAATTGAAGTTGTTACTACCAAGACGTAGTGTCTTCTTTTAGAAAATGAGGCATAATTTTGCAATGATGCTGCTGCTGCTGATGCTGTATTGTTTGTTAGTACTATTATTGCACTGAAGAACATTGCAGATATTAGATAGACTAAAGATGAAAGTAAGAATGAATCTACCGTAGCTAATACCGGTTTAGCAATTGTAGACACCGAACCAAAAAGAGCAGCGGCTATGATTGCGACTGTAAAGCCTATGGCCATTGACTTTGTTATGTTATGTTGAATTAGCAATACGATTAAATGGCTTTTAGCTTTGATAATTTATAAACTAAAGCTGGTTATTATTTATTACATAAAGATTAAAGTCTTGTCCAGCGATGATATGACACTAGTTGGTCTTGGCTTTTAAGGTTATGGATTCCAGAAACTATTACATATACAACAAAATATTGATAAATATATCTAAAACATACAGTATACTTGATTCAAGGCTGAAGATATAATGAGTCAGCATCGAGTTAACACTTCAATAGTTGCCTTTTATGTCACAACAGAAAGGTGTAATAATAAAATCTAGTGTCTTAACTATATGAATAAAAAAGGGATTTGTAAAAACTGTGCTGACCAAATTGGCGATGATAGCAATTCCAATGAATTTTGTTCAGAGCAATGTGGAGTGGAATATCAATTGGAACATGATAAAAAATGATATGTTATGATATTTCTGAATGATCTCAGTAGACTGCTTGATTTTTTTGTCATGGGAATAAAGAAAGAAGCTTAAGAACAAAGCCCTGGCAGCAATGTTACATCCTCCTCAAGCCAAAAAACATTTGGATTAGACTTTTTGATAAATTGAGTGATCGAACTATGGAGTATAACTCACCCATCTACCAAATAGAATCTAGTGGGAAGGTGGAGTAATGCTCATGTTCGAGATAGATAAATAAAATGGCTTTAGAAAAGTAGCAACAATTTTAATGAAATTTAAATTGTTCTGACAATTAACAATATAATAGTAAAAAAATGGAAAATGATAGCCTCAAAAATGTAGGTAAAAGTCATATATTGGAAAGGATTATGCAGTGTAAATTTGGATCTCACAATTTAATTTTATACTCAGATATTACTACTCTGGCACAAATTTATTCAAATTATAGCAAAAGCTCATTAGAATCATTAGATGAAATAGTTCTTATTTTACCACATTACCACTCAATAGCAGATCTTCTTAACGACTTAACAAATAACGGTATTAATATAGACAAATGCAAAAAAGAAGGCTCAATTCTAGTTGTAGAATCAAAAAAAGGATACTATAGTTTGACAGATAAGTTTGTTGGAGTAATGATTATGACGAAAATGTTACTTCGGCGTGCAAACAAGCTAGGGAAGGCTGGTGTAACTGTAATTTCGGATATGGGTTTGTTCTTTGATCTAGATAGAATAAACGATTTAATCAAATATGAAACAGAACTATCCTCGTCAATATATGACATGAAAGTGAAAGTACTATGTGGCTATAATAAAACTGATTTTGTACGACTTAGGGAACACCAAAGACAACATTTACTCAATCTTCATAATAACAAAATCATTCTAACATAAAATGAGTAGCGAAAGAAGCAGCTGAATGTCAAGGATGAATGATCACTTCTAAAAATTGTCGATCATCAATGAATGTTTCTGAACAATGTTGCTATAGGAGTGGTGCTATATTTGATTGATATCATAATACAAAAATAAAGTCAATGATTTTGACAAAGGTAGCGATACACCTGCCTCATCACTATTAATAATATTCAAGTATAAAGTCAGAATACGTATTGATGTATCCATATTAGATAAAGCACAGACTCAAGCAAAATGGCTGATATGAGCTGAACTCCAGTTGCAAGCCAACCGCCTAATACAATCATTAAATAAAATATTTTCTATTCTAAACCAGTGTCTAACTCAAAGGCTGATGGACCGGATAAAAATAAATTTATAGAATATTTAAATGAAATTCTATCAGCAGAAAATGCAATAGTGGAAAGATCACGCAAAAGAATACAAGAAACTCAGTTTCCTGAATCCAAGAATATATTACAACAGCAGTTGCAGGAAGAAAAGAATCATCAAAGTAAGTTGAAAAACCTAATTTCCGAATATGATGGAAAACCAACAGATTCAAAAGCAAAACTACTTTCATTAAACTCAGCGACTGGTCAAACAATCGATATAACTGATAATAGCCCGGAAAATGACAAGAAGATAAAATCTACGTTGCAAAGTTTGCAAGGTGATAATAATGATGATAAAAATAGCAATCATGTTATTACCGTAATGGAGAGCGAGATATTAAGAACAAAAGAAGATGCGATGATAAAAAATGCAGAGATATTAGGATATAAAATGGTATTAAAAATAGCTGAAAAAATGAACGCAAAGGATGCAATAAACATACTCAAGAAAAATTTGCAAGAAAAGGTATTGACATGTAGTAAATTAATAGATTCGGCATCCAAAATGCTCAATCAAATAGAAGACAATAATAAGAAAAACCACCAAAATCGACAACAAAACAAATCATTCCAATTAGGATCTTCAATTGCTGATATTTTAACGTCTTCTTGGAATTCAAAAGAAAATCCATCCAAAGTATACATATTTAATAGAAGGGTGCATCATGGCGCAATCGGTGCATTGCTTGGTTTATCTAATTTGTACAAAAAACAGCCGATCATTACTGGCATTTTGTCTGGATTAGGTGCCGGTCTTGCAAAGGATGATTACAATGATTTTAGGGAATGGTTTTTATTTAAGAAAAAGGAAGACGAAGATGTAAAATAATTAGTACAGATATTCTCCAGGAGCGTTTGGACATAATACATTTTATCGGTAGTTTTGCATGTCAACTTAACCTATAATTCAATGACATATTAGATCTTCTCTAAGAAGAGATGCAGAAAAACAAGGTCTAAACTCAAGATCGACTTATACAATTCGGTTGCTTAAAGGAGCTAAACAATCACGTTAACAAATTTAAATGATTTTATTTTAGTATAATATTGCCTGCTATATCAAGCTCCATTAAGTATATCTACAGCAGCAATAAAGATAATTCCCAACTTCCAAGAAGGAACGGATCCAAACTTCTAAAGTAAGTCCATACTTCTCAGTTTCTCAAATTCTTTAGCTGCTATGAAAGAGAGCCTAGAAAATGATGGATACTATAAAAAGGCAATTGGGACAAGACTGGACTATAAATTTCCTTTTAATAAGGAATGAATTACTTCTTTAAACTCTTCATCATTTAGTGGCGGGATATTTGCAATCTTTAGGTTTTGTTCAACATGTTGTGGCTTCTTGTAACCTATAAGCGGTGCGATAACTGAAGGACTAGAACGTATTACCTGAATCAGTTTCACTACCTGATCAGTTAAGCCCATATAATCAGGAATTTGGGCTTTGAGCAATCTGCCCTGGAATAATGGAATGCTAGTAAACAATTTTATCTTTAACCTCTCAGCAGCCTCCAGTATTGTCAAATTTTTTTCGGTTCCTACATTTTGACCTTTGAGTAATAACGCTTCGCTATAAGCTAAGTTATATGGGAGTTGAATAAATCTAAATCCATGTTGCTTGCCCCCCACCTTTTCAGCTAGATCAACAACCTCTTCTAAAGATAGATATTCTTTATTATCTGGCGGTAGTCTAAAACAGGTCCATGTTGCCATTCCATAATAGCGGATCTTGTTATTTGACCTGTATCTTTCATATACTTCAAAGACTCTGCTAAGCATTTGCATAAATTCCTCTCTCTTGATGTCCTCATGCCAACTTTCGAATGCATTGTGAATGTATACTAAGTCTATAGTATTCAGATGCATATTAGTTAATGATTTGTCCATACATCTTTCAATATAGTTAGGACTGAGAACATTATAGCCAGAGCTTATGTCATCAGGCCTTATTAGCCCAGTCGATATGAACATTCTTTGCATGTATTCCATTACATCTATGCGTGGATAGTCGCCATCGTTTGTAATGTAGCCATTCTTCGTACAAATAAAAACTTCGTCTCTTGATATAATGTCATCTTCTGTCAAACGTAACAATGCTCTACCTATGCTTTTCTCTGACTTCATAGCACGATAATTAATAGCTGTATCTATGACATTTACAGCACCAGATTTGATTGACTCATAGACTGCATTTTCCATAGCCTTATCATTTTCTGTGCTGAGGTCGCCCAGATATGTGCCCATGCCAATACTTGATAAGTATAGTCCATCAAAAAGACGAAAGTGAATAGAAGGCTTTCCTCTTTGAACTGCATATTCCATATATCTTTTCGTTCCACTATCAGTTGCATATCCGTTTAATACTTCATATGTTCCAGACAATTTTTATCATACGTCACTTTGCGGACCTCTGAGATTAATGTTTGGTGCTCAATGATTTTTAATATCTAGGGATTATTTTAAGGGCTTATACAATCTTTTATGCAAAAGATTATCTTTCCTGTTCTATATGATATAGCAAAAAGTTTATTTTACTAGTATCTTAAAATTATAATGTGGTCATATAAAACCACCATCATATGTTTGAAGGAGAAATATTAACGTTATAAGAAACAACGCTTATAGTATTGCTATGACATTAACTGAAGAGGATCTAACTGTTCTTTGCAAAAAAATACTGCAGTTAGATAGTTCTATTAGGTTTGTAGCCATAGTCAATAACCTTGGTAGTATAATTACTACAGAATATAGACAAAACCTAATGCCTTTAATGACAAAGGAAGAGACTTCACATTATGCTATACAGGCCGTTCTTCGTGCTGCTACACGGGAAGATTTTGAATCAAAAATAGGTAGACTAGAATATTCAATTGGTAAGTATGAAAGGCTTATTCGTGTAACTGTTCCAATGAGGTTTGGTGGAGAAGGAAGAGAAGAAGAAGAAAACAAATTTTACTATCTCTTGCTTTCATTTGATTTGAAATCTGAAGTCATTGATGTTATTGAAAATAAAGTTATGCCATTTACAGAAAAAAGATGAGAAATTATTATAAAATTATGAATTAGCACGAAATAATGCTCGCCCGTATGTTCAAGGCAGAAAAGTTGGCATCAGCGTTCAGTTCGGAGAAGGTTTTCCAGAGCGTCTGCTGGACACATAGGTCAAGTTCCTTTTGCTTCTCAGCGATCTGGTTGTTGATTCGTTTTATACTATTTACAATCTTTGACCAGCAGTTGGAAATGGCGGCGTATTAAGTTCATTCTGCATTTCCTGCAAATCGCTCTTCAGCTGTTTGATATTGTCGACAATTGGTTGGCATGTAGGCGGAATTTGAGGGGATGGAGGAGGAGGTGGAGGAAGTACGACAACTGGAGGGGTGGCTTGATGAAGGGCTATGAACATATAGAAGAACAGAAAGCTGTAGTATCAGAATATTTGGACAAACGATTTGGAAGATGATATGACGACATTAACTATGACAGTTGACTTAATCATATGCAGAAAAATGGTCATGTAATCTTCATCTTAATGTTTCTATATCAAATGGTTTTTTAAGTGAATGCAACATATATAGCATTTTCCTGATATATTTCTCTTTTGACGGAAACTTGATTAAATTCTGTTGATATAACTCAATTAAATGATCTATAAAGCAGTCTAGTTCTTCTGTTTTTCTTTCTGATGATGAATAAGTGAGTATTTTGGCATACCAGTACTCTATTAATGCATCTTCACCAAACTTTTGTTCTAACTCTAACAGAAATGCAAAATTGGAGTGGCATTTTCTACATAGCCCATGGTGTGCATCTGCATATAATTTTTCTTCTACATGACCACACCTTGCTTCCATTATCATAATTATTATTGTTAATATTAGCGGTGATGAATACAAATATAAACTATGATTGATTGACCAATCACAATTTAGACTTCTGTCGCGAATGGAAAGTCATCTGCATGCAACAGAAATAGAACAGAGATGTTAGTTATTAAGCATGAAATTCATTACATTGTCTAGAAGGGAAAAAATAAATTTTGTATGATATAGACTATGTCATATAATCGGGCAAGGATTATTATCTAGATTAGCGCATGCCATCTAAAACAACCTATAAAATGATTGGATAGTTGAGTATACATTAGAAATAGTGTAATATGTCGTCAATTAGCAAATCTCTCTCGTTACGTGTTCCAGCTGAATGTCATTTATCGTGCTCTTAAAGATACACGTTTAGAACAAATTTTTCCTGAGTTCTTTGTTGGAATTACAAGGAGTCTAACAACTAAAAAAGTAAATAATGAGTTGGAATATACAACAAAAACTTATGATTCACAAATACAAATCAAAGAGATTCTTAAATTGAAAATATTGGGGAAGAATACTACAGTGATAACATACACCTCTCAAACAAATGTAGAAAATGACCCTGTAGTGGGATTGAATAGGTACAGACACATATTGCAAATGTTCTGTACGCGCTATTGATGCTTGAAACAGGATATGTTAATGGTTTGATGGAAAGACAAAGATGATAGCTGGTTGTTGAATAATGTAATAACCAAGAAGTTAAAGACTGTGGTGAATGTATCATAAAAAAACACATACAAATATACAAATACGACCTAATTTGTGATGCATTCAAAAAAATAACTCTTTGAATACCGTTTCCTCTTATTATTTTTGCTTACTTACCGAAATTAGTATCAAAACAGATTCTGTGGAATTAGGAGTCAGCCAGCCAGTTTGACCACCCATTTTGGAACCACTTGCTATTAATGTCACCCGCTATAGCCTTAACAAAAACATCCAAACGACCAGAGCCCCGAAAACAAGAAGCAGTACCCGAGGACACAATACTCCGCCTAAGGATTCAAATCCCTTTGTAGGCTCTTTCCACCATACTTGGTATCTTGCTTGAAAGACTGACTTATTATTTGCAGGGTCTTTTATATCAGCAAGGTTTAAACCATCATATCTCATTGTCTGTGGTGCTGACACGCTTACAGTAACTTCTATGCCGTCAGAAACCTTACTTACCGAACGAATTGTTTCAAGTGGAAGTCCTGTATCTCTGTAATCGACTTGATACATGGCATCACACTGGCTCACACCGCTGAAAATAACATAGCAGATGGTGTCAAAGTAATATACTAAAAACTCAAAAATGATTCAAAACCAATTACAAATGTTAACACAATGAGAATAGGCTGTAGTGAACCAGGCAATTTAGTGAAGAAGGAAGTGCCCACCCACTTGCCTTAACACAGTGTGATAGATATCTAGACTTTGTTAATATCATGAAAGTTATCGATTAAGAATTGCAGCAGAGGACTAATAAACTGTAAGTCTCTTTTGAATCCATAAGGAATACCCAATCAGTAAACACTTTTGACTTTTGGTATTTCTGTATTTACTCTTTATAGTCCTGGCGCTCACCTGTCTTCAAGGACCCGAGAAAGGATGGATTGGCAGTTGATTATATCATGAAAGCAAGCCCCTACTTGAGATGGATATAAATATATCAAACTAAGATATTGCAATTTTTCAAGTCATCTTCGTGATACCTCTTAAGGCCCTCTGCTATCATTTATCCTTCTAACATATCCTTACATATTTTGAACATTAAAGTAAATTTAGAAAAATAGGCTTTAAAAAGAATCGTTATCAGCTCGTATTATCCCTTTGTTATCCCTTTGTTGTTTTGCATGAACAGTAAGAGTTTATAGGTTATGTTTTATGTTCAAACGTTTTATATGGTTATGTTCTACACGCGTTTTTCATGATTGATACAAAATTGCTTATATCCTTGAGCATTTCTTTCTTCTTTTTTGCATTCTTTCTATCAGATGCATAAATCTTCATCATATTTATTATTGCACTGGCCACTATTATTGCATCTGCACCAGCTTTAATCATGAATTTAGCATGTTCTGGCTTACTAATACCAAATCCCACTGCAATGGGAAGTGAAGAACCTACAACTCTCTTGCTGTTTTTAATATAGCTCTGCACAAGAGAGATTCAAATGAATTACGAATACCTGTTGTTCCATATGTTGAAATTAAATAAAGAAATCCACTGGATTTAGAAGCAATAGAGCGCAATCTTTCTTCATTTGTGTTAGGTGATACTAGAAATATTGTTGCAAGGTTTAATTGTGATGCTTCTTTAACATATTTATCAGATTCTTCAATTGACATATCAGGAAGTATGAAACCATCGACTCCGCATTGTTTTGCATTTTTTATAAATTTACTTAATCCTGCTTTAATGAGAATATTTGAATATGTCATCAAAACTATAGGGGTTTTTGGAAATTCCTTTCTAATGTCTTTAGCAATTTCTAAACTCTTGTCCGGTGTTATTCCATTAGTTAAGGAAATAAAAGAAGTCTCTTGAATTATAGGACCATCTGCAATGGGATCAGAAAATGGAATTCCTATTTCAATAATGTCAGCACCTGCCTGTATCATAGTCGATATAATTTCTTTTGTGGTTTTGATATCTGGATATCCTGCAACAGCGTAACAAATGAGTAAGTGATCTTTCTGTTTCCTTGATGATTGGAGGATGATGGTGTTTTTGATTCTGACGCTGAATATAGTTCACAAAATTTTTCCACAAGTCGATTATCCTGCAGATTATTATTGTTTTGCATGATGCTACAAATCATCAAATAGTCTTATACATTGTTATGAAGGTTAGCAAATAAATAAATGAATTGATATCATGACTCATCTCACTTTGGTGCCATATGAAGAAACTGTCTTATTCATTGTGGTCATTTTCTTCATTATGTATGAGAATTAGGCAAGTCGACATATAGAAATGGAATATTTAATTACATTAGACCTGTTGCGTAATTGAAGGCTTACAGCTATATTTTACGTTGTACAGCATTCATTCGGTGATGCTGTCTTGATGTCTTATGCTAGACTATCTAAGAGGTCTTTGTTATTTAGATCATTTACTGGACTTGAAATATCAGAATTTGATGTTATTGCCAAAGATATAGAATCAAAATATGATGAGCATGAAAGAAAGCGTCTTTCCAATAGGAAAAGAGAAAGGAAAGTAGGTGCGGGTAGACCATTCAAACTAAAAGTTAAAGAAAGGTTCTTGATACTTTTAGTGTATTATAGGCTGTACATAACGTATACACTTTCAGGATTTCTGTTCGATCTTGACCAGAGTAATATCTGCAGAGATATATCTATGCTTGAACCACTTGTCAAACTGTGTATCCCATTGCCAAAGAAGTTGTATAAACTGTACAAGAAGACTTAGAACTATAGATGAAGTAGAAGAGTACTTTCCCGGTTTCAAAGCATTTATTGACTCTTCCGAACAAGAGATCCCAAGACCAAAGAACAAGAGAAGGAGAAAGAGCTATTACTCTGGCAAAAAGAAGAAACATACTGTAAAGACACAATATATGGTAAACAATGAGGTACCATACTGCACAAAACAGGTCATGATCGGGGAAGAATACATGATTATGAGATTTTCAAAAATAAACATCCTACAACAACTCCACCGCAAGTTGAGAATGTATTTGATTGGGTACATGGGAGTTCAGAATGACTTTCCCACTGTAAAGTCTGTGCTTCCAGTTAGAAAGAAAAGGAAAAGTGAACTCTCAGATGAAGAAAAGAAACACAATAGAAAGCATTCCAAGCTAAGGGTAATAGTCGAGCATACTGTGAGCAGAATTAAAAAGTTCGGAATAATGGGTACTAAATTTAGAAATAAGCTTGTAAGATATGATCATGCTTCTGACATTGTTTCAGGACTAGTAAATTTCAGGATAATGCGAACCAATGGAATGATGTTACTTTAGAAAGCAAGCAAGCCAAAGTTAAGTATCATAAAGAGATTTTCTTTCTTTCGTAATTACGCAATAGGTCTATTTAGTAAAAGTAGTTCCCACAGTATATCGCAGGCTTAGATTTTGAGGTTTATTACAAGCAATCAATCAAACGATGGTGATATTAGATGGCTAGGACAAATACAAAAGAAATTCGTGGAGGGATGAGGTGATTAGTTTTCCTCTACAGAAATATTTTGTTTTCCTATATGTGAAAACGAAATGGTAATAATGACCCTGATCCAGCGGAGAAGGGATTGTGGGAACCAATTAAGTCGTTTATGAAAGAGATGGGAAAGAACAAAGATGAGATATAACAAAATATCTGATTCTTTTTTTATAAAATTAATAAGTATCGTTCATTGATAATAAAACAGTATGCAAAAATCTAGACCTTTAGGAGTAACTATAATAGCGTTGCTCACAATAATTAGTGGTATAGGATTTCTTGTTAGTATAATACTCATACCATTGGGTATTGCATTTTTGGTCATGGCGTATGGTTTATGGAAAGGAAAAGGATGGGCTTGGACTATAACTTTAGTATTATCATTTATTGGAATTGCTTTAGGTCTTGCTTCAATTGTAACTGGTAATGTAGTATCTATATTGCCTGTTATCATAAATGCAATAATTATTTATTATCTTTATAGGCCAGATGTTAAGGTATTCTTTGGTAAGCAACATTAATCTAATATGGACACCTCGAATATCTTCAAGGCGATATGCTCTCTTTTAATTGGAGCTTGCCTTTTATAAGATCATTTGACATTTCGAAACCTATTCTCGAATTGGCAAATTCGCGCTGGTTAAATACTATGTGTGGTATACTCAATTTGTCAAGTTCTCTGGCAACCATTGCTAGTGGGGGGTCTCAGAAGGAATACCACATAAAAGGATCATCCGTTTTCCTCCAATTCATTTTTTAATGATGCTGCCAATTCTTTGAGTAATGCATCTCCGCCAACTTGTAAATCTGGTAAAGGTGTAGCGGTTCTAAAAATCCAGTTGTCAGTTCTTTTAAATTTAGTTTTAGTAAATTGAGCGAGCTCGTGACACCCCACTCTCAACAGAACGTCCAAAACAGCGTTATCTATCCAGGTACCTAGAAATTGGGAATCTCGCTAAAAACTATCTTACTCATTTATTAACATCAATCTCGAGTAAACTTAAATTCATTAATACTGATATCTGAAATAAGTTTTTTGACTCTTTCATACTCATTTCTGTGGAATACTCTTATTCTAAAGGCTTGAGACAAACACTAGCAAGTATAAGTTCAATTTTAAAATAAGTATTTGTTATTTAATTATAATTTCTATGAATCTCGAATAGTGACATATAGATTGATAGGTCTGTCTATGGAGATTCAGTAACGATATAACCACATATTCAAAAATGACAAGGTAATTTGCATTCCTAAGACACAATAACAATATAAAAATTGGAATTATTGATGGTAGCTAACCCCCTATATGCAAGGACCAAACCTCCTTGAAATCTTGTTGGCTGCGTTTCTAAATATCAGAAACATCGTGGCATATTAATTGTCAAGTATGATATCTTCTACTGTTTCTTCTCTTCCACTTCCACGTCTGTTCCCATAAAATTGCTCAACGCATATAGCAAAGCCCACATGAGAGCAATCGTCTGCTTTGCAATGCTTACAGTAAGGAACACCATTGTCTATCTCTATATATATTTCAGATTGTATATCTGTATCATATAGTATTGTATGTTTGTCATTGACAAACTTCACTAAAACTATGGGATTGTCAGAAGTTAAGGATTTCTTGTCCGCTGAGCTCATCCAATGCATAAATGCAAATGTTCCCTCATCTAAACTCTCACATTTGTTGTGAATTCCTTCTTTATTGTTATCATCATAGCTACGGTCATGGTCGCTAGGCTGATTGCCGTCGCTGTCATCGCCATCATCATTACCTGGTGTTCTGACTGTTCCTTCCTTTCGACTGATTTTCACAGAAGCTACCTTTGATATTATACTTGGAAGCATTCTATTACGGATGTCTTCATTGTATATTCACAGGTATTTCAACTTAGTGTATGTATGTGCTGTTAGTAAAAGGAACTTAATCATCTCACATTGGAGCTCAATCTCTTAACTTCATTCCAATTAACGTGATAATTTTGTTGATATAAAGCAAGAAGAGATTCAGTCATTTAAACAGAGGGCTTATTGGATAAGGCTTAACTGACGAGGAGATGGTAGTTTAGGAAAAGGAAGAGAAATTAATAATATTATTATTATTGTTGTTGTTATTACTTGTTAAGCTTGATATGCCAATGATATTTTCATTAAATACCTTCCACCTTGTCATTTTTGCTATTCAACACATTATTACCAAATGAGTTACAGTCATCTGTCTTTCAAAAAAATTTGCAAATCAAATACTATCCTTTATTTCCTTTAAATTTAGTGTTTTACATGAGTTTGATCAATGCATAAATGTAAACACTCATTCCTCCAGTGTATATAAATATAGATGTACGGTGTTTGGGGATGACATGATATAGTAATCCCTATGTCAGCGTTAAAACAGAACCATAGTTGTCGTGGGTTTTCATTGTCCTTTTATTCCTTTTCTTCTTCTGATGCAAATGATGATAATGAAGTTGTAAGTTGCCTTCCAAACTTGAGTATATAAGGAGTCATAAAAATTGTTACAATAGTTACTACGCCTATTATTGGGAAGACCGCTGATGAGATAGCACCTACGTCCTGACCTCCTTTAGCTACAATTAAGGATAGCTCTCCTCTGGCCGATGCCATTCCAAATCCTGTTCTTAACGCCGTTACGCTGTTGTATTTTGATGATCTGATCACGATGAGGGTTATTATCAAGAACTTTGAAGCAAACGAGCTTAAAATAAGCACCAACGCAGGGACGATAAACAAAGGAATAAGAGATACTTCCATCAATGCGCCTATCGATATAAAGAACAGAGCAGACAAACATATCCCTGAGCGGGATAGTGATTACACGGGCTGTTGCTGCATTTTTTGACTCTGCTACTAATACTCCAGCCAGGAATGCTCCAGTAGCAGCTGATAGACCAAGGCCTTTAGCTGCAAAGGATAAACCAAATGCTAGTCCAAGAATAACAATCAAAAGTATTGCGTAATCATTTGTTTTGCTGATTTTGTCAATAATATTTGGAATAAACCTAGAACCAAGGATTAGTATGCTACCTATAAATGCCGCTACTATACCTATTGAAATAGAAATATGTAAAATAGATATTCCACCACTTCCATTAATAGCAATCGATTGAAACACGCCAAGTGTCGTAATGGCTATAATATCTTCTACAACAGAGATACCCAAGAGCAAAATGGTAGACTCATCCTTTATCATACCAAGTTCTTCTAAAACTCTAATAGTTACTACTGTGCTTGTAATAGACATCGCTAATGCAAGAAACATAGAATCAAAGGATGAAAATCCTAATGCTTGTGCTACAAAGAATGAAAATAATAAAGTTCCAATTGTTTCCGCTAAAGCAACAACAACTGAAATTCTACCTACAGATTTAAGTTTAGCGATAGGGAATTCAGTGCCAATGACAAACAAAAGCATGATTATTCCTAATTCTGCAAAAACATTTACTGTATTGACATTCCGTATCAAGCTAAACGGTGGCGTGTGAGGACCTATGATCATACCTGCTAAAATATAACCAACCGCCATCGGCTGTTTTAACTTGTAGGTAATAACTAGCATTATTGCGGCGACTATCATAATTACTGCAAAGTCTTGAACTATGAAATCAGAGGACAATGCAGGTGAAGATAATGAATTAGCATCCTGAAAGAATTGCATGGGAGTAAATAGCTGTTGTAAGGTCATCTACTAAATACCAGCATTAGATAATAATTTACTCTATAAAAATAGAGTAGTTCTACATGTATATATATGGAGTAGAATCATAAATTTTTGCCATCCTCGCCGTTTTGATTAAGGTTTCGAAGACGGCAACCATCACCAATATGCGAACTATCTTTTTACATCCACTGATGATAATAACAACTATAGTTTTATTAACGTCCTTACAGTGAATAACCAAATACTTGGATTGCCTTTTAGTATTCCAGCCCATTATAGCAGTAATATGAGTGATAGCACAGGAACAACTGCTGTTTAAAGCAATCACCGCGCACATAACAGAGCACAGCACTGCCAAAAAATGCGAAAGATTCGGAGGGAATTGATACAAATTGACTCAATTTTGCCGCCCAGAATAACTGTTCATAGTATCACAGCGACCAGGAAGAGGATACTTTCTTCATGAAGGTCTATAGCATTCCTTCTTATAATCTACTGGTTGATTAAAAGAATGGTTAGAAAATGATTGGCACGATGGGTGGAATAGTAGTAATAGTCTCAGACCAACAAAAAGCTGTGGAATTTTATAGTCAAAAACTTGGATTTGAGATTAAAACAGATATATCATTTGTCGGCATAAGATGGATTGAAGTAGCGCCAAAAGACTCTCAATCAACGATTAGCCTTATGCTGCCAAATGTCCAGATGATGTCAAATGAAGGAATAGTAGAAGCTGCCAAGAAGGGTATTGGAACAGAAACGGGCATATGGTTTTATTCAGACGATATGCAATCAACATACAAAGAACTTAAGAATCAGGGAGTTGATATCAGTCAACCTGAAAAGCAGGAATGGGGAGGCATAATGTCTAAATTCAAAGACCTAGACGGGAATTCATATAGCATAGTATCATCCCCTATTCCTGAAAATGTAGCCTTGGATAACAAAGTCAAAATTTAAGCTTTTTTTTATTCAAGCATACTCTACTTTAATCATAAATTAGTGCATGGAACTAAGTCACCATTTTGATCTTTTATATTAGCCGAATTTATCAGCTTAGTAAATTGTGGATTTAGTTTTAATCGCAAACGGGTATCCCCATCTGCTTCAGCTCTGTTACTTTACATTATACCTGAAACAGCTATGCAGCTATTAGTACCTGTAACCTACTTGACTGGTAAACATGTTTCCATAAAGTTTGATCACACTCATGATAGTGAGGATGTTACTGCCGTAGTAGATAGGGATACATTATTGTTATTTTTTGTGATATTTGCTCCAATATTATTGTGTTTATATGGAAATAGCTTGCTTTTCAGAGTCAAAAAAGGAGAAGGCAACACTACCAAGACTTCACAAATGATTAATACTTTGAAGTTAGACTTCATTGTTTTATATTTAAGAAGAGATACGTTTTCCTTCTATTAAAACCATAATCCAAGTAACTGAACATCGATATGGATATAGTTGACTGAGAAATAATCTAGCGTCTTCATCACCATATCTTACAATACCGTTTTTATTTATGCAGAAGCTACAGAGAGGAGCATATATAGTGGAGATCATCCGAACATTTTCTTCCTCTTGTTATCCATATTTTTGGATATTGTATATGCTGGTATTAATATCCTATTAAGGGTATATTAATAGTGAACAGTTATACTTCATCTAATAACATGTTATGATCAAATTATTACATGAGTGTTCCAAATGTGGTTTTTCTATTACCGACTCATTGGAAACTGAAATTGAACAGCACGGAAAACTAAAGACATGTCGTTATATCAAAATGGCATCATGGATCATGTTATGATTATCGAAAGTGGAAGAAGAGAACAGACTATTACAAATACTTTATCAAGATAGATCTATTGTCTAAGCTATGCAAAATTCAAAGAATGATGATGACACAGAAAGAAGAAGGCTACTCGAACTTACATCAAAAAAAGGCCTGAATGTTTTGACAAGACCAGAGTTAGAACACTTACAAACTTTGTTAGAAGTAAAGGATTATAGGACTAATGAAAAAGCTAACAAAGCGAAAAAGAAATTACTTAAAAAAATAAATGTCGCAATATATGAATTATATAATAGTAACACATAGTCTTATTTTTCAGTCCTAGAAGGAATTTTGAAAGATTCAAGATTCAGCTAAATGGTTAGAACTATATGTCACAATTTGATTTTTATTATTATTGTTTTTCTATTCTTTGAAAATTTATCGATTACCTGAATGAACCGCATTAGCAACATACATTGCTGGACAGGTAGCAGTTATGTAAGAAGCAGGATGATGTCATTTTCGCTATTTTTGAACCTATAGATGAGCGTTTTTATAATTCTCTTCTTTTTTGGTTGTAATTTCTCCTCTGGTATAGCATATTCTTTATTATTCAATGTAAAATATCAAATGGCAGAGGGTATATATAGAAACAATATATTTGGAGTATGGTTTTAGAGAGATGGATTATAAATATGCAGCAGAAAGACTATTACGTTGATATCAGAAATCGAGGTATCAGAATTTCATTTTTTGCTACATTTGCGATTATAGTGGTTTTTGCGCTTTATGGTTATATCACATCTCCATTACATATTGGTATCATCTCTTCGAAGACTGTTCAGTCGATGTCCACCCTTGGATTAGCAGTCCTTTTATTTTTGGTTGGATCCTTGGTTGTAATAGGATATAGTGTGTATCGAATATGTTTAGCCGAGAAAATGAAAGTTCAATCAGCCATTGATGTTAAAAAAGGATATAATAGTGGAATGTTATTACCGATTGTTGTAGATATCATTTCACAAGCAAAAAGGTATCGGCTAGTCTTCATTTCTGTATTAATTGCATATGCGCTGCTTTTTGCTTTTATTTCTCAAATTATAATTTTCAGACCATACGTATCATTTTCTCATATATATCAAGTAACCATTCCATCTTGGATAATTACCCCGTGCTGCAATCTACCTGGCCTTGTTCCAACATTTACTGCTTACATATCCGATAATCTAATTGTGTTTGTAATTCCGATAAACCTAATTCTTACAGTAGTGCTGTCTACTCTGGTTAGCGTGAACATGACACTTGCGTTGTATGTATTTCAAAACAAGAGATCTAAAAAAAATACAAAAAATACTTCATGTTGTTTTAGCGGAATTGGAGCCGCAACGGGTCTTTTTACTGCATGCCCGACATGCGCTGGTACATTTTTTTTTACAATAGCCGGCACAATAATAAGTGCTGCTGGTGCACCTAGTAGTTTAGCTGCAGCAGCAGTAGCAGCACCTTCAGCAGCAGGAGCAGCGCTTGCACCGTTTCAAGTATTATTTATTATAATAAGCATAGCTGTATTGCTCGTTTCATCCTATCTAACAGTTAACAGTATAAAGAAAAGCTATATGTCTAAGGAGCCTATAAAGTCTGATGTCTAGCCTCTATAGTTGTAAGGCTAGGTGTATAATCGGATGCCATGTTATTAAAAATTACCAATAATAAAAGCAAGGAGTTTAAGATTATTTTCGTTCATCAATTTTCAACTTTAATATTTCTAAATGAATATATAGATTAAGATCAGCTGTTATTTGGATCTTTTTCCTTCTCCTTATAACTGAAAATATTTTTGATCCTTTCTTTGACTTATTCTTTTCTTTCTTTTGTCCTATTCTCCTCCTAACTCATAATCAATACTAACTAATTTTCCTTCGTAGAGTATAACGTGGATCTCGTCTTTCAAAGCTTGCGTTCGTTGAACTATTTCTTTTAACGTATCACCACTTACACGAAATTTATATTTTTTTATGACTTGTGTTGCATTGTCTTTGATAGTAAAGACCGCGGTTGTTTGATAGCTCATTTCTTTTTCTTCTTCCTATGTTGGATTTTAACATTTGTTATGAATAATGAATGAAACAAATGTTATACCGATCTTAGATTTTGTGACTTTTGTTATTGCTTTGATAATTGTAGTTTTTTGGATCCTTGATCTTTTTTTTTAAATTTCCCTTGAATATTCCATACTGGAAACCTCAGATCGTTTTCCATCGCCAAACATCTGCCGAGGAATCTTGGCCGCAAGGACGTCGACCTTCTCGATAACTTGTGGCTATGCGAAAAGATCGGAGGCTTTTTCCATTAGTGTCGCGGAAGCCCAAGCGTATGCTTGCAGGATTTTATTTTTCTCTATGGCAATACAAAATATCTATCTATCTTTGTAAATATAGGTTTGATTTATCCAATATAGGATTGAGTTGTCTTGTCAAAATTCTTTATAATTTCAAATTTGCCTTCGAAGCTATTATTAGAAAAAAGGCTTAATTCTGGAAACAATTCCCAAGGTTGGTATCGTGCCATCTTTGTGGCTATATGATCTCCTCCAACTAATGAACTAATCAAATCATATGTCATCTTTCTAACTTGCCACTCATCTATTATGCCAAAGCTATGAAGATATTCGTGGGCTAACACCATAAACAAGTATGAATTATATTCCTCATGAGACTTGTACTTTTTTATTATAGCTAGGATTCTTTTATTTACAATGATTAAGTTGGACCCGAGAACGTGATAGGCTCCTAGATTGGTCGGTAGTCCTTGAAGTATCAAACTCAATCCAGCTCTATGCATCTTAAATTTGTCTTCGACTGCGGACTTTACTAATTCAAATGCTTGATTGAAATCCGTTAATTGTAATATTTTGTTTCCATTGCGTTGTTGTCGTTGTTCTTTTTCTTCTTCGTTAGTTATCATCGTATTCGGCACTGCCACTTCTGATCTAAAATTTTCATTGTCAATAAATTCTCCAGGATCGTTTTCATAAGCAATTTTCTTACTAAACCCACAGGTAAGTATAATATCGTCTTCTTGTAGCATAACGTTAGTTACTATATATTTGTAAGTATATAAACTACTAAGTGATGATGATGTTACTAGGTGAAGGACAGGTAAGTTGGCAAGCTCGATACAAGCTTAAATAGGTTAATGGTCTCACTTAGACATTAGTATATAGCTATATTAGCCAAAAGTAGATGCGTATATTCGAGATCCTTTTCCCTTAACATCTGTTACAATATAATGGTGGGTCATAGTTGTTATGTATTGCTAAATTATATAGCCTTTGCCCATCAATTACAAATTTACCATCTTCTGATAAATCTATTCCTAGCGCTTTGTTGGATGCCGACGATGTTTCTCCTCCTCATGCTGCTGCTGCCTGATCTATGTCGTTAGAAACATCTCCTTCCTGCATTGGCTTCTTCGCAAGCCCTTCCTCATTTTATTTTTTATTTGTCTTTCTTCCAGGCATCTTCGTCTTGTTTATGTTTTTTCCTGTTCTTGGTTCTATACCTTGCTTACGTTCTACTGATGCAACATAAGCATTAGCTCTGTCTTTTGATATACCTTTCTTTTTCTGAATTGCTGTAGATGCATCTGAAAATTTTTCGTATTTCTTTTTTCCTAATTTTACTGGCATGTTACTAATATTTGTGGTTGCTCTTGTAAACTATAAGTTTTTCCTTATTAACTAATAGTTTAGAGAGTAGAGAATAAATTTTTTATGATGCAGCGCATGCTCTACTGATGGCTAATTCATTTCTAATATAGCGAAACAGAGCTCTTATCTTAATATCTCTGCCGTTGCCTTAAACTCTTTGAAATGATCATTTAGTAAATAGATATATTGATCTTAATTTAACTGAAGTTGATTTACGAGATCCTTGTACCTACTTCTGAGAGTCACTTCTGTTACTCCTGCCGCCTTTGAAATACTACTTTGGGTTCTATTCTCACCAGTTTTAATACAGGATACATAAAGTACAGATGCTGCAAGCCCCATTGGATCTTTTCCAGCAGATATCTCTCTTTTAGTAACATTGTTCATAATCTCTGCCGCTTGTCGTTTAGTTTTCTCACTCAGGTTAGCCTTGTTTGCCACTCTTGCAATATACTTCATAGGATCAACTATTGGGATTTTAAGATCAAGTTCAAGGTATAGTAGCCTATAGCTTCTAGCAACTTCTCTGAGTTTAACGTTACTATTGGTACCTATATCTTTTAACGTTCTTGAGATGCCCATTTCTCTACATGTAATATATACTGGACAGCAGCCAAAATTCCAGAAATTGTCCTACCTCGTACCAATTGTCTTTCCTGAGCCTTTCTGTAGATGTATGCCGCTTTTTCAACTACAGTATCTGGTAGTCCAAGTTTGTCTTTTAATATTTCAAGTTGAAAAAAGGCTTGCTTAAGATTTCTTTCAGTAGGTGTGTGAATCTTTGTCCTTAAGTCCCAAGTCCTCAACCTGCCCATTGCAGAGAGCATTCCTGCGTCTATTTTTTGTCCACTGGCGTCTCTGTCAGTTCTTCCGATTATTGTTGATAGCCCCATATCGTGTCGAGCTAAGGTTGTTGGCATACCTATTCTATTTCTATCATTTAAGGATCCATCTGATGATGATGACTGTGAAGCAAAATTCCGCCATTCAGGTCGTATTTCCTGGACCTTCTCTGAAATAACCTGGCCACATTTACTACATATAATCTCGCCAGATTCAATATCTGTAATTATTTGATTGCTTTTGCATACAGAACATACAGCATTAGAATCAGTAATAGAAGTTTGTAATTGTAAATTAGAATTAGGATATTCTCTCTGGTTTTTGGAATTATCTTTATTGAACTCAGAAGTCATATTTTCATAACTCACCGTTGGTTACTATAATGCAGTAATTATATATAAATATGAAAGTTACTCATTGGATAGTGAGTTACGAGACAGTATGTATTTTATTAACTATACAAAGGTAACTATATAAGGTGATACAACTTTATAGTAGCTATGGAAGCTACTAGAGCAGCTACTGCTACTGCTACTAATACTGCCTTTGAACAAATAATAAACCCGTCAGACAATATTAGAATGAAATCTTGTCCCATCGAAAACACTTTTAAGATAATTGGCAAAAAATTTACAGTTTTAATTTTAAGAAATATGATAAATGCCAAACAGACCAGGTTTAATCAATTATTAAAGTCTCTAGAAGGAGCCAATCCCAAAACTCTATCTGTGAGACTTAGAGAAATGGAAAAGATAGGACTAATAAAACGTAAAGTCTACTCACATGAAACACCTATAAGAGTAGAGTATTGTCCAACAGAAAAAGGCCTGGCTCTACAACCAATTTTGGATATGATGGCAGCATACTCTATGAGGTATTGTAGCAAAGATGTTTTCAAAGATGCCAAGCCAAGGGAATTCGAAGACGTATATGGAAGACGTATTGCCAAAATTCCACAATTAAATTGAGAGCACCTGAAAGTCAATACTAATGAATATGCCTAAAAAGGCTTATTATGTCTTCCCCATTTTCCTTTTAGTAGATAATAAAGAGCTCACTTTACTACCATTACAGGACAATGTGCATAAGTTACTACAGAAGATGCAATACTTCCAAGTAATAGTTTCTTAAATCCTGATCTTCCTCTTGTTCCTAGCACAATCAAATCAATATCGTTCTTCTCTGCGTATTCTAATATTACATAATCTACAGGTCTGTGGCTGTTAATTAATTCTGTTTTCAGTTGGATGCTGTCTTCTCTTGAGTCCTGATTGAACTTTTTGAGCCATGTTTTGGCATCTTCGATGCTACCACGCATTTCTATTGATTGGTTTAATACATCTTCTTGTTTAAGATGGTATGATTCAGGAACATAGGTAACAGTAACTGCATAAAGCTGTGCACTAAAGGATTTTGCTATTTCTAAAGCATATTCAGCTGCTTTCAATGAATGCTCTGAACCATCAATTGCTACCATTATTTTTGAAAATTTTGAATCTTCTGCAGGAGGCAACTTAATATATCTAAATACGCTAAAGACCATATAAAAATGAATTTGAACATTCTTTAGTTACCCGCTTGATGCCATTATTTATATTGAAAAGATAGATTATTCCTGTCTTCTCTAATTAATTGGACTTTCTGGTAGGCTGTGCAGTAGCGGAGAGGTTCTTATACTCACAAGATATACTCTAAAACGTTAAAAAGCTGAGGATCCAAATTAAATAACCTAATAATTAAGGCACAAACTGTGGAAAATGAAAGTTCGAGACTACCGTAATGTATATGACTCAATTTTGCGATCATTAACAATACTACTACCATTTTCCGAAAAGAAGTACTGGCTTTGTATTGTTGCTCGCAAATACACAACGCTTCTTCTTCTAGCATAATATTTTGAGTGTTATATCTTAAACAAATTCTCTGATTTGGCAATCTTAGGTGTTCTCACTATCAGCCCTAAGTTTAGCCTCTGGATCTTAAGTAAATTGATCTACAACACAGACCCCCTAAATACATTGTAGTAGTAGCCATATTTCAATCGGTAGTAGATATACTGTGGTTGTGCGCCTTATTCTACGTACTAAAAAAAATTAGGCCTTAACCTGTATGAAGTTGCAAAGAAATCTTTAGATAAAAACAGCGTTATCTAAAACTAAAATAACCAGTGATGAATAGTTAATAGCCACTGTAATCTTTTTTAATGTGTATCTACAAAATTCATTTAGAATGCCAATTGGAAAGTAAATCTAGAACACACATAGAACCTCACATCAAAGAAAGCAGCAATATACGAGATTTGGTATTTGGATTTGGTGATGGGGTCAATACATCCTTAGGAATTGTATCTGGTGTTGGTGGTGCTGCAGTTGCCGCTGATATTGTTATACTTGCCACGCTAATTGGAATGTTTACAGGTGCCAAAGCGATGGCGGTTCAGAATTACCTCGCAGTAAAATCTCAAAGGGAGATATTAGAATCAGAAATAAAACGAGAAGAATTCGAGATAGAGAATGTTCCAGATAAGGAAAGACAGGAAATAGAGGACGTATACATGGCCAAAGGGTTTAGAGGTGATGACCTTAGAAGAGTAGTTCACAAGATAACGTCCGACAAAGATGTTTGGCTCAAGACAATGTTAACTGAAGAATTGGGACTCAATTTGGAAATTGTAGGAAGTCCATTAAAAGGTGCATTGGTTATGTTTGGAGCATTTCTCTTGGGCGGTATTCTACCAATCCTACCGGTACTTTGTTGTTAAAGCTGGATTTATATCTTCTAGTATAGCTATTGGTATAGCAATAGGTCTGAGCGTAACGTCTTCATTTATAGTAGGTGCAATAAAATCGCGTATGGCAAAGAAGAATTGGGTTAGAGGGGGAATTGAGATGGCAGGTCTAGGCACTGGCGTGGCACTTGTAGGTTATGGAATAGGATCTGAATTGAATAAAGTGGGCATAGTAAATGTTCAAGGTGGATGAGGAGGAGGAAAATCCTTACAACCCATAGTCGTTACCATAACTTCACACCAGACAATAATTTTTTTAATTTTATTGATTGCATTTTCTAAATTGACAATCAGGCTAGATTTTAAATAATGAAAATACGACTATATATTTTGAGTGACTAGACTTTTCGTTGGGAAGGCCTCTGATATTCCACACGGAAAAATGATTCATTTACTGATGGGTAAAAAGAAAGATATTCTAGTTGTCAATATAGGAGGAAATTATTATGCCACAAGTAACATATGTTCCCATGAAGGGGCTAGACTTCACGAAGGTAGACTCAATGGCAAGGAATTGGTATGTCCATGGCATGGTGCAAAATGGGATGTGACAAGTGGAAAGATGGTATTGTTCACAGAGAAGCTGAAATCCCTTCGCTCGTTCAAAGTCAGTATAGAAAATGGTAATGTGTATGTGGAAGAATAGTCTCTCTCTTTCAATACGATATGTATAAGCAAAGGAACGAATAACGCTTGACAGAGCAAAGGGTTCAGAGAATAAGGACTGATGAACTATATTTGAAAATCAAAGGCGATATGAAATATCTCTATCCACTTATGGATGATGAAACAAGATTTTGGATTGCACAGCAAGTCGCAGATACAAAGTATACAGCAAATAATCATACATCCAAACCTTGGAAATTAGAAGGGGAACTGTCATCTGATGACGATTGATTATTAGTAAAAATATCTGACGTTTTTTATTCGGCTTTTTAAACCAACGGAGAACCATTTAAGTCCGCCGAAAATCAGCGAAATTAGAATGAAATTAAATAGACTTTTTTCATATTTATCTATATATGTATATATTTATATGTTAGACTATTACTAGACTCTATAATGAATAAAACCATAGGTATATTCGCACTGCTGGCAGTGGCAGTATTAGTAGTAGGAACACTAGCCGTAACACCCGCATTTGCAACCAGTAGAGGCGGTAATACTAATGTTACCCAGAGCATCGATCAAAGGGCACACGTGACCGGCTTTTTTAATCATGTAACTCAACTCGCAAGTAACATAATTTGCGTCAACTGCCACAAATAGCGGACTATAGTAGTCACTATAGCTACTGCGATGGGTATAAATCCCATTCTATTTTTTTTATAAATATAAGTTTATGACCCGATAATTAAAACCCCTTTTAGAGAACCCAACAAGTTATTACCAGAACCATTTTTGTATTTATTAAATAATGTCGCATACGCTTTCGTTAAGATTTCCCTAAAGGACTTCATGGGTATATAATTTTTTTAAAGAAAGAAATGAAAAAATAGGCTTCAACATATCCTGCATTTTTTGGTAGTATACTTCTTTTTTAATTGCAAATTATAGAAGAAGCAATAGATAACAATTTTTGAAATTAGTTTTCCTGTGAATCACTTTTGTACTCGCCTATTAGTTCCAATTTACTATCTTATATTTTCATAAAAACATCCTGCATCTCTATTCAGTTCCCTTTGACATTATAATATCATGGACATTCTGTAAGTGGTATGCGTATGATAGTCCCTCATGAACGCGTCGGAGAGCTAAATGAAGTTCTCCATAAGCACAATGTCTGTGGCAAGACATTTTATGATAAAGGTCGAGGCCGTTCAAAAAATGAACCGATATACGTAGGGACAGGTGGAATGAAATATGTCCCAGAGTTTGGGCTTGGAACAATTGACTGAGAGACATAAGCTAAGTTAGATGCTACTATAGGATAACTGATAAGGTTACTTACAAGTCTCCGTTGGTTGGGGAGTAATAGTAGAGGAGAAATGTCATACAGAGTGATAGCAACAGCAAATATTGGTTGAAGTCTCAATATTCTGCTGCTTTAAAGAACTCTTATTGGATCTCCTCTACTATTAGCAGATCATTAGGATAGCTGATTATTAAAAAATTAAATACAATACAGTTTAATTTTGTACCGTTAATTTCCTAACAAGATATTTTATAATGGTTTCCACAGATTGACATGCCTATTTAATTATTAAAAAGCAGTACCTGAGATTCTTTTACCTAGATACTCTACCATAATCCTTCCGCATAATGATGTTGCTTTGCTCTTTTTTTGTTCTCTTTTATTTACAGTAACTTTGCTTTCAAATCTAAAAAATCCTTTTAATTTCATTCCCTTTTGTCCGTAAAGATAGTTCATTAATCTTTAATTTCACTCTATCATTTTGTAATCTTTTTGTCTGTCTGCGTGTCAGTCAAATTAGACCAAATCAAACTAGCTGTATCTACACGGTACGTCATGGCTGAAACTGCTCCTCGGATTGCGGATACACTTTCTCTTTCTGTATCCATCTACCATTTCTTGTGAAAAAATCACAGGGCGAACTGTTCAGTATGTAAGAGTTAGAACTGAAAGATTTGATAACTATTTTCAATGCCAAAAGAGATAGTTGTAAACTGCAACACACTACACAAACATGGTTTAATCGGCTTGTAGATACGCTTAATGAGAGCTTTGCTAAGTGAACAAAACATATTATAAACAACAAAAAAATAGAGGTGTTTCTTAATTTATTTATTTATCGGATCAGTAGCCACCGCCGCCAGTCGTCTGGCCGCCGCTTGTAGCAGGGCCGCCACCAGATGTACCGGTTGATGGGCTACTCATGTTGCTGCCTGCACTAGTCGCATTGCCGCCACCAGAACTAGACATGTTGCCTCCTTGTGCTAATGCTTGTTGTACAAAGCTGATAGCAAAGAATGATGCAACAAGTAGAACTGAAACCACCATTGCAGATAGCACTGCCTCATGTTTGTTAAACATCAGACCAACAAACTTTGTATTAGATTTAAAAGTTTGTAACTTGTATTATAAAAGTAAATTCGAATAAGTGATTACAGAATTTTTTTATAAGATTGTTAAGTTGCTTTTTTTTAAAAGATATTTTATAACATATTTTAACAACTAAGATATCCTAAATTCGTGATGATTGTTTTCATTGTTAATCTCCCGAAATCGCTGAATTAAAGCGATATAGAATTTGCAGGCATAGAAGAAACTAGGGACTGCAAAAATAAGAACTGTGTAATCAAATCCACTTTCTCTTGCGGGGTCCCCTTGCCTGTGATAAAATCACAATAATCATGCGTTGATATAATTGCTGCTTAATGTGATGACACTATCTGCATTATATCTAAATACGGTTAATCTGACACCGTTAACATATAAATATTGATGTATTATACCAAAAGAATTAACATGAACATGAATAACAACAGATTGTCTTACTCATTGGTTTGTGTAGGTGTTTCCATTGTTAGTATTTTTAGTGTTTCATTCTTCGTAATAAACAATAATGCGTTTGCAAGCGATAACAGAAATAGTCCTTTAATTCAAAGCAAAGACTTTCATAACAACGTTGTTGTACTTGATCATAATGGCGGCGGCATTAGTGATTACCACGACAAAGCTGATACTATTGCTATAACATTGTTTCATCTCACAAGTTTTGCAGATGATACGCTTTTTCCTCAAACCTTTGATTCTTCAGCATCATCATCAAATGATATTACTTTGAGCGATGGTAAGACATTACCTGCTAGACCAACCACTTTAACAATAAACAAAATTCAAGCAAATAATACACTTGCTCTTATATTACATAGTTTGAATGACAAATATTTGTTAACAGGAAATTTAAAAGGTTCTGTTAAACCTACGGCCAATTCAGACGCAGATAATGCACAATTCCCTCTGACTGGAAATATTAGCATTAATAAGAATACATCATATTCTGTAGTAGCTACATTGGCTGAACACAAAGGCAAGCAAATAACTCTAACCATCACTGAAGCCAAAACACCAAGTAATTTTAAAGTAACAATTGAGTTTTCGCCTCCCCATGGAGAACAGCCATTGGCAGGAATTTAAAAAATTCATCTTATACAAGATAACAAAATACGGCTAAACCTTTGACATTATCATCACGATGGTTCCTCAAGCGGTTAGGATGATGTATTAATTCGCTGTCTATGGGAGGTACGGAAGTTTCTTCTTTTGAGCAACCATTGATTTATCTGACGATGATTCTGAACAGTTATTTTTTAAAATAAAATAAGGTTGATCGATATGATCTAAAATAGAGGTTTCAAAATTATAACTTTATATTTATATTAGCTTTAGATAGCTAAATTTCTTCCTTTTCTCTGTCTTGTTGTTGATGCATATCTCGCTATTATTGCTATTGTAATTTTTACACTATCACCCTAACTCCCTTTCAAACTGCCCGCTACCCAGATGCTTCTCTACCCTCTTGTAATCCACATTTCTCTTTGAGGGGCGCAGTCAAGAGCGAGTAATTTGTGTGTGTGTACCATTAGTTGGTACTAACCAGGGCACTTTGTTGTGTTTCTTCCCAGGGCCATAATCATAACACTAGCATAGCTAGACACAATAAATTGACGTAAGAAGAACAGTTTAAACTACTAATCTGCAATAATGTATTGTAATTCTAATCCGCTACACGTTTATATCTTGAATTGTAACAACAATTCATGGTTTCTCTTTCATGCTAGCTCCTATTACATGCATATTGTGTAAAGCTCGTAGTAGTAAGATAGTGACGGACCCTGCCTCAGGTGAAGTCATCTGTAGCAGACTGCGGTATGGTAATTTCTGATAAAGCTGAACAGACTGGAGCTGAATGGCGCAATTTTGCAGATGGTAGTCATGCTACCGGCAATAATAGTAGTAGATTTCGATCCCTTGCGCGCCATGATATGGGACTTTATACAGTTATTGGTAACACAGACAAAGATGCTAAAGGACAGAAGCTAGATGCATTGATACGTTCTACTATGGGAAGATTAAGAACTTGGGATTATAGAACCCAGGCATATACTTCTACGGATAGAAATCTTAGCCAGGCATTTAATCAGCTTGAGAGGCTCAAGGATAAACTTGGATTGTCAGATGCAGCAGTTGAAAAGACTGCATATATCTACAGAAAAGCTCAAGAAAGAGGTTTAGTACGCGGAAGGGAAATACATTCGGTGTTAGCAGCTACGGTGTATATTGCATGCAGAGAAATGGAAAGTCCAAGAATATTAAGAGACATTGTTGAGACTAGCAATCTCAAACGTAAAGATATAACAAGGAATTACAGGCGCCTCGTTGTCGAACTTGACCTTAAAATTCCAATAGTTGAGCCTATGAAATGCATTACACGCATTGCAAATAAAGTTGATGTGAGTGAAAAAACCAAACGCAAAGCAATTGACATAATGTCTGATATTACTAAGAGAGGAGGAATATCTGCTGGAAAAAATCCGATGGGGCTTGCGGCAACTGTACTTTACTTGTCATGCTCCCTAACGGGAGAGGAAAACATAGCACAGACCATATTTGCAAAAACTGCTGGAGTAACAGAAGTAACTATCAGAAATATATCAAGGGCTCTGAATAAGTTAGCGATTAAATAGTAATAAGGATAATGTTAGTAATACCTGCATATCTATAATCAATTGCGGACAACGCATTGCACTGTTAGCACAGATAGAAAGCGTAAATACAAAAGCTAACGATTATCATATGAGGTCACAACGCTTCATCTGATCCCATCCCTTTGTTGAAATTTACCTAAAGAAGGACTAAAGGTAGTAGTTCTATCATTAATAAAAGCAGACAACTTATCAAATTATTACAAACAAAACCATAAATTGTATGCATAAAAAAAGAAATTACTTTCTGCTCGCCCTATAGTACTTTCTATCTGGAATATACTTTTTACATTTACATTCGCCAATCAAACATTTCATTTTATCTCCAGTAGAGTTCCGGTCATGATCAACCTTCTGGTGTTGGCACTTTAGACATCTGAGAAACAAATCAGATTCGCTATCCATAATTATTACCCTAGTCTTGAATGCGTCGCATAATAAGGGAAATTATCCTTTGTTATGCTAAACTGTTCTGTAGTGAGATACATTTCTTTCAGTAATTAACGCATTTACGCCCTTACAGGTCAATTCCTTTTCTAAAGTTTTTAAAGCCATCTAGCAACAACAACTATTCTTAAACCATTCTAGGTACATCATTAATTAAAACGATACCCTCTATTTTCTTGTTCAGATGGCAGAAAATGTTTTTCTATCTCATTTAGCCTTTCCAAAGACCCATTTATATCCTTAAGCATGCTGGAATAAGAAGAATCATTTCGAATTTTTTGTAATAGCAGAAGAACTTGTTCATTTGTGACTCCATGTTTGACGTCGTAATTTATTTGCCTACAAACACTAGTCAAATTTCCGTACCGTTTATGCAATCGTTTCTGATACTTTGTAGCACTTTCAGATAATCCAATTATATATTTTTCAATTGTTTTTTTCATGTGCTCAATATGCCACTCTCTCATCGGAAAACTATTTTGTGTCAAAAAAGATCAATTAACATTACCAAAGGGGATATATAACTTAACTTGTAAACAGTAGTGCCATATACTTATACATGGAACAAGGAACATCTTTGAGCCAATAGTATTTCGACTTTGCATTCCTAATTACTTTTTTTTACGAAACCTTGTACTCACATGCTGGTGGTGTTGGCTGTGGTAACCTGTGCATCATATATTTTTATTTATTTATACATATATATATATATATATTATTATCTTAATCTGTTCAGGATAAAGTGGACGACACAAATGCCATATCAACATTTTTTTGGCTCCATTATTTTTTACCTGTATTGTGATAAATTCGCCTTCTCTAATGGCTTCATATCCCTTTGTGTCTTTATCTTCTTGACCGCTTCTTCAAAGTGGTGTGGCGAAACAATCGCCTCAGAAGCGTGTTTTGCTGCCTCTTCTGGTGTAGGATACCTCTGTAAATATTCGTGCAATACCAAAGAAATTGCGGAATTAACAATTGCAGATACGTCAGCGCCGCTAAACCCTTCTGTAATCTCTGCAATTGCTTTCATGTTCATGTGTTTGTCTATAGGTTTACCTTTTGCACATATTTCTAGAATCTTTTGCCTTGTACTTATATCAGGCTTGGGCACAAACACGATTTTGTCAAATCTTCCAGGCCTTATTAGCGCCGTATCTATCATGTCAACCCTATTGGTTGCAGCCAGCACAATTACTCCGTGCAGTCTCCTGTATGCCATCCAGCTCAGTCAGAAGCTGGGAAATCATCCTTTCTGTACCGGTATTTACCCATCCTCCTCCTTCTCCCATCCCTGCTGCCCCTCCTCCTCTCATAGGGGCGATAGAATCAATTTCGTCAAAAAATATCACACATGGAGAGGCTTGCCTTGCTTTCCTAAAAATTTCTCTAATGCCTTTCTCAGATTCGCCCACCCATTTTGACATTAATTCTGGGCCCTTTACGCTGATGAAATTGGCTTCAGATCCTGTAGCTACAGCTTTTGCAAGCATGGTCTTACCAGTTCCTGAAGGTCCATGCAACAGGATTCCTTTTGGAATCATATGTCCCAGCTCCTTGTACAGATTTGGATAACGCATAGGCCACTCCACTGCTTCCTGTAATTGACGCTTAACTTCGTCCAAACCTCCTATGTCTTCCCAACTAACATCAGGTGGCTCTAAATAGACTTCTCTCATGGCAGACGGCATAACATCTCTTATAGCACCCTCAAAATCAGTTCTGACTATAATCAATTTATCCAATACCTCTGGGGCAAGCTTCTCATCTTCTAAATTAAGTTCGGGCAGCAGCCTTCTCAAACATTTCATGGCTGCCTCTTTGCATAAGTATTCTAAATCTGCACCTACAAAACCATGGGTTACTGCGGCTATTCTTTCCTGATCGACATCAGTGCTCAGCGGCATGTTGCGTGTGTGGATTTGCAATATCTCCAATCGGCCGCGTTTATCAGGCACCTTGATCTCTATTTCTCTATCGAATCTCCCTGGACGTCGCAATGCCGGATCAAGTGCGTTTGGCCGGTTCGTGGCAGCAATTACAATGACTTTACCCCTTCCCTCTAAACCGTCCATCAAAGATAATAACTGGGACACTACCCTCCTTTCGACTTCGCCCATTACTTCTTCCCTCTTTGGAGCGATAGAATCAATTTCGTCAACAAACATGATGGATGGCGCCTTCTCCTTTGCTTCTCTGAATATTTCTCTCAAACGTGCTTCTGATTCACCATAGAACTTGCTCATTATTTCAGGTCCAGAGATGCTAATGAAATGAGCGTCGCTTTCATTGGCTACTGCCTTTGCAAGTAGGGTTTTGCCCGTGCCCGGAGCACCATGGAGCAGCACTCCTTTTGGTGCTTCAATACCCAGCTTTTCAAATATCTCTGGATGTCTTAATGGAAGTTCAATCATTTCTCTAACTTTTTGGATTTCCTCTTTTAATCCGCCGATATCTTCGTATGCAATTTGCGGAACTCCGTGCCCTGACGCTTGATCTTTATCGGTTATATGAAATACCGTCTTCGTGGTAACCATGAAAGCCTCAGCACTAGCACTAGCACCAACAGCCGACGGAGGTGGCGTCACATTTATAACTTGAAATGCAAGTCTCCCACCAAAGTACGGAGCCATGACATTGTCTCCTTTGATAAGGGGAACGCTCTCAAGAGCATCGGCTAAATACCTCTCATCGACAGAAGGTATTGCCTCTAACGGCGCAACTGTAACTTTCTCGGCGGGGACTGCCTTGATTTTTCTTACCACGGTAGTATCCCCTATAGCGACGCCGGCATTATTCCTGACAAGCCCATCAACTCTGATTATGCCTTTTCCTTCATCTGAAGGGTAAAGTGGCAAACACTTGGCAACTGTTCGACGCTTGTTACCTTTAATCTCAATAACGTCACCTGTAGATGCACTCAAAGAATCCATAGACTCGTAATCAATTCGAGCAACGCCGCGGCCTACATCCCTACTGTAAGCTTCAAGTATCTTTATTGACAGATAATTATTACTATTATTATTATTACTGTTATCTTTAGTAGTCATACTATGATATGCCTTCTTGATTCTTCCTTATACACGTTGGCTATTACTGTTCTCTAAAGAGCACAATTTTGAGCACATATTATATAAATATATATTACTATTTTCAGCAACATATGAGAATGCAAACTACTCGTTGTTGCTAGGAAGAAAATGTATGTTGTGAATACGCAAGCAAGCAAGTAAGTAAGCAGAAATTTACTGACGGTAAAATACAAGGGCAACCAATTATCAAGGCCAGCAGCCGCCGCCTCGACTATAATCTAGTGTAACGTAACCTTTCTTTCTTTTTTTGTCCTCGTGAAGCAAGCAAGCATGTGAAGTATCGGCATGTGTGACAGTTGTTTTAAAATCCTAATCATCATCCAGTGCTCTAAATCCTGTTAGCACTAATAAAAGAAATAAAAATATCCTTTGAAAAGGTTGTCTCTTTTATTCTTCTCTGTTTAGACAATCTCAGCTATAGCAAACCTACTACCTACAGAATTAACCTTGATCTTTACATTATCTCCTGCTTTTCCATTTCTAACAAAAATAACAAATCCTTGTATTCGGGCAATACCATCGCCCCTGTTACTTGTTTCTGTAACTTGCACGTCATATTCTTTTCCAACTTCAACAGGTTTAGGACCAGAGCTGTTAAATCCTCTTCCTCTTCCGCCATAACCGCCGCCGCCCCCGTAACTACCGCCGCTGTCTGTTCTTCCGTAACTCATATTGTAATATTCTAGAATTCGTTGGCTTGAATCCTAATATGAATGAATGCGTATGCGCACACCATCTGGATTTACTTTGATATCGGTTTAGCTTGCACTTCCGATGCCATGTGTTAATAGCCGCATTTGAACCGAGAACTTATTTCCAATAATAATAATTTCAAATTACATTAAATCTTATTATGTTATAAGTCAACACCTAAAATCAGTCTGCAATCAACA
Source organism: uncultured Nitrososphaeraceae archaeon (assembly GCA_963825865.1). GTDB lineage: Archaea > Thermoproteota > Nitrososphaeria > Nitrososphaerales > Nitrososphaeraceae > CAWGVG01. The sequence goes on along the minus strand of CAWGVG010000026.1, from coordinate 81,193 downwards.
TTCTCTCTGATAGTTTTCTATTCAGTCACTATCATTGTCATCTGTTGCCTTGTTTGTATCGATCGTTCTTAGCTATAGGTGATATTATAGTTTGTTTCTTTTTATAGTCTCCAAATTTACGTTTTTACACTAAATCATAAAGGTTGTCGATTCGTTCAATTCGTTATTACTCGGGTCCAATCCGACGTTTGGTTGGAAAAAATAGCTTGTAGAGAAGCCTGTCAAAAATATTAGGAACATATTATAGTTACCATTATTATTATTATTATTATTATTGTTGGTCGCTCATACTATTATTTTTGTAAACACGGCGTAGTTGATTTATCTATCATCGATTATAGTATAACAAGAAACAGAAATTTTTCTATGAAGCCTTAAATGCCCAAAGAAGATATAGATATTTATAAACATTGTCTTCTTTAAGGAAAAATAGCTTTACATTGTCCGGATCAATTGGCATAATTAGTATGCTAATATTGATATTAATGCTCTCTTCTAATTTAGCACTGCTACCGTTAGCGAATGCAGGAGGAAGCAAAGACCACCGTTTAGGGCTTGGTAACAGGCTATCTATTCCAAATCATTTGATAACACCACCTAATCAAAATTTCCCTCTTCCTTCTAATGCAATAAAAGGCAGCGATATTCCAAAAAATCTGATAACAGGACCTTCGTGTGCCAGCAGTTGCCCGCTAATAATCGGCACAGACAAAGATGACATCATTATTGGCGTGTCGGTAACTGACTCTATTATATATGGTCTAAAGGGTGACGATGTTATAACAGGAGGATCAGGCGCTACTAAGTTATATGGTGGAGATGGAAATGATGAAATTAATGGCGGAGCTGGAAATGCTCTAGTTATTGGTGGAGAAGGAGATGATCTCCTCTTTGGCGGAACTGGAACAAATACTCTTGTTGGTGGGCCTGGAAACGATCAGCTATATGCAGGAGCTTCTTCTGATACTTTAATAGGAGGATCTGGTAAAGATTATTTTAACTGTGGTGCAAATACAAGAACTGGTGGCACATCACAATCTGCTCTGGTACTAGACTTTAATCCATCTGAGGGAGATACTAAGGCAAGCAACTGTATATACGTATTTACACAGGGTGGATCTTCAGCTACTCGATGAGTAACTGTATATATGTATGGGTTTATGAGGTTGAGATTGATTCTCCGTAAACAATAAGCTTACACTTCCAATATAATTATCTCACTACATGCTGTCAGGTAGGTGGCATGGCCTACATTGTAAGAGGTACCGAGAGCATAATTAAGAATGTTAGGCGTGATAAAATATATGCAAAAATATGTACTTTAAATTCTTTTAACAATATTGCTCCACCTAATATTTCCTTTGCTGAGGATGGTTTTAGCATTGGTGATGCACATTTTAAATTATTAGTGAGAAATGAAAATGGAGAATATGTTGAGGGTATATTCAAAATTCACGTTACAAACAATTGGCATGAATTATCAATGGAACAAATTAGTTAGTTTTGGTTAACTCAGGAATAGCTCTAGATTACCACACACGTAGTGCAGATATAGACCGTGTAGAGAATTGGTAGTGGAATTTGTTTAGGAATTGTCTGAGTCTCATCTTCCATGACTCCACCTTGACATTTTGAACAATATCTCATCATGTTTTTACGTTCCTTTCGGCGTTCTGAATTATTGTAATCCACTTATTCTAACCTTCAATTTTAATCCCGCTAGCATCTGCTGGTGTCTTGCCGTTTAATCCTTCATGTGGTCGTATATAGTTATGATAAATTTGGTAACCTGTTAGTATTGATGTATATTTCCTCTTTAGGCCGCGCATTACTTTTTCTCTATACCTGACCTCGCCATTGAATCTCATCTTATTGTTGTTATGGTCGCCTTGTAATCGAATATGAGAGATATGTCTAGTACTCGGCGTTGTATTTGTATAAAATTCCTTGTTAAATGAATCATTAAAGTTTCTTGCCCATCACTAATCATGGTGTTCGATCGTTTACCTGTCAGTTCTTTTCCTCAAATCTCTCCTCGCCATGTTATTTTTATTGTTTTTCCATCATTATCACACTTACTGAAGGAAAATTAGAATGATTCATATATGTTACTAATAATCCGTAACACAACACTAAATATAGTAAATTAATTATGACAATATGATCCTAGTAATTGCAGAAAAATTTCAATTTTGCTGAACTGGCAAAAAAAGAAAAAAGGTTGTGGTAGTAGTAAAAAAAGAAATGTTTCTGTAGTAATGCTTTCCCTGCATTACTACACATTATGGTTGCTATCGTTTTCTTCAATAGATATATTCCCCTTGAAAATTTTTGATATCTTTTTCTATCCGAAACCCCTAAGCATGTGAATAGCCATATTTTGAACCACGAATAACAAATTTTCTACTGAAGATTCTTGAAAATTTCGTTCTTCTTTTTCCATTTGTTTCTAAACTTTATGAGTAGTTTCTCCTATCTCCTCAACCGTTCATCACTTCAATTTCGATTACGCTTTCAAAATCGAATTACAAATCGCAAGTTGCAAGTTATTTGATCTAAAGAGATAGCAGCGGCATAAAGGGGATCTACTAATCCAAAACGACTAGGACCTACAAGTACGAACTTAAGCACATCTTAATTCCACCTTCGCACACACTACTCTTCCCATACATTAACATATTAACAGACTAACTTGCATACATACATTAAATTAAAAATCTGATTCACCATCTGCTACTATTATGACTTTTCATCATTCTGAATAGCATCGAGTAATCTTTATTAGTTATATGTATTATGCTGCAATTAGTTTTTACAATGGACTGTTATTAACAACCTTAAAACTTGAAATTATATATTTGTCATCATTCATGTTAAGCTTTATTGATATCTTCGTGAAGGATATCTTTATGCATTACAATGAATATCCTTACAGTTTATTAGAAGCTTCATTTTTTCAATATTTTATGACGCGTATTGCAAAAATAATAGAGGTAGTCGGCAGTTCTGATAAAGGTTGGCAAGATGCAGCACAGAGCTGCATTAGATGAAGCTAAGAAAACAATACATGGGATAACTGGAGTAGAAGTTGGAGATATGACTGCAAAAGTAGATCCAAATAGCGGAAATATTACTGAATATCATACATCTGTCAAAATAGCATTTGGTGTAGAACGTTAACTACTATTCTACTGCCCACCGCTATAGCCATAGTAGAGGTAAAACTTTTCTTGTTCTTGCTGTTGTTGGCCTATAATAATCTGTCTTCAGAATAGATTCGTCCTTTGCTGATTCATCCTTTACATATCATCAAAATGTCTGTATGTTTCATTTTATCGATACAAATCTGAGCTAGACTTTTAAGTTACTATGTTGTTGGCCATTTCTGATCAGAAGAGTTTGTCGACTCAATGACATCTTCTTTAGATTTTGGTTTTTGTTGTTGTTGTTTTTTTGCTGCTTCTATATTATCTTCTCTTACTTCTTCTAATTGATCTTCTCCTTCTTCTTCATGTCTACTATTAACTTCAGACATTTTCTTGTCCATAGTAAATATCTCAAATATATATATATCGTAAAATCAAGATGGTAGTTTTTTGATCAATACTAATGCGATCTTCTATGATCAAAAACGTAATGCAGTATCCTCACATATTACCTTCACCAAATATCATAAACCAATTGTAAGAATTATTTAAAGTATGAAAAAAGGGCAACAAAACAGCTAAACGAACGAGTGCAGTGAATTAACTTCGCAAATAAGTTACCTAAAGATATCGTTTCGAAGGATCCTGATATGTCCGAGGATATCTTTGCAAAGGCAATTCAAGCTGATCCTGCACGAAAGCACAGGATTATTAGCAAAGATTTCAAATTTATAATACTGATGAATTAATAAAGTATACTAATAGATCTTACCAGTCGTAGTATCCTTACCAAAGTAGTATAGCGACTTGCTGATATCATAAATCATGTTTAAAGCCTGCTTTCACCCTTACTGATAATAGACTACAAAGAATGGAACTCGGAGTGTGTCCTCAGAGGCAGCTAGTGTAATATAGACGATGTTTGAAGCACAAGATGGTGCGAGAATTTGCTGAGGCTACCGTTGTTTTTCATTCCTGCCAATTACGTAAGATAGAAACTCTTAAACTTCAATTATTCTAGACTGATCGGATAATATCCCTTGCTTGCACCTTTAAGATCCTGTTTTATCTTTATGTTTTATATTAAATTATGTTATAAAGGCTAAAGGAATAGAAGATCTATATCTTAGTTCTTATGATTTGTAACCGCCATTTAAGCCAAGAAAATTGACTAATATTTTAAGTAACATTGGTAATATCATCATCAAGTCGTGATTTACCTACAAAAAATGAGGATTAGATCTCTGTTATTCTTCTACCTTTTTTATGTTCCATGTTCGACAGTAGTAGTAGTTGGATTATATGTTCTTCTTTGATGGCCTGATATAGCATATGCAACACTTTGTATTCCTATTATTAGGAGGTTAATACCTAATACTAGTGTCAAAAGAAATACACCTAATGCTGGGGATGCAAAGACCATAAAAGATACTGCCAATGACAAAATACCTACACCTACAAGCAAGCCCTTTGACCATTTTGAAGTATTCTTCTCTGACATACCATGAATGATTCTTGCAATTCCTGTGAAAAGCAGACCAAGAGCTAGTAAAGTAACTAACACACCTGTTGTAAATAGAGGAAATGCCAGAACCGCGATTCCTAATAAAGGAGCTAAGGCACCTAGACCAATATTTCCAAATCGAGAGGACTTCGAATGTTTTGATAGTGTAAGGCCTGTAACCACTCTCTCAATCCCTACAACCAGTAATGTAATAGAGAGCAGGAAAGTTAGAGTTGCAATACCCACTCCGGGATTTGCGATAATTGCAAGCGATAGTGCTATGGCAATACCACCAAGTACAATTTGTAAGATTCGAATGCCTTTAGGAGATTTGACCGTTTCAGTTTTCAAAGTTATTCATTTGCAAGAAATTAGTGGAGCTCCTTGATTATTAGTATCATATATATATCTATATAACTAGATAGTTATTCTAATATAAACCATTGTAATATTTCATATCAAATTTCTTTTCTTATTCTAACTTCATTTCGTTGTAAATGGCCAATTTAAAATTGGTTATACTAAATTTAATTGCTTATACCTAAATACTATCATATATGAATCAAATTTCACATCCTTCGGTACGTCTGCATATGATCTGACCTAAGACCATGAAGGAAGGGACTGTGTCTATTAGGACAGAGACAGAAAAGAAAGACAGTATTCAAGAAGTTGTTGTTCTCACAAGGGATACCGGTAAAGGGACAGATATCCTGAAATATTGCATAGGTTGTTTACAAAGTTTGCTACAAAATCTGAAGACAGCTCATGTCTCTTAACATGTCATCATCACTTTCTCTTTCCATGCTCTTGTTCTGATTGCATCAAGGGTACGATTTGCTCTACTGCTAAGGTTTTGATTTAGAATTTTTGCTTCCGCTTCTTCTCCTCCATTTTGTTTTCTTGTACCTTTAAGGCTATCGTTCGTAGTATTCTCTGTAATTGCTACCAAATATAGAGAAACATCTTGTGTAAGTGTCCTGTAAGGACCTCCAATATGATGTGTCTCCTGTATATCCAAATAACAGCCTTCTTCTTCTGACCATAACTTTTTATCTACTGCTTTCATTGCTTTATCTGCTAATCCGACTATCTTGTCAGATTCATCATCTCTTCGAAGCTGAGATAATAGAGAAGATAGGTTGCTTAATGCAAGAATCCAACAGGCTTGGCTGAAAACTATTTTACCAGCTCTAAGTACAGTATCCATCCAGTCTTCATTATGACTCTGCTCTAGCAAGCCATCATTATCAGTATCTCTGTTAGATAGATATTCAACAGCCTTTAGCATACGAGGGACTGTAAATTCAGCTACTTTTTGAGGATTGGTTATCCCAACTTTTGATAATAGAGCCAAAATATAATCTGAAGAATGTTCAGATGCTATAGTGGTTTGTGCTGATGTAGGAGTTTCAGATATAGGTTGCCTATCATTTAAAGACCTAACTAAAAGTCAAGAAGATGTGGAAATCATTAAAGCTGTAGAGTCAATATCTGGATTCTGTCCATATACTTCAGAAAAACCAGCTGGATATATTGTTGTGGGTAAGGCCCCCTCAAACTCCTTTTCGTTATCTTCTTTTGCAACCTCTGTTGAAAAGTTCATTTCAGGTGACCCTCTACCGTAAACCAGCTTTTCAGGGTTAGTTGGCGCTATCTGGTGCGACCATATTTGATAAATCTGCTGCATTGTTCCATGAATATTACCAGATAAAAACCAGTCTCTGAGAATGTATGCAGCATCCCTGCACCATATGGCTTGATAAATCCCCCCTGGGTTTATTCCCTGAAGCACATGCTCTTGTGTTTTTTGCAAGAATCTGTTTGCTGTATCTACAAAGGATATCCAACCACTATCTGCATAGCTACTGTCTGGCATATCTTACTTTTTGTTACACTATCATTTTTATAAGATTTATTTAATATTACAAATTCTTATCAACTATATTATTATAGCATACTATATTGTACAGGCAGAAAAGAGATGATAGAAATCAATTGAAAGCTTTACCAGAGAGTTCTACTGAGGATCTTTCTCTGTATTACACATGCAGATCATGTGGAATGAAATTTGATAGCTTTGGTGATATGCAGAGGCATATACTAGTAGAGCATATTCAGAAAGGAGATATCCCATCAGATGAAGAATCGGAAAAATGAGAATGGCTTTACAAAAGCTATGCTTGTCATGATATCAATAATTTATATTACTTGCCTGAACTTTATGAGTCATAATGATTTTCATGCTTTAGTCTGTATAATGAAAACAACTAGATGTCACAATAAAGTATGAAAAGAGTAGCAATATGAATGACACAGAGAAGAATAGAAAAAGTAATGCGATTACAATTTCAAGAACGTTCTTTGATCTGACTCATCTGTTAAGTCAAGATATACCAATATATCCAGGTGACTCTATGTTTGTAAGTACAACAGCTAATCAAGTCATTCGTTTCATAGTGTTTCGTCCATATCTAGGTCAGTTTCTATAATAAGCTGATGCGCTATATAGCGCATCAAAAATCTCTTTCAATCCTATCTGAACACCTACCAAACACATCTTTTTAGTATGTACCCGATCGTTTCAATCGTGGATATATTACCAATGCATCATGAAAACGCTCTATATAGATAAGTGCAGGTGGATATAGATATATATCCAATCTAGATATTGCATTTTCAAGTCCCCTTCCTGCTACCCCTTAAAACGCTCTGCTACCATTATCGCTTCCGACACATCCTTACTTTAATGATGAATTTCACTAAATTTAGGAAAAATAGGCTTTAAAAAGTAATTCATTGTCATCTGTATAATCACTTTGTTAGTATGATATATTGCAATAACAGTACTTGCTCGAAACCTGTTTGCCTGGGGTTTTCGGGGTGGGCGACATGCGAGGCGTGTAAATTGCCATTTTTGTATGATATGTGTCACATGTGTCAAAAACAATATTCTACTGTCTACTGGGTGTCCAAGCTTCCTCCTTCTGCTACTGTTCAAATCTATAAAACTTCATAGCTAGGCGAAAAGCATGAATCGTTATGTGATGTTGCTTCCTTGTCTAGAGTTCGTTCGTTATCCACAGCTGTTCTTAAGGAAGTTATCAGCCTGTCAGACCTTTTTGGATGTATTGCAACAAGTCGTCCATCATACAGCAGCATCTTGCAGTGTGCAATCATATCTTTATGCTGTCTAGCGAAAGGTACTGGAATTGCTGTCATATACTGCTCCCAATCAGTAAACACCTCTGACTTTTGGTATTTCTGTATTTGCTCTTTATAGTAGTCATGGCGCTCACCTATCTGGATCTTCGAGGACCTGATAAAGGATGGATTGACAGTTCATTATATATAAATATATCAAACTTAGATATTGCAATTTTTCAAGTCATCTTCGTGATACCTCTTAAGGCCCTCTGCTATCAGATAACCTTCTAACACATCCTTACCTATTTTGAATATTAAAGTAAATTTAGAGAAATAGGCTTTAAAAAGAATCGTCATTAGCTGTGTTATCCCTTTGTCAATACGATATGGTACAATAGAAGTATAGCTTATGGTATCGACCCCGTCTTACGCAATTTCTAACAAAGTGAGTAGGTATTTGTCAAATGCAAAAGTACTCCTAAGATACGCATTTCTGTCTGTAACTGAATCAGCAAGAAATAACCCAGAAAGATATAGATTCACAAGAAAACCCATCACAGGATGATGCTGAAGATGTTCTAGCGATCGACGATACGGTCTATGTGAACCTCTTCAACACAGTACAACAAATCAAAGATGATACAACAAAAGAAGAAGAAGTAGATGAATTCGTCTCAAGCATCTTAGGGAAATATGGCCGTATTCACATATCAATTCACATATCAAACATCTATATAATAGGTATGGTCGTGTAATTCCGCTGCATATGCAGTCCAGACACTAATTTTTTCACAAAATTGAAGATTATATCAATAATACGTATATTAGTAGAACATAAGACACCATAGTCTAGGTAGCTTTTTTAGCAGCTGAATACAAATGTAGGCGTTTGTCCGCTCACCATTAGTGAACAGAATTAATAGCAGTCACCATTAGTAAAGACATATATGTCATCTCACCATTAGTGAATTGGACATCGAAACGCTGCCTGGTATAAGAAAAAAGGTTGTGGTAGTAGTAAAAAAAGAACTACCTTGCCATGCAGTAACAGATACAGCTCCTGCCTGTCCTATTCTAACCGCTTTCGCTAGTACAGGTTGCGTTTTCGCCAGGGTGTGTGCAGATAACACTTTGAGCTTCTTGTTCTAGATCGTTATCAAATCCACTTACTGAAGCTTTTTGTTTCTCTGCCTGTATGGTAACTGTGTTACCATTTTTACTATCGTCTTGTCCCCTCTTGAAAGCAAATGCTGCTGATGTTGCTGAGACTGTTAATCCCACTACTAATGTTGCCGCTGTTAAGACAGCAACTATTGCTAGAGTTTTTGTGTTGTTCATGTAAATTTCGTCATAAGCCTTATGATATCATCTATATATTTGACTTGTGCAAGTTACTACTGTTTGTTATTACTGACGTCTTTAGTATAATCTAGTACCTGATTTCTGTAGTATAATTTGCTACTAAGTTGTTTAGCATAATTATTTACGTTACCAAACTATGAGAACTTACTTATTATTTATATATATTACTAGTAATACAATTTTTTAAAAGGTTACAATAAGAAAATAATATCTATTAAAATTGAAAACTTCATGAATATAACAGTATTGATCGTAAATTATAAGTGAGATATATGTATTAATAATAATAGTAGATAATTTAGAAACAACTTCATTAACAAAATACAGCAATAACTACCTAATCCAATATATCTCTAGTAATGATAATGACTTTGGAGACGACATTAAATTATCACGATAATATTAATACTACTACTACTGATGCTGGCAGTAATAGTGATAGGAGGAGCTTTTACTGCATTAGTTTTGCAACAACAAGCGAGCGCATTTCGGTATATGTGCGATAGTAATATTAATACAACTTGCATGCAACAAGGCCTTCACTACTCTGCAGAACCTGATAAAACACCTTTTATTCTGCCTTTTCCGTAAATTTTTCAAATCATTACTAAACTTTATTTAAAATTAAAAAAAGAGTTGGGAGGTTTAAATTGCCCTTCTTTTTGGTATTGTGTCTCAATAATGTCTAATAATTCTTCATTTCCTTGTCTTGTTCTGTGTTTGTAACAGTACATGTCTGATGCTCGTTTGCCTTTATCGTACCAGAGCCATTTGCGTTGCAATCACCTGAGTAACGACCTGCAACTAGTGTAACAAGAGTGCCACTTTCACTTCCCTTGAATGAATCTGGGTCAGGATGGGGTACCAGTTACTGTTATTTTGAAGTCTCCAGGGTTAGGACATTCATCTCTTACTATAGATGTGGCCATATCGTCTTTACAGACTACGATTTTTTTAACTAATAACGTACCCGGAGTTGGCCTGATGTTGGTGATATTACTGGTTTTTCATTGCCCGGATCCCTTACACAGGTTGCATCGCTGCTTGGATGGGTATATATCACGTTTTGACATTCTCGTCCTAGTGTATTATCATTTCCACTTACTTACCCTCTTTGTTTGCATGCCTGGATGGTAACTGTGTTACCATTTTTAATATTTTCTTGTGATGCTCCTTTCTTTTGATAAGCAAATGCGGATGTTGCTCCGAATGCTCCTCATACTACTAATGTTGTTGCGATTAAGATAGCAGACAGTAGCTGCTAGAGTTTTGGTGTTGTTCATATGTTACCAAGCATTTCGATCGTTCTATATATTTGCCTTGAGTAAGTGATGCTATTTGTTTTTGCTGAATTATCCGATATAATTATTGAGACTATCAAATAACAATAGATTTTTTGATTTCCATCATACATTATATCTAATAACAATAAATAAAATGTATATAACTATAGCAACTGTTATGGTATGAACAGTCAGTTTGTTGTTTCGGAATGCCTATGTATAGCGATGTGTATGTATGGCACTATGGCTTACCATAATTACTCTATGCTTATATGGTTAGTGTGGTAAAATTTTTGTAATGGTCAGAATTACAACTATACAGCTAAAGTAAACGACTAGGGACAAACTCAAAGATATAGGAAAAAAAGGAGAAACTTATGACCAGATCATAGAAAAGTTATTGCAGATTTACGAGAAAAAAGGCCATCACGAAGTGAAATAGATGTTGAAAATTTTAGAACTGATTCATTCTTGGTTTGTAAATTAATAATGTCGCGATATAGAATGACAAATAACATAATCTTACAGAAAGTATATAGTCTATCAGTTTCAGAGCCGTGCAAGATTACTTATCACGAAAATGAGCAAGTAGTTTTATTTACAAACGATCCCTAGCAAGAGAACGAAAGCCTTTGAAATGTTTGTCTCTAAGGCAACCCTATGCTGAGCTTGTGGTAGCCGGAAGAAAAACTATAGAGACAAGAACATGGAAGACAAATTTCAGAGGCAAATTCCTTATTCATGCATCAATGATTATTGACAAAGAGAGTTCTGACATACTGAATATGGATTGTAGTAAACTAACAAAGGGAGCAATAATAGGCCTTGCATTTTTATACGATGTTAAGAGATATTCTACCAAACAAGATTTTGTAGCGGACAAGGATAAACATTTCAGTTCAAGCTATACGGAACCCAAGTATGGTTTTTTGCTAAAAGACGCGAGGAAATTCATTAAACCAATACCTATACCAGGACAGCTAGGATTCTTTGAAGTTAATCAAGTTACCATGAAGGAATAAAAGGCATTCAATTCTCGCTTTGGGACTAGGTGCAGGCTTAAACTTCTTTTACTGTGCTTTTTTTGAAATTTCTTCTTTTGTTGCTGGTTTATTATTGTTGTTATTTTCTTTGCTTGACTTCATCCATAGTAACATTGGATTCATGATATCCTTGCTTGTAGGCATTCTTTAATTCCGATGATGGTAGTATCCATTGACCTAGTGCAGAGTTTGCTTCGAGAGAACTCTCAAATAAGATTCTGGATTGCAGATTATAAAAACGAATATTAACTTTATTACTCGAAAATTAACTGATTTAATTTTATATGCAAGACACTATTAGAATTTAGGAAGTTTTAGGATATACGTAATAACAAAATCAAAGGGAGACAGAACTGTTAGGCATTGTAGAAAACATGCTTTTGATAGATTACGTCAAAGCTTTCTAGAAGCATAATACACTATGTATATTGAAGGAATCTAAGTATGTTAGACTAGCAAATACAATATATCGTGTTTTAAGAAATTCAAGAATACCACTGCTTCTTCATCGAAAGAGCAACCATGTATTTAGCGTATGGAGCATGTAGTCTTGCTTACTGTACGACAGTATGAAGGTAAGAGTTATAGAATGTTTGTGGAATGGTTGATAGAAGCATATTATCTCAGAATGTTTCTTCAGTTATCACATATACCCCATTATACTACCCTTCAGAAGTTTGCTGAAAGAATAAATGGTACATTATTAGAGAGAATAATTTCCTCATTCATATTATTACTTACAAACATCAGAAATCTTGCCATTATCTGTAGTTACAGCTGATAGGGGATATGATAGTGAAGACAACCACCTTTTGGTAAGGGAAGATTTACATGCATTCAGTGTAATCCCAGCTCGATATGAACATGTACCAGTATGGAGAACACATGGTAAATATAGGAAACAGATTAAGCGTGGCTATTCCAAATTGTTGTACAATCAACGAAACAAGGATGAAACCATAATATCAGTCATAAAAAGATTATTTGGAGAACACATTACATCAAGACTAGTGAGAACACAAAACAGGGAATTATCATTCAGATGCATCGCCTACAATACCCACAGATTAACTAACCTTACTATAATCGCATGGTTTCTACAAAGCCAACTGTTAGTAAATTTTAAATATAATAATATAAAATCACATATACATTGACCCCTAAAAAGATATCAGTAATACCTGTTGTGATAGCCTTTTCTTTATCTATGATAATGCTTGCTCCTACTACTACTGTTTTTTTAGCTAATGTTTCATATGCCCAATTACCAGAATCATCGACACCGCAGCCATCAACGGCAACGTTACCTGATGGTGCGATAACAATAATATCACCTCAAGATGGTCAAAGAATACCTATTGGCCAAGATCTTGAGGTAAGAGGAACGTCCATGGCCAACGCTGCTTCTGATTGCAAAATCACTGTAAATTTAAATCGTGTAAAACCATATCAACCAGCAGTAGCAGATGGTCCTGGCGGAGCCAATGACTACTCACAGTGGAGTATAACACTGACTTCTAAATATACTCCAATTGAAGAAGGAGAAAACAGGATAGCTGCAAAAATCTCTTGTGGTAACGACCCTAACATGAAACAATACGCCCATGTAAATGTCACAGGTGTAGCATGACCGTTATGTGTGAGCAATGTGGATTTAAGAACTGCTAGATTATGCAGGAGTTTTAAACATAAAGAATAGAGTTCCGGTCAATGAAACTATGGTTACGGCTCTTTTTTAGGCAGTTACAAGCCCACATGCTTCAGGGCTGGAAAGTTAACACTTCAGTTGTCAATCACACGATATATGGACCATTTATATAATTTTTTTCAACTCATAAAAATATATGAGATTTTTTATTTATCGTATGTAGTTATGAGAAATTTAAATATATAATTATATGTATCATAATTCTCCTAGATCCTTATAGTGTTTAATGGAGAAATGATTGTTAAGATTGGACTTGTTCAGTCTGTCTAACAAGTGTAATGTATGCTTAGATTTCTAGCCAGTGGCATATGTATATTTGACTTGAGTAAGTTAATGCTGATTTATTTAATATGATTTAATACCGAATAATTTCGTATAATTAATCATATAGCAAATCAAGTGCTGTTTCTTAACTCCGCAGAGACAAACAATACGGCACAGCAAGTGGATTTGATAATGTACAAGAACAAGAAGCTCAAAATGTGGTATGTACCCATTCAGGAAACAACGCAACTTGTTCACAAGAGGGAACTCCGTTACTAGCAACACCTGGCAGTAGCGGTATAGTTTGTACAGGTGGCGGAATGACCGGATCAGTCCTAGTAACATTTGCCAGTATTACAGCAACACCATTTTGTGCTGATCGTGCTCAACCCTTAATTATTCCAAGAGTAAACCCCATCGCGGTACTACCAGTAAAAGGAATACCAACACACTAGCTGTCTAGCCAGATAATAGGCAATATCAAAAACAAAATGTTGATTATATGCATTGAGCGCATATATCTTATTAATTAATCTCACAACTCTTTCAGCATGCATAGTGCTGTTATTATCTAAGAAACACTATTCCAGCCCTCTCTAGACATGCTATCAGCTCACGATATGTATAGCTACATATCGTCTGCATAGGTGATGATACCAAGAGGATCACCGCCATAGCTCATACAATAGCATGAATTTCTTATTAAGTATTGACGTGTATTCATATGTTATGACCACGGAAGATACAGAGATTTCTAAATCATCACAGAAAGACAAGGAAGAATCACCTACTAGGCTCTCAGCAGAAACTGGGGAAGACAATACAACAAAAACATCTCATGAAAAGAAAGTGACAGTTGTGTTCGCCCTTTGTTGTAAAGTGTTTTCCAATAGGAAAAACTACTTGCCTTTGTTTTTTTTATCTTTTGGGAAAGGGCAAAATGCACTAAAAAAGTTTACTTAAATAGTACTATAATATAGTAACTTATAGCCATCTGAGGTATGACATTAGATCAAAAGTCTGTTTTAGTTGTTGATGATGAATTAGACATACTTCATGTAATTAAACGATCACTAGAAGTAGACGGAGGTTTTAGTCATGTTTATGGTTTTACTAGGCCATTATTGGCATTAGAATATTTCAAGTTAAATTATAACAACTGTGCTATTGTTCTTTCTGACATAAGGATGCCAGGAATGACCGGATTTGAATTCATAAAAAGGATTAAGCAGATAAATCCCATAACCAAAGTTTTGCTTATGTCTGCATTTGAGATTGATAATAATGAATTATCAACATCTTTAGGATCAATTATGATAGATGACTTTGTACATAAACCAGTATCTCCTAGGCAGTTAACTAATATTATTCAAAGGCATATTGTTGATAAAGTTGGAAATTATTACAATGCAAGGATATGATGCTTAGCATTTGACTCATGATAAAAAAAACATTATTGATGTCAGAAATATTGATCATTATGACAACATTAATCACATCTTGGAAACTATACTGCAAGCAGACTATGGTTCCCACTACATTATTGTATATCCTGATTTACTTACTTTTAGGAAAATTTATAGTGGTTATTCAAAAATGCAACTTGAAAATAAAAATGATATCGTCTTGCTTCTTCCATTTTATGAAACTACTGAATCCGTTAGAAAAATTCTGTCAACGAGCGATGATGTTAGTTGTGATGATCGTGTCTGTAGCTTAGATATAAGGAAGCATGAAAAAGAAGGCTCTCTTATAATTGTAGATTCCAAGAAAGCATATTTTGGTTCCAATACAGTAGTAGATATCAAGGTATTTGTAGGAATGTTATTAGAGCATGCAAAACATTCTGGAAAGACTGGTGTTTGTGTAATAGCTGATATGGGTGCATTTTTTTATTTTAATAAAATACAAGAGCTTATCGAACATGAAACTACTTTACCTCCAAAGTTTGATTTAAAACTAAAAGCATTTTGTTGCTATCATGAATCAGATTTTAGCGATTATCTTACAAAGGAACAAAAGCAAAGTTTACTACATCATCATTGTAAAGAAATGATAATTAATACAAGCAGCTAATAAAACGATCTGGTTGGACATATGTCAGCGGACTTAATTGCTATAGTTGAGCATATTCACTTCAGTTCTTCTAAAGAATCTCACTTCTTATACAAGACAGTGCGTGACTCTTTATTGCTTTTTACGAGTGATATTTCATATAATAAATAACAGGAAGTTATTTGGTTGTGAGATAATGCATATTCATGGGTAACAGCGAAATGTGTGTCACTAATTCAATTTTTCAAATCTACTCTGAAAAGAAATAGGTCCATTGCATTGACTAAGCTACATCTTGGACAATTTAGAATAGATGGCCTTTTCTCTATCTGTTGCTCGGAAATAATACCATTTCGGACAAGGATCTTTAGCTTTAAATCATTACCCATTCTTCTTTTTATGTACCGAGCACCTTGGTTTGAATTCATAGACCATCGCACCTTTTTCTTCAGTGCATACTCAGGTAAAAAGTCAGAATCAGAAGTAATAGCCGAGTGGCGTATACAATATAGATTCCATTTCTTTGTCTTTATTAAAAGCTCCAATTTCTGCAGTTCGCTTTCATCAGCTATCGAACCATTTTTCAGCAAACGGACGGTCTCAATCGCTTCATTAGAGTGCATAGAGCGTCAGCCTTTATGGGACCTCCTGTTAAAAGATTGCATATTAATCTAGCATTTGCCTCATTTTTAAATGGATGCTCATTTTAGCCAATCACGTACGTATGGGAATGAACACGTAATACAAGACAAATAGTCATCAAAACTTTCAGTTCTATCTTTAACATATTGGATTGTTCTTTCTATATGATGCTTTTCTCAAAAGAAGAATGTAAATGATGTTCCAATTTTAAAAATTTGCAAGCTTGTGGATACCAAGTATCATCTGCCTTTTTGAACAGAATATTCTTATTTTTCTCATAAGAATATTTCAGAGTCCTCATGGCTATCCCAATTATTATATGGTCAATAAGCTTGCATTAATGTTATCTAAAGTTTGTAAGATTAATCCAGACACCAATAGACAAGACCAATCTTCATATTCAAAAGTTGCAATATCTTAAAGTGAAATAAAGAGTGATAAATAGTAATAAGGAAATGCCTGATTGTGAATTTCTCATTCTTTTTGAATCAATATCAAGACCAATTAAAAGACAAGATGTTTCAGCTACTTTTTCCAATGGCAAATACGAAGTGCCAGATTATCTAATAAAAGAAATTGCAAGTAGGATTGATTCTATCGAAAGACATTCGAAAGAAGAAGGCTTTGAGTTTTTCGATGACAGAATAGCTCGATTAGATGATTGGCATTTTAATGATGTTGCTGGAATGTTTATTTTGCACTTTTCAGAAACTTCTTACCACTATTTTGCTGCAATGAATTTGCGTTTAAATGAGCCTGTCATCAATATTATTACTAAAAGTTATTATCACAGAGAGGGCAAGCAACCAACTTTAAGCGAACTATTAAAGGAGAGACCCAAAGATTTAAGAAACAGTAAATTACCAAATCCATTATCCGCAAACATGTCGGTTATATTGACATCATCGCCATCTAAATCAGAAAATGGATCAAATCTAAAATCAAAACTTATCTTATCTAAACTCAGCAAATCTTATACATTAGAGGCGCAGGGTAACTTATCGTGTCTTATTGGAGGAACAATTAGTATTAAAGAAGGAGATATAGATCCTGCTGGCTATCCAGATCCTTTTAAAACAGTTATCAGAGAAGCAAAAGAAGAGCTATCATTGGATTTAGAGGATTTTAACAGCAATATCATCTTTTATGGTCTTGGTCGAAATCTATCAAATCTAAAACCTGAATTGTATGGTGAAGTTCAACTTTCAGGTATTACTGAAAAGGAATTTAACCAAGCATGGAACAATGCAAAAGATAAAGCAGAATCAGAAGAATTAATCTTTGAAGATATCACTAGTTCTCATATCGAAGCAATGATAAAAGAAAATTATTGGAATCCAGTAGGTAGAATAGCAACAATTGCTTCTCTTAAACACAGGTATTACAAAAATGAATAGAGATAAGTTTATCCCATTAAGAAATGAATACAAAAACTATGGACTTGCATATACTACATATATGATGTATGCCAAACAAATTAAAAAATAGAATATAATGTTTGATCTTTTATGCAATATCCAAGATTGCACTGTTCATTATGTTGTATCTACAGGTACGAATCGAGATGACTAGATTCAAGTATATCATGAAATTAAATTACCACAGTAGAAGCTCATTCTATATAGTAAGGATAAGTACAGGGAAATGATAGTTGATACTGTAGAAACTGGTCTAAGTTATTTTGGCTTTAATAGGACTGTTTATAAAAATCCTAGGAAGAATAGAAAGAAAAAGGAATGATATGATGAATTGCAGGAAGAAAGAACAAAAGATATTCAAGCAGACATGATGAGGGAAAGACAATAATCATAACAACAAGGTGAACTGCCAAGATACAAGATAATTACATTTATAGGAAATTCTATTTACTAAAAGAGAAAAGGCAACGTTTAGCTCATGGCTATCATACAAGATATAATTTGGGTTCCACTGCGAAATGAGGGCAGGCATGGGGTCCTTATTGATTCATATCCCCTTGTCTGTTCTGGTTTAGCTCTGATCTTAAAACTGCAAAAGATGGTAATTTTATTTCCTGTTATATATTACATGTATATAGAATTGTTTCAATCACGGATGAAGTGAAATGATTTGCATTTAAATATATGGAAAACAGTAGTTTGTAGCTTGATCAGAATATCGTCATTCAGGTGCGATTAATTAAGTTCAAAAAGAAACTATTAGATTTATTATATTCTGCTGTAAGGCACGTTATCATCGTCACAAGCTCGTCGAAAACACCTCAATGATAGAAGTTACAGCATATCTCGGGTTATTGTTGGTTCGTCTAATTCTGCTGCTTGCAAAGAAAAAATATAGTGTCATTCTTTTAGGCTGGTATTGTCATTGTCCGCTCCGTAATGTTCGGGTTTCTACGGAGCCACCAGAAGCGACCAGAGATTCAAAATCACATAGCGATTGATATTGTCAATTGCTAAATTAGAAAGAATCCTTCATTTGATATACTCATTTGTTATAGGAAACAAGTTAGCAATAAATCATATTAGATAAATCAGCATAAACTTACTCACTTCAAATATACAGATGACATTATACTCAGAATATGAACAACACGACTACAAGAACTACTCTAATAACTACAGTTGCTACTATGTATTATTTTTCAAAGTCATAGAGTAATGTTATCCTGTGTAGATTTACAAGTTAAGCTGAGTCTGAGGTCTTCCTCAGTTTTCTGTAAACCTCTAAATCAAGACCAAAAATTATGTCAAAAATGGTTCACAAACCACTGGCCACATTAACTAGATGGGTTCAAATATTGAAACAAAAAGATATTACAAAAAGGGAGGAACTTTAAATGCCATTAAAGCTAACTGCTATTAAAGCTAACTGCTTACCTTACCATATGTACAGCTAGATAAAACTTAATTCTTTTTTATTGTAGAAATTATAAAATTTTTTATGACTGTTATCGACGAAGAAGACCAGCAGGAGCAGCAACCCACACCAACAATTGAGACATTAGAGCAAAAACTAGATGAATTCAGCTAACGCCAGCTGCTGAACTATGTACAATACACAACTTCTATGAAAGTAAAAAGGAGGCAATTATGAAACAGGTCAGAGAAGCAAGGCAACTGGCTTTAGAATCTGAATGTAGATGAGATACAACTTAGAAAGATGATTTCTCAGTCTTTTGCTAAGGCAGGTGTATCCGAATCATGGTTAAGGAAGCTGTTACCCGACTCACTAAAATTCACAAAACATACAAGAAAGGATTATCTCGAACGAAAGCAGCAGGCAGAGATCAACAACCATTGATACAGCCGCAACATCTACATCAGGAATTTGCAGATTTATCAAAATCGGGAGGAAGAAGAAGAAGTTTATACAAAAACCCATATCGATACAAAAATTCAAGAGTGTCATTGAATAGTACTTGTTGGAATTGGATAACAAAGCCCCTCAACCCACCACCACCAATACATTTGTACTTCATCTTATGCGAATGTTTGTTATGGAAGCCATGAAATTCAATATGGTTAACTTAGATACTTGATGTACTAAGTATTCTTTACTCGTAATAAAACACTATTCAAATAAAACATAGCATTCTTAATCTAATACCACAGCATTCACATAAATAATGAATAAGAGCCGCTGGATTATAGTAGGTATACTCACTGCATCTCTAGCTATATCCATCGTAATTTACTCTTATATTCAACTTATTCAAATACCTCCTCCTGTCTCTCCACGTCTTGTAAAACACATATTCAAAATAAAAGAGATTTACCCTACAAAGTCAGGAGGAAGAGAATGGTTTATCGATATGGCTAATCCAAAAGCCGACAAGCTATTTGATCCTGGTTCTCCAATATATAAACAACCAGATGGTTCGTGGCAAATTGGTGGAAAAGATGGTAGCAAGAATGAAGAAGATCAAGTGAGAATGAAAATTGGAACATCAGAAGATGAACCTGAGTGGAAAAATGTAGAGATAACTGGATACGCAAAGGTGTTATGGGCAGATTCTCCTAGTGACCATATTGACTGGTACGCAAGGGGTGGAAAACATAGTAGTAGTGTACCATGTGAGGGTTCGGCTTTGAAAGGTTGGATATCGACTGAAGGTACAGTATCATGGATAAAGGAGATATGGCATACAGGAGGGTATACTAAAGCAAGAGATACACACAAAGTTACTGGGTCCATTGTAAATAGATGGATAGGCTGGAAGGTTGTAATGTATAATATCAATAATAATAAAGCTGTAAAGATGGAGTCATATATTGACGATAATGATAACAATATTTGGAAGAAAGTATCTGAAATAGTCGACAATGGCGGATGGTTCGCTAAGAGTTCAGATATAGAGTTTTATAGTGCTGACTGTGGAAGAGCCAAAGACTACGTAATAACAAATTCTGGTCCGCTGGTAACATTTAGGTCAGATAACATGATGTGGGATTTTTCTGACTTAAGTGTAAGAGAGATTCAGCCACCAATGCTATTACCGTCATCATTACATAAGTAGAACAATACTGTTCGAGCAAGAGCAACTACTTTAGAAGATACTACAAATCATTGTCAAGCAATAATTTGTTCTGTTTAATGACTAATATTAAATGACGCCTCAACTGACAAGTCAAAGCATCGGCTGATCGACATAAGCTATATAGTCGGCTGTTCCATGTAAATATCTTGGGGCTTGTTGATGCCGCTGCCTAGCTATTGTGATACCAGTATAACGCCTTCTTTGCCATTAACCTGCCATTCATATCATGTTTCAGGCCACCCGTGTAATAAAACCACAGGATTACCATGACCACCTATTACATATGAAGTTGAATACCGTTTACTGATGCCATATGATGCGAAAACGTCGCATTATCATAAGATACACCTTTTGAAGCAAGAGCTTGTTCTTGTTGTTGTGCTATAGCAGTATAATTTTGGTTAGATATTAATGAGCTAACAGATATGCCGGTTATAATAACAATAGCAATCATGAGAAAGGTTATTGTTTTCAGATGAAATGGAATATGCAATATGGAGTTGTCTCTCCCATCCACTAGAGAGTTTACACATTGGTTTGTAATAAGGGCAATAGTAATAATTTTGGATTGATAACATGCAAAGAATGAGTTTCTGAATGATAACCTTATGTTAGAGGCTAAGTAATGGGTGTTATCTAAATTTACAATCTCTTCCTTAAAAGTTCAATTGCATTTATGGAATATTATCTAATAAAAGTTCTAACATTGACGACATTAGTACACATACTAGTTGATATGCACTAGATAAGAGGAACAAGCGAGGAGATTTTAAGGCAACTCCAAGCATCACCAAATATGAGTTTGGTCATGTAGTCATGCAAATATTCTCTTCAATCCAGAAGCAGAAATAGTCTTTGCATTATTGAAGATCCAAGCAAAGATTCTGTTCAAAAACATTATGATAAACTTGGAATCAATTCGAATGGATTGTAAAAGCTAAGACGACTATTTAGGCTTAACAATGTGATGTCGCAAAATTCACAAATAACAATCCATACATGAATTCTGGATTGTTTCGGGTAATGTACAAAATACCTGTTGATGGATAAGCAGGTATTGTGCGTCTGGTATATTGTTTAGAATCTTAACCATAGTAATAATCTATATACATGTAGGCCATCCCCGCTAACTAACCGAAAGTAAAAGTATAGAATTGAAATCCTTTGCCTTTAACGTCAATTACAATGTTATGAGCAGTGTAGTTGTTATGTATAGCTAAATTATACAACCTTTGCCCGTCAATTCTAAAACTACCATCTTGTGATAAATCTTCTCCTAAAGATTTGTTCGGTATCTTCGCTGTTGATGCTGCATGCTCCTCCTCCTACTCCTTCATCATTAAAAACAACTCCTCCACCCTTTCCTCCTGCTATTATATTTACAGACTTTGCATAATATGTCAAAACAATGCGCCCAGTATCACTTTGTAATTCCATATTATCGGGATTGTTTTTCCAATTGCCTTGGAGGTACCCAATATCAGGTTTGAAATTTGTAGTTGATGGGATTGAATATGAAACTGTCTGATCTGGTTTGAAGCCTTCAGGATTTCCAAGTGGTGCTCTCGCAGTATCATATCCTATGTATATTTCTGGTGTTGTGCTCTGTCTTAAATCTACATACTGCAAACTTCCTGGTTTAATTACTGTAGTAGGTTTTGTATTGAAGCTTATTTCTTTTGCACCCATTAGAGGAGCACGTTCAGCCACTAATGACTGAATTGCTTTTTCTATTTGATCATAATTACCTTCACCTATGTGATCGTACCTTATGTATCCTTGAGTATCAATCAAGTAATACCTAGGCCAGTACTGGTTTCCATAAGCATTCCAAGTTCCATGGTCACTATCCAGTATTACAGGATAAGTTATTCCAAATCTTTGGACAGCAGCCTTCACATTGGTATAGTTTTTTTCAAACGTAAATTCTGGTGAATGGACACCAACTGTAACTAAACCCTTATCAGCATATTTTTGATTCCAATCGTCGATGTACGGCATCGGGCGAATCGAGTTAATGCATGTATATGTCCAAATGTATACTAAAACTACTTTTCCTTTAAGAGATGAAAGTGTAATTGGACTATTATTATTAGGTGTATTTATGTAGCCACTGATTTGAGCAAACTCAGGCGCTTTTATGAATTGTGACTCGTTAATTTGTTGGAACTGAGTCTTATTGATTTTGATAGTAGTTATGGTATGATTTTCTACCATTTCAGCTGCTCTTACCGGACGAGTTATTCCAGTTTGGGCAGCGCTCTTCACAGTGGCATAGTTTTTTTCGAATTCAAATTCCGGTGAATGAACATCGCCTACGACCAAGCCTTTGTCTTTTTGTTGTTGTTCTGACCAAGCCTGATTAAGGCTAGGATTGTTGAAATATATTGTAAAACCAACGATAACAGAAACTACTACTATTGTCATTGCCATTATTAATGCACTAATATTATCTCGATTCATCGTTTAAGTTCCGATCCGTTCTTTCTTTCTCCATCTTCAATCCGTTCAAAGAAAAATAAGGAGATTTTTATTTTGATTGTAGCAGGGCTATTTAGATAATTGACCACGTATTTCTCCCTTGGGATTTGGTTGTGTATGAACGTTAACGTATGCTTAACCATCATTTATCAACTTGACTAGAAAAATATGATGCCAAATGCGAATGGATAATGGAAATAAAAACAACTGCTTAAAACAGGCAATTTTCTATTATCAAATGTGACACACATAAAACCAATACTTTTTGATAAAATATAGCATTATTTGACCGACGACTCCATAAGTGAAATAACACAAACATCTATGGAGTAGACAAACCACTGCTGATATTTAAGGATAATCGCATTAACATAGGTGGTCTACCATCTTATCTGACAATATCAGATCCTCAATTAGATTAGTATTTGACGCATCAAACCTTTTTAACTTAAGAGAAATTCTTTGTTTAGTTATGCGTAGTTTTAGGTTATCAATACAGAATAAAAATACTCAGGAATTAATACAAACTTTAGGCAAAGTTGCAATAGGAGGGTTAGCGCTAGTTGGATTCATGACTGTAATTAACGATTTGTTGGAAGGATCAGGGCTTTTTAGAGACTAAAGGATATTTGTAGCTTATTTTCTTGAACTCTCATTTGAGCGTCTATAAACGTGAATAGCTCGCGCAGTATCGCCATAGATTCAAATGCATAAATCTATCCCGAACGAAAGCAACAGCGCGATCAACAGCCATTATTACAGCCGCAACAGCAACATCAGGAAGTGGTTGAAATGCCATCCTCGAGGCAACCAGTATTAGAACAACAGCAACAGCAACAGCAGCCATCGAACGAAAAAGCTACAAAGATAACAACTTTTGATAACAAGCTGGCAGAAATGCCACAGCAGACACACAAAGAAGAGGAGGAGAAAGAAAAATTAAAACAAAGAATAGAAGAGTTACAAAGTCAAAATAAATACTTACGTGAGGTAATTGCTACTCAAGGGCAACAACAACAAGAAACATTCACAGCTGTAGGACAATTACAACTTACAAAGTCGAATCGTCTGTGCCGTCGTCGAATGTCTAAAGATAAGCTTTTTTACATGTAAATCAGTAAGTAAGTAAGAAATAAGAAGATATCACTTATTTCTTCCTCTTGATTATATGTCTATTTAGAATCCGTTTTAAGAACCGATACCGTCACGGGCTTCTGTACACCCATACCTAATTGGGGATTTTGATTTATTAATGATACAATCTGACTAAAATTCTGCTTAAGTTAGAGGTGTGTGTTCATATAATATCCAAGATAAATGCTATTATAGTAATAGATTTGATAAGATATTTTAAAGTCTAATATATTAATAGAGCCATTATATTCTTAAACATGAATCGTGGCATTGTTATAGTAACGCTTATCTTTGGGATACTTCTTTCAGCTGTTTACATTAATACTTCATATGCACAAATAACAAAGCAACTGTCACCAAATAATCAGTTATCATCGCCAAAATTGCATGCAGTAAAAATTACATCACCTACTAAAGATGAACATGTACCAATTGGTAAAGACCTTATGATTATAGGTGCTTCCTCGGATAATGAAACTTCCAATTGCGAAGTGTCAGTTATTGTAGATGCTGTGAAGCCATACCAACAAGCTACTGCGACCGGTCATCATGGAGCAACTGACTATTCAACATGGAATTTTTTCCTTACTTATAAATACACTACAATCAAAGAAGGACCAAACAAAATCACAGCAAAGTATACTTGCAGTGATAATCCTAATTTAAGATCCTTTTATAACGTAAATGTTACTGGAGTAGCAGCAGCAACAGCAGCAACACCTGGTTAGTTAGGATCACCAACAATCATTATTGCTATTTGAGTACATCAACGTTAGCACTAATAAATTAACGTATCTTGCCAAGGATA
The DNA here is from genome assembly GCA_963825865.1 of uncultured Nitrososphaeraceae archaeon. Lineage (GTDB taxonomy): Archaea > Thermoproteota > Nitrososphaeria > Nitrososphaerales > Nitrososphaeraceae > CAWGVG01. Next base: position 56,100 of record CAWGVG010000026.1, on the reverse strand, counting down.
GTAAGAAAATACTTATCAACTGAGTTAAAAACAACTGCTTATTTCTTCTCAAACAGTTTGATAGGATGAATTACCAAAAAAGCTTTCTGCATATGGTCCTATTCCTATAAGGATTGTAGCTGGAATATCCTTTATAGGAATGGTTTACCCAAAGTTTCCAATATTGCAGGTACGGAACATTTCTTTGCAAACATGATAGGACTTCTGGCTGCGATGGCCATTCCAATTGGGTTGCTAGAAGTAATAGGTGGAATTGCTGTTCTTGTTGGAATTTTGACTAGAGTGTCTGCCATTCTTTTTATTATGGAAATGTTTGGTTCCATCCTTTAGTCTTCTGTTAACAGGACCTGGTAGAGTATCTATTGAGTGGGGATGTAATAAAGAGAGAATTGTTTCCTAAGGGAGGAGAACTCATACCCCAGCGCCTAAACTCTACGCATACACAGTTTGAAAAACTATGATAACTAAAGGCATACCTTGGCCGCTATCTATGTTGTTATATATCATGCAAGTTAAACCATAACCTGGCCAATTTGTCGTAAATGTTATATAGCATGAATACCGACTGAATAACTCCTCGAAACCCAGCTTGTATGATATTGCTATTGACATCTGTTACTTAGTTCTTGAGTTCCGAGGAAGAAGAACAAGAAACAAATAATTTAAAGTATAAGATCTCAAAGTAGGTAATAGTTGGATTTAAAAGAAACTATTGATTTGGTATTGCAATCACCACAGAGAAAACTCATAGTAGCGGAGAATGATATTGATCTTGATACTAATATGAGAAACGATATCTTTATTTTAATGGTTGAGGAATCTCAAGGTTCTGCTGGTGGAAGAGCAGGAGGTTCTGGTAGCAGAAGAATTGATCGTGTTGTAGGCTTCTCTTGCAAGGATGGGATATGTGTAAAGTATTATGAAGCCTCCGAACGTGAGAAGGTCGAATTATTCAATATTCCATATAGTGCTGTTGCAATGGATATCAAGCTCTCAAAAGGTGAATCTATTGTAGTACAAGGAATTGTCGATCCTGAGCTTATTGAAGCTTATAAAGCCATAGCGAAGAACAAACAATAAATGTACAACGGGGTTATTGAAACAAAATGAAATGACGGATACATAGGTCAGATGAAAATTTGGGCAGCAAACTAAACAAATGATATCACTTGTACTTGAACATGGCAGTTTGCTTATTATAAAAGATGCTACACAAACGAATTGGCTACATAGCTTACCCAAGTCTAAAAAAATAACCCGACTGAGAATAAATTTAACTTTTCGAACGATAGTATGCTAAGGCGTAATTTTAACTGGAATGCATTGGATGACACAAGACACCAAAGCCTCTCTAGGGTACGACAAGTGTCTGTTAACGGTACCATTAGATACCTGTAATATCTGTGCTATTTGTCTCTGGCTGCTTAGCTCCTGGACTTTACTTCTGTGCCAATCAATTCTGTCTCTTTCTTGTTTATGTTCAATTTGCAAGCCCAAATGTTCAATCTAACCGTGCTTATCTTCTAATGGCGTTCAATTTCTGCGCTTGAAAGATAATGCAAGTCCAGTTTTTGTTATTCATTTTTAATGGGATGAACTTATCTTTATGCGTTTTGTGATAGGCGTAAATAAATGAATCTGGCATATCAGAACTATCAATTTTTTAATGAAAGTGAAATAGATCTAGAGGTCATTCTTTCAATATTAAACGCAACATAGACTACAAGGATGCACTAAAGGATGTAGGTCCATTTGCGATTTATTTAAGCACTTTTGCAGATACAAGAAAATTAGCTTTACAACGAATCAGCACAGAAGATTTAAGCGAAATCAGAAAGACAATTGGGAACGTCATTACTAGATCTCTGGCAACGCAACACATCCTCTATTATTTGCTCACATAGTTACTATCAATTATGACAGAGTCATTGAAAACCTATATCAAGTGTTCAAAGAAGCTAAAAAAATAGTGGTGGTATTGTATTGCCAGTTCGTTATTTTTAAGATAATCTCTTAGCGTATTTTCACACACATGTGTTAGCTGCTCTGGACCGGGCTTTCTCCGTGTATACATCTATGGTAGAGCCAGATTCAGCGTTGATGTGATCTTCTTTCCACTGACGATATATCATTCAGTTCTATCTTGATTATTATCTTCTCAGCGCTAGTATAGGTGACAATCGTGATGCCTTCCATGCAGGATACAAACCAGCTATTAAACTGATAATAAATGAAAGCATCCAGACGGTAAACAGGTCTGATGCCTGAAACGCAGGAGTGATATGGCGGCTCAGCGAGCACTGCCACCACCACCACCGCCACCCCCAGATTGGTACTCCTCCAGTAAAATCAGACATAATAAAAGCTCCACCAATTCCTGTTATTACCCCTAACGTTGATCCGAAAATACCAATGATTACAGCTTCCATCAAAAAAAGAGAAAGAATGAAAGTTTTCTGTGCACCAATAGCTTTCATAGTTCCAATTTCATGTACCCTTTCATTAACTGACGTGTAAAGAGTGGTTATAATTCCGATAGCACCAACAAGTAATGCAATAAATGCAACACTTTGAATAAATGCGTTATTTCCACTTACAAATTGCTGTCTCGATTGTAGAATAGCCTTGGGTGTGATGATGCCTATCGTGCTTCCGTACAAGCTTGTAATTTCCTGTTGTACTAAACCAACATAATCGGGTGACTGAGCCAATACAACCAAATTATCATATTTACCTGATTTATGAAATAAAGTGTTACCAGTATTTCTATCAATTAGAACGGTATTGTCTAACCGATTGTTTCCCGTAGGTTGCATAATACCCTTTACTATGAAACTTTTGGATTGTGTTTTTGGCTCTGATGTATTAGGATCTATGTATGAAGATGTTACCTTTACAATCTGACCAAGACTTAGGAATCGAGTAGTCATACCTGGAGGGTTAGCGATACTGTCACCGACTAGCATCGCAGAAGGGTCATTTGATTTTATAACAGAACCATCTGTTAGTTGAAGGTTTGGGGTAATTAAGTAAACTTTCTGTGGATCCATTGCACTTATTTGTGAATTCACAAAATTTCCTTGTGACTCGAGAGAGGCTTGGCCTTGATATGAAGGTACGACTTGTTGAACAAATGGAAGCGAACTCATTCTAGTTACTACTGCTGCATTTATAGTAATCGATGCTAATGGAGCAGGTCCACCTCCTCCGCCACGAAACGACCTTTGACCTGAACTGACAAAGAGTACGTTAGGTGCCAATGTATTTAATTGATGTTGAATAAAGTTGCTTTGACCTGCGCTAATACCATTGAGTGCTACCATCAAACTACTTCCTACTACTACCATCATTATTGTTAAAGCAGATCTTGCCTTTCTCTCTTTAAGTGCATCAGAAGCTAATGTGACGATTTCCTTAATTTTCACGATTTCTCGTTTCCTGTTTATGGATAGAGAATGGAGCCTTTGTTGTATTTAGAGCGGCAGCAGTATATAACGATAAAGTAAAAAGAAAAGCAACTATAATAATAAAATTAAACTCACAATTGTTATTAAACTTGCTAATTCTCAAAAATAGATCCAATTATTATTAAGGCGCTCCTGCATTACAATTGTATCCTAGATATGTATTAATCTATCTTTTTCTACAGCGAATTAGGGCCCTGCCTAACTAATTATGTTTTACTATGATTATTGTCCAAGCATGTCCTGACATGCTTGGTATCTATCATGTTAGATGATTTACAGTAAATATAATTTTGGATATAAATATGGGTCGCGTTTTGAGTATAACCCAAGCCCAGGAGGAAAAACAAACACCTTCTGCTCCGCTATCACTATCACCACATAGTTAGCCTGGAACTAGTACTACCATATCACCAGATCAGTATGCAATCCTACTAACCCAAAACTCGAGTTTGTCAATTTAACTGAGTCAGAGGTTTGCGGTCTTCCAAAATCAATAAAAAACGAAACAACAATAATACCACTGTTATCTATCCCACCTTAGCTTTTGCCACTGCATCTGTATGTATTGAATTTAACATAATCTTCTGTCACTATGCGCTATGGGTCATTAATCCCTATTTTATTTTAATGCTGATCTCTTCTAGAATACTAAGGCTAATCTTACTGAAAGTGCAACATATCGACCATTCTCTGTATTGATGAGATTGCTTGACACCTGTTCTTATCTTATGACGCTTCTAATACAGCTAAGAGAGGCAGATGTTGATCAAATATTTCTATAATAAGTATGCTGCCTACTTATTACGTGCAATTTAAAAAAAGCAGAGATGACTTGTTGCTTTCAGAGCTCCGGCCTCTACAAGGTAACGAGTCTTGTCTGCTGTCGTATTGTAGGACAGTCTAGCTATGGTAAGGTAAACCAATAATATCAATAGAATAGTGCATAAAAACTAAAACACGCCTTATGCATGACAACAAATAATTTCCTGATGATTTTCACGAATATTCGACGTGTCTATCAGAAACTGAATTAAATTCTGAAATATCTGTCTATAAGATATATATCAATAATTTATTTTAAAAGATCTAGCGAACGTTGTATGAGTCCTAAATCATAGTGCAAGTATTTTGAGTAATTATTCAATGACCTTCCTTAACAATACTTAATTATTTATAGTTTTAACAAAAAACAATTATTGACTTTCTTTAATATATTCACTACAAAAGAAAGAATTCTTCCATTAATTTCGATTGCAGCAGTTGCAATAATGCTGTCTATTATTTCATATGTATATTCTATTACTACTTCTAACGAAATTGCTGAAGTCTCTTCACAACATGTGAGATCAAAAGCAATAATAGAGTCTCATAATATTGCACATTCCTTAAACTTCAAGTTAAATGATATTCTGAATAATTTAGAGTTAATTGCTACATCTCCATCATTACAAAATGGCGAATATGAAAAAGCAAAACAACTTCTAAAAGTATCACAAGATAATACAAATGAACTTACATACGACTACGGGATAACTGACCTCAATGGAAAAATCTTTGTAAATAATAGAGATTACGAGCCACTAAAATATCAGAACCTCAAAGGGTTACTGACTCAGCTAAAGCAGTACTTTGACGTATCAAAAGTTGCACCTACTGCTACAAATAATACATACTACAGCAAGCATTATACATGAATATGAATTAGATGGTATTCCCAAACTGTATATTGGCTATCCGATAACAAATAGCCCAAACGGCAGTGACAGTAATAATAATGATACACGACCAATTAAAGGACTAGTATTTACATCTATTGGACTTGATAGACTAGGAAACTTATTGCAAAACGAACTAGCCTCGGAAGAATTCCAAGGCACCATATCTCTCACGGATAAAAACGGCATAGTACTTTATAGCGATTCGCATTCCCTCACAAATAAAAATGCATTTAGTGAGGAATACCAAACTGAATTCTTTTCCCCTGAAGGAAGGAATACATTTAACAATCTTTTGAAGGATGCGCTGAGTGGCAATAAAGGATCAGCGGATATCGCTATCAGAGGTAAAATAAATACAATAGCCTATCAACCTGTATTGCTTAACGACAGGTATTTCTTGTCATTGTATATTCTAGCTCCACATGGGCTTGATGCAAAGATAAGTGTTATGATAAATGAACAAAAGGATTTTAATATAATTTCCTTATTGATAATAGGAATAGTATCCATAGGAATTGCAATCTTATTTCTCTCATGGAATAATAAATTACAAAATACTGTCAATACAAGGACAGCTGAATTAAAAAGCGCAAATCAATCGCTATCAGAATCAAATAAGCAGCTTGGAGAAGTTAATGAACAGCTCAAAGTTCATAGTACATTGCAAAAAGAGTTTGTCAATATAGCTGCTCATGAATTGAGAACTCCTATCATGCCAATAATGGGTGGAATAGAATTGTTACAAGATAAGCTGAGGAGCAAGGAGAAATGAGGTAAAAGAAGAGATCTCGATGGTTACTCGTAATGCGGAAAGACTACTTAAGCTATCTAATGACGTTTTGGAAGTAAGTTCTATTGAAAGCGGTAACTTTAGACTCTATGTCAAGGAAACTGATCTTTATTCTTTGATTTTGAATGTAATAGATGACATATCGAGAAAATATGAGGTTTTTGGAAAAAAAATTCCGATATTATTTGATCTAAAACAGGATGACCATAGTGCAAAATCGTCATCATCATTGACTATATCTGTGCAATGTGATCCTGATAAAATTAACCAAGTTTTATTCAATCTTTTGGATAATGCAATGCGATTTACGGAAAAAGGAAAAATCATAGTTTCAGTATGTATCTCTTTAATTGATAGCCAAAACATTATCATAGTAAGAGTTATAGACACTGGTAAGGGCATTGACAAGTCAATTAAAGAGAGGTTATTTCAGAAATTTGCAAGCAAATCAGAAAAGGGTACTGGCTTGGGATTATATTTATCACGAAAAATAATTGAAGCTCATGGAGGTGCGATATGGGCAGAAAACAATAATGATGGAATAGGATCTACATTTGGATTCAGTCTTCCTGTGATCCCTAAAGATATCGAGCAAAAAGCATTATATACTGATTAATGGAATTTGTCTTCCTTCTGATCCCTATAGGGTCGTCGAGAGCTACAATCAGGTCTTTTCTATTGCCTATATTTTTCTCCTGAAATTATTCTTCAACTACAATTATAACACAACACCAAATCGGTAGTTGGCTTTAAAATGATAAGGATTCAATACCTTTTGATGAGTTTCGATTAGCTTCGCCGACTTGAAAAATAAGTAAGTGTTAATATTGTTAGGTAAATTGTGAACAGTATATTGCAAAACCCAAGGATGTGATACTATTCAGCTAAAAGGATTCATTCAATCAAAAACCTTTTCTTCTCTACTATCTATTTCCGATGGTTCCCTGAAAAAGGAAGAGTTATTGTCAATAAATATCTGCAGGCAGAAAGACAAGAGGATAGTGTTTTTGTGCTTGGAGATTCCGCTCTAATACTTGACGATAAAGGTCATCCCCTACCAACAAATGCATACTTTGCTGAACAACATGGGAGAGTTGCGGCACAAAATATCTATGCTATAATGAGAGGAGGAGAGACGAAAAAAAGTTACAGCAATATAAGCCTGATAAACCTGGCTCCACTTTTGCTATTTCTATCGGATCAGACTTTGCCGTATCAAGGGTAGGAGGATTAATCTTTATGGTTATTCCGCCAGCAAACTCAAGAAATTAATCAAAATGAAGTACTTGAAAGATATAGGCGGTACTTCTTTGGCAGGAAAAGAATATTATAAATTTTGACAAAGATGCTCGCATTGATAATTACGTTTTCTTTTGTGGTTAAGAAAAAATACGCGGAAAGATGGATGTACGGGTAAAGGAGTCAGGGAATGGAGTGGAATCATAGACCACATCATGCATGCTCCAAATTTGAGTTGACCTAATAGAAGAAGGATGGAAGGGTTTGTATATTGGATTTGAAAAATTGACTAATAAGAAAGTAAATAAGATAAAACTATAGGTTTCATTTGTCTCTCTTTTCTATATTGTACCTTAGAATATGATCTTTATCGCACTATCTAAGGCATAATTGCCACAATGGATAATCACCTAATGAAACCGTATTATCTTTACGAACTTCTAATATTTTCTCTAATTTTAACTTTCATTTCCGAAGTCATCTCTTGTGGTTTTATAGCATGTAGTTCCCATACATGCTTTACAGCATTTTCCATAACCTCTTCATCTGTCTTGCCTTCTATTATGTATCCACAGTTTAACCCAACGTCAGAACACGCTAATATTTTTTTCATCTTTTACTGCTATATATTACTGGCTGTTTTATAAAATGTTTCAATTCAATGTCAGTTGTTGTTGGTTTTTTTGGTTGATTACTTGATGTTATCTGTGGTGTATATGTTCTATTTTAGGCCGTCACCATTGGAATTGGATCCTTGATCACCTGCTTCTAGTAGTGGTGTTGTTCTTGCTATTGTCGCAGAGAGAAATAGCAGATCCTGAAGGTATCAGGTTGCACCGTCAAGAGGGACCTGTCATGCCTTAGACAGACTTTGGTGTCTTACGTCATCGAATGCATTCCAGTTAAAATTATGCCTTAGTACACTATCGTTCGAAAAGTTAAATTTATTCTCGGTCGGGTTATTTTTTTAGATAGAATTGCAGGCTTTGATATATATCTTTCCCTATTCTTCTTTTATATTTTTATTAATTGAGCTTTATTTCTCAAGCTCACATGGTTAGTGTTGTTGCTGATGTTAGTGGATTATGTACTATATGTCTGTGTTCTCTGTGTTCGTGTGAGGCGCCCCAGCCTCCAATGCCGCCAGTATATTCTCCAGTAACTTCTAAAACATTCTCATCATCAGATATCTCCTTTACCATCTCTAATGTTAGTCTCTGATTAGTTACATAATGGGTACCTTTATCATATATGGCAGGTACCATCTGTGTCTTTTCAATTATCCAATTCCTCATTAATTCAGAATCTGTCCCTTCTTTTGTAAATATTTCAACCATATAAAATGGTGCAGGTATGGATTTTTCTTCCTCTCGTATAAGTAAATCATGAACTAGGGCAGGATCTGCTTTTGGAAGATGTATGTCATATAGTGTCTGTAGCCCTTTAAAGACTGTTTTGATTTCTAATATTTTTGGCGTCATAATAGAAGTGTTATAGTTGTCGATTGATATAGGTATGGTGCAAGCCATGCTTCTGCTTTTGTATATTTTTTGCATTATTTGTCTAGTTTTAGTTCCTTGATTACACAAAACAGACAGTGTATGCATAGGGTATTTCACGGCTACTTTAGCATACTAGCAAGTGGTAAAATCTGAGCCCCTGTAGTATTTCTTAGGGGTAATAGGGTTATAATTAGTAAACAATCTTTTGATAGGCATTTCTAAAAGAGCATGTATATTGTTCTTTTTCCAAGTTGTTGTATGCTATGTTTTCTAAGTTAAGCCAATAATGAACTTGTACTCGTAAAAACTAAAGGAAAAGAAGAATATTTCCAAGTCTAATTAAGTTTTATGATAGCAATCGCGGAAGCTGCTGAAACTATTACTGTTGCTGTCATCCCGTTATTTCTGTTATGTACATTAAGCAACCCGATCTCTTTTCTCCAAAAATTATCATATCACTTTTTGCAACATTTCCCTACCGGGATAGGGTGACCATGAGGACAATTTCTTGGATGTTTTAACAAGGTGCATAGAGCATCTGTAAATATGTTCTTCATATGGTGCTCAATTCCACAAACCATTTCTTCATCAACTTCTATTTTTAATGCATTTTCCATCAAAGCTTCAAGCAATCGTGTATTTCTAATCATCTGCTTTCCGATTCTTTCGCCTTTTGCTGTCATTTCTACTATATTGCCTTTCTTGTAATCCAATAGATTGGCATCGTTTAGCTTGTGAAGCATCTGTACTACAGAGGGTTGTTTTATCTTGAGAAGGTTAGCGATGGAGCTCACTTTGACTTCTTTGCCCCTTTCACGAATATACCATATGGCTTTTAGGTACATTTCTATATGTTCTGATTCAGCAGTCCCAATGTAAAGCTGTTCTTCTTCTTCATTCTTATTTTGTATATGTTTACTCTTCGACGTTCCTATACTCTCCAACACAGTAATATCCTCTAGACGGCTAGTAGTTAACAGTAATCAGTTATTTACTTTTTCTCTTTCTAGTAAAACGTAAGACTATAACACGTTTTTCTCCTCTAATTAGGCCAACCTAAAACATTATTTTCTCGTGCTATGTACAAATAATTAGTATACTTGAAATATAAACAGAATTAGTAATGGGAGTCAAGTAGGAATAATTTCTTTCAATTCTTCATGGTTTGTAAGGTGGATATTTTGTTGACAGATGCCAATTCATGATGCTAGAGGTGTTTTTGTTATAATAGTTAGGTAAACCTAATATGTATTGTTATCTTCAATTCTCTCTACGTAAAATCTCTAATCGCTCATTAATGATACATAATTTTTGATATCGTGGAACTTAAAGTATATTGACAGTTATCATTATAGAGAATTATGTATTGGTTTATATAATAGGCCAACCTAATTAGGTAAACCTAATATGATTATTATCCAAGCGTCAGAGTGTCCAAATCATCTGAACCGTGTTATAAATAGAGGCCTTGTATCAAGAGGTGAGTGAAATCCAATGGATTACTGGCAACTTTTGCTATTAGGTTCAATAGCAGGCTTTACTATATTCTTGGGTTTACCTTTAGCTGCACTCCAGAAGTTAAGCCCAAAGAAAAAAGGATTCCTTAATGCGTTTGCAATTGGGATTTTGGTATTTTTGATAATTGATGTCTTTAGTCATGCATGGGAGTCAGCTGAAGAAGCTGCAAATGATGCTATTGCGGGTAAATCATCATTATCAAATGCTATTGTTAGTCTCCTGGCTATGTTTGGAGGACTTGGAATAGGACTTTTAGGACTAACATGGTATGAAAGCAGATACATGAAGAGGCCCGTCCAATCACACAAGATGTTTGGAACAGATGAAGGTGTTGTCACAGCATCATCATCTGGAGATCATTATCATGAAAGTCAACAACATCTATTGCAAGAAGTAAATGCATACAAACTTGCTATGATGATTGCAATAGGAATTGGTGCGCATAACTTTAGCGAAGGATTAGCTATAGGCCAGTCATATGTGTCAGGTGCAATTTCACTTGCAGTGTTGCTGATAATTGGATTTGGTGCTCATAATGCGACAGAAGGATTTGGAATAGCTGGTCCACTCACAGGACTTGTAAAGAAACCTAAAGTTCGTTTCCTAATATTACTAGGATTAATAGGCGGTGGACCAACATTCATAGGCACTTTAATAGGTAGTCTAGGGACTTCTGGTATAGCCTCTATACTATTTCTGTCTGTTGCTGGAGGAGCTTTGATATATGTTTCACTGCTCATGTACAGTTCAGGAAGAAAGCAGACTACTAACAGTGTTCTGATGATAGGAATTTTTGTGGGATTGTTTGCAGGGTTTATTACAGACTTGATGATTGCACTTTCGGGAGCGTGATGATAATAATGAAGAAAAGAATATTGAAAAATGCAGTCTTGACATTTCACAAAGAAGTTTTATACTTTGCAAATAATTTTTGATACCCAGGAACTAACAGTAATGTTATGTATGTTATTAAATATATATATCTATATATAAATAATCCTGGTTCTTGACTTCAACGTCATGATCGCCGACTATCAGATCGTTAATTGCTGTTTCTAATTCCTCTTATTACTCAACAACTTTTATTTTCTGTCATCAGCCAAAAAATCCTTCTAAAGATTACCTGTACTTTCCAACACTAACCTATTCCCAGTTTTTGGGTCAAAAAAATGAATCTTGTCATAAGGGATTCCAACTGTGACATCTTTTCCAACAGTAAAATCAAAGTTAGGATCAGTATTTGCAACTTTTATCGAATCATCAAAACTTATTTTAATTTCTACTAAAGAATCATCACCTAATAACTCATTGAATGATATTTTACCTTTTAATTTGATACCATTAAAATCTCCATTATCTAAAAATAAAATATTTCTTGGTCTTATCCCAATTATAATATTTTTCTCAGCAGACAATTTAAAAGGAAATTTGTTAATTGGGAATTGCAAACGAGCACCATTTGAATCAAGTACAATAATATTACAATAATCGTTTTCAAATATATTACATTTGAGGAAATTCATTGATGGACTTCCTACGAAATCAGCTACAAATGTGTTTGCAGGCTTCCTATATATCTCCTCTGCAGTCCCAATCTGCTGAACCAAACCGCTATTCATCACTGCAACCTTGTCTGCCATACTCATCGCTTCTATTTGATCATGTGTAATATAGAGCGTAGTTATACCTATCTTCTTTTGCAACTTTTTAATTTCAGCTCTCATATATGTACGTAACTTTGCATCTAAGTTGCTTAGCGGTTCGTCCATGAGGAAGATTTTTGGTTCTCTCACCAATGCCCTACCCAATGCTACCCTTTGCATTTGACCTCCGCTAAGTTCCTTAGGTTTTCTGTTAACAAAGTTTTCTATCTCTAGTAGTTGTGATATATTTCTAACTTTATCTTTTATTTCCTGCTTTGGAATTTTTCTCATCTTTAATGGAAATGCGATATTATCATACACATTCATATGCGGATAAAGAGCATAGTTCTGGAATACCATTGCTACATCACGATCCTTTGGAGGCAACTGGTTAACTAATTGATCTCCCGATATATATTTGACCAGTAGTAGGCTTAACTAAACCTGCAATACATCTTACAACAGTAGTCTTTCCACATCCCGGAAGGACCTAACAGCACCATAAACTCGCCAGAATTGACCTCTAGAGAAAAATTATCAAGTGCCTTTACATTACCATACTTCCTTGTCAACTTTTCAACCTTAAGACTAAGACTCATAACAAACTTTTGCTGCTTAGTGGGATTTTTCAATAGAAAATATTAATCTTCTCACAACAGTTCTTGTTTTCTAAAATAATAACATGTTATAATGCATACAAAAGGCCGAATCCATTACTATGTCTCTAAAAAGTAGCTTGTATGGTTGTTTGCACATCGTATGAATCTATCCATATGTGCGTTTACACAATTGTAGGAGATGCTAATACTTTTCTTATATGTGTACTAATAACTCTTAAAAATTATGATATCATACAAGTTGTGTTATGAATGTAAAAAAGACCATTACTTTTAGCGAGCATTATTCTTGTTGTATCTTTAATCCTTTCAATCGCACATGGTTTTATAACTCCAATCTCAGCTCAGAAGAAACAAGTTACTCTTACTGCAATTGTGGCAGAACCGAAGGAGAGATGGGATATTCTCTTTAACAGTGCACAGCAAAAATTGAGAGAAAAACATCCTGATATAGATATTAAAGTAGACTATAGAGTTTTGCCATATGATGCTACGAGGACACAGATTTTAACAGCAATGGCGGGTCGAACTCCTATCGATTCTTGTATCGGTAGATCAAACATGGCTTGGAGAATTTGCTCAAGGAGGATTTCTGAGTGATCTAACAGATCGTGCCAAAACATGGGGAAGAGAAAAGGATTGGTATCAAACAAACTGGGATGGCGGCAAATACAACGGTAAATTGTATGGTGTCTGGGCTTGGACTGATATAAGGGCTATATGGTATTGGAAGGACCTTTTAGATAAAGCGGGAATAAACCCAGACTCCTTAAAGACATGGAATGGATATATTGCAGGTGCAAAGCAACTTAACAATGCACTGAGGGGCCAAGGGATCCAAGGTATGCACCTAGTTGGCGCAAGCCATTCACCTGATATGTGGTATCCTTATCTATGGATGCTGGGAGGCGAAATACTTAAACAGAAGAATGGTCATCCAACCAAGGGAACATATTGGTTTCCAGAGTACAATAGCGCTGCAGGAATTAAAGCATTAGAATTTCTTAAACAACAAGTTGGCTCAGGTATAAGACCTCAAATAAATCATTTTTGGGGACAAGAGTTTGCTGATAAAAAGTTCGCTGTTATGTTGGAAGGATCATGGCTGCTTGGCGTATTTCCACATGAGCAGTGGGCTACTCTTAATCAGAAAATAGGAATGTTGCCTATGTTTCCAGTACCAAAAATAGGTGATAAGAGTGCTACAATGATAGGTGGATGGATTCTTGGCATCCCGGAAACTTCTCAAAATAAAGATCTGGCATGGGAGTTACTTACAACTTTGGTTGACCCACAAGTGTTGACACCAATGCTGCAGAAAGAAGGATACCTTCCAACTCAGAAACCCATTGGTGAAGGTCATTATGCAGCTATTTTGAACGCATCTATACCATATTATAGGGAAATGATATCCATGATCCCAATAGGACATAGCAGACCTAATATACCTGAATATCCACAGATATCTGACAATATAAAACAGGCTATCGACGAGGTATATTATGGTATGAAGGATCCTAAACAAGCATTGGATGAAGCTGCTGCAAAGTCAGCAAAGGTTTTGGGATGGTAATAAATTAATATAAACTGCAATAACAAGTTTGAACGTTCGTGCAAGAAGTGGTCTAGGAATATGTTTGAAAGAGCAGAACCATATCTATTTCTTACTCCTGCATTTGTGATACTTCTTGTTTTTCTAGTATTTCCACTTTTTTGGAATATATACATTTCATTACATGATGTGTCTCTCATTACAATTATCAAGGGATGGAAATATGTGGGTTGGGAGAATTTCTTTGATCTAATTAAGGATCCTAATTTCCACACCTCACTTAAAGTCACCCTTCTATTTGTTGCAGGATCAGTTGTTCTGCAATTTGGTGCAGGCTTGCTTATGTCTACATTATTAAATCAGAAAGTAAGAGCGCCTGGTGTACTACGCGCAGTGCTTATTGTACCCTGGACTATTTCTGCGGTCATAGCCGCTTTTTCATTCAAGTTCATTTTTGATTATAATTTCGGCATATTAAATTATCTATTTGACAGGATTGGTTTGCAACCAGTTGATTGGCTTTCAGATCCAAATATGGTGGTATGGTCAATGGTAATTGCGAATATGTGGTATGGTACACCGTTCACTATGTTATTTTTGACTGCAGGTACATTCTCAATTAATCCAACTATATACGAGGCTGCGATAATAGATGGAGCAACGAAAATCAAGACTTTTTTTCACATAACTGTCCCTTTGCTTAAACCCTTCATAGTAATTAATCTTATACTAATTACTATGTGGTCTGTGAATTTGTTTGATTTGCAGTTAGTGATGACTGGAGGTGGTCCATTATTCTCTAGGTACAACCGCATCTCTTTATATGTACAGACAAGCATTTGAATTCGGACTACTTTCTAAAGGCGCGACTGCAGGGTTAATCCTTGTTGCTATAAATCTAGTTGTAGCTTTTATTTACATTAAACTTCTCCGAAGGTAGAAAATATGCAAAAAAAGAAGAGAATAATTTTTAACAACAATACTGCCATCAATAATATTCGGTTCTTTACAGAACGAACTTTGATCTATGCATTAATTGCAATCTTCTTGTTCATAACATTGTTTCCACTTGTATGGGTGCTTTCAACATCATTTAAGCCAAATGAAGAAGCTATAAACTTCCCACCTAAGTTTCTGCCGGAGAAAATAACATTCAGCAACTATGTTTTTGTACTAACTGATCCTGGTCTAGTACGTAGTCTAATCAATAGTTTTGTAGTTAGCATGGGCAGTACAGCTTTAAGTGTTGTGGTGAGTGCTCTAGGCGGATACTCATTTGCAAGATTTGAGTTTAAGGGGAAGAACTTGATTATGAGCATCATCTTGGGGCTTTTCATGATACCAGTTGTTATAAACATAATACCTTTGTACACTATGTTATCTAATATTGGTATGCTCAATTCACCTATTTCCCTGATACTTACATTCCAAATCTTGATTATACCATTAAACATACTTTTGTTCAAAAATTACTTCGAAACCATACCAAAAGAACTTGAAGAGGCTGCGTTAATAGATGGATGTTCAAGATTGGGAGTATTAAAGCGAATTACCATACCCTTATCAATACCTGGTTTTGCCATAGCCGCGGTTTTGTCGTTTAGATTTTCGTGGAATGAGTTTATACTTCCAATAGTCTTAGCAAACCGACCAGACTCTGTGGTATTTCAAGTTGCACTATACCAGTTTATTTCAATATACAGAATTCAATGGGGTTACCTTACCGCTGGCATAACTCTTGCTATTATTCCGGTGTTAGTTTTAATGTTATCTCTCCAAAAGCAAATGATTAAGGGGTTAACCATGGGTGCTATAAGAGAATGATTCTAAAAGATCGTAGACTCGTAAAGGTCAACGAATTCAAACCATCTGAACATTTGTCAAAGACATAATTGGTGCAAATAGAAAAAATGCAATTAGATCTTTTCATGACAGGTTTTATGCCTATGTAAGTACTAGAACTTTATATTTATATAAAGATAAATATTGTCGCTATGTTTTTTCTATAGACAATAATCTCTATAACACCGTTCCAAATTCCTAAGTACTATGCGAGCGAAATTACTGCTTTATCTATGGGCTATGGTGGCCCTGCTTTATATTCTGGGCCTTGTGCTGTAGGCTCTTATTTTACAGGGTGTCGTTAATGCTTTTGGTTGTGATTTTATTTCTGTGGATGTTTGATTTGTATTTGTTGTTTGTGCGAAAGAAGATTGTGGTAAGTTAACAAAAGTTGTATATGTCAAAAGTAGACTAAGATACAGAATAGATAGTTGAGAAAAATAACTTATCATTATCGTATATATGGCTAACTGTTGCATTCTTATTTATTCGCTGTCTTCTAAATTATATTACTAAGTTTTGTTGCTGTAATAAATTTTCAGAGCATTATAGCATATGAACGAAGATCAGAAAATTAACCCAATCCACAATAAGTACATTATTACATTTAAGCGCAAATCAAAACTGATGACAAGGTGGCAAAAACCTTACATAGTACTCATAATATATGCAAATCACAGGTTAGTAAAAATGAATAAGATACTTATATTATTATCATCATTGACATTAGTAGCAGCTATTCTCGTTATATCAACATCATATAATCTGAAAGGAATTTTTACTTTAAAAATATCAGCATATGCAGTACCACAACAACAGTACCAACTAAACAATACTACTACAACAACTGACACTATGACAAATAAGAGTACTAACTTACGTCCAAACATAAAAACAGATTTCAATCCCACTGTAACAAATCCGCAAATATCAAATAGCGCATACATTGATCCTTTCGCAGTAATCATTGGAGATTGTAGGATAGGAAAACTAGTGTTAGTTGCACCAACTGCCGTATGCCGAGGAGATGAGGGTACTCCCATTCATGTTGGAGATTATTCTAACTTGCAAGATGGAGCCAGTTTGCATGGACTTGAAACAACAGTAAATGGTACAAATATAGATGACAGACGTTATTCTACGGAAGGAACTCTTTTAAAAGCAAACGATACTAGCTTTAAAGATGGGTTCTCTGTATTTATCGGTGACAAAGTAAGCGTTGCCCATGGAGTGGGGGTTCACGGCCCTGCTTATATTGGAAATGATACATTCCTAGGCATGAAGAGTTTCATATTCAACGCAAAAGTCGGTAAGAGAGTCGCCGTTGGGGTGTCAAGTACTGTGACTAACGGCGTTTCAATACCAGATGACAAATTCGTACCACCAGGAAGCATTATAACAACTCAACAACAGGCAGACAAATTACCATCTAGAATTGGAACCCCATACGAAAAGATAAATAGTTTTGTAATTCATGTAAACAAAGAACTAGCAAAAGGAAGTACAGCGCAGAACATTCAGCAATTAGCTACGGAGGTAGAAGATCAAATAGAAGAAGAAGAGATGCTTCAAACAGCTAGTCCAACTGGTAGTACCAATGCTACAGATAGCAATAATAATAGCAGTAATAGTATGACCCATGCTGAAGTTAAATAGAGAATCTTTTAGCTCATATGCATCAGTATTATTTAGCTAGTATTAACAACACAATGGCAGAAGAGAAGAGAAACAGCAGTCAACTACAAAACACAAATGAATTAAACTTGTTTATGATATTTTTTGAAATAATCAAACCAACATACTTTCTTTAGAAAATCTTGATGCTCTGTTACTAGTAATTGTAAACAAATACTAATACTATTGCTTCTCATCTGATGGTTTGATATTTTTGAAGTTAAAATACAAGACTATGTCATAAGCAATTTTTAGCACTCCTCCTACGATAAACGGCGCAGACAAAAAAGACAAGGATTGCAATATATAGCCAGCCAAGGATGGAGATACTGATTGAGCAACATTTCTTGAAATATTAGTTATTCCCGCTGCTCGCAGTTCTTTCATCTTCCTTAACTACAGCAACTATGTATGATTGCCTTGTAGGTACATCCATTTGTGATAGAGCCATTCTAGCAAGATATAGTGCAATGGCTAGTGGAAGTGTAGGAGCAAATGCAACAAGTATGATCAAAATATTGGATGGAATGTGTGTAAATACCATTGTGTTCATCAAACCAATTTTATCTGCAATTTTTGTGGCTACAAGAAATGAGAATGCAGTAAGAACCCCCGCAACAGAGAAAATGTATGATAGTGTTGTCAAATCCACTCCAAACTTTGTATAGAACCAAAAAGATACAATACTTTGAATAACAAAGCCACCAGCAAAAGAATCAATAGCAAAAAGCCCAGATAATTTACCAACTATTTCCTTTGACTTTGGTGATAAAGTTTGCTTCCTTGATTGTGGTATCTTCTTTTTATTATTGTTTTCATCTTTTTCTTCTCCTTCTAATGTCTCTATCTCTATCTTCTTCGAAAGTAAAAAGTAAATTCCTAATACTCCTAATCCAAGTATGCTATAGAACAAGAAAAGTGGTTTTATGGACTCAACCTGATGTAATCCATATTGATGTTCAAGAACACTTGGAAAACCAGTAAGAAGAACTCCTGCAGACATTGCAAACGTTCCAACCATATTATAAAGAGCATAGACTGTATTTCTTTTCTTAGGCTCACTAACTGTCTGAGGTAATATTGCCTGTTCTATTGAAAGAAAAGCACCAGTTTCTGTTCCAGTTACATTAATTGTTCCAATGAAAGCAGATGCAATTAATGCTATGTAGTTAGTTGTTACAAAGAATATTGATCCAGATAAGGACATTAAACCTGCATATACAATTAGGATTTTTCTTCTACCTATCCTATCTGCATAAAAGCTAGCTATTAGAGTAAAGATAACACTATTGATTAGGGTAGCAGTAAGTATTAAGCCAATGTAAAGGTCGTCGAATCCAATTAGCTTTAAATAGATTGCAAGAACCACACTTAGAAAACCATATGCAAATGTCCTTATTGTTCTTGCAGCTAAAAGTAATTTACCGTCTTTAGACAGCCAACCAAATGGAATAATTACTTTGGCGCCCATTTTAATTCCATGTGAATTAAAATGCTTATGATTTTGCTTTACATATAAAAGTTTGAAGTCTATTGGATCAGTCGAGCTTATTATAGCAGGGCGGTACATTAGAGATCCTATAACATGTACCAAGCCAATATTAGACAATATGGTTTTAAAGCTAGCTTCTTTGTTGTCTGCAATTACGCTGGAAGAGGAGATCGGATGAGTTGGCAAGAAATAAAGACACTACATAACGAAGGGTATGATGTAGAGTCCCATAGTATGAACCACAACCATATGAATCAAATGACACCTGATGTGTTAACTTATGAAATAGGTCAGTCAAAACAATGTCTAGCAGATCATGAAATAAATGCTACAATATTTGCATATCCTTTTGATATAGATTGGAATGATCCAACTATAGTTAATATTGTTTCTAAATACTATGATTTAGCAAGAACAGGTAATCAGACTGTTACATTTTTACATTGTGATGGATATGAAAATCATCCCCATACAGATTGTAGTACTTATACTGATAATGGTGAATTAACCTTTGCAAACAGCCATCCTCATTTCCTTACTCTTTAGTATTAGCAAATTATCATGATTTCTATGTCAGCACTAATCAAATATATCTATAGTTTATTATTATTATTGATAATGAAAATAAATTACTTCTTATATGTAATATTGATTACTCAATGATAAGAAAACTTAACTGTTAATAGTGAAAGCTTCTTTCTGAATTCAATTGTGCTGTCAAAGCTCAATATCTTTCTCCTGATTCTATTATTATCCTATGTTGTGAAGATGTATACAGACACACATATGAGTTGCAGTATTCTGTTAGAAGGAGAACAAGAATTACAACTAGAACAAGGAATACCTGTATGTGCAGCGAATTTATCATCGCCTGTTGTCGACCAAGCATCCTACATTGAAGAAAATCGTTATAGAATAGGAAACAGACTATATATTGAAAATGCAGATTAACAAATAACAGAAAAAGATTGAATAACAAAAATCAGGCTCCAAACATTGAAGAGCAAAGGGATCTGGAACTTGAAAATATTGTTGGCAATCTTATGATTGCGCAATATCAAGTTGACAAACTAAGATCTAGGTTGAGTGAAAGGATAAATGGTTTCGGTTCTATGAGTAACAAAAAGGCCTCTGTGCATGTATTCAAGCACAATGAGAAATGGTATAAGATTTCAACCAAAGTAGAAGAAGTATCTGTGAATAGGAATAATAATGTAATTAAGCCTTAACATATTGGCTAAATAAAAAAGTCTGCAGTTATAGACTTCGCAGTTCTGAGACCGACCGACCGACCGTCCCGTTCAGTTTGTAGTTCCACTATTCATTATTTTTGCTGTATCTTGTAGATCAGCTTTGAGGGTGTGGAGGTCTAAAGAAAGAGCTAAGAGATTAATTAATAATAATAATACGTGCAGCAAGAGCATCATCATCAACAACAACAGTCCCCCATTTCTGCAAACATTGTAAAAACAAATTAGCAGAGATATTCAAAGATGATGGTGATTACTGTTTGGAGTGCTGGCAGAAACTAACACGCTCAAAAGTATAGCCAGAATAAGTTAAAGTCCACCATTATACCTGACATATTCTTAGCCCAGGTATTGTAAAGAAATTATTAAGTTTCGAGACTGGCATCTGACTTACTGTTTTTTTTATGAAGAGCAAAGAATAAAGGTTGCAAATAAATCTTG
Organism: uncultured Nitrososphaeraceae archaeon; assembly: GCA_963825865.1. Classification (GTDB taxonomy): domain Archaea; phylum Thermoproteota; class Nitrososphaeria; order Nitrososphaerales; family Nitrososphaeraceae; genus CAWGVG01. The sequence continues at coordinate 35,355 of CAWGVG010000026.1, read as the reverse complement.
ACAATTTAGTCCTTTCAGGGGTGCCGGAATGTTATACGAACTTTGAGACTCCCATCACATTCCCCTTCTAAATAAATTTAATAATTTGATTGTAATTCACTTAAAGTGGTAAAGTTACATGAATTCTGGCCAGTATTGTGGTCTATGTATTTTTGTATTAATATATTATCTGACGTCATAATCATCATAGATAAAATATTCTTAAAAGGAGATAGCATTGTGTTTGTATTTTGCTTCACTTTTCCTTTAACTTAATATAATAACTAGAGGTTTAAAATTGTCCTAGCATAAGTAGTTATGCGTTTTTAATTACTATTGGAAGTGTAGATAGAATAATGATGATAAAAGGTCTGTGAGTTTATGATCTAATTTGCAAAGGTCAACTATAGGTATTGGCATCCACTTTATTTTGTTATTGTGACAGCATGGACATTTAGAAATGGATATGCTACTAGAATTAATATATGAAGTGCACCAGAAGCATGATTCACAAAGCAGGAAATGTATTTGTCTGTATTTTAAAACCTTCTTTTTCTCATCATTACTATCCAAACTAGCGTGAAGTTGAGATATAATGCTCTTACCAACACCTCTTTATCTTTGCTTTTATTTTCAATATGAAATACACTGCTTCTTTACTCAATGCTGATCAAAACTTACTCTAGGTCTACTTTACTATATAACTATATTAGTTAATAATTATGTGAGACCTGGGGCATAATTTGGTTTTGCCAATCTTCTTCATATTATTTTGAAAGGTAGCTTCCTAATGCCAATCTCCGCCATATCCTGACTACAAAACATCTCAATATCACAGTTGGATGGTAGACATTTGGTCTTCCTCTTCTTTTCCTGTGTGATTCTAGCCAATGTATCAGCCCTATCAAATATAGAATGCCAATTAAGATGGATTCTGATGTAATGTTATTTGTTGCAGTTGGCCTTTGTGACTGTTTGAAGGTTTGTCACCATAAAACATCAGACACCCTGAGGCTAGCTTTATACCAAATCATCAATAGAAATTGGCAAAAATATAAACAGGGAATTATGCCCCAGTCTCAATTATGTACAATATCATTTCTTAAATCTAACTTAGAATCAGAACCAACTTTGTCAGGGTTTTTGTGCCATATGTCTATACCTAATTTTGTACTCAGTTCCGTTAAAGATTGCCCTAATAAAGAATTGCCTCCTCATTAAGACAGTTTATTAACAAAATTTAAAATGGTAATAAATGATATCGGTATAGGTATTGTAGAGCGATTATTAATAAATGAACGCTAGTGATCTAATGTTTCACACAGGTTGTAGTTGCAAAAGAAAATACTAGCGCAGAAGGGATTAGTGCAAGGCTAATAGCAGGAGAGTTTAACAGAGTACCAGTAGTTGATGATAGTGGGGGTGTTGTAGGTATAGTTACTGCAATTGATATCTTAAAGCTGTACGTGATAATGGCAATAGGAAGCTCAATACCATGGTAGCAAAAGACATAATGACTCCCAATCCATCAGTGGTAAAGAAAGATACGCGATTAGAAGATATAATTGATATCATGATTCAAAAGGAAATTGTATTGGTACCTGTAGTAGAAAATGACACTAATAACAATAAGCTTATTGGTGTAGTAGCCAGGTTAGACATACTAAGAGAAAAGTTAAACGGAGGATTTATCACCATCGGAAAGAGAGAGGCAACAGCAAGAACATAAGAAAGAAAGAAAAAGTCAGAGAAACGGCAAAAAATATAGTCAAGAAGAACTAGAATTGCACTAAAGAATAGTGACAAAACAACCAACAACTAGTAACTATCCTCTATTAAATTCAAAATTTTGTATACATAACTAAAACTATGAAAAAAATAATGATTACAAAAAATATACTTACAATAAGAATGGCATTTTCTAAAGCTGTTATTATTGTTTTTGTTACCGCTATAAGTATTGTATTTGTAACTGGCGTATTTAATGTGACTCAAGCACAAGAGGAAGAACAAGGACAATAGACATCTCATTCTTCTTCTTCTGCCCCTCCTGCATTGCCCTTACCTACTTCGCCATCACCATCGCCTGCTTCTCCTATTACTACTGCTGTATCACCAGAAGAAAAATTACAAATGTGTGATCCTGATAACCCAAAACTCAAGTTTGTTAATACAAGAGTCAAATGTTTGCGGTCTTCCAAAATCAATAAAAGCATCAGAGGTACTCCGCCAACAACAACAACTTCACTACCAAGATCAATATCATCCTTATCACAACGACCAATAATACCACCTTAAGAAAATTCACCGCCAGCGACACCTCCAGGGATTACCATAACCAAACCGAACCTAGCTCAATGATCTCTGATTATCGGTGTTGCACAAATACTGTGATTTCAATATAACAGTGATTCTGCAGGCGGTCAAATGAGCGACGCTCTTGCAAGATTATTTTCAAAATCAACAACAATAATAATAATTATGAAGCAAGTCTTCTTTCCTTAGTCTTATTTTTCTTATTCTTTTTATAAAGAGAACTGAAGCGTGGTATCTAATTGGAGTAGTATCATCCAATATTCATTGCAGCATATTTTTAAATCTAAATTTATCATCGACTCCTTCACTTCGAATGTTTGGATTTAGTGTATTTAGAAAATAGACCAATATACATGATGCACAGTCTACTGTGAACCCGACACGGTCGTTTAAACTAACAAACTGACCTAAAAGAAGAATCTTTATCCCTTTTTCTTTGGATTTTGGCTCATATTGTAACAAATATTGACAACGTACTTTTAAGTAAGTTATAAGGTCCTCTTCTGGTTTAGTGAGATACACACTATAGAAATTTGCATAAGGACAAGGTATAAAACTAATCATTACCCATTTTGTTTTTATGTATAATAACGCGTCTGCCAGCCAAAGAAGAGAGAAAGAAGAAGTATCATCCATCAATACAGATGATGATTTTTCATTCAAATATACAGAATCGGGTGGATTAACTGCACGCTATTTATTGATATCATTTGATTCAAAGACAAATAATCTTACCACATCTAGCGATATTTCAGGTTCCAATATATCCCAAAGACCTCTCTCTGATACAGATAAAATGGACTTAAAAAATACAATAACAGAAACTGAATTCTTTAAAACTAAAACTGACTATCCTCCAGAAAAAGAAGATGACCCAACTCTCGTTGCATATAGTTTAGCAATTACAATGGGTGGTGATAAAACACATACAACAGCATGGACAAATGCATCTAAAGGAATGCCAGATAGCATAAAAAGAGTTGTTGATGAAATTAAAAAAGTAGTTGCTAAAGAGAAAGCAGTATAGTATATTTTTTAGTTATGTGATAATTAACCATGAATAAATATAATGCACTTTAGGGTTAATTGCGTGAGCCTTATTGCATATAGTCTAGCTATGACATAAACAGAAAAGTACCGATATTAGATCTGCTAATCAAGAGTACCTTTTAAATTCAGAATTCAGTGTTAAGAATGATAACCGAATTAGGTTAAGACAGTCTGTAATAAACTAGAAAGGTTTAAACACTAGACAACTCTGAAAATGAAATAGATATCTTTCATACCATTTCATCAAATTGTTAAAATTTATTACTTGCTATTAGGGATACCATTTAGAGAGGAAATAAAAAATGTCAGCAGACACTGTTGTTGATAAACGTAAAAGTATTCTAACTGACTCAATCATTGCATTGGCAAATAATTTCAAAGAAGCTGGGTATAATCCTCCAACTAAAATCGAGGTTGATTCTCTAACATTTAATAAAGTGTTGTCAGAAGCAGCAGAGCTGTATACTTTGGATAGCAAACAGGCAATTGTAAATAAGGAATTCTCATTATCTGGTATAATTACGATAGCTGAATCAAAACCATCATCATCATCATTAGCAGCAGAAAATAGGGTTGAGGAGTTGGGTATAATTAAATACAAATGCCCTGACTGGGAGGTGCTATTTGATAGTAAAATTACTCATAGAAAACATCAGCAGGCGTTTCATGAACACATCAAAGAGCCAATAGGAGAAATAGTAGTAGCAAAAGAGCCAAAGATTTGACAAGAATTGACATCAATGCTCCAATCCGTAGGCATATCTACCTTAACTGATAATCCAAACTTCGTTTTAACTAACTTTATACAGATCAGCATATTATAAAATCATTAAAGAACAACGCTAATTTGTAAAGTTTGGGTATTTATGCTGCGTTTTAAGATAGTAGATGTTAACAATGTCAACTGTTTTATTATCCTCCTTAAATTTATCAGCCTTATTTTGCGAATGAACCGCTCGCTCTGATAACACTTTGACCTGAAGATGAGGAGGTAAACTATAGGCATAGCAGAACAGGAAATAATCCTACCTCCTAGACCTAGACTTTACTATTATGTGAAAGATTTCGAAATTTTCTTTTATGCGTTATCAATTCGTCACTTTTTCTTACTGTTTTTTTCTGAATGAAGCTAGAAAATTTTTTAATGCAATAAGACCTTTCATTATCATAGACAAAGCCTCAAGCAAAGCAAGAATAGCTGGCCTACCCTTATTTACTTCGCCAGCAAATCTTATGTATGGGAAAGTGAATGGATCACTAACTTCATGTCCAAAACCCCTCTGGTTGTACCAATCATCCAAGATATTATCTGTTAGTTTCTTCAAAGTAAAATTCAGTATATTTTTTTCTTTAAATACAGGCTCATCATAGTATATTTCTTCACCAGTAAATGCATGATAACATGTTACTATCGCAAACTTTGGACTATAGTGATTATTATTATCATCATGGCCATACTCTAATTCGGTATCTTCAAATTCTTTAAAAATTACCCTTTGTGGAGGTGTTTCTGGTACTCTCTTGCCTTTTACATATACTGGTTCTTGCAAAGAAAACACTGACTCGCCTTCGTTGTGATAATTTTGTTTTACAAAAATATCATTTCTGTGTGGTTCAGAATCTAGTTCCCCCTTCCTGAGATTGCAATTTTTGTGATCTCCGAGCCTTCTAGAAATACAAGTATGGGTTCAAAATCATATTGATGTGTAAAGAATTTTCCCACGATGAAACCGGCTATTCGTTGGAATACCTTGCTATCGTTGATTGAATTGTGAATTTTAACACCTACTAACAGACCTATGAAGAATGATACTATGAACTGAAGCCACAAAGGCACTAAAAATATTTGATAAAAATATACACCTAATATACTTGCTACATTTACAAACTTTTCATAAATTACTTTGACGTTTTGGAGATCGATGGCGATGAGATTGACATGGATAGAGAAAAGTTATTCTAATAATGATCTATATCTATCTATAATAATAAAAATGGCCAATGATGGTGTTGATACTGCTTCTGCTCCTCATCATCATCCTCTTTTTTGTTACTGGCTCTGTAATCGCAAAGCTGAACTAAAAGTATACACAGACTTTGGTAATATCCTGCATTTATGCAAAAGGTGTTATGAGATATACGATCCTGAACACAGGTTAAAAACTGAAGAGATGAGTAGTAGATAAAGCGCTAGTAGGTAGGTGCTTGTATAGACTTACTTCCTACAACCTATTATTACACTTTTTTATTGTGACTTCAAAAAATAAAAGTTATTGGATATATATGCGCTCAATACATATATTTTATTAATTAATCTCTCATAGCTCTTTCAGCATGTAGTGTACTGTTATGTCGTAAACACTATACCAGCTTGTTTTAGACACGCTATTAGCTCATTAATTGTAGGTAGAGGAATCCCTAAATTCTGAAGCTGTGCTCTGAAATTATTTTCTGATGGTGGGCCCTCGGCTGGATCCACAAAAAATGCACATGTGTCCACAAATGTTCCAAATCGAGTTTCGAAGTCGGTTTTCTGTTTTGAGTTAAGTGTCGTCGTAAAACATTGTTCGCAAGTTAATTTTGGTTTTGGTGTTACAACTTCCTCTTGTGCACAAGTTGCGTTGTTGGCTGGGTGAGTACATATCAGGTTTGCACATTCTTGGTCTACTGCGGTATCAAATCTGCTTGCAGAACCCCTATTCTTGCATTCCTCTATGGTAACTGTGTTGCCATTCTTATTACTATTATTTCTGCTGCTTGCCATTATCTTGTGATCCCTTGTTCTTCTTTTGTTGATAGGCAAATGCAGTACTTGTAGTTGTTGCTAAGGTTCCTATTCCTACTACTAGTGTTGCTGCCACTAGGATGCGAGCTTACTGTTAGATATCGTGAAGTTGTATTGTTCTTCATATATGTACTCAATTCAAAGTCATTGATATATTTGACTTGAGTAAGTTATTGCTGACTTATTTAATATAATTTGGTGCTAACTTATTTTGTATAACTATTAAGGATATCATATGATGCTAAATTACTTATTTACCTATCAATAGTAGTTCAATTATACCATATTACTAGACAACTCTATTAATCAAGTCCTTACAAATTTTCTCTCGTCAGTAGGAAGTAGTCTCAGTCCTTAGTATTTTTTACTGAAGAGATTATCAGGAGCTAATAGAAGGATGACTAAAGTTAATAAAGAATAATTAATACTCTACTCAGGCCTTTCTCTGCTGCGATATAAAAAATAGGGAAGGTGTGTTTTACTTCCCTTGTGTATAGCTAAGTAGGATTAGTTATATGTACTCCAGCATTTAGTAGACATTGCACTAGCTGATTGGCTAGGCTATCCTCTGATATACGGTTAGAAAGTTTGTACGGCTCTGTATCCTTTAATGCATGTACAAGCGCAGTTATCTGTTGGGGCGTAAGTATAGGGCGTAAGTATAGTCGTGATACATTCTTCGCAAGTTTTAGGTGTTGGTATTGGTGTTACAGCAACAGCTCCTTCTTGTGTACAAGTTGCATTTTCATGTGGATGAGTACATATCAGGTTTTCACATTCCTGCCCTTGGTTGTTATCAAATCCACTTTGTGACGCTGCTTGTTTGTATTTCTGAATGGTAATTGTGTTACCGTTTCTACTCTCTTCTCCTACTCCTTTCTTCTTTTGTGAATAAGCAAATGCTGATTGTCCTGTTGTTGCTATTGTGGTTGTTGTTACTGCGAATGTTCCTACTACTAGTGTTGCTGCCATAAAAATAGCAACTATTGTTAGTTTTCGTCTCGTTGTGTTGTTGCAAAATAAAAGACATTATTGCAATTCGTAACCAGGGCATACCTTTTGACAAGTTATTTTTGAATAAGATCCCGAGACAAGCTCTAACATCTCACTATGGTCAGATCTGCTATGTTCATCGGCATGTACTACTTTGATAAGACCATCTACGAAATGGGTTATGACTATACCAAAAGCACTTGTACCCCATCCAGGATCTAATCCCATCACGCCATGAATATCAGGAGGATATTGTACTATATCGTATTCTTTGATTGCAGCATCTATATCAGAAGGACTAAAAATATTGCCAATACCTCCAAGATACTTTAAGTTGTATTCTCGCTCAAAACTTGGAGAAGCCTTTGCTTTTTCTATTTCTTTAGTGTATATCTTATCAAGACCATAAGTATAATCTAGTAATAAACGCTTGTAGATACATGTCTCTTTTTTCGAATAAGCCATCTGGAGAATTTGGGGTTGAAACCATTACAATGTAAACAAACAATTACATCAAGACAAATAATTTGCAGGATAATAATCAGACAGATAATTTAGCATATCAAGAGTTAGAAAACATATCAGCAACTCTTAATCATAACCCAAATAATACTATTTCAGTAGTTCTGAAGTAGGTAATATTTTTTCACAATATAAAAAATAGTGAGAGTTTTGTTAGCTTAACCTGGTGGTGGAGGTGCCGGTGGTGCGAGTCTGAGGTTATTAATCATGCATGTCTGGTTTTCCCCTGCACTTATAGTGCCAGTCAATAATGTTAATTCCCACAATATTTTAGGAAAAATATATCCGTGTTCACAAGTTACTCAATTATACCTTGTGAAGATAAACAATTGTGGCACTATATCATCCAGTTAATATAATAGCATTAGACTCTACATGTATTTGTGTTGGTCTAAAATGTTTTGGATGCATCAACACTAAATAGCCAAAGACGACATGTCAAATAATTGAAAATTGTCAAACATCACCAACGACAGAAACGAAAAAGTTGCCAAAGTTATTGAATACGATATGGTTATACGCGGAGCTTATCTAGCTCATGTAATCCCTATTGAAGAACTAGTTAAAGACATTATTTCATATCATTTCTGTTCTGATGAAGAGAAGCATAAACAGTTTATTTCTCTTATATTGAATGGCAGCGACTATACTTTTGCATCTGGAATCGAAATCTTAGAAAAGATTCTTGATATACACTATCATGATCTAACTCAACGATATCCTAAGCTAATAAGGGACTTGAACAAAATCAGGCAATTTCGTAACTTCCTAGCTCATTCGATGCTTGATACATCAGATGGATTCCTGGCAAAGAACTATACGGATAGAATTAGGCTTATATCATATGATGATAGAGGACAAACAAATTATAGAGACATTACTCGCAGTGAAATCGATGAAAGATTAGAAGACTGCATAGATATTCACTTTGCTCTTGTAGATATTCGTGTCGAAGTTAGAGATCGTGTTTTAACTAAGGCAGAATAGAACTATCATTATGACACGCGCAAATGCAGCAGTAAATCGCATGGCGAAGGAGCAAAGTAGCAGAACTTGATAGCCAAGGCCATAGCCAGCCAGAGATAGCATCTATAGTACAAGTAAGTATTGGTACAGTTAACAGGGATTTCTTATCTAAGACAACAAGCAAAAGATAACATCAAAAAATACATTGACGAAAGGCTGCCAGAAGAGTACGAGAAATGTCTGGTAGGATTGACAGCAATCCTGAGGGAAGCATGGAATACCTCGCAGCAGGCAGAAGACAGGAGAGAGAAGATACATACTGATGGCAGCGGCAATGAAGACAACAAGAAAGAACCTAATGAGCCTGATTATGACGATCAAAAATGTGTTAAAGTAGGGGAAGAAAAGCAAGAACAGGAAACTGGGCAAATAACAATAAATCAAGTTTTTTGATTATTGTTGTGCACACGGGGGGAAGATTCGTGTATTTGCGTTGACGTACCCAAATGTGCTAGACTCTTCCTCTTCTTCTTCTGCAACTTCCTCCTCCTCAGATCAACAGAGATTGCCTATGACCGGTACCATTGACCAAATTGGAGCTGACATTGATCGAATCAAAGCGATGGGCGTAGAGCATATAATGTTTGGTCATAAGTTTTCTCCAATAGGCAAGGATATGAAGAAGATGATCGAGATAACAAAACAGCTTGCCATATTTGCAAAATAAACACACGCTTATGATTACGTGCCTCTGGAAAAGGAGAAAATGAAAAGCATAAAGTTGGTGACGCTGTTACTGTAGATAAGAAACATAATAACAATGACATTCAAAGATCTGAAGAGGATAATAAGCAGTAACCAACAACAAACGCAGTCCTTTGACAAATTACAGAACAAGCCATTCTGGATTTGGAATATAGAAGAGCACAAACAAGAAGATATCAGGACAAAAGGAGAGTGCTGCTTTAACCACATTATTGGGTTGCCAACAAAAGACGGATTAGAAAAACCCATTTTCGATTACCAGGAATTACTGTACTATGCTTTACTTTCGCAGGACATTTGCAATCCCTTAAATAAAATGCAGCCCAAGGAGTTTGATCTGAAAGTATACAGTATACTGTTGTATCCCGCACATCGAAAACACCGTCATGCCAAGGACATGTTAGATTGTATTCTTCAAGAGTACCTTCTTCTATGTGGCGGAGGTATTTCATATTATCAATATATTAAATTTGAGCACAACCTTAGCTAACCTTTTTCTGTAGTTATGCCAAAACTAAACTTCTTCTGAGGCATATTTTGAAAGTTGTATGAAGATATTGTTCATAATAGGTACAGTATATCTTTTAAGAGTTTGATATAAACAATCAATACCTACAAAATAGTACTGATAAAGCAACTAATATGCTAGACAAAACAAAAAATTGATTATCATTATTGTTAACATACATCAAAAGAGATGGATATGTTAACTCAAAATGATTAGGTCAAAAACTTATGATGCTTCACATCATCATCGTCTATTCTTTTATTTGATGGAGTTTGATATTGTTGTTGGAGTAATTCAACTATCATTAAAAGAATATGGCTTTAATGTCTTTGCATTTACAAATCGATTGTTAGCATTAGAACATTTCCAAAATACTTCTGAAAATTATAGTTTAGTCCTGCACTAGCATTTTTGTCCTAATATCTGATTGCTAATACCTGGCAAGTATAACGTCCACCCCTATTCAGACAAGATATAAATCAATTGTGAACTACATAACTTGATAATGACACAAAAAGTCATAGAGATAAAAAATGAACCATGGATACTAACGGGCCTAACATCTTTGATACTAATGGACATAATGCAAAAAAGGGGAAGAGGAGGAGAAGATAACCATGGCAGATCATTTTGATGCACCTGGTTTGAAGCCACCTAATATGGACGCTCGCATAGATATATGCGATATCTATGCGTTCCAGAAGCGGGAAGATACCAACAAGTCCATTCTTGTGCTCAATGTCAATATATATGTTAGACTAAAAATAAACAGGTTCCTGTTCACTGGTTAATAAACGAATTGATGATATAATACTGTGTATAGCACAGTATGGAAATCAACAGAAATAAAGAAGAATTATCCGCAGAAACAGTTCTTGTACTGCAAGGAGGAGGTTCACTTGGCGCATATGAATGTGGAGTATACAAAACCCTTGCAAAACATAACATAAAATTCGATATCGTGTCAGGTACATCGATTGGAGCTCTTAATGCAACAATAATAGCTGCTGCTTCTAATAACTGCGATAGTGTTAAAAATGCTGCAAAAGAACTTGAAGCCTTTTGGTTAGAACTCGCAGAAACTCTTATACCTTTACCACAACAATTTTCATCATTATATTTTACAGATGAGTCGAGGGCTATTTTAGCATCAATATATTCTGCCATGTATGGAAATCCTAATGCTTTCTTTCCAAGATGGATTGTATCAGGTTTTTTCAACTACCTTCAACCATTTAGACCATTGCCGTATCCACTATTTGATATAACACCTCTTAAGAGAACTCTGAGCCGCTATGTTGATTTTACCAAATTAGGAAACCCAAATAAACCTAGATTGATTGTAACTTCTACAGACATACAAACAAGCGAGCCCGTCATATCTGACAGCAAGCATACCAATATTAATGCAGATCATGTTATTGCAAGTGCTGGTTTTCCTTTCTATGGTATAGCATGGACGCAAAAAGATGGCAGATATCTGTGGGATGGTGCTCTACTTAGCAATACTCCACTACGCGAAGTTATAGATGCTTCCCCTGTATTAGATAAAATGGTTTATTTGGTTAATATTTTCCCTCACTACCAAAAAGAGCTTCCACAAGACATGTTCGAGGCCTGGCATAGAGCCAGAGACATAATTTACACCGATAAGACAGATAATAATGTCAGATTGTCAAAAATTATATCAAGACATTTATCACTTTTAAAAGAAATGCATGATTTGCTGATGATGATCACTAGTAATCTCAAACTCAAAGAAAAAGGCAATGATGACGTAGAATTATTAAAAGACAGATTTGACAAAATGGAACTTGAGTACAATAAACTTGCCCGTAAACGCGGCGCAATAATAAAGGAAATCGTGCGTATAGAAAGACCAGAAAAAACTCATTTCCTATTTGAAGATGCGGACTTTTCAGTCGCTACCATAAGGAAATTGATAAGGCAAGGAGAAGATGACACAGAAAGAGTTCTGGTTACAAATAATAATCAACGACAGATTTTTCTATCATAGAATTTATAAATTCCAGATGACAGACAAAAAATTTACGATTAGCTTGTTTCATACAATTTGTATTTTCATTTCAAGAGACAGAAATAATAAAATCAGCTAAGATGAATTTCAGTACAGTTAATAGACAAAATTTTTTACGCTATATTGCGACTGTGAAGCATGAGTTATCTTGAATGCTGTCGAATCTATACCCGCAAATATTTTTCTGATGTTTGTAAGTAATAATATGAATGAGTAAAAAACACCCCTGAAAGCTCCCATTCATCTCACAATTTAAAACGTGAAGAGGTAGATTGGTCACAGTCAAGAATATTCAAAGGTATTGGAATCCACTTACGGGAAGTTCACAAATACAATAATGGGCTGTTAATATTCAATGAAGTAAAATCTCTTCTACTAAAGAACCTATTACAGCAATAGTCAAAAACAATACTGTTGCCAAAAAGGTAACTGAAGTTAATTTTTTACAATATATCTCCTTCAATAACAGATTGTTACAGCAATGGCTGCCAGGATTACGCCTCCTCCTAAATGTTTGAAGGACAAATACAACAACAACAGTACTCATCACCAAATTATAATACTGAAGATAATATGGCTCTGATGATAGATGAAGCTGAAAAACTATTCAATAAAGTAGTAAAAGATTGTATTGAATTAATAGATTGATGCGTATTCTGCATCTCCTTGACCTTCTTCTATCAACTTCTCTATTGTCTTTGGTGTTATGTCTCCTCCCTTAAATGAAGTACTAGTTTCAGGATGATGTTTGCGTTCAATACGCTCTACCTTGGTAAGCTCGAATCTACCTCTAATTAGATCTTCATATTTTCTGTGCTCACCGACTGTATATGATGTGCTTTTTGCTAGCTCTGTTTTGAGACTTTCAAACTTGTTCTTAAATGCATGTCTATCTTCATCCTCTTTTATGTAATCGATAGCGAGATCCTTTAGACATTTGATAAAATCTATATAATCGGTAGTAAGTGAGGCTGCATACTGATCGTTGTATGTTCTATCTCCATATATTATGTCGTCTCTTCTATCTTTTACTTCATCATAGTGCCTAGGTATGTGCTTAACACTTATTGTAGAAGGATGTACATTTACTATGTACACGTCCAAGTCTGGAGCCTCGTCTTTATTTTCAACATTTACCCAGTATTCTCTATGAGACTGTAAGAGATCTCTAAGAGGCGTATTGCTCAATAGACCTCCATCCCAAAACTTTCGTCCAGATACCTCTTTAGGATCATAAAATTCAGGTAATGTATTACTGGCCATAACATTTTCTACCGTAATACCGTCTTCATATTCTATTACAATTGGTTTAGAATCATCTTTGTCATCATTATCATCCTTGTACTCTTCCTCTTTTCTATGTTCATACTTTCTCCCTGGACAATATACAGTTTTTCTTTTACGATCTAACTTATTGCTGTCACTAGAATGACCTGAATAGTCTTCCTTACTCATATAATATTGTGATAATAATTAGGCTCTTTCTTATATTATGGTAACGTTATTTTATGTTCTTTTAGAACTGCTGCTTATATTTCATTTTCGCACCATACAAAATAACTTTACTCACTTGCTTCTGTCAATGGTCGTATTGGAACCTGGTCCTTTCATCTTGAGATTGCTGAATATGTCTGCAGGCTGTGGAGATTCATCCTCTATTTCTACAAAGACTCCATACGGAAAATATCAAATTTCACCATTGACTGTATTCTAAAAACAATATGATGATTTGAATAAAGATATTGAAATTATCTATAGCATGGGTGTAAGCATAATAATAATGTTGTATTATTAATCTCAAATAATATACATATATGAATACTCAAATGCAATTATACTCCAACCAGCCTCCTTTGAGACATGTGAAGGTATTACTTCTCTACAAGAAAGACATCTATCAGAAGTTTTATTCAGCTACTACGAAAAAAAGTATTTACAAGATATCCAAACGCCTGTGGTAAAAGATGATGATCTTAATTTAACTGAAGTCGATTTACAAGATCCTTGTACCTACTTCTGGGAGTCACTTCTGTTACTCCAGCTGCAGTTGAAATATCACCTTGGGTTGTATTCTCTCCAGTCTTCAAGCACGATACATAAAGGACAGATGCTGCAAGCCCCATAGGATTTTTTCCAATAGATATCTCTCTTTTAGTAACATTGTTCATAATCTCTGCTGCTTGTCGTTTAGTTTTCTCACTAAGGTTAGCTTTGTTTGCCACTCTTGCAATATACTTCATGGGATCAACTATGGGGATTTTAAGGTCAAGTTCAAGGTATAGTAGTCTATAGCTTCTAGCAACTTCTTTGAGCTTGATGTTATTATATGCAGTCATGTCCTTTAGCGTCCTTGAGATTCCCATTTCTCTACATGCAATATATATTGCAGCAGCCAAAATTCCAGAAACTGTCCTACCTCTTACCAATTGTCTTTCCTGAGCCTTTCTGTAGATATAAGCCGCTTTCTCAACTACTGCATCTGGCAGTCCAAGTTTGTCTTTTAATACATCAAGCTGAGAGAAGGCCTGCTTAAGACTTCTGTCAGTAGGACTGTGAGTTTGTGTTCTTAAATCCCATGTCTTCAATCTCTCCATAGTAGAGCGCATTGCTGCATCTATTTTTTGTCCACTAGCGTCCCTGTCTGTCCTTCCTATTATTGTTGATAGTCCCATATCATGTCTGGCCAAGGATGTTGACATACCTATTCTGCTTCTATCAGCTGAGAGTGCATCTGATGAGCCAAAGTTCCGCCATTCGGGCTGTATTTCTTGAATCTTGTCTGAAATAACGTGGCCACATTTGCTACATATAACCTCGCCAGATTCAGCATCTGTGATTGTTTGATTATTATCTTTGCAGACAGAACATACTACTTGTAAATTGGAATCAGCAATAGAAGTTTGTAGTTGTGAGTTTGAATACTTTGTCTTGTTTTTGGAATTATCCTTATTGAACTCAGATACTAAATTTACATGACTTACCATAGGTAACTATATCGTAGTAATTATATATAAATACGAAAGTTACCCCTTCTATAGTAAGTAGCCTTATGGTAAGTGCGTTATTAACTATCCAAAGGTAACTATATAAGATAATGATGTTACTTTATAATAGCCATGGAAACTACTACTAGAGCAGATACCACCACTGCTTCCAACAACAGCACCATTTCACATATAATAAATCCATCAGATAATAATATTAAAATGAAATCTTGTCCCGTTGACAACACATTTAAGATAATTGGCAGAAAATTTACAGTATTAATTATAAGAAATATGATAAATGGCAAACAGAATAGATTTAATCAATTATTAAAATCTCTAGAAGGAGCCAATCCCAAAACTCTATCTGTGAGGCTAAGAGAAATGGAAAAGATAGGACTAATAAAACGTAAAGTCTACTCACATGAATCACCTATAAGAATAGAATATTATCCGACAGAAAAAGGCCTGGCTCTGCAACCAATTTTGGATATGATGGCAGCATACTCTATGAGGTACTGTAGTAAGGATGTTTTCAAAGATGCAAAACCAAGGGAATTTAAAGAGATATATGGAAGGGATATCGCTAAAATTCCACAATTAAACTAAGAGAGCTAAAAGTCAAGCAAGTGGAATACTATATAGCGATGTATATATCAAAGAGGCACAGTTTTCCAATGGTCCCTTAACTTAACAACACCTCGCTAAATAAGTAATCTCCTATACGTACATAATCCTAATCTGGATAATCCAATGGAGGTTTGATGGATAAATTCGTTGAGACTAATTCGCCAACAGGCAATCGTTGCAACCGTAATATAACAATGGGTTACTTTGACGGTAACACGGTTACCGCATTATGGAATTATGCCCAGCATTTTGCAATTAGTGATAACTTTTTCGGCAGCACGTTTGGTCCTTCCACTCCACCTTGTGTCAGGTCAGACTCATGGAGCAACACCACCAACTAACATTTCTGATAACGTAGCAAATGGATCAGTAATAGGCGATCCAAGACCAACTTATGATGATTGTTCTAAGGGTGTGAGAGTGTCTATGACTTGGGGATGGTTCCAGGGCGAATTCAAGCCAACCGGTAAGGCTACCGATGGCAAGCTATCTGTTATTCAAAACACCAAAACATTAATGGAACAATGCTGGCAGATTATATCCCCCATCATGAACCGTTTCAATACTACAACTCTACATCAAACCCTCACCATTTACCTCCGATATCAATATCTATGATCGGAAAAACAAATCAAGCAAACCACGAGTATGATTTAACTGATTTTTGGAATGCCGCTGAATCCGGTAACTTACCTTCAGTTAGCTTCCTCAAAGCTGCTGCATATCAAGATGGACATGCTGGATACTCTGATCCCCTTGATGAGGAGCATTTTCTAGTTGATACAATCAACCGCTTGCAAAAACTGCAGAATGGAATAGTACTGCAGGCATTATAGCTTTTGATGATTCAGATGGCTGGTATGACCATATCATGCCTCCTATAGTCAGTCAATCTAACGACCCAAAGAATGATGCACTGCTAGGAAAGGATGGGCTAAGGCCAAGACACAGTAGATGACAACACAAAAATCTTGAGAATTAAGCAGGAATACATATACAGATGAGAGTTGTTTTCCTACAGATATACCTATTTGCTAATAATACTAGCTAGTTGGTTTTTCAATTACAATGATAATAAGTCACCCTTCTTGCGTAGTGCCCTATTGCCGAGTTTTCCTAGACATAATAAGTTTAGTAATTCGACGAGCACATCTTCTATCGTAACGAATAATCCTACTTCTTCTTCTTTTGATATTGGAAATATTAGAGAAGCAAATGAACTGGTAGCATGTGTTTGTGTTCTAAGCAAGATGTATCTAAACTTTTTGAAGGAAGATGGGATTAAATCCAAGACCAATATGGCATACCTCGCACTGTTTTCTAATGACATATCTCACTTTCTCCGAAGCATCAATTTCATTGTAATTACTCCTAAGAAATTGCAATAGCAAATCTTCATACAACTTTTTAGCACGTTCTTCGGAAAATTCCTTATACTTTTTCTCCAGATTTTTGTCAGTCATACTTTTGTTATCGTTATCCGAATGTGCTTCACTTAGACCCTTTAATTCAGCGTATTCTTTCTTACATTCACTGCATGTATCATCAAAAAAGTTGATGTGAATAGCACAACCTTTTTGAACATTAGCGCAACACAGCTGTCATATGCTGTAAATACTAGTCGTCACTACTGTTATTTGTCTTCTGTCAAAGTTTAACTATTAAGTATATCAGAATGAATGATTAATGATTCTATATAGTATTAAGAAATGGCTCTTTCCCAAAATTTGATAATAGTAATTTTAATCTTAGTGATGAATTACCATATATGTAAATTATTTGATCACAATACGCCAGGATGTAGAAGCAATAACTTCAATATTTTATCAGACCTTCGAAATACCTCCCTTTAAAAGAAATTATGATGCTCGCATTTGGACAAATTTCGGCTGTTCTACGCCGTTATGGTGTTCTTATCGGAGAATACCGATTGTGGATAAAATGGATATGAACCTCCATCTCAAGCTCGTAGCTGTATGAAATAAGAATTGGAAATTTTCGAATCTGTTATTAACTGTTACTGCATCATTTGGTTCCATATTAGGAAAACGATATCTTACTTCTTTGATTTTTTCTAAGATCTGATCTTCGGTATGAACATAGATTTTTATATAAACGAAATCGAAGAGACTTCGAGATCCGCGAAAATATACATTGTAGATGATAACTATGTAGTCAACAAAGTAAAGGACCTAGAGGCGATTCCTGGTGAGATTGGATTAACTGTAAAGGTTGGTCTCTATTCTGGTCTTAGACAGGAAGAAATCATCTATCTGCACAATACTGATATATGTAATAACCTTAGTGGTTGTAACTGCAACAAGCTACATGTTATCAAAAAACCAAATGGATTAACAGTAATTATTATGAACTTATTCAAAGGTCATAAGAAATGCTATTTTACTATTTTGCCAGATAATTGAAAATATAGAAAGAGAACTTGATCAGGCTAAAAAGAAACTGTTAAAAGTTAGTTTCGGTGATTGATATGCCGAAAAAAGAAAATGCCAATTTTGAAACATATGTTGGACTTCGGATCAAGATACGAGATTCTCATTACTTACAATGGGACATATTAAATAATGAAATTCTTGATCTTATTCAAAAAACTGAAGATGTAACTCCTGAAATAGTTGACGATGTTAAAAAGGCACATGATTTTTTGTCGGAAGGAATTATTTCAAGTATATTTCCAACTGATTTCTCGCCACCAAAAAATTTTAACAAATTACAAAAAATAGATCTGGATCTTTTAGATGGTATTCCGGAAGCAATAAGTAACCCCCGAAAAGGTGCGAAAAGTAAAGGGAAAATACTTTGCAGTAATAATTGATGAAGCTCATAGCTACCAGACAGGTGAGACTGCAATAAAGGTGAAAGAAGTATTAACAACAAATCTTGAAGAAGCGGCTAAGATCGAAGCTGAATTAGAAGAATCAGAAGAGGATTTGGTAGATAAAATAGAAAAGGAAATTCAATGCATATGTATCTTCATATAAGAAAAGATACATTTGATTTAAAAGAGTTAATACAAGTTTTAGTAGACGATTATAAAAGCCCAAATAACAATGAGAACAAATATGATAGCAATATCTACCGTAATATAGAATTGTCTTGTTTATTTCCTTCCATCACCGAAGACCACCAAAATGCAGATCTCTTTCCCATAGAAGCAGATAGAGATAGAATATCCCAAGTCATTTCTAATTTATTAAGTAATGCTTTGAAATTTACAAATCAAGATGATACAATATATGTTACTATAGAAAAAAAATATACCGGCAGTATAAGAGAGGTCACTGTAAGTATAAAGGATACAGGCACAGGAATAGATCCTGAGATATTTCCTATGTTGTTTACAAAATTTGCTACAAAATCTGATAGAGGAACCGGGCTAGGTTTGTTCATATGCAAAAGCATTGTAGAAGCACATGGTGGAAAGATTTGGGCTAAAAATAATAGTGATGGTAAAAAAGGAGCTACGTTTGCATTCAATATGCCATTGGCATTCCAACAACAAGGTCATCACCAACCATTTCAAGCACCGATATCCTTGGGCCCAAGTATTGTGTTGATAACAGTTCACAAACGACCCGACCCATTACAATATTGACCCTTCCCGATTTATTCTCGTATTGTTTTGCGCTAACTATTTCATTTTCCTTCGACTTTACGATATTCTTTATAAGATTTACCATCTATTTTAAATAGAACAATAAAACGATACCCAACGAAAAGAGGCATAAATTAAGTACAGAAGATTTGCTTACTATAAAGAGTGGAGAGTTAATCGCAAAAACTGAAGAATTAAAAGAAGCAAACACTTCTCTTTTAGCCTCAAATGGCGCACTTAAATTAAAGGTAAAAGAGCTAAATGAATCAAACAATGCTGTGTTGGAATCAGACAATAATCTTGCATTAGTCATTAAAGAATTAGCAGAATCTAATGAAAAATTTGCAGTTAATAAAGAGCTTGCCTTGGCTAATGAACAGATAAAACAGAATGGCAATATGCAGATAGAATTTATCAATATAGCATCTCATGAATTAAGAACACCTATGCAGCCAATACTTGGCTTTACTCAAATTATTCGATCTAAAATAAAAGATACTGAGCAGATTGAACTATTGGATGCTGTTATCAGAAACGCAAAAAGATTGAAGCAAATTACAGATGACATATTTGACGTTACAAGAATCGAAAGTCGTTCTCTAAACCTCAATAAAGAACAATTCGATCTAAATGAACAAATAAAGACTGCAATAAATGATATAAAAAATCAAATTAATATGCGCTACAACAATAATGCTGTAAAATTATCATTTGAAACAGAACGAAAAGAAGGAAATGGTGTTTTCATAAAAGCAGACAAAATAAGAATCTATGAAGTTATTTCGAATCTGCTTAAAAATGCCATTAAATTTACAAAGGAGGCAGAACCCAACAAAGTTTGGACAAAAAATGCCGCTGTATTAATTGTGGTCGTAGCTAGAAAGAATTTTGAACATAACGAAAAATATTCTATAACGCACCAATTTGATGCTGGGGCTGCATGGGAGAATTTAGCTTTAGAAGCATCATCAAGAGGACTAGCAGTACATGCAATGCAAGGATTTGATTACGAACGAGCTAGAGCAGATTTACAAATTCCTGATAACTTTGATGTTATGGCAATGATTGCAATCGGAAAGCAGGGACCAAAGGATAATCTTCCACCACAACTTCATGAAAAGGAACATCCAAACGATAGAAAACCTCTAGCAGAAATTGTAATGGAAGGACAATTCAAAAGAACATAACGAAACAATGCTCTTTTTTCCCACATGATTTTACTTTAAAGCATCTTACAATTCAACCTTCATAGGCCCTGGCAATGTTTCGATGGTCGTCATACCGTACCGTCTAGCTTAAGGTATAGATCTCAAATCCAGACAAAAGTAGTATTAGCCTGATTTGCGTGGTCCTTCACAAATAATCCAGTAATCGCTAGATATGAAAGAGTGAACCCTGTCCATGCAAAATGAATTGACGGTGCAATGACAATTACTCTATACTCCTACCTTGAATTTGATCATGGTAGCGATGGAATTTTAATCATTAATGAAGATGTTAATAGGGCTCCTCTGATTAAGGTATATTCGAGGTTCACAGAATAAATCCGGAAAATTTGCACTATACCATCCTTACGATGCTTACCATCCTTACCAGATACTAAGTGTAGCGAGATATGCTTCAGTAATGAAGGCCTATCTACAAGTAAGGATCGTAAGGGCAGTAAGGATGGTGTGCTTGAAAATATCTGGAAAAGCTTTAGATTTCCCAATAGAATTTCTTTGCTATACCTACTTCATCTAAAATACCCAAGAGAAAATTTAGTATTAGGAACGTATCATATGATAATGAGAAGAGCATTTGACTAATACAAAACGTTTAAGCAGATATCATAATCCCAATAGCAACGGTAATTCTACCAACCACATTAATCATAACTCTAGTTCTCAATCATTTTTCAACGAGTTAGCATCGCTCTATAAAGACAATAACCGGAGCTCAATACTTAGCTGGGATAAACCTCTTTTTGGAAATAAGCGTACTTCGCTACAAAAAGTACTTGCAAATGCCAACAAGACAACCGAGAGCAACTAAATTCATAAATAATATAAAATCAAGACAGCTTGCTTGTGCTAATAGAGCACAAGCATGAGCCTTATTACTATGCTTACTGGAAAGATCCTGAAACCAAAAAGTTAAAGAAAAAATACATAGGTGATCGTATACCAACAGAAAATTTATTTAAAAACTTTATATCTTCTCGGTGTTTCTGTTCCTGATTGGAGACTGAATTAATTGCCAAATTGCTCACAGTTAAGATACAGCACTGTTACTGTCCTGTCGGAGTTCGTACTCATGAATCTGTTTTGCACGTTGGGTCAGGCATATATGGCGACAGACTCTATCCAATTTAGTAAGTAGTTATTGTTTTAACTCCAATCATGCTTTGGCTGAGTATAGATGGCAATTAATAATTCTCAGACTAGCCTCGGGAAAAGCCCGGGTCTACATTGCTAAAGATATATCAAATATATGATAATCATAGAAATGCTATCTTATGGTTTCTGTTATAAAAATAATTGTCATATTGTAACTTTTTATATGTTTATTGACAGTTTATGTAATAATTATACTACATCAAATATGCTTTCTTTTTCATACTGATGTATTGCCTTGAATGCTAGCTGACTTTTACCTGAACCTCTAGGTCCTATTATAGACACATGAGAACCAGAAGATTTAATGGCGTTTTTTGTTTTCTCATTTATGATCTTATCTGACTAGCATTAATGATCTTGAGATCTATCTCCTTTGGTGTTATTGTTTCCAAATGCTTGACATCCGTATAAAAATTCCAAACGCTTTCTATAGGGCTTTTAACAATAAACGAATGGCTGAATGTTAGCAAATACTCTCATGTTATCTTGTGCACAAGCACTATTTACAATAATCTATAGCATATGATGGTTGGCAACAACAAAGCCAGTAAAAAAATGGAACAAAATAGAGATAAATACGATTAACACATTATGTTATGTTATAAATACTGTTCTGTATGCAGAGTGATTAAAAGAATTTGACGAAGATGTCAAATGGCTTCATAGTAATTACAATGATCTAATCGATAAATTTGATAAAGAGTTTATTGTAATAAAAAAAGATGATTGAACATGATGTCGACGTATCTAAATTAAAAGAGAAATTAAAACGAAAAGGCCTAACAACCTTGATTGAATTTATGAGATAAAAGAAACCAGATAAACTGATAAAATTTTTTTGTATATAATTGGTTATAAAGATGTCGTGTTCCTGTAATAGAAGAAAAAAATGTTGTCTTGGAGATAGTTGCAAAATGAAAAGAACACTTGTCAGCCTTCCAGATGAGCTCTTTCATATAAATAAAGGGCAAGCTTGGTGAGAACGATAGTGAAATAATAATAAGTATGGTCATTGCCTATCTATCAGAACACGGCTATTTAGAGAATGAAAACTCTTCCGCTGAAGGTAATAATTACATCCAAGAAGATACGTTTGGTGCAGTAGTAGATACTTTTTAGTATTTCGTAAAGTTGAGTGACCAATATTACATATAAGTAGCAGTTTATTTTCATGATCAATAATAACCACATAAGAGGTCATGACAAGCAATGAGCCATTTTGGAAATTACTACAATTACAAAACCAACAATCCAGAATGAAGAGATAATAGAGAAAATAATCATTCGTTACTGACAAAGCAGATTAAAAGGATTGCTAAACCCTATTAGCATGAGATATCTCAACATTATTGCTGAAGATATTGTACCAATTAGCTTGACCATGTTCACGAGCTAAGGGCTGAAAACTACTTTAATAATCCTGTTTCTGTGATGCTAATTCTCCAATCTTACGAATTATACTAGAGTGATCAGCCTCCACTTCTGTAGTTATATACAGAAGATGATTCTTCCCAAGAGGTATAGTAATGCGTTTGACTTTTTCATATTCTGCCAATACATATTTTCCTTTTCCAATCTTTGGTGCAAGTTGGCTGCGTAGTTTCCATGAATTTACAGCTAGATTGAGAGACTTTTTGCTTTCTTCTGGTGTGAGCAAATTCTCTACACCCTCACAGTAGTCAGAATACATCATTTTGCCATTGATATCACATATTGTAACTACCCTAATATTTGGGTCTATATTCATGATTTGTTCATAAATGCGTTTATAATCATGCCATTCGTGATGAGTGAATTTTACTTGGTGATCTTGTTCCTTGCATGTATCAGAACAATAAGTGTTTCCGCAGCAAGAACATTCTATAGCATAATCCTGTGACTTCTGTCCACAAAGCACACAGGTTGTACTCATGTCCATAAAGTTATTATGCAGTAAGTACAATAAATGAGTTTTATGGATCTCTTGGTTCGCAATAATCACATTATTCAATAAATAACAGAATGTACAGCACATCAAGGAAGTGATAGTCTGTATAGCCACAAGATTGTCGGTGCATGTCAAAATAACAGACAGATAATAATAGCTATAGGATGCGGTATACTGGTTCTCACATAATGGTTTGTTGCTTATGATGGTAAGACTGTATAAGAAATATAATCCTAGACACTTAAAACATCAAGTATTTGGATTTTCGGCCAGCGTGCCGATGGGGCGTATGGGCAGCTCCGACGAAATCGCGAAAGCCGCCTCGTTCCTCGCGTCGGATGACAGCAGTTATGTCACAGGTATAGAACTGTTCGTAGATGGGGGTATGGCACAAATCTAAGTAAGCGATCTTTTGTACAAATAATAATAATATCTATACCTGTGTGTCATTCACTTAGTACTGTTTCCAAAGAATTTGAATAGCTGGTCTACTACAAAATCTGGCTGCTCTTCTGGAATCCAATGTCCTGAAAGTGGAACTGTGATGCCCCGTACATTTGCGGCTAATAGTTGTGTTGAGTTCAATGCAAAGTTGCCAGGGAGATCACCTCCTATAGCTGGATAGATATCACCGCCTAACGCAAGTACTGGCATTTGAAGCTTACCTTCCTTGGCTAGTGATTCTTTGTTTTCCTTTGCATCTATTGGAAAAGATCTATAATACTCAAATCCAGCTCGCATACCACCCGGAGCAGAATAGTGGCTTACAAATTGCTCTATGTCGGCCTGAGTAATGGCGTAGGGATTATATGCAAGGCCTTTATAAAACCAGGAAAGATACTCTTTCTCTTTTCCAAAAGTAAGCATTTCTGGTATATCGGGTGTTTGATGAAATCCAAACCACCACGTTATACCCTCAAATCCCGGAGGCAAATATCCTGGAAACGCAAATTCCATGATCACTAATTTAGTTACATTGTTAGGATGAGCTGCTGCATATGAATAAGCTGTCTGCGCTCCTATATCATGTGCCACTAAGAAAATTTTGTCGAATCCTAGTTGAGATACCAGTTGGTAAATATCTAGTCTTGCCATCATAGCCCGTAACTGGCTTTGAAGAATCCCCAAGTCCTCTTAGATCAGGCACTATGACAGTATAATTTTTAGCCAAAGCCGGCATGATATGGCGCCATTCATACCATGTCTGTGGCCAACCATGCAGCAAGACTACTGGATCTCCTTGGCCACCTATCACGTAGTGAATTTGGATACCGTTAACAGATGCCATGTGATGTGAAAAGGTCACGTTATCGATATCAAAAGATATGTCCTTTGAAGCAAAAAGTTGTTGTTGTTGTTTAGCTGGAGATATCGTTTGATTACTACTATTAGATCCGAGTAATTGTTGCTGTTGTTGTTGTTGTTGTGCTATTGCACTCTGATTTTGGTATAATATTAATGAGCTAGCAAATATGCCTGTTGCAATAACAAGATCAGTTTTCATTCATTACGAAATCTGATCATTGGCATGTAATAAAGGTAGCAGTAATTCGAAATTAATAACCTGCAAAGAACGAGCTTATTGAGTTAGGGACACTTGCTGTATTTAACTGGCGAGTCGTCTCTTAGCTCTTTCTTATATATGATAATGACAATAATGGAGAAAAAGACAATATCAATCTAGTTTTTTGGCGTTGACTATGTTATAGTAAAGCTATTAGTATTGTAATTTGTAATAGCGACATTTAAAGTGAAAGTAAATTAAAAAGATATTGGTGCTTTGCTGCATTCATTTAATTAGCAGAAAGGGTGTCTACCTTTTTTTGGATGTTGTATTATTATTTCTATTTCTACTTCTAGTAAGAGAAACGTGTTGTGGTATCTCTTGATGCTTCCCCAAATGCTTTTGCCGCATTAACACTTATTCTAGAAAACTCCTTTGCATTCTGAACAGATGACTTGAATGCTTCTAGGTTTGCAAATATAGTGTTGTTCACTAGTCTAGTTGCAGCTACTGTATTATCTGCAAAGCTGCTAACTATCCTTGCATAGTTGTCAGCCAAATGTCTTGGAGATACCATCCAGTTTGATGTAAATACTCTGTTTGCCGCCTCTATCTGGGGGAGCCATGCTGACTGCAATGAATTTATAATCTCCTTTTGTGATTCTAGGTAGTTATCTGCTATCTCTCTTGCAGCTTGAATTGTTTGTTCATGATATTCATTAACTGCTTGAGTGTAACGTGGAATATCTCTCCTTGCTTCATCTGTTGCTCTTCTAATATTATCTTTAGTTTCATCTAATGCTCTGTTGAAAGATTGTCGCTGTTCTTGCTGGACTTGTGATGGAGATGTGGTTGTTGTAGTTGTCTCTTCATCTTTTCGTTGTTCTTTTCTTGTAGACATGTCACAGGTACTGATTCAAAGTCGAAATATAAACTAATGGCTTTTAATGGTGTTAAATACCATGTAAAACCTATAGTATCTATAGATCTATAGTATCTATGGACAAAGATCAACAGTTATGTAAGCAATCGCATTACTCCTATCTGTAAGATGTCATTTATCCTGTATTCGATACTATTATTCCAAAGAGGAAAGAACAACAATAACTGGGTATTCCACCTGTTGAATGGCAGTTCAACAGATATCCAAAAGTTATTGATTATGGGAACGACAAGAAAGACATATCAAGATTCTCTGCAGACATATCAAACCTGTAAAGATGAGTACAATTTTTTTATTGTTATTATGACTTTAAAATGTTGATATCAAAAAGAAAAGGAAAAGTTGGATATCTATTTGCTGAGTGCTCATATATTATCATCATCAACTGGTGTATCTCCAGTATTGATTAAGACGAGACGCAATTTACATTGCCAGCAAATGTTGCTGTCTGACCATTAGCGGCTCTGAAATTTATTGTTACTCCTGTTCCACATTGTCCATTTATGGTAATAGCAGCAGGAACAGTGGTGCTGACAAAACATAGGTTGTCAACTGTTTCTGTGCCTTGAACAGTGTAGCTGCCGGATTGAATATTTCCACTAGTAAATTCAGTCAGGATTTAACTTGCATTTAATATAATAATGCATAGTTTTTAATTAATTTCTGATTAAAACAGCAGTCCCAGAATATGGGTTTTTTGAAACTGCCAAGTAAAACACATATTATAATAGGAAACCTGATAAGATTTCGGGAAATGACTTTACACATGATATGTTAATAGGTTGTTGTATCTATTATACTTAACAGATATTAAATTATTAGCTTTTTTATTTTTTGGATGTTTAGTTTTTAAACAAGAGATCTTATATCAGTCTAATTGCTACTTCATACTTATGTTAGAGCAATTAAACTTAGATATATCCTCATTTCTTGGGCTAGCCATTTGCTATCTTGCGTTTGAATTAGCATGGCATTTTACAGCATGTAAAATTGACTATGATATACAAATAAAGCGTTGTATGTTCAACCAAATAAAAACTCTAGTGGTCAGTATCACTAGGTGGTAAAAAAAGGAAGATAGTTACATGATCTCAAAGCTCAAAAATAATAATAAACTAATAGTGACATTCAAAGGAGCAAAATATGGAGCGTTAGCTGGTTTTATTGCAACTTGGTCAATATCTTCAGCTATTGCAGCATCCGAGATTGCTTTACGCCTACAAATAAGTACATTTTATTCTATTATAGGCATCAGCCTGGGGCTAAATAATGCTACAACTGCAGCATACTTGGGATTTGGCCTTCATCTACTTACTGGGACGGCACTAGGAGCAGTGCTTGGTGCAGTTGGGATTAGATGGAGAAAAATTCGTATGCTCAATCCCTATAAAAGTATCTTGGTTGGTATAGGGGCAGGCATTGTGATATGGTTAGTCTTATTTCTACCTATAACCACTCTATTGATACAACCTTCCAATCAACGTATCGTGGTTGTTCTAGCAATTGCATCACAACGGCCGATATTGTCTGAGGACTTGAGCCATTCAACCACGAATATCGCACTTATGGCAATTGTATACCATATGATATGGGGAGCAATATTCGGTTTTATAATGAGCTCTCTATTAAGGATTAGAGAATTTAAAATAAAGCAACACTATGTAGATATTATTAATATAGATCCAGATATTAGGTTAGTTACTATATGTGATACAAATGGCAAAATTATGTACTCTCGCCACCGTCAAGGCATAAAGAATTTACTCAACGATGATGAAAGCAAACAGTCACTTAATCTTGCTATGAATTCGTGGAAAACACGCAGCCGACTTGCACCAAAGATTGGAAAAGGGAAGTACGTTTTGGCAGAATATGAAAAGATCAAGCGCATTACTATGCCGTTTGGAAATGATCTTCTTCTTTATGTAACTACAGAAGTAGAAGCTGACCATTCAAATATACTTGATAGAATTCGCAAGTTAGAGGCAGGTCTGAAATACTCTAATTAGACGAGTCAATTGTTTATTGTCTCCCTATACTTTTTCTTTCTTTGACATTTTACATTTTAAAATGACAGCAGTCGATCGTAGTTAAAATGACAGGCCAAAAGCAGCAAAGCAGTCGGTATATTTGATAGGACATGGCATGCAAATTCAACTGAACCTGTATTCCGGTTTATGATCCAGACAGGTATGACCATTATTTTTTCACAAGTTATCCTGCAAATTGGTGGTTAGTAAGGAAGCGCATAAGCCTGCAATATGGCACATATACTTTAGTACAAATTATTACTTTTATTACATTGAAAAGCGAACAAATTCTATTAATACAGATCCTTTTTCAAGAACATTAACTATATCTTTAGTTTGCATATATTCAAATTTTAAATTATCGCATTTCTGGAATAAGGGATGCAAGGCGTTCTTCCCTCAGTTCTTTTGAATCAATTTGCGACTTGATTCTCACACCAATTGTCTTTCATTCACTCTTTGTTTTAGAAGATACTATCTCTGATTGTTTGTCCAAGCCATGTTCTTTAACACTCATAGTACTGACCATCAGTCCTATGTATAAGTATCCATATAAGCATTTCGGATTATCAGGTACTGATTATAAGTATTAATACTTAGATGTATTATGTAGTTTGCTGACACGAGAAATTGTCCTTAGAAACTCTAGATAAGGTGTACAATGCTCTAAGTTCTGAACCAGAGACCCCAAATGAAATTGCAGACAGAATTGATCTTAATCAAAAAACAGTTCAAGGGGCATTGTTAGAGCTAGTTAATACTAAGAAAAATATCAAGTGGAAGAAGATTGGGAGGTATAGGTTATTTTGGAAAATAAAGTAATTGACAGTTTTAGTGACACATAAAAAGTAAGTCCAATATTTCAGAATTAGTTTTTTGTTAACAAAAAATTTTCCTTGTTAACATAAAATCCTAGTTGTTAACATAAAATTCACATTTAACAAACTTTTGTTAACATTTTTGTTAACAATTTGAGATTTTTGAGTCAGGTCAGCCCCAAAATTGTTAACAATTTCTCCAAAACGAGTTCAGAAAATGTGAGTACTTCTACCACACTAGATTAGTGGACTGGGTGGGATTTAATTCCTTGTAGTTAAGGGGTTCACCTACATTAGGTTCAGTGAGTGCACCAAAATCGATTCGTGCAGCTCAAAAATTCAAGGCCCTTTACTGCATCAAGTGCTAGCTTTTAAGTCCTGCTACTTTACTACCATTACAGGACAATGAGCATAAGTCACAACACCAGATGCAATACTTCCTAGCAGCAGTTTCTTAAAGCCTTCCTCTTGTTCCAATAACAATTAAATCAATATTTTCCTTTTCAGCAAAGGATACAATACCATCGATAGCAGATGTAGACGTAATTAACTCTGTTCTCAATTGAACTTTTTTATTATTATTACCGTCTTCATAAGATTTTTCTTTTATTTTATCTAGATACATTTGAGCTTCTTGTTTTATTTCATTTATATGGTTTGGTGGAACTGATCCAAATAGAGTTACATCCGATAGAATAACATGCAATGCAATAAGCTCAGAATTGTATTTCCTAGCCGTCAAAATAGCATAATCTGCTGCATCCATTGATGCTTCTGAACCGTCTGCTGCAATCAGTATTTTAGAAAACTTTACTTTCTGTTCAGACAAATTGTTATCATTATTCATCTGTAATTATTAAGCTCATCTGCGATTTGAATTTGAAGGAGCTCCTGTTGCAAAATAGAGTAAAATTAAACGTATTTTTTTATGTGCAGCTTGTCCGTCTTTAGCTGAGAAAAACCACAAAGCATTATTAAAGAAATGAGAAAGTATCGATGACTGGATCTGTGCAAAAATATTGAAAGCGGAGCCGATTAAGACTATTTCATAAGGATGAGGTCGTCATTAGTCGGCGTACTGATTACCTTTTTTTAATATTTTATATCTCATATCTGATTTCCTTTCATTGTATTGAAATTATAAATAACATATATGAGATCACTTAACAATTATTATGCCAGTAATACAAATTACAATAAGCCAGGGAAGATCTGTAGAACAGAAAACAGAACTAGTTAAAGTATTGACAAGAGAGACAGCAAGGATTATGAAAACTGAAGAGGAAAAGATTAGAATTTTGACCTATGAAGTTTCAAAAGAGAATTGGCGAAATGCTGGAATGTTAGGAGTCAATATGAAATAGGTATAGAAAAATGAAATAGATTGCTTATTAGAAGAAGAGGACTCGATAACTTGATAGAAAATTCGAAGGGATTAGACCCAGACCCATATGAGTGATTGTTATATATTTGTTCAATTTAGTCTGAAAAGAGCGAGGAGACGATCATTATTATTATGAATACACAATCTGTTGCATTACCATATTATTGGCTAATGACATTATTAGGGCAAATCAGCAGCTTCATCTGTTAATGTCGATCCAGAATTTATTGCTTCAAGTCTACAGACCTATCAACTAAATGGTAGTCTCATACAAATTACGCACAAATGATTTTAACTGGTTATTGATGAACTTTAACTTGTGAGTAAATCCCAGCAAAAACAAGGAGAACAAGAAGACTACATTTCATACGAGGAGTTTTCAAAGGTACGTTTGAAAATTGGTAAAGTTATCCAAGCAGAAGGTGTACCGGGTATGAAAAAGGTATTTAAGATAAGGGTCGATATTGGAGCAGATCAAAGGGATTTGGTTGTCGGAGCTGCGCCATTCTACAAACCAGAAGAATTAGTTAGTAAAGTAGTAGTAGTTTGTACAAATCTAGAACCTAAAAAAATCGGTGGTATAGTTTCAAATGGAATGTTACTTGCTGCCGATGGACCTAAAGGAAGGCCAATATTTCTTACTGTTGCAGAAGAAGAAGAAGATGTTGACGTTGGAGCTGTTATTAAGTAGAATTAAAGTATGCCAAGCCTAAATCAGCAGTCAGACAGTCATCATTTCAAGCACTTTACTGGAAATCTGTATATGCAACAGGACTTCAAATATGTTGTACCAAAGATATCAAATGTTCAATATACATTTTATAACCTAATGCATTTATTATATCTTGATCAATTATTAATAATTCCAATTTGTCTATAAGTTGTTTTAAAATATCTGAATGAATCAAGCGATTTTGTCTTCTAAGCTTATCTAAATTGTTGTTCATTTGTTTTTGTAATTCTGGACTTGTTTCTAGCTTTTGTTATTTATCAAGTACATACTTTGGCCCACCAAAAATTTTTGATATTGTCAATATTTTAGCCCATTCTTCAAGTGCTTCGACAACAGCACGTGCTTGATGAATATTGCTTCCAACAGTTACAACTCCGTGATTTTTAATTATAACTGCTCTTGTATTACCGCTGCCCTGTCCAAATGCTTCGGAAACTATGTTTGCCAATTCTGTTGATCCTGATGGTTTATTTGGTATTATAATAGGATTTCCTACTACTATCTTGGCTTCTTCTATTATGTGTTGTTGGAACTTATCTAATACAGATATAGCAATACCAAGTGTGTACGGACTATGAGTATGTACAATTGCATTTACTTTTCCTAACTTTTTGTAGATAGAACCATGCATATACCATTCTATGCTTGGTTTCAGTCTACCAACTGTATTTCCGGTTTCTAAATGAACTTTGACCAAATCTTTCTCTTGCAAATTGTAACGTGGAACTCCTGAAGGAGTTATCCACATCCATTTTTTGTTTTGTATTCTAATACTATGGTTACCTGATACTGGTGATGTAAAACCCATCCTATACAAATCTTTAACACAATTTACAAGGGTATTTTTCTTATCTAATCAACATCACCATAGCATTTATCATTATCATAATATTCATGATAATCAAAAATTAATACTGATTTCTCTTAAATGACAAAAAATTTGGTTAAAATGTATTATGTCTTATACCGTTGCAAGATGTAAAAAGATAAGAAAGTTAAGAAATGATGATTCATTTTAGAAATGGACAGATGGAATTTGGGCATTAGCAATGGCTATGGAATTTGATGGATGATACTACTCTTTTTTGGATTAGCAGTATGGTAAGTCAGCCCAGGGAAATAACAGATGCTAGAGCAGTATTTGATGATATAAAGAATAAAACATCAAAAACAACTTTACAGCCCATGTCTTAAATGGGGCAAGCCCGGAATTGAAAAGTGTGGCGAGATATTACCAGAATTAGATAAAATATTGTCCAGAATTTTATACGACAATAACACCACATGCCTTATTATTAACAAGCTACATACGATATATCATGGTTGCTGTATTTAGGCCCAAGGACCTGGATAGAGGCCACAGAAAGGTCATAGACAATGCAATAAAGGACTTTACTCCAGATACTAAAGATAACGTCAACAAATTGCTGGATTCTTGGGAGGGACCAAAATCAGGAGAAAAACTAAAGGAGATCTTGGGTCAGGATAAAGCTGAAAAGTTGTTGAGGGATATCAAATCAAAAGAGAAAAAATAAACTTATACCTGTTAGCAGCTGCAGGCGAATTAACACATGCAGAATTGCTTTCTAACAGCTAGTTGTTATTTTCTTGAACCCACTATCCAGAAGGGTTACCTTATCTGCTGTTATATGCAGGATAATATAATGACCTCTTTTTTTCTTAAGCAATTTCAGCAACACGTTCATGTGCTACCTTAGCAGTCATAGGATTGTTATAGATTGGAGAACCTGGTTGTTGCTTGCGACCACCTTGCCTAAGAGAACCTGTATCTACAGATGCAAAACCTATATCCTCAATAAGTTTCGATACAATAGCTTTTGCATTGTTATCATCTCCTGCAATACTACTGCTTTTAGGAATCCAAAAAGGAAATTTGAAGAAGCCGAATTTGTTTTACTTTGGGAAGGATTAAGACCTGATCAAACAATAAAATGTGCATTTATTTTGCAGAATAAATTAGTAATCTGGAAAGACGAAACACAAGCAACAACCAAATACAAAATAAAGACTGACAACAAGAACTTTTTATGCTTCCCCCCCCATTTTTTGACTATCCTTTAGCAAAGAAGAATAGTCGTTTCCAGACGATGCAATTCAAAATGAGAATTATTCTATGGCTAAGCTTACAATGCCAGTACTGGCGTTAGGAGCAGGATTTGGGGGTAATGTTACTATTAATTACGCCCTGTATGGAATGCAGTTTTGAAGACTCTGCAGCCAAAGGCACCTAAAGAACCTCCCCCTTGAAGTATTAAGACATTCTCGATACTATCAGGCATGGTGAAATTTTCTGACCCTTGATATCTTTATGCAGCTGTTGCTGAGACGGCTTCCTCTTCTTTCTCTCCTTGCATTGTCTTCTTCTTTCCCTGCTTTTTCTCCTGCATCTGTTTAGTCATTAATCTCTTTGCTATCTTTGGATTATTCTTCTCCAGCCAATCACCAAATGCTTCTTCTTCTTTCAAATTCTTCTCTAATGCTTTGATAGTCTTCTTATCTGCTTTGAGCAGCTCTAGTGCTTGAATCCCACCTTTATACATAATAGCTTCCGCTCTTTCTATTATCAAATCATTTAATGATTCCCAAACTTCTCTTTCTTTGTCTGAACTATTACTTTCAATCATGATCTTTAACTTTTGTGGTGGTTCAGGTATGGGTAATCGACCTTTTTCAGATATAGGCTCCATCATTCCTCCTCCCAATGCCTTAATTCTCTCCTTTAGCCTTTCTTGCTGTCGCTTAGTATGCTCAAGATGGCGTTTTATCTTTTCTTTAACTTCTGGAATGATGCTTTCAGCCACTCTTTTCTCCAGCCTATCAACAGCTGCATTTTCATACGATAGAGCAAGATTTAATCCTACTATTGCTATGGCATTTGCTGATGAATAACTACTATTATTATCATCTGGTTCAAGTGACATTTGTTGTTGTATATTATAAAAAATAATTAATAACAGTTTCATTAGATAATAAGCACAACAGACTGAAATCCGACGTTCTGGTAATTAGCCTTAGAAATTAGCATTAACTTTTGAGTCACATTTTTCACCTACTAACTATAACAGATCTTATTTGCCATCGTTGTCCCAACTAATTTTGATATCCTCTGTGATAATCATTTATTAAATGCGCTATATATTATTGCAAACATCTAAAGTAATATTACCCATACTAGAACTAAGTATTTTAACAATTTTTGAAAGATAGTCCATGTTATAAGTGCATTTACTATTTTCCTTAACTGCTAGTTCTTGTAGCACAGGATTTTCTGTAGTTACTACTAGCAGCGCTAGTAGTAACAGTAATGATGGAGGAGGAGTTATTGATTCAGAGTTTGGTCATTCGAATCCTCTGTCTGATGCTTTAGATGCTATGTCTAATACTTTAGATCATTTATTTGGATAGTTGGATATGATCTAACCCATTCACTTCCATTTTCACCAGTTTAATGAAAATGTTGTAAGGCACAATACACTTATGCCATCAGGTTAAAATGAGCACAAAGACTAAAATCATAACTTTGTTACCATTTATTAGTAACTTACATACATACATATCACTCTAATTTTCCTTCAGTCAGTGGTCTTATTGGGACCTTGTCCTTTCTTACTATGAGTTTATTAAATATATCTGCAGATTGAGGAGATTTATCGATATCCATACTGAGGACAGAAAAGTGGATGGTTAAAACGCCTGCTGGTAAATGATAGAGATGACGATTTCTTTAATTTATAATTGAGATGTTGTATCAGATTTTGGGTACGATTTGTTTGTAATTCCTAGGTAGCTTGACTACTGATATAGAGAATATTTGTAAAATCAATTAAACAAATATCATATGCAAGCTGCCTACTCGATGTAATTAGCTTGTTGTTGTTATTGCTTTAGTAATTAGTTTGTTCATGCCAGTTTTATACAAGCTTTCAAAATAAAATAAGTGAGGATGGTTCGTATTTTAAAATACATAAAAGTTCGTCACGTTCCCACAATTCTATTTCTAAATAAGGACTTGTTCATTTTGTCTTCTTTTTCCTAATTTGAATAAACACGGGTGTTTGCAGGATGGAATAATGCAACTGTAATCAATACAATTGCAAAGTACTATGACCTTTCTATTGGGGGTTTTGTTAATGATGTAATGTTTTTACATTGCTATGGTTGGAAGAATCATCAGCAGCACATTTTAGTCAGACAGACTGTAAAACATATTCTAATAATGGCATATTAAATATTGCAAATAGGTACGATATCAAAGAAACAACTCATAACGCTTTGGATGACATCTACTTGCACAATGATAGCCAAATATTTGATAAATTTGTTGAGTTGGTCAACAGCCCGGCTAAATTCAACAAAAACGAAACAATTAATGCAGTTCCTATTGTAGCATATCACTCTATAGATAACAAAAGAACGACTACTAGTACTGAGTCTAATCATCAATGAAATTATCTGAAAAGTTTCATTA
>CAWGVG010000025.1:0-30689 GCA_963825865.1 uncultured Nitrososphaeraceae archaeon | reverse complement strand
TATAGTAATGAGACATACAATAGTATACAATGTCAATGGCGATAAATGTTATTCAATATTATTTACATTTACTTTTCTTGATTAATTATTATTTTGAATAGTTTGCATTGTAAACTATATTTCTGGTAGAAATTAGCCTTTGAATTGAACAGCCTTCTAACTACGACCGCAAGTTAGTAATAGCGCATATATGTATCATGTTCTTATTCAACCGTTATGTCCGCTAAAAAATGGCTAAATGATGAGGTAAAATTGGATACAATTAAAGATCAAACAATCGCAGTCATTGGTTATGGAATTCAAGGTCGTGCCCAATCTACTAATATGAGAGAATCTGGTTTGAAAATCATTATTGGCTTGAGAAAAGATGGAAAAACATGGAAAGAGGCAGAAAATGATGGACATAATGTAATGGAGGTGTCAAAAGCTTGCCAATAATGGCGATATCATTCACATTTTAATTCCTGATATGGAACAGGCAGATACATACAATAAAGAAATTGCACCCTATGTTAGAGAAGGTAAGGCATTAAGTTTTTCGCATGGGCTTGCCATTCATTGGAATTGGATTGTAGCTCCAAAAAATATTGACATTATAATGGTAGCACCAAAAGGTCCTGGACAGACAGTCCGTGAATTATATCAAGAAGGTTTTGGTACACCATCATTAGTTGCCGTATATCAGGATTATACAAAAAAGGCTTGGGATAGAGTATTGGCTATGGCAAAAGGTATTGGTAGCACCAGACCTGGTGTAATTCAAACAACTTTTAAAGAAGAAGTCGAAACTGACTGGTTTGGTGAACAAGTTGACTTATGTGGCGGTGCCCATACATTGATAATGAATGCATTTGAAACTTTAGTTGGGGCAGGATACCAACCTGAAGTTGCTTATTTTGAATGTCTTCATGAACTGAAACTGATTGTAGAATTTATACACAAGTACGGTATTAGCGGAATGTATAAACGTGTTAGCGAAACTGCTAGATATGGTGGTCTTACAAGGGGGCCACGGGTAGCTGATAAAATGTTAAAGGAAAAGATGAAAGAAGCGTTGAAAGAAATTCAATCAGGTCAATTTGCAGAAGAGTGGGTTAGTATTTACAAGAAAGAAGGAAAAAATTCGTTTGATAGATATATGAAAGAGATTGAAAATCATCAAATTGAAAAAGTTGGAAAAGGCATGCGCGAAATGATGTGGCCAAATGCGAAAGAGATTTAATCAATGATGACAATAATATTCTAGTTAAAATTACTAACCACCTGTCAGATCCTCTGGCAGTTCTTAATATGTGCAAGTGATTCCTTTTTATTCCGCTGCATATAGTATCGATTATTATTCCTTTATTATCTTCGTCTGTAGATTATCTTAGATTAAGTTAGAACATAATTTAATATTATATCTTCTTTTTATTATGGACTCAGTCAAACAAACAACTTTGAGTTGGTATTTCTACAGATATCGATATGCTAAAGTGTACCAGAGATAATTTTTGTGCTATCATTTACGATTCTTCGTAATATTGTATAACAGATTTTATATAACTATTAATTTTGTTTCAAGTGCAATTTTTTTATATTTTCTGAAATGTGATTAATTACAGTAGATAAAGGTGTTCCTGGTCCAAAATTTCCAGTAACTCCTTCTTTCTCTAGCACTTTCTTGTCGCTTTCTGGAATAATCCCGCCGCCTACAATTAAGATATCATTTACTCCCTTTTCTTTCAACAATCGGGCAACTTTTGGAAATAATATTAAATGAGCTCCATTTAGCAAACTCATTGCAATCGCATCTACATCTTCGTCAATCGCTATCTTTGCGACTCGCTCTGGTGTACAAAACAGTCCTGAGTAAATGACTTCCATGCCTGCGTCTCTCAATGCTCTACATATTACAAGAGCTCCTCTATCGTGACCATCTAATCCTAGCTTTGAGACGAGTACTCTAATCCGTTTTTGATGCTGGTGCGCCGACATTAACCGAAGATCTACACCTTAGTTTAAAATCTTTATTCTATCTTATATTGATACGTGTAGCGATTATGTCTACGTAATATATAGTGTCAATATAAACTGCATAATCATATAAACCATTAGATGTTAGAGAAAGAAATTAGATTCAGATGCTAAGAATTAACTCTCGGTAGAAATGGGACGATTCAATGAAGAACCTATACAACCAGGCCAATGTTTGCTAATAGTCTTGCATATGTGGAGCATTACTGGTAAACGGGTATTGAAAGACGTTGAAGATGGTAATAGGAGGTGGATGTTCATCCACACCTTTCATACATACACGGAGGAACGAGGGATTAATACTACCAATGCTAATATGACAGTTAATATTAAAAAAGAAGTATATAATATTGACAAAATATTATAAAGTGACATGCTACCTGTAGTTAAGGGTCTTCTGAAAGGAGAAAGACGCTCACTAGCAAGAGCAATTTCTATTATTGATAATGATTATCATGATTCCCAAATAATCATACGACAAATATTTGATAAAACTGGTAAAGCTAAGAGCAATAGGATTTACAGGCCCTGGAGGAGGGGGAAAAAGTTCTCTTATAGGAAAATTAGTTCCCAATTTTCAGGCTTTGGGATATAAGGTTGCTGTTCTTGCAGTAGATCCAACAAGTCCAATTACTGGAGGAGCAATTTTAGGTGATAGAGTTAGGATGCAGACCGCCATGGATGATGACAATGTGTTTATGAGAAGCATAGCATCTAGAGGTGCGGTTGGAGGAATTTCTAAATCTCTTAGAAATGTAATTAGGGTATTAGATGCCGCTGGCTATGATCTTGTATTAGTTGAAAGTGTAGGAGCAGGTCAGCTTAGAAGTAGAAATCTCAAAGATTGTGGATTTGACTGCTGTAGTATTTACTCCAAACACAGGTGATAACATCCAATCAATCAAAGCTGGCTTAAATGAAATTGGAGATGTGTATATAATAAACAAGGGAGACCTAGAAGGCGCAGCAACTCTCTTCAATTCAATTTTAGATTTAATAGGTGATACTGAAAGGAAACCCACTGTTTTGAAAGCATCAGCAAAGACAGGTAAAGGAATCAAAGAATTAGTATCGACTATCGATAAGTTACTAAAGGTGAGAAGTAGTAATTATAAGGAGAAAGAAAAAAAAATGCTTGAATCAGAATTAAGAGCTATGGTTTTAAATATGATTGAGCAAAAAGTCTCAACTATGCTAAATAAAAACGAGAAATATTTTCTTTTTATTGATAAACTAATAAGCAAAAAAATGGATCCTTACCACGCTGCAGAAGAATTAGCCGCAGTCATATTGAGGTGAAAGAGAAAGCAATGCCAGCTGATGCTATTAAGACGGATTCAGGAATACCTGTAAAAAGAGTTCATAAAAAGAAGGATCTTTCAAAATCCGATAACTCTTGATGAAGAACCAGGCAAATTTCCGTATACACGCGGTCTATATCCTAACATGTATCGGGAGCGCTTGTGGACAATGCGACAGTACAGCGGATTCGGAAGTGCTGAAGAGACCAATAACAGATTCAAATTTTTGCTTGAACACGGGCAGACAGGATTATCGTTGGCCTTTGATTTGCCTACACAGACAGGCCGCGATTCCGACGATCCTCAATCTGAAGGTGAGGTTGGAAGAACCGGAGTAGCGATTAGTTCGATTAGGGATATGATGAGTTGTTTTGAAAATATTCCATTGGATAAGGTTAGTACTTCCATGACAATTAACTCGACGGCATCAACATTACTTTCATTATATATTAGTGTAGCCGAATCCCAAGGAGTTTCTCCACTTGCAGATCAGGGGTACAACCCAAAATGACATATTGAAAGAATATATTGCAAGGAATACATACATTTATCCTCCAAAACCATCGATAAGGCTTATTGGTGACATGATACAGTATTGCTCTAAACATGTCCCGCAGTGGTATCCGATAAGTATCTCTGGATATCATATGCGTGAAGCAGGAGCTAATGCTATACAAGAGTTAGCCTTTACTTTTGCCAATGCAATAGAATATATCAAAACCTGTATTGAAAGAGGGTTAAAAGTGGATGATTTTGCTCCTAGATTATCATTTTTCTTCTGCTGTACAATGGAGTTTTTTGAAGAGGTAGCTAAATTTAGAGCTGCTAGGCGAATTTATGCTAAAATAATGAGAGAGAGGTTCCATGCTAAGAATGCAAAGTCATGGCATTTACGATTCCATGTGCAAACCAGTGGCGAATCATTAACTGCTCAACAAGTTGATAACAATATTGTTAGGGTTACATATAGAAGCACTTGCCGCAGTATTAGGTGGATGCCAATCCTTACATACCAATTCTAGAGATGAAGCACTAGCATTACCCACAGAAGAATCTGTAAAAATCGCACTTAGAACTCAACATATGATCGCTACGGAAACTGGCGTTACTAAAACGGTAGATCCAACGGCAGGTTCCTATTATGTAGAATATTTAACAAACAGAATTGAAGAAGAAGTTGAAAAATACTTGAAAAAAATTAGCCGAATAGGTGGCGCATTGGCAGCTGTTGAAAAGGGTTTTTTCCAAGAGGAAATCAGGAGAAATGCTTATCGGCTGAAAAAGGAGATAGATGAAAATAAACGCGTCATCGTCGGTGTCAACAAATTCCAAGATCCGCATGACGTTGAACCAAAGCTGAATATGATAGATAAAGAGAGTGAAGGAAGGCAGATCTCTAGGTTGATGGATTTTAAGAATTCTCGTGACAAGATAAAAGTTGGGCAGGCATTGGACGCACTGCAACAGGCAGCTGAAAAGCAGGACGAAAACTTGATGCCCATATTATTCATGCGGTAAAGAATAATGTTACACTGGGCGAAATAAGTAATACATTTGGTGGAATCTTTGGAAAGTATGAGCCAAAGGTATCATTTTAGCTTGAGATAGATATAAAGAAAAGCGAGATTTTGATATATGCCATGGAACTATAGGAATGATTTTTATGCTATTCTGCATATACTGAATTAATATGCTAATGATAAGAAGGGCTATTGGCATTGCTACTGCAAATAAATTCAATTGTTATCCGAATGCTCCTTTATATCTGTCTTATCATATCGTGACGATTCATTTTAAAGTGAAATAAAATGCGAGTAGACCATGTTGCAATAGCTGTTAACAATGTTGATGAAGCTTTGAAAAATTATCAGAAGATATTCAATATAGATCATGTCGAAGTTGAAGTAGTTCCAGGCGAAAAAGTCAGAGTTGCAATGCTAGACCTAGAAGATACTAGAATTGAATTAATGGAGCCCATAGTTGACGATAGCCCCATTAAAAAATTCCTAGTGGAACACGGAGAAGGGATACATCATATTGCCATTACCGCAAATGATATAGAAAAAGATGTTGCAAGAGCATCAGAAAATGGAATGAGAATACTTGGTGAATTGCGTTCAGGTTCATATGGTAGAAAGGTTACCTTTATTCATCCAAAATCCCTGAATGGCGTTTTAACGGAGTTATGCGAGGCACCGTCAAAATAACTTGGATATGTCATTATTAGGAAAATCAATCGTCACCTAAAAATTAATTTTTATAACGATTTAGTCTACATCACGGACTGTGTTATTTATGGAAACAAATTTGGATGCAAGATTATCGGAGTAGGTTATAGCAGAGCTCAATCTGCTCTGATCATCTAGGACTTTTTGGATTTGGATAGAAAAGGACAAGTGGGATGCCCTGAGTAATTGGCGTTCCGGTTCTGACGATATTTAATGATTTATGTATTTATTTTTGTTCTATGCAGGTAATATCTATAACATTTGATTTGCCAGCTATCACTGTGGGTTCAGTGTAAGTATGTTTACCCCATTTAACTTTAATATTAGCAAACAGCTTATTACTTCCTGAGATAAAACCATTGCCATTTAGTTCAATTACTTTCTTAACATCAAATAAGAATGACTTTGCTTCTTCAACTGTTACAGGATAAAAAGGCATATCATCTTTAATAATTGAAATCCATATCCTATAAGGAATCTTAGGACTACGAGTCCAGAAAAGCGTTGCCTTTCTGACAAATTTATTGTTGAGAACTACTTTTCTTCCTGCTTTCAAATCTATCTCAATATTCATTCTAAACAAATTATCATGTTTATTATATGCCAGTTCCCAGTTTTTCTGATTAAAAACCTCTCTTATATTTCCGATTTATTTTAAAACTCAAACTTAATGTCAGCATTCATCTTCTTTTTATCTTATTCTGAGATTTGCTTATTATAGCATCCGCAATAATACTCGCCATTATCTGTCAATAATATTCCATATGGTATCATTTATATCCTCAATAAGTAGTTGTCTGTATTATGCTTGCGGAAATTATCGATATTAAGGATAATCGACTGGAATTAAAACTTCAAGAGGAAGATATTTCAGTTATGTACATCATACAACACGAACTTTTGAAAGAAAAAAGCATTGAATTTGCAGGGGTAATACTCAAACATCCACTTATTAAAGAATATATTGTTAGAATTATAACCAAGAAAAAGGATCCAATTGAAGCAATTCGAGAAGCATCTGTTTCTGCCTCAGAACACATTAAGGAACTGAATAGCACATTGAAGACTGCATTGAAGAAGTAATAAGAGTAGTTTCAATGTGAAGTTCTGTCCTAAATGCGAAACACGAATGAAGCCGAAGATAGAAGAAGGCATTGTCTTTGTCCAAAATGTGGTTTTTCAGTAGACAAGGAAAATGAGAATGTCAGCTAAGGAAAACACGATATCTTCGATTGAGAAAGCATCTCAGAGCTTCACTCAAAGTCATTGATGCCGAGAAGAGTCCAGCTATATTACCTACGACATCTACTGAATGCCCGAAGATGTGGAAATAATAATGCTTTTTGGTGGATGTTACAGACAAGGTCTGCTGATGAAGCTACTACTCAATTTTTTCGATGCACAAAATGCAGCCATACTTGGAGAAATTATGCATGATTATAATGAAAATATGTGATAAAGGAGAAAATAATCTGATCGGATTTTGCTGGCAATTTCTTAATTTTGAATATAATCTGCCTTAGTCTTAACTGTACAAAAGTCAGCATTAACCTAATTCCTAACACCCAATAATGTATGCCTTGATGGGCCTTGACTATATAATATATCCAAATATCTTATAATGTAGATTTTAAAGTGGGAGCCAAATATTTATGCGCTCTTATCAAAATAAAAGTATTATCGTTACTATATTTCTACGCGGTATTATATATACCGCGTCTACCACGTTATGAGGAATTTACTGTAATCCAATGTAATATTTAGCTCATGTATTGAATATAGCAATGTTTAAAATCTGTAAATGAGAGCCACATCATTGAATTAATTTGGTGTTCGTGGCTAAAACAAAATCTCCTGAAGAGTGGAGGGCTGTAATATCCGCGATTTCTACTCTGGTAGATGAGGCAACATTTGAAGCGACTGTTGAGGGGATCTCCTTTCGAGGAATGGATCCATCACATGTTGCACTTATAGATATTCACTGGCCAAACTCTGCATTTGAAGGATATGAATGCGATACAGCATTAAAATTTGGCGTGCGAGTTGACGAATTCTCAAAGATGATAAGACGAGCTGATAAAAAGGATGCAGTTGAAATTACTGTCGGGGATGACAGTATGCTACACATCAAGATTTCTAATAGTTATAAGAGAGAATACAAAATGAGACTAATTGAGAGTTCAGCAAGTTCTACCCCGTTACCAAAATTGACCTTCCATTCTAAAGTGGTAT
Source organism: uncultured Nitrososphaeraceae archaeon (assembly GCA_963825865.1). Lineage (GTDB taxonomy): Archaea > Thermoproteota > Nitrososphaeria > Nitrososphaerales > Nitrososphaeraceae > CAWGVG01. The sequence goes on along the minus strand of CAWGVG010000025.1, from coordinate 22,912 downwards.
TGACCGCTGGCGCATTTGATAAAATTCTTTCAGACGTTCAAGTAGTCTCTGAATACATTTCTATTGAATCTGAGCCCAAGAAAGTAGAATTCTCAGGTAAAGGAGATTCAGGCGAAGCAGATATAGTTTTAGATTCTGGAAGCGAAGGTTTGGAAGAGCTAAGTATAAACGAAGATAGCAAGGCAACGTATAGTTTGGATTACCTTTCTAAAATTACTAAAGCAGTAAGTACTGTTGGCGGATCGATAGCAGCAGAATATTCAAGCAAAATGCCATTGAGGTTAGAATTCAGAGTTGCAAATGTAGGTAGAATTCACTTTTATCTTGCACCAAGAGTCCAGGATTAAAATCACTAATTTACGTAAATAAAATATCTGATTTACTATGCGTTTTGTGATGAAGTTTGGTGGAACTGCCATAAATTCTGCTAATAAGGTTATTCACGTTGCCAATCTAATAAAATCACAAAAGCAGAAAGAAAGTAATGACATTGTAGGTGTTGTTTCTGCTGTCCGCGGAATGACTGATGGGATATTATCCATTTCTGATAGCATAAAGAGAGGTGATAAGACTTCTATCGAGGATTTCATAAATAATGCACGCGATATCCATACCACTATTATTGATCAGGCTATCGCAGATAAAAAAATAAAAAATGAAGCAGAGTTTGTAATTATGAAATTACTTGATGAATTACAAGACATTCTTGGAGGCATAGTGCTTCTGGCTGAGATTACTCCAAGGTCTCTGGATTATTTAATGTCATTTGGAGAACGACTATCTACTCCAATCGTTTCGTTTGTATTACGCGATATTGGATTAAGATCAGCATATCTAACAGGTAAAGAGGTTGGAATTTTGACTGATTCTAATTTTGGAGAAGCTCGGCCTCTAATGGATACCACAAAACTTCGTGTTGTACATAAAATCGAACCATTGTTGAAAGATAACGTAATACCTGTAATAACTGGATTTATTGGCGCAGATCAGAATGGCAACATTACAACCATAGGCAGGGGCGGTTCAGATTATACTGCGTCGATAATTGCAGCAAGTATTAATGCTAACGAGGTATGGCTTTGGAGTGACGTGGATGGACTAATGACTGCAGATCCTAAAATTGTTAAGGAGGCAAAAGTGCTCAGAGAAGTGTCATTTGCTGAAGCAATGGAAATGGCTTTATTTGGTGCAAAGTATATGCATCCGCGTGCTCTTGAGCCAGTAATAGATACTAAAATTCCCATTCGAATACGAAATACATTCAACGTAAAAGATGAAGGAACAGTTATTTCGCAGAATACAAGCAAGGCATCACAAAAGATTGTAAAGTCGATCACTGCTATTCGCCATACTGCGTTGATTGATGTAAGTGGAGGAGGAATGGTTGGGGCTCCCGGAACAGCTGCAAAGATCTTCGATGTTCTGGCAAAAAATAGTGTAAATATAATGATGATTTCACAAAGTCCATCCGAATCTAGCATATCTATGGTTGTAAGAAAGAGCGATCTTGACAAGGCAACAACAACCCTTGATTTGAATTTACTTGGAAAGGTGATAAAACAAGTAAATGTCAATGATGACGTTGCAGTAATCGCAGTTGTAGGATCTGGTATGCGTGGCATAAAGGGTGTAGCAGCTAAAGTATTTAGCGCAGTTGCAAAACGAAATATTAATGTCATAATGATTGCACAGGGTTCTTCAGAACTGAATTTGGCTTTTGTAGTTAATGATAGGGATTGTGATCAAGCAGTAAGAACGCTCCATGAGGAATTTAGACTTGCTAAAACCAGATTATAGAATTAACTACCGCCATTATATACATTAATAACATCTAATTTCCTAAATATCACATACCTATTAAATGCTTGCCATGTATTTAAAATCGGCTAAAATTTACCGTTCTTTATGATGATATGCAATTACAATTATATATTTGCCATTCTGTAGTTGGATCGCGATAAGTTCTATATTAAATGTAGAAGATAATATGAAAGCTTTCACTAGCGTTTCTGGGCTAATTGCAAAGATTAATTAATTATACAAAAGATGTTAAATCGTAAATAGTAGTCAACACTTTATCACTATTCTGACTTAAACCCTTCAGACATAAATGAGTTTTTAATACTATTCCCGTACTTTTGATTGCCTGCATTAGAAGTGACTTTCCTCTTTCTCTTCATTTAATATAAACATTGTTTATATATAAAATTAATAGCTATCTTATAGTGACTCTTGTTCTATGTTTTTTAAACATTATAATGCCATTATTTCCTAATGTATTAATAAAATAAATTTCTGCAAAAATATGAGCCTCAGACCTACTTTGGCCTAACTCCAATATATCATATCACAGTAAAAAACAGTCAAGATATAATAATTAAAATGGTGCTAAGAATATTTCTTTACTAAGATAATTCTTCCATCTCTTGCTTATGATTCACAAATCGATTACTGCTGATTTATTAGGATATTTTATGTATGTGATTCCTATAAAATACATTTTATATGACTTTATAGTTGCTTAAATAAAACGATATACAGTCTATATGCGGTATGGATAATTCACCTCCTTCTCCTACTCCATCTGTTACTGTCGAAGCCACCGCTACTACTACTGCTAATCTTAACGCCACTCTAGCTTATGACAACTTTATCAGCATCGCCGTTGTCACTCACCCCATACACGGCAAAGTTGCCCTTGTTGCTCTCGCCGTACACACCAAAGCCTTTTGAAGGAGCGTCATCGTCAACTCCCTCTATAGATGGCATGTCAATACTCCTCCTCCCAACAAATATGATTCACGAGACGTGCATATGACAAATGTTTAACTTCCTTTACACTTTCCATGAGTCAAGCTACAGAAATAGAAGTATTTAACTAGTGCGCAGCTTTTAAGCAAAAGAACCAGCCAACATATTGCCGAAAACAATGGTAATGGGGCAGCGTGTGTTTATTTTATACTTGTATAAGTATATTACATTAAGAGAAAATCAATATGGATATTTTCATGAGTTCAAAGAGAGGATTAACGAGATATTGTGTTTACAACAAAAATGTCATGGAATAATCAGTAACAATAAATATAATCTTCAGACTCGTCAACCACGTACACCATAATAAAGAACAGCAATTAAGAAATCAGCAGTTGCAGCATCAAGCAGCAACAGAAGAGAATTATTATAGAACAACAGCGTCAACAACTAGAAAAACCCACAACTGAATATAACAATAATACTCAGAAAGACATTGTTATTCGAAATTTGAATATGATGAAGCGGGTTGTGTCAGGCAGACAAGCGGTAGCGGTAGTAGTAGTAGCGATAATAGTGGTTAATTATATCATATATGTCTTCTTTAGATGATTTTGACAACGAATATGATGAGGTAGTAAAAGATTATTAATCTTATGATTATATTGAAAGTGTTCATGATGTTTTTGAAAACGTAAACAATGAATTATATCGTGTTCTAAATGAAGCAGTCAAACATTGGACAGCAACAACGATGTCTTCTAGTGACAGAAAGGATAATAGCTTTGTCAATAGTAATATTAAATCATTAAATAAAATGGACCAACAGCAGGATTCAAAGAATAAGTGTATCAAAGAAGCTGAAGAAGCCAGCTGGCGCTCGCAATGTTAAGACCACACAAAGCATCAGAATCAACAACAGGAACAGGAACAGCAGCAGGACCCTCACAACGATCATCGACTTCAACAACAGAAGCAAAAGCAGCAGTAGCAGTAGAAGCAGAAGGAGAACAGCCAGCATTATCATCATCATCATTAGACATTAACAACCTACAAACACCGCAGACATTAGGTGAAGCGCTTAGCATGTTAAACAAACTACAAACTATGAAAGACGATCTTCTTGCAGAACGAGAGCGTAACAACAAATTTGTTGAAAGATATCAGGAAAAAGTATCAAAAGCCGAGAGAATGGCAACACTTACATCAGTTAATACCTCGAGAACTATTTGTTAGAGAAGATAGATATCAGCAGGAATTAGAACACGTTTACAAATGGTCTGGTATTAGCGACCAAGAAATTGCAGAGATATATCTTACAAAATTAAAGAAAAGCGGAGTTAAGCAGCATGGTGCATCTTCTGTAACGACTAAAAAAGATCCTTACGCTGGATTTAGAGATGTGCCTGACTTTTCAAAAGTGAATGGTAATAATAATAAGAATGGTTCTTCATCTTATTATTCCTCTTATTCATCCGCTTCAGATAGTGTTATACGTAGTCTAGCATTCATGCGAAAGATTGCAGGCGTTTAATTATCAAGTAACCAATTAACCGATTAATCAATTAACACAAAATGTCAAATACAAATAATACCAACAATAATACCAAGAATAACGATAAAGAAGACAATACGACAAAGGATGATAAACCGTTTTGTGACTACGGCGGGTATAGTGGCGGATTGCTACGTTGGAATACCATGAGAAAACGAAGTAAATACATTAGTAGATATAAGAAGAAGGACAATGAAATGATGCGACGTATTCTATTAACACGAATAAATGAATAAGTGAGTAAAGTAAGTTGGCAAAGAAATTCAATAACGATCAAAAGGAAGTTTTCAAGAGATTAGTGCTCGATTGTATTCTGCAACGATTGACAACTGAGGAATCACTAGATTACATTAATTCCAAAGTAAAGAGCAAATACGACATAGAGATAGGATCAGACTATTTTAGACATATAAAAATGGAGTTACGCCAAGACTCTAAAAAAGAGTTAGACCATTTACGTAAGAACAGGTTTGCATACATGAACCATTTGTTTTTTGAAAGAGTAGACGAAGTAAAGAATATGCAACGCAAATTATGGCAGATTATAACAGACAACCAGGAAGAGAAACCTGATATAGCCATTAGATCAATTGCCGAACTTCATAAACTTAGTAATAGTTTAGCACAAATGTTTGAAATGCTGCCAGTCTTAGGAAGATTGCCATCAGACTCATTTGCTGGTATTGATAATGATGATGATGGAAGAGAAAATAATAATGAAGAAGCAGAAATACCTCCATCTACATTAGGCAGCAATGGAGTATACCGCATAGATAAATTTAACATTAACAAATAATAAATCAATTTGTGTTCATAAAAGCGTAAGTTTTGAACACATTTAGTTACATTTGGTTAGTTAGTGTGATGTTCTAAAGAAAATAAAAGAAAGCGATTTGATGCCTAAAAGAGTGGACCGAGTGAGTCGTATGGTTGTAGTCCACCAGCACTTTAGACCATATTCATCTTTTATCTGTTGGCTTCTTTCTAATTTCTGCTGAGTATACTAAATCTTACTGTTCCTATCCCGGTCAACAGGTACTACCACATCCACCGCCACCCGAGCTAATTATATTATGATGTTCTTGGTGGACTGTGTTACCAGATCCACTTACTGATTTATGTTGTTCGTTTCTCTGAATGGTTTTTGTATTGCCGTTGCCGGTTAGAAGCGAATGCTGATTGTGTAGTTGCGATTGTAGTGGCTGCTACTGCTAACACTAATGTTGCCGCCGTTAATACAGCAGCAACTGCTATAATCTTGTTGCTTGTTGTCATTTATCTAGTATCATGATCTATACCTGTAGTATATAAGAGTTAGACTAACGAATGTTCTTATCGTTGACAACAACAACAGATCATTCTTATTCGATGACAGGATTAATGTGGACTCAGCTAAAGCTGCTTCTACATTAACCTTGTGTTGTCAACTAACCTTTTGTTAGTTAGTTAATTAATGTCTTACAATTACTCCATCTAAAAGTTTGGAACGCTGGTTATTGTTTCTTGGTCTAGATCTGGTCTTGCAATGACAGCAAGGACAATACACACTTTTATTGTAATTTATGAATATAGAACATATTTGACACCTTTTCTGTCCCATAGAATAACGACCTCCTCCTGTATTTCCTTTACCTTTGGACTTTGTTGCTTTGTAATACAAGCCGCATATACCTTTGCACCCCAACTAACTAATCACTAATTACCAATGATAACTTACATTTCTCCAGTTAATTAACTCTAGTGTCATTAGAAGAAATTCCTTCTTATTCAACAAACACTTTTAAAAGAAGTTTTTTGTTAAGAGATGCCGTAATCTGTTTTCCATATACGTTTAATCGGCCATTGATCTTTATTTGATATGACTCGAGATATCTTTCTGCTTGCTCCTTCAAAGGAAATGATGCGATGCCTCTAAAATTGTTATTAGAATCGTAATAACTGATATATTCCCAACGATCGCTTTGTCGAACATATCTTTTAACTGAAAAAGAAACCAATAGTTATTTACAGTTTTGTTGTTGACAGCCAGAAATTAATAAAAGTTGTTTTATTTTATTTTATTTTATTTCACCTCTAGTTTGTATAGGTCTAATATTAGACTGTCAAGTTCTGTTTCTTTATCTTTATCTGCTTCTTTATCTGATACTTTGGTCCTTAATTCTTGCCAATTATCAGTCATTTCTTATCTTTCCTTTTACCATATTTTACCAAAATGTCACGAAGTGCTTCGTTTACCAACTCCGTGACATTAGTTCTTTTATCCACTGCCAGTTGCTTCAAATCCCAAAACAGATCTGGAGGCATTCTAAAAGTGGCTTTATAGTCTTTACCATCTGGCTTCAATGCTGTTGTTACTTGCTGCATTTATAAGCTATATATTCATACGTCCATATAAACATATAGTCATATAGTCTGATTGCCATATAAATTTATATGTGCCAGAATGCCAGATAATGTTTGATTGTATATGAATAATCTGAAAAAACAAAGAGTATGTCTAGTATGTGACAAAACCATACAGATCGCATATAGTGAATATTGCATTGGCTCCATGCAGGAATTAAGAGATATACTATCAACAGTAGCAATAGCAACAACAAGGGTTTCTAAAGAAGGAGTTAGATGCTACTAAATGAGTCCATTCGAACCCCTTCAGTTAGACAGGCGAAGTACTATGCATATTGCTGACACAAGTACCGATAGCTCTGATTGCTTCAAAAAAGAATTTCAATCCAGATAAAGAGCACTTGTTAATACAAAAGGCTAAAACGACAAAGTGCCGCTGTGTGCACTTTACTGGTACTGAACCTTGTCTTTATCGTTCATGTAGACACTTTGTAGATACTCATTATAAAAAAGGATTAGTGGCCTAATAGTATGACTACAACAACAAAAGACAGAGAGGATAGATAATTAATAAAATGTGTAGTACTACTAGTCAGAAGATACAGTCCTCAATTCCTTATTATTCTCATCTGTCAGCGATGTAACTGTACCAAATACAGGAAGTCCTTTGAAGTGATCGTCTGTCTTTCTTTCATCCATTGTTAGATTTAGTATGTTGCCATTTATTATATGCACAATTACAGGTACATCCTTCCATTTCAATTTACCATTTGTGTTAACATCTGCAATACCTTTGAATGCAGTGTAATTGCCTGTTAGTGATATAGTAGGTGCAGGTGTTGATGATGACGTAGTTATACCTGATGCGTTGCTCAATTTATCTATAGAATGCGTGTGGAACATATTCATTTTATAATTAGGGCATCCTAAGATGAGTTATTAGCATTTTTATATTACATAATATTTTAATGCTGATGTATAATAAATTGAAAGACCCATTTAACTAACTAATATAAATATAGATAAAATCTAGAAAATGAAATATAGATTGAAGATTTGAAATAATTGCATCAATTCTTGAAGTTACAGGTAGCAGAAGTTATGGAGCCACTAAAACAGAAATTATGTATCATGTGTTTATACCTTATACCATGATGCAAGAATACCTTACATTCATGTTTGAAAAAGGGTTAATAGAAATTAAAGAAGCAAAAGAAGCAAATAAAAGAAAAAAAATCTTTTTTGTATCTACAGACAAAGGAAGACGCTTATTAAACCTATACGAACAAATTAATGGAATGATTTCTATTACTATTAAAAAGAGAATATTGCCATATAATAGAGAGGACTTTTTATAGCAAGATCAAACTTTTAGTCTTTGAAAGCAAAAAAAGAAAAAAAGATTAGTTAAGGCGTTATAGTTACAGAAGTGCATTGGTTTAGCAATTGTGTAACTAAGTCTGGCACATTTACAACCTCTTGTGAAGATACAAAACAAGTGCCTGTTTGTGTATTTGTGTTTAGTAGTATTGTTTGTTGGTTGTTATCTCTGTCATGGACTACTACTGTTCTATGAATCACCTTGACATTATCATGGTCGCCGTCGTGATGTCATGATGGCAAACTCCTGGATGAGTCCTACAAAAGAATATGATCCTTTCCATCACCATGTCCACATGGACCCAGAGAACACATGATAGGAGGATTATGGAAAACCTGGCTGTGGACCATCTTTATTTGTAAAACCATCGTCGTTAGGATTATGGGTTACTGTTGTTCCTCCTGCGTCCTCCATCGTTATCCGCCAGATTGTCCTCCGCCACCACCCAGTTGTTCCACCTACCATTGCTACTATCACCAACAGACGTTTTGCTTGAATCTCCACCGCTACCTTTATCTGCTACTACTGCCTTTGTCGCCATCTTTACCTCCGCCTCCGTCTGCTCTCCACCTTTGTCGCTACCACCGTCCACTGCTCCTCCACCGCCATAACTTCCTCCTTTACTACTGCGACTACCACCGCCACCTCCTACCTCCTCCACCGCCGCCTCCACCACTTGATCCTCCACCGCTCCTCCTTATGATTTAGCGCATAGACATAATTGCTGTTTATCATCATACTCCCTTCAGGTCCACTCATTACTAGCACAAAAGCGACTAGTAACGATACTACCATTGTTAAAACCGTAGTTTTATTACTATTTTTCATTGATCCTAACAATCATCTTATCTCCTCATTTGTTTTTTATATTCTGAAAAATTATTATAGAAGGTCATTTCTTATTTTTTATATCTTAAAGTGATTGATTTAATTTTTATTTTGATATCATCCTTATATTTATAGGGATAATAAATATGATTAGTGTATACCACTAAGAGATAAAATTAACTACGTCAAAGGCCAGTTTCATCATTCAAATATATATACATATATACATATACACACATGTTTGAAGTAAAAGCATCAAAAAAGGTTGATAATAATTCTAGAGATACATTTATGATAGTTTAAACCTCTTTCAAATACATTTGATGAATAATGTCTTTATTCCAAAAATTGATGACTCGCTGGCATACAATGTTATTGCACTCACTTCAATGGGGTCCGTGGGCTAATAAAGCAAAATGATGAGGGATTTAAAGTATCAGAAATAATAGATGAATTGTTTCTTAACAATTTATCATCTATATGGGATGAGAATCATAGATTTCCACTTTATATTTTAAACACAAGAAGTATAGATTCAAACCATGCACTTTTTGAAATAAAAAAAGAACTCGGAATCAGACTTAAAGTTGTGGGAATCAAGGATGCAAAGGCTGTTACGCGGCAATACGCGAGCTCAGAACAAACAAAAAACATTCCAAGAGAAGCAAAAACGCAGCATACACTTCTGACTTTGAAGGGGTTCACTAAAACTCCATTAAGAAAATCTTTCCTCCATGGAAATGAATTTACAATTGCTATTAATAATCCAAAATTTTCAAACATCTCTGCTTTTGTGCCCGAATTAAAAAATATCGCCAATTTTTATGGGCTGCAAAGATTTGGAAGCAAAAGAATGATAACTCATCTTGTAGGAAGAGAAATTGTTAAGAGAAATTTCAAAAACGCAGTAGAGCTTCTCTTGTCTTATAGTACAGATTATGATTCTTCAATAAGTAGAGAAGTCAGAGGGAAATGTCGTGATCCAAAAAACTATTCTCAAGTACTTAAACAACTACCGAAAGGAATGGACATTGAATATCAAGTAATCTCCGCGTTAGTAAAGGGTGAAGGATATATAGCAGCATTGCGATCTATTCCAATTACTATTCGCAGATTATTTGTTCAGGCTTATCAGGCATATCTGTTTAATAAATGCCTAAGCATTGCAATTTTAAGTGGTGAGAGTGTACTCAAAGGTAAGGAAGGTGACCTTTGCTTTGAAATGGAGGGTCAGATAATCTTTGGCAGAATAAGAAGGCTGAACCCTAATCTAGATTTAGATTCAAAAAAAATAGTTCCAGCAATAATGCTAGTAGGATATGCTTTTCAACCCGGCAAAGGAAGATTTGAATTAATTACACAAAAGATAATGCAGGAAGAGGTTATCTCAGCAAAAGAATTTTACATAAAGGAAATGCAAGAATTAAGTGCACAAGGAGGTTTCAGGCAGGCTCCACTTTATTGTAGAGATTTCTCATATACAGATGCGCTTACACTATGTTTCAAATTACCAAAAGGATCATATGCTACAACGCTATTACGAGAGCTGATGAAGCCGGAAGATCCCATAAGATCGGGATTTTAAATTCCCGAGTCTTTGGGATGATTTCCCAAATAGAGTTCGAACAGATGATCGGAGTCAGTGATATTGTATGCTTCAAAAAAGTATCGCTCTGAGAATTTGCCTTGTATTACCTCATTTGTTTTAAAATCTTTGTACGGTACTTGTTCTCTATTGAAGCGTATCATGTAAAGCTAAGACGTTTATGCTCCAGTTTATGTACGAATTTTCAACTAATGCTAGCGTGTTAAATGCAAGGTGTGCAATTTTGGCTTGTATGAACGTTGAAGAGAATAACCGTGTTAGGATGTCTGATGATGAAGACGACGATGGCGGTAGTAAGAATGGATGAGGGGAGTAACTTGTATTGCCACCGTCATCATGAGATAATAATAATAATAATAATAATAATAATAATAATAATAATAATAATAATAATAATAATAATTACTCAGGAATAAAGCCATAATGACGTATGATCTGTTCTTGTGAACCTAACAGCAGAGCCCAAATTCCAAGATTATAGTATTTACAATTACAAGGATGTTGTATCTATAGGTATGCTTGATATATCATTTATGAGCATTATTCAGTTTTATAAATATAAATTGCTTATGCAGTTACTCTACTAACGACAATTCTGTGTATATTGTCGTTACAACAACTTTATTACTGTTTTTGGATGTGTATTTGCGTTATTTACTTGTTTTAACTACTTTTTCTATTTCCTTAGCCAGTCCAATATCTCGTTTTGTTATGGCGTCAATATCAAATGATTTTAAAGAAAGTTTAACACTCTTCCAGTTAATGGTAATAATTGGGTGATGGTCAAGTCTCTCAGCAACCTTTGCAATTTCATTTACAAACTCAATAGCATTCATAAAGCTAGCGAATTGAAATGATTTCACAATCTTTCCATCTTTTAATTCCCATCCATTATCCAAATCTACAATATTTGATACTATCTCGTCGTTAGATAACATATATCATATTGTGAGTCAACCAACTATAGTTGATTATCTAACTATCCGGTTAAAAATACTTTCAACTCCTGACTGATTGACATATACGTATGTGTGTGGCATCGGCTCGTTAGAATAATAACATTAGGAAACTATTCACAAAATACACGATGGTGAATATCCAAAGAAAAGATCAATCTTGTATTTCTTTGGATATTATTGATAGAAGGACAAAATTACTGTTAGTATCGAGACAGTATTGGGACCATATAACACATTAGTACCAAATAGCAAAGGATCAAATATCCAATACCCAATTTCATTCCATAATGCAAGAATCAAAGATGGTTGCATATGCTATAATGTTAAGTCTGGCAATTGCAAAAGTGGTATGAAATATTTTTCCAAAGAATAGCATAAAACTTCGGCCAATAAATATGCATTTGTTGTGAATTATTGCTTAAAATAAATCAATGCTGCTCCTCCACCAGTTGTTGTTGCGTTTATGATGTAACTGAAATTCTATATTTACTGGTTTTAAGGTGCTTCCTCAGGGTATTAATCACTTGTATTTCCTCCACCATCTCTATCACTACTACTACTAGTATGCGCGATATTCTTGCTTATGCTGCCTCGATTCTTTTGATGTCCAAAACAGATTATCACATGTTTCGCATTTTCAATGGCGTATATTTGGCTGCTCATATGTGTTAGCAGAGGTTTATGGTGTTTTAGTATAATTGAGTTGTACTTATTAAAGCCTCTACGCTCATCTTATGATATTCCTTTCATTTTGACTACCTTCGTATAATATTATCACTACAGCAGGTTTTATAATCATGAATGAAGGTTTGTTTTATATCATCAGTAAGATCCTCAAGCTCTATGACACTGTTGTCTTGACTATCCAAAAAGATAATCTTCCATGGAAAAAATGCTAACACAGAAAAAGATGCTACTACATTTCCAACTATAAATACTTCAAATGCTAATCTGTAAAAGATGCTTGGCGATAGGGACGTAAGGAGGGTGATTGAAAAGGCACTTGATAAAATATATGAGGACGCCAACCAGAAGATATGCAAGGACGATCCAAACAGAATCAATGCTATTGAAGCTTCTCGATGTACTCGATTGTCGTATTATGAACGCAAAGACTTCCTTCCTTCTGACAATACTACAAGAATGTCTTTTCTGCTCCTGGAAGGCCTCAGACGTTCATTGAATAATGTTCGTGGCGAATACAAAACTAACAATTTAATACTTGAAGTTGTTGCAGATATGGTAATCAATAACGAATTTGTTGTAAGGTTTGAAGTTGTAGTAAACCTTCCAGAAATTCCTCACCCCAGAGATCTACTATATCTTAATGCCTGTCTGTTTGCCTTTAACAAGAGTGATGGCATTCTGATATATATTAGCAGCGAAGGAAAGACCCTAGAGTTTTCTGTTACTAAAAATAATAGAATGTTCGAAGAGATTTTGCGACGAGCACGAGTATTGAGTACATTATTGAAAGAAAGCAAAGTTCCAATAGTGGAGCCATGTGATTTTTGCATCAAATGCAAGTATTATGAGAGGTGTTATTCTCGAGAAACGAAAAATTCCAGCATTTCGCTAGAAAACTTACTGGGTCTTGAAAAAAGAGATCTGCTTAGGTACTGCTATTGTGAGAAATAGTATTTCGTGGTAATCATAGCTTGTATAACAGGGCAATTATTCCAGTTAAATGTAAAATGGCATATAAAAATACCTGGGGTGGTATACTATGATAAGATGGAGACAAGCGATCCACGTTGTAGTTATATCATTACAAATCCTATAGTGTTACTCATAACAATAATCTCAATTTTTCCTTCAAATTATGCCGTTGGTATGTTTGTATATAGCGATACTTCAATATCTCCGCTTGAATCATTTGGATCTTTTAAAAATAGTACCGATAATAATAGCATAATCTCTTCTTCTGGGTTAGAATCCCATAGTGCGGGTGCTATCTTAAGTACTTACAATACTACTGATATGGTATCGTATTTAGGAGAAGTAACTGTAAGCGATTTGCAAAGGCCTTTGTTTAAACCATTTATAGGAATAAGTTCAGGGGATTCATATTTAACAAAAGATTTCGGAGCTTATAAAGCCGCTAAAAATCAATCACAAATCATAAAACCCAGCACAAGGGTTTTCGAAGTTAAACCTTACTCTTCAGGTTTTGGTATTTCTCCTGATACTAGTTTACATGGCGAACAACAACATCCAGTATCACCTAGATCAAATTATCTTAATACATCTGCTCTTGTTTTATCTAGGTTTGAAGGCCTAGCACAGAACTGCTGTTTTCCTCCAGATGTACAGCTAGCAGCTGGAACAAAGTATGTGGTAGAGATGGTTAATCTTGATGGAGCGATTTATACAAAAAATGGGACTCTTCTAAAGTCATTTGGGCTTGAATTTCTATTTAATCCTAATGCGGTGAAGGACTCACAAGGATCGGATGTTACTATGAGTGATCCAGTGCTTTTGTTCGATAATGCCTCTGGAAGATGGTTTGCTTCCATATCTGATATAACTGCACACAGTGTTCGAGTAGCTGTCTCTAAAACAGATGATCCGACAGGAGTTTGGAGAATCTACAACTTTCCATTTGGGGTTCAATCCAATAATAATAATTGCTCTGATCAGCCTTTTATTGGGTTAAGTGAGGATAAGTTTGTCGTTACTGTTAATAATTGGGGTAATGATTGTAACTGGAGCTCAGATAATCAACAATCCCCTGAATTTAGAGGAGTTCAATTTACGGTTGCAGATAAAATGGATCTGCTCAGTGGATCAGGAAGATCTGTCAGATCTGTACAATCTGAACCTGACCTCAGCTATTTTTCATTGCACCCTGTAATTGCTCTTAGCCCTACAACAAAATTATTAATTGCGACTGTTGGTGATTTTAATCAAAACAACGTTCAAATCTTTTATATTGACGGACCTCTGTACAATTTACATATTAGTACAGTGTCATATGTTATTCAAGATACCCATGTAGCACCAGACGGTATTCAGCCTGTAGTGCAATCTACTAGACAACAGATTACTACAGAAGAAGAACCTAGAGTTAGCACAGGGGATGCTCGTATACAAAGTGCTGCTTGGTATCAGGGAAAACTTTGGCTTGCATTTAATGATGGGTGTTTTATCATCATTGGTGACACAAAAAGTCGTTCTTGTATACGCTTGATACAGATTGACACTATCACGAATAAAGTCATACAAGACTTTGATATTGGCGCTCTTGCTTCATCTCTATACTATCCTGCCATCTCTATAAGTAGAGGTAATGGGAATTTGGGCATTATATTTGGATATTCTTCACACTCCATTTATCCTAGTATTTTAGTTTCAACACGATCATCTAATGATGATAAACTTAACTCAATAAAGGAACAACCACAGTCCTTGAAATTAGGAACAACAAATGAATTATCTAACAGATATGGTGACTACTTCGCAGCATCCTCTGACCCATTAAGTGATTCTATAATTTGGGTAGCAGGTGAATATCATTCAACATCAACTTGGTCTACATACATAGGTGAGTTGCATACTGGAACCATAGGCTTAAGCCAGAAGTAGAATGAAACTAAAAGGATAAGGATAGACGCTTAACATTACCTTATCTTTTTATACTGAAGCTTAAATCATTCTTTAATTATTTGAAAGACAAATAATGGCACTGAATACCTTTTACTAACAAGGGTGTTCACAATGATAATGTGTGATGTATTGGATAAGGAACTTGCAGCGCAAGTAATGGAATTTGTATGAAAAATGCACAAAAAGAACACAAACAACAAACCAACTCTTCAGCCATCATTAACTCCTACTCTTCGGTTTTAATCTGTGTAAAGCATCGTATATCCCATAACATTTTTTGCATAGATGTAGGATATTTCCAAAATCTGTATACACTTTCAATTCTGCTTTACGTCCACATAGCCAATAGCATTCATAAATGCCAAAAGGATAAAACTTATTGTTGTTGTTTGTTGGTTGGTCGGTCAGCTAATGAAAAGGGTATTCCAGTTTTTAATTAATAATACTTTCCATAGCCTATTATAGCATATAATAAATCCTTTGCTCCCAAAACTATGGATACTACTAGTAGAGGGCTATATATTGAAAGTCAGTATATATATATATATATATTAGAGCTTCTTTGCACCAATTATAAATTGACAGATTTTTAAAGCTGTTGTCGTTATAGGAGATCCAGAGTATATATTAAGTGTTCATACGTTGTTATGGGTATGTCAATCTAAATGCTCTGTCTTCCCCAGTTGCTTGTATGCTCGAAGTTTGCTTGTAAGAATACGTTCCATTTACTACATAATTCGCTTTACCCTCGACTATCTTACTCCAGCTATCGGCAATCAAGTTATTTCGATGTAATACCTGTGTATCTTTTAAAATTACCGTACCATTGCCTATAACAGGAAAAACTCCCTCTTGGGATGCTACAAATCCTTCTAACTTTGCTCCAATATCGTTAGAAATTAAACGAATATTGTTGACAAAGACATTATATGATATTGCTTCTAGGATTACTGTTCCACTATTTGGATTGTATGCATTAAAAACAACTTGAATATTGGCAGTTTTATTACCAACTATAGCCTTCCCACTAATATTTTTGATTGAAAGCTTAATTGCTTGTGTGTCTTTTAATGCATTCTGGTTAAACCCCACCTGTCCATGAAAATTACCATTCCCAAAAATTCCACTACTAATGACTAGAAATATGACTATGGCCACCGCAGCAATAGCTCCACCAGCCGCATAAATGGCCTTTATATTCATTATATAATGGATATGGAATTCCACTTTATATAATTGCTATGTGTCGGATAAATTACGCTATGGTAAAACTCCATTTCCTCTTTTATCACTGACAAAATGGACGTGCCCTCCCACTGAATTCTGTATATATGACAACAAAACAACAGCAGCAACAGAGAATGTGGGAAATCTTTTTCCTTAATATTTTGATAAGACACTCTATAGTTGGCGTTTGGATAAATTTACTATGGTATATAATTTGACTAATTGATATCTTCTTTTTTCTTTATGTCTTACTTCTTTTTTCATCGCGTAGATAACAACCAGCATCTACCAGTGTAGTAACTGTAGCCCTACCATTCTGACGCAAGGATTTTCCAGCAAAGTTCGTTTTTCCAATACCAATGGGCTCTCTTTTGATATTTAAAAGAATTACGACCTCATTTTCATTGAGCATTTCTGTGGTTTCAACAATGGACTGACCTAGGACGTTTCTGCCATATAGAATTAATTTTTCGGCAATTTCATTGACAGTAATATATGGGAATTTTTTGCTGACTCTAGCAATAAGATCTGCACCCTGCATAGAAGGCAAAAAATTTTTTTTTATTTCGCCAACCATTAATCCTCCATAAGATGGTTGACTATTAATGACCATTAGTTCTAGCCCAATCGGCAAAAGATAAACTTCTCTCATTTTACTATTTTCTTCTTCTTTTATTAATACAACTTTGTCTTTAATATAATCGAAAATACCCCATCTGTCAAATGCCCTCTTTAGAGTCGTTAATTCTTCCCTTGTTGTTTTTCTATACATATATAATATATGTATATGTCTCTAATTATTTACTCTCATCTTGGCAATATAAAACCCTATAGTATTGTGAATATGGGGATAGAATCGTTTTGTTTTTTTTAGATATTGATTAAAGCGAAAACCCCCAAAACTAGTCAGACCTTCGCTACCATATTTTATTGATTCAATTTTAATATCAAATTTATCTAAGAGTGAATTTATAATATTTTCATTTTCCTCCGGAGCAAATGAACAAGTTGAGTAGATCAACAGTCCTCCTGGCTTGACGACCTTGACTGCAGATTCAATCAAGCTGATTTGACCAATTGTACAAAATTCTATATCTTCAGGTTTATGGCTTGTTTTTCTAGTGTTGTCTTTGCCAATTATGCCTTCACAACTGCAAGGTGCGTCTAACAATACACGATCAAACTTAAGATTTAGCTTAATTGCTTGCTGACCGCTCATTTTATAAATGCAAGTATTCATTACACCACATCGCGCAAGATTAAATGATATTGACCTTATCCTCATAAGGTTTGGTTCCAATGCAATGATTAAACCTGTATTATTCATTTTTTGAGCAATAAAAGTAGTCTTACCACCAGGGGCAGAAGCCATGTCTAAAACGGTTTGATTCTCCGCTATCTCTAATTCCTCTACTGCAATACAGGAGCTGAGATCTTGGATGTAGTAATATCCTAGTAAATATTCTGTAGTTGCACCAGTAGGCAGTGATGCATTTTTAACGGCAAAAACATCATGTAAAATAGTGTCTTCAAGTTCAAATCCCTTTGATACAAGCTTCCTCCTGAGATCTTTACTATCAATTTTCAGTGTATTTGTCCTAATGTATTGTTGAGAATGTCTGTTCATTGCCTCAAGGAAATATTTTACATTGGGAACGTATTGTAGAAACCTTTCGACCAACCATTCATCATAACCATACATCTTTGCAAGGCTAGCAGACTCTGGAGAGCTCGGAAAAATCAGCGTTTTCAATAATTACAGTTCTTTTTTTGCCCTTTTTATAGTATCTGTGTCTAAAGTCAAAGATCTAATGTCAATGTTATTAAGAAAGATAAGGCTGTAACGGTAGAGAAATCAAGAAAACTTAAAGATCAGACTCTCTGTATAAGCGCCAGAGAAAAATGGCTCAGATCGATAAAAGGTTATGATGAACAAGAAAAGTTGCTAGCGAATTATGATAAACTAAGAATGACAGATCAAAGTTGTTGATACGGGAATGAATATGTGCTTGGAGATTAACATAACTTCAATCAGTTGCTTCATAATATTGTCTTCAGTGTTATGATGATAGATATACTAAAAAGATAATAATAGTTTTTTAGATTAAAGAGAAGGTTGAACATCGAAACATGAATTAAAAATCGAAAATAGACAAATGAGTATTGCTGAATTGACAGCTGTGGCTTCTTTTGAGTATGTCTCATCATACATCATTATGCGTCGTTGTTAAATCAATTTTTGAAGATTGATTATGTAGAAGACGTAAAAAATATTATACTAATTAAAATAAGCAAGGATCCACACTTTGCAACATTGTTGCTACGGGATCCTTGCTATTTTTTTATGTGCTAGTAGTAACCCTCCTTTTGTTTTAGGCGGGATTCCGCTGAGCAGCCAACCTGAGCAAGTGCAGGACTTTATGCTCTGTTTGGCCTTGCTCCACTCGGGTCGACAGTTTCATTCCAGTATCAGAAATCTCAGGCTATTAACCATCATCGTAGTATATGCTGGCTGGATATCTTTTCTGTTTCGTGGCCAGCTGTCTCCAGCTAATTATCGCTAATTCGAGTGCCTGCAATGAGGGAGGAGTTTCCTCTCTTTCGAGTAACCCGCGCGCTAGCTCACAATACACATGGTATCTGCTTTGGTATTTTAAGATAATTGTGGAAAATATTCTTTCTCAATTACTGTAATCTGCGTTGTAGTTTCAGCATTAGCATAATCTTCCAAAATGTTACAGTTTAACTCCAAAAATGTGTGACCCCATTTGAATTTATTCATCAATTCATTGGCCATTTGCTGATAGCCTAAAATATACAGCGAACCAGCCAATGCTTCTGCAGTTGATAACTTGCCTAGTTTTGAATAATTTATAGGATTTGCTGCAAGCAATAGGGGTAAACGTCTTCCAAAACCCCGCATAAGGATAGATCTATGCTTTAGTATAACATTATCCTGTTCCCACGAGCAATCGATAGCACACACCAAATTTGAAATCTTTGTATCTTGTTTTGAAAGTAAATTCTCACTAAATGGATTTAATGTCAGAGCATATCTAGGAATATGTTTTACAGATTGGGCTAAGCCAAACTTGACTAGCTTAGCAGACGTACATTTAAAGGGATCATCTTGCTTCAGCATAAGGACTTGGGCTTTCATGATATGATAGATTATAATAAATAAATGACAATTTTAATTTTTTTACAAATGATGGTACTACCGTAGACATCATCATCAATTGTTTATCAATTAACTCGGATAAATAATAATGCAATTTAAGAAATTGAGGAAAATATGTCAGCAATTTTAAAGGACTATGTATGTTATTATATTTAACAAAGTAGTTGAATACTTTAATAATGCAAAAACTTTTGTAACTTATACTCGATCTCCGGCCTTATTTCGTTGTGAGTTGAGTTTCAAGGGATTGCGTTTGATGTTGATATCATATTGCTAATTGCTTCAAAATAAGATTCCACGTCCATCTCGAAAACCCTTCCGTCATCGATATTTATGATATAAATCATATGCAATCGTCCAGTTAGGATCTCATATGAGCTTACAGGGGGATTACGATAGTATCTATCACAAAGCAACTTAATCTTTTCAACATCTTCACTTCTTCTAGCTCTTGGTGGATGTCTAAATATTCTAGGAATAGGGAGGATACTGACTGGTGGCGTTGCTAGAACAAATTGGTTGGCAAATTTACTATAGCGAGCAATTTTACTTGCAATTCTGGCAGAATAATATGACAATGGATCCAGGGCATGTTCAGGAGGTATAAACCCAGTTTCAATTTCAACTATTGCTTGCCCGTCACCTTTGGTCGCATAAAGGTCGCATACAAGAATATCAGTAAGTTGCTTTTCCACATCAACACTGTAACCATAATGAATCAAGTGTGAAGCGCAAACAAGCTCCATGGCAGAGTGATTAATTTTTACTATATTTCTTTTATAGAGTTCTATTAGGCGATATTTTACGAAGTTCATTCTATGAATAGTTTCTTCTGATTCTTCTTCTGCTGTCATTTTACTCGAAAGGGTATTTACATCGGAGCTGAAACGTTCTAAATCCAAATACTGTATAGTATAATTCATATTAGTTTTAAATATGCCGTTCATTGTGAATAGTAAAATTAAAAATCCTGATAAACAATACCTATTAATTAAAAATGTCTTCAATTACTAAAGTAACAGTCCTTGGTTCTGGCATAATGGGTCATGGAATAGCTCAGATTTCCGCCATGGCAGGTTATAATGTTACATTACGTGATGTTGCGCAATCTTTTCTAAATAATGCAATGGATAAAATAAAATGGTCACTTAGTAAACTTGTTGAAAAACAAAAATTAACGCAGACAGATGCTGACAAGGTGTTTAGTCGAATTACTCCTATAGTGGACCTCCAGCAAGCGTTGAAAGATGCTGACCTGCTCATTGAAGCAGTACCTGAAGATATCTCTCTGAAAAAGCAAGTATATACAGAGGTAGACAAATATGCTGACTCAAAAACAGTTTATGCTTCTAACACAAGCACATTGCCAATTACAGAAATGGCTGCATTGACTCTTAGGCCTCAGCAGTTTGTAGGGTTACATTTTTTTAATCCACCTCAATTGATGCAACTCGTTGAAGTTATTCCTGGTAAAATGACCAAGCAAACTATCACGGATATGGCAATGGATTTTGTGAAGGACATAGGAAAACAACCAGTGTTATGTCGTAAGGACGTCGTAGGCTTTATCGTAAACCGAATTTTTATCCCATTAGTACATGAAGCGAGCATACTGCCAAGATAGAGGTGAAGCCTCAATGATCCAAATTGACTCATCGGTAAAGTTCAAGATGGCTTTCCCTATGGGAATTTTTGAACTTGCAGATTATACTGGTCTTGATGTAATCTACAAAGCAACTGTAGAGATGTATTCTCGGGATAAAAAGGTCATTAATCCTCATCCGAAAATAAAAAAACTATTCGATGAGAAGAACTTTGGACAAAAATCAGGCAAAGGATTTTATGAGTATAAGGGTGGTGGTGATAAATACGAACGAATTAATTTAACAGAAGAAGAAGCTGAAAGGTATAATCCAATAAACATAGTGGCAGTAGCTGCTAACAATGCAGCATGGCTTATTTCCAACGAAATCTCTGACAGAAAAGATCTAGAAAAAGCACTTAAACTTGGTATGGGATTGAAAGTAGATCTGTTTACTACTTTAGAAAAGTTTGGCATCGAAAATATCGTAAAGTCATTGAGGGAAATGGAAGTCAAATACGGTTCATTTTATGAACCTGATAGATATTTAATCAACTACAAACATCATTAATCCTTTTTTATGTTATTTAAAACTATTTGAACCGCAGAATATGCATCCTTTGCAACAATTATAGGGACTCTGTTACGTTCATCGAGAAACTTACCTCCATACATTTCTGCGATCCCTCCACTCCCGGATACTGCAACCATTATTTTTTTTATCATGTAACCTACACCTAATTCAATCAATGTTCCGACACCACCGCCAATTGCAATTATGCCATCACAGGAGGTAGCTACAATAAAATCTCTAGCAAAGCCTATGCCAGTGCAAATAACTATGTCACAAAATTCATTGGCAAATGAAAATTCTTCTTGAGGTATTATTCCAACAGTAACACCATTGTATTCCTTGGCTCCCATACATGCTGATTCCATAACCCCTCCTAGGCCACCGCAAATCAAAACTGAACCTGAACGCGCTATTTCTACACCGACTTCAAAAGCAATATTTCTCGACTGATCTGTACTTCTGTCTTTATTATAACCAATAACGGCTATCTGAGGTTTTCGCAATATAATTTGTCTATTGTTACTCGTCTTATACTTTATGATGAAACCTATAAAAAAGTTTAAAATCTAAGATATGTTAATAATTGAAATTTCAAGACCGAATACACGCGGCAAACATATTGGCTGACAAATTAAAAAACACAATCAAAAGTACTATGGTATACAAAGAAGAAGATGTTATTGTTTTGGGAATTCCCCGGGGAGGGGTAGTAATAGCTGATGTTGTAGCAACAAAATTATCTGCTGAGTTCGATATCGTTATTGGGCGAAAACTCAGAGCGCCTGCAAATAAAGAACTTGCAATAGGTGCAGTTATGGAAGATGGAACCGCTTATTTCAATGATTACCTAGTTAAAGCACTGCGAATACCTCCAGAATACTTAGAGAAGGAAAAATTAGACCAGATGAACGAAATTAAACGCAGAGCGAGCAGTATATCGTAAAGTGATAGATTACAAGATTGTAAACAAAGTAGTAATATTGGTAGATGATGGTATTGCGACTGGTGCTACGGTTATTGCTACTGCAAGGTGGATAAGAAAACAAGAACCAAAATTTCTCATGATTGCTGTTCCTGTTGCCCCATCCCAAACTGTAGATATACTTAAACATGAAGCCGGTGCCGTAGAGACTGTTGCAAGCCCTTTTGATTTTAACGCAGTCGGAGAATTTTATGAAAATTTTGATCCCGTCACAGACGAACATGTTATCGAGATTATGAAAAATAGAAATCTGTTATGACAAACTATGGTGCTCTTTTAGACACTAAAAAGCAACTACTATATTATAACAGTAGATGAATTTAAGTATTAATTC
>CAWGVG010000024.1:0-37800 GCA_963825865.1 uncultured Nitrososphaeraceae archaeon | reverse complement strand
AAAATTGACGAAGGGCTTGGTACCATACGCAAATTTGTTCGAGTCGACGGACTATGGAAGCCCAGACGTGTTAAATATTTTCATGTATATGAGCCTGAAATGAAATTGGAGCTTTTTTGAAAGTACTCGATATAACCGTTAGCATTTAAAGTTAAACACCACCCGTCGCAAGATGTTTTAATATAAAATATCGGTGTGAATAGAAGGTTTATCTGAAGCTAATCCGGATCATTGGAGCACGTTTAAACAAAGAATCGTTAGTTGACACTACTCCGAATGTCTCAATTCAATTATGAGCCCCTATTTTGTACATTTCTAGGTTTTTTCTTTTACCAAGCAGATGGAACATTCATCTATTGACAATTGACAAACACAGTTTGCTATAGTTGAAAACACAATATGGGATTAGAGCGGATGACGAAATGAATAAAGATAAAAGAGAAACGGCTGGTCAAACGTTTTACTCTTAAAACTCCGTCAAACTTTATGAGATTCAGGTAGTATGGTCATTTCTCCTTGTTTAATCATCATTCTAGGAAGATTTAACTAATCTACTCAGAATTGATTTCATATGAAAATTTTAGCGATTCTTTACCCTGGCGGAGAGATAGCAAAAAACAACCCAGGCTTGTTAGGTTGTGCGGAGAACGCGTTGGGCTTGAGAGATTTTCTCGAAAAACAGGGCCATGAATTCGTTGTATTGACTGACAAAGAGCATAAGCTTGATGAACATCTATCTACCACAGAGATACTGATCACTACTCCTTTTTGGCCCGCCTACATCACGAAAGAACGAATCTCGAAGGCACCCATGCTACGACTCATTCTAACTGCTGGTGTTGGTTCTGATCACGTCGATTTGCAAGCAGCGGCAGAACGAGGTATAACTGTGGCTGAGATTACTGGAAGCAACGTCGTAGGTGTCGCAGAACAGATAGTAATGCATATTTTGGCACTTGTGCGAAACTATATGCCCGCATACAAACAGGTTCTTGATGGTAGATGGGATATTGCAGAAATTGCGGCTTACTCTCATGATTTGGAAGACAAGGTTGTTGGAATTATAGGGGCAGGTAGAATTGGACAACGGGTGTGCGAACTACTGAAGGCATTTGACGTCAAAATTTTATACTATAACCTCCCTCGACTGACAACTGCAGAGGAATTTGTATTTGGTATACGATATACACCATTACAACAACTAGTTGAACAATCCGATGTCATTAGTATTACCACTCCATTAACACCGGAAACGGAAGGCCTGTTTAACCATGACCTACTTTTCAGCATGAAAAATGGATCATATTTAGTTAATTGTGCACGAGGAAAAATCGTTGATACTTCAGCCTTGGTGGAAGCATTGGAGAAAGGTCATCTGGCAGGCTATGCGGGTGACGTGTGGTTTCCTGAACCTGCGCCAAAAGATCATCCCTGGCGGCATATGCCTAATCATGCGATGGTACCTCATTACTCCGGGACAACTCTTGAAGCGCAAAGCCGGTACGCTGAAGGAGTGAAAGGAAGTCTTACCCGTTATATGAGAGGACTTCCTATCGAGGCAGAATTTCTTATTGTGGATAATGGCAAGGTGGTGAGTCCCAGTTACAGCTACGCCTTTTTTTTTCGTGGTCAGGATTTTCTTCGTAAACACGTAAGTTCCAAGATATCACTAGTTATTATGTTTGTAGACCTAGTTGGCTCTACTAAAATGAGCATGACACTGCCGGCGGATAAACTGGTTACAATTATCAGGGCTTTTTCACATGAGATGTCCTCTGTAGTGGAAAGTTATGACGGATTTGTACTGAAGTACGTGGGCGACGCAGTCATAGCATTCTTTCCTTCCGGTTTTAACAAATATCTTACCTGTGATAAGGCAGTTCGTTGTGCAGAATCAATACTTACTGTTTTAACTACTGGACTTAATCCAATATTAAGTAAATATGATTACCCTGCCTTGAAGTTAAAAATTGGTATAGACGAAGGGGAAAATGTAGTTGTTCAATATGGATACGACAGGAGCTCACAAATTGACATACTTGGTTATACGATGAACGTAACAGCAAAGATAACTTCCATAACTGGTCCTAACAAAATATCTGTAGGGGAGAATGTCTATAAGTTATTACATCCCAATACACAGGAACGATTTGAACTTGTATCAAATCTCGGTGATGATTGGAAATATGTTGCTCCCGATATGGGTGAGATTTACAAAGCTTATACATCCAAATAGAAACATTAGGCCGTCTAGATGCTAGGTAGATAGTCTTGCGGTTCAAACCTATATTCATAAAAATACATCTCACAAAGTTTTGGTTGTGGAAAGGCCTTATGTCCTCCAAACGTAGTTGAGAATTTCAGTGTAGATAATCTATGTCATAATCAGATTTTCATCACAACAATGTTACAAGCAACTCAGGTTGCCGTGCGTTCTCATCATGTGGAAAAATTAAAGATATCCTTGAAAATTTAACCCTTAGCAATGACGAATGGTGCAATTTATATCAAAAATTTTATAATGGCGAGTATAAACGAAGAAGATATTAAGATATAAGAAAGTCCAAAACGTATTTGAGGACTTGTATGCGGATCGTTCAAGGTTGCTTCCAGTAGTGGTCGATACTTTTATTGCGATAATTGAGCAGCAAGGGGCAAAACATGCATTCACATCAGCCTTTGATAACAGTACAACTACACAAATTAAACCAGAAGGATTCAAGAAAATTGAAGATATTCCTTGTTTAATCATATGGGGTGAAGAAGATAAATTGATACCACTAAAACCAATCGATTATGCTGATATATTTCAAAAAAGTTCCAAGCATCTCAATGCACAAAAATACCGGATGCAGGTCACGCACCATTCGTTGAGAAGACAGCCTTAGTATATGAAAGGTTACTTACGTTCTTAAATCACGACTTAAAAATTCAAGGCTTATAGCTGACAGCTACTATTGCTCATATTCACAAACCTTCTTCTATACTGCAATAGAAATTTGAGTTGATATGACAATTTAGGTTGGAAAGATACAGGTTTTGGTGTAATTTTTTAAGATAATTCATAAAACATACTTAGCGAAGTCAGCTACAGCTTTAACGTAACAGATTCTACGTCTGTTTTTATCCCTGCCCCTATACTCGCATTGAAGTTATTGAATATGACGCAGACGAAACGGGCAACTCAGGAAAGTAGGAGTGGAAATAGAACACTAATGAGTTACATTACTATATCTTCTGAAATTCTTTTTTTATCATCTAAGTCAGTATTTCATAGAAACTATTATTTGCATGTTGTAAATTATATCAAGATCGTTATCATATGTCTATCCATGGAGTCTGGAGTAACAGGTTTATAATATCTGCAATAATTCAGGGTGCAATAATTACAGGACTCACTATATCAATTGTTTCAATTCAAATACTATTCTCTTCTAAAATCAATATTATCCAGTTCCTCTCTTTGTCATTTGAAGGTCCAGCTAAATGGTTCTTTCTTGGGTATATTTTTTATATGATATTGGTAGTGGCAATAGCAGTCACAGCGACTTTTTACCACCACCTTGAAATCGATATGAGAAAGAGTATTCGTGGATTCAAATCTGTACTTGCGTGGATTCATCTTGTTGGAATGAATGTAGGAGGTGCTGCCACAACACTAACTATGATATTTGCTGGGTTAATAGGTTCTGGGATTCTTTCAGTCATTACAAGCGGACCTGGTGCTTCTTCTGTTTCTCAGTTACAACCAAATGTTGGAGTCATGGTGCAATTTATTCCACCTATATCTGCATTTGCAGGCTTACTTAGCATAGGAGTTATATCAGGTGGTATGACCTATATTACAACATATTTACAAAAATCAGATAATCTAAAATTGTAGAGTATCAGCAAAAAGAAGAACAAGACGTAGAGACTAGAAAAAAGCATCAACAAAAACGACTAATGAAATTTTAAGAGAGAGGATTTGATTAGGTATCGTCTTTTTATTCTGTAAATAATGCTTATTACAAAGAATTATTCGATCTGCATAATGGTTGAAGGAATAATAGGATTTTCTGACATGCTGAGTATAGCACAAACAATTGGATTAGTAGGAACAATGGCATTGACACTTATTTTCTCAAAAAAACACATTCAGAGTTTATCAACCCACCAACAAACTAGAGTTCTCAATGACCTAGATGAGAACTGAAGCATACAAGCGCTTTCAGTCGTCTTACCATACCGCCACTTGCTTCAGTAGGATTACAAGAAAATGTAGCCAAAGAACAAGGATTACGTTTCAAAACAAATTTTCAAAAGAATACTTCAGGTTGGTATACATCTCGTAGAATAGGAGAAAGCCACTCCGGATTCAAAGTGTTAGTAGAACAAAGACAAGCGAATGCTACTGCCACTAATAGTGATGATGATTATGATCCTAATGATGGCCAATCTTGGGGGCTCACCTATTGGGCACACATGCTGAAGAAATTATCAATATTTTTGCACTAGCTATCAAATTAGGACTAAATATTACAGATATTAAAGATATGATATTTTCATACCCTACAAAGTCGTCTGATATCGGTTACATGTTATAGAAAACTAATGAAGTAATGTGTATGTCTATATATTCCATACATATATTACAACCATTACTTTGGGCTTTTCTTGATTGATGATGTTTCATATTTTTCGTCTATTTCATTTCGTTTTAACTTGAGAGTAATTCTGTCATCTGCGAGACTTGATATTTCAAGCCTAGGGATCTCATATTTTATCTCCATGTTTTTTTCTTCATTTTCTAGCTTTACTATAAACGAATCTGAAAATGCCATTCAACTTTGCCCATTTTTATTCCGTCTACCGAATATACCATCTTATAGTTTACCCTGTCGTCACTGTGAATTTTGTCTTCGTAAGGATATTCTGACATATCCAATTTACAATGGTGTTTATATCAAATAAGTTTTAGCACTAACTATAGTGGTAAAAAAATAATACTAGCTTGATTCATAATAGAACACTGACTTGTGAAAGTTGGAATAACATTACCGCGAATATATGCAAGATGAATATCTACATAAGGATTAACCTTTTATCTCAAAGTCAAAGTCATGAATATGAACTGCACTTTTGATCAAAGTTGTAACAAAATTGACAATCTTCTACTGTTACTTTTTTTTACTTGAAGAAGAAGAGTATTAATATAAGACCAGAAAGCGCTTTCGTTGGTAATGGAGCTAGAAGACGAAGCTTGGTAAATCGTCGATAATCCAAACCTAAACTCAGAATCTTCATAGCTTCTTGCATAGATTCGGCTGAATCTTTCATCCTATCAACAAATTCTCTCATCTTCTTATCTTCAACATGCATGAAGTAACTATTATGAAATGCTAATGACTTTCCAATGATTGATTCATTTAAAATTATAGATAAACAATGAGTCAATCAATCATGGACACAATCATTGACGGTCCTATCGTAGTGATACGACGGTTGCTTGCATTGTGCGTTTCCATCATTATACCTGTCATGCATAAGAGTTAACAACACTTAAAAATATAATTTCACTGTATTTGCACATTATAATGAATGTTGACACAGACTCTCCAAATGATGACAAGCGCATCATCATCAATAGTTTCATGCAAGAACTTTGCAGGCTCGACAACGAGTCTAATACAGGCCATAGGCACGGGAACGATGCTACTGTAGAAGAAATAAGACACCGGGTTTTGCGTGCTTACAGTCTTGAATACATCATACCATTTCTCAGAGAACATAGACTCGAAAGCAGAGGTAGTGAACCATTCGAGTTTTTGGATGGCGAACAAAGAGTCACGTTAACTGACGCAGGACGTAACCGCTGCAATCAATATGGTCTTTAGCATATCACCAATTGATTATACTTTGATATATTTAAAAAACTCGACAGATTTCTAGGGTACCTGCTTCTATATCATATACTTTTGTACCACAAGATAAAGGCCAAGCAATATTAAAAAGGCCTTCTTCTGACCAATCCCGAGAAATCCTAAATCGATTAACTGGAGAATCATTCAAATGATTACCAAGTTATGATATATCTACCCACATTATAATCTACACCAGAATCATTCTTGATATTCACTCTTGCTATTATAAGGGTTCTTATCTGCTTGAACCCATCATATAAGAGGGTTCAATCCTAAGCTATGTAATGATAGGTTATGAAATGTTCTACTGATTACTTAGCAAACTAATGATAAGCATTGACAAGCTATTATTAACTAGCTTCAATCATTATGTGGCATATTAATAGAACCTTGATTCTTCTAATTTCACTTCGTCTTTCAGATTACTTTCATAAAGTAATCTGCTATCTTAAAAAAAGTATATGTCAGTTAAGGTCCGCGAACTCATTAAACACTTTATTTTTTATATTCAAGAATATCTTACGTAAATGCCTTGCTCAACTCCTATTTCCCTTAATATTTGCAAGTCTCTTCCGATGTCGTCTATTGTTTCAATAAAAGGAGAATGTGTCTGCTCTTCGTCCTTTTTTCTATCGCTATCCTTGTTGCTATGCGATACTATGCGTGGAGATATTATGACTATGATTTTAAATTTATCAGGATTTTTGTCCAGGTTTAATTGCCATGTCTCTTAACATCTCTATACCATCTTCTATTTGCTGTATCAATCCTCTAGCTGTATTTAGTATAATCTCGTTCTGATTTCTGTAAAGTAATTTGCTCATACATATTTGGTATAACTATTATTGTTACCAAAGTAGAATAACATAATTATATATCATTTAACAGTTAGTTTCAGTAACTCCGGTAAGTATCAGTAAGTTTCAGCTCAATTACAACAAAAGGCTATTGTAATGTATGTTTTTATCTTTGCAGAAACAAAAAAAATGAAAAAAGGTTGTGGCAGTAGTGAAGGAACTACCAGTCTCTGGTTTGGTCGTCTTTGTTTTTGTCGCTGTCGTGTGGATCTTTGTCGTCTCCGCCGTCATCTTATGGTGGTGGTGGTGGTGGTGTTTTGAGTTCCCTCTTGTGTACAAGGCGCGCTTGGATGGGTACATATCACATTTTGTGCTTCTTGTTCCAACGTGTTATCGTGTCCACTTACTTGACCATTTTGTTTGCTTGCCTGGATGGTAACTGTGTTATCGTTCCCGTAAATTCCATTAGTTTGTTTTCCTTTCTTGTAAATATTTTTCTTATGGGAGTCTTGTTTTTCTTTCTTGTAACCATCTTGTCCTCCTTTCATGTACTTGTCCTGTCTTTCTTTATATCCACCAGCAAATGCTGACGGTGTTGTTGTTGCTGCTACTGTTACCCCTACTACTAATGTTGCCGCTGTTAAGACAGCAACTATTGCAAGTGTTTTTGTATTGTTCATAATACTCGTCATCAAGCATTACGATGTCATCTATATATTTGACTTCAAGAAATTAATTCCGACTTATATAATATGATTTAATGCTGACTTATTTTGTATAACTAATCAGAATATTAATTGAGTTGTAATTATTCACATAACTATTATTAGTCTACTATGGCAATCTCTTACTACTATATAATAAAGTATAAAGAATGTAATTTTAGAAACTAGTATTCTACTTGAATGTGTGATTCTGATTAGCAATTGTGCATTTTAATTTAATATATATATTGTATTAATACATACAGAAAGAAAAGTTAATTAATATACACAATATAATACCATAATAATCTTAAACAATCTGCTATCAAAAACCTTTTAGCTATGTGTGTAGTACATTCTACTAGTATGACAAGTAGTACTATTGCTGCTGCACGATTGATATGACTGTAAAACTAGGAATCACTTTGCCGAAATCAATTCTACTGAAAATCGACCAAAGGCGTGGCGATATTGCCAGGAGCAGGTATATTCGGAGGGCGATTGAAAGATACCTTGGTAATAATAGTAGTAAAGACATAGACAACAACGACAACAAAGCGACAGCAGCAACCAAAAAAAGTAGGAGGAAATAGGAAAATGAGCGGCATCGAAAGTAGTATTATGCCATTTGTAAGTACTATTGGTTTTGGTGGTATAGCCGGTTTCTTGGTTGGTTTTGCTTTAAAACGGATAATGAAAATACTAGCTGTAATAGCAGGAGTATTTTTTGCCGCCCTTTTGTATTTGGAATCTCAGCATATAGTGAATGTAAACTGGGATAAGCTGCAAATAATATCAAATAGTATTTTATCGACAATTACCACAACAGCAACAACAAATGCAACGTCAACAACCGGTAGGAGGAGTAGGGTCAATTCAAGCTATTTTAGGCAATAACTCAACTGGAGCTGCAGCTGCTACTGCTATCTTACCTATAACGTCCACGATGGCAAACCTTGGTATCCCATTAACTGGTAGTACAGCGATAGGCCTTACTCTTGGTTTTCTGAAGGGCTAAGGATTATACTACACGAAAATTGGATTTGTAAAAAAAGGCATATTGCACCTTGACCATTTATAGTATTGTTATCAAATCCCTTGGCTTTGATCTATTCTGATGCCTATTTAGCGGTATTAGTGCAAAAAAGACGTATCATACACTACTAATTTATTTTGTCTGCAATAGCTCTTGTATATTTGATAGAATTCAACATTGGTTACTTTATCTGGCTCGATAGAATCCTCTACCACTGGGTTTTTTATAAATGGAGCAAGCTGGTTGATAATTCAAAGTATATTTTCTCAGAATATTATTAGAGAATCTAATCATTATTGCTGATTTGTCACTATAACTTTACATAAGTTGATATATGTTGGCGTAGAGTAGTAAAATATAGAAAATAATATGGGGATGATGGCAATTATTAACTAAGGTATGCATAACCACTATACAAGGTGAAAAGGATTGTTATTATTTTCCTATTTTAGATAATGACAATTTTTATGATTCTCATAATAATAATAATAATAATCAACAGCACTATCATTCTCAATCTTTCTCCGCCTCTCCTGTTCGTCCTCCTCTACAAAATCACGAATCAAATACTACCGATATAAAAACAACAAAAGAGCCACTTTACAAAAGAATCCTTATTGTAGATGATAATACTGATACCACTTTTACCTACAAAACAGGTTTAGAAAGGTATTATGAAGGCTATGAGGACGGCAATGAAAACAAAATACGATTTCAAGTAGACACTTACAATGACCCTTTACTAGCATTATCAGAATTCAAACCAAACTTTTACGATCTATTGCTAACTGATATTAACATGCCTGATATCAATGGCCTTGAGTTATGTCAAAAGATATTAGAGTTAGATGCTAACGTTAGAGTTTGCTTTATTACTGCAGGAGAAGCAAATATTGAGGCGTTAAGAGAGGTATATACAAATGTAAGTTTAGGATGTTTTATCAAAAAACCAGTTTCAATAGAATATTTGGTTAAAAGATTATCGGCAGAGTTGGATTAATGTAGTAGTGATAGTAGTAGCATTATTAAAAGTTACGAATAAAAACAATAAGTTAATTGTTTCGCTAAGTACTAAAAAAGCATCATCATCATCATCATGAAGTCATTATCTTAGCCTTAACATTAAGCGTATATGCTAGAATGTCTGTTAAAAATTATGTATCTATAAACAGTGCTCTTTACAAATCATAAGGTGTTTTTATTAAAGTAGTTTAACGACTTTTGATACTACAATTTCTTGAAAGTCTAGCGTAATTGGTCTAGATGGATAGAGGCTAGACATAGTGAGGAGAGTGACAAAAAACAATGAAAAATAGAATCATGATAGTAGATGATGAAGACATATGTATTTGTATTCAACTATTGTGGAATTCTCTTCATACAGCGGAGTCAGACTTCAGACCTGGTCAAACATTACGATTTTTGTCATCTTTTCTATAATATTTGTAGCAAGCATGTACCATATTGCTAAATTCTGTGAGAAAGAGTATGTCAACGCATGCATACAAACCAGCATCATCGCTAGGTCTTAGGTATTTTCATAGAATAATTACTGCTACACTAATCTTGACTGTTACCATCATACTAATAATTATTTTCCAAATGCTCACTCTAAATAAATACAGTCTTATTTTGTTGCAGATCCAAACATATCTTAGCCATATGTCGGCATTGGTATTTCTCTCTTTCCTAGTTTTTTTGTTTGCAGGCTGGTTATTGACTTCAAAGAGAAATTATGCAATTATGCTATATACCATATCCTTCGCACTGGCTTCTGTCAATCTTGTGGTATCCCTCATATACCTTGAATCCTATTTTTCCACTTCAGCGTTGCCAGATGTAAAACCGTATCCCATCACTTCATATGTAACAAACATTGCTGGGTTACCATTTACTGAATCACTATCCACAGTATTTGATGCTCTCTCTGTATCTTCATTCTTACTTATGTGGATAGCTACAGCGATATTTCTAAGTCAATATCGACACAAGATGGGTAGAATAAAGTACTTTTCACTTATGAGCATTCCCTTGATATACTATATCTTTCCTTTCCAGAGTTATTTTGGAGATGTATTATTCTCTTTGTTGCAGTCGTCTCCTGTTTCGTTTAGCATAGTATATGTTCTTATTTTTAGTGCTACAAAGCAGGTTGGAGCGCTATTATTCAGCCTAGCTTTTTGGACTGCCTCTTCACTGGTTTACGACGATAGAGTTCGCAAATCACTTCTTTTATCCTCAATCGGTATGGCTATTCTTTTTGGTACCTTTGAAATATCGCCATTGCAATATCGCGTCTACCCGCCCTATGGTTTTGTAACACAGGCATTCATACCGCTAGGAGCGTACCTGCTTTTTGTTGGGATTTTTACATCAGCTAAAAACATATCTCGAGATTCTCAGCTGAGAAAAGAATTTTACAAAAGCGCTTCTAGCCAGCTGGCGCTTCTAAAGGCCATAGGAGTTTCACAGATGGAAAAAGAACTTGAAAACAATGTAAAATCTATAGAGAAACGATTGTTAGAAAGAACTGGTGAGTCGCATTTTGACGAACAGCGTTTGGAGCAGGAAAATGTAAAAGAAATCTTACACGATGTGTTGAATGAACTTTACTACGTCGTCGTGCATTTGGTTTAGCTTGATATACTCTTTGTAGAATCTGGTTATCTCTGACTCTTTTAGGTTTAATGCAACAGCTACTTGTATTAGAGACTTGCCTTCAAAAAATAGATTGTAAGCTTGTGTAGATAGAGATAACTGCTGCTGATGCTGTTCTTGTTCTTGTTGTTGCTTTTTGTTCTCGATATCATTGTTATTACTATCTTGCTCTCGCCTTTCATCTACTTTGTTCAAAATGGTACAATATCTCTAAATGACATCCTAGCCTCTTGTGCTATTTCGCGTATGTTTTTACCTTGATTATAATAAAGATCTAAAACAACCCTTTCTCTGTCCTGTCTATTTATTGACATCATTCTTTTTGCTATATCTATTATACAACCTGAAGCTTAAAGCTGTTACCAATTTTGTTACCATTGCTACCACTTTATTACCTCTGTTATCATCTGTTTTCAACTGTTACCATGACATTTTATTTGAAAAACAGTAAGCAACTACTTTTAGATACGTTGATACAGAATGCCCCTAAAGAGGGATTTGTTTAGTCTTTCTGTACCATGTTGTCTATTTTTTCTTTAAATTGTTTCTTAGGTATACATGCTCTGATAGCCTCAATTTCAACAATCAGTTCATTTTGTTTATAGTTGTAATAGAGGTCAAATTTTTGTGAAAATTCAATCCCAGGGAATGTTAAACCAATGGCGTCTCTGCATGTTAAAGAAAATTAAGTATGATATATATTACTAGTAACATTTATAATACTATCACTCTATATAGAATATGGTTTCACAAAACCAGCAGAATTTCGATAATATGATGATGAATTAGTGGTTAAAGTGACTCAAGAACTTGAACATTTCAAGCAAGTATTTTTTGGTTTTATAGACAAAGCCCAAAAGAAATTAAACCAACTTGAGACTCAAAGAAAATTGGTACATAAAGATGATGACTATCAAACTAAAATATTGAGTATAGAATATAACTAATATCTGACTTAATAAAAATTTACAAGCAACTTGTCAATCGCTATGTTGTAGAGCTTGGCACTATTTGAGTGGCCAAAACTATCATTAGCCAAAAACAATCAAGAAACTTTGAGCAAACTATACATGGTAACTTTTGCCAAACTCCAGGAAATTCAGGAAAGATTGGCTCACATTTTACCACCAATATATGTCTCTTGACGATGAGGACTGCGCATTGGATTACGACTACCCGAAGGATGAGGAGAAAGATATTGACTTTTTGCACTCTATTTTCTTTGGCTACTCTCTCCAAACCCATTCCTACATTTGAGCATAAGCTTGCAACCTTTGAAAAGGAATTTCTTCAATAATATTATTAGTTGATGATAGTAACTACAATGTCGCTTAATTTCTTATTTTATCTCTCTACATGTTAGGCAACTGAATCAGGTCCAATCTTAACAAGCATTTTGCCCGTGTTTTCTCCTTTAAATAGTGCTAAGAAAGCTTTAGGTGCATTTTCTAAGCCTTCAAACACAGTTTCCTGCCATTTTATCTTTCCTTCACTAACCCATTTGGACATATTGCTGTAAAACTCATTTAGCATATCATAATGATCTCTTACAATAAATCCTTGAAGCTTCAGCCTGTTGGTTATAGCTAAAAAGAGATTGGAAGGTCCAGCTGGCATAATGGTAGCATTATACTGTGATATCATTCCGCAAAGTACAATTCTACCAAATACTTTCATATTGTCAATGGCTGCCTCAAAATGTTCTCCTCCAACATTATCAAAATAGATATCAATCCCATCAGGACAAGATTTTCTTAGCTCAGAGGAGATATTGTTGTTATTCTCTCCTAATTCTTTGTAGTTAAAAGCATAATCTATTCTAGCTTGATCAAGTAGCCACTTTACCTTTTCTTGTGAACCAGCACTTCCCACAACTCGACAGCCCTTGATCTTTGCTATCTGACATACTACAGAACCTACTGCTCCTGATGCTGCAGAGACAAATATGGCAGTATTATTATTATCATTGTTATTATTAGCATCCTTTAGTTCCCCAACTTTTAAAAGTCCAACATATGCCGTAAGGCCTGTCATACCAAAGATTCCCAAATACCATTGGATTGGCGCCATCTTTGGATCAATTTTCATAACACCAATACTACCACTACTACTACTACCATTAGAGAGCCAGTATTCTCTCCAACCAAAGTTCCCTAAAACATATTCCCCTACTTTAAATTGATTATTCTTTTGATTCTATAATTTGGCCTACACATCCACCTTCAAGTGGTTTTCCTAGTTGAAATGAAGGTATGTAGCTTTTAGTTTCTCTCATACGTCCGCGCATATAGGGATCTACAGACATCCATATGTTACGTACCAAGAATTCACCTTCCTTTGGGTCTGGAACATTTACTTTAACAAGCTCAAAGTCGTTTTCAGTAGGCATTCCTACTGGACGTCGCTTTAAATGAATCTCACGGCCAACCCCTTTATCTCCTACCATCTTTTACATTAATTAAAGGAAAATCTATCTATATGAAATTACCTTGGAGGAGTCCGATTCACTCACTAATTAAGTTCTATCAGAAATTTTATCCTTCATAAAATTATACAACTTGATGTTTTCCGCTTTTAAATCATCAAATTTCATAGGAAAGTATCCAACTTTTGTTGCACTATTAAGGTTATATTTTATGTAGTAACTATAACTAAAATCTAAAGGTTTTAGAGAACTACATTTGTCCAACCATTCCTTAATTATATTATAGGACTCCTCATAAGTTAGGTTCTTTATGTTAATCAAATATGGTGCCAAAATACGCCATATTGCATTCTTTCTATAATCCTCTACGGGCGTCTGGAGCAAAATTTCTATCCATTTAATTTCTTTTTTGATTGATGTTGCGTTGTATTTATGATGATTGTATTTACTTCTTTTACTGGACTCGTTTATCTCCTTAATTTTTTTATCTGCAAGCCATATATTGAAATGATATAACAATGGGTTAAACTTGGGTCTGATTCCATCCCATCTTTGTTTTATTTTTACTTCAGTTGATGAATCAGTAACACCACCATTATTATTTTTCTGAACAAGCTTAAAGTTATGGGAACCAGGAATTCTTAGCATACACGATTTGAACGATGGATGATGTGATGGATCTGAATTGTAATTTGTTAAATACTGTTCGGCAAACTGCAAGAATTCTTTGGACGGTTCAGCAGATTTACTCGCGAACATCTGTTCTTGTTCTAATGGAAATGCTCCCAATGGCTGATAGATATGATAACCATTGCCAGACCAAAGAATCGCAGGACTTTTTGCTCCCAAAACATTGGAGAGGTTTCTCAGAGTTTTATTAAATGCAGCATTAAATGCTTTCTCTGAGCTGAAAGTGGACCTATCTGAATCAAGGAATAAAAAATTAGGTGCTTGTCTGTTAATTCCCCCATACTCAGTATAATCTGGATATGCGTTTATCCTACAGTCGAGGAGGTTGGCTTGTTTGTACCTTGCAATTGCTTCCACTTTATTATAGGCTAAAATCTGCCTTCCTTCTGTAGTATGTGTAGATATGGTTCTAGGCCAAATAGGTTCTTCAAAATGGCTTAAGATGAACTCAAGGCCCTCTACAATAGTGTTAATGAAAGGAGGGCGTGACAATATTTACCCCCTCGCTATTAAAATTTTTTCTCTTTTGAGCATTAACAAAATTACTAATATATAGCTAGCAATAGATTTAAACTTCAATTCTGTTAGTTCTGTGGAGAACTGTTCTCAGTCCACGTTGCATGACGGGTGTTTTTGTTGCATAGTGAGCACCACTTAACTTAAAGCTGAGTTTTCTGTATAAAATATACATGCCTAAATACGGTTTACAATTTTGTATTAGAAAGTGTCAATTCAAGCCACCGCCCAAGATCCATTTACTATATTAGTATCTGGAGGGGTTATCACAACGGTATTTACGCTATTTGCAAATTGGTTAATCAAACGGCGGCAACAACGAGTAGATATGTCGAAAATAAAGATACAAACTATAACGAAAGTTGTACCATTATACAATCAAATAGCACTTTACAATTCATGGAACTTATCTTATGAGTTAGGGAAAGATAATCAAAATCGTGACGCAGGTACTGATGCTATATTATATTTGTAATATTATGAATATACGTAAGCAAATTATAAAAAAGATTGGAGATATTCAATTAGATAATATAGATGCTGAAAGAATAATAGGCAATTTATATAATAACATTATCACTCGTATAAAAGGACACTTTGGGCATGTTGATTCTGATAGGATGCTTCATTTGGTTGATAATGATATAGCATATCATCGATTTCACCAAAAAGTTTCCTCTGGTAATGATAATGATCTGTATCAGAAATTTGTTCATTGGATATATGGAGAGGAAATAACATCAGAAATAGAACGTAATTGCAGATGGTTTGCGGAGTTGATTATGTATGAATTAAACTACGTCTATAGGATATGGTATAATGAGCCACCAGATATATTTAGACTCAGTCAAGATTTACTAAATTACCTAGCGACTAATCATCCAAAGTATTATCATAGAATCATGAAAATCGAGACTGGAGGATATTTGAAATAAACTAATTCTTTTTAATCCACAACTATCTCTACCAAGAGATAACCATTTGAATCCATACTTTACCAAAATTTCATTTATCTCCAAATTTTCTTGTCAAGGAATTCCTTAGATATCACCTCAGTGCTGTCATTTTAGATTACAAGTTCGTTTACTCTAACACCGAGTTCAAAAATAAAGGTTCCACTTCATTTTAAGTAATTTACTAAACTTTACAGCGTGAATATGTTTACATTCTATATGTCTGAAACTAAAATCAGGACAATCACAAGTAGAATGTATGAATTATAGTACGTCATTGATTGTTTGTTTGGTGAAGGTAGTGAAGGTAGTGAAGGCTCCTGGGAAGGTGCCCACCCTCTTTCATAACCATTATCATTTGGTGTCCTTGTTTGTTTGTAATAATACCCAATTTTGCATATTCTATAGATATATTATTTCTTATGTTGACTATCAATTCTTAAGCTGTTTTCTTTGTGTTTTAAAATATCTTTATCTTATCTTTTGATAGTGCTTCTAACATTCGTTGGCTTATAGTTTCCTAAACATTTGTCCTTAAGGTTAACGGAGAGATAGCTGTAATGGTATTGGCCTTCCCAACAATTTCCAGCCATTTGTGTAATTTCCCATTTGATGCAAAATGAATATCTGGGATTAGAAAAGATCTTCCACAGTTCTGAATACTATGGATAAGACAATCTAATAAAGCTAAGAAAACGGTGGAATTATCATTTCCCACTTTCTCGTAGTAATCTAAAGTTTCGTTGTCTGTTGGTAAAATGTAAGTGATGATGATTTTGTCTTTGTCTATATCTCGGCTAAACATTCTAGGAATTTCTATTTCATTTTGCTTATCTTTGGGTTCTGTTCAACCTGATGTTGTTCTAAATTGTTGTTCATTTCTTGTTGGTAGTAATAATTATAAAACAATATTTAGTTTGTAGCATAATTTCGAATTCAGTCTTCAAACTATCAACTATTGTGCCTTTCAGCAGAATATAATAAATCTAATAGTTTCTTTTTGGGTTTAATCGTACCTGAATGACGATATTTCTGAATTAAGCTACAAACTAAACAATGTTATCTTTCTAAATAAACAAAATAATTATCAAATCTCATACTATAGCGTTGTAGAAAGTCGATGCCAAGTAGACTTGGAATAGCCTTTATCGACTCAGCATTTTCATTTGTGACAATAGGATGTGAAACATGCATAAGGTCCATTCTTTCTGATAATACACAATTACCGAAATCGAAAGACAGAGTACAATTAAATAATGGATAAGTAGACACAAGTCCACTAGCTGTCAAGACATCAAAAGGTTTTCCCAGTTTCGTAAAATCCAGTTTTATGTTAAGTGCAGTATCTAAACTAAGGGTGGTAATATCACATCCTGTATCAATTTTAAAAGGAATTGTATTCAAAATAAACGGACTAGGACATAGAAGTGTAAGTGGTAGATAATAACTATTTGCTATTTTATTACCTGTTATTTTCAATAATATCGGTTATCAAGTAATTGTTAAATAATCTTTTTCTTTGATATATTGGATTAATATAGCACGTATATCATTGAATTGTTTGCTTAAATAATCAATTAATTGTACACGGTCGCTATTTTCTGCTATAACTTTTCCATCATCTATGGCTATGTATTTCCCTTTGTATTTTTCTTTCAATTCATCATAGTGTTTAACAAACCACTGAAAATTTTCATTAGATTTCTTAATCATTTCTTGATTTTCTGGTTTCAATAATTCAGACATGCGTAATTATAAATATCATCATCTTTTATTTATATTTGAATATTTTAACAAATCTAACCATTTATTCTTACTCTCAATCTCTATTCCAACTTTTATCCTTAGGCCCTCTTTGGAAATGTATTTTTCTAATTCCTCTTTCTCTTTTGATTCACTCATTTGATAACTATCTGACTACCTTTAGATGGTTTTCATTATATATTCATGCTAATAATACAAATTGACGAAAACCTGTGTGAACCGTTATCTTTTTTCTATCACTTTTATTTTGTAATATTTAAAATTTAGATAATAAAATAGGTATAATAATTTTTGAAGGAGAGCAGCTTAACAGTTCTATTCTGCTGTTATTGATTCCGCGATAGACCTCTATAGCTGTACAGGGACCTTCCCTACTACCTTCATTGCCTTCACTACCTTCACCTGTATTATTGTAATTGTCAGTATTAGGAAATATTTCCTTCACTTCAATCCTCCTTTCACGGCGCATCTTTGTCAAATTGTCAATTTTTTGCTTTGAAAATACAATCACATTTCCGTTATTCCTGTGTCTATGTTCTGCAGAAAACATTGTCACCAAGTTCTTTGATATCGTGGTTTTATACTGCTTACCATAGTCTGAAAATTCATAATCTATATTCTGCCTGTTCTCTTTTGTAGGCCTATAGGAGTGTGGCCCTTCTAGCGTCTCAATAAGCGCCTTCCACAAAATTTCAACAGGGATCTCATATGTGTTATATTCTGCAACTAAGTTAACCACTATAGAGTATAAAACCTCATCAATAGAATTCTTTTTTACCTCATTTTTCTCATCAATAGAATTCTGTAAAGATTGTGTTATTTCGTTTAATGTATTTTCACTACAATGGTTGTAGAATAATTGAAGCATTGGTTTTACAAGCTCTTTATCCCTCATGACAACGCCAACATCTATATTGGCAACACGGATCGTTGAAATGGACAAGTCTATATATCAAAATTTTCTTTCTGAACGCAACGAGTCTGTCAAAGAGTTCTTGCTCCTCTTGATAACTTGCTTCCTCATTCAGAACCTCTTTGATGTCAAATTCGGATATGCCTGGCTGTGAAACCCAGGATAGCATACGATGTAGTATCCCATCGGTTTTCCACTCTTTTGGTATCCTTTCTGCAATTATGAATTTTAGGCAGTAAGAATGAAAGTATTCGGGCTTGTTTGTGAATTGATTTATTCTTGGTGTCTTGCCCTTTTTGTCATAGCCTGTCTTTATTGTAGTCATCAAATCACTTGACATAGCAAGTCGATCGGCTTCATCTAGGATTAAGGTACACTGACCAGCCTCAATTTTTCCAAGAGTCCTGAAAATATTTGGGGCACTTCGATATACTTGGTATATAGGTCTGTAGCCTAGTGCCCCGAAAGTATGGCCTACACTTGTTTTTCCTGAACCTGGCTTACCTGTAATAGTTGGATAATGGCAAGTTGGAAATTTATCTTGGAAATAGGACCATACTGCATTTGCAGCAATTAGAACTCGTTTATTTTTATCTTGTACATTGAATAACCTTACAAATTCCAAGACGTCTTTGTAAAATGATTCTATAGTTGTGTTTTTTATTTGGTCTTTTATTAAATTGGCTTCATCTATGTCTGCATCATAGCTATAGGGAATGTACTGGTATTCGTCTTGCTCTACGGGGTTGAGTATCCTGTTACTTTCCTCAATATACCGAACGGCTTGTATTTTGTCCTGCTCTTTATCATAATAAAGAAAAACTGGCTCTGTTGATTCTCCATCATTTGAAGTCGTCAGCAGTACGCTCTCATGCAAAATTTTCTTTTTCCTCTTATCATTTTTGTCGTGTATTTTTGAATATTTGTACACGTATTCAAGTTTTTTCTTGCCGTCAATGTTTTGGTTTTGATTTATCGACGATAAATTCTCAGATTTTTTTGTGTCGAGGTATACATTGGTGAAATATGTTATGAAAAGTTGGGCTGCCTTTTGATTTACACCAATGTTACTAAGCTTTCGTTCTAGTTCCCTTGTAATCTTTACTAGAGACTTATAGAATGGAGATACCACTGCTATGTTTTTGTAATATACGACCAAACTACCATTGTCACTTGTAGGAACTGTAAAGTCAGTAGAAAAACCAAGCTCCTTTAATTTTTCAGCAAGGAAATTCTGATCAGCATCCAACATTTGTATGCTCCTCATGAGTCCTTCTAATTCTCAACAAAATACCGTCATCTATTATTACTTCCTCAACGAATGTTTCTTGTTCATTTATGCCGAGTGTTTGAACTATGGCCTTATCAATAACGACTACAATATTATTTCCTACAAGCCAGCATTTTTTTATTGGAAAAGTAGCATTACTATTTATATTTCTGTTCGTAGAACTATTCATTATTGCTGTGGCCTCCTTTTGCTAAGGGATGGCGGAAAGCAATCGCTGTCGTAGCAGTTCGTCCAGGGGCGCCAACTCCAGAACCGAACTGCGACGACTCACCTACCTTTTTCAATACTCCTGTCACCACGTCATTAAACGAGTCTCCGGCATTTCCGAGTGTCTTCAAAGTCAAATAATTTGACTCCGATATTGTTATGTGTTTTAACTTTTTACCCATGTTAAACCTCGAATATACAAAATAAAATTTTACTTTAAAAGCATTACCTAAGTAAAAGATAATACTTCACAGGCATAAATGAAGCCGCTTATTTAACATAAACTGATTTTAATTATATTGTACTATGGAAAAATTGCGGTAATAGATTTAATATCAAACATTTAGTCCATTTAGGTGAGATATTATTCAAATGATATTGTTTTATTTTCTCAAAAGTAATCTATACATCATCATATCAAATGCTTTTCACAATATGGGAGGATTATATACCACATAGTATATGTTTTCTAATTAAATTTTGACGACTTAATACACCTTCATTATTTTACCTATAATGACAGTCGCATAAGATATAGTAAGGATACAGTAAGGCCTACCCATAATCTATACAGGTTTTTTAAATATTTACCATCATGGTTACTAATTTTCTCGAGCTATTGCCGCCATCTTATCAGGATATTTGAGACATTCCAATATTTCTTTTTGTGCCTCCTGTAAAGCGATAATTTGGTCTTTCATGTTCCTTACTTCATCATCTTTTTCTTGCAGCTTTGCATTTATGATATATTCATTGTTTTTACTTTTTTCAATTAGTTCACCTACCTTTATCTTTAATCTGTTTTCTTCATTTATTGTCAGATAGTCAACTGCCTTAAGATATTCTTGTAACACGTCATTTTCTCCTGGTTTAAAATAGTGATCGTCTAGGCCTATACTATGACCCATAAACATCTCTTTAATCGCTGGTTTTACATCTGCATATATTAGTTGAGTATCAAAAAATTTTCTAAATCCAGTTGTGAGTCTGACATTCTTTCTAACCTTTCCATGTTCGTTATGTAGCTCTGTCTGTCTTTCTACTGTTCTTATCCCTGATTTTTCTATAGTTCTCGATACTAGCCTTTCTACTGTTCTGAGCATTAATGGTTGAACGTTATGAATAGAAACAGGATCATTTCTATCAAATTGGTCTCTGAAAACTGGTGATTTAGGTGTTAATTTTTCACCATATCTTTCCCTATAGCTCAGGTATGTGTTTATGGCTTTAGCGCTTCAGGAGTGCTGAAAGTAAAATAGCTTTCTTTTGAATCAGAATATACTTTTACTTGATATAGATCATAGGTAGGGATGCTTACCAAGTCTTGTAATTTGAGATCAACTATTGCTCTAATTCTTACACCTGTGGAAGCCAAAAACAAAATTAATGCTTTAACTCTTTCATCACAAACTTCTAGCATCTTTGTTATTTCTTCTGTTGTATAGCCTCTATTCTCAATTGGTCTTTCTTCTTCACCAAGATATCTGTAGATCTTTTTCTTGTTTAATATGACTTCATTTAGGTCATAGAATGTCATAATTGCTGCCAGATACTGGCTTCTCGTAGCATATCTTAATGAAACAGGCGGATTTTTCAAGGATATCAAATAATCGATTATCTGGTTCTGAATAAAT
This sequence comes from uncultured Nitrososphaeraceae archaeon, assembly GCA_963825865.1. GTDB lineage: Archaea > Thermoproteota > Nitrososphaeria > Nitrososphaerales > Nitrososphaeraceae > CAWGVG01. Next base: position 16,309 of record CAWGVG010000024.1, on the reverse strand, counting down.
TTAGGGTTATCTTGATATTTTAATAAATCATTAGGATTATCTATTTTAAGATATTTCATGTATTTTTGAAGAGCAAAAGTGTATGCAGCTTTGGTTACAGCAGATTTTAGGCCTTCTATAAATATATGGTAAGGAATAGCTGTTAACTTTGGCTCAAATACCTTGCCTCGGAACATGTGTGATTCTCCTATATGACATGTACAGTAGTGTATTAACTACCAGCTTTAGCTTTTTCCATTTTAGAACTTTGAAACAACTTTAAAGTGGGCCCAAGGGGGTTAGGTCCCTTCATGTAAAGGGGTTCAATGATATGTCTTATTAATATTTCAGACTGTACAGATTATTTTATCTCTCGTCTTTTTTTCTTAAACAAAAACCATTCCCCAAACACCGTAATAGATGCCTGCTCTATCTATAGATATTTCTTTTAAATGATAACAGAATAAGCAGGTAGAATTCAAATACGATGCTGGTTGCAATAGCACACAGTATGCTATTTCAATTTAGTGTAATAGCATGGCACAAACACATAAAGAGAAGAATGAAATAAATAAAATGCAATCCTAATTCTTTTTGTTAGAGGAAGTCTAGACTATTTCAAATAAAGTTTTGTTTCTATTGAAGTATTCATGTCTATTAATCGAACCAAACAAGAATGAAATACTGCGGAATGTGTAAAAAAAAGGTATTGTACAAGCTAACTTGTATGAACAAAAGAAATAAATCATGATTAGGTAGTTTGAGAGGCGATCTTCAGACTCTATTAAATGACAGATTATGGTCTTTATCCCAGATAATTTTATTTAATTGACTACATGTAGGACAGTTTTGATCTCTTGTAATGCTATCTTCTCTTTCACTAGGATGGTGAATTACCAGAGATTGAACGTGTATTTGTTTCAAGCCCTTACAGCAATATTGATGGAGAACTAGAGGTAGAAGCAGTAGTCAAAGGTTTGGGTGATAGCAACGGACTAGGACTTGCATTTTGGGCTGAGACACCATCAGGCAAGTTTGAAGAGCTAGCTGATATGAAAACAAGGAAAATGTCTAGAGGAGATGAGACAGCATACAAGGCAAAGCTAAAACCAAAGGAAGATGGATATTATACTGTATATGTAAACCTGTATGACGACCATCGAAACATTGCCAGGGCCTATGATACGTTATATGTAGCTAAAAGCTGATTATAATGATAAGGATATGAAACTCAATCTTAATTTAAATCTTGGAGACGGTTACCTATACGGTGACGCTACTACTGAATCTTCGTCTTATAAAATTAACATTCAACAAGGATGGCCTGATACTGCTTTAATTATGCCCGCTGGTTTGAACCAGAATCCAGGTCAAAAATCGATTTCATTTTATACGGAGTCTGGAAATCAAATCCTTCTAAGAGGCAATCTGAAAAACGAAGATACAGATATGATTAGACTCTTTACAAATATGGATACCTTAGTACAGTTAACAAATAGACTGCCAACATCTATGGAAATACAAGATTGAGAAGCAGAAGCGCACTAATGATGATATTTAATGCATTTTACACGTTTATCAATGCATCTGAATAACTGTCCTTCCAAATGAAATAGAAAGACGAAAACCACAACAGCGAGGATTTCCCTCCATAATTTCAATCTGCTATATATTCTAATTACTGATTAGTTATCTCCGACTATTTTCTTCCTTCTCTTGACTTTGTGTTACTAAAATTCCTTGGTCTGGTTCTCAATTTATACCTACAACATGGACAGCGTATTCCACTCCATTTTATGAATATTTCACATTGTTGACAACGTTTACGTTCACTATTATAACGACCTAGTGTTTTATGATGTATGCATATTCCTTTACAAGTCATTTCTTAATGCAATTTCTTATTGCTATTAGATAGGATAAACAATAACCACTATTAACTTAGGGTAACTATGTTAACTGAGAAATGTATTGCCATCTGTAGTTAGGAATTAGTGAAACATATGCTGCCCCGACTTCATCTCGCGGGGGAAAGCTATAGTTATCTAGCTTTCGTAGCATTATAGGACCTTTGACCGGGACCCTTGAAAATTGCAGTGTTTACAGATTGCCCATTTAAGCGCACTTTCCTTGGAACATAATCTTTAAACATACAGTGTTAGTTTGTTAAATATGAATTGTTGTCTATGTAATATGATAACAAACAGAAAACCTGCATACGGAAGGCCTATTTCCAAGGAACCAGGAAGGGGTTTCACATGAAGATCGTCGTCGATTTGAACCGGTGTCAGAGCTATGGACAATGTGTCTTTGCCGCACCGAAAGTGTTCCGTTTTCATGGGGAGCAATCGCTCGAATACGACTACAACCCTGACGACGAATTACGTGGTCAGGTCGAGCGGGCAGCGGCTGCATGCCCAGTTCAGGCCATAAGTATTGGCGATGCTGACGAACAACCAAAGACAGATAAGCGCAGCGACACCCAAGGAGATGGATTATAACGGACAGTAAATCTGTTACCACAAGCTTCGTACCCATCGATCGGGTGGTAATCGTTGGTGCCTCCCTGGCTGGTTTGAGGGCTGCAGAAGCACTGCGCAATGAGGGCTTCACTGGTCACCTGACGCTGATTGGCGATGAGCCGTGGGAGCCGTATGATCGACCACCTTTATCCAAGTCAGTCCTAACTGGATGGTTGCCGATAGACCACACGACTCTGCCGCAACTGCGTGATATCCAGGCCGAGTGGATTCTGGGTGTGGCAGCTACTGGGCTGGACCGGCAGAAGCATCAGGTGCATCTAGCTGATGGGCGATTGGTTGATTTTGATCGCCTACTGATCGCCACCGGCACGCGTGCTCGCCCCTGGGTGAACCGGGAGCAGGCAGCCCTTGATGGAGTGTTCACTTTACGGACCCGCGAGGACAGCAGTCGTCTCCGCACCCGCCTAGCTTCAGGTCCGAAGCGTGTGCTTGTCATCGGTGGTGGGTTTACCGGTTCTGAGGTGGCCTCTGTCTGTCGTGAGCTCGGTCTACAGGTGACTCTCGCTGAGCGCGGTCCTGCTCCGCTCGCAGGTGCGCTTGGTCAGGCAGCCGGTGCCGTTGCTGCCTATGTGGCAGCGTCAGTATGGCGTTGATTTGCGCTGCAACGTCACGGTCATGGCGCTTGAGGGTGATACGGATGGACGGTTACGACGTGCTCGACTCTCTGATGGCGATGTGCTTGACATTGACGTAGCAGTGGTTGCGCTGGGCGCTGTTCGCAATGTAGAGTGGTTGCATGGCGCGAAGTTGGCAGCTGATGCCCGTGGTGTAGTCTGTGATGCGTCCTGTCGCGTCTTTGACGAGGACGGTATGGTGACTGACGACATTTTTGTAGCAGGTGATGTAGCACGCTGGCCTAACACTTTCTACGATGGCATGCTACTCTCAGTTGAACATTGGGGAAACGCTGTAGAGCAGGCAAAGACTGCAGCCCACAACATGGTGTGTGCTCCATCCGATCGTCGCCCCCACAAGTCTCTTCCTGCATTCTGGTCCAATCAGTTTGGTGTCAACATCAAATCGGTTGGCCTACCGACCATAGCCGACGAGGTTGTACTCACACAGGGAACGGTCGAAGAACGCCGCTTAGTGGCCGCCTATGGTCAGAATGGCCGGATAGTGGCCGCAGTAGCAGTCAATGCACCTCTCTGGTTACCAGCCTATCAGGCACTGATTGAAGCGAGGGCACCGTTTCCTCCTGAGCTGCACGCTGCCGATGGACCAGTCAAGCTGCGGCCTATCCCTGCTGGATTCCCGCCTCAGGGTCATGCTACCCACAGTCCTGGTGCAGCACCAACAGGTCCTGGCCCAAGCACACCTGAGCCTTCGGCCAAAGGAGAGGCTGCTACGATGAAGGATCCGCGTGTACCAATAGGTCCACCACCCTTATGAGGAACTAGGTAGGTGTATTTGATCATGAATCAGGGGAACCTGTTCGAGCAGATCCTCAAACCGGCCAACCGCCCAAATCCCTATCCGCTCTACTCTCAACTGCGTGCGACTCCAGTCTCTAAGCAGGAAGATGGTACATATGTAGTTAGCACTTATCGTGAAATCGTAGCACTGTTGCACGATCCGCGCATCAGTTCTGATGAACGCAAGAGTACTCGCGGCCCTGGTGAACTGGCCAAGAAGATCGAATCTGGGAGCACATCAGCCCTTCATCTTCCTTGATCCACCCGATCACGATCGCCTCCGTCGCCTGGTAATGCGCGAGTTCACTCCTGAAAGAGTCGAAGGTATGCATGACCGTGTGACTCAGCTCGTGAATCGATTGCTCGATGCTCAGCGTGATCGTGGCCAGCTCGATATTGTTGATGACTTTGCTCACCCACTGCCAGTAGATGTTGTTTCCGAAATGCTAGGTGTACCGCCTGAGGACAGGCCACGCTTCGAAGCTTGGGTGCCGGTGCTAGTCCGTAGACTCGAACCTGCACAGGCTGTGAGTGAGACTGAGGTAGAGCGGGCCGGCACAAGCCGCCACTGAGATGAGGGAATACCTAGTCGGCCTTATCGCCGAACGTCGCGCCAGACCAGCTGATGATTTGATATCAGGCCTAGCGACTATGGCGACCAGTCATGACCCCGCTTTGCAGATGAACGACCAGGACCTTCTAGCCACCGTGTTTCTGCTGCTCGGCGCCGGCTACGAGACTACCGTTAACTTGATTTCTAATAGCATGCTTACTCTGCTGCGCTATCCCGACGCGTTGGCACGGTTGCGCCGCGATCCCAATAGCGTCATCCGCACGATCGAAGAGGTGCTACGCTTTGATCCTCCGGTGCACTTTCGCATCCGCACGACCCTCACTGATATCAATATAGCCGGTGTTACTATCCCAAAGGGTGCGACTGTGGTCCTTCTGTTTGCCTCTGGCAGCCGCGACCCGGCGCGCTTCGTAGAGCCTGACCACTTTAACCCAGACCGTACTGACAATCAACATCTTGGCTTTGGCGGAGGCATTCACTATTGTGTTGGAGCCCCCCTTGCCCGCCTCGAAACTCTGGTCGCGTTAAGCACGCTTACTCGACGCCTCGTAGCCCCACGCCTGGTCATCGACCCACCACCCTACCGTGAGAACGCATCACTGCGCGGTCCTCGGCATCTGATGGTTACTTTCGACCACATTGAAGACTGACACTCATCCAACTAAACAGCGCTATCTCTCTTGCCCTGTTTAGTTTCTCTGATTATACATATCTACAAATAATTTCAACCAATTGGTTATATGCATTAATTTACAGTTATGTTTTCTACAAGGAAAATAGTCATCAAAACTTTCAGTTCTTCTATCCTCAATGTTGTACTGAATTGTTCTTTCTGATGATACTTTTCTCATGTACTGAATGCAAGAATGGTGCGTTATTTTTTTCAAAAAGTTACAAGCTTGAGGATACCAAGTTCCACCATCTGTAGAAAGCGATTTTTATTTCAGGCTTTTTAGGAATTGTTCAGCGATTAACATAATATTTCTTTCTTTCAAAGGAAATACGAATACCAAGAAACTGTAGCAACCCCATAGCCAAGCATAATGATGACCTGCCTCTTAAGTAGTGTTTCATCTACAATAAATTCGGCTATTGCATTGAACCTGAGAGAGCCTGAAGTAACCAAATTCTACATGGAGTACTGCAAGATAACCCAACTTGACAGCCTTTGTCGGATTTATGATCAAATTAAGGATGACATTTACCCCTTTTGTGAATTTGTACATTTCTCTCTAAGGTAGCACGTATGGATACACAACAGGTGGTCAGACTTCTTACAATTACTAATGATGATCTGCCATCGGTGGAATATAGATGTGAAAAGCTCAAAAGAGAAGAAGCATCCCTAAAAGCTGGTAATCAGAATTCAGCTATGATTTTGGAGGAATTAAGCGACCTGATATCAGATTTACGCAATACATCCGACTCCTGTCGTTTATCCTGTGAACAAGAAAAAAGGCAGATGGTTGAGCTACACCAAAAAAAGTGAAACTAGAAGCACTTGTAAATGACTTTCAGGATAGTAATGAAGAATATCTCAAAGTCATAACAAATGTTGGAGAAGAGGTGCTCGGCGGTTTGTCAAATGTAAAAATGTTCCTAAGGTGTGCCCTTTTGTCTATAACTGAATCAATAAGAAATAATCCCGGAAAGATATAGGTCATTTTTTTATAACATGTCTCCTTCGATAACAGATTATAGCAGCCACAACGGCCAGAATTATATGTATGGACCAGTCTGCCTTTGGAGATGCTATATGCCAGCGTACCGGCGCCCATGTAATGTCGAGATCCTGCTGCACTGGACACATTTACAATGCGACCGTACTTGTCTTCATCATGGGTATACATACCTGAGATAGCCTCCAGGGTCCAAACAGGTTAGTTATTAAGGCCTGATTGACAACATCTAAATCTGCATCGGCAGACCTTTTGCCAGGTGTCATAGATCTATTATCTATTGACTTATTTTCTGGTTCGATTAGGATTAGTTGTCGTATCTTCCCATTAACTTGCTATAAAACAACATCAACTGTTCATTTCAAGGCGTAATCAATTAGCTTTGTCCGCTGTCACTTCAGTTTGTTGCACCTACAAGTTTCGTTTGGCTTCTGACATCCTATGCATACATTAAATTTATTGCATCCCAAAGGAGTACACGCCTCAACTATCATAGTGTTCCTTCCGCAGATACACTTTTTCAATCTGTCTTTATACTACGATGTAGGAAACAGATCTGCATTTATAATTATTACTATCGTACATTCTTTTCTTTGAAAATGCTTCATGCCTGTCTGTTAAATAGCAATTCTCCAAGACTCCATTTCAAATAAAGCCTAGGTTTAACATCATGTCGTTGTGGTAGTTTTCCTTTATATGCTAGGATAGTATTATTATTATTATTATTAGATACTTCAATCCTTTCTACTCTGTCAACAAATGTAGAGCCGTCTGATCCCATATACAATTCATAGCTGACTATACGATCTTTATTTCTATATGAAAAGAATATTAGCGGAGATAGTCCTGTATGCAAAGGATATTTACCCTTGTGCTTGGGCCTTTCTAATTTACTCAGCAATTCATAACTTGTATCAAGGAAAGAAATGGCTTTCGTTAGAAATCCTTTGAGTTCTGCTATTTCTCTTGGATGTATTCCATAGGATTTATTATTATCATCCCATTTTAGAAAGTAATTACCAATTTCTATTCTTGGCTTCTCGTAATCTTTAGGTATGAGGTATTCCTTTAGTACAGATTCTGAAATATCCAATAATAGCAAATGTTCTTCACATGAATATTAAACTAGAACTTCAAGTCATAATAGTCAAATATTACTACATACAGTTCTAAACCCTACCATCATAAGTCAAGTGTCATAGCATCTGTCGTTATTCTATCTTCCAAATCGCTTGTCCAAATATTCTGATACTGTGGCCTTCTGGAGTGTGACATAATCTCAAAAAGTAAAAGAAAATACAATATATGACCTTGTAAATAATGCAGGCTATGTAGAGCCTGGAGCAATTGAAGATATAACGATGGATAACCTAAGAAAACAACTTGAAACAAATTTCTTTAGTCTTGTGAGATTCACAAAGAAAGTATTGCCATTAATGATGATACAAAGAAATGGAGGAGGAGGAGGAAGAATTGTAAATTTTCGCTCACTCGCTGGATTGATTTCACTTCCGTTGATTGGAGCTTATTCAGATAGGTAATGACGAATGAAAATAATAATAGTAGTAAAATGTCGTAATAAAATATGAAAATAGTTGACCTTACACTTGAAATCACCCCGGATATGATAACCTTCCCTGGATATCCAGTGCCTACTTTCATAAAATGGTCAAAATTTGAGACTCAAGGATATGTTTCAGAAGTTGTGTTCTTGAGCACTCATACAGGAACACACATGGATGCTCCGTTTCATTTCAATCCAAATGGCCCAACCATAGATCAAGTTGAAGTCTATAGATACATTTGTAATAATACCATACTCATAAAAATACAGAAAAATTCCAATCAAATGATTACTAGCCATGATATAATATGTAACAGTAAATATGAAATAAAAGAAAAAGACATGTTGTCTTTTCAACAGGATGGGAAAAGCAAATTAAGGAAAAAGATAACTATATGAAAAATAATCCAGGTTTATCAAAGGACGCCGCAGAATATTTGGTCGAGAAAAAAATTAATGCCGTAGCAATAGATTGTCCGAGCATTGATATAGGTACTGATAGCGGATTCATAGCTCATAAAACGCTCCTATCAAATCAAATTCTAGTAATAGAAAATTTATGTAATTTATGCAGATTCAACAATGAAAAATTTACGCTCTTAATCACTCCACTGAAACTTGTTGGCGCTTCAGGTTCACCTATACGTGCAATTGGTATCGAAGAATGAAAAAGAATAATATCACATGAGTATTTCTGAAAATTACCAGGATGATTGATGCTCATCATTCAGAAACAAAAATACAAGCATTTTCACAATGTGAGACTCGCAAGATGTGAGAGCCAAAAGAAGAACGAAAGACAGCAAACTTCACAGAAGAAGATTTGGTAACTATTCATTAATCGAATTTTTCTGGATAAGATCATGTTAGGGATCAGGTAGGGTTTCTTAGGCGGTATTCAAAGATATAATTATTAAGTGATATTAGTAGGTTGTAAACCGCTTTATCTATGACTCCAAGAGAGCAGAGCCATCGTGAATCTCGCTTCCATCGCAGGCCTCAACGGTATCCCTTACGCTAGCACTTACGCGGCAGCAACCAAGCATGCCGTCCACCCTGGATGTTCTTCTTCTGCTCTGTCCCCAAGTAGTCAAAATCGTAGCATAGACGATATGATGAGGTAGATTATACCAAACATTGACCTAAAAGGCCAGACAATAGTTTGAAATCCAACTGAACAAAGGCATCAATCATTATCATCGTCACCAGCGTCGTCACTAACACCACATCAGCAGCGACAATCTTCAGATACTAACCTAATGACTAACCATAAATCTAACAGTCAACCAAGTACTTTATCTCTATCACCTTAATATCAATGTGATATGTAAAGTAAAACTATAAACCATCTACCACAACAACAACAATAACAAGAGTGTGCTGTCACTAACACCTATTATTGCTAGAAATTTACGCATTAAACTCAAACAGACTCTATATAAGATTATATAGACAACAACGATCTACGCCTGGACTCGGTAAACCTATAGTAGCACATTGCCAGCCTGAAAGCGTCAAATATATCGTCGTATGATGTGGCTTCTTTATCTAATATACCATCATCTTCTACTGCCGTTCTCAGTGATGTTATCAGCTTGTCAAACTTTGGATTTATTGCGATATATCCTCCTTCTCTTTCCAGGAACATTTTGCAGTTTCCCAGCATCGATTTGTGTTCAGCTCCAAAACTTACGGGAACTACATCCATGCTAAACTCGTAGTTTCTCTTTCTGCTCTTTGCTTCCTTTATTATCTCCTCGTATTCTTCATCTTCTCCTATCTGTATCTTCAGAGCTCTAATGAATGACGGGTTTGAGCCATCGATGTATATCTTGTTTATCTTGCCAAACCTCCTGAAGAGATCCCACACAACAGACAGCATCTCGTTAAAGTCAGGCCTCTGGTATTCTTCAGCGTGCATTATCTGTATCTGGTTGTCAGCCCGCTGCGTTATCACAATTCCAAAGGCAGATGAGCCAAAGGCTGGGTCTATTCCCATAGATTTCTGGGAGTAGTCGTTTATCTCAGATGGACTGTCCCCCATGCCTTTCTGTATCGCTGCTTCAATATCTCTTGTATGAAAGACATTTCCAATAAGGCCCAGGTATTTTAAATTGTACTCTCTTTCAAATGATGGCGAGCCGTGCTTCAGGAGGGATGCGTGCTGGGTTTGAGTATTACAGAGCTATTCCTCAGGACGCAATTCAAAATATGAATTATTCAAAGACTAAGCTTACAATGCCAGTACTGGCTCTAGGAGGAGGATATATTCCAGTATTTGGAGGTAATATCACTATGCCTATTGTATATGGAATGAAGATATTAGCTCTAGATAATCAAATCAATCATGAATATTATAACTGCACAGTCAAAACTTGTAACATTCGTTATAGGCTTAGAGCCTATCCCAAAATTATCCTACGGTATACAATTATGCAGCAGGCCAGATGTACTAGTCCAAGATAATTCTCTGCTTTCTTTTCATATCTAACCAGTAGTTTTCTGAATCTGTTGTGCCATGAATTTGTTCTTTCTATAACCCATCTTCTTGATGGATGATGTCTTCTTTTCTTAACTGATTTTTTCCCTTCACCTCTCTGACGGATATGCGGTACATATCCTCTCTTGACTACTTCCTGTTCTATCTCTGGATAGTTGTATCCTTTATCAAGACATAGATTCTGTTGTTGTTGTTTCTTTTTCTTTGTAGGAGGAGGCCTTCTTTTTGTTACAATACAGTCAAGCGTCTCTGCTGTAGCCTTCATATCATGAGTATTCGCAGCTGTGATGACAACACCAACTTAGTAATCACGTTCGCTATCGGAACAGCAATGGGAATGTTAGACCATACTCAAGCATTTGCTTCTTCTAAAGACAGTAGTTGATAAACATTAAAGACACTCCTAGATTTTAAAAATTCTGCAAAAATTAAAGAAGTACGCGGGCTAGTAGTGCTGGAGAAGCACCACTGCCAAAAAGATTGGCGGTAGTAATAGGATTCATAATTTCTTTGGCATTCTAACAGGATCTGTTGGCATGAAGAAATGTTGTCTCTGATAAGCAAGTGGCATACGAAAAGATTGTGCATGATACTTTAATGGCATACTAGCAAGTGGAGGAGGATCAATAGAAGCTAAATGCGGTTTCATACTAAATTCAGTTTTAGCATCAATAGGAATTGTTTGCAATTCAACAGTTCCCATCTTGAATTTTTGTAAATTTGGTAACAGCAACATTGCAATCAACACACCTACCGTCAGTACCAACCAGGCCATGATTTGATTATTGATACCTTTACTAACCAAATTAGTCAGTTCGGTAGAATTCCCTTCAAAATATGGCCTCTCAACTAATCGTTCGGTTATTAATAATGGAATTGCTATAAAAGTTATCAATGCAACTATTATTGCTACACCAAGTACTTTTTTTCCTCTTCCCTTATCAAACCACCACTTATACCAGTCTACATGTTCTGGCCTTTCCAACTTCTTTTTGGCGTCTTTCGCATCAAAGAAGTTTCCATCAATGTTTAAGCATTTATCTAATGATTCTCTAGTCTTGTCTTTTTCATTTTTGTTATTATATGGTACAGCAATGTTATAGTGTGCGTAAACTGACTGCGGGTCATAGTCTATGGCCTTGTTAAAACATTCTACAGCTTTTTCTTGCAATTCTAGCTGATAAAAGCATAATCCTATATTGTTGTATTTTAAACTCTTTTTACGATTATCAATTATTTTTTGATCATCTATATAACTGAAATCATCTAAAGCTCGTGGAAAGTTAGTATTATATTTGCATTGACCTCTCATAAAATAGAGGTCAAACAAGTCCAATTCATGTCTCAAGCCTTTTCTTCCTTTGTGCTTATCAAAATTTTCTATAGCTTTATTAAAACATTCTATAGCCTCTTCGTACCTTCCCAATGAATGAAGAATAATGCCTTTTCTGTACAAGCTTCATCAAGTTTAAAATATATCTTTAATGTCTCGTCAAAACATTCTATAGCCTCTTCGTACCTTCCCAATGAATGAAGAATAATGCCTTTGTTATACCATGCATAAGCAAAATTCTTATTTTCCTCTTCATCTCCTGCGTCTTTAAAATTGTTTTTTTTATTTTGCCTAAAACATTCTATAGCCTCATCAAAGCAATCTATGATCTGGTATAATTTTGATGAGTAGAGATGTGTAAGGGTCTTTCTATTAAAGTCATATGCTGCTTCATTATATCCTGCTGATCTATAAAGAGATACACCTTTACTATAATGTGCATCTGCATATCTATGATTTATCTCGATAGCCTTGTCAAAGCACTCTATTGCTTTTTCATATTCGTTTAAACAATAAAGAGCATAACCTTTGTTATACCATGCAAAAGATGCATTCTTGTCTATTTGTACGTTATCATCGTTATATCTTCTTTTTTCATCTGTATCATTATTAAAGCAATCTACGGCCTTGTTAAAACATTCTATAGCCTCTTTTAATACTTCATCTCTATTAAAATTTTCAATAGTCATTTGCAAATTTTCTAAATAATAAATAGTAACATAGCCTTTGCTATTCCAAGCCAGAGCAAAACTTGGATCTATATCTACGGCCTTGTTAAAACATTCTATAGCCACCTCATGGTTCATTAGTCTAGCATATGAAAAACCTTTATTCCGCCATACATTTGCAAGGTCTCTTTTGAATTTACTTTTTTCTATCGCATTCTTATTGTTAACTACAGTATCTTGAAAATATTCTATTGCCTTGTCAAAGCACTCTATTGCTTTTTCATATCTTCCTGCATTACCAAATGAATAACCTTTGTTATACCATGCAAAAGCAAATTCACAATCTTTCTCTACAGTAACTTGAAAATATTCTATTGCCTTGTCAAAGCACTCTATTGCTTTTTCATATCTTCCCAGAGAGTCAAATGATGTTCCTTTACTATTCCAAGCATAAACAATTTTCTTATATATGGTACTATTTTCCTCTCTTTTAAATTCATGTTCTTGGCTTTCTCTGAGGTTTCATCAAAACATTCTATAGCCTCATCAAAGCAATCTATAGATTCTTGATATCTTCCTAATGAATCAAGAGCAGTACCCTTTCTATAATATGCATCGCCAATTCTAGGAGATATCTCTATTGCCTTGTCAAAATTTTCTATAGCTTTCTCATATTGACCTATTTCAAATGGGATATATCCTCTGTAAAGCCATGCATAGTAACTGTTCTTGTCTATCTCTATAGATTTATTGACGCATTGCTTGGCTTTGTTTAAGCAATCCTTTTTGAATTGTATGTTATCTTTTCCAATGCAATAATAGGCATAGCCTTTGTTATACCATGCTAAAGTAAGATTCAGGATCTAGATGGGTGGCCTTGTCAAAGCACTCTATTGCTCTATGGTATTCCTCAAAGTAGTTATGAATATAGCCTCTAGTATTCCATGCATAAGCAAATTCGTTATCTTCCATTATGGCCCTGTTAAGGCAGTCATCAGCGTCTTTATGACTATCTTTATCGTCGCTCATTGCAATCGCATAGCCTTTATTACGCCATGCATTTGCAATATCGAAAAAATAATGATTATCACTCTCTTTAATCTTATAATAGCGCTCTATAGCTTCATTAAAACAATTTCTAGATTTTTCATACTCTTCCAAATTACCAAGAGAGTAGCCTTTATTATACAATGACAAAGCAAGATTTCTTTCATCATTAACTTTTTCACAATATTCTATAGCTTTGTTAAAACATTCTATAGCCTCTTGATATCTGCCTAATGAATCAAGTGTGGTACCCTTGTTATTTTGTAAAGAAGCAAGATTTCTTTCATCATTAACTTTTTCACAATATTCTATAGCCTTATCAAAATTTCTAATAGCATCGGCGTATTTGCCTAATGCGTAAAGAAACACCCCACTGCGATAAAGTTCCTCTGTATATTCTAGATGTTCGTGTGTAAATGCATCTTTAGGATACAGCATATTTTCTGACAATGCTCCTAACTCTGATGCACATTTAGTAGTAGGTTTAGTTTATCAATAGTATCTCTATATCCATTTTCTCTCAACTGCCTTACTGTACCGCTTGAAAAGTCAAATATTTTATTTGAAATGGTGTTAGCATCATTTTTGCGTTCTATACGTCACTATTTTGTCTATGTTAAATCGTCCTTCCAATAAATCTTGGTATATTCTAATTTCTCCTGTACGGTGTTTGCTCTTTGCCCCTTTCTTTAAGACTTTATCAATAGCACCTTCTGAAACGCCATTATCCTTTGCAACTTTAATTAAATCGTTTGCGAAATTAATATAATCTGCTACAAGTAGTGCCACTTTCTTATCATACGTAGTTCTGTCATGGAATGTTATGTCATTATTTCTATTAACAACTCCATCGTGATCGATAGGTACAAAATCTTGTTTTGTTGGATGTAAATCCACTACATATACTTCTAAATCTGGAACAGAATTCTTTGAATTAATTGTTCCGTGCTTTTTCGCTTTGAACCAATAGTTTCTATGTGCTTCCAATACTTCCCTTAATGGTGTATTACTTAGTAGACCACCATCCCAAAAGTAGCGCTCTTGTTTAGAATTGTTGTTATTGCTGTTATTGCTGTTGTTTCCCACCGTAGTGTTTTTAAAACTATTCTTCTTCTCTGCCTGAATGGTCGTATAGTTAAAGTTTATTGGTACAGACGCACTTGCAATAACGTAGTCTGACTTTATGCCTTCATTATAGATTATTACATGTTCATATCCTCCTTTCTTTCCATTACTGCTGAATTCAGGTCCATACTTTCCATATTCAGATTTTCTTTGATTATCTTCGTTCAGATAGCTATCAAATGTTACTGTTGCGCCATCTTGTACATCAACACTTACTAAAAGCAGTCTTGGTTGTTGGCTATTTTCATCATGACTTGTTGCTATAGGAAATTTTGCAAACTTTTCAATAGTTGTCTTTAACGGATAGTTATCATAACGATACCACATATTTTGGGCATCTAAGAACTTGTCGTCAATAGATGGAGGTAGTGGCGAAAACACATTTGGTACACCAGAAAGTCCGAATTGTTTTGCCGAATAATATCTTCTGGCAGCCTCTCCTGACGCAATACTACCGCCAGTATTATGCCAGTAGTCCCACCAGGAGGTAAATCCAGGAGCTACATCTGCATAAGACTCAGTTGACACATAATCCCAAAACTCATTAAGCTTCTGTGTTGATCCTCTCCAAGTTCCATTTTCTGCAACATAACTTACCAAGACAGCCTGCATTTATCGCACCTATAGAAGTACCAGCAACAATGTCAAATAATGGCCTGCCTTTTTCTTCTTCTCCTTTTTTCTCATCTTCTCTTGTTATATTTTCATAGAGTGCTTGAAAGACACCAGCTTCATATGCGCCAAGTGATCCTCCACCTTGGAAAATTAATGCCCTTTGTTTTTTCGGTACAATCAACTCTTGAGTCATTATTGCACTAACCCTCCCCATTTACAGTTAAAGTCAAATCAAATTCCTTATTTCTGAACATAACTAATGCAAGTTGGCATAACTATAACAACTTTACTCATAAGTTTCTTTTATTGGACAGTATTACATATTATTACTCCGAACAGGAAAGTACAACAATAATGGGATATTTCACCTCAAATGTTGATGTAAGTGTAACTTGCACTCTGGTTCAAAAGGAAGAAGAACAATTTGGAGGGATTAAAGGAATTAACCTACTTAAGATAGCCGAACAGCCTATATACTGTTATGTTTTCATATTTTTTTTATATAAAATGTTTTAGGTATGAGATTATCAAAAACCACATCTCACAATAATCTAACACCTCATTTTGATAAACTTACAAAGTTTTTCTTGATTGTCTCATTATTTGTCATAACCATATCGATTCTGGCTGTTTATTCTACTACTACTGTCCGGCATCTGAATATGGTCTAAAAAAAGATGATATGCAAACTCAGTCCATTATACACTTAGTTAAATCTAATGATTGGTTGAATGGGGTGGTGGGTGGTGGGTGTTGTTGTTGTTGTTGTTGAAGTTGATGCGTTTGTAGTATCAACTTTCGTTGTTTTATCTACCATTTTTATTCAGCACATCTATGTTTCTCCAGTCGGTTTTACTTGATTACTATCATCATATATAGTATGTTATGTATATATATATCAATGTCAATAAAGCAGAAAATATTAAACACCACAGCATCACATCCAAAAGTATTCACATTTGGAATTGGCTTAGCCATTACAATGGTTATTGGAACAGTGATAGGAATGTTAGATCCACATCAAGCGTTAGCGATTAATCAAAGTCAAAGTAACGCCCAATACTGCCACTGCTAACTATAACCCTTTGTGGAGCGAGATTTTTTTCTTGAGATATGAAACCTATTCCGCATAAAATTTATAGTTCTAAAAACCTAAAGTAATAAATATTTAAAAAACCATATTATTATGAAGGTTGGATATAGGTACAACTCCCTGCGACAGCATAATCTAGCCTACAACGCTGGGAGAGACTTAGGTAAGGCATTA
>CAWGVG010000023.1:0-87461 GCA_963825865.1 uncultured Nitrososphaeraceae archaeon | reverse complement strand
TCTGAATTTTTTAACATAACATATAAAATAAATGGTATTTTTCCTATCCTAATATGGGGAAGATATCAATTATTCAGTAAAAAATACCCTGTATTTGTTTTTTCTTAGACGTTCTCTGCGTCTAATAAAACTTAATTACATCCGCCGTGAACAACAGTTACAATTGTTACCATATCTCCTGTTTTTACCAGAGTATCATTTCCGCAAAGCAGAGCAGAGTCAGCACCGTTTATTGCTATTAGAATATTGTTAGGATTTAGAATTTTTGACTCTACAGCGTTCTCTTTCAAGAATGTTAAGATTTCCGATATTGAAGCAAAAGGCTTATTGAAAATAATACATGACCTGCCGATGGCTTTTTTGGCGCCACCAAGAAGTTTAATTGTTATCAAATTATCATTAGTCTCCCTCTATATCTAATTCTTTTTCCTTTTCTTCGTTGGAATTGGCTGTTGCCTTATTCTCGGTAGCTTCCCTGTGAAGACGGGAAGTTATGTATCCTGCTATTTTGTTTCTTAGTATTTTAGATCTAACAATTGCTATCTCTTTAATAAGCTTCTTGTTTTCATCAAAATCGATGCCAAATCTATCTGGATATCTCTCCAAAAGCTCGGTGGAAATACGCTTTATACGATCCATTCAACAAAACATGCAGGTATTAGCTATTTTAGCCTTATTGATGAGTTTGAATACTAGGTTAAAAAAAATCTACAAAGCCATGACAGATAACATTTTCATGGCCATCGATGTTAAAATACATCTATGCTTCCACAGTACCTATATTCATAACGCAATTAAAAACCTTGAATCTCCCGTACACTAAGATCTTTTAGGTCCCATACAATATTGTCTGATCTGAATGTTACAGTTGGGCCAGAGTTTGTTATTATATGATCTTTGAGTTTTCCACAATCAGCACTATAAAATTCGTTGTCAGAAGCATCGGCGTACCATCCACCGTCGTCAATAATATCTGTTACTTTTACCCAATGGTTGTTATTATTATCATCTAGGTATGACTCCATTCTTACTGCTCTGTCATTATCTGTGTTATACATTACGACTTTCCAACCAATCCATCTACCAAGAATTGAATCAGTAGGTTTGGCTTGAGCCAATTCTTTTGTATAACCGCCTGTAAACCATATCTCTTTTTTCCACCCCACAGTACCATCATCATGTATTCCTCCTATCAAAGCTGTACCGTCACATGGGACGTTATCATTATGTTTACCACTTCTTGCAAGCCATGCAAGGTCAGTTTTTCCATCAGTGATTATCGAATCTATTTTGGCATAACCGGTAATCTCAACATTCTTCCATGGTTGAGCATTAGGAGGAGTTGTAACATGTAATCTTACCTTTGGAGAGGCAATATTCCATGAACCATCACTTTGTTTAGTTATAATCTGATTATTTTCGAAAGAAAACTGTACTATCATGATTTGGATTGTCCATATTTATAAACCACTCTCTTCCATCTTGTTTGGTTGGGTAAATCTTCTTTACACCGAATTTGTCAAACGTAGTTGGTGTAGTAGTCGCGGAAATTAAATTAGAATTTTTGCTGGTGTCGTCGTTTATAAGTCCATGGGCTACAGTAGGCAAAAACGTTCCTAGAATAGCCATCAATATGACGGCAGTGAAATGTATAGATTCAGAATACAATTATACTAAAAATAACGTAGAAGAATTATTTAGACCTTGTAGAACATATTACATTGTAAGGTAAAATAACAAAATTATATGCAATTGTACGTATCTATACTATACATATAAAAAGGACAATGAATCTCAATATTCTAGCTAAAATTTTCCATTATCTTATCAACTACTTGAGTCTAGTAAATTAAGTAATAACATATTACATACCTCATAATGAGTCAAAATGTGAAGAGTAATCCAGCACCAGAACTTTCGGGACATAACATAAGTTAGAAAACTCTCCTATAATCGTCCGTATTATTTAATGATGATGATTCTAAATCTACAAATCTTGTACTTGCATCGGCTAGTTCTTCTTTACCACAGAAACTCGAATTTGCAAGGCCTACTAGTGGAACCGGCCTTTCAGAAAGAATAGCAGGTCGTCTACTGATAATACATAATGTCCGATAAAGTTAACTTAACCGGCACTGAATAAATAAATAAATAATATGGTGAGTGAAAAGGTTGCATTTCAAGGAGAACGGGGTGCCTATGGTGAAATGGCAGCCCTTCAATGTTTTCCAAACGCAGAACTTGTGCCTATGAAATCCTTTGAGGATGTATTTCATAGCATGGAATCAAGCAAGGTAGATTTTGCAGTTATTCCAGTTGAAAATTCAATCGAAGGTAGTATTAACGAAACTTATGATTTATTGTTACAGACAAATATGGTTGTGTCAGGTGAAATTTATCAGCGAGTTAGACATTGTCTTATTGTAAATAAGCATGCAAATTCAATAAAGTCAGCGTATTCTCACTCCCAAGCTCTTGCGCAATGCAGAAGCTACTTACAAAAAAAGAAGTTAGAGCCTATTCCAACATATGATACTGCCGGCGCTGTAAAAATGATCAAGGAAAGAAAAATTATGAACGGAGCTGCAATTGCTGGCAGAAGAGGCAGCAGAGATATACGGAATGGAAATTCTAGAGGAGGGAATAGAAGATAAAAAAAATAACTTTACAAGATTTTTAGTATTGTCAAAAGCAAAAACAATGACAAAACCAACTCGTCATGACAGAACATCAATGATATTTTCAGTTAAGCATATTCCTGGTGCACTATTTGGTATTCTACAGGAATTTGCATATAGGAAGATCAATCTTACTAAAATAGAATCTCGTCCTACTAAAGAAGCGCCATGGGAGTATAACTTTTATGTAGACTTTGAAGGACATGCCAGTGATGAAACTGTCAAGGAGGCGTTGCAATCCATCAAAAAGAAAACTGCATTTTTCAAAATTTTAGGCTCTTACAAAAGGGCAGAATTCACTAATCTAATGGCTTCTTAGTCTAAGGCTGAGTCCTGTTACAATTATGCCAGTTATTATCAACATCATTTGTCCACCGAAAGCAATTTCACTACCTTTGGTCTTAGCATGACCTCCTACAGTTAATTCAGAACTACCAGTGTTCTTAATTTCAATTCCATATACTCCTTCTTTTTCAGAAGCGAAGTTGTAGTTAAAATTAGAAATACCGTGTTCGAATTTTATGAGCTGTTTATTGGGATCCATAATAGTAACGTTGAAGGTCGAACCATTAATGAGTATGTCTGCAGTATTACCAATATTCATATTGGGTGTCAAAATATCTGTTAGTCCTGGTTTTAACGTTCCCTTTAACGGTACGTCTACAGGAGTATTATTATATATAACAGACGCGATTCCGATAACTATGAATACAATTCCAGCAGCCAAGACGGCGTAGAATGTTGTTTGCTTTGATGATCGCCACATTCTATATTACATCTATAGGATGAGATTATAAATACCTCATCAGTGACTTTGCGTCAACATCCTAGGATAATCCAGCATTAAATAGAAATAGGCGCGACATTTTGAAAAATGTAGGGAATTTTCCTTAATCTAATTTCTTTTTGACCTTTTCTTTCGTATATTTGGCTTTAATGTCTCGACTTGGATACTGATCTCTAATGCAAATTTATATCCCTTTGCTATTGTTCATTTATTACATTGTTTTATTTTCTTTTGTATTGCTCTTCTTTTCTTTTCTTTTAAGTCTGAGTTTTTTCCTATCATCTTTATTAGTTGGTGTAGTTCTTAATTGCATTCCACAACAGGGACAAAAAGTTCCGTTATAATGTAGGAAAATTTCACATCTTCTACAATATTTTTTACCAACAAAATAGTTACCTTCGCTGGCACTTATTTTATCATCTAGTCTTTCGCATATATTACGACAAACCAAGGGGAATAGTTTAAGAAAAAAACTAGATTTTTAAAAAGATTGAAGTACCAATTAGAGAGGGAGAGAGAGGCAGTAAGTCAGGTTAACCTTTAAAGGTGTTTCTATTGTGCTTGTACTGATATTATTTTGTTTTGCTCAACGTATGAAGGGATAGTAGTAGGATCATAGTAGCAGCAACAATTACTTAAGATCATTGAGTGACTTTAGTGGTTATGGTAATCCAGGTATATCCTCTTGTGGTGACGGTTCTGAAGGTGGTGTTATTGGTTTGGCGATAAAGGTGATATTGGCTTTGGCGATAAAGGTGATATTGGCTTTGGCGATAAAGGTGATATTGGCTTTGGCGATAAAGGTGATATTGGCTTTGATGTAGGTGTAGGCGTAGGTGTTGTTGTTGTGACATTTTTTATTGTTTTTGGAATACCACATATATTTGACTCAGTTGTATTAACAAAGCTGAGCTTTGGATTATTAGGATCACATAGTTTTGTTTTTACCGCAGGTAAAACAGTGTGATTAGTAGGAGGCGAAGATGGTGATGGTGGAGGTAATTGGATGGCGAAGATGGTGATGGTGGAGGTAATTGGATGGCGAAGATGGTGATGGCGGGAGGGCTCCCTCTTGGGCTTGAGTCATGTTAAAAACTCCTGTTCCAAATAGTGTAATGATAGCAGTAAAAGCAATAACAATAGCTTTAGAAACTGTCACTCTTATTATAGGTATATTTTTTATATTCGTTAGTTTCTTCATGATAAATATCTATACCATTAAAGTATTTAAGAAGAACTTATAGACTTTTGCTCCAATTCTTTGTTCTGTAGGCTGTTATGATCCAAGCTAATAACGCGTGGAAGATCAAGTAACACATTCTTAGATATTGCTGTTGTCCATAAGTATAGCAAGAATAATATTGGCTGCTAATATCTGTCGTTGAAGATGATGTAATATAATAAATTAAAGAACTGTATTTATATGGGTCATTTCTCATTGATTCAGCTAAAGACAAAGGGGCTAACATTAGGAGCTCTTTTCTACCTGATAAAATACTAATGGCCTTTTCTTCAACAGTTTTTCTGATTTTGAGATATTCTTCAACGTTGTTTTGAAATTTATCTACAATAGTCTTGTTTCAGTCTCTTTTGGTGCAAGTCATTCATTTGTCTTTTTTCTTTTTGGCAAGATAAACTATAATATTCCACATTTTTAGTCAAATGCTGTAAAGCTCTATTTGAATTCAGTTTTTGTGATTCTAGACAATCTACTTCACTTTTGAGGGCTTTACATGTAAAATGAAATGCTAGCAGGTAATTATTTATCGTTTCTACCACAGCTATAACAGCTATTGACAACAATACTTTCCCATCATAGCATATTTTTGTAATCTTTTTGTAATCTTCGCCGTTTTTTTCTTAGCAATAAGAACTTGTATTTTTGCTAATTCATTATTTAGATATCCATTTCTTCTCTTTTATTATGCAAAGACGACGGATACAACTCCATGCTCGTTTGTTGGACTCTCAATTAATGACATCATAGTTCCTTTTAAATCGATTTCTGCTTCATCTAATAGTAGGCACTATTGTATTAAAAAACGATAATACTAAAATCAATAATATCAGAAACTTACGCAGTAAAAGATCTATTATGATTTTAAGATTCAGCAACAAATATGATAAAACTCCTTATTACGGTCATATCATGTAATGCGGTGAGTATATGGTAAAAGTAAAAATTTTTACTTCTGGTGCTGATAACACTTCCTACTTAGAACAAGATTTGAACGAGTTTATAGAACAAAACAGAGTAAAAGTAGTGGATGTAAAATTTAACTACATGTTCTACTACGACCCAAAAGATCAAAAATTCGATGGAGGATTTGCCGCTTTACTTTTATACGAGGAGGATTCAAAAAAATGAGAGGTTTTTCTTCTTCTTGTATTATATTTGTGTGTGTGTGCGTATTATTTATTTGATATTTGAAATATTAGAAGAAAGACCTTGCTTGCTGTTAGATATGTCTTCTATTATACATCTGATCAAAACAAAAAAGTAAACAAGGAACCTTCTCAAGGCTGTCCAGCTTTTATCCAGCTTGATATCCAGTCAGTTGCAATCTCTCTCTGGGCTTCAGACAGTCCCATAGAACCGCTACACACTTGATCATGAAGATAATTTTCGAATCTGTCTTTAATATGAAAATTATACTGTCCATACCCTGGTTCAGGAAAGAGATTTTTCACATCAGTGGGATGTCCACCTACTTCAAGTGGTATTAAATGATCAAATTCGTAATTGAAACGAGAATCAGTAAATCCATATGATTTCATGAGTTTTGTTTTTAATGGTGTAGTATAGCTAGTAGGTGGTCTTACCGTTTTAGTGTAGCCAGGAACACAAATTGTATCTTTGATGTTATCCTGAGTTACAGATGGATTTATTGCTCCAGGAGTGCATTTTGGATCTGGTAAGCCTCCTTTTACTATGCGGCATTCAGATGGTATTGTTGTTGTCGGACTTTTTGGGAATGTTCTTTTTGTGTTGGATAGCGTTGATTCATTATTAGACTTAGTAGTAGTAACGGTTTGTGGATTGAATGTTCGGTGACTAGATGATTTTGGTGCTGATGATGAGCTCGCAATAGATGCATTATTAGCATTGTTTGCATTCTGTTGTGTTTGTGTCGTAGTATTAGTAGTACTCTGCTTAGGATGCGGTTTCTGAAAGAAGCCAAATAATTTATTGAGAGATTCTTTTAAAGAAAAAGCGTATACATTTTGTAATAAACATGGTATTATTACATTTATAGCGCTTACTACTGCGGCTGCCATTATCAAACCAGTCATTATAATTGCTTTAGTTTTACTACTCAATATTTTTCAATTCAATAAAGTTCGTTTTTAACTTTTTCTAATTAAGAAAATAAATCTCAGGTTAATAGTGAAGCTACTAATCCAAGTGAATTTGCTATCTGTGATTGAGTTATGAAGCATGTGGCAGTAATAGGTGCATGTTGCATTATTTATACAGGTGATAACAAAGACGTTATATCCAAAAACTTTCCATGAAAATGCATAAAGCAGTCTCACAAAGATAATGACGCATGATTGAGCGAAAGCAATATGCACTTAATTTCTATTAAATTATTAGTGAAAATGCTGCAATAGATAATATCCTTGCTGTTTTAGATTGGGAATTTAAGAAGGCGTCCTGAATTAGCCAAACTGCTAGAAGCAAACAAGGCAAAGGTAGGTTCCAATAGCACCATTAATGCAATGATAAAGTAATTCTTTTTTTCATTATAAGTTGTGTTAATTTAATAATAAATCTGTAGTTGTCAATGTACTCTTTTCTATGTTTGCATATAGAAGCATGTTTGTGAATAGATCTACCTGTAATATCTCATGACAACAACATGGTAAAGCCCAATAATAAAGCCCATCGCAGTACTACCAGTCAGCAGAATACCAAGGTTTGTCATTGGACGTTATTGGTAAGATAGAAACTATAGTTTTGTGATAAAATCCTAAAATTCTCTACTGATATATGATTACAGATTCCATCATAGTTTTCAATATTGAATTCCTTAGTTGCCTGTATGTTATTGCAGAGAGATGCAAAACTGTTAAGGGATACAGAATACAACTAAAACTGAATGATAAATCCCATAGGATATCAAGAGAAATCTGCAATGAAATATTTTCTAAAAAAAGTTGAGTGAGCTTGCCTTTCTGTTGTATTATATGCTAACTTGAACCACTACTACTACTGCCTGGCACTTTACTGACAGCTAACAACGCATTCTTTATTTGAGTTGTTATTGTGTTTAAATCTCCTTGAGCAGACCAATGCATGAATATTAACTTTGGTTTCTCTAATACCATGTGATTGTGAATGGCAGATACAGTCCAATTATAGTTGTTTGCTGCTTTAAGCATTGGAGCAAGCTGTGACTCTAGTAACCCAAACTCACCCATAACAAATACTTTCGGATTTGATGTTGAGGAGGAGGAGGATGTACCTTTCGTTGTATTCATTGCCATAAATTCTACAAGCGAATTAGTTGTTGAAAATTTGTTAAGGCTCATATTAGTAGATTGCATTTTTATTTGTGGTGATTGTCTGAGTATAAGTACATCACATATATCGGAGCGAGGTGCTCCTTGTCCTCCAATGTTTGCAGCAATAGCCAAGCAATCTCTACTGTTGCCGCTTGATGTAGTGTTTGTTGAAGAGGAACTGGTAGCAGTATTATTATTATTCGCTGCTTGAGCAAATGAGTTACCTATTAAGGTTGTTGACAAGACAGCTGATAGAACAAGTATTGAGGCTATTGTTAACAGTCTTGCAATTGTTGGTTGTCGATTATTATACGAGGAATTGTTTTTATTTTCAAAAGATGTTACACTTATTCTTTGCAGATTATCTTTTTGATCATACATTGCTAACAGTAGTAAAGTAAATTATTTAGATATTTCTAACGATTAATCTAGTTAACCGTCAGGGATGCCAAAGACAAATAGGTGCATTTTGCAACATGTTCTCACAAAAATTTTAGAAAAAATTGATCGGGATTACGTCAAAGTATGAGGAACTTTGGCGAACATGGTTATAGCTTGTATATCTTGGTGCTCTATTGCCATAGGGCCTATTGCTATTATGGCAAACACCAGCTTTAGCAATACAACTATGATAATTATTACTACAACCACGACTATTGCAGTCCATAA
Organism: uncultured Nitrososphaeraceae archaeon; assembly: GCA_963825865.1. Lineage (GTDB taxonomy): Archaea > Thermoproteota > Nitrososphaeria > Nitrososphaerales > Nitrososphaeraceae > CAWGVG01. Next base: position 78,818 of record CAWGVG010000023.1, on the reverse strand, counting down.
AAGTCCAAATACCATACCTTAATAATTTCATAATGCTTTAAAAGGCGTATGACAATATTTTAAGTAATAATGGTATAATGAATGGTAGATCATTTATACTTTCTATAACAGTTTTAGTAAAGAAATTGAGAGCATTTAACTTGGGCAACGAGATCTCTATATCTTTTCTATTTGTACGAGGCAGGGATACGAAAGTAACTATCCCGCCCAGTTAACTCAATTTTTTAATTTTTCATGATCATTTATTTTAACCCTTCAAAAAATTAACAGTAAAATCCAACAATGTCAACTAATCGACTTGTCAACGAAATATTATTTTTTAAAATAAGGTGCTGATAATTATATCTAACCATCATCATCATTATCCTTATTTTTGCGTTATGAAAAATGGAGGAACAATAGTGATTAATAGTAATTTTATAATGCATTGAAAGTGTTTTGAATTGAATAATTCTTATTCTTACAGGTGTCTGATACCATTTCAACTATACATATAAGCTATGTTATCTATTAATAAGTAAGATATATTGTGGACTCTACTTTAAAATCAACGTCTAAAATCAATACACCGCTAAAACGTCAAATTCCTTACCTTATAGGAGGTACAATAACTGGCATTATTATGTCATATTATTATGGCTTTATTGTTTCCATCATAGTAAATAGTGCTATTTGGTTTGTTATATCGACTGTTGTTAACAAATACTACTGGAATTACACTGGATTTAAGGAAGAAATGTATCTTATGAAATTTGGTTTATCTAGAATCAATGCAAGATGAATAAATTAAATTTGGGCTTCATATAACAATACTAAATACAATCTAGTTTTAAGATATACATATTATCAGTAATCAAAAACATTTAACTGTTTATGGTTAGCTTTGATATTTCATAGAAAATAAGGGTTAGGAAGGAAATGTTACTCTGATTTTCTGAATATGATAAACTCCAAAAACTTATGTATATTGTCAACAATGATTTGGTTTCGTAAAATATATGCAGTTATATATAACAAAGACTCTATGAAGGTCAAAGCCAGCAAACTCATTTAACTCTATGTATAGTGCACTAACTTTTGATAACTTCATAAGTTTTGAAGATGACGGAGAAAAGAAAAAACGTAAAAAAATTGATCCGAAACATTAAAAATTTAGTAAAACCTCAAAGGAAACGAAAGTTTTACATATCATCTATCTGATTGAATACTACTTCTCTGTCTCTACACGCTGTGCTTCTTCACGTTTAGCAATAGAAGCCTCAATTTCAGGCCATAGCTGCATAAGTATATCTGGAGCATTTGTCCTGATCCAGTCAGCCATAGCTTTTTCTTCAGATAAGCTTTGGGATATAACAGATATTGCATTAGTTATACCCATTTTCTCTACTAGGTGCATTAGCATGTCATAAAGTAACAATTTCGGCATTTTCTATTACTGCATCCTCTTTAGCTCCCTTTAACTCCAACTCCGCAGAAGTCATCATTCTTCCAATCATCTTTGCCATCGTTTTAGGAATCGAGAAAATTGGCAATTGTGCCTTGTCCTTTGTAGGATTTTTTCCGCCCACATCTGAAATCAACTGCTTTAATCTGTTTTGTTGCTCTCTTGTCTCTTCTAAATGGAGTCGAAGTCTTTCTTTTACATTTTCAATTTTTGTCTGCTTTATTCGCAATTGGAGTCTTTCTACTGCCGCATTTTCCATAGATAAGGCCTCGTTTAAGTACAAAGTTATCTTCTCGCTAGCTGTAATTTCTTTTGCTCTTGTTGAGGATACATTCCTTCTACTTGTTCTTGTTACTTTTGTCTGTTTACTCTTAGCTGTTTTATTCTGAACCATTTTTATTGATCTTGACTCCTTACCTTGTAATTAATTGCTTTTAACGCTTACATTACTCTTCCCCTCCCATGTCAATCTTGTCGCTTTATTAGGCCCCTCTTTTGATATCAACGAAAGAAAAAATCGAATACCAATACTAATGCAAATACGCTAGCATCGTTAACAATGGAATAAAATCAGTTAATTCCATACATGATGTTCAAATATTCTATCAGGTCTGAACTAAGACGAAAGTATTATGAAAGAAGGCTTTGAAATATAGAACAAATTTGTGGCAATTTTCAGGCCCAAGTGGGTGGGCCATTAACAATTGGATTCATAATAAAAAGAATATATTTTAATACATCAAGGATGGTTTTTCTCTACTGACTATCTTCTGCTTTATGTGCCTCCGTTGTCCATACTATTTTTCCGTTAACTATCCACTTGGCGCTACCTAAATCCCTGCCTCCCGGAGCTTGTGCTCTTGGAACATCAACTTCAAGATTAGCAAAGCTAATTGTAGTGGACATGTTTGTACCTGTTAGTTTTTCTATAACTTGTCCTATCACTTGAGTCCATTGGCTTGATGATGATTGTTGTTGTTGTTGATGATCTGGCATATTCCCGTTTCTATTATCACCTTGATTCATATTGTTTTAATATGTAGTACAACTTTGAATATATAGGCTGCAAATATCTATCACCAAGAATAAGTTAACTAATAATAACACTAGAGGGAGTATAATAATTTTAGTAAACATAATTAGGATTATATATTTGTAGGACGAGTTCAAACATTTGTATTTTTGATTCTATTATTTATTTGCTTTCATCAATGGACTATTATTGCCACCATTTTTTAACTATCATACATCTATGCTACTAGTAAATAATCAAAATAAAAAAAATAAAATATAGGTAATAGCAGACGATACTTCTTTCTTACTAGATGCTAAAATTGCCTTTCTCCTCATTCCTCTCTTTCGAAAGAAACTCTTATTATCTTGTCCTGCCACCACCACTACCTTGTCTACTGGTATCTCTTGATGTCTGTTCAAATGTTCTTGCGAGCATTAACACCCATTCTAGATAATTCTCTTGCATTGTCTCTTGCTTGCTGAATAGACGTCTTAAGAGCATCCATGTTTGTAAATACAATATTGTTTGCTGCTCTGATTGCAGTATTCATATTATCTGCAAAGCTACTTACCATCCTTGTGTATGCTTCAGTCATTCTTCTTGGAGACATGCAATACGCATAAAATCTTTCATACATACTCTCTGCATATGGACCCCATGCTCCCTGTAGTGAGTTGATAATTTCTTATAGGACAGCAAATCAATGATTGAAGAGAAAAAGAGAAAATATGGTCGGTCTTACTATATCAGCCCGCTTTCATAGACTGTTAAGGCTATTTTATCAGTTTTTTGGCAATCAACTATAACGAAACAAAACACAAATGAATTAATCAATCTCAGATATGGTAGTAATACTATCTGTAACCTATTATAATTTCACATAATACTTTTGAAAGGAATCTATATATTATTATGACATATAATAGATTAGAACATTTTTCCTTGTTATCTTATATTTACAAATCTATTAATAAAGAACGTATACGTTCCTTGGCTACAAAAAGAGGGGTACCACAATCAGACACGAATAATAGCGAAAGAACCGAGGTGCTTTATGGTCCTCAAAATGTTTTGGATACAGAAATACAATTCTTCTCCAATTCCCATGAAAAGATAGATACGTGTATGAATTATACAAGACCGCAACTAGCTATTGAAATTGACTCAATAAAGAAAGCTTTTATTTATGCTAAAAATAGAGGAGTGAGGCTTAGGTATCTAACGGAAATCGCTCCTGAAAATATCTCTTATTGCAAAGAGCTCATGAAAATAGTTGGTGAGCTTCGGCACTTAGATGGCATAAAAGGGAATTTTATGATAAGCGAATCAGAATACCTTGCACCTTTAATTTTATTCAGGAAAGGAGAAGTAGCATCACAAATAGTTTACAGCAACATCAAGGAAGTAGTAGAGCATCAGCAATATGTCTTTGATACTTTATGGAACAAGAGTATTGCGCTGAGAAGAGAATAAAACAAATTGAAGAAGGGATTGAACCAGATAAGACTGAATTTATTCTCGATACCAAGATATCCATAACCCGTGCATTGAGTATCATAAGTTCAGCTCAAAAAGACGTACTAGTAATTTTTGCTACCTCTAAGACTTTTGCTCTCTCTATGAGTATGGGCATTTCTCAAATTTATTTGAAAGCGATCAACAATGGAGCAAAAATAAGATTGCTAATTCCTGACGGTGAGCAAATTGAACAAACAGTAAACGAACTAAAATCAGCCGTACCAGAAGTTAACGTTAGAATTGCAGACAAGAGTTTACAGACCAAAATAACAATTCTAGTAGTAGACAGAATAGAATTAATGACGTGGGAATTAAAAGATGATAACATTGAAGACCCATATGAAGCAGGAGGATTAGCAACATATTCTAATAACAAATCCATTGCTTTATCATATGCTACTATTTTTAAAAGTCTTTGGAGACAAACAGAATTATACGAAGAATTAAAAGAATCAAAGGAAAAACTTCAAACAACAAATGACCAGTTAAAAGTACACGATAAAATGCAAAAAGAGTTTATCAATGTGGCAGCGCATGAGTTAAGAACTCCCATCCAGCCCATACTCGGCTTAACAGAATTTGTTTACTCTAAAATAACAGACACAAATCAACGCGAGTTGCTAACTGCTGTCATAAGAAATGTAAAGAGACTACAACAACTTACAGAAGATATACTAGATGTTACAAGAATAGAAAGTAAATCATTAAAGCTAAAAAATGAACAATTTGGTTTAAACGATGTTATATCAAGTGTTGCAGAAGACTATCGAAGACAAATTCAAGAAAGTGGCAGTAATATAAAATTACTATATCAGCCTTTAGAGGAGACTGTTATAACAGAAGTTGATAAAACAAGGATCGCCCAAGTCATTTCCAATCTCATAAGTAACGCTATCAAGTTTACAAAAGAAGGAAGTATATTAGTTAAAGTACAAAAGAGAACTCAGGAGGAGGAGAAAAGAAGACAATCAAGAAGCTATTGTTAGTGTAAGGGATACAGGCATGGGCATAGATTCTGAAATATTACCAAGGTTATTTTCAAAGTTTGCTACCAAATCTTTTCAAGGAACGGGATTAGGACTATTTATTTCTAAAAGTATTATAGAAGCTCATGGTGGAAGGATGTGGGCCGAGAACAATACGGATGGAGAAAAAGGAGCTACATTTTACTTTACCCTCCCATTAGGCAAATAAATATCAGACGCAATTAATAAAGTCTAACTTTTTTGTTTTATGACAAGCAAAACAGCAATTCTTAATATGGGTGGAAAAAATGGGTCAAATTTGTTCCTAAACATACAAAGAAAACTTTTTTAGTACTTATAACATTATCAACGTTAGAATCCATTTTAACACTTATCTTGATTTAGATCAATACTATGAGGTCATCAAATGTTTGAATAAATTAAAAGAAAAAAGAACAATCCAATGAAATTTGGCATTAAGATATTTGTTCAGCCAGTATTTTGTTATGAAGCTGCTCCTCTTCTTTCTCTTCTTCTCTTGGTTTTCTAATCTTCTTTTTCCTTTTAGTGTCTTGATACCAACTTAGTCCAAATATGGTCGCAATGCTGCCTGCAAAGACTGCAACATCAGCTACCAAATACATGGCTCCTACCATCACTCTAATACTACAGATTAGAATACTTTAGTTTTACTATTTTTATATTAAAGGTTGCTTGGTAAAGTATTCTAATATCGAGTTTAGTTTATTTCATATCTTATGAAAAAGTATACAATATTGAATTCAAACTAAAATATCCTGTTACAGTTGAAAACAGAGGATGTTTTAAGCACATACATAGATTCAAATTCGTTTTTGTTAGAACCAGCTTGCTTTTTCTTATTATTTATTACCTCGTTTCTTATTTTCTGCAGCATCTATGGTCTTAGTTTTCTCTTTATTAAGTTCATCAATTGTCATTGCATTAGCTAAAACTATAGTACTATTATTATCGTCAATATTGCATTCGGTAAAAACAGCAGCATAAGAAGAATTTTCTAATATTTGAATAATGGAATTATCATCTCGAGGCAGCTTTAGCTCTAATTCATTTAATGGAATTACTGAGCCATAATCATCAATATCAAGCTTAGTGAGTTTAACCTTATTTTTGTTGCTATTGATATTGTTTACTTTGACTAACATATTGGATGACGATAATATATATGCGAACAGGACTGTTATATTGCTAATGTTTTTTTCATTTGTAGACTAAAAGAAAAGCTTCAAAGCTTGAAGTCACAATAATAGAGATTACTATCATCGTATTTGATTCATGAGAAAAATTGAAATAAAAAACGTGTATAAAGAAGAAGCAACCCCATATGAAGCCATACTTGACGCTTTTAGAATGTGTTTGAAGAGGTATGAGTTTAAAGCGTCTATTGTAGGTTTATTAGGCAAAATCGATCCAAATGACACGCTAACTTAGTATATAGCGCATCAAATTTTAGTGAGAAACCTACAGATATAGGTAGCTGTAATTGTTATTCATTTTCAGCTAGTACCACTTTTGCAAGCTCGAATGTGCCCTTTACCGTGTGCTCCTTAGATTCTAAAGATCGAATATTTCTCTTTGTCAACTCTTCATTAGTAAACGGACCAATGGCAATTACAGCCTTAACAGCTTTCAACATTGAGTGAGTATTGTATGACAATTTCTGCATGATTTCAAAGAAAGACTCAACTGTGGATGCACTTGTAAAAATAATAGCATCTATTCTTTTTTGTTCTAGTAGCAGAGTAAAATCTTTCCAAATACTATTTGTCTGAGAAGTTCTTAAATTATATAGAAATAATTCATCCACAATCATCCCTAGGTCAGAGAGAGACTTTCGGACAAATTCTTTTGATGCCCCGCTTCTAGGAATAATGATCCTTTTTCCCTTTATCCGATCCATTTTAGAGAGAGATCTACTAACCCATCAGAAGAGTACCTTTCTGGTACCATCTTGACAGCTATTCCATGATTTATCAGGCTCTGCCTAGTCTTTGGTCCAACTGCAATGATGGATCTACAATTCAATGCAGAAATAACGTTTTCAGTTTTGTTTATTTTCCCTGCAAGATCAAATAATACATTAACAGCCTGTGAACTCATAAATGCACAATAATTGTGCTTTTTTTTGTTCATAATATTAATAAATTCTTCAACAATTATTGGATCTTTTGGGACTATATCAATCGCAGGTAATGAAATGGTCTTGCCTCCTTCTGAACTTACCAGTTGTGAAAACTCATTAGCATAGATGTCTTTTCTAGTTATTGCTAGGATCTTATTATTCAAACTTGCCTGCAATATAATCACTTGTTAAACCAAGCGAGCTTTTCCTGCAAAGAAACAACTCTACCAACTATGATAATTGCAGGTGGTTTCATTTTTGCCCCTTTGACTTTCTTTACGATATTAGACAAGGTTCCCTTAATTACTCGTTGCTCTTTTGTAGTTCCATTTTCAATAATGGCCACTTCAGTATTTTTGCTCATACCATCTTTTATCAAACTATATGAAATCGATTCTAATCTTTCTATCCCCATCAGAATAACTATTGTACCTACAGCTTCAGCCAATTTGCCCCATTTTACAATTGGTTCATTTTTTTCAGGATCTTCATGCCCAGTAACAATGGCTAATGAAGATGCAAATTGCCTGTGTGTCAAAGGGATCCCAGCATAAGCAGCTGAACCAATTGCAGATGTAATACCAGGAATTATTTCAAATTGAATATTATGTTGAAATAAATATTCAGCTTCTTCCCCTCCTCTTCCAAAGATAAACGGATCACCACCTTTTAGTCGTAAAACGTTCTTACCTTTTCTAGCATATTCAACCATCAGACAATTAGTTCTATCTTGATGTGTTCTTGGATCGCCAATGGCTCTGCCAACATAGAGCCTTTTTGTCGCGGTAGGAATTTGATTGATTATCTCTTTGCTAACAAGTCTATCATAAAGAACCATATCGCAATTCTTCAAAACTTCCATTGCTCTGACAGTGATTAATTTTGGATCTCCAGGGCCAGCACCACAGATGAAAACTTTACCAATTCTTCTCATAGTTTCTTGTTCCACTCTTCCACTGCATCGCGCCAACCTTCGGCTAATTTCGTGGCACCTTCCTTGATAAGCAAATTTGCAACGTCTATTCCAAGTTTACTTGGCTCCTTGCTATCCCCAATTTTTCTTATTTTGATAGAGTTTGTTCCGTCTGCCGAAAATACATTAGCATACAACGCGATTTTATATTTGTCATCAGTGGTAACCGCATAAGCACCCACAGGAAATCTACACCCTCCTTCTATTTTTCCCAACAGCGAACGTTCTGCATCAATTTCGGCCCTAGACTGCCGATCTTCAATGCCCTTTAAAATTCTGATTAATTTTTTATCATACTTTCTACATATAATTGCTATTGCACCCTGTCCTGGAGATGGCAAAAAGTCTTTAATATTTAGCCTTTCGACAATAACATCTCTCATCCCAAGCCTTGCTAGGCCTGCTTCTGCAAGAATTACTGCATCATATTCTCCTGCTATTGATTTCTTGACTCTTGTCTCCACGTTTCCACGAATAGGCTTGACATTTAAGTCATGCCGACTTCCTCATTACTTGAATGGCTCGTCTTAAACTGCTTGTACCTACTATCGAACCTGTAGAAAGATCCTTTAATTTTATTTTTTTTTCATTTACTAAGACGTCATTGGGTTTAGCTCGTTTTGGAATACATGCAACAGTTAATTCATTGGAAAGATCAGAAGGAATATCTTTCAAACTATGGACAGCAAAATCAACGTTACCTCTAATAACAGCTTCATTTACTTCTTTTTCAAAAATTCCTTTTTCATCTATGGTAAACAACGGCCTTTTGTCAACATCGCCTTTAGTACTTATTGTAACAACTTCAAAGTCAATAGATGGATAGGCTTTCCTCAATGCGCGTAACGTAATTTGTGTCTGAGCAACGGCTAATCTGCTACCTCTCGTTCCTACCTTTAACATTTCTATAATACTTCTTTCACCTTACTCAATGCATCACTGTATGTTTCAATAGTTTTATCAGCATCATCTTCATTGTGGGAATAAGAAATAAAGCAAGTCTCAAATTGTGATGGAGGTATAAAAATTCCCCCTCTCAACAATTCATCATAAAGCTTCCTGAACAAAATGGTATCAGATTTCTTTGCACTTTCAGCATCATTGACTTTTTTAGAAGTGAAGAATAATTGGTACATAGAACCAATACTGTTTAGTATAAAGTCTAGATTGAATCCTTCCAATTCGTCCTTAATACCATCAACTATACGATCGCATGTCCTAGCAATTCGTGGATAGATTTCATTCTTTGCCTCAATCAATGTTTCAATTGTTGCAATACTTGCAGAAACAGAAATTGGGTTTCCAGCATAAGTGCTGGCTTGGTATACTTCGCCACTAGGAACGAATTGCTGCATTATTTCTTTCTTACCAGTAATTGCTGCCTATAGGAAATCCATTTCCCATGGCTTTGGCAAATGTTGCCAGATCTGGTTTAACACCAAAGAATTCGCTTGCGCCTCCCAATGCAAGCCTAAAGCCAGTAACAACCTCATCAAATATCAATACAATGTCCTTTTGCTGAGTGATCTTTCTAATTTCATTGAGATATTGTTTTTCAGGTAATACAAGCCCCATATTTGCCATTACAGGCTCTATTATGACACATGCTATATCTTCATGTTTTTTAATTACTTGTTCTAACTCTATTGAATTATTATAAGGGACGACCAATGTCTGTGATGACACTTCTTCAAGCGTGCCCCCGGAGATTGGAACTCCTGCTGCAGCAGAACCAGCCTTGACAAGGACATAATCGTGAGCGCCATGATAACATCCTTCAAATTTTATAACTCTCTTTTTCCGTGAAAATGCACGTGCTAGCCTTATAGCATTCATTGTCGCCTCTGAACCCGTACTTACCAATCTTGTCATTTCTGCACATGGAACAACCTTTGAAATTAATTCAGCCAATTTTACTTCTTTTTCAGTCGGAACACAAAACAGACTTCCATTGTCAATTTGAGATTTTACAGATTCAGTTACTGCAGCATAAGCATGCCCAAGCAAAAGGGCGCCATATCCCATACAATAATCAACACAAGTATTATGATCAGCAGTAACAATTTTGCTACCTTTACCAGAGGCTGCAAAAAAGGGATATGGTTCGTAAAAACGGACAGGACTATTGACCCCAGAAGGAATTACTTTCTTTGCTCTATTGAATAGGAATTCCGACTTGCTAGGCATTGAACAATAAGCTTTGTACTTAGCAAATATATCTATCTTTATGGCTTTCTTGCTCTGCATATTTAACAAATTTTTTACATACAGGTATTGGTCTTGAAAGATTAAGATTATCGCCAGTAAAATAGCCTTGTAGGTTCTAAGGTTTAGTCTATAGCATCAGGGAGACTTAAGGAAAGATTATAAAAATTACAAATGGGAAAACGCATATTAATGATTCAACAATAGTTGTTTTTGCCAATATCTGTCGGATTAAATTGTTATAAAAGGTCATTATATGGTACTTATGTTTGTTATATATATATATATATATATTATTTCTGCAGGAACTCTACAATGCAAACGCTCATATTTTGTACCAAATTTGGCGATAACATAAGCTTGTGAATCACGAAATTAGAAATGCTTTAAAATATCATGAGGCAACAAAACATTCAGAAATCAGCGTACAGCTATCGCGTCACTATTTGGACTGGGATAATAAACCTCTAGCTTTCAAAGTCTATATTAAATTGCCATCAAAACCCATTCCACAAGACTTTTCCCAACCCAAACTTGATGCGATTACTTCCGTCAGTAGCATCAAGCCAGCTAAGTCTGCAACAACATCTATATTAGATATAAAAAAATTAGCGGAGATCTTATTCTTTTCTGCTGGCATTACAAGAGAAATGAAGTATCCTTTTGGCAGTTATTATATGCGCGCCGCATCTGCTACAGGCGCTTTATATCCTATTGAACTATACGTTGTTTGTCAAGATATACCTGGTTTGGGGAGCGGAATTTACCATTTTTGTCCAGGAGATTTTACACTTACAGAGCTTCGCATAGGCGACTATCGTGCCGAATTGGCCTTCGGCAGGAGACAATGGGAACATAATAACTTCACCAGTTACAATTGTATTCACCTCATTTGCATGGAGAAATGCATGGAAATATCAATCTCGTTCATATCGCCACTGGTTCTGGGACGCGGGTGTCATAGCTGCTAACTTGCTTGCAACTAGCATCTCTAATGACATACACCCGTTTTTAATCGTGGGGTTTGTCGACAATATAGTCAATCAACTGCTCCGCTTGGATGATAAAAGAGAATCTTCAGTAGCAATGGTCTGCCATTGATACAATGCGATCTAAAGAGCCAGAGACAAAGGTTAAAGAAATTATATCATCATCATTGCCCATCCCAGAAGTTTTACCGCTATCGAAAAAAGGCGAGATCGAGTATCCTGAAATCTGGAAAATACATCATGCTTCATCCCTTCATAGCACACAAGAAGTCAAAAACTGGGTTAATAACGCAACTGCATTTAAAAAACGAGATTTGAATAGAGATGTATCATACTCTCAACCAATAGAGTTTGAAGAGCCCTCCTCATCCACTCCTCCTCCTAACTTAGGAGAAGTTATCCTACGCCGCGGTTCATCGCGTCGATTTGCTAGGACATCAATCTTTTTCACACAATTATCCAATATACTGTATAGCTCAACAAGAGGCATACCGATTGATTTCATTAAAGAAGATGAAGATAGCATAGTGGATGTATACATGATAGTTAATGATGTAAATGGACTACAGCGTGGAAGTTATTTTTTCAACCGTTCTACAGACTCTCTAGAGCAACTTAGAATAAATGTGTCAAGAGATATGTCTGGCTATCTTTGCCTGAGACAGACCCTTTTTAGCGATGCTAGCGTAGTATTTTTTCTAATGACCGACTTGCATTCAGTTCTAAAGACATTAGGCAATAGAGGGTATAGAGCATCTCAATTCGAAGCTGGCATTATTGCTGGAAAAATTTACCTATCGGCTTATGCTCAGGGAATAGGTGCTTCGGGTTCAACATTTTATGATGACGCGGTCACCGAGTTTTTCTCTCCTCATGCCAAAGATAAGAGTACGATGATTGTAGTTGGTGTGGGCGTCCCAAGCTATAAAGCTCGCTCAGGAAAAATCCTAGCAGGAGTATTGTCTAGGAATCAGTTATTAACTGAAGCGTTCTAAAATACAAATTCTTAATTTACTCTCAGAAAGAAAATATGATTTGATAGTAGTAAAGAGTAGTAGTAATAAAGTATATGGTATGGTTTGTGTTTCTTCCCAGGAGAATCAACGTTATTCTAACAAATCCATATGTATAACCATCAATCCGGTATTCACAAAATACATATCGTTTTTTACATTCCTTGAGATACTTTAAATTATCTTATCTGTTGGTAAGTAGTTACTTCTCGTAAATTGTTGTGCGTTATCAACAAGCAGAACCCTAAGGAATAATCCAACCCTGACCAGTGATACACTTTTCCATTATAATAATGGCTCTCCTCGTTTTTTTCTCAAGCAATTTGGGTGATAGTCAAATCCTTTCTCATCTTTTCGGACTGTAGCGTAAATAAAATTTTCACATATTTCGCATTTTGGAGCATTCATAATTTTCTCTCCTTCCTCTTTTGAAGTTATTACTACTAACATTTTTAAGCATAATTAAAAACAATGCTCATAGGAGTGATAAGGGGCTAGAGAAAGGCTTAGCTTGATAAAGAAACTTCGAATATCTGGGCTTACTTCGAGTGCAAGTTTAGTCGCCTATTAACAACAACAAAGATGTAATAGAGGCTTGTTATAAATCTCTAATTAGAGCAGGAAGGAATAACCCTCATCTAATTGCAACAATTGGACAGTTAGTTACATCACTCGCGGTAATCTACCATCTACACATAGTCTGTAAATGCTCGCTAAGATGTAGCAAAACCTGCTACATTCTTAAGTGGGGCCAGAGCATTTTTCTGGACAAAGGAGTAGAAAAAGAAACAATGATCCAAGTTTGTGGATATGCAGCCCAGCAAGCTAAAGCACCTCTCACTCCATACTCTTTTGAAAGACGGGAACCTCGCGATCATGATGTCGTGATCGACATTCAGTACAGCGGGATCTGTCATTCGGACATCCATCAAGTGAATAATGGATGGGGCGCATCAACCTACCCGATGGTTCCAGGACACGAGATCGTAGGCATTGTGTCGCAAGTTGGGACAAAAGTGACTGGCTACAAAGTGGGTGACAGGGCGGGCTGTCGGCAACTTCGTTGATTCTTGCAGGAAGTGCGGGCCTTGCCATAAAGGCCTTGAGCAGTATTGTGTGGAGGGAGCGACTTGGACTTACAATGCAGTCGAAAGAGATGATGGAAAAAAAACTACTCCGACTCAAGGAGGTTATTCTAACAAAATCGTTGTTAATGAAAACTATGTCCTTCGGATTCCTGACAACCTTCCTTTGGATTGTACAGCACCCCTTCTTTGCGCAGGCATCACGCTTTATTCGCCTCTAATGCATTGGAAAGCCGGTCTTGGAAAGAAAGTTGGCATCATCGGTCTTGGAGGCCTGGGCCATATCGGAGTAAAAATCGCGCACGCACTCGGTGCCGAAGTCACATGCTAAGCCACTCGCTTAAAAAACAAGAAGAAGCCAAGAAAATGGGAGCCGATAACTTCTATGCCACATCGGATCCGAACACTTTCAAGAAGTTCAGAGGGTATTTTGACCTCGTGATCAACACGGTTTCAGTTGAGCTGATTCGAACAAGTACTTGAAGCTGCTTGCTCTTGATGGGACGATGGTACTGGTTGGGCTTCCAGAGAAGGAAACTCAGGTTGGCGCCTTTTCGCTAGTTAGTGCTCGTCGCAGTATTGCAGGCTCAGCGATCGGTGGAATCCAAGAGACCCAGGAGATGCTTAATTTCTGCAGCAAGCACAACATTACCTGCGACATCGAACTCATCCCGATTCATAAGGTGAATGAGGCTTATGAGCGAGTTGTGAAAAGTGACGTTCGATACAGGTTTGTGATAGATATTGCAAACTCGCTCAAGTGCAAGGATTAATTACAAAGAGACATCTCGTAACATGCTATAATTTCTATATATTGGTAACATAAATTGGTTAAGCTTCAAACTACTTCTCAACCATTCAACTATATCGTACCTCCAGGTAATGCTTTCGAGTGGAAAGATCCTGTTGCTGGTGGAAACAATACGTCAATGGCTGAAAATTTTTATCTATTCTTCAAACCGTTGCCAGTGGGAGATCATACTGTAGAGTTGCACGTGATAAAACTACCCCACCAAGCTAACCAACCAGTCCAAGACTTGGTTGCTAAGTGGGATTTTAAAGTAGTCCCTTAAGTGAATTGTTGGTAACCAAAGGCTGATTGTTGTTGTCCTGTGTACTGTTGTTGTTGTTGTTGTTGCGGCTGTTAATCCTACTACTAATGTTGCTCCAATTAGGATAGCAACTTTTCTGATGGTAAAAAGTTTAGATTAGTCACTCTTATCATTAATTTGTCAACTGGTTATCTAGCAATATTGTCTATAACCAATTATTCACTGTTAGTAAGAAGCCAATGGAGGTCCTGAAAGCATTCTGTGCACATTTTCTTTTGATTTGTATGTTCGCATGAGTAGATTATGCTGGTTTCCATACCACATCTACTGCATATCTCTGTATCTCAATTGTCTCGTCTACTTCGACACTATTAGTTATATCTACTTTATCGCAAGAAATTTAGAAAACTTGTTCCTCCGTCTTTCACAACACCGATGGTACAGAAACATTTGTAGGTATAATAGAAGTTGAGGAGCACATTTTCGACCATATTAATTACCCACCACGATACCGCATGGAGCAAGTCATTGTTGTAATAGTAACAGCAAATCTGAATGCCTATATGTGTCATTATATGGTTGTGGCTTATTTTGATACCAACCCTCCAACTTATTGCGTATACTAGTAACTACATTCTTTACAAGTGACTTCTTTTCATTTGACACGCCAGCCAGTATTGAAATAGATTTTGGAGGGTTCTACTGTTATAACACTATGAGTATCCTTCGCTGTACTTTGTTCAAAATTATCCTTATCTGTATCGTGTATTCTGTGAAGAATTAACTCCTTTACTTAATCACAGTTCATTTAAGCGTAATTCCAAATTAGATATTTCATTTTCAATATCGAATAGAGTTGTTTGCAAGTAAGTGAATTGTCGTTTATTCTTATCGTCAGACGGAATTCATTTGAATATTTTATACAATTTTCCATCCGGCTGTCTACGGTTGGATTCCATAACCTGTTGACTTTAATTGGGAAAGAATCTAGTGATATTGTCATAGTTAAACTGAAGGATATATTTAGAAAATGATATTTCCTGTTTGCACACCCAGACCGCCTTTTCTATTTATGTTTTAATCAACTCCCTCTTTTCTAAGGCTTGCACGCGGCATCAAACAGCCTGCTGGTCTAATCCTTATCTCATTCGTTAAATGATAAAAACGCACTGGCTATTGTGTGAAAGAACGGAAATTATCTTTTTTCTTGCTTCGTTAAATAAAGCACCTGATATTACAGATCTGATGATAGTAAATTTTTGAGTATATAATTGCCTATTAAACGCTGTAGTATAACAATCCCCACAAAAACAGGCATACATACATAAAGAGAAAACATAATTTCACTTTGCTTTGCAAAATTGGGTCAATAATCTATATCTATCACATGGATACATAGAATATTGTCAAAGCTCTATATATCTCCTGAGCGCATAAAAGTTCATCACAATGAGCCTTTCATCTGCATTCTCACGACCTTTACTGATTTATGATGATAAATGTTCTTTATGTGCAAAATTTGCAAAGACTGCAAGAATTCTATCGAAGGGATGGATACGTCCTGGAGGACATTATTATTCACAAGAAGCAATAGAGGCAAAAAAGTTAGTTTTTCCAGCAGATTATGACTCGACTAGAATGTTCTGGTTAATTAAAAAGGATGGTGCATATGGAGCTTAGGTCTGGTTTGCTACCCGTAGCGAAGGAAGTCTTCAGAGGGATCTTTAAACGAGAAAATAAAAATCAAGAAAACTATATTATTGCATGTGACTACAATGGCGAAATGTCTTGCATGTCTGCTAGAAGTACAATAAAACGGATTGTTAACATGCTGCAAAATCGCGGTCGGTTTTCTTTTCAAAATTAGTTTAGGGAGTTAGCGGTTCTTTAACTCAAATTATGGTTGTGTCTTCTTATGCTATCTTTATAATATTTCGCATATAGACGTAAGAGCATATAAAGTCTTTTAACTGCTATTCTGAATTTCTGCCAACGTTGTCAAAACCCCTATGTCAACTGTGCGGGCTTGTGTTCACTATTACGCAGATAATAAAGATCAAAATAAAAAACAGAAGGGCAGAAAAAACAACCACCGCTCTCACAATCACTTGGAGTAATAAAAAGAAGGACAATCAGAGAAACTGGGATTCATATAATGATTTTATTTCTTCTACTACACTAACAACAACACCTCCTGATCCTCAGGATAGTCTGAAGTAATTAGAATTATGAAAATTGAGCAGGTATTTGAAAAACTATCGATTGAGGTAAAAGAAGAATTTTTCAAAGCATAGATAGATTAAATCGATGCATCGCAACCTAATCTAATATATGAAAGATGGTCGGCACTTCTAGTATAACAACTTAATGCATATACGCATCTAAAAAATGGGCTATTTCTTTCTACATAGTAACGATGTCTATACTGGCCGTATTGGCTTCATATGTCTTGACCCTTATTTGTCATCTCTTCATATAACAATAATATTCCATACTCATAGATTGAAACGCTCAATCCCCTTACTGAAGGTTGAGAAACAAATTCGTCTGCTTGTTCCGTTGCGGTTTTACCGCCTTTTTCACTTTTAAAATGTTTCATATGTTGGTTCTTTGTCATTATCTTGAATCACGCATTCCATTTTTATTTTTCTTTCTATTCTTTTATGCGGTGTTATCACGGATCTTCTTTCCATCCTATAATAAATTCGATTCAAACTTTTGTACAGCAATGATTCTACATGAAACAAATCATAGATGAATAGAGTGCAATTGAGGCTGTGTTTTTTCCAATCATAGCCAAACGACATATGGACCTCTTCTGCAATTTCACGAATGCTTTTGCCTTGTTTTAAAAGCTCAATAACATATTGTCCCCTTTCTGCATTACTACCAAAAAACACATTGTTTTTGTATTATAGGTGGTGACTGCTACTGAGGATAAAATTATACCATTCTAGCCTGTGGCCTCTTTTGCAGATATTTACTATATACTAGATGAATCGGCACACACATTGTGAGTCCTTCTCCCCAGCTGAATCCTATCTTTTATTTCTTATTGAATTCATGCAATAGCAAGATATGCTTCTTACATAATTCATTTGTTTCTATTTGTGAATGCATCAAATCTTCCTGCCAATGTGCATTAAATAGCCTGCAATTATTATCGTTGCAAAAAGGGTTTCCCTCACTTAGAAAGAAGAATAATGCTTGAAGAACATATCCAGCTGCAACAGAGTTAATTCGATAGTCTCTATAATCAATAATATATTTTCCAGTTAATTCCTTCTTCCATGTTTCTTCTTGTTCTTCTTCTATTGAATATGTATCATATATAGAAAATTGATGAAGTTTTTTTAGATACCATTCTTTAGGTTTAGCAGGCGCTTCAATTATACCAGTAGTAGAAATAATTGAAGGTGTTCCACAAATAAGTGCCCGTGCATGATATCGCCAATCGTCTTCGCTGAAAGTACAGATTAATCTGTCCTCAAATACGATATGTGCATGATCAGAAAAAGTTTCTTTTTCTGAAAGCATTCCCTCAAAGAGCCTCTGCATCATAAAACCATCGTATAATCTAAAATGTGGTTTTTCATTGCTAGTAGTATTAGGCATAACAAGATTTCTCTCAAAAATTATATCGCCAATTTTGGGGCTTTGTCCTCTTTCTAGCTGATCATAAAAAGGCCTTTTAATATCAGATATCCTAATAAATGCAAGATTCTCTGCAATTGTATCATTTATATTATTGGTACTTAAAAATGGCAGCCTGATATCTATTTGACAGTTTGAGAAAAACTTTGCTATTTCAGATGCTATACTATTTATATCTAGTGTCTTTGCAGGATTAAGATATAGATGTATGTATTTGAATCTCAAGATATTTATTTATTTAAAGATAAAATCATCAGCCTTTTTCATTGATCTTTATCTTGACCTCTTCACTGATTCGCATTAAATGTAAATTTATTTTATTGTTTGTTAGAACTATGTTTATAATTGTAATGCAGGAGATACTCAAAATCGCTGGTAAATGCTTACTTACAGCCGAGGTCTTTCGTGAGGCTTTATCAATTTTCTGTATATGAGCACAACTTATACTTTTTATCAAAATCAGCACCATTTTGTTAATCTGCCATATAGACTGTTTTATTACAAGTATCGCAAGCAATTGTTTGAGCCATACTATCTTAAATTAACTATAATATCATATAAGAATGTGATGTGGTACTATGATGTTTTCAATAGATGATTCTGATAAAGAAATTAAAAAAACGAAGTTTAAAAAGAAATGTAATATACAGCAAATGCTTACATAATAACATACATATCCGTATTATCACTCAATTCCCGCTTTCACCATGGAGTTGCTTTCGACTTTTACTATTATTATCATCCGTATACATCATGTTATAATGTATGTATACAGAGGTACAGCCGATAAATCTATTCCAAGGCCGAAAGAATGGGCGGTATTATACGTCCAGATAAGTGCATAGGTGTTAACATATTCTTTCATCATGGTTTTAATCGTTCTTAATCAGTTTGTAACACAAGCGTCATTTCTCATGAACCTCAACCTATTTTCGTTTCAATATAATTACAGGTCTACACTTTTGTTCGTATTCGCTTATGAGGCGCATTTTATCTTCTTAGTTATCTTGACACAGTATCTTTATAAAGTCCGTTGATTCATTCGTGAATGCCTTATGTGATTCCGAGACTTCTCTCAGGTTAGACATTTGGGCATTTACCCAAATTCCATGCCTGTTTTTTCAGGATGCTTAAGTAATTGATTAATATTTTGGAATTCTGGCATTAATAAAATATCATACGCAGACGATCATCCATAACTTTTGTTAAGTTAGCAGAATAATAACAGCATTTTGAGTATGTGTTTTATTGCCAAGGCGATCATATGTTGTTAAAAATGCAAGATTTTGACAGGTTGAAACTAAAAGTAGATTTGGACGGGACGTCTTTGTGTGATTTTGCACATAAGTTAGATGAGATAATTGCTAATAATCCTGATAAAAGTATCTTGGTAATTATGAATACAATACCATCATCAGTTTCAGTCTTTAATGAAGTAAAAGTAGTAGAAGAGGAGAAGTTCTACTTATCAACTGCTATACTACCTTTGGAAAGGCAAAAAAGAATCAGAGATATTTCTGAAAGACTAAAGATGAGAAAAAGAACAATTCTAATTTCTACGCAAGTTGTAGGAGCTGGCGTACATTTTGACTTTGACATTGTGGTCAGAGATTTATCCCCCATAGGTTCAATTGTCCAAGCAGCAGGTAGATGCAACTGCAATGGAGAAAGACCAACTAATAATACACCCGTTTATGTTTTCGCAGTTTATGATGAGGAAGGTAAATATTTTGCCAATAAAATCTATGGGAATAGCCTGATTGAAAAAACGCGAGAGACCTTGTTGAGTTTGATTGGTCAGAGATTTATCCCCCATAGGTTCAATTGTCCAAGCACCTAGCTATAAATTTATCTCTGTATGTTTATATAGATATCTTCAATCTTACGATGGTTAAAAGTATGTATTTTATTTTTTATTATATTAATAATAATAAAAACAATTATGGATAATAAGGAGTTAATACCCACGCAAGTGCAGTGATATTGTAGGAGTGGCCATATTTTCTCTTCTCTTCACTAGATGACTTATTATCTGGCTCAAATACCCGATATCTCTCTAGTTTGGGAATTCCCTCAGATATCAATCTCCTGTTAATTCTCTTTTATATTCTTGAATATATCTTTGTCATCTGTATATTTGACTTGAGTAAGTTACTGCTGATTTATCTAATATGATATATAATACTGACTTCTTTAGCATAATATAATATCGATGTATTCAGTATAACTATCAATGATATAAATGATGTATCGTTTTTCATTTACCTATCGATAGTAACATACCATTACTTTTCACTGTCAGTCTATAGACTGTATGGCGGTATATAGCTCCTAATCCTGGTTTCAAAACACAGCAGTTATTAGCTTTCTCCAAAACCAAGATATGTTCAACGACATATCAAGATTTATCACTTTTGAATGTCCTTTACAGATACTTTTACAATAACCATAACCATCGAAAGTTTTTTTAATAATCTTTCTTACTTATCCGATTGTAATTTATTTCTTGCTCTTAACTTTGCTTTATATTTGAGATTTTGCGGTTTTGTTCTTGATCTGTATCCACAGCAGAGGCACCATAATTTATCCCATTTGATAAAGATCTCGCATATTTGACAACGTTTTTGTCCCATAGAATAACGACCTGATCCAACCGGTTTGAGGGCTTCATGGCGTATACATGTCCCCTTTACAAGTCAATTAATTCTGAGATTGTTGATTGTATATATATATATATATACTAGTAGATGTTTCAGTTATTATTGTCAATTTCCTATTAGAAACAACTTTGTAAAGATTCTGTTAGTTGGTATCTATATACTATATAAAACGCATTACTTGCTAGACCATTCATTGCACTTATCTAGCCTTTGGCCATCTTGGATAATAGGTATTAAATCTAAGCAATTGATCATATTAGTAATCATCTTTGTTGTGCTTACAGCAATCGTTGATTCTGGTGTAACAACAGGTTTTGATAGTTTTATAGGTACCTACTTTAAATCCATACAAGGAAGTAAAAATGTCGATGCTGTAATGATAACAGTTACATCATTTGGAGATGTTTTCACATTGCTCATAGTTGCTGTTATTCTCACCATAATTCGTCGCACTAGAAAAACGGGAATGATTTTTTTAATTGCTATCGTCATCACCGCAATTTTAGTAATGTATATCAAGCCTTTAATTGGAAGACCAATACCTGCAAACAGATTTCAGCCTGCTTTACACCTACCTAAACACTTTGTAATAGAAGATGATAGTCTGGTACCACTTGCACGTGATCTCTCGTATCCTTCGAATCATGTAGCAATCACTACGGCCCTTGCATTCATTGTTGGGTTTGGATTAAATCAAAAGTCAAGAATAGCTGGGTTGCTAATCTGGCTGTTACCGGTTAGCGTTGGGATCAGTAAGTTGTATATAATGCAACATCATACAACAGATGTCATAGCAGGATTTGTATTGGGATTAATTATTTCAATAATCTTGAGTAATTTAATGCAACTGGACAAACCCTTTTTGATGTCCAGATTTAAAGGAAAAGAGGATGACCCCATCACCAACGATAGTTAGATTGTCAAATAACGATTCCTTGAACTTCCATCAGCATGACGAATTATCATATATGATTTGAGATCTACTTCAATAGGCTAAGTTTTGTATTTGAAGAAGTATATATTGATGACACAGTATTAGCAATCTAATTAGCAAGATTAAGACAAGAATTCCATGACTTAAAGACAAATGAGTTTTCCCTCAGTGGATTGCTAAGGAAGTAGTAAATCAATTAGAACATATTTCTGATTTGAAAAATCGTAAGCAGTTTGATAAGAATCTATCGATTGAATTTGTTATAATCTTGCAGGTAACACACTAAATGCATGAGTTCTTCGACTAAAACATGATTACCTTTACACTATCATATCACTTATCATCTGTAACAACAGATAATGGTAGATTTCTGCCAGATTGTGAATATGTGATTGCTCTTTCTGTGAAGAAATATTGGCATTCTAGCATTTCTTAAGACATGTAACATGGTATTTGCTAATCTGACGTACCTTGCTTCTCTCACCTGGAGTATTGTGTTAAACTCTTACAAACCCTTGATGTGTTTATCAGAAAAGACTGGTTTCTACTGAGCCTAGATTATTACTTTACCCATTTAATGTATTTTGTATTTCAGAATCCGTAAGCGAGCCATCCATAATGATTTTTGTCGTGTACATACCTGATTTCTTTAATATCTGGCTTTAACTTTCTCTTCTTTAATGCTAACAAAAATTCTGCCTGAACTACGAATCCAATTTTTTTAGCTTTTGTAGTAGATTTTTGTTCTCTCGGAAGCAAAAGACGATAGCTAAAGTTTCTATGCTGGTGCAGTTGTTCATATGCTTCCACTATTCTATCGACAGCACTACGAATGTCCGAAACATCGTTAACCTCTATCGTTTCATGCACAGGAAAATTAACATATGAAGACAAGCGATGCTTTCACTTATTTAATAAAGTTTATCTTGAATAAAAATACTTACATTATTATGGCATTGAAAGTTCATAAAGGAGGCAAGATTTCTTTCCCGTCCAATCGTCTAACTTTAAAAAAGTCGGAGGTTAAAGTTAAGTATGACAGGTAAAGGTAAAGCTGCTCGGAGTTGAAAATGAAGTAGTGCCAATTATTACAAAGTTATATGATGAAAATTTCGACCCGGGAATGAAAGTGTCCTTAAAAAATTATCTTATAGTTTCGTTTGTCAGTACGATTGAATATTTCTTTAAAAATGAAGCGCGGCGAATTGTAGACCAGTATGACATGGCTCTATCTTATCTATTTAAAGTTGAGATATCTATTCCGTTCTCAAGCCTAGACAAGCATCGTCAAGTGTCTTCATCAATTGCATATTTTTCTCTTCAACGCTCATCTTCTATCACCAGGTAGGTACTAAACAATACATATGCATTTTGAGTTACTGACTAGTAGTAGTATTTATATCAGCAATTGATTGGTGGTGGTCTGCTTCCATTCCTCCTCTTATTCTGAATAAACTGAACCAGATGTTGTTTTTGTCGTATCATGTTAATGTTCTTCTTTAATCCCTCGATGGTCTTTTTCAGGATATGACTCATTATTTATCATCTCAGGCTAATACTGAGTCTGCTATTAAAATAAGATTATGATTTGCTTTTACTGCTATTAATGCTATGACAGTTTAGAATTAATTAATAAATACTATTCTTTCCCTTATTATCATTATTAATATGAAAATTGAAATAGAAATGTACACAGATGAAGATGATGAAACTATTGTCATGCAAAAGGTTTCGTCTTTAACAAAGCAGGCAAAGGAAGCAGGCTTTAGAATAGCTGAAATAGAACTGAAAGGTCCAAAACATAAGGAAAATGAAGACAAGCCCTATAATAAACATCATAATGAGGATAATAGATAGCATAGGACAAAAATAAAGAGTCTCTTAACTATATTGAACACTCTAACAACTTTCTATGACAGTTGGGCTGCAGTAGTAGTTTTCTAAAGGGAATTTTTTTAAGTGAAAAATTAAATAGTGATAATAATAATGCAAACACAAGTAAAAAATTAGTTAGTTATAATGTCAAACAATTACCAAATATACTATTTTACTTCAAGGTTTTTCAGGCCACATCATGGGTAACCTTTCGCATAACTCAAAACCTAAGCAGTATCAAGTATCCAAGTATTTGATGACTACGTTTTAAATACATGTAAGACTAAGGAGTTGTTCCGATGGTAGACGAGATAATAGACGAAGATATCAAACGAGTTCTGATTGATAGAGACATTAATACATTCAAACAAGCTTTTTGTAGGATTATGTGTGCAGAAACTCTCAACAAGAGTGGTGGTGGAGGAGAAACGACGACGATAACATTTACACCATCGCAGTTATTTTTGCGAAATCGTTTGCAGGGTTATCTGTCTGGTAAGGAGCTACACTTTGGGCGGCAGCTGATACAATCTGAAGATGATAGTATTTTTAATCGAATGGTAAACATGATTCTTCATGAGCTCGTAAACGATGGAACCATCATACAACAGCAGGAAGCAACGACCGACTATCCAATAGAAAAATATCAGACAACTCAGAAGCTAGATGTAATATGCAAGGAGTTCAGAGACGCTGGATTGGCAAATTAGGAACCCAAAGACAAAAACAACATAAGCCAGCCATAGTAAGTAGAAAAATACGTCATTAGTAATATGATAGAAAAAAGACTAATACCATTATAGACTAGTGTACGTTCATACACTCATGGAGCGATTTGGACACAAACATTAACTAGTTCAAAAGGGTAAAAACAATATTTTAAAAAAATAGTTAAACAACTTTTTTAATCAACTTACTTTAGAGTCTGCAGCTACCAGATTAAAAATATTTACAAAGCAAAATGTTGTTCTATAACGATACCAAGCAATAAAAAACCAGCATAATTATAATATATGCAATCCTTGATATTAAGTGCAAAGAAGAAAGCCTGACAGTTCTTCAGGTTGCTCTACGTTTAAATGACCAGAACGTTCCTCCTAATATCTTCCATTCACTATAGTCAGATAGTATCTGCTTGTGATCAAATGCAACCTTTTTATTTTTAATTTCATCTAAATGTAGCCATTCAATTTCTACAGAATCATCTCCGGGCCTTGCTACACCATCAAGAATTGTTCCTACAAATACAATTGTCAAGATATGCCCTCTCGGATCTCTTTCAGGATTGGAATATACGCCTAAAATATCAATAGGTTCTATTTCTAATGATGTTTCCTCCAGAACTTCCCGTTTTGCCGCAGCTTCTACGCTTTCTCCTTCATTTACAAAACCACCAGGTAATGCAAAATGGTCTTTGAATGGCTCGTTCATTCTTTTTACCAATAGGATATAAGAACCTTTTTGAAGAATAATATCAACCGTAGGAATCGGATTTCTGTGCACAGTCATGATGAAAAATACAATTTTCAGACTAATTAAGGATTTGTATAAGCCATAATAGATAAACCATAATAGAATTAGTACAGGCTACAACATAAAACAATCTTTAGAATGCTTACACAATTTTTACAATAGCCTAAAGAGTTGTTGTTGATAAATAGCAAGGTATCGCATTAAATATATCAATCAAAGCTATGGTAAGACCTCTGAGTAAGCGGGTAATTCTTATATCACAATTACGTGGCTATCATACATAAGACTATGCGCAATTCGGATCTGGAAAA
Source organism: uncultured Nitrososphaeraceae archaeon (assembly GCA_963825865.1). Taxonomy (GTDB): domain Archaea; phylum Thermoproteota; class Nitrososphaeria; order Nitrososphaerales; family Nitrososphaeraceae; genus CAWGVG01. Next base: position 53,491 of record CAWGVG010000023.1, on the reverse strand, counting down.
GGAGGAATTAAGGACAAAGAATCTCTTTCTTATTGTATTTTACCTTTGTGCTACTGTTATGGTATCTATCTCATTCTATGCGCTCTATGTAAGTGCTGGAGAATATACAAAAACAGGAAGAATAGTTGTTGGCGAAGTATTAGTCAATACTGAATTCCCATTTCACGGATTTGCAAAACTTGTCACATATCTGATGATTGTATCTATACTATCATGGTTTTGCGTTATCAAGCTTGGTGGAAACAAATTAAAAGGCATACCAAAATCAGTCAAATCAATCTTACAATTGATTATCCTAGCTATCGCAGTGATTGCACTATATGAGTTTATTTACAACTTTATTCTATGGAATTCTTTCATTACAGATAATGCGATAAAAGGAGTCCACAACTCAGATGGCATAAGCATCCCATACCCAAATCCAAAGACACCATGGAACCTCGTATTCGCAACAAAGATGACTCTAGCCGCATTTCTCATTGCTGCACATGGATTTTACATAGTATCGAAATCGGAGAAGAAAGAAATACCGATATGATCAAAAATTAAAAATGAAAACATATACCTGCTTTCGAATGGTATTGCTGCAGGAACAAGTCTATATTGTGGCAAGTATTTGCTAAGTCAGGAGCGCAACGAAGCCGAAAAACCAATTGACGTCGTTGACATTTCACAAGTCTGTTGAATTTAAGATTATTGTAATTGTTACACTTTTTACAGACAATTTTATTTAACACAAAAATCATGACTGACATGTAATTGATGGACGCTTATTGTTTCAGTGCTTGAAGTGTAATATATGTGCTATTGTTTCATTAACAAATAATTTTGATGAGGCATATCTAGAATTTTTGGATATGTACGATAATGGCTATCTCACAGAACTAGAGGATTTAAAAACATTGATGGAACAGGAAAGAATCCTTAGACCTTCATCAGAAATCAAGTCCTTAATTTCAAAAAATAATCAATAAAAAATGAGTTTCTCAAAACTATATTATATTCCCAGCGCGACTATATTGTCGATTACAGAGTAATCCAAGAACTCGAGGCCGAATTAGGTGACCAACTAGCACAACTTCCCATAGACGACGCCATTACGGCTGCTTTGGAAGAAAAGAAAATTGAACGACTTTACAAATTTCAAGAAGAGGCTATTAGAAAAATCTTGCTCGGCATCGATACAGTCATAATTGCACCAACAGCATCTGGTAAGACAGAAGCGTTTTGTATTCCGATACTGCAAAAAATCTCGGAAGTGGTTTCGTATGTTGGAACTTTGCAAGATAGCATGAAAGGAAAAATATCCGCAATTTTTGTCTACCCTACGAAAGCTCTTTCAAGGGATCAACTACCAAAAATCAAACAACTTGCAGAACATCTCGGAATACGTGTTAATGTTTTTGACGGCGATTCCTCTAAGAATGAAAAAGATTCCATTTTAACTTCCCCTCCAGATATCGTAATTACGAATTTCGATATTCTTCATTATCATCTGATGCACAGGACAAAATTTTCCCGTTCAATAAGATCTGCTAAATTTTTGGTTGTTGATGAATTCCATGTTTATACAGGTGTATTTGGAGCCAATATCCACCACCTAATAAACCGACTTGAAAGACTATCAAGTAAAAAAAATTGCAGGTGGTAGCATCATCTGCTACTCTACCAAATGCTCGTGAGTTCTGCCAAACCCTTTTTGGAAGAAAAATGGAAATCGTGCAAGGCATAGGCAGAAAGAGTAAAATTAATTTGTAATTCTATTCCCATCGTTACGATCGAACAGATCATTGATGCTTTATCTGCTTAAAAAGACAACCAGAAGAAGTATCAAGACAATTGCATTTAGCAATTCTCATCTTGGAGCGGAAGCTTTTAGCATTCTATGCATCAAGACAGGAAATAAATATAAGAGTGCATAGAGCCGGACTTTTGACAGCAGTTCGCAAGGAAGCGGAACAATCATTTAAACACGGAGAGTTAATGGCAATTTCCGCAACATCAACTTTAGAATTGGGCATAGACATTGGCGATGTTGATACAATCATATCCAATATTGTTCCCATACATAGACTGATGCAGAGGTTTGGAAGAGGCAGCAAGACGCGGACAGCAAGGGTACAGCATTCCTTGCACTTGGTAACGATCAGTCAGTATTATAGATTCCATCCAGATGACTATATGGCCGATCAGGAACAAGCATACACTTACCCTTCAAACCCAATTGTAGAAGAATATCAGGTCCTTGCTATGGCCTGCGATAGCCCCTCTGTCAATGGTAGAATCGTATCCTGTATGGAACACTGTTCAAAAACTTGTTTCAAAAGGTTTACTCAAAGTAATAAATGAAACATTTGTACCTGACTTTAAAAAGGCAAGTAAGATATTAAGCGATTATAGTATCCGTGGAATAGGAAGTAGAGTCGATATATTATTCAATGAAAAATTAGTTGGCGAACGTTCACTTCCTCAGGCTCTAAAGGAACTTCATGAGAACGCAGTATATTTCCTTTCAGGTAGAAGACATCAAGTAAAAAAATTGCATTTTGAAAAGAATGGTCAAGCATATGCTGAACTTATGTACATTCCAAAAGACTACCCATATTATACAAAAGCAATTATTGATGAGTGGCCAAGCATTCTAGAAATTTACGAACGGAAAAGTATTTGGTATTGAGGTTACATATTGCTCATTGAAAATTCAGAAGAGAGTAATAGGTTATTCAAATATTGAAATAGGGCAGGAAGTCACACAAGGAAAGAAAGTAATGCTGGAGAGCCCTATAGAATTTGAATTCGTCACAAAGGAAATTGTATTCAGAGCTCTAAGACCTATAGATAGCATAGATGATGTAGATGACAAACAATTTGTAGAAATGGGTAGCTACCACGCCTCAGAACATGTAATCATAGAAGGGAGTGGAATGATGACTGGAGGAGCATCACAGAATTTAGAGGGTATATCCATTGGTTCTTCGGGGTTGATTTTTATCTACGATGGTAGTATAGGAGGAAACGGTGCTAGCAGAGTACTGTATGATAAATTTGGGAAGGTATTAGGAAGAGCATTAAGGATACTGACAGAATGTCCTTGTAAAAGCGAAAGTGGTTGTCCTCGCTGCACTTACTCTTATAGGTGCGGAAATAATAATGAATATTTGCATAAATTTGCAGCTAATGAAGTATTGAATAGAATAGCTGAAGGCGAGTATACAGAAATAGGAGAAAAAATTCAAGTTGAGCGTTCTCTTGTGTAATGCTACAATTTTATTTGATTCAATTAGAAGGCAACTTTTAATTCATATAGTGAAAATTTGATGCAATCATTCAACTATTTGTGATCCTGACCCCGTTCAGAAAACTTGTCCCACCATGATGGTCTGTCTCAGCATGAAAATACTGTTTCGAGTTGTATCAAAGTATGTATATAAAAATATAATCATCCTTTTGACTCCAATCTATTGAAGAGAAAAATTTCTGTTCTAAAAGAACATTATGTGCTATCGGCGGCAATTATAAAGAAACAGAATTTTCGATAATGATTCCTTGTTTTATCAGAAATAGATAACAAAATACGAGAGATTATTATATATATATATATCCATAGCGTAATAACTAGTTAGCATATTATTAAGCATTCAAAATCGTATTCTTCAAAAACTTCTCAAATTCTATATCTGTCATTAATTTACGGTTTTCTGTTATCATGGCAGCATCATTGCCTACAAGATAGCGGGGTAATGGAGGTTTGGATTGTACTGCTTTCAAAATAGTATATGCAACTTCTTCTGGACTAATTCCCATTTCAATCATTTGCTCTATATTGCCAGTCAGCTTGCGAGTTATTTTAGAATAAGGAGAAGATAATTTCTTGGCATTGTTTGCTAAAACCATTGAGTTTGGAATATTTGTAATACGTACCATTCCAGGTTCAATAATAGATACATGAATACCAAATGGTTCGAGTTCAAATCTCATTGATTCGCTCAATCCTTCAATTGCAAATTGTGAGCTAACAAATGCAGAAGAGACAGGAAATCCAATCCTTCCAGCTATTGAACTTATATTGATTATAATTCCGCTTTTGTGTTTACGCATGACCGGCAAGACTGCACGAGCAGTTCTGACAGTACCATAGAAGTTCGTTTCAAACAGTGCCTTCATTTCATTCATTGAAACATCTTCAAAACAACCAAGCAATATGTAGCCCAGATTGTTTACAAGCAAGTCAATCCTATTTTGTTCTTTTAATACCTTCTTAACTCCAATATTGACTGAAGAATCACTATTAACGTCAAGTTGGATTATTCGTAAAGGCAATTTTTCTTCTTTAGCTACATGTAATAAATCTCGAGACAGGGTTAGATCTCTTATACCTGCATAGGTATCGTAACCATTTCTAGCTAGAACTAAAGCCGTCTCATGGCCTATACCAGCAGAACTATCTGACACTAGCGCAACTTTTGATGGCAAAGACATCATTATTTTTTAGGGAGAGAATATATTAACACTTTCTGGGTAAGGTTTAAGAATAGTAGTTGATGGTCTTTTAGTTGTATAAAATAGATGGAATCTGCTACTACTATAATACGCACAAAATGGAATTCTCTTGAACATAAGGGTATTGCATTTCCACCCGAATATCAGCCAAGAGGAATAAGTATTAGCATATGCGGTGAAAGATTAATGCTCAATCGCGACCAAGAGGAGTTAGTCCACGCATGGGCAAAGAAGAAGGATACTCATTACGTTCAAGACCCTGTTTTCCAATTAAATTTTCTAAGCGATTTTAAAAAATTATTACCTGAGAAATTCTACAATATTGATAGCATCAAAGACGTTAATTTCTCACAAGCTTACGAACTTGTGGAACAAGAAAAGAAAATCAAAGAAGCAGAAATAGAAAGGATTCGTATTCTACCATCAGAAGAGAAAAGGAAACTGTATTCATCAAAAAAGGCTGAGCGAGAAATGCTCAAGTCCATATATGGCAAGGCTATAGTGGATGGTATCGAGGTAGATATTGCAAACTGGTTGGTAGAACCCCCAGGACTTTTTATGGGTAGAGGTCAACATCCGCTTCGCGGCAAATGGAAGCCTCGCGTAAGACCTCAAGATGTTACCCTTAATTTAGGAGAAAATGCCCCAGTTCCTGAAGGAACATGGCAAAATATTGTTCATGATCATTCATCGACATGGCTAGCCACATGGATGGAGAAATTAACAGGCAAAAGAAAATATGTTTGGCTGCATGATTCAGCAGCACTTAGACAGAACAATGACAAAGAAAAATATGAGAAGGCAGAAAAACTTGAAAGACACATAGATAAAGTTCAAAAAGAAATCATCAATAGAATGCTCAAAATTAAAGATATCAACCAGAAGAAGATTGCAACTGTGTGTTATCTCATATTCAAACTTGCTATGAGAGTTGGTGATGAAAAGGATCCAGAAGAAGCTGATACTGTAGGCGCATCAACCTTACGAGTAGAGCATATTAAATTTCCTCAAAATAACGATAAACAGTTTATAGAGTTTAACTTCCTAGGTAAGGACAGCGTTCCTTGGCAAAAAACTATTGAAGCTAATTCTGAAGATACCCGAGGTCTCTACAACAATCTCAAGTTGTTTATGGAAGGTAAGCAAAGTGGCTCTCATATTTTTGATGGTATAACATCTAGCAAGGTAAATGCATTTTTACGTAGTATCGACCGTAAAAACCTCCCAGGATTAACTGGCAAGGTTTTTAGAACTTATATTGCTACAAAAACATTGAAGGAAGCTTTGGCAAGTCCGCCAATAAAAATAGATAATAATTCCTCGGAGACACTGAAAATCTATGTTGCAAAAACGGCGAACTTGAAAGCTGCTATTACATGTAATCACAAAAAAGGTATTGATCCAAAAAACCCTGCAAGCAAGAAAGCCTTGGAGAAATTTGAGGAATCCGCGAAAAGCAAGAAAGAAGCAATTGAAAGATTAAAGGCGGATATTGCAGCAAAGAAATGGAAGACGAAGATTCAAAAGAATAGATTAGAGGGGAGATTAGAAAAGATTGAGACACAGCTCAAATTACAGAAAGAAACACGTGATTATAACCTTGGAACATCTTTAAGAAACTATATAGATCCGCGTGTAATGAAGGCTTGGCTAACATATGTCGATCTTGATTGGAAAAAGGTGTACACCGCCACATTGCGACGTAAGTTCAGATGGGTAGAAGATTATTCAACCAAGGAGATAAAGGATTTCTATCCAACTCGGAAAGAAATGACAGGTAAAGAAATGGCAGTAGTCCAAGAAGAGAGTTAAACAGTAGCATTATTTTGATCTCAAATTTAATATCATATTGCACATCATAATTTAAATTTAAAATTAATGAGGAAATGATAATGCCACTCCAATGCTAGCGATATATGGCTACTATCTAATTTAAGACGAGATATAAGAACATATTTTCAAAGGCGAACTGATCGATTGTCCAAACCGAAGGCATAATGACTAGTCAGCTTGTAGCTTTAGATACCAGTTGCTAAGTTTCAACAATGAATATTTTGATATAAACCATATTCAACCAAAAGGGATAGGTAAAGGAATCTCAATGTTTATTCCATCACTTTTGATTTTTCTTTTAACATTTTCTATTATGTGTTGTGCAAAGTTATTCATGTTGTCAGTCGATCCATCATTGTTGTTGTTCCTGTGTGGGATTCATGTTGTCGGGGTTATTAGTTGACACAGAATTCGAATTCACATTAAACATTGTCTTTGCTAATTTGTCTTTGTATCCAAGTGCAGATACCTGTGCTTCAACTATATAAGTACTAGATTTAGCATTTCCCCCTATCTTCCACGAGTACAAAACTTGACCATTGTCATCGGTGTTACCAACAAATTCTTTCTTAACAAATCCAGCTGGATGGAAAACATGTCCAATAACTTCAGCTCCAACAACTTTCTCATCGGAGTTTGCATTAGAGACTGTAACCACAATAGCCTGTTTATTTCCCCGACTAACGGGCTTCTTGGAAATATCTATTGAAACAGATAATGGCTTACTTGCATTATCCATGCTTTTAGCTTTTTGTTTTACCGTTGATATCTCACCGCTATCTAAAGCTCCACCATTCTCTGTTGTTGTTGGCTTGGTTGGTGTTGTTGTTGTTGTTGTTGTTGGCTTAGTTGGTGTTGTTGTTGTTGTTGTTGTTGGCTTAGTTGGTGTTGTTGTTGTTGTTGTTGTTGTTGGCTTGGTTGGTGTTGTTGTTGTTGTTGTTGGCTTGGTTGGTGTTGTTGTTGTTGTTGTTGGCTTGGTTGGTGTTGTTGTTGTTGTTGTTGGCTTGGTTGGTGTTGTTGTTGTTGTTGTTGGCTTGGTTGGTGTTGTTGTTGTTGTTGTTGGCTTGGTTGGTGTTGTTGTTGTTGTTGTTGGCTTGGTTGGTGTTGTTGTTGTTGTTGTTGGCTTGGTTGGTGTTGTTGTTGTTGTTGGCTTGGTTGGTGTTGTTGTTGTTGTTGTTGGCGTTGGTTGGTGTTGTTGTTGTTGTGGTTGGCGGTTGGTTGCGTTGTTGTTGGCTTGGTTGGTGTTGTTGTTGTTGTTGGCTTGGTTGGTGTTGTTGTTGGCTTGGTTGGGGCTGCTGCAACCGATGACGACGGTAATGTATTAGAAGAGATTGGAGCAGTTACATTTTTTGGTTTTACCGTTGATGTTGTTGTTGTTGTTGTTTGTTGCTTGGTTGGGGCTGCTTGCAACCGATGATGAAGATAAGAGTACATGTTGTTGACTGTTAGCAACTCCAACAAAATTTACACTAGACCATTTCGTTAAATTCTGAGGGTTAGTAGGACATGATAATCTGGCAGTTATTTTATTTTCTCCTTCTTTAATAGCAGTATATTTAGGGATAAGTGTAAAATTCCATTTTGAATAGTCGTGTGTTCCACTACGTCCAGACGCTAGAGCTGGTTGATATGGTTTTATATTATTTACAATAACAGAAACTTGGCAATTAGAAACAGCATTGTCTGAAGATGCTCCTGAGACTATAAGGCTATTGTTGACAGGAACTTGTTGATTTGTAGTAGGTGAAGTGATTTTTATACCCATTGTGTTTGTTACCTGTGCATATACCGCACTACTAGATATAATAGAAAAGAGTATTCCAAATGTTATCAGTAAAGCCAATACTTCAAACTTCAATACGATAATAATTTCTTACAATAGCTATAAATGCATTAGCGAATCAAGTACAGATGATAAATATAGAACTCACGTCTAGTGCTATCACTAATAGTAATATATCTTGGTCATGCGAAACAAACAATGAGATGATTCTAAATATAGAGTCCATAATAGAATTCTCACAATTGAGTAAATGTTAAAACACCATTTGTCTTCCGATTAGCATCTTCTTTACAACAAGGGAAAGTAAAGGAAATTTATTTTAACTTCCTTCATAGAAAAGCTATTTCCAAAAAATCATATAAATATCTTATATGATAGCACTAACAAGATATCTACATCAGACTGACATTTAAAAGAAGCCTATAATGTAAGCATAGAAACAATACCAGTGCATGATAAATAAGCCTATCAAAAAGCCGAAAGTGACTAGCTGGTTTTCTTTTTTGTTATTATCAGGAGTCGTGGCTATAGGAAATGAGTTATCCTTACAATCTGGGAAATATTCTACTGATAAACTTGAATAAACTGAAAATAATGTATTAATAAAATATTAATGATCAGTATTATGGAAATTCATTATGTAGTACCATACAATTGAAAAATGGGCAATAAAATGCGTTTATTGTCTGTTGAATTGTTGCTGTTGTGTCGAGAAGAATGATGTCCATGTTTTTGCAATATTGGTATTAAATTCTGTCACTGCATCAATCGTCCGATTATAGATTCTCAGGTTCTCTCTGGCTGCATCTAACATATTGATTGCCAGTTGATTATTGATGCCTACAGCTCTGATTGCATTGTTAGTAATTTCATCAGATTGTTTTGCAAATTGTTCTGAATATGGCACAGCTACTGGGATATTCCAGCTAGATGCAAATTGTTTTTGAGCTGAAACTGAATTCTCTATAATATTCTTAGTCGTTTGGATATAGTCTAATTGGAGGTTAGATATCGACTGCGAAAATTGTGGTTGAACCTTTCCAAGTTCATCTACTGTTCTGATAAAGTTTTGCTTTAGAGTGTCATAAATATAATGTGCATCAGTTACGTTTGTCGTTTTAGCGGTGTTGTCATCTTTAGATATTCTATCTACCATTTTTATAACTACTGTTGATAGGTAGTGATTGGTATATAAACTTTGGTTACAAATGGCAATAATTACCGTTTATAACCTTATTAACTAGTCCTCGATAATAGTAAAACTGTGCAGGGCGAAGAAGCAACCTCTGTGTAAGAATAGCTTATTTAAGCGTCAACAAGGATTTGTTGTTTTTAACTGCTTCTATTTTGACGAATTTGATTTGCAAATGTCATTGGTCGGTGTGTGTATTATTATACGCTTTGCTAGCAAACCTCAATTAAACTAGTTTAAGATCTTATTTTTTAGCATTGCTTCTCCCATGTTCACTCATCATTTCTTATCAAATTTCTGGCAAGGTCTGTCTTTTGGTCATAGCCAGCAGGAGAAGACACATTATTATTATTACCAAGAGAAGATTATTATTATTATTTGCATTCATTTGTTATTATTACTTGTTGGGAACACGTCTCCTACTCCTTCTAGCTTACTTATAGCAGGCACTAAATCATGTAAATTGCTAATGATATTGTCCAGTTGAATGGAGTTCCTTTAGGCAGTTGAACCGTATAAGAGGTTTGTTTGTTTGTTCAATATTTTCATACAGATCCCATTCCTTGCTCTTAAGCTGTTCTCTCTTTTTGATAATCTGTTAGACCTGTGGACATTTACTTACTATTATTTTATCCAAAATATAAGATAAAGTTACTAAAAACTAGTAACTATCTGATGAGTATCAATAATATTGACAAGCCTTGGTACTCAATAAATTTTTGATATATGTATTGCATTTATCGAGTAAGAAGGCTACATACCGTAACTGAAAGATACTATAGATTCATAAAGAAAATCATTTCCTTCTTATCGGTTATATCAAATAAATACACAAGGCATTAAAATAATAATAATAATAATAATTGGAATTCAAGTCCATGAAAAATCATCAATAAACGTTTTAAATCCCCTTTCTCTTTCCTTAACAATTCTAATCAATTCAGGTGATTCATAATTCCCCGTGATAATAATCTGTTTAGCATCAGTTACATAGCGATTAGAAACATATTTCATCGTTTACTTTTTTGGATTGCTCATTTAGGTAATCGATGAATTTTCTGACAATTTTCTAAACATACTAAAGCATATTCCTATCAAAAACAGTTAGGATAATCTGAGATAGAATTTGCAGAAAGGACAAAAATAAGAAAGCTTGTGGTAGTATTAAAAGAACTACCAATCTCTGCTTTTGTCGTCTGTGTTTTTGTCACCATCGTGGGTATCTTCCTCGGTTCCGTCATCTGTTAGAGGCGGAGCGTTGTTACTAGCAACAGGAGCTGGAGTTGCCTCTTTTTACAAGAAGCGCTCTGGTGGATACATATTACATTTTGAAGTTCTTATTCAAATGAGTTATTCAGCTACCAAATGATAGTATCATTAGTTATAAATCATTTGAAAATAAATAAACCATATGATATAGTAATGAATAATCCCAAAATTTGAGTGAACATCCATATTAATTAGATTTACAAGAACTAGAGTTGGGTCAAAAATATAATAATAGATACAAATTGTTAGGAGTAAAAGTATTTGCAGAACAATCTATTTCCGTGTAAAATAATGAACGCCAACAACGCCATATATTACTAGTGTTCCATGATTGTTGATTGATTGTCGTTCTCAATATCGCTAAAAGACCTTCTACTCTTCATTCTTATAATTAGAGTCGATCTGCTTTTGTCACTAGGTTTATACTCTTCCTCGTCATTAATTTACAACCCTATAAAATGGAGCAAATACGAGTTAAAACCTCTTCAAACTTTAACGACGAGGAGATAACAGATATCAAGCTTTTAGGTGTCGCCACCAGCCTGCGTGAAGATTCGCATAGCACCCATGCACTGAAAATATTGTTAGAAGTAGCGGCAAATAAATATGGAGCTAAAGCCCGTCTGCTGGAATTGCGTAAGACTAAACTACCACTGTATAATCCTAGTATCGAGTCAACCGAGATAACCAATGGTAACATCTTGGAAGTGACCGAGGCAGTCATTTGGGCTGATGCTTTTGTACTTGCTTCGCCTGATTATCATGGCTCAATGTCTGGCACAATGAAGAATTTTCTAGATTACTTTTGGAAGGAGTTCGCTGGAAAAACATTTGGCTATCTATGTACTTCTCATGAAAAAGGCTTAACTGTAATGGATCAGATGTGTACAGCTGTGCGTCAGTGTTACGGATGGAGTATGCCTTATGGAGTATCAGTTAATGGAGAGCGAGATTTTAATGCAAAAGGAGAAATCAACAACACTATACTGGCTCGACGACTAAACATGCTTGCTCGGGATTTGGTCGTATATGGAAGGTTGATCAAAGAACAATTTCAAAAAGATTTGGTAGGAGATACGCTCGACACTTTTGCCGCGCGTTATAGAGGATAATTGAAGTGGCAGTATATTATTCTCCTCCTGTATTGGTAATTATCACAAACCAAGTTCCGTTGTTCTTTTTATTGATATATGACTACATCTTTCATCTTGACCGGTGGAAATCAACCACAGAAGGCGGCACACTTGAATCAAGAATCAAGGATAATGTTTAGACACATAGAGATAAGAATGAGAACACACTCAGAATGATAAATGTTGTATGATGATACAGAATAAATTGTTCGATTATAATTTGATATCTATGATATCTAAATAATACATTCCAGCAGATTATGTTATGTCATATCTCATTGAAGTATCATGTTCTTTAAATCCGATTTTCTTATAAAATGGTATATTCTTCTCAGAGCAATTCAGAATAACCTTGTAACAGTTCTTTTTTTTAGCGAAATCTAAACATGCCCGAATTAGTGCCGAGCCAACACCCAAGCCTTCATAGTCGTTTCTCGTTGCAACATCTTCAATATGTCCAATTCTTCCTCCGTCATGGATAAACTTCTGTTCTATTAATATGGTGGTTGTACCTATGATCACACCATCATCTTTTACAGCGACAAAAATTTTATAAAATGGGCATGTTTTAATTTCTTGCAAAATTTTCTTTGCTTTTATGACGTCATTATAGATTTTACCAATTTCAGTTAAGTTAGACAGAGTTTGAAAAAGGCCATTTTGCAGGTCTTCTTCTTCAATTTCCCGTACTAGAAAATTTATTTTTTCTTTGGACGGCATAAATAATATCATTATATATATACCCCCAGTCGGATATTTTAGTTTATATTGGCTCTTGCAACTTTTATTTCATAGATTTATTATTTATTAGATGTAATAAATACTAAACTCTTCTAACGAGTGATGATGACAGGCTGCTTTGGTTCATTTAAAGCTATAACACTCTTCTATTACTTGTTGATTTTAGTCATTTTCTAGTAAATGGTACAGCATCAAACTATAACGCGATAATTCCTCAAGTGATTTATATCAATAAAAATAAAGGAGTCTGTAATATTGAATATTACGAACCATGTAGCTTTAACAATAGGGGTGGTAGCAGGAACCATCGTAGTATTGAGTATAGCAGTGTTGGCTGTTGCGTTACCTACGCAAAAAGCAAGTGCCATGGATCTCTTTGGTTTTCCTCTTTCAACATCTGTAGGAAAAAATATTGAATTCCAGCCGATCAAACAATGTCGAAACAATACGGCCTGCTCTCATGAACAAGATGTACCTTTCGTTTTACCTTTCCCTTAAAAATGTGGTCTTCCTTTTTTGGTAATTGCCTCTACCAAGTCGATATTATAGAAGTCTATGGGAGGGAGATCATATTTTGCGGCTCACTCTATTAGTGCGTATATGTGTTGAATATACCTTTCATTATGGCAGTTTTTATTTAATTTATTGAACTTTTATTGACATATATAATACCGGAAAGAGAAGCAATGATATTTTATATTAATCCTTATCATCAAGTGCTGAATAAGAATATAGTAGTGACTCATATTCTGGGTCATGCCTTAGTAGATGATTGGGAAATCGTTTTATCAGAGATATGTAGGGAGAGTTAATCCAAAGAATCTAGTACGTATATAGCAACCATGACATAGCATGCCATTAGGAGTATATATATATATATATCAGGATTAAAATATAATCATAATTAATTTACAGTATTACAATAATTTTTTATTGCTATTTTGCTTGGTAGTTTATTAAATATTGCGTAAATAGTCAGCCCTCTTTTTAGGGTTGGAGATAAACAGTTGAATAAATCAATAATTAGAAAAAAAACATTATACAAAGAATTTATTGTTAAACGATTTATAGTCATCAATGCCGTATTGTCATTAGCTGTTGCAGGTAGTTTGATTTCAACAACCCTAGCATATGGCCAAACACAAGCAGGAGAAACTTTTTCTGCGCTGCACAAAAATGTACCACAGGCCCAGATGATATATAACAATCAGAAGTATGACATGTCTCCATTCATCTTTGTCAATAATGGAACTTTAAATAAAATTCAATTTCCGGCTTTAGCAGATAATAACGCTAAACTAACATTGCAGGAAGGTAGCACAATAAGTTTTCAGTTCAACAAACAACCTATAGGTTTAGATGCATTTGTGGTAGATTATGATGGAGACATACCCTCACTGCATGCGCTTAGTAGAGCAGGTCCAAATACATTTGAAGTTAAAGGACCTCAAGGGTTATACAATTTAGAGATACATGCATTATTCTCGGACGGTCAGTATACATCATATACTTTATTAGCAGATTTTGTAAGCAGAACGTTTAAGGATGGTTTGGAGTCACCACTACAGCAATCTTGTGACGCGCCAGTCAAACTTCAGGTTACACAGGTTAAGGCTAGTAATCAAAAAGACATGAATGGACCTATAACTGTCGTGGATAATAATCTTGGTACTATATGGTCTGCTAATAAAGGTATAGACATTATGTCTTCGGCCAGAAACCATGCAATAGTAGACAGTTTAGTTAATAAAAATTCTTGGATTCAAATTGATCTTGGAGCGGAAAGGTCACTTTGCAATATTGGAATTGCATTTGACAAAGGAGACAATAGCGTAAGTTTTTTCACAGTACAGACATCTATTGATGGAATACAATTTCGGAACCTTGGGAATGCTCAGAGCACTCCAATAAGTGCGGGCGGATCATTGTATAGTTTTTCAGATCTGCCAGACACAGCAAGATACGTTAGGATCACTAATTTAGGAAACATAATGGGAGCGCCGTCTAGCATAGCAGAACTAATAGCAGTTGGAAAATAGGAAGAGTAAGAGAAACCTCGGGATTATAGTTTATTTCTGCAATTTTGATTTGACTGGTTTGGCTTGTTTATGCCATGTATGTCTGTCAGTAGTTCCAAGGTTAGATGATTAGTATAGCAGGCACACAGATGGAGCAGAACGTTTTGAGAAATTAAATTAATTATAAAATGCACTGGAGGATAAAAAAATCAAAAATAATTATTAATAATTTGTCATTTTACATTGTTATTTTACTCTCTCCTTTAATTACCTCTCTGGGAATGTCAATTTAATGCATCAAAGGATGTAAGATCATAGATAGCAACGTTCCTATAATCAATTGAGGTACTCTGTCTTTCAAATTAAATTCACATGGTAAAATACAAATAAATACAAACGAAATAACAATATTCATATAATCCAAGCTAGAACTAGGTAAGGTCAATAAATAATAGAAAATTTAGCAGACTATTTCGGAGTTTCTAATGGTGGATTATATATTATTTCAAGATTTACATCTAATAGAAAAACTAATTGAAATTCAGCTCTAATCTATTTTTATAAATACCCATACTCATTACTTCATTTTTTATTACAGTATAATAATACAGAGCTCTACAAACGGACAGTTCCTCGATCTTTCCTGATAAAAATTATATTTTCATTTTAGTAGCAACAGGGATCACAATCACAATTGTTTTTTCTTAATAAGTATAAAGAATTCGATTTGATTAATCTAAATAGATTATGATTTATTAAATCCTTAGCTGATTCCTCAGAAGAATTCTGATTTGTTTAAACTGATACTGAGCACGGTTAATCTGCTAGAACAAACTCAATTAAGGTATGGAAAGGATTGAGTATAAAAGTGTATTTAACAGTAATTCCCTAACAGGGCCTTTTGATGACGATCTTACTTCTGTCAATGTTGATGAGTCTAAAATAGATAGTCAAGGTTATTTATCTAAACATGGCACAATAAATCATAATAATACTGTAGAGAAGATGAGTAGAGTTAAAAGATGAGGGTAATGAATAGAATCTTGATAGTAGATGACGAAACGGATATCAATTTATTGTTTAAGATAGTTTTAGAAGATAGAGGATTTAAGGTTGATACCTTTGATGATCCTATTGCGGCATTGGAAAACTACAGAGCTGGTTTATATGATTTGTTAATTCTGGACATTAAAATGCCAAGAATGCATGGCTTTGAATTATATCGAAAAATAAGAGAGATAGATAATAAAGTTAAGGTATGTTTTTTGACTGCAAGCGAAATGTATTATGAAATGTTTAGAAAAAACGTATTTAATACAAACACTACATTAGAAGAAAACCGATTTATCCAAACGCCAATTGAAAATGAAGAGCTGGTAAAACAAGTAAATTATATGTTGAGTTCAAACTAGATAAATAAAATGAGACAATATTGATAAGTGGCGTGGATTATATTATTATCTATAGTAACTACAATCATATCAAAGCTATAAACAGACTCAACTCATTAAAATAAATGTATGCTAAATATAAAATGAATTTTATCGAAAGCCACTATATGCTCCTAATGATCCATCTGAATACCGACCAAAAAATAGCGAACAATTTAAGAAATCTTAATTCATCCATTTGCAATTACTCCCGCTTGTTTCTTTTCATGTGCTATTATGCACTAGTGTAAAACAATAAATATTCGGTTGGATCTTCAGAGGTTTATTTATGTCTCTTCTTGGAATATCAGTGATATCCATCTTTCTTGTATCAGTTTAGATTTCTATAAATCTTTCAATTGAATCTGCAAAGTGGAGTTTACTAATCTCAGTTTACAAGATGGTATACATATAATATCGCCTAGCTGAAAATAGAAAGAATTAAGTATTGTTGTAGGAAGAATCACGTGATTTTCTCATTTTCTCTATCTCATTATCAACAGCTTCTGCCATTATGTCAGAGCTCTTCTAGTGCTCCGAACTTCCGAAAAGTTAATCTCTCTAATAATTGCAAGACGCTTTTGGCAGCACGATATTGCGGTATCTGTGGATCGTTTATCTCACCATAAATTCCGATACCTCTTACACTATTCAATTTTGCAAAACCCAAGATAAGGCCGTTGAATCCTGTAATAAATGATGACTGTGGAGTCATCTCAACACCTAACTTTTTAACTTGTTCGCTTAATTCCGCTGATGTAGTTGTGACGAATGTTTTCGGTTGCTTGCCTATATTTCTATTTGTATGAAATGAGCCTAATGCGTAAATCAATTGAGCCGAGTAGACTTTAGCGATGTCCATAACATCTTGGCAGAGTTCATAAAGTTCCTCATTGGTTTGAGGTTGACCTACACCACCACCAAATTCAATTAGGTCCTTTCCATATCGATACTCCCATTTTTCTTGTTGAAAATCAATATAACCACCTTTATCTATGACATAATTTGGATAAGGAGCAGAAACATACCTAAAGGTACGTGTGTTTAGATTCTTATTAATAAACTCGATTGCAATACTACCGACATTACCCATGTCTTGCATTGCAGCAATAATTATTGGCTTATAAACCTCAGGCTCTTCAATTTTAACAAACTTCATAATATAGCCTTATCGATTCATAATAAAAAGGGTTATAATGCATAATACCTTTAATCTTTGACGTTGTATGCATGTAATCAACAACGCTAATAAAGTTAACTCAAGGATATAGCAATTGCCAAAAGGTATTTACTTGACCTAGCCTCTGACATTCCTAGAAGTCAACTAATAGCATATAGTATATCCAATATATCAAAAAAACTAGACATTAATTCTATCCTATTTCACATCACCAAGCCCAAATAAAATTTAAGATTTAACTCCTGAAAATCAGTAAAATCTAAAGCCAGTAGCGTTGTTGCTATAATGGACAAAGATGACTTCAAAGACTTAAAGAAAACAACAACTAAAAGTCAGAAATAACAACATCATTATGATTGAAAAGAAACAATGATGAACTAGTATACTATTATCACACCAATATGATAATGATAATGGACCTGTCGTTATACCCATAGCTTGTGGTCTCAAAAGGAAATCAATGGCATAAGTAGTATCTTCACGATCTTTTGAATTGACTCCGGCGTAGTTGGGTTAGTCATTTTAGTATTGTGTCAGAAAATATTTGTGATATTTCTCTTCTAAATGTTCCTCTGATTTTAATTGTCGATCACATTGTATCCTATATACAATATTCTATGATTTAGCATCGATTTGGAAATATATCTGTCATGACTGATTTTTAAATACTAGCATAATGCATAATAAAGGTTAACCCTCAGAACCGGCTTCTCCCTGCCAAAGGAAATGGATTCAACTTCGTTTTCTTATTTTAGGGACATTTGTTTGACTGACGTAATCGCTCAGAGACTTCACCATAGATCCCATTTTATAAACATTGGGCATAACGTCTATCCGGACTCCCTCCTCTTCCAAGGCTTTCCGTGTCGAAGGTCCTACTGCAACCACTATTACATCCTTGTTAAGCAACAGTTGCAAGGAGTCTTTCATGCGATGGGCTTCTGCTATTTTGAAGAGATCATGAGCTGAGGGCGGGCTAGTAAATGTTATCGCATCAACAAGGCCTTTATTTACTTCTTCTACAAGCTCGACTACCTTCGCTTCCTGGGGCGTTTTATAGTTAAAACCCATTGCTTTAAGAATTTTAGCGCCGGCTCTCTTTCAACTTAACTGAGTACGAGTAAATTGATAATTCAAAGGCCTTAGATCCTGCCCTATCAAGATCGTCCCTTATAATTGGTGAATATGAACCATGCCATAGGATAGCGACCTTTTTATTGATCATATCATGATTCTTCAGCAATTTGGCTGTGCCCTCGGCTGTATTCTCATCCGGTACGAAATCGGTCTTTATCCCGTGATTAGCCAAAGCATATTTAGTTTTCAAACTTCTCGCAACAATGGTTACTTTCTGCAAAGCGTTAACCAACTTCTTGTCCAATCCTAGATTTCTAGCAGAGGACATAAATAAGTATACTCCGGGCCCAGTCATGAAGATCATATAGTCGATTTTCTCCTCTAATATTGTGTTTATCAAACGGTCAACTTCCTTAGTTATATCTTGCCTAGTTTCGATGCCTACTGTTGGTGCAATAATGGGAATACCTCCGAAGCTTCTTATAAGGTGAGCCAACTCTGACGCCCTTCGACTTCCTGTTATGGCAACTCTCATACCTGCTAGTGACGTTGATGACAACGTATCCACTACCTTTACACAATTATCCGTCTGTAACTTTACGTGAATATAACACAAGTCTACTCATATAGCAATTACTTGTCTTATCGTATCTATATATATCAATTGAAAGACAGATTTGAGGTACGTATTGTATTCGTTTGTATCGTATTCTTTACTCAATTGTTCAAGAAATTTTTCACTTTCCTGTCGCATCATTAATCTGTTTGTTGTTCATAGTAGGGATATCCGTTTAGAAGCTCTTCTGTTGCTGAGTTTATTGTCTTTACTATTTCGTCCTTCGCTATCATACTGCGACTTGCTTTCAAGGATTTATTACACCTCTGCCAATAATTTTACCATCTTTCAACATTCTCAATGCTTCCGTAGTTTGGTTAAGTTTGAATCGATTTGAGACGACTGGCTTGATTATCCCCCTTTTTGCCAATGACACTAATTCTACCATTTCACTTAATGTTCCAGTTATGGTATTTCTTATCTAAACACAGTAATTTTGTTATGATATACTATAAAGTCGACTAGATCTTAAATTGTAGAGCATAACAGTCAATGAGTTATAATTATCTTCTTTGATACACATATTTGCTAATAATTGTAAGAGATCGTTCGTTGTTTAGTTATCTTGAAATACTATAACTGGCTTGAAAAAATGATTCTCTCTAGAAGCCAATCTCTACACATATCAGTGAATTGAGTGATTGGTCTTAAAGAGGGCAGGTACTGTTAGATGAAAGGATTTTTCTTGTTACTTTTAGGCTATATTATATAAGTTAGTTAGCAGATATTATATATGATATTTTTTGATACAGAATAATTTTCCGATGAGAGAATGGCATATTCGACACATGGAAAAAACAGTAGTAAAGTTTCTAACAGGATTATCAGCTAATGCTTCGGGATGGGAGAAAAGACAGCATAAACGCTATGGTATGATAACGAATGTTTGCAAGCAAATAAACTATGACATTAAGCATGGAGTAACAATTGCAGAAGTACTCTCGTTTTTACAAAAAATTCGAAGTGACTCATCTTTTTCCAGTCTTCGAAAGAATGATGGTTCCATAGAAAGATTGGATGAAGTAGAGAAACATTTTATGCAAATCAAGTAAAATGGTCACAGTTGGTATTAGTCCCTCTTTTTTAACATTTATCTATGTTATGTGACTTGGTGACATTAGATTATATGGACCGGTCATGAATTTCTTTGTGTTGACTTGACTTGTGCTGATATATCCGTGATGGATAAGGTGGATATATGATATATGACATGTATGAATAAAGCGAGATATTATAGATTCTATATTCTAGTTACCTGATACATGTGCCATTCAAAATGCAGAATATGATCAGGAGTGGACAGCATTTATACTAAAAACAAAAGATGTGACTCAATCGGGACAACAAAATAAAGCAAAATGAAGCATGAGCAGTAGGAAAAGTATTTTGGTTACGACAAAATAAATTGCCAAGTTATAGGCATAATCTCTTATTTCCAAAAATTTATTCGATCATATTAGATCAAATAGTAATGTTTTAGAATAATAAGATATGTACAAATAGTCGTAAATATACCTTAAAAAGATAGACGTGGTTGTTATTCGTGTCAGCAGGAACATAGCGGCATCTATGGATAGAGTATGGAATATTGTAGCCGATATGGATAGAGAGCCTGAATTCTGGCATGGCATTAAATCGATCAAAAATAGTAACAAGAAAGGAAACATAATCGAAAGAGAGGTGGTAATTGCTTTTAGAAATTCTATATGCAAAGAGGTAGTGACCATAGATCCAAAAAAATCAATTAACATTAAAATAACAGGTGGACCGATGAAAGGTACAAAAAAATATTACAATTAATGCTATTGGAAACAATAAAACTAGAGTAGACGTAGAATGGAATATCAAATTTGTAGGCTTTTTCGGTGTGTTCGCAGGGGTGATAAAAAAACACATTTCTGAAGGAACAGAAGATGCGTTAGATAGAATATCGAAAACAGTAGTAGTGGAATGAAATGTATTAAAAACTATCTATAGATACTGCAAAGATCGGTCTGTATAAACACGTTATAATAGTTAAATTATCATAGCAGTGTACAGAATAAGAGGAATGTTATTTTAACAAATTGGTACACATATTGTTGCAGTTGTCGTCGTCATTCATACTATATTGTTGTTTGTTAGCTAATTTCAATTGCAATATATATGCAGTTAAAGGTCTGGAATACATAGTTCAATATCTTTTGTTAAGGTGATCTATCCTTTGATATAAATTGCCTGAAAAGGAATTTTCATCGTTGTTTTGAAGAAGGGATTTTTTGATTCTGTCTATGATATAGTAATAGCAACTACTTCATTTTTCCTCCTTTTGCCATTACCTAGAAAAGACGTTTGTGAGGTTTTCATAATAGATAAATAAAGTCAAAAATCTTGTTATCAACATATGAAGTAAACTAACAATCTTTATTTAAAAACCCTATTTTATGGATCAGAATTTACAAAATAGAAAGGTAGAAATCTACCTTGTGTTAAACATTATGAAATACATATGCCGATTACGGATGCTGTGAAGAAACAAATCGCTCAACAACGTAGATTGTTCTTTAAAATCTGCTTTAGATGCGGTGGAAAGAATCCTTTCTCATCAGTAAGGTGTAGAAAATGCCACAGTAGACAGCTAAGGCTGAAGAACAGAACGTTGGGTGCCAAAAAATGATTTTTTAGATTTTCAGGAAACGCTAAACCTCTGTTGCCATCCTTCTCTCCTTTGGCATTATTGGTATTCTATTCCATAAATTATCAAAGGCTATAAAATATGCTTCCGCATAGAGCCTCCGGTAACCTTAAAGTCATAAAAAATACGGCTATTTGGTTTTAGCCCATATATCACATATAATTAACCGTCAAGAATATAACAAGCATGCATACCATCGATCCCTATGTCCGATAACGTACCTAAGGTAATCTATTTTGATGAACTAACAACTGCTATCAATAGGAAAGCTTAAAATCCATCCATATTTATTGGGTACTGACTAGGGATTTAGTAGTTTATGAAATATCCAAAGATTGTCCTTACTGCAGACCGTACTTTGATGTCCCCGTATAGAGGAGTCTCTCTGGCATCATTTTTTGGTTGCGCACCAGCCCTTGACCTAAACAGAAGCCACACTTCGTTGTGGTATCGTTTTTTAGGTAATCAAGTTACTCCTAAGGTTCTCTTCGACTTTATCTGCAATCCGATTGAGCATACAAATGGTTATGCCAATTATGCTCCCTATGGTCTAAGGAAAGTTGAAGCAGCTTTGTTGCGAGATGGTTATGAGAGAAAGGATGTCGCAGTAGCCCATCCAGATTACATTGAACAATTTATTGGCCCAGAAACTTTAGCCGTCGGAACTTATGAGATGGATCCGCTCGGTATGGGTCCAGTAACTATGACTTTTACTTACGGCCGCAAGCAAATGTCATATGATGAATTTTACAATAGGGATTTGCATTATAGGATTAATGCTGCCAAAGTAAGAAATGGAAGCAAGGCCAAAGTAATTGCCGGTGCCTCTGGAACTTGGCAATATAATTATGATCCTGCAAAAATTGAGGAATATGACCTGTATGGTATTGTAGAAGGAGAACTTGGTGGTATTGGCCCAGAAATAGACGGCGCAGGTGGAAGATTCTTTGATGCTCTCATTAACGGGGAGATGGAAACAGCAAACCCATTCAGGAAGAATAGTATGTTCAAAGTGGAGGTTAAAGAATTCCCAAGAAATGGTAGAAATTATCATGGTAGATTCATTCATTGTTGGGATGAACCTTCGGTTGAAGAAATTCCAAATATTGTTAACCCCAGTATGCATGGTATGAGTGAGGTCATGCGTGGATGTGGACGTGGATGCAAATTCTGTGATGTTACCCTTAGACCATTAAGATATTATCCTGTGGAGAAAGTTCAAAAGGAAATTGAAATTAACATGAAATATGGTGGATTGAAGAATGCTTGGATTCACAGTGATGATATTTTTGTCTATGGTATGAATCCGAGAACAACTAAGAACATGCAGCCAAACCGAGAAGCTCTTGAAGAGCTCTTCAAAGGTATTATGGATACAGGTATTGAACATACCAATCCAACGCACGGAACTCTTGCTGGAGCGATCGCTGATGAAAGGCTAGTTCCAAATATGTCTAAAATTATAAAAGCATCTCCAGATAATCTCATCGGTATACAATGCGGATTTGAAACAGGCAGTATCAGATTGATTGGAAAATATGCAGACAGAAAATTAGCACCATACAAACCCACAGAATGGCATTGGGTCGTAAAGTCAGCAGTAAAAACTCTCAATGAACATTACTGGGTACCTGCGTTCACTCTAATCATGGGTCTGAATAACGATGAGACTCCAGAGGATAGCTGGGAAACAATAAGGCTTATTCACGAACTGGAAACAGAACAACCAGATTCAAAATTCACTGTAACTCCACTAACCTTTGTACCAATAGGATTACTTGAAAAATCAGAGTTTTTTGATATCGAGAACACCATGGATCCAGCAAAATTGGGTGTTATGTACAAAACATGGCAGCATAACTTTAAGTATGGAATCCAAAAATTCATGCATAAAGTGGGTCGCAATAACCGAATAAAGAATCTGTTCTTTGCTGCTCTTGCTAGAGCCCTTGGTGGTGTTCCGCTCACTTCAATGGAGAGGTATGCAAGGCGTAGGACTCCAGAGCATGAGCAAGTAATTGAAAAGATTAAGGCAAGATATTGGTAAATTTCCGTTTAAAATTAATAGGGTGTATTGGTGCTTGCTGATATAGCTGTAGTCTAAATCGACGACACTATTAAATCTCACAATGCAAAAGCAATAGTAGAAAGACTCAACTACTTGTCTTTGAAGACACTATGTTATACAAACAAGCTGTTTTCTGGAGACAGTTTAGGTTTTCTCCAAAACATTGGAGATAGATTGTCGTAAATAAAATTTTGCATTTGTTAGAGTAGGATCATCAAGCATCAGTTTGGGCTAATCCATAAAAACAAGACGGAGTAGTAACTGCATTCTTTGTCTGCGTTTCCATACGGTGTCTACGGAACTGAAATTAATGAAATACCAGAAATTAGATGGCTAATGTTGACAGCAAAGATGGATTGACATGTCGACATGTCTTTTTTCTATGTCAACTTTTTAATAAACAAGAGATATATAAGATTGAGGATCTCTTGTTGGTCTATTGGCTGGTAAAAAGGAAACATCTAAATCTGGCTTCTCTAAAAAAATCAAAGTTTATACCGCGATTGGCTTAATTGCTGTCGCAACAATATCCATTGTATTGTTTCGAAATAATAATAATAATAACAGTCCTCTATCGAGTAATCCTGTTGAAGATTCTAAGAAAGCTCCTATTGAAAGGTTTCAAATGGTATTTTGTGGTCTTGATGCAAAACCTAACTCAAATGAATTTATCACTGAATATAAACTTCCTAAACCTTGTGAAATGCCATTGGGTATAGCAGTTGATAATGATAATTTATGGTACATATCAACAAAAAATGGCACTCTTGGGGTGTACACTACAGAACAAAATAAATTTAATAAGGAAATTCCTATCCCAGTTTGGAAATCACGTCTAAACCCGATTGATTTCTCTCAGGTATGGTCTGTTAAGGTTGATGGAAGAGGTAGCGTTTGGTTTACTGATGAAAAACAAAATGCGATTTGGAGATATAACAAATCTTCACAGATTTTTGAAATGTACAAGGTTCCAGTAAAGTCCGATATTTTTGGTACAACTTATCCTGTATCCCTAGACTTTGATTCTAAAGGAAACATCTACTTTGTAGGCATACGTTCAACTTCACTGTGGTTTGGAAATGTAACAAAAATGAAGAATGGTACCTCAGAAGGTATTTCTGGGATCCCTATGCCCACAGGTAGATTTGCAGGAATGAATCAAAGTCTCATAAGTCCTGGCTCAGTTGCGGTCGATAACAAGAGAAATGCAGTATGGATTTCTATGCTTGCGTTTCAAAAGAAAGGTCAAATTTTGAGGTATGATATAAATACAAAAGGATTCAAAATTTTTGATATGCCTGAAGAGTTGACATCACCTGTTGGTATTGCCATAGATGATTCAGGCAACTCATGGGTTACAAATCATGGTACCAGTATATTTTATAGACTAGATTCTTCTACAGGTAAAATTACTAAGTTTGCTACTTCAAAAGCTTCACCCAGGATTTTTGGTAGTAATAAGACTCCAGAAGGAGCATATACTCTGCCGTATTGGATCGAAAAAGGTACCGACGGTTCATTATGGTTCAACGAGCATACAGGTAACAAAATCGGCAGGTTTAATCCTGCCAATATGACATTGGTTGAATATTGGATTCCAACACAGAACAAGTTATTTGGTCTCTGTAATCCTGGTAGCCAGACATGTGGGATCGGAAATGTGCTACAATTTTCAGTTGGGCAAAATAATCAGGTTTGGTTTACAGAATGGTCAGAAGACAGAATCGGCAGAGTCGATACACAAAAACATTTACCCTTTTCAGTTTCTACGCCTATCAAGGAGCTAACTATCAAGAAAGGAGAAAGCGCAGAAATAAAAGTCACTATAAACGCACCTTCTAATGAAAATGTCAATATGACAGCATCAGGAACTTTCACGCCCACTGGAGGCCTTGGAAATTCTACAGGATCCTTCAGTGAAGAATCATTTTCAATTGCTGCCTGGAAAGCCAAAGCAGGTTTCGTTTATCTTCACACCATCTGTAGATTTAAAGCCGGGAGATTACATGTTGATGATAGGTGCAGAAAATGATGCCATTTCATATATAATGGCAGTTAAGATTAATCTCATATAGTTTAGTTATATATATATCCCTGCTTTTCAAAGAAGATAGATTAAAATTTTTTATGTTATTATTTATTTTTCATTGAGGGCAATAATACCAGGCATCTCGTCTCCGGCAAGAAATCTCAGAGTCGCACCGCCACCAGTAGAAACATGGCTAACTTCACTTTCTGAAACACCGGCTCTCTTCATTGCTTCTAGAGTATCTCCGCCACCTATCAGTGTTTTTGAACCTCGCCAGAAAGCCAATGCCATACTCTTTGCAATATTAATCGTTCCATTTGCAAAAAGTCCGATTTCAAATAATCCCATCGGTCCATTCCAAAATACTGTCCCAGTTCCCTTCCCACCGACCTCAGCAGAATAACGTTGGATTGTTTCGTTGCCAATATCAAATCCCGTCATATGATCGGGAATATCGCCTTTCACCATGCTAGCAGAACAATTCTTTGGAGAAGAAGATATTACATGATCACTGGGAAGCATTATTTTATCACCAAACGATGAGAGTGCCTTCGTTACCCAAGGCAGATGGTCAAAATCAATTAAAGAATTACCAGTCTTCATACCTTTTGCTTTCAGGAATGTATATGCAGCAGCCCCTCCTACCAGTACTCTATGCGCTTTAGGAAGTAAATTTTCTAGTGCGCCTATTTTGTCTTTAATTTTTACACCGCCAATCAAGAGTGTAAACGGTTTGACTGGATTTTCCTTTATCATGGAGAGATATTCAACCTCCTTGTTAAGGTTGAATCCTGCTAATTTTATATCAAATAATTTTGCTGCACCATACGTAGAAGCATGTTTTCGGTGTGACGTGCTAAAGGCATCATTTACATATATGTCAGCTAATGATGCAAGCTCTTTAGAAAATTCTAAATCATTTGTTTCTTCTTCCTTGTGGAAACGTAGATTTTCGAGTATTAAAATCTGACCTTTATTCATCTTTTCTATTTCTTTATTAACAATTTCTCCTACGCAACAGTTAATGAATCTAACTTTGGATTTTTCAATTATATCGGATAATCTCTTGGCTACTGGTTCCAACGAATAAAGAGATTGATGACCCATTGGTCTACCAAGATGCGATGCCAATATTACTTTGGACTTGCGTTTGATTAAATATTCGATGGTTGGAAGAGTCATTCGAATTCTATAATCTTCGCTAACCGAACCATTATCTAAACTCACGTTAAAATCAACTCTGACCAATACTCTTTTACCATAAAACTCTGAATCACTCAATTCTGAAATAACTCGCAGCATCTTATATTTCGACCACTATGGTTTGTAAAATGACAGAATAAACTTTATGCCTGCAATAATCAAAGTTAATAAATAATCAGTAAGATACTCACTGTGTCTAATAGATTCATTTCCAAAACGAGTTATATGAAACTTAAAGATGTTAATAAAATGTTCCGCTTAAATGTTTTGGTTGAAAAAAGTTATTTATTTTATGGATCCAGAATTTGGTCTTTGTATAGAAGAGGAGGAATTAAAGGAATTTGGAACAGATTTAGCGAAAAGTGCAGGTGTCGTTAAAAAATAGTTGTAGTTTGAGGTACTACAACAGGGACTTGCTATTTATAACAGATAAATTTTCCTTTCCTTCGTATCGATGGCCAATTCGGATCAGAAATAGACATATATATATAATATAACGATAAATAACAATCTTAATCTTCCAGAGTATTTGACTGAAAAACATTAGAGATATGTGCAGCAAAGAGAATATCATAAATTTATGTCTAAAAGCATAACAAAGTGAATTAATCACCATCTGCTTCGAATATTTGCTTTTTTAGTGGAGTAATTCGTATGGTAGTAGGACAGCCCAATTTGCTAGAAGCTACTTTGAATCCGTCCTTTGCCAGGCTCAAGTTAGCAGTTGTGCAATAGGCCTGGAAAATCACCTGTCCAGGGTGAATTCTTCAACTAATCCTGTTGCCTTGCCGAATGCTCTTCTTCATCCCTTCCTGTAAACGGTCTGCACCTGCTGTTGCAATCATTTTATTTTCTCTCAGAATAACATGTGGAAACACTTTAAGGGTCGAAAAAAAGCTCATCTCTCCTGCCTTTGCCATTGTCTTGTTAGCGGCCAATCGTGCGGATTCCAGCGCATTATGTCTTAACTGAATCTTTGCGGTTGCAAGCAATTCCATTTTGTAATCATAATCATTCTTTGCTTGTCCAGAAGAAAATCTTGCAATTTTTATTTGTGGTTTACCTGCTATATACTCGCGTCTTACATAAGGCATGCCACGATGCTCACGATAATTAACTCCCTTCATTAAATTTCACTAATTTTTAATGCTTAAATGAGGTCTTTTGCTCTGATTTAATTGTTATGTCATCATCATCTCCTCATTCTTCCCCTCCTTATGACGACGTTGATTTTCAATATATAATTGAAGCAGTCTTGGCTGGCAAAGGTTTGAAAATTCTTGTTACAGAAACGAGATTTCAAGAATCAATTAAGGAATAAAGGATTTGGAGAAAAGGAAGATTCTGAATATCTTCTAAAACCCTATGAAGCTTTGTACCTCATTCATACTAAACGTCTCGTATTGAAAAGCAAGAAAGATGACCTTGATTTCGATTCGCTTACAGAACTCGTATTAAAATATGACAAAGATATCCTAACAAGGTTTCTAATTTATCGAGACCTCAGAAGCAGAGGTTATATAGCAAAAGAAGGCTTCGGTTTTGGAGTCGATTTTAGAGTATATGAGAGAGGGGAATTTGAGAAAAAACCGTCGAAGTATATTGTATTTGGGATGAACGAAGGGGTTAATATTAAAGCTAATAATTTTTCTGGTGCTATTGAACAAATAAGAAAAATGGGGAAGGACGCGGTCATAGCAGTTATAGAAAGGAGAGGCGGAATAATCTATTATAAAGTATCAAAAACACTGTTTTCAGAGAACAATAAAACAGATATTAACATAATCTAAGAAATCGGCTACGTGTTGTATCCATATATTGTATCCAAGCAAATTCATCTATGATAAAAAATAAGTAGTTTAAAATATACAGTGAGTCTATAAAGAAGACACAGTTGACATTCAAGGAAATATATTGTCAGGATTGTAAGTTAATCCTTGCAAGATACAATGCTAAATATTTCAAAGATCCAAATATCACAGAATTGGTCAGGCTCCATTACTCTATACATATTAAAAACGGTCATTCTTTGACAACTCGAATCTCAACAACAGTTTGAGTATCATTTCATATCAATAATTAACAATAATTTAAGAGTTGTTATTATAATTTTTACATTTATGTGGTCATGTCTTGCTAAAACCCCTTTTAATATTTTTACAGAGAACTAGAGAAAAAGGCTTTTTATTGGCCTTTAGATTTGTTGACAGTAAGCTGCAGGATAATGACGAGTATGATAGTCCCCCTATTAATCTGGCTACATGGTCAGAAGATATGAAGAGATCTTACCGGACTACCGAATCCTGTAGCAATACTACATGCTCCGGCCGGGATTTGAACCCGGGATCGTCGCCTTGAGAGGGCGAAATGCTTAACCGGACTACACCACCGGAGCGAAAGCAAGCAGACTGAATTATGATCTTCATATAAAACTTATGCCAAATGTGACCTGATTCATAATTTTTAAATTATTTAAGTTGTTTGTAAACACTTTCTTACAGTCTTTATCTTTAAAATCCCCACTACAAGTATTTTTTGAAAGTTATTCTTGTATGGAATTCCAGAAGATATTATAGAGTTACGCTAATTATAATATTCCCTATCCCGTAGCGGTTATTGGTTGTCGATCGACTAAGCCAGAAATGTCGCTCGATTGTTGCGAATATGATCTAGCAATCTTTGATGGAGATTTCACCAATAGCAGAATTTTAAAAATAGGCAAGCACGAGATAGAGTTAATCAATCTACCAATAGATCCGAAACAAAATATCTTGGCCTTACAAAATATGGTTTTATTACGTAACGAGGATCAATTCATTTTATCATCTATGATCGAAGCTATTAATCCTCAGATTTATCGGAGAATACTAACTGCATTTGGAAAAAAAGCGATAATTAGATCCCTTTTTCATTACGAAAGAATTAACAAAACTCTTCAAAAGCAACCTGTCCTATCGGCAATGTGGTTAAAAATATCTGCCTATGATTTTCTTGAAGGGGTATTGGCATTATCAGGCTCAAGGCCAATGCCGCTTCATGAGTTAAACCAGATTAGAGAGATAGTTATTGAGCGACGAGATATTGGCGATGGAATTAAGGTAGCTTTAGAGTGCATAGGATTAGAACGAGCTAGCAGATCTACCATATCGAGAGCATTAGAAGGGACAGCTGAACTAAATTCAAAAGAATATGATAAAGAATTGACTTTTACGAAAATAAAACATTTACTAAAGAAGGGCATGATGTCGGATTGCTATTATTATATTGGCAAGATGGGACGAAGAGGCTTACTTGCTAAAAATGAAAGATTTTATGGCCAATACATAAAACTAATACAGATTTCGATGGATTTAACCAATGATGTACAACAAATACAAAGGATGCACCGGTGTCTCTTAAATGCGAGCAGAAATACCTTGAAAAATTACTGAACTATTATAGTTGCTTCAATTGATTGTAACTTTTTGTCTTTTGCCCGTAATTTAGCTTTATATTTTAAGTTGCGCGGTTTTGTTCTTAATCTATATCCACAGCATGGGCACCATAATCCATCCCACTTTATGAATATCTCGCATATTTGGCAGCGTTTCTGTCCACTAGCATAGCGTCCAGAACCGACTGGCTTTTGTGCCTTGTGACGTATACATATACCTTTACAAGTCATATTTTTTTAATCAAATTTTGATAGTCATTTTTCTATTTAAATATGTAACAAAGATGATGATTCTTATTATCTAGGGATCTAAAGAAAAGTAAGGAGATTTTTTCTCTCTTGCCTAGCGGACAGAGAGGTCCTTCACTTGGAATGCCTCGTTCATTGTTAGATATTCTTCAATCTTCATCTTGATGTCATCAGGTTCCGTATCTTCCATTCCAGAGTATCCTGCTTTGAAAGTAATTTTATTCCCCGAGACATTCACATCACTAATTTCCATATCTGCGTAAACATTTGCAAGTTCATTAACCCATTCTTGTGCTTCGTTTGAATCTACACCAGACGTATCCATGTTCACCGTTAGCATTTTGGTCATCAAAATCACCTAGACCACATTTATTATTGTAGATACTAATAAAGTTGACTGATGATTACTTAGAAAATCTCTGACGAATTTAAACGATCTTAGGATTTTATATATAAATAACTCTAAAATAAAATCTAAACTATTCTTTCTTTTCTTCAAAATTCCAAAATTTTATGAGCTCCTTTTCAAATTTTGAAGACTGATCCTCATTTAATGACTCTCCGCAGTTCTTGTGTGTCGGTACAACCCGCAATCCTGCCAATTTAAAATCCACTTCATAAAAGTGAACTTTTGGACATTTACACATATGGATTAAAACTATATTTTTAATCTCATACTTATTTGTTTATTTATTTATTAATGAAAAATGCTGATAAATTTATCAAAAAAAATTTCTTCTTCTAGAAAAAAAATAATCCGTTGAAATTATTCAACAATATAGGATACCGTTTATAAAATCTTTCATTGTTCAAACCAGACGTTGAGCACACATACATATCATTATAGAGTATGCTCTTCAAGATCACACTCGGAATTTCGATAACCTTTATCAATTCGATTTATTATACTTTAGATAATGGCAAATATTGGAAAGTCAAATATCTTGAACGAAACCAACAATATTAGGAATAGATTGTTTGCTTATGCAGTAGTAACTGTGTTAATCACAGCAGCCATAACAAGCATTGCAATCAGTTCTGTTGCGATAATAAAAAACGCCTATGCTGCCGATGACAATAACTGGTATGTCGGCAAAGGTGTTCAACCGAACACGTATGTTACATACAATATCACAAATGGAGATACTAATAATGCTAGACCTTTTATAATGACTATTTATTTCAAAGAGTTTAATAGCACTGGAATGTACTGGGTTGCTCCCACATTTGTAGTTGATCAGGGTGAAGTCATTAATGGAACTTTGCATTTAAGCGATTTGGATTTAAGTGTTTTAGGAAGTTCCAGTACACCAAATAAGATGTTACCTTATATAAGTGCCTATACTTCTTCAATACACTGGCTGGCCTCTTTTGTTCCAAAACCCGGTCAATCATTAAGCGCCGCCTATTGGGGTAAAATTGCATCAATAGGAGGATCGCCAATTGCACCAGGTGGTGCAGCAAAGGTAACAGTACCAGCTGGAACATTTGACACTAAGGTAATTACATTTCATAAGGGAGTTGATAACAATATTTGGATAAACAAGGATCTTCCATACCCTGTTAAAGCATCAACTTTCGCAGATGTAACAACAGGAAATCCACCTGTTCAGTATAAATTTGATCTTTTAGCAAAAGGTCAAGGGAATCCCCCTACGCCTAAAAGTCTGATTGAGACTCCAAAATCACCTTTAACAATACAAACAGCACGTGGAACATATTACATAATGCTATTATGGGAACCACAAACTATAGTACCTGGAAAAGATGTAAAGTTTGGCATCCTTTTTAAGGACAACTCACAAAATGTAATTAGTGCTGTTAGCTATAGTTTCAAGGCTACAGATTCTAGCGGTAAAGTAATCACAGATGTCAAGGATCAAAAAGCTCCAGATGGTACTGCAATTCAAACGGTAAAATTTGAAAAGCCAGGTCCTGCAGATGTTCTGGTAAGTGTAGATGCTGTTCAAGGTCAACCCATGGGAGATTTTGTAGAGAATGCAAAGTTTCGTGTTGTAGTAGTTGGATGATGATGAAGAAGAACAGCCGTAACGACCAAACACTGGAATTTCCAATCAGCATATCAATAGCAATAATGACGACCATATTGGATAAGTCACACAGGAGGAAATTGGATAGGTTCCATGTTTTGAAATAGAAGTCACTGATCCTCTTATTTTTTTCTCTACGCTTAAATAAACACAATTATCAATTAAAATCAGTGTCCCCGAAGCAGCAGGTTTTTTTAATGTCAGGAATTTTCTCTGCATTAGGAATAGGTGTAAGCGTGACAATTATTGCAATCGGTGGAGGATTTTCTGGTCCGGGCCCTTCAATCACGAATCCACCTACTGCTGCTGATTTATGGAGAGTAGGAGAAAAAATAAAGGAAGGAGAAATAATTAATTATTCTTTAACTGCCATAGGACCACATAGTTCACTGAATGAGGCAAAAGTATCAATCGATTTTGCAAAAGATATTGGCAATGATTGGAAGGTGAACTTTATAATTAATAATGCGACAATACATAAGGAAGGGCAGCATTTTGCTTTCAAAACAACAGTTAACTCTCGATAGCCCAGTCAACGAGAAATTCAACTTGTATTTTGAACCCATAGATTCGTCAATCTTAGCGATTAGAGATATTGCAAGAGAACCAAAATATTTGGTCGTTGGAGCACCATGGGATATAATTTTAGTAGGATTATCGTCAATTCCTATAAAGGTAACGACTAAAGAAACAATAGAAACCGGAGCAGGCACATTTGACACTTTCATATTAAGTTATAAGATTGGTTCAAAAATAAGCAAAATTTGGCTGACACATGATATGCCTATGCCAATAAAAGCAGAAATTTACAATTCTGAAGGCCAACTTCAGTATAAATACGAACTGACGGGCAAGAAGTAATGATGTCAACTTTTGATATTACATAAAGTAAATAAAATGCAGGAAGATAAAGAAAAAGAATTGGAATGTCAAGAAGACGCTCACTAACATTAACTATA
Source organism: uncultured Nitrososphaeraceae archaeon (assembly GCA_963825865.1). Classification (GTDB taxonomy): domain Archaea; phylum Thermoproteota; class Nitrososphaeria; order Nitrososphaerales; family Nitrososphaeraceae; genus CAWGVG01. Next base: position 20,053 of record CAWGVG010000023.1, on the reverse strand, counting down.
CTTGGTTGATTGGCGTTATTTTTGTTGTAATGATGGCATAAAGCTTTCCCAATCTTCTTCATCACTTACCTCGTCCTTCAGGAAATCCTCAAATATCTCATGAGTGACAAGGTCTTTCATGTGATATTTTTTTGCAAGGTTGTTATATTTTTCAATTGCACATCTCTCGCCTTTGAGAACAAGTTCTACCATAGCAGAAAGGTCTGTTGGATCATCAGGGGGTGGAGAAAAACCACATGTAGAAGATGCTCCTAAATCTGTGCTAGGCTTTCCTCCAAGCTCAAGTATCCTATTGATTAATATCTTTGCATGATTCATTTCATCCTGTGATTGCTCTTCAAGTTTTTCTTTGAGCCGTTCTGCTTCTATGCCTTGGAGAACTTGAGCATATAAAAAGTACTGATAATGAGCTAGCCATTCATCAGCATAGGCAGAGTTAAGGTCTTTTATCACTTCATTTACACTTATCTCAATTATCTCTTTGCCTTTTTGTCCCATATTGAAAAGGGTAAGCACATCATAGCTTAAAGCAGTTAGAGATGACTCATTGCTAGATTCTATATACATTAATACTTATCCAGATGATGATACGTCGTTATTACTCTAGACAATCAGAGCCCGATGCCCTAGAATCTGTTGAATAATTTTCAATAGTTATTCAAATATTCTTCTGTGATATATATTATAAAAATTCAGGCCTTTTGATGGATTTGTTCTCTGCCAAATTTCTTTGTGATTGATTTTATAGCCTTTTAATTATATAACATAACGAAACTAATAATACATTACTCTCAATATCCTACAGAAAGCCTTAAAATAGGCAGAATTAACATTTGCTAAACTGGTATATCATGAAAAAGTGGCAGATATCTAGGGAAAATCTGTTTTGTGGATATATTATAGCGATATATCGATCGGTTTCATAGATCCACCATATTAATTTTAAGATATAGCTATAATATATCTTGTTTAGCCGCTTAACAAACGCCTAATTTCATTGCCAAGCACTGCTTTTATTATCTTTGCAGCGCCTTTTGTATCCAATATTTTTGATAAGGCTGTTGAATGAAAGTCAAAGTCTCCTGTCTTGGAAATCTCTTGGAGCTCTGTTTCAGAAATTGTTGAAAATAACTCATCTATTGCCTTATTATCCAGTCGTTCTAGCAACTTTCTGATAAGAAGCATTTTCTCAAATTCACCTTTGAAAAGTGAAAACCAATTCTTTTCATACTCCTTCAATAAACTATCATCATTTTTTTCTACAGATTCTGTTATTGCCCTTCCTGCCAATATTCCGCCCATTCCGCAAGTGTATATTCCGCCTGCTGTAGTTGGCTTAGTTTGGCCTGCAGCATCACCAATTATCACAGTCCGGCCAGAAATGAAATTCCCTATCGGCCCCATGATCCAAATTGGAGCATATACCTTGCGAACTACCGAATATTTGCCATCCTTACTGTCCATATATGATTTCAAGGCATTTACAGCATTGATCGATTTCCCTGCAACACCAACCTTTCCTCTTCCTGAACCTGTTGGAATAATCCATGCGAAGAATCCAGGATATCTCTCATTATCAAATTTTACCTCAACGGTATCGCGATCGATCCATGGTGCATACACTTCATATTGAGCAGACTGCAATAATCCATGTCTGTTACGGTGGATTATTGATCCAACTCCTCTGGCATCTACAAAATAATTGCATGAGAGCAGCCCATCAGATGTTTTAACGGCATAATGATTGCGATTATTGCTACCATAGTCGGCATTACTATTATTATTATAATCAGCAGTTTTTTTCCCTCCATAAATAGAAAGCATTGAACACTTTATCTTAATTTCTGCACCCATTTTTTGGGCATGAAATGCAATCTGCTTATCAAATACACGTCTATCTAGAACAATCACTTTCTGTTTTTCTGCATTTAGTTCAAAACATTTTGAAGGAGAAAAAATTTTTGCGGATCTGATTTTATTCTCGATAGCCTTACTTGAAGGTATAATACCGAGATTTTGTATTCCACCAATGCTGACAAGTCCACCACAGTGCTCTGGTGTTCCAACCTCAGAGTCCTCTTCAAGGACGGCTACAGAAAGTCCCGCTGCAGCTATTTCTCTGGCTGCTAATAAACCGGAGATACTTCCCCCAGCTACTATTACATCATAATAACCTGACATTATAATAGATAAGTAATCTATTTGTTACATATAGTCTATTAATTAATCTGTAGCAGAGATAATAATAAAGTGGAGTACAAACAGGTAATCGTTGTTAGAAAAGATCTGGCTATGGGCACAGGCAAGCTGGCTGCCCAGGTGGCTCATGCGGCAGTTATGGGAGCGGAGAAGACGAAGCAACGAAATCCCAAATGGTTTCATGCGTGGTTTGAGGCAGGTCAGGCAAAAGTCGTTGTAAAGGTACACAGTTTAAAAGAGCTAACAGAGGTGCGAAAACACGCTGAAAGCCTAAATCTGACAGTAGTACAAATTGAGGATAGTGGTCTAACTCAGATTCCCGCTGGAACAACTACGTGCCTAGGAATAGGTCCAGCATCCTCTGAATTAATAGACAAAGTTACTAGCAGATTGAAATTACTTTAGATGGTCATTATAAAAAAGTTTGATTGAGCTACCCATCAACAACGTGTTTTTAAAATGTACACATATAACTTTTCTAACACTCATTTTTCCGAAAAAAAATTACTATTATTTGTCATATTATCTATCCTGAATTCACTAAAATCATAGATGCTAGCAAAACTCGCATAGTGTAACAATCTTGTAGTAAAACATTCTTCAAGCTCATTTCCTAATTGGTTCGCTGACAACCGAATCTTCTCCTCTTTCTTCTTCTGCTCCTTGTCTTACTTCTGCTTTCTCTTCTTCTTCATAACGAATCAAATTTGGTGAAACGGGAATTTTAGGCAAAAGACGAAGAAGATGTGCATATTTGTCTAAGAATAGTAACCCTGCTTCTGTTGTTTTGTACAGGTCTCTGACCTCAGAATATTCCACTAAACCTCTTTCTACTGCAATGGCAAGATATCTAATCAATTGTGAATGTGAGACTGCCGCATTATTCATAATTGTAGTTTTGTATTCCCAATTTGTTGTTGCTGCATCTAGTATAGATGCCATAACTTCTATCTCTGATCGATTCTTCATATTTTTTTAATACCTCCTCTCTTCCTCCCACTACCTCTAATTTTTTTCCTTGTTTTGCCTTTCTTTTTTTATCGATAAAAGGTTGCTAGACAAACTATGACGACAATATTGTTGTCAATGTTTTGACAACAACATATATCATTATTCATAATATGGTTTCAAATTAAATCCGATTTGTGTAAGTAGAGAAGTGCGTAGTATTATTAAAGCTGACTGATGCTTACACAGCCTAAAAGAAAGAAAGAAATGTTACCATACGGGTCCTTAGGAAAGGTCATATACCTCTATTGCATTGTGCTGTCACAGATGAGTGAAAGCTTCGAACACAAAGTATTTAGTTTCTGTAAAGCAAGTGGAGAAATCCATTAAACTAACCGATGAAGCAAAAACAGAATTACAAAGCATTGGAATGATGGACGAAAAAGGCAAATTGAAGCTAAAGGGAGTTAGTCCAAAAATGCTCAAGCGTATGAAATTAGAAGCAGTCGATTGTCCTGTTCTCAACAAAGAAATAGGATTTATCCAATGCTATGCCTGCAAGAACTTTCATAGTAGAATTTCAGGCCAAGTATACTGTAAGGGCGAACCGCTGTGAAAATAGAAGTCCTATTATACTACAAATAAGACTACCAAAACTTCATAAATCTAATCTTTCTGCCTATGAATAACTTGAGTTCTGTGAAGGAGATTGGAATTACAGTTAAAAAAAATGATAATTTTAGTGAATGGTATCTCAAATCGTTTTAAAAACTGGCCTTGCAGACTACGCTCCAGTTAAAGGTTTTATCGTTCTTCGACTCCTATGGTTACGCTATATGGGAATCTATTAAGGATATTTTAGATAGAAAATTCAAAGAAACAGGTCATCTGAATGGCTTTTTGCCTATTTTAATTCCAGAGAGTATTCTTGCAAGAGAAGAAGACTCACTTTGCTGGATTTACACCAGAAGTATTTTGGGTAACGAAGGCCGGGCAATACGAACCTGTCAAGAAAAGCTTGCTTTACGCCCTACCTCTGAATCCCTTGCATACTCAGTATTTGCAAAATGGATTGCGAGTTACCGCGACCTACCTATAAAAATTAATTATTGGAATTCCGCATTGCGTCAGAAATAAAGGCAACAAAACCATTTCGTTAGGACATCAGAATTCCTTTGGCAAGAAGGACACACAGTTCATGCTACTGAAAAGAAGCCGAACAAGAAGTTATGTTAATTTTAGATAATTTATCATGAGTTGATTCAAAATCATTTGGCCATCCCACTCTAAGAGGACTCAAAACTGACAAGGAAAAATTTGTAGGTGCAAAATATACCACCACCTTAGAAGCAATGATGGCTGATGGAAAGGCATTACAATTGGGTACCTCACATTATTTAGGACAAAGACTTCTCTAAACCTTTTGAAATAAAATATCTTGGAAAGGATTGCCAGGAACACTTTGCTTGGCAGACCTCTTGGGGTGTTTCTTGGAGGCTTATTGGTGCGTTGATAATGGTTCATGGTGATGACAAAGGTCTTATTGTTCCACCCAAAGTTGCTCCTATTCAGGTTGTCATTATCCCAATTTATAAAGATAAAGGATACGGAGATTGTTAAGTCATAGGCCGATGATATTGCGTATTGAATTGAAAAAATCATGTATCCGAGCATTCATCTTGATGATAGAGAAGAATACACTTCTGGATGGAAATTCAATGAGTGGGAAATAAAGGGTGTGCCTCTTCGTATTAATGTTGGTCCCAAGGATATTGAAAAGCATAAAGCGGAATTCGTTAGAAGTGATATCAAGAGAAAAATCATTTGTCAAACGCGCTAAATTAACTGAAAATGTCATCTCTCTTTTAGATCAAATTCAAAATAACTTGCTAAATAGGGCAAAGAAACTTATGGAGGATAATATTACCAAAACTGCAAGTTATGATATATTAAAATCAACAGTTCAAAATAAAGGTGGGTTTGTTTTTACTGGCTGGTGCGGTGATGAACAATGTGAAGATAAAATAAAGGAAGAAACAGGGGCAGATATCCGAGTGATTCCATTTGAAGGACAGCAGGAATCTAAAACAACAATGTGTGTGTATTGCCATCAACCTGCAAAAAAAATTGCAATATTTGCAAGAGCATATTGACAAGTGGATAAACGTATACAAAAAATATCGACAGGATTAGAAATGAACGTTATAAAGCAGAGATCCTAATGAAAGATGTAAACCGCAATCAGAGACAGCTATTAACTGGAAGTATTGATCAGATAGGAAAGGATTTGCAGGAAATTAAAAAATAGGAGCAGATCAAGCAATACTCAATTATAATCTATACCAAATAACATTAATTCGCTAACTCATGTTCCTCGATAGATATTTGACTATGTGTAGTTTGAAACGCTTTGTTCTATAGTAGTTAGCTATGGCATATGTTAGATTTTCAAATCTAGGATAGTATTTCGATACGAGCAGATCATATTTTCCCTGTCTCCAGCATTCTTCAACAGCATTAAATTCAGACGAACCTTTTTTTTGGAAAGTATATCACTTTTAATACATCTCTTCTGTCTTTAATGTACTTTCCTTACCATCTTGGAGCGATGATGTTGACGTGCTCTATCTATAAACAATATCAGTCGGCCAAATCTCTTTTGCATGTGTTTGATATAATCCAGAAAAGTGTATTGGTTAAAGCTATCATATTGTCGGAAGAATTGTCTACCGTCTATACATAGGGCACCAAATACACAAGTCCTTTGATGTGATCCAGTCATTGTTACAATTGGTCTTATTCTATCTGCAGTCCACATCTTCCTTCGAATCAAAGAATCGTGTGTAAAGATGGATTCGTCAGCAGCAACAGCGACAGTGAATCCTTTAGGTATATGCGAGATTATCCTTTTAGCTTTTTTCGAAATTTGCCTTTTTCTTCCTTTGATGCAGCATTAACAAATCTCATTCTTGGTACTTTAGGACTGAAACCCCATTTGTGTAATAGTCTGTAAATGTGAACCTCATGATATTTGACTCCTGTTCTTTCATATATCAAATTCATGACTTCTTTAGCCATTCATCCTCCTGATTGATTTTTTGACAATTCTCTTCTTATCCCAGTAGATATTTCTTCTGATACTTCTGGAGGCCTACCGCTCCTATGCTTATTCTTTAGTCCTTCCAAACCAGTATTATCAAATCTCTTTAGCCATTTGTAAGCCCACCATCTAGATCTATGAAATTCTTTCTCAGATACACTGGCTGCTTCTTTCTTATCCATTCTGACACGTCTTACAAGCAAAATCCTTTCTCGAATATTAGCATCCTTTTCATTTCTATAAGCATCGTTTAAAACTGCAACAGACATCAAAGTGAATACGGAGTATATTCATAACATATTCAAGCTAAATTGATATTGAACTAGTTCTTTAGACAGTTGTATCAAATTATGTTAGGCAGTATAAGAGCAGATGTGTATCTGTAGAAGGCTATTTTTGCATGGCCAATGTTCGGTATGTAACCATTAACAACTTGTGCATATATCTGAATGTTTAGTATTATGAAAGAAGAGGAAAGAGATTTGAAGGAAAACATATTTTTAATGGCTTTTAATTCTATTATGGATCTGCTAAAAAAGGAGTGGACTGTTTACAACGAGTGCTGCCAATAAATACACTTTGCCCGTACCAAAAAATTTCTTGCAACGTATAGATAGAACTTCCTCTCCAGCTCACATTGGCAACCTTCGAAACGCAATTGATTTGATAGTTCCTAGAAATACACCCGTACTTGCTGCAGCAGATGGAATAGTGACTTTTGTTAAAGATGATTCTAATGTCGGTGGAAGTAATCCCATTTATTGGATTTACACTAACTTTATTGCAATTGCACATGCGAATGGTGAGTATACAAGGTACGACCATTTGGATTATCACAGCTCAAAAGTAAAACAAGGTCAGCGTGTTTATGCAGGTCAAGAAATAGCCAAAGTTGGAATGACAGGGTATACCTATATTCCACATCTACATTTTCAGATTTTTTCATTCACCGGTAGGAATATTTGGACAGATTTCGATACACTGGAGTTTAAAGAGTTTAGTTAACTAAACCTTTTAGTATACTTTATCTGGAGGCTTCTAAATGAGGGATGAATACTGCTATGAGTATTACCACCGCTACCGTTGCCAATAAAAATACAAACGATGGTGTTACCAAGTTAGAATTGGAAAGCTACACCTCATGTAAAATACTGCTAGGGATATAATTCTCCAGCTACAAAGAATGCGTATAAGGTTCACCTGCTGACATGTTTTACTTGAGTTATTTGAGCTGTCGGTGAGTTTGCATTACTGGTCGTGCGTTTTATTTTTTAGTTGTCCCATCTTCCAACCAACCTTGTGAGCAGATTTTATTGCTTCGGATTTCGTTATTGCTTTATTAAAAACCAATGAATAGGAGCTCTTATTCACATCTTTTACAAGGAACATTCTAATGTAATTAACCTGAGCTTATTAGGAGTGCTCTTATCCACTCACTAACTAAACTCTTTAGGGTGATTAATTAATACTAACATGCCATATTATTCTCCTATCGTCCTTTTCCATGTTTGTTAAAGGATTCTACTGATGATTCTATGACAATTTCTTGACAAGTTTTATCTTCCATATAATCTTGAAAGTCTTTGATATCGTAAAACTCTCTATATGGTCTTCCTGATTCTAGAAGTCCGTTTTTTGTGTGTGTGTGTGTGTGTGTGTTAGTAGTATTATCATCGTGTACTTTTTTAGATGTTGAATAATCTACAGGTGTTTTAAATGCAATTCCTATAATATAGTCTATAAACCAAACGTCTTGGTCTTCTATTATATATGCATACTCTGCATTAGTAGAAGGCAGCAACAACAAAAGACCTATCAGAATTTTTAATTTGACTCATCCTAAGATCATATAAACAGTACGTTAGGTTAAATGCTTCCTTAATTACGGTGTATTGATGGAAAAAAAGGTTATCAGAATAATCGAGTAGTGTAAATTACTTGTAATAGTTTTCATTATTTTCCATCAACTATCAGGACCATGGACATTACACCATTTTTTTTCTTTCAGCTCAAATACATTCACCCTAGTAACTGCAGTAACTGCAGTTAAATTAAATTTAAAAGATTTCATTCTAATACTAGTAATTAATCTTTATTTGCTCTATTCATAATTAATGAACCTAATTGTCAAATTATTGGATAGAAACATTACAATTGATGGAGTGATAGCTGAATAACCTAAATATTATCGCCAAATGCTAAGTTCCATTCCTCTCCATAGGAGTATGTTAACTTCAAACCTAACCAACAATGCAGTATATAGATACATGCTAGAAGATTTTCATATAGTCAGAGCCGGGTTTAACTGCTTTTTTTCTTGAGCTTTAAAAAAGTGATTCTCTTTTCCTAGACATAATCGCATTTACATCGCCACGATGTATTATGTCTAGACATTACACTCTATGGGGGAGGAAAATAAAGTCTTATTAGATTGGTCTATAGTCATTAGTATATAGTGTATAATGGCATATGATTATAGATTATGGCAAAAATTCAAAGATATTATGAATAGGGGCCCAAAGATTCAGGCCAGCTACTATATGCGACTTGAATGGTAAAATCGTGTACTCAGAACAGCGGGAAGGTGTAAAGAATTTGCTCGACCCCGAAGGGGTTAAAAATCACTTGAGTTGGCAGTTAATTCGTGGAAAACACGCAGAGTTGCTCCAAGTGGTTGTATTAGTAGGGGAAAAGAAGGGAGACAGTTTACATAGTGTCAAATCTCAATAATAATAATGAATTAATAGTGACACTCAAAGGGATAAAATATGGAGCGTTAGCTGGTTTTATTGCAACTTGGTCTATATCATCAGCTATTGCAGTATCCGAGCTTGCATTACTCTTGCAAATAGGTACATTCTATTCTATTATAGGTATTAGCCTTGGATTTAATAATTCCACTACGGGAGCATACTTGGGCTTTGGGCTACATTTACTGACTGGGACAGTATTAGGAGGAGCGCTTGGAGCAATTGGGATTAGATGGAAAAAAATTCGTATGCTCAACCCTTATAAGAGTTCCTTGGTTGGTATAGGAGCAGGCCTTGTGATATGGTTAATCCTATTTCTGCCGATAACAGTACCTGTTAATACAACCTTCCATTCAACGTATTGTTGTTATTCTAGCAGTATCATTGCAAAAGCCGATATTGTCTGAGAACTTAAACCATTCAATCACAAACATAGCACTTATGGCAATTATATTCCATATTATATGGGGAGCAATATTTGGTTTTGTAATGAGTTCTCTGTTAAGGATTAGAGAATTTAAAATAAAGCAACACTATGTAGATATTATTAATATCGATCCAAAGATCAGGTTAGTTACTATATGTGACACAAATGGCAAGATAATGTACTCTCGTCACCGCCAAGGTGTAAAGAACTTACTCAGCGCCGAGGAAAGCAAAAAGTCACTTGAGCTTGCTATGAATTCATGGAAAACACGGAGTGAGCTTGCTTCAAAGATTGGAAAAGGAAAATATGTGTTAGCTGAATATGAGAAGATCAAGCGTATTACTATGCCATTTGGCAATGATCTTCTTCTTTATGTAACCACAGAAGTAGAGGCAGATCATTCAGATATACTTGATAAAATTCGTAAGCTGAGAATCAGGTCTGAAATACTAATTAGACCGATCAAATATTTATTTATTGTTTCCTCTCCCTTTTTCATTGATAGTTTAGATTTTCAGATCTAACGGTAATAAGGAATGATAAACAAAAAGCAAAAATAAACATCAACAAAGATCCAGAGGAGCAACAAGTTATGCAGCAATGTATGGTTTTTTATTATTGCAACTTCTTCCATATCTTCCAATTTCTTTGTAATATTCTATACATTTTTTGGAGAAGAGATACATTTTATTTATACACTGGATGATCCAATATGAGTAAACAGCATTTATTAGGCCAGAATGCATTGGTATTTCTTTTTCATATCCCACGGTATATCGAACACCATTATGGAAAGCATCATTCAGATCTATAAAAGTGGTCTGATTTTGTGGTGTATAATGACGTAATTATATACTCATCTGCTGCAGCGCATAATGATTATGATAGAGTAAAATTATACAATAAATATCATCTACATCTAGACCGGCCGGGAGAGTTTTTAATCCTTCATTAATTTTAAACTCGTATTTTTGAAACGTATAGTTTCGTCAATCATATTATGGATCTTCAGTCTGAATCCCATGAGAAAGTTGATAATTTCCGCTCTCTGTTCTGGTTCAATGGTACTATGAACCTCGTCTATCAAGTTATCTAACCTAGCAAGAGTAACCTTTAGAGCCAAAGATGTCTTCTTGGTAACGCGAACGACTCGAACTGATTTGGATATGCCTTTGGAATAGTTATGCCCACCTTCAAATAATCCCTCTTCTTTTAGAATTGATTTTACCTCCCTGATCTGTCTTACAGTGAGGTTGTTGTTTATTACTTGGCTTATTATTTCTGATTGCCTTTCTGAAGGGATATTTGAAAGTTCTATTGCTTGACTAACATTTAGTCGTTCTGTGAGAATTTGTTGCCTGATATCGTCTGGTAACTTTAAGAGTTGGATTCGATGCGATACATATTCCTCACTCATACCTAACTTCTTTGCCAGTTCGCTTACACCTCCCCATCCAAAGTCTATAACATATCTTCTAAATGCTTCTGCTTCCTCAATTGGATCCATAGATTTGCGTTGGATATTTTCTGTCAATTGTAATTCATACGCTTGTTTGTCTGACATTTCACGAAGCTTACATGGTACAAAGCGCCACCTAAGCGATCTACAAGCCTGAAATCTTCTATGCCCGGCTACTATTTCAAAGCCGTGAGCAAGTGGGCGTATTAGAATGGGTTGGAGTAAACCGTGTTCTCTAATACTGCTGACCAATGTATCATCTCCAGGGGTCATTTTCTGAAATTTGTCTCTGATAGCAAACTGCGATGGATGTATCATTTTTATCTCAATTTGCTCGACTATACTTGTGTCGACAAATTCCATAAAACGAAATGCCAGACGGAGTACTTATGAGTTACTATCTCCATCATAAAAATTCCGCCATTTTGTATCAATATCTTGATTTAAACTGCATTATACAATAAGAATTATATTTTGGATTACGATCTCTAATAATCACTTTGTTTGCTATTAAAGGTATCCTATATTTCCCATCTCTTTCCCTGACCTTGTATTCCTAGCCTCTCTAAATCTACCTTGCTAGGATAAGCTGGTCTTTTTAACCATCCCCTTTTCTTAGTAATTTTTCTTTGTCTTATTGCAAGTCTTTTTTCAATTGCGGGATATGTCTCTCCAACATACAGAATGCAGCATTAGAGCATGCACAGCATCCAGACTGTGCAGACACTCAGCCCAAACTATCCTCACTAAGTGGTTGTACTACTAGCATGACTCTTTTCCAAACGGTTCTGCGTTCACCTGATGCCTCCCTTCCGTCTTGGAAATGCTTCTTGGAAATGATTTCAGAATCTTGCCAAAGTTCCCGGATTCTACTGCCAATTTATTTTCCTTGCAATATCGTTTGTATACATTGTAAAGTAGGTCTTTGGGTGTCTTATCAGATTCTTCAGAATCTCTTGCAACTGCGTGTTCTATAAATGAGCCACTTGGATCAGCGGCCATTTCATATTTTTCTCTGCGCGTTTGGATAATTTTCTCATTTACAAATACGCTATTATTTTTTAATAGGCGTTGCAATGCAATCATCAATACATTAAAAATACCTGATAATTCCTCCTCTGCCATTAACTTTGCAAGCAAATCAGGATCATCGTTATTTCCTTCAAACATATTAGGGAAACTGATAACTATTTTTCTCCTGTAATGTGCGTCAGAGTCATCAGTAGTTTGAGGTATTTTGTTTGCGAAGAATCATTTCGCATGCAAAATTGTATCATAATCTCGTTGGTGTTTTATGCATTATTACCTTGATTTATAATTATTATAAAGGGATACCGCATAAACAATATTGGTTTCGTTAAATTAAGTGCTAATTTTCATCTATTATCTTCTCTCTTATTATGTTCCACTTGCAACTTAATGCTTTATATCTCCAGGATAACGTTACATTTTTTTATGCTCTAGAAGAGCAGCGTAGATAAATGGCAGCAACGTAGTTGCTTCTCCGTGAATTGTTGTGTGCAATGCTTCTATTGTTACTTTACCCCATGAAATTGCTTCTGCAACAAGAGCACCGCTTAAGCTTCCATCCCACTCTGAGGCGGTTGTAATATAAACTGCATAATCTAATCCCCCCTTAAATTGATTCCACCATAGCGTATGATGTTTTGAAATACCACCACCAATCATAAATGCACCAGATTTTTTCGCCTCATATATAAGATCAGATAATTTAGTTTCATCCATTAGAATATCCACTTTGAAGTCTTTGTGCTGTTGATGAAATAACCAAATCTGACTTCCAACTGCACCATCGACTATACCTGGAACTATGACTGGAATCTTATTTTTATGAGCCCAATACAAGAACGATGATTCATCAAGAGTACTTCCTATGTAATCAGTGATTTCATAAATTGAGACTTCACAACTGCCCTTCCTAGCATACATATCTTTTAAACATGCCTGCACTTTTTCTTCAATTAATGGACCATAATTATTCATAGGAACTAAGATGTTGCCTAGACGGTGAATTTTTTTCTTCAAAAGTGTAAAATCATCCATTCTGAAATCGCCTGCATAATACCTATTATATGTTCTAGCGATATCATGATCAAGAGCGCCACAAGTGGTAATTATGCATTCAAACATTTTGTTTTTTATCATATCACGAATAATCCCTCTGACACCCGTAGACATCAATGCTCCTACAAATGATAAGAATTTTGTACATCCTTGCTCATCCTGCATCCTTCGCAAGATATTTACACCGTCAGAAAGGTTCTTTGATTCAAAGCCGCCAGAATCAGCCATACTGCTAAAGATTGAAGTAATATTGTTTGATTTTATTGAATAGTCCTTTACAGCACTACTTAGAAAACCATCTTTATTTTTACTTTTTTCAGTACTGCGAGTCATGGATGCATATCGTTACGCTCAGTATAAAACGTCTTCTTCAACATGTAAATAACTCATAATAAATTATGTAAATTATACTTGAGTGTATCTGCTGGTGTTGGCAAGTTCTGGTAAGGATCTAAATGAAGTAAAATCTGCTTTGCATGGGATATTACCTGCAATGCCTTACACATAGATAATAGATTTTGAGAACCTACATGCTGAAGAACTCGCAATGCTCTAAAGCGAATCCTAGAGATAGTCTTGTTAATCTTTAAGGAATTTCAAATGTTATTATAACTGCTATGTTAACTTAATAGATTTTTAACACTCAAGTAATGCTGTTGGTATGCCTTGGGAAAACGTGTTAGGTATATCAAGAATAATTCGCAATGGAAGAGTTACTCTAGCAAAAGAAGTTAGAGAAAAACTGAGCGTGAAAAATGGAGAATCTTATAGTATTTATTTATTAAAAACGGATATGTCATGATAAAGTGGTTTGATGCAGAGACTACGATAAGACAAATTAAGGAAAAGAGAATAACAAAAGTTATGTTAAGATAACTGCATTGTTTAGTAAGAGATGCGGTTTTTGTGTAAAGTCTAGATGTTTAATTAGAATTCTAAAAACGAAGGTTCATGGGGTTTCTATAGAACCACTATCGCTATAAAGTTAGAATCTTAATTCATAACAAGCAGTGATATACTTTACATAATTGAACTAGATAGATCTTTACAATGCTCTAAACCTACCACCAAACTTTGGGGAATGAAATGGATACTGTATAGTACTTGATGGGAGGTCAAATGCGAATTACTATAAAAGTTGTATTAATCTTATACAGTAAATATTATATATAATTATATTCTATAATATACTTCATGCGATTGATCTCTTGTGCTCTAACTCTGAGAGCCTTAGAGCAGAGCGAGCATAGTCTAACACGGTGAAATAAAGGAAAGATGAGGTTCCCAAAATGGGTTTGTATTACGTGTGGCCAGCCTTCGAGTAGAAGATGGAATATAAAGCGACATATCGATATTTGTCCCGATAGAATGGGACGTTTTGTTCCCTTTATCGAATATATTGCTGACAGGCAAAGAGGTGCTCTTTATCCACCAATCCCAAAACAAGCATTCAATTATCATTCAAGGAAAAAGCAAAATAATTATCTTGACACAATCCAAGAAGAATTTTGGCGACAATATGGAAGAAACCAGGCCAACTTAGCCTTTCGTCCACGACCAATGACAAGTACCGATCAGAATTTCATAACCAATAGAATTTGGCCTGTGGCAAGCTGGCAAAACGTGAAGGAGAATGATAGCATCAGTCCTAATCTGCAAACTTCGGTCAATCCAAAAGATGTTTTTGGATATAGGGCTCAAACATGCAAAAATTGCCTCCAGACTTGGATAAAGTTCGTGTACTTTGAAGAAAATCAAAAGGAGAAAGATATACAACAACAGCTTGATCACAGATGTGAAGGCCAAATACTCGGCGGCATCAATGAACAGGTTCAAGACTTGATTAATATGAACCTCCGCGAATTTCAAAATAAGCTGCCATTATTCATTAAGGAGTCGATCAAGATTGATTGGAGGGGAAAGACAATCTACCTTTTAGTAGCGAAGTTGCCAGATCCAAAACCTGAAAAATTAACATTACATAGCCCATCAAATCCTAGCAAGACAGTCACGATTCAGTGCGGACAAGAAAAACAAATCCAATTGCACCTAGTAAATGAAAGCAAAAACCACTGGGCAACTAGGGCTATAACAGATAACCCAGCCATACTAAATGAATACGAGTTAACCGACTTTTTATGCAAGATAAATAATGCCAGTTTTGCTGTCTTCAATGCTCATACAGATCGGGGTCTAGAGTCTTATTTTATGGCAGACTTCAATATTTAATCTACAATTCCATAGAGACAATAATTTCAATAATAATACTCTGCAAGGCCGATAAGGGTTCGATAGGAAAGAAAAAGAGAAGGCACTTTTGATCATATAGTAGACTCAATAGTTAGTAGTTGGCAATTACGCGCAAAATAGTTAATATAAAAGAAATTTCTTCAAGTCCTGAATGTCCCGTCTGTTGTTAAAAAATAATAATAATAATAATATTGAATGGAATTTTTAAAAGCAAGGGAAATTTTACTATCAGAATGGATGGTAGACATAGTTTCACTGGTAAGAAAATTGATCCGCCAAATATCTTTCCAGGGATGACTGTTTCACAACTAATTGATTTTTTTGGTTCAACAGCATATAATGGTCGCAGGCTTGCCGAAGCCGCAGAAATAATGAAGTTTATGATTGACACAAACTCCACAGTCTGTTTGACTCTAGCCGGTGCGATGACTCCGATTGGGATGGGCAAGGCGATTGCGACTATGATTGAGAATGGCTTTATCGATTGGATCGTTACAACTGGCGCTAATGTATATCATGATTTGCATTTTGCTTATGATTTGCCGGTATAGGCAGGGTCACTTTAATGTTGATGACGATATTCTATATTCAAAACAAATAGTCAGAATCTATGATGTCTATATAAAGGAGGTAGGAACATTGCAGGCTCAAGATGTTATTGTTCAAAATGATTTCAAGAGAAAGGCGACAGAGATACCTATAGCTCCATCAACCGCTGATATATCTTATGCGTTGGGTAAGGCTGCAAAAGAGAATTCAAACCATCCTGAAAAATCATTTGTAGTGGCAGCATATGAACATAATGTGCCGGTTTACATGCCTGCAATAGCTGACTCTTCAATTGGCCTTAATATGCTTCCCCTCTTGTTTCAAGGGAGGGGGATTTTTCCAAATGTAATTTTAGATGTAGCCGAGTCAGCTGCCAATTCTATGGAAGAGTGACAGAATCTGGTGGGCTTGAATTAGGTGGAGGCGTTCCAAAGAATTTTTTCCAGCAGACTGGCCCAGCATTATATCAGATATTGAAGCTAAAGGAAGGTGGGCATGATTACATTATCCAACTGACTGATGCGAGACCTGACACCGGGGGTCTGTCTGGTGCAACCTTACAGGAAGGAAAGAGTTGGGGAAAGATCAAGACATCGCATAAAGGAAATGTAATAGTTTACGGAGATTCTTCTGTTTACTTCCCTCTTTTATGTTCATATGCACTCTCGGAGTGTAAACAAAGAAAACCAAAGGAACTCTACACAAAGAAAGCTCCATGGACAGCACAAATGAAGCGAATATACATGAAAAATAAAAGAATTTGAGTATGAAATAAGAATTACATATTTATTACTTGTCAAAGCCCATGCCTCATTATCAAAGCAATTTTGTCTCAGTATTACCACACTCGAAAGGCCATTTTAACAGTATTCGTTAACTCATCTAGCACCAATATCTTTTCCTCTGAATTTATCTATCATCTTGGAAAAGTTGGAATAAACGACTTTACATCTGTCATATGAGTCTCTAATCTCTTTGGCTTTGTTGGGTAAAAGAATATCATCTGATTTTATATGTTCTTTATTTATCTCTTGACTATATTCTTGTATCCATCTTTCTATCATTTTGCGGTTTACTTCAAGATGGAATTGCATACCGATCGCACTGCCAACCTTAAAAGCCTGTGGGTACAAATTTGAAAATGCCATGATATTAGCTGTTGAGGGAAGATCATAAGTATCTCCATGCCATTGAAAAACTCGCACTGTTTTAGTTTTGATACCTTTAAACAGACTTTCATGTCCATTAGGTGTAAGAGTAACGTTAAACCAGCCGATCTCCTTTTTGGGGCCTCTATAAACTCTGCCTCCAGTAGCCTGAGCAATTAATTGGGATCCTAAACAAATTCCAAGAACAGGAACTTCATTTTTTATTGCATCTCTTATTAGTTCTTGCTCTTTCGATAAGTATTGATAGTTCGTCTCATCATAAACAGCCATTGGGCCTCCTAAGATAACAATTGCAACATATCTATCTGCCTTACTTGGAATTGTGTCAGTTTGTGCCTCAATGTTTTCAATTTGATAACCATCTGAATGAATTAATTCTTCTAAGGTTCCAAGTGTTTCAAAGTCAATATTTTGAATTGTAAGTATTTTCTTACACAAAGTATTATCAATGTGTGCCGTATCAAATAACAAGGTATTTGTCAATAAAAAATATTAAAGTAAAGGGTTGAAAAAAGTTAGGATTTTGATACAAGGCAGCAAGTTTCTTGGAGGATACCTTTCTTTTACATAGTGAAATGTTTTTAATACTGGATATACAGAGCAGAGTTCACGGGTAAATTATACTGTAAGAATTAAGAAATAGTTTAATTAGGCCAAACTACATTTGACTACATGTGATAAACAATTATGGTTTTATACATAGATTATTCAAATCTATCAAGCCTTAAAGACAATTTGGAGTATAGCATAGCACAGCAGACCATAATTGTTGATTTAAATAACATGCAGCTAAAAAATAGATATCCAGAGGCTTTATGACTTGACTATTCAACAGCATACAACAGAATTCAGAGAAATGGACAAGAAGCGATGGATGGTAAGGCTCTTGATCCTCGTGGCAGTTGCTACCATTTTGGTAGTTAAAATTTACTTGTTGTTATTTGTAATGGATAGGATATTGGGGGTCTATAGCTTCCTTACAACTTTTATCTTGTTCAATATTTTGGCACGCGCATATCTGGCATACAAAGATCCTTATATTAAAGCCAAAGACATTGACCTTTCAAATGTTAAATTGCCTCTTGTTTCAATTGTAGTGCCAGTAAAAAATGAAGAAGATAATATAAGAAATTGTGTTCTATCCTGCGTCAATCAATCATATAAAAATAAAGAAGTTATCATAATTGATGATTGCAGTACTGACAATACGCCTAAAATTCTAGCTAAAATTCGGACAGAAGTAGGACCAGATAAGTTATCTATAATTTACTTATCAAAAAGTGTCGGCAAAAAACAAGCGATAGAAGTAGCGAGTCAAATCGCTAAAGGCGAAATTTATGCTTTTATGGATAGCGATTGTGATATGGATGGTGATGCAGTCGAAATAGCAGTCAAGATTTTCCTCTCAGATAGGCTAGTTGGCGCAGTGACTGCTCAGGGAAGAGTCAGAGGTGCGTATGGCGATAATATATTACTCAAGATGCAACAAGTATACATTGATGGATCGTATAGAGTGATAAAAGGATCCGAAAGCTCGTTTAATTCACTTACCTGCTGTTCAGGCTCTTTGAGTTTCTATAAAAGAGAAGCTATACAGGATTTCATCCATGATTGGGCACATGACCGTTTTCTTGGAGTTGATTTTAAGTTCTGTACTGACAGACGTATGACTGCACATGTACTTGGGACGAAGCCTAAATTGGATAACAAACAAGATGATTATCGTAAAAAGATTCCAATACTACAGATTGGAAAAGATGATCTAGACACGATGAAATCATCTTCGGATCCAGATATCAATGATGATAAAGATAGGCCCAAAGCATATTGGAAAGTGTTGTTCAGTAGAAGTATTAGAGTAACTGTAGGAGTACCCGATAACCTTCCTGGTCTTGTAAAACAGCAGATAAGATGGAAAAAGAGTTTCCTCAGGAGTCTGTCTTCAACAGGTAGAATATTTTGGAGGCGTCCTTTTTATGCAGCTATGTTATATTACGTACAAACTGGTATGAAATTTATTCGTCCATTTATCCTACTACACGCAGCAATTATGCTACCTCTTGCTGGAAATATTTTATCGCCTGTGCTTTGGTTGTCAGGGCTATTGTTTACATCAATGATTTATGGAGTAGATTATAGATTACGTAATCCAGGCGATAAATTGTGGCTGTATCGTCCACTATTTATGGTTCTTTCGACATTTGTATATACTTGGTTGCTTGTTTGGGCTGGACTTACAATCAGAAAACAGTCTTGGAGATAGATCATATGAGTTGTGCAAACATGACAATGCGATGTCTAGCATTTTGTGATTCTAAAATTACAACTGTACCTGAGAAATTGTAGGATCTTGTCGCCATTAAAATATTAGCCATGTGTTTGATCAACATGATAAAGAAAAGAAACAACATGGATTTAGATAAGAGCATATATTCATTGACAAGCCCAAAAAGTCTAAAGCAGGCGTATGCCATTTGTCGCTAGGGTTATAAGTTAAATCAATATAGCCGTAATAGTGAATGTCCGACACAAGTCAACTTCTTGTTCGTAGAATCAAAGACGGAACAGTAATTGACCATATTGAATCAGGCAAGGCGCTATTTGTTTTACGGGCGCTAAACATCACTGGTAAAGAAGGGAATGTCATTACAGTTGCTTTAAACGTTCCAAGCAGTAAGCATGAGAAGAAAGACATTATCAAAGTAGAAAATAGGTTTTTAGAGGAAAATGAGACTAACAAACTTGCGTTGATTGCGCCACACGCAACTATTAACATTATTAAAGGCTATAGATTATTTGAAAAGCGTAAGATTCAGCTTCCTGATTCTATTGTTGGAATATTTCGTTGTCCTAATCTGAAATGTGTTACAAATGGTGAAGATATTAAACCAACTATCAACATCATAGACAAGGAAAAAATAATATTAAAATGCAAATATTGTGTCCGAACATTAACTATTGATGAACTAGTTTTCTGACAGCAAACGTGTTGACTAAGGAATTAATAAACCATTAATCTGTAATAGTACGGCTCCTTCACTTATGCTATAAAAGGATTGGACTGAAAACTAAAGGGACCTGTCTTAACCATTTTAAAATATTTTTTTAATTTATAAT
>CAWGVG010000022.1:0-106049 GCA_963825865.1 uncultured Nitrososphaeraceae archaeon | reverse complement strand
AAATACTTAGGTTGGGTCGCATTAGTGCTGGTATCGATGCTAAAAGTAGATTTTACTTTAATCTGTCGCTATGCTAGTTTAAGTTTTTTCGCTTAAACAAGTTATCATTATATCTATATGATGGTAGGGTTTAGAACTGCATGTAATAGCGTTCGACTATTATGTACTTGAACTTTTAGTTTAATATTCATGTGAAGAACATTTGATATTATTGGATATTTCAGAATTTATATTGAAGGAACACTTTATACTTAAAGATTATGAGAAGCCAAGAATAGAAATTGGTAACTACTTTCTAAAATGGGATGATGACAACAAATCCTATGGAATACATCCAAGAGAAATACCAGAACTCAAAGGATTTCTAAAGAAAGCTATTGCTTTCCTTGATACAAGTTATGAATTGCTGAATAAATTAGAGAAACCCAAATCCAAAGATAAGTATCCTTTGCATACAGGGACTATCTCCTCTAATACTACTTTCATATAGAAATAAAGACCATAGAGTCAGCTATGACTTGTATATGGGATCAGACGGCTCTACATTTGTTGACAGAGTAGAAGGGATTGAAATATCAAACAATAATAATAATAATATCCTAGCAAATAAAGGAAAACTACGACAAAATTTCTGCAAATCTCTTATCATTAAAACTGCCAATTCTGAAACATGTTTCAGGAGAACCTACAAGAATTGCCATACAAAAGTATAGCAATGCATCAAATATCCACTTCTTTTATACTTAGCAGGCCTTTTAGAACTCCCATACATCTGATGGCAAGACTCCGATTCGTGGTAAAGAATCCTCGGTATCTTCCAGCTTCGAATTCTTCGGCAATTAAGGCGCAGCCCTCGTCTTGAGCAAGTACAATAATCACCCAATTCTTTTCCAAACCAGAACCAGTGCTATCAATGATCTCAGCATTGGGCGGCAATCTAATCCCACCAGCCAGTTCTCTTCCTCCTATCAAATACAGCTTCTTTGTAAGTGGCGCGATCGAGATATATTGATCCTTTACATCATTGAAATTGCTGACCCTTTGAAACAAAGATAACAATGCATATCTGTTAAATGGTGGTTTTACTCTGACTATGTTCTCGATTCCTCTGCTAAGTGAAAGCATGTTCTTTCTAGATGTAGTATAGAAGCATTCATGCCAACTTTCAGGTGCGATGAAATAGTTGTTAGGATAGTTTAGAGTATTATTGTAATCGGCTTCAATCTGTTCAGATGGAAGATTCTTACCCCTAAAGTCTGATATTAATTGTGTAAATGGATTGGAGGGTGTTGATCGGCTTGAAACATCAATATTTGACATATGTGAAATTACAATATTATTATCGTCGTACTCTAGTATAAGTGAATTTCTTAGAATCGCTTTTTAGGGGCAGGGTGCGTCAAGTCTATGATTCGGAGCTGCTTTCAGTACTAGAAAACCAGGATTTCTATAAGAAAATAATACCACTAATAACATCTACCTGTAGGTCACGTCAAAAGAAGCTCAAAGATTTCCATTGATAGGAACGGTCGATGAATAGGCAACGAGCTTTGATAAGATAAAGATGTTGAGGATATTGTGACATAACAAGCTGTTCTCCAACGAACCAACTCCATAAATCTTAGTATGACCGCATAAGCAGAGCAGCAGACAGAACAATGAGTTCAAATTCAAGTATATGTAAATACAAATGGAATGTTGTGAATAGTAAGAATACGATTCAATATTTGATAGATAGCAATATACCCATACGATTGGCCTGCCTATCTACTTCAGATTATCCTAGGGTTGTCTCATTATGGTATGTATACATTGATGAGAAATTTTATTGTGCTACACAAAATAAATCCAAGATAATAAGATATCTAAGATATTCTCCAAAATGTGGCTTTGAGATTGCAGGAGATCGTTTTCCCTATCGTGGTATTAGAGGTTACGGTAATGCATCAATACTAAAAGATAGAGGTGAAGATATTCTTCGCATGCTAGTACAAAAATACTGCAAGGGAAAAGAAACATCAAGATTATATAAGTTATTGTTATCTGAAACACATCTCCAAAATGAAGTTGCAATTGAAATTGAACCAGTCAGTATGTATGAATGGGACTATAATGAAAGGATGAGTGATTCAGTATAGTTATGTGTAAGTCAATAGTAAGCTTTTAATTATAAACAGTAACACCAGTGGAGGAAAAGACAGAAGCTATTGTAACTTGAGCATGGCTAAAAGTGCAACGATGAAGATACCGTCGATCACCTAGGAGAAAAGTTATTTGTGAAGTCATTGTCGTAAACATACGCTCTAAATGTTTACGTACTACCTTTAGCCATTTGGAAATAACGAAAAATTTCAATGCCGAAAGAGATTGATGCTGTAAGGTTCAGCGAAAAGGAATCGACTTTTCTGAAGGAACAACGACTGGGTAGAATTGCCACTGTCTCTTCAAATATGCAACCTCATGTAGTACCTGTAGCTTTCGAGTTTGATGGAAGCTACCTATACTTTGGAGGATGGAACCTCAAAAATAGTCTAAAGTTTCGAAACATACTACAAAATAACAAAGTGGCGTTTGTGGTAGACGATTTGGTCTCAGTCAATCCTTGGACGCCAAGGGGTGTGGAGATTAAAGGAATTGCTGGGATATTACGCGGAAAGGATTATGTAAAGATTGTGCCTTTTAAAAAATCAAGCTGGGGATTTGAAGGATGAAAGATCTCCTAGTGCATATACAAATATTGACAAAAAGACATTTCTATATATATATTACTTTGCAAAAATGACTTAGGTTACGTATCAAAGCAAGGTTCGTAAATAGAATCTTGAAATAGACAACGTATGGTTATATTGTTTTGTTCTGTTTTAACATAATGAAGATTGTGCTGCCAGATTATCCGATTTAATAGTTGCTCATTTTCGAAGTAGTGATTATACATCGAAGGGGAGATTGCATGGTGATGACAACAATCACAATATATGTAGAGGCAATTCTTATCCTCTATAATGTCCCCTATTCTGGTCTGTATAATAGGGTTACAGTTGGCTTTTTGGAGTAGCAGGTAGATATTGCCAATATTTGTCAGCCTACGATGTCTTTTTTTCTAACCATTTCATGAAGGTGAAACGTGCAAAGGTTATTCCGGATACTAGGTGTGAAAATATGTCGTCTCCATATAAACTTGTATTCATAATATCTCTTCCACCACTTTCGAGTGTATTGATATATGCACTCATTGAAAATTCCTCCACCAACTTTGCAAGGTTGCCGCTTATCACATGGGTGTTAAACAATCCTACATAGTCATCATTTCCTAAGGAGATTAATTGTACCTTGATATTATATTGGAATTTTTCAACCAGTGGTAAATGAGCTTAAATCAGCATGATTAGTAATAACGTATTTGGGTATAAGTTTTGAAAGATATTTTGCTTCTCTAACTGCAATCTGAGCTAAAGGCGGGTATAATTTACCATTCTCATCTTTCACTGCGGCTATATCGCCGATTGAAAATATGTTTGGATAGCGACCAATCTGACAGAATTCATTTAGAATTATTTTGCCATCTTTAGTTTTTTCAACTTCTGGACTTATTGGTATATCATAGCCTTTAACTCCTGCAGTCCAAATAATAAGGGATGAATGAATTTTTGATCCGCTATCACCAAGATAAATACTACTACCGCCACCCATCATTTTCAACTCTAGTAACTCCAGAGCTTGTCATTATTCTTATTTCTTTTTCCTGTAATACTTCATTTACTTTCTTAACTAATCGTTCATCCCATCCTGAGAGGATAGTTGGCAGTGCTTCTGTAATTGTTATAGAAAGACTATCTGATTTTTTGCTCTCATTTACAAAATCCGATAGTGCTCCGCCAAGGCTCACACCTGTGGCTCCCCCTCCCACAATTACAATATTATGCTTCTTATCTGATTTTATAAGAGCTCTCACCTTCTCATAGATCAATGAAGCGTCAGAAATAGAGCGTAACGGTAAAGTATTTTCTCTCGCTCCTTTAATATCAAAATACTTTGTAGAAGCGCCTAAACATACAATAAGAAGATCATAGTTAATTTCAGTCGATTCTAATGCAACCAGATTTTTATCTGGCATTATTTGTTTTATGATAGATTGAATGAATTTTATATTCATTCGATCTATTAATGTTAGAATTGGAATTTTTACTTCATCTGCTGTTCTGAAACCTGCCGCTACTAAATGAATCTCTTGAAGCAACTGATGATAAGGATTTCTATCAATGAGTATTACTTCGCCTGATTTCTCTGTTACATATCGAGCAATGTTGGTGGCTAAAAATATTCCCGCGTAGCCTGCTCCAAGTATAACTATTCTCTTCTTAGATGTCCTCATTTTGCAATCCTTCTATATCATTTCATCTATATACTAAAAAATAGTTGTTAATCTTAGATGATCTAAATTGCCATCTATAGTCGATTAGCGTGGCAGACATTTTTAGTTACAAATGTTTGACCCGATGATGTTTAAATCTTACCAATGATTATTAAAATAGAATTGCCATTTGCCCGATAAAGCAGCTAGTGTAGACCAGAAACAAAATTCAGAAAAGTGGAAAAAAAGGACAGATGAGCAAAATGCTAAACCAACTGCTAATATAATTATGACTGAAGGTGATCGTCCTAAGAAGCCAATGGCAGGGGCGGTTAATTCAGAAACACTTGTGGCTCAAACTCAGGAAAGGTTGTCGAGAGCATTGAAAAGGCGTTATCAATATGAGTCAAACTTAAAACCTGCTCAAGAGTTTCTCATTAATTATATAAACTCAAAGATTCCACTTGCGATCATGTATGCTGATTTAGCTGGCTCAACCAAGATGAGCATGACTTTGCCAGTTAATAAAATGGTTACCATAATTCGAGCATTTCTATATGAAATGTCTTACATAGTACAGAGCCATGAAGGCTATGTATTAAAATATGTAGGAGATGCCGTAATTGCTTTCTTTCCATCTATCTATAACAAATTGCTTGCCTGCGATGTGGCGGTACGATGTGCAAAATCTATGATAACCGTAATCGAAAAAGGAATTAATCCAATACTAAATCAATATGAATATCCAGAACTCAAAGTCAAAATTGGTCTAGATGAGGGAGAGAGTGTAATTGTCCAGTATGGACATGATAAAAGCTCCCTGATTGATATTCTTGGCTATTCTATGAACATATCTGCAAAAATAACTTCATTGACCTATGCAAATACAATTACTATAGGAGAAGATATCTATAACACTTTGAACCCTCAAATGAGAACTAAGTTCAAAGAAGTCAAATTTAGTATTGAACAGTGGAAATACGTTAACAGTCAGACCGGACAACTCTACAAACTCTATGCAGATAAGAATACAGCCTAATCAAACTTTTTCTTATAGAGATGAGCAAATAGTATTCAAAGTAAAAGTAGCTGTAGGCAATATACAGAGAATACAAACTAGTGAAAGTTGAAACAGACTATCACTAGTTTGTCCGTTCAATTGCCCAAAAAAGTCACCGTAGCTTTTTTCTGATTATATAATATGTATTAAACCAATTGATGTAGTTGAAGAAAAGTCTGAAGTAGTTAGAGCTTCGTCCTCTTAACCTTTTGAGTATGGCAAATGTCTTATAGCTTTAAACCTATTACAAAAGCATGGGATCTCATCCTAATCCACAGTTTCTCTATTTAACTACTAAGGGATGGAAGACAGGCAAACAGCATAGAATAGAGATTTGGTTTGTACAATATAATAAAAGATATTATATAATGTCAGAGCTCCTAGAGCGTGCACATTGGGTTCAAAATATTATCCACGACCCACGGGTGTTGTTTACACTAAAGCATGATACATACGAAGGTACTGCACGAATAGTTGATAAAGTCAAGGAGCCCCAATTAGCAGCTGAAGTCTCAAAGATAATGACTACCAAAGAGCTCGATGGTTTGATTGTAGAGCTAAAACACAATTAAATCGTCCATTCTCTTGAAGCTATAGTGGCTCTCAGTTAGAAAATATAATCATCTATTATGTATTTCTACTTCTACTACTATTTCTGTAGCAATAAGCACTCATGAATACTAGATGTATTGCATAATTACTAAAGAAAATCTCTTTACGATGGTCAATCTTAATCTGTCTGCTTTTAGAGTAACATTCCATCCTTCTTAGATTCAACTTCGCAACTAAGTCCTTTCTAGCGTCATAAAGCATACCTCCTATGCCTTCATGACTGTGTTTTGGGTGTGTAGATATATCAGGACCATACATGCTATGTGATTAGACTCACCCACTTGTTTTTTGCTATATATTTGTTCATTCAAAACTCTTCAAAGCACTTCTCAGACTTTAATTCCTCTTCTCCTCTATAAAAGATAGTGCCTGAAATTAAGCCTATCCTATATGCAGAGTGAACAGAATCATTATAATAATATTTGAAATTCCTTAAAGATTGACAAGATTATCTGAGAGTTGAAAATCTTTTTTCAAGAAGGCCTTTTAAGAATATTGGTAGATTGTTAAAGCAAAACTTGCTAGTAGTAAAACCTTCAGTTGCTAAAGTAATCTTTCTATCCAATTCAATGGAAGTTTCTTCATTCTTGGAAGATGATGCTAATATTTCTACTACTGCTTTGTTTGAACGTCTAGACATAATGACACATGATATCTAAGGGATTTGTTAATTAATACTTTCTATGAGACAATATAATGTGAAATTATTTTCTTCTAAAGGTTAAAGACCTGAATTCTGACAAAAATAACACCATGTGCACCTGAAAGCTTAAGACTATTAGCACCACCACCTTCTAATTTTGTCAATTCTCCCAATACTTGTCATTGTCGATAGCCTATTCTTCATCACTTCTCTTTATTTCAATAAGCCAATTTGCTTGTAGAAACAAGGCTTTATCGATTTGTCATGTATCTTGCAGGCTGTAAAGTGCCATGCTGTTTTCCAATGCGAAGAAGACTGTTGCAATACTACTGAATCAGTAGTAGTGGTGATAGTTACGGTTCCTTTCTCCGTGAATTTAATAGCATTACTTATTAAATTTGAAATGACTTGTGTTAATCTTGTTTTATCTGCTTGGACTAAAATAATATCTTGCTTTTCCGAATCACTGTTCTTGTTCTTGTTCTTGCTCTTGTATAACAAAGATATCGATTTTTGCTTTCCTACCTTTTCAATTTGACTTTTACAATCTTCAATAGTATTTGATATTATATCGCTAAGATTGAATCTTTCTTTATTTAATATCAAAGATTGACTTTCGATTTTTGTAACATCTAATATATTTTCTGAAAGACATTGTAGTTTTTTTGCATTTCTGATAATGACATTAAAGACCTCTTCATCATCTCCTTTACCTGTTATATTATTAGAAGCTGCTTTACGGGAACGAATAATTTCAGATAAACCAAGTATTGGCTGTATGGGATTACGTAATTCATGTGCTGCTATATTTATAAATTCATCTTTTAACTGATCTTTGTATTTGAGCTGTTCATTTAATTTTTTTAGTTCGGACGTTAATTGATTTTGCTTTGTAATGTAGTTTTTTATAGATTGCACCATAGAATTAAATGATTCGCCTAGAACTGAAAGTTCGTCATTTCCTTTGTGTCCTTGTTCAATTGAAACGTCAAGATTTCCTTTTTTTATTTCAGAGGTTGCTTGAGTAAGTGCACTTATTGGTTTGAGAATTTTTGTCACAAAATAAATTATTAAGAGAACTACGCCTATGTTCATTATTCCAAAAAAGATCTCTAACAGCATTACATTCAGGGAATTTTTTGCTGAATCAACTCCTAATTGTGTTACCATCCTATCTGATGAGTTGATTAGGTTTGCAGCCAGCGATTCCAATTCTGTTTTTGTAGATTGGTATATTTTTGCCCTGCCTGCTGCTGAAGCTGTAGCACCAGTAACATTCCTAGATAGAGTGGTAGTAGTTGTTTTTAATACAGGTTGTTGTTGAAGCAACAATTGCTGCCTGTTGCTGCTGAGCTGGCTTAACCACCTTATAAGTAATAAAAGTTTTAAAACTAACCCAATTATTATTAATTATCTTCCATGAATCTAAAAACTTTGATGGCAATGGTTTTAATTCTACATTAGAAGTCTTTCCGCCTTCTCTTAAAGCCAATAAGTTTGTATCTAATTTATCAATAGCATCATTAAGCTTGGATATGCTATTATGTGAAGTAGATGAGGAAAGCGTAGAGGTGGAAGGGGAGGAAGAAGAAAAAACCCCATTTAAATATTCTGATGTTTGAAATAGTACGTTCATTGTAAGAAATCTGTTTTTACCTGCAATATTGATTGAATTTCCTAAAAGAGTTTGCTGGGATTGGAAATATGCAAGCATTGCAAAACTGCTAATGATAAAGACAATGATAATTGCAGCCAAAAGTGCTATTTTATAAATAATTTTGGAAGTCAGCGACCGAAACAGGCTCAACACCTTATAGGCGAAATTAGCGTTGTTGCGGTCATATTGATATCATCCTATCAATGACATTATGATTTATTTTAACGAGTATCACGATTAATGATACATAGAAGTAATATTTTTATTTTTATAACATAGTAATTATTATCACCAGAATAATGTTTATACAATACGATAAATTCAACTTAACATTTATTATTAATTGAAAATTTATAATAAATTCTACATTAGTTAAAAGCATCAATAGCGGAGCGGGGTCAAAGGGTGTGTGAATCAAATTTGAGCATAGTAATTATATTCAGAGATTATTGATATTGCTACAAGGTAAACATTAGATTTCCAAATGCTACACTGCTAGATGATGCCATAAGGTTTGTATCTGACAAGTCTAAGGAAGAGAAACTGAAATTGTCTTCACAGTTATTAATAATAATAATAATAAAGAATCGAGTCTGATTATGACGATAAACAAGGAGAAGAGAAACACGAAGAAGAAACAGCTGAAATATCAACTAGACAATAAACCAAATCTCCTAACACTAGCTGGGTTTATTATATACATGCTGACTTATCTATTGTCGCTATTTCGCTATAGTACAGAGATGTTAAATTAGTCTAATGCTATCGAGTAATCCTTTGAAACTACTTTAACAATGACTTGAGGTATACCGAAGTCCAGAAACAGACGCCTTATAGAAAAGTCACCATCGCTCACAGTAATATTATCAAATTTGTATATTGGATCATTGAACATTGTTACTTTTGCAATAAGGTCGCAATGTGTCCAATATTAGGTACGTTAAGCAACAGAGTTCATATTACCCTCTATCTTATATTTACCAATATCCTTATTACTGTTGAACAACTTCACTAATGAACAAAAAGATTAGGGTATTACATCGCGTTGAAGTCATAAATGCCATATTGGATATTTCCTATAATGCAGAGCATAGAATAGATATCTGTGGCAACTCTAGATTCCCATCATTAATCATTTCTTTTGAATCAATTAGAAAAGCAATAATGAATGCTAAAAATGGGAAATATACAAGACAAAGATATATCTTTGAAATTACACAGGAAAATATTCACTATTGCAAGGATTTAATGAAAATTGCTGAGATGCGCCATATGAATGAAATTGAAGCTAACTTCATACTCAATGAAAACGAGTATTTAGGATCTATAACTTTGAAGGCACCCCATCAACAAGCTATCTATACTAATGTAAGAGAAATTGTAGAACAGCAACGGAATATTTTCGAGACTCTGTGGAATAAATCAATACTTGCAGAAAAGAGAATTAAAGAGATAGAAGAAGGAACAGTACATTACGAGACTAGAATAATTGAGGATGATCAAGAAATTGTCAAAGAAATCGGTCGCTTAACTGCCAGCTCAAGTGAATTATGTACATGTTTGACAGCTGGAGGAATGCAATATAGTTACAATCATTTTTTTGAAATAAACAAAATAGTTATTGGAAAAGCAAAAGAAAGGGGAGCACAAGGGTATCAGATACATAAGTAATATAGATAAAGATAATATGAATTTAGCTAAAATACTTCTGGATGCAGGTATCAAAATAAGACATGTTAAAAATCTGCCACCTATGAGTTTTGGTGTTTCAGATAAAGAAATAGCAGACTACTATAGAAAAGATGGAAGGTGGTAAAAATGTTCAAAGTCTATTACTTAGTAATGAACCTAGTATATGTCAACCATTTTTATTATATATTTGAAGAATTATGGAAAAATGGAATTGATGCTAAAGGTAGAATAGGAATATTGAAGAAGGCATTGAATCGACTAGCATAGAAATTATTGCAAAATCCTACAGATTCGATAAAACGAGCTTATGATTTAGTAAAATCAGCAGAAGAGGAGGTATTGAGAATATTTTCCTCAATCCACGCATTTCGTCGTCAAACAAGATTAGGTATAATGCACTTATTCAAAGACGCAGTAGAACGTGGTGTAAGAGTTAGAATATTAATTCCTGCTGATCAAAATGAGGTAATACAATTAGTAAACGAAGTAAATTTGGTATTGCCTCAGCTAGATATTGGAAGCGTCGACAAGAGTTTAGAAAGTACAGTTGGAATTCTAGTAGTTGATAGAAAAGAATCTCTAATTATCGAGACAAAGGACGATTTAAAAGATAATTCGTATGATGCAGCAGGATTAGCTCCATATTCTAATAGCAAACCAATTGCTTTAGCATATGCTTCTATATTTGACAGTCTTTGGAAACAGACAGAACTACATCAAAAATTAAGCAAGATGTATGAACAGCTAAAAACACATGATAGAATGCAAAAAGAATTTATCGATATAGCAGCCCATGAATTACGAACACCTATCCAGCCAATACTTGGCTTAACTGGAGAACTTCTTCGTTCTAATAATAGCAGAGATAGAAGAATCAGCAGCAGAACAAGATGAATTACTAGATGTTATAATGAGGAATGCAAGGAGATTGCATAGACTTGCTGAGGACATTTTAGATGTTACAAAAATTGAAAGCGAGTCACTAAACTTGAAGAAGGAGTTTTTCAACTTAAATGATGTAATAGCAAATACTATAGACGATATAATAACAAACATTGTTAAGAAGAGCCAACAAGGAGACCTTATAAAATTAGCATATCAGCCTCACGATATCTTCATAGAAGCGGATAAAACAAGAATAGCTCAAGTTGTTTCCAATATTCTAAATAATGCTGTTAAATTTACCAAAACAAAGATCAACGAAGAGGAAAACAGGAATTATAAATATTAATGCTGAAAAGGTTGATGGTCAGGCTCTTGTTAGTATCAAGGACACAGGTATCGGTATAGACCCTGGGATAATGCCTAGGTTATTTGAAAAGTTTGCATCAAAATCTTATCAGGGTACAGGATTAGGGTTGTATATTTGCAAAAGCATTGTAGAAGCCCATGGTGGCAAGATATGGGCTGAAAATAACAATATGTATGGTGAAAGAGGTGCTACCTTTTCATTTACTTTACCATCAACAAGTAAACAGCAGACAGCAGCAGCTTGGCATGACTAGTACAACGTTAAAAATGAAACCAATCAACTACAATGAAAAGAAAAAAAATTTTGATAGTTGATGATGAACCAGACGTTAATTTATCTATAAAGTTGGCTTTAGAAGGGAATAGTTTTGAAGTTGATGCCTTTAATAGTGGTCTGTCAGCATTGGAGAATTTCAGAAAAGGATTGTATGATCTGTTAATCTTAGATATTAAAATGCCAAATATGAATGGCTTTCAACTATATAGGGAAATAAAAAAAATAGACGATAAAGTTAAAGTATGTTTTCTGACAGCTGGTGAAATGTACCATGGAGCATATGCAGATATATTTAATGAGTTAGATACAAATTGCTTTATGCGAAAGCCAATGGGAAACCAGGAGCTATTGAAACATCTAAATGAAATAATGACAAAATCTAACTAAGTATTAATAATAACAGCAGTAATGGTAGAGGTCTGCAACATACACATTTCTGTATATGATACAAAAATTATGATATAAGCCACTTCAAATATGAAATTTTAACAAACACAATGCAACCTTAGCAAATTAGCAGTTTTCCGTTCGATACTTGCATATATGTCATTTCAAAAATGTGGTAACAGTAATATATTCAAACACGGTTTGACAAAACTTCAGTCATGTCTTTGCGGTGATACTAGCGATACTGTCATGATAACAATGATAATAAATTGATAACAGATGATAGCAATATCTAAGTCTCGCTCTTGTTATATTTATCGTAAATATGAAGTATTTGATGGCATTAACTAGACAGGAAAAAGAAAAGCTGGTTTTAGAATTATACAATCAAGGTAAGACTTATCGTCAAATAGCTGAAGAGGCAAGAATATGTCCCCGTGACATTATAACTATTTTGAATAGAGTAGTAAAGAGAAGGAATCCGTGGAATCCATGTCTGTATCGTCACAACCACTCAAATTGTTTTCCAAAGGTAAATCTCCAATATATGTAGTATTGCATTAACCTGAGATTCTCAAGTGATGAGATAGCAAATTTAAATAATGTATTGGATTCTTGCCTTTTATCCTTTGATTGCATCATATGTGAAAAAAATTTTATCATAATGTTTTATACGGATAATAACTTACCAATGATATCATTAGTTGACGAACTCATCTACCAATACAGATAGTAAAAAGACTAGGATATTGTATGGTGTCCAAAATGCAACTGATGCTATTTTGCGATTAGTATCTAAATCAAAAGATGAAATAGATATTTGTGGTAATTATGCAGTGCTATCTGAGACCATAGGAGATGGGGCGTTTAAAAAGAATCCTTAGTGATGCCAAAGGTAGAGGGATAAAATTAAGATATGTTACCGAAATTACTAAACAAAATATCCCTTATTGCAAGGAATTAATGGAAATGGCCGAGCTTCGGCATTTAGACGGACTCAAAGGAAATTTCATCTTAAATGAAACAACACATCTTTCTATTTCTACTAAAACTTCTAAAGAAGCAAAAAAAAATATTCCACAAATTATTCATAACAACATTAAGGAAATTGTAGAACAACAGCAATACGTATTTGATACTTTTTGGAATAAAACAATATCAGCACAAGAAAAGATTAGAGAAATTGAAGGAGAAGTTGAACCCTTCAGTATAGATGTTATTCGTGATCGTAAGCGTGCTGAATCTCTACTTATATCTGAAATTCAACATGCTAGATCAGAGGTTCTCATTGCGGTTAGTTCAATTAGGTACTTTGAAAATCTTGCTGAAATTGGACTGCTTGATAGTATAAAACAGGCAGAAAGCAAAGGCGTGAATGTAATGATTCTTTACTCTGAAGAAGGGAGAAACGACGACGCATCTACAAAACAATTAATTTCTGCCGTCAAAAGTTATGGTCAAATTAAAAGTATTTCGGGAATTCAAGGAAGCATTTTGCTCACCGATAACTCTAAAGTATTAACTATAGGTGAGGAGGGAGTTGAAGCTCTTGCAGTGTATTCTGATAATAAATTTCTTGTAAAGAACTTTGGTTCACTTCTTGAGGCCCTTTGGAATGAAAGGGAAATTCTAGAATCCATAATCGTAGTAAAGGACAATCTAGCAGAATCAAATAAGCAACTTGCACAAGCTAACGAGCAGTTGAAGAATCGTGATAAAATACAACAGGAGTTTATTAACATAGCGGCACATGAGCTGCGAACACCAATTATGCCAATCTTAGGGTATGCAGAATTGCTTGAAGCACAACTAGAAGAAGAAGAACAAGTAACGGAAGGAGGAAAGAGAGAAAAAGAAAATGATAATAATGATGATAATGATAATAAAAGAAATGGCATAAAGACTATACTTCGCAACGCAAGAAGATTAGAGCAAGTGTCAAAATTCATTCTAGACATTACTAAAATAGAAAGCAATACATTAAATTTAAACAAAGAAGAACTAAACATAAATAATATAATCTTAACTGCTATGGATGATCTGCTATTAGATATTGTTAAAGACTCAAAGAGAGATAAAATAAAATTAATATATGAACCTAGAGGAGATAACATTATAGTTGAAGCAGAATCGAACGAGGCTCACCCAAGTTATTTCCAATTTGTTAAATAATGCCAATAAATTTACTACAGAAGGGATCATATCTATTACTACTACTAAAGACAAAGATAACCAAGAAGTCATTGTTAGTATCCAGGATACAGGTTCAGGAATAGATCCAGAGATCATGCCGAGACTATTTTCAAAATTTGCTACCAAATCTTTTCAAGGAACGGGATTAGGACTATTTATATGCAAAAGCATTATCGAAGCACATGGTGGAAAGATATGGGCTGAAAACAACAAACAACAAATAGGAGGAGCAACATTTACATTTCGTCTACCTTTGGGTAAAAAAACAGAGCCTGCGAACAAGTTAGATGGAAAGAGTTGAACTTTGGCATTTCAAATTTCAAACTAATAATATAATAATATCACATTGACATCAATTAATTATATAATATTTCTATTTATGAGGAAATGTACTTTTTTTCATATTCTTTTTTTATCTTAAGAATTTTATCTTCAAAATTTATTGTCATGGTAAAAGGAAGTTCAATTCCAATCCTGTTATAAAGTGAGCGAAGAATTCGCCTTTGTACAATTCTTGTGCCTCCATCTATTGTAGCATATAGTGCATCGGAGAGAGCTTTTGGATTATCTGCAGTATCACTTATACGAATTGAATACTTCTCTTCAACATAAGAAGATATAACTAATGAAATTTGCTTTCCCAGAACGGATAGTCCCTCCACAACTGCTTGCTCATAGGCCTCCCTGAATTTACTTTGGATGGCCAAACTTTGTTTCCTCATAATCTTTAGTCAAATTTTTCTTCTTTTTGACTAAAATTAAAAGCTGTTTTTTCATATCTTTTCCCTTTTTATTGTCATTTATAAGCTATTCCTGTTAATATTCCGATGTACTCCTCATCTATAGGACCAGTTATTTCAACTCCTCCATTGTCCTTTGATATATTAAATTCTAGTATAGAGTTGTCATGTTGCGATCCTCTGGTCTTTAATACCAGCAAGACTCTTTTCATCCTTCCCTGAACCTCCACAAATCTAAGAACTATTATGTTTTGTAAAAGAGAAAATAAATCCTCCTCAGTTATCTCAAACCCGCTTTTCTGAGTTGTAAGAATGGTAAGTACTGTTGTAATTTGATATTCCTGTATTAGGCTTAGAATACGTTTAGTAATTGTATGCAGCTCGTTATTATACTTGTGTTTAAAAGAAGAGAGACTGTCTATCACAAGACGTTTTGCTTTTGTCCTTTTAATTTCATCTGCCAAGTTTGCAATGAATTCATCTGGGTTCTCATCCTCTGCATTTTTTACAAATATTGATAATCCTTTTTTTTCGAGTTCTGCCATGTTGTATCCATAACCTTTACCCATTACTCTTATCTCGTCTGCAGGCTGTTCTAATGTACAATATATTCCAGGCTCATCTTTTCTTATGCCTTCAGAAATAAATTGAAATGAAAAAGTCGATTTTGCAGTACCAGCCGCTCCTATAATAGCAGTAGTTGTGCCTCTAATAAGTCCATTACCAATTCTTTCATCAAATCCAGGTATTCCGCTAGTTATTCGTTCCTCTACTGCTCGATAGGTCAATCTTAATCTTTGTTTGGGATATAATTTCATTCCATTCTTGCCTATTCTACAAATATGAGGTTCTCTATTAATTGCAGTACATCTCATTTTTAAGATTCGGAGAATTATTGGTGAAGCATTGTCTTCTACCTGCTCAAGTTGTATAATACCATCTGCAACAGATTCTTCTATCCCAGAACCTATGTTATTACTCCCGTACGGAATTTCTATA
This sequence comes from uncultured Nitrososphaeraceae archaeon, assembly GCA_963825865.1. Classification (GTDB taxonomy): domain Archaea; phylum Thermoproteota; class Nitrososphaeria; order Nitrososphaerales; family Nitrososphaeraceae; genus CAWGVG01. The sequence continues at coordinate 90,187 of CAWGVG010000022.1, read as the reverse complement.
ATCAGCACTGTGGTTACTTCTTCTGATCTCATTATTTTACCTAAAAGCACTTGAACTGTGGTCCTCGCTTCGCTCTTGTCTTCAAATGCCAAGGATATTGCTGAAAATGAATCTAATACTACTCTTTTGGCTTTGGTATTTCTAATAGTAGCTAAGATCTCTTCAAGTGTATCTTGTATTCCATCCTTTGTGAATGAAGCAAGACCCAAAAATGTAAACTTATTTTGTCTTTCGAATTTCTCAAAATCCATTCCAAACCTTTCCGTATTGGCATAAAATTGTGTTTTGGACTCACTAAATGAAATGTATAATGCATTTTCGTCTTTAGTGGTTAAACCTTCATAAACAAAATGTGAGCATAATATTGTTTTACCAGTTCCAGGATTTCCTACGATCATTGCAGTATTTCCTTTTGGGATTCCACCTTCGATAAGAGAATCTAAACCTGGAACACCAGTTGATATTCGCTTCAAAGTCAAGGTATTCTGTGTATCGAGGCGCCATTATAATTAATATAAACTATATTATATTGATAGGTATTGTATCTACTCTGATTATGAGGAATACTCTTACACATATGAATTGTTGCAGTTATTGTATCTATTTACTCACACACTGATAAGCCCACATTCGATTCATTATCTATTTACCTTTCATATTTACCTTTCAGGTTTGAATCTGCCATCTTTGATGAATCTATCACCCATATTTTTGGAGTATCACCTGTAATCAATAGTTATTACAGTTCAACTATCGCATTTGCTATAGTAATATGACAAACCTACACGATATGAAATCCGTTATGCTAATGTCTGATTACCTTCCTAACTGTGATCCATCTTATTATGGGAATTTGATGTTTCAGTGCTATCGAAAATTCTGCAGGCAACGATTTGTTGTTGTAATCCAGACAATAGGCAATACAAAGAACGAAGATAACTCGACTTTATTATCTGGCTGATTTAAAAGCAGCAAATGAATCAGTTTCATATCTTAAAGCATCTGATAATAATCTGGAAGAGGTTTCATTTTTCGCCAAATTACCCGTGGATAAGTAATTGAGAAAATCGATATTGCTCTCTAATTCCGCCTCAATGCTCTTTGTATATAACTCTACAGCGTTTTGATGTTGTTTGGTAGGAGGACTAAGTGTTTTAGATTCATTAACTAAGAGTTTATACTTTGGCAAATAATCATTTGTAATTGAAATCATAGTTTTGTTGTCATAGAGTTTTGCCTGCCATTTTCCAACCTCTCTTTGGTAGCTTTGTGTAAGCATATGCGCTTTGGAAACTAGGCTTTCAAACGATTCTATAAACGATTGACTTCTAATATTTTGTAATTGTAGAATGACAATTAAATATATGACAATCGAAATTATAGATATACCGACAATAGCAGTTATTACTCGTCTTTTCTTCTGCAATCCTTTTTTCATTATTATTAGGCTTATTCTGGAAAGTTACAGAAATAAATAAACATTGCAATAATCAATCGATTCCAAATGAGAATCTATATCGTCAGGAGATCAGTAACATTTTTTGGATACTTGCATTTGTCTCTTATGGGTAATTACGAGTGGCAAGAGGTTAACGTCTTCACCGATTATTAGAAAACAGATTCGCTATAACTGAACTCTATGGTAAGTTAGCCAATATTGATGATAAGGCATTATGATAATCACTTTGAATAAAAAAGAAGAGGGTGAGGAAATTTTATGTTCTTTTTATAAGTTTACTCAAATGATCTTTGTTCTTAGAAACCTCTTCATTCCATGACTCTTCTGTATATCCATGGACCTCAATACCATGTTTTTTGGCATTTTGCAACAGTTCTTCTTCAGTCTCTCCGTACATTGTATGGGTGCAAACAGGATCTCCTGCATCTTTGCAGTTTAGGCTCAATGTCATTTTTTTGGCATTCTGGTATTGGATTTGTTATCTGGCGTAACACCATGTCGTTATACGGTCTTTTGAGTTCAAATATGCTATTTGACTGATCTGACGGCGTATTTGACGAGCTATTTGACTGCTTATTGACTCATTTGACGCATTATTTGACGATGAATAAATGAACCATTGTGCAGTTTTTTCATACAGACTCTAACAGAGCTAATAGTGATATATTCTGCAGCAAACCTTGGGTCAAAGTAATCTATTTCACCTCTACGAGAAGGCTTTGAAGCATTAATCTTTGCTAACCCGTCTACTGTTATCTGACCATTGTATTCACAGATAAGCTTAGCTATTGGGTCGTAAACTACCCATTCTGCACCTGTTTCTATATCGAGTCTGCAGATTTCAATGCCTAAAGTCTGCTCTAGTTTTCTAGCCTGCCTCATTGCATTCGTTCAGCAGCAACCCGTATAGTTGCCAGGGGCTGTCTCCATCAATTGGGCTAGGAAGAAATTCTATAGTAGGAGCTCTGCCCAAATTCAGATGTACTTTGATATTATCTACATGCTATCATACTGGCTCCACTTTAGGACTTATTCAAAAAATAGTTCAGTTGGTAAAAAAGATATAAATGATATAATATACATTTCTGGCAAGAACTGGTCTACTCGTAATGCTGTTCTGAGCTATTAAAATTTATTCATCTGGTAATATCGCTGCCGGCGGTTTGTGCACGTCTTCCTTGAATTCCTGCGAAAATCATTTGGATTCCAGTTACAAGAAGACCTATTCCAATTATGGTTCCTGCTAGTCTTGCACCAAAAAATGGAGATACCAGCACAGCAACGGAAAGTACTACAGCCAGAGATTCCTACTCCGATCAGAAATGCTCGTGATATACCAGAATGCTTACCTGAGAACCCTTCTATTATTCTAGCAATACCATTAATCAGAAAAGCAATACCAATGAATATAATTATAGTTATAGCTGCTGCAACAGGGAAAGACATTGCTATACCTGCAAAAATAAGAACAAGTATCCCAAGTCCTATAGATTGACCATCTGGACTTTCTAGGTGAAAATATCCCAACGATAATTTCTTCTATTCCAACAAAGAATAATACTATGCAAGTAACCAAATAATCTGAAATATAGGTGCGCCTGGAAATGCCAGAGCGAATATAGATAGAGCGATAGTTAGAATTCCTAAACCTATTTGTACAGCCCTAAGCCAGCCAGGAGACTTCTGTGGATACATACTACTATATATTAGAGATTCTACGCCCGACATAAAAATATTAAAATACTTAATTTAGAAAAAATCTTCTATCTATCAATTTTTATGTGATTAAATGAGACATTATTTTATTCCTGACGATTCAAGACAATTCGAATAGATCGACTTTCTGATAATCTTATTGCGCAACTATTAGATCAATGCGTATCTGTCACGATAATACAGGGTTAGCTCTTTCTACCTTTTTTTACTCTGCATTAATACTGGGTCAGTAAAGTTTCAATCCTTGTTATACTGGACTTGTCTTTCTGACTGTTAATAGCCCAGCTCAATGCTAAGAGGTTGCATCTTTAGATTGAGACAATCATCACAAAATTAATTAGATAAAGATAGAAAAGAAGCATCCGGAGCAACCGATGAACAATCAATTGGTATCATCTAAGTAAATATAAGTAGTTTTTCATTTTTATTACAAATAAACCACTATTTTTTAATATAAAAGATTAAAAGATATGCTACTTGTCTAAATAGCTGTAATAATTCCTCAAAACGACGTCAAACGCATTAGTGATGCTTTGAAAAAGATTAACGTTGGCGGCATTACTATTTAAAAGTCAAAGGCAGAGGTAAGACTATTGCAGAGAAACTCCACGCCTCTAAAGGAACAGAAATGTACACGCCCGAATTTGGTGACAAATACAAACTTGAAGTGGTCGTACCTGACGATAAAGAAAAGGATACAATCAATATCATAAGAGCAAATTCTAAAAATGGGAAAGATCTTTATCTGGCCAATTGCACGTGCAATTGACATCGAATCAGGTGCAGAAAATGAAGAGGCGATTTAGATAGAAAGAACAAGAATCTGTGCAGCTCGCATTACAGCTCTTTTCAATTTGTTAATTTCGTCTGCATTCTATGTCATTAAGCTATGAACCTTTACAGAAATGTTTTACCATATAAAATTCAATGAAGAGGCTATGCAAAAATTACCTCCGAGCATTGCGGTACAAATAGCTTAATCAGTATGGAAAAATGGGAGTAAAGATGTAAAGGAATTGTATAAAAATATCAAAGCTAGCAACTGCAAAAGATACAGAAGAAGATATAAACAGATTGATAATTATTCATCAGTTCTAAGACTGGCAGAGAATTTAATTGATAAATATCGTATGACAAGAATTAGAGCTTGCTGGTACAACTACATTTAAGGTGGCTCAGTAGAAATCATCACCAATGAGAAAAGGTTAGTCATTCTATGTTTCTGGTGCTCGCAGCAACTACAAGTGATTACGAAATGCATATTTATGTTGGATATGAATCAAATGGTTTATCTACTCTTTCAACGAATCCATAGGTGACTATTCCAAATCCTACCAACATGACAAAGACAAATACTATTTCCAAGTCTATAGGTGATATGTTTTTGACTTGAGATGGCGTAGTATAGGGAAACGTCCCGCCTGCATTTACTTCTTCTTTTACAAATTGCAATCCGTAATAAATCGCACCAGCAATACCGATTACTGATAGGATTATGCCTAAAATAATAATCTGTTTTACTTTAGAATTCAAACTACCACCATTATTCCTGCTGTCATCCGCTGCTGTTGTTAATGGATTTTTTATTCTTTTTCTTATGAATTTAATAATATTACCTAATCACTCCCAAATAGTTAAAACTCAACCCGTTCATTTATCTTTTGAATGTTACTTAACATAGTTAACTTCGCATTTGTAATGATTGCAGATAAAATAACAAAAAAATAAACCCTAATTTTATTTTAGATGTTCTTGGTAACGTAACCCGGCGAAAAATACTCTCAGCTCTTCTCAGAGGAACCGATGTAGTTTAACCAGTTAGCAAAGGAGATAGGAATAGGCCAACAATCCATATTGCGCCACATACAAGCGCTAGAAGAGGGAGGCTTTTAAAACATATGAAGAAAAGAGCCATCTGGGCGCACCTAATAGAAAGTATTATTTCCTTAGACTCAACCATCAGTCTGACTATATCATGTCGCAAGATTCTTTCACAATTGCGAATAATCAGCTTATAAAGAAATGGAATCTTGGTAACAGCGACAATGATGACATAAATGGTTCAAAGTTATCCTCTTTTACTCCTAACCTATTCATCGTCATTGCAGTTCTGAAACCTAGAGCACATTGAGCAGCAGATATACCAATTTTCTTTAATGTAACAGCCAGCTCCCTTAATTCGTCTGCTGCAGAAAAACCTAATGCATGTCTCCATTCGTTGACTTTTTGTTACAGCTCCAACGCTAAGGCCATTATCAGCTGCGATTTTATCCCTTTGTGCACCAGTTAGCCATTGTTGTACCACTAGTAACTTAACACTATCAGGAAGTTTGGAAGGCATTATATCATGTAAGTTTGTATAAAATATGTAGTTTGTATTTATTGATTATACTATGGGAAAAACGGGATAAAGTATAGATGATACAGACTATTATCAGTTAGATGTATTATGGAGTCTATTGATATTCTACCTCCTGAAAAGATTGCTTTCATAGCATATAATATTGGAGTATATGAATCAGTTCAGAAGTTTGGCGGGCTAATAACTAGTGGAAAGATAACTAGCAATACCGATGTACCTAAAGTGGCAGAATTACTGTCTGAATCTAACGCTTTTTATGATGCAGAAATGATATCTCAACTTGTAAATGCAATGCTGCAGCATAGAAAGAATTCTACGATAACAAGAGTTACTGCAGCTGAGGTGAGCTACGTAATCAATCAATTAAAGGCTGTAGGTATTTCTATTCCATGATTAAACCTAACTACACATTGCTTTAGCTCAAATGCGCCGTCAGATGCGTCAAGCAGCATATTTGAACTCATAAGACCACGTTACGGCGAGGCGTTACTTCAGCTAACAAAATCAGTATAAGCATCTTAATCATAGCTCTGTAAAACTTTCCAAAATTGAATAGTATATAATGCCTTCAAAGTCTTGTTAGGACAGATAAGTGGCATGATATTATGAACGAAAAAGACAATAACTTAACATGCTAGGCGAATACAAACAAGCTATAGAATGTTATGATAACTGCTTGGAGATAGATCCAAATGACGCGTATACATGGAAAAAGAAAGGTAATTGTCTTTCTAGGTTAGGCGTAGAAAAGGCTGCCCAAGAGTGTTTTAATAAAGCAAAAATGTTGGAATCATCATCACAGCAAAACTAATCCCTCAATGGGTATTTGCATATTCACAAGAGTATGTGAATCAAATTTGACATGATATTTGGGCTCGATAAAAGTCAAAAACAATATTAGCTTGGCTTTATTAGTTTCCTATTTACCACCAAATCCTTTATATAATATAATCGAGGATATTTTCTAATGAATAAAACAGTTCTAATAGCTGCTCTAGCGTTAGTGTTTGCAAGCGCGTTTGTAGTGATAGGTAGTGTTGCTATTCAATCAGCTCAAGCATGCCCTAACACAAGTAGTGGTACGGCAGCCCCAAATGTAAATCCAAACGTTCCAAATGCTCTGAATACTCAACCACCATCGCAGTTAGCACCACGACAAATGGCTTGAGTTTCTAACATTTTATTTTCTTGAACGTTCATTCAGAGAAAGCAAAGTGTAGAACTTCCGAATCCTCTATTCTCTCAGTTTCAGTCATATTGATGAGACTTGACATCAAATGGCGAAGATATTCTATCTGTATATGATAGAAAGATGATTATCATTGAAAACGAGTTTATGGCTTGTTGTTTGCTTGTGATTTTAGGTAATCTGCTTGAGAGTTGCTTTTTTCCAGACCTGCATTATAGGCCTTTTGTCTCAAGTTGTCTTAAAGATAAATAGATAGATAGATCGCTGCCCTAAATTTCCTGCTTCTGCTAGTAGTAGAAGTTGATAGGATTTGAAGCGTATGTGAACGTGACTAGAAGAAAATCAGAAAACATGAAACTTATAATGTCTGTAACCGAATCTAGGGATCATATTCAAGAATCTGCAAACGCAGCAGTAACCTTGTCAGTGAAGATAAAAAGTGATAAATAAAATAATTCAGGTCTTTATCAGTACATGAAAGGCAGCTGCCGATTCAGAACAAATTCGACTCAATTTTGTCACCCATGAAGGACTAAAGAGTCAAGTCTTATTGTATTAAGACACTTAAGCTTAATGATCTATTTCCTTGAGATTCAGCATTTATCAGAAGATCATTGAGAAATCGTGACAAGATTAAAGATGATGCCATAGCACGGCTATCAGATCAGCTTATGGTTTTGACAGCAAGAGTGCAAGATATTGAAAGGAGACAGCAATCGTGTGAGTAAGAAAGAATTGCAAACAAGATGGAAAAGGTGAGGACAAAACGAGGAAAGGAAAGTCAAAACACGTAATGTCCAGTTTCAGTTACCCAGACATGTCTGGAAAGTGTCGCCGTATTGCAATAGAAATAACTCTATTATTTGGGAGCACCTATGTAGTAGAATGCACAGAATAATATGGCCGCAACTCCTATCTTAACAAATGCTAGAGCTTCTTCTGTGCCATCGTCATCTGCATCAGCTCAACCATGAACGCAAGCTCCTGTGCCGCCTCGACAGGCACCTTCACCAAACCCGGTACAAGTTCTAATACTAGCGCCCCTAGTGGTGGTGCTCTGATAGGAAATGTGACAAACACCATCTTGCAGTAAACCCGTTATTTCTCCTTCAGGCAATGCTCCGGGTAACGCTCCTTCAAATGATCTCCCTTTTCCCTAGGCAGTCAACGAGCATAAGAACTTCTATCCAATTTTTAGCACACAGATTCATGAAGCCAACAAATTGTCAAGATCCATATTTACTTACAAAATCTTTCGTAAAATAAAATCACTTTGAAACTGGGCTGATAAACGCCTAATGGATAAATAACATAGAAACGGAGAAATGGTTTGATCCTATATTGCAAGTATTATTCATAGATAAGAAAATAGCTCTATTAATTCAATCGCATATGGATGGTAGTAGACAGAAACATGGTTAGTCATCAAAATGAAACACCAAAGACGCCGCTTCAAGCGCAAAGCCGCCAGCTGATGAACCGATATAGAATGAATGACTATGCAAGAAGAGGAAGGAGAGAAGAGAAAATGTTCAATGACAAAAACAATTGGCGAGAAAGTAGATAAATGGTTACTTTTCCTGAAGCAAAAGAGCCCCTAGATGGTAGTAGATAGAGTCATGCCTCCTACCTGAGGAAGAGATATTGAGGGTCTTTGTCGGTTGTTTTGGTAGATATGGTCCGGGGTCATTTTTAAAGACCCAAATCAAAATACATGTAATGCTAAAATAGTTATCCTGGTACTTAGCGATATGGCGACTACTACTAATATACCGAAGTGGATGGTTTCGGGAGGTTGGTTTGACGTCTGCAACTGCAACATACCATGTCCATGCGAGTTCGCCCAGACTCCGACTTTTGGTGATTGCGATGCAGTACTTGTATACCATATACATAAGGGACAATATGGTGAAACAGCTCTAGATGGTTTAAACGTATTAGGGCTGGGAAGTTTTACGGGTAATATCTGGGCAGGTGACGGAAAGACAAAAATAAATCTTGGCTTATTCTTTGATGAGCTAGCCAATCAACAACAGCGAGAAGCTCTGCAGATGATTTTCACCGGAAAGGCTGGTGGCTTTATGGCCGAATTTGCCAAGCTGATAGGAGAGGTCCGTGGACTAGAGTTTGCTCCTATCAAATTCGAAGTCGCAGACGATCTTGGTCATTGGAGCGCAGAGATACCGGGAAAGGTGGTTGCGAAGGCTGAAGCCTTAAGTGGACCTATGACTCCGACTGGCAAACGGGTTATAACACTTAACCCACCTGGAAGCGAGGTAGGACCTGGAGCAGTTGCAACATGGGGAAAAGCTGTAACTGATGAGGTGGATGCAATGGGCTTTAAATGGGAGTGGAATGGCAGGTCGAGTAAGTATATTCCTTTTGACTGGAGCGGCCCTTAGACCTCTTATTAGTATCATGGACAAATGCTGAAGATATTATTTCATCATCAAGTAACCTTAATACTTACTTCTATTGCATCTCGTACATTTGGAGTAAACTCCAATGTAGTTTCGATAGTTTCACTTTTGTATATTCCACCAGAACTCCTTACATACTCCAAATAATCTAGCATTTCATTTTTGGAGACTTCTACGTTATCTGCAACAATTACAGCACCTTTATTCAGAGCCTTGTCTTCAGCTAACTTCAGGTATGTCAAATATTCATCTTTGGCTGCATCTAAAAATAACAAGTCAAATTTCAAATCAAGCTTGGGAATTACTCTCTAAAGCATTACCAACTATAACATTTATTATCTCTGAAAGGCCAGCATCATCTATATTTTTTCTTGCGATATCTGCAACTGATCGGTCTATTTCTATAGTTGCTACTTTTCCCTCTGCATGACGCATATCAGCAGCAGCAGCCATCAGTATAGCAGAGTAACCATACAAAGTGCCAACCTCAAGAATGTTTTTTGGATTATATTTTTTGATAATTTCTGTTATGATTCTACCTTTGACAGGGCCTATAGATGGAACAAATTCATTTTTGGCCATCTTTTCAAGGCGTCTAAGAACGTCTGATGGCTTAGCCATATTAACTTCTTGGTCATCATTATAATTATTACCAGTAGTATTAGATCTCAAAAATATCTGATTCCTTTGTAGCCGTAAGTCGTTTTACTTCAGGATTTACTTCGTCCATACTTTTTGCTAACTGAGGAAGTTTTGGATTTGAAAGCAGTTTATTAATTTGCGCTAGCTCATAACTAGACCTAATTACAACTCCTCTTTTCTTGGTAACAGAACCAGTCGAATCAACAGGATTTATTTTAATAGCTAAGTGTTGTACTTACACAGATGGGTAACAATTTTGATTACCTACATAGGTTACACTTTCTTGCTTCCTTTTTGTATATGTCTTAGATTTAATTAACCTTTGTACAAACCTTTCAGAAGGAGTAAGACCATTTATTCCACCATGTTCCCTAGTTTCATTATATGCTTTGACAAACATATCATACCTTAGTTTTCCATCATCAATACTTGTTATTTCTTCAACTGTCAAGAACTCATTCTTTACAATCTTGTTATATGCTTCTATCTTTCCTTGTAACTGTGGATATGAATTTGGAATTGGTTTATCCTTTATGTTATTCTTATATAGAAAGTGTTTGAATAGTTTAGATGTAAACTGCTTACCGTTGTCATGCATAACTTTCCTGGGCTTTCCGTTATCCATAATCCACTCCTCTAGTACATTCAAAACATCAATGCTCCTCTTTCTTTCAGACCACTTGCTAGCAACTTTTCTTGAACAGTCATCTATACAGCTTATCATGTAATTTCTTGTGCTAGAACAGCGTACGTAAAATGGTCCAAGTATAAAGGAAGGAGCAGTTGACCTTAGCCCAGGTAACCTAAGTAAGAATATGCCAGGTATACTGGTAGCTTTCCTTTCCCAATCCTTACCTTCTTTTGTAAATTTGGTTAGTCTCTGATCAGCAGACATATACATGTATGATCAAAGGTATTGAAGTAATAGTTCTTTAATAATATATATAGTATATTCATGGCATGTCAACAAGAGATAGGATCTGAACCTATGATGACTCTAAGACATGAATTTTAATAGATCTTCTTTTTTAACTAAAAGTACATACATATATGTCAACTGCTGCTAGTCAAAAGACAATATTCTCCAAAATATTAATTGCAATAGATGGCTCTGATGCGTCAATGGATGCAGCAGATTATGCTGTATCTATATCTGAACAATATAATGCAGAACTTCTTTATGCTTTGCATGTTATACACCCAGCTGACGCTGATTTATTTGGATCAACTGGAGAAATGACAACAGCAGCTTACTATACAATAGACATGAACAAAGAAGCTCAGAAATATTTGGATAAAGTTAAACTCAAAGCAAATGAAAAGAATATTCAGATAAAAACAGAAATTATTGCTTCTACAAATACAGCAGGAGGTATAGTAGATTATGCTGAAGATAAAGACGTTGATCTGATCGTTGTTGGAACAAGAGGAAGATCAGGTTTTAAGAAATTACTACTTGGAAGTGTTGCTATAAATGTCGTAACTTATGCACATTGTCCTGTAATGGTAGTGAAATAGTTATTTTACTTCAAACCTTTCAGATAACAAAATCAAAAAACAATAATTACAATTTTTGGTTTTAGATTCATTCATTTATTAGACAATCGCGCGCGATAAAGCTTGTATTTTTTCTCTCTTTTCATCTGACTGCTGTGGAGCATTACATGCCTCTCTTAATATTGCTGTCAAACCAACAAGACATTTCTCATATTCTTCGGGCAGCCTTTCGTCAATGTATTTTCTGACAAATTAGGAAATGTAAAATAAGTAGGATGAGTTTCCAGCATTTTTAGGATAGCTCTAATATCTAATATCCATTGTTTAATCAATTAATCAATCATAAACCATTTGTATAAATCATAACTAAGCTTTACTTGACTATAATAGTAACTTATTCTTAGATGCTATATACGAAGTATGAAAAAGTTATTGTCATGTCGTGAAGTTGGGTGCTACGACTACTGTGATTATATTGTGACAGGAGAGACTGAAGAAGAAGTTATAAGAAGCGCTGCAGAGCATGATATCAAAAAGCATGGTAAGACAAAAAAGGATATGGTAAACATGAGAGAGAAACTCAAAGGATTCATTTGTACTATGTGTTACTAAAATGTCCTATAGTCAATAATAGATGCTGCCAACCAAGTATGTGTTTAAATTTAGTCTATAGTTATTGAATTCGCTATTATCATATTTACTATCTGTACTAGCTCTTCATTTCCAATTGGCTTTTGAATATGGTTAATCTTACCTAGCTCCAAAAAGTGCTGACCTCTAAACTTCTCATAATATGCCTCTGAAGCTGTTATAAAAATGATATGTACAGTCCTATCAACTTCCCTTATCTTTTTACATAGCTCAAATCCATTTAGTACAGGCATTTTGATATCAAGTAGAATCAAATCATAATAATTAACTCTGAATTCTTGTAGAGCTTTGACTGAATCGGTATATGATTTACATTCATAGCCTGCATCTTGTAACACTATTTGGTAAACTATACAGATGTCAGGCTCATCATCAACTAGAAGTATTCTCCTCCTCCTCTTTTTTTGACTATGCAGTTCTTGTTGGTTTTGTTTCTGCGGGTATTGCGAAGCACGTTCATATTCTTCTCTTGTCTGAAGATTTAGTTTTGTTATAATTTCATCATAGTATTTTGGGTCAAAGGAACCGAGTATCATTTTAGATTCATTATAATAATAACCTTCTGAAGTCTTAGTACTAAGATCATTCATGTCCCCCACAGAAACCACCATTCTTAATTCTTCTAACTGAAACCGTTTATTTTATTGGTAGTCAAACATATTTTTGATTTGTAAAAACTGCTGCTGATATGTTTCGATCTGTTGCTATGCTGTCTATGGCCGATCTCAAACGTTCCTTTTCCTATAGCAGTCTTTATCTTCTGTATTCCATGCTTCCCTTGTAATTGCATTTAATCCAACCATGCATTTTTCATACTCCTTCTGACAATCTTTACTAAGTATAGCAACATTGTAAAAGCTTTGAAGAGATCTGCAGAATTCTTGGTAGAGCGATTATCCTTATAATAATAAGGACAAAACACCACCTGTGAAACAGTTTTCACTTTGGTTGGGAAATGCCGTTTCAAATTCTTCAGCATATGATTCAAATGCTGACATAAAACAGACCTTTATTTTATTGTCTATCTTATTGATGCGTTGACATAGTTCAAATCCCTTCATCTTTGGCATTTTAACATCGAGAAGCAACAGGTCATAAATACCATCTTTAAAATTTGCTAATGCTTTCGCGGGATCAGTGAAAGCGTCAACTTCAAACCCGCTCTTTTTGTAACTTAAGTATGATGCAGATATTTACGCTAATTTTTATTTAAATTATAATCAAGAAATTCATCTATAATCTGATTGACCTCTTCTGGTGCTTCTTGCTGTATCCAATGACCGCAGTTATGTATAATCTTCAATGAGAATGGTGCATCAACAAATTCATTTGTTCCTTCTGTTAGCTCCTTTCCTAAAAATATATCTTCTTCTCCCCATATTTGCAATGTAGGAGATTTTATCTTTGGAAATGGAATGCTTTGATCAAGACTTCCCCAAAATTCTGCATTTAGGTTAGATCTATAGTAATTTATTCCTCCAGTTATCCCTCCTTCCTTGCTCCAAGAAGAGACATAGCCTTCGACATCCTTCTGAGTAAACTTCTCTTTTCTTTTTATTGATATTTCAAATACATATTTGAGCAATTCAAAATTATTGCGGCTTAGCATACTCTCAGGCACATTTTGTAAAAGAAAGAAGAACATGTACCAACTCTTTTGCATTTGCTCATAGTTTCTAAATGCATTCTTTTGAAATACTGCAGGGTGAGGCGCATCCATAATAATTAACTTTTCTACTATTCCAGATGCCATCATTGCAATAGACCAAGCTATTGCACCTCCCCAATCGTGCCCTACTATTGTTGCCGTTTCTTGTCCTAGAGAATGAATTAGTTCTACAATATCTGTAACTAGCTTTTCTATTCTATATTCATCTATTTTCGTAGGTCTTTCAGTTTCACCATATCCACGCATATCCGGTACAACTACTTTAAAGTGCTTTGAAAAGAAAGGAATTTGGTGTCTCCAGGAATACCAAAACTCAGGGAATCCATGCAAAAACACGATTAATGGACCGTTTCCCATTGTTACATAATGCATTCTAATTCCATTAACGTTTACAAATTCGTGTTGCATTACTTCATCAGTAGTAGTAGCCATATGCTGTTTTTTATGTCCTCTACATTATAAAACAGATCTCGCATATTTGGATCTTCATTATCTATCTGTTACCACATATCAACTCCAGCCGGTCTGCCAAACATAGAGCGGGAATTCGCTGTCCAGTTTGCCGGCGACAAGCTCGTCCTCAACTCTTGCAATCAGATCAGCCGAACAGATAAACTCGAACTCGACAATGAAACTTGAGGAACTGTCAATTGAATTACTTAAATGGTGTAAGTATGATGGCGTAACTGACAGGGACCGATGCTTGTATCGGAATAACATATGTATGTATACATACATGGAAACTTTTCATTTAATTGATGCAGGAAGGGTGCTACAAAATATGCAACTGGCCGCTTGGAATCATGGCATAGGGTCAGGCCTGTTTACAGGAATAAGGGAAGAAAAACTTAGAAAGGACTTTGCAATTCCAAACCAGCTGAGTCCTTCTGTCATAATAGGCTTTGGATATCCTGCAAGTAGGTTGAAAGGTAAGAGAAAGAACCGTCTGCCGATTCATGAATTGGTTTACTACGAAATATATGGTGAATCCAAAAAGATAGACGCTTCGAAGAGTCCCTGTTCATAGTAAAACAATGGGGCTTACGAACTGGCCAACAGCTAGACTGGTCGCTGTTAATGGAGCTATGTTAGATACTGACTGAGATAAAGGATTGAAACGATTGTGCATATATACAATGATATCTAAAAAGATACATTTGTAGAAACCGACAAGATTAAACTGATGCTCCATATAACACATCGAAGATTCGTTGAAACAAACTAACATAGGAGTTAGTTATACACATATCTAATTATCTTGTATTTTACTAAGCCAATATTATTCCAAGGTTAGCCACCATCATCAGTTTAGAGCAAAACCGCATGTCAAGACTCCTAACATTAGGAATAATATGCTCTGCAAATAATTGTAAAGACCTTGTATCTGGTAAATCTGGAAAGTATATCGTAAAATATGTTACACCGATATTCAAGTATCTGGTTATTTCATTTAATATTGTATTAGGTGTTCCACTTATAATAAGATTCGAACCTTTCCATTTTCCTTTTTTATCTAATAATTTGTTTTTTCTTTTCTTCAATTCCTCTTCATCTTTACCCAGAAGTAAAATACCATGCCACCCTCTGATTATATCTTTATAATTTCTGACGGTCACTTTATTATTTTATTATTATTATTATCAATATTGTAATAATGCTTTAGAAAAGATGTTTTCTGTAAATACTCCTCAAAAGAGCAAAGCCCATAATTCCAACCATCGGCATATTTTGCTACTATATCAAGAGTCTTTTTTCCTCCTCCGCCAATCCAGATCGGTAAATATGGTTTTTGGATTGGTTTTGGATTGCATTCTGCATTTGATATATTGTAATATTTTCCTTTAAAAGAAAGTTTGGCATTATTATTGTTTTTATTGTTGTTACTGGAGTGCAACATTTTCCTTATTATTATAATGCTTTCTTTTAACATCTCAACTCTAGTAGAACCTGATGGAAATGCCACTCCGTATGCTTTTGCTTCTTTTTGATACCAACCAGCACTTAGTCCAAGTTCCAATCTTCCATTACTTATGTTATCTAAAGTAGTAGCCATTTTTGCTACAATTGCGGGGTTACGATATGGATTGACTAATATCGCGCCAAGTTTTATTTTTCTAGTTAAGGCTACAAGTGAAGAGAGCACAGTCCAACATTCAAGCATTACCCTTCTTTCATGTGGTTCTTGATATTGCTGCAGTTGATTAAGTTGATGTTGTGGATATTGATGCTTTGAAAGGCTTCTACCTTTGACGTTATTATTGTTATTATTTAATCGCGATATCAGATAATCCTGAATCCAAGGAATAAAGTTATCCTTTAACCATATTGAATCATATCCTAATCTTTCGCATTCTAATGTAATACGTAATACATCTTTATATCTTAAACCATCTTGGTATATGTAACAACCAAATTTTATATTGTTCTGGTTGTTTTTCTTCTTTACTTTCAAATTCATTCTTAATGAGAAGAAAACATCTTTCGTTCTACTGATCTTCTAAATAAATTAATCTTTATTGTTACTGCTTACTGCTTCATATGAAATACCTTTTCAGGCTTTATCTTTAATATGACTCTCTTTTCTCCTGGTGACCTAAAAGGATATTTATCTTTACCAATATACTTTTTTGCCATCTTATCTATGTGTTCTTCAGCGGCATCTCCAGTTACTTGCTCTATTGTTCTTCCTCTTACAGTAACCATATCATATGGATTATTTTGGTCAGCTATTGCCAGCGCTACTCGAGGATCTCGCGAAATGTTCTTATGTTTTATTCTACCTATTGCGGTATTAACAAGAATATTGCCATTTTCAATATCTACCCATGTTGGTGTAACCTGAGGAGAGCCGTCTCTCATAATTGACGATATAAAAACAAAGTTCTTACCTTCGAAGATTTTTCGAACAGAAGGATCGGTTACTTTATTATTGCTTCCTTGACTCATAGTTAAATATAGGCATTATTCCTAATAATTGTTCTAAAACTATGAGCTGCCGACAATATCGTGCCTGTCGAATAAAAGTTATCCATCTAACCAAGAGAGATTGCTCAGGCTGGAAGAGGCAATACAAATCATACGCAAAATGTGGACGGAAGAGCCTTCTGCTTCTTTCGATGGCAAGTACTATCAAGATAAGGAGAGCTCCTACAAAACATGACAATATAGATTTTAAATCAATTATAACAAGAACATCAGAAATCAAGCCACTATCTGTAGCAGTAGCTGACAAAGGTTATGACAGTGAAGAGAATCATATTTTAGTGAGAGAGGATCTAAAAGCATACTGCGTTATTCCTCCTAGATATGCGCATGTTCCGATATGGAGGACGCGTGGTAGATATAGAAAGCAGATGAAGCGAGAGTATACCAAATTATTATACAATCAACCTAACAAGGATGAAACGATAATATCTGTCATAAAGAGACTGTTTGGAGAATATGTTACTTTAAGACTAGTGAGAACACAAAACAGGGAATTATCATTTAGATGTATTGCCTACAATACCGACAGATTAACTAATCTTACTATAATAATCGATGGTTTCTACAAAGCCTATCTGCTCTCTGCTCTCCTTATTTATATACGACCAGTGTAACCCTTTTACGAAATGAATGCGTATGCTTACGATTTAGGAACTTTAGTTATCATTATATTAAGTGTATTAATGTTTGCTATTTTCTCTGCATGGTTGTACCTCCTAATTTATACGATAATATCTTTCAAACGATTGCCAAAATTAGAATCTATAAATCAACAACAAGATGCTATTATTAGGGATGAATTTCCCAAAGTAAGTGTAATTCTTCCTGCGCGAAACGAAGAAAAATATATTGCAAAATGTCTTGATAGTTTACTCAATCAAAGCTATCCTAATTTTGAAATAGTTGCTATTAACGATTCCTCATCTGATGGAACAGATGAAATAATTCAAAGGTATCATATCTTAAATTCTAAAGTGGTAGCAATTAATGCAGAATCTAAACAAGAAGAAGGTTGGATTGGAAAGAATTGGGCGTGTTATCAAGGCTACCTAAACTCAACAGGAGAGATATTCCTGTTCACAGATGCAGATACAGTACATTCAAGCTCTACAATGTCTTTAGCAGTAACATACTTGATAAAACAAAATCTTGATGCTCTTACTGCAATACCCAGGATATTATCAGAAGAGGATATTTTGATGAAGATAACATTGCCCCTACTTTGGACTCTTTCATATGCAAAGTATTCGGCATTACGTGCAAATAATCCAAAAAGTAAGACAGGATATCTCTTTGGAAGTTTTTTTATAATAACTAGAAAAACCTATGAAGCAGTTGGTACTCATAAAGCAGTAAAATCCGAAATCGTAGAAGATGGTGCCTTAGGAAGAAAAGTAAAAGAAGAGAAATTCAAATTGAAAGTAGTTCGTGGAGAAAGATATGTCGAAGCAATATGGGCAAGAGATCTTAATACTCTGTTAGATGGGCTTCGTAGATTAATGATTCCACTATATCAAAGGGAAAGAACTAGTGCTTTGTTGATGACTATTTCTTCATTCCTTCTGTTATT
Source organism: uncultured Nitrososphaeraceae archaeon (assembly GCA_963825865.1). Lineage (GTDB taxonomy): Archaea > Thermoproteota > Nitrososphaeria > Nitrososphaerales > Nitrososphaeraceae > CAWGVG01. The sequence goes on along the minus strand of CAWGVG010000022.1, from coordinate 72,027 downwards.
GCTGCCTTTTATTCTGTTACCATTTTTGTTGTTTAATACTACTCTTTTCTTCATTGATAGTTATTCTGTCTCTGTAAACGACTTTTTGCTATTAATTGATATGGCAACCATTGCTCTCTTATTTTCTACGTGTGCCATACAATCAAAGTACGCCCTTTTTCAAAACATGTTGTATACTCTAGGTTCTCCTTTAGCTGGTGTGATCATCTTTTTTGCATTCGTATCGTCAATTCTTGATGCTACTAAGAAAAATGCTGTTAACTGGAAAGGTAGACAATACATTATCAAATAAAGTCTTTGAGCTCTTTCTTCAGCTCGAACATAAAGTAGGTGAAACGTTTCTACCAGCAAAGCTCAAATCCCTCAGGACTAAAGTGTTGTACCTTTTCAGTGATAGATTACACTTTAGATTACCTACATAGGTTACACTTTCTTGCGTCTACTGTCTGCTCGCCTTTCACCAAATGCATAACCATACTTTACCATATCATCCCATAACTTATCGTGGTGTTTTTGGCATATCCCAAAGTGGGATCCACGTTCATCTATTGAACTTACAGTTCCATTCCTCTGTAGCATTTTCAAAAAGTAACTGCAGCCACAATCATATCTGATTCTTGAGAATAGGTTTTCGTTTAGTAGTCATTTTTAGATCTCCTTTTGAAATTAAGCAATGGGCAATGCGTTACCACAATTGAAGGTGCACATTAATGGAGCACTTAATGTCGGCTGCTCGTGGACAGAAGTTATTGAAGTTATAATACAAATGGCAGTCTATGCTGGATTTCCAGGCAGCACTCAACGGTTTGTCAGCAGCAAAAGGAAGTCTTTGATGAAAGAAATAGGAAAGGAAAAAGTTGTTGAAGTCAGAATGTGAGGCCCAAAATCTACAGGCTAAGGTATACAAGGGAAGCTGTAGACAGACTGGTAAGAGATAGAAGAGTCCAAATGGATACTGAAATGCGCAAATTAGAAGAAGCGGCAGAGAGTGTAAAAAAGCAGTTCCAGCAGCTAGAACAAAACTTTATCTAAAGATGAAGTCTATTTCGGTAGCATTAGGTGAGAAAGAAATTCATGACCTTTTTAGAGATTTACTATGGTGTATTATCATTAGAACAGATATCTGACAAAAGTTTGGCTAGATGGTAGAAAGTGTATTAAGCAATAGACACCTAACCCAGTGAGGTTTTGAAGGAGTACAAAGAAATGCAATCAACAAAAACCAAAATTGAATCGCATCCTGTACCTACTCAACTTGCTACAAAGACTGATCTTTCTCAACAGGAGACTAAAGCTATAACTAATGCAGTCAATCCACTTATTGGAGATGCTTTTGCGCTTTATGTCAAGACAAAGAACTTCCACTGGCATCTCTATGGTTCACATTTCAGAGACTATCACGAACTGTTCGATGAGCACGCAGAAGCAATACTGGAGTCAATCGACATAATGGCAGAACGTGTGCGAAGAGTAGGCGGTATAACAATACGAAGTATAAGTCACATAGGTCAGCTCCAAACCATAGAAGATGACAACAGCAAGCTTGGTACTTCCTGGAGAAATGATTCGGATCTTGATGGAAGACAACGGCCATATAGCGAAGATGATACGCGATGCAATAAATGTATGCGATGAGAACCGAGACTCTCCTACTAGCAACCTGCTCCAGGACATTTTGGACAAGACAGAGCGTCGCAAATGGTTCCTTTACGAAATAATGCAGGGGTCAAAGAATACTGAATAATTCAATTGGTGGATGCCTCCAATACAGGAGCAGCTACCATTTTTAATTTGAGGTAAGGTAGGGGATATCATTTTTACCACTGGTGACACATCAGTCAAAGCAAACAATATTCAGCGAGATAATAGGGTAAGCATATGCATAGACGATCAGATACCGCCCTTTTCCTTTGTAACAATTTTTGGGCGGGAATACAACCTAAAGTATCTGGGAGGTATTGGCAATGTATTCGATCCTGCTGATATAGATGCTGCAATTGCAAACGAGTATGACATTATAGAATATTATCTTGACTATGTAGCAACAAATCCTCCTCTTATTCAAGGAGTGATGGGATTAGATCCAGGATGGGGTACAAGCTCGTTTGGCATAGTTATAACTATAACAACAAATCAGGTTTTTTGAAAAAGTTCTCAAAGTTAATTTTTCTGGAAGATATTTGTTTAAATACACGACAATATTCAATAAAATATGGCCAATTATTGTTTTACGGTTCCTATACTTCCTGGAGGATTAGAACTAATGAGAAAATGGAATGATGAAAATATCGTTAACAATAAAGAGCATGATGCAGTTTTCAAGGCGAGCAGGAATATCACGTGAACAGGTTTGGGTCCAACATTTGCCACAGGGAGATTTCGCAGTTGCCAGTTATGAGACAGACGATCCTGAACATTCATTTAAAGTATTAGCTACGTCCAGTGAACCATGGGCTGTAAAGTTTCGTGAACATCTGAAGAAAGGACATGGTTTGGATATTGCTCAATCGGATATGCAGCTTAATGAGTTGGTAGCTAATTGGAAACAATGAGGGTAATAACGAAAAATTCATTTTTCTTATTTTTATAGTTTCTGTACTTTACCTACAAAATTTAGAAAGCTGTTTTGTAATACCAATCATATTGCTGATATCATCTCTAGCTATGGGCAAAAAATCATAGCCGAATATGATATGTTCTACTCCCATATCCTTAATTCTTTTGAGATCACCACCTATTTGATCTATGGTGCCAGTCAATGGAGCAGGCCTTTGACCTTCTTCTTCTTTTTTAGATGAACTTGAATCCTCCTCCACCTTTGGATATGTCAAAAGAACTATTTTGAATCTATTCGCATCTTTGTTTGCTTCTTTAACAGCCATATCCTTTATCGTATTCATTGTATTCTCAAAATTTTCAAGAGTTTCAACAACCATACCTATCCACCCATCTGAATAATTTACAATTCTTCTAAATGCTTTTGGACTAAATGCTCCCATGTAAATAGGAGGATGTGGCTTCTGAAGTGGCTTAGGTCCTATTTTAGAAGCAGGTATGTTATAAAATTCCCCCTTAAATTCTACAACATCGTCTGTCATTATCTTTTTTAACACTTGAATATCTTCGTCTGCTCTTTTACCTCTTCTTTAAACGGTATATTGGAAACTTGATATTCATCTTTTAACCACCCAATGCCAAGTCCACATATAGCTCTTCCTCGCGAAAGAATATCAAGCGTTGCAAATCTTCTTGCTAATATTACAGGAGTATGGAATAGCATATCTATAACACATGTCCCTAATGCAATCTTTTCTGTATTTGCAGCTACAAAACTAAGTGTCTCCAAGTTATTAAAAGCATTGTGAAACTCAGTTGGAAGGCCATACCTACATATCCATCAGGAGTTAATGGATATTGTGTTTGTGACTTTAATGGCACCACAAGTCTTTCCCAAACCCATAAAGAATCAAACTCCTCTTTCTCAGCTTGTTTTGCTATTTGAATTATATTTTCTCTTGTAGCCTGCTCTCCTGCTATAGGTAAAACAATACCCATCTTCAAGGTAGTTTCTCATATTCTGTTACTTGTCCTATTATTAAAAAGATACCTAGTTAAGTAACAACAACAAGGAATCTAAGGAGCCTGATTACAATAAAGATGAAAAGTCTGATAAAGTAACTGAAGAAAAACAAGAACAGAAAACTGGCGAAATAACGACGGCAATAACAGCAAACCAAGTTTTTTAGAGGTTAAAGGATACGGGATAGAGATTAGGCTCTTTTAGCCTTTTTCATATGCTTGTTTTATGAAATGCAATACATATGGAATTTCATTTCTATCTATGTTTGCTATTCTATCATTTTACCCCTGAATCTAGCATAATCTTTTGCTTTCTTTAAAGGCTATTGAATAAAAAAAAGAATGTAAAAAAATAAAGAAGAGGAATTATTTTTCCTCTTTTTATTACATTCTATCCATAATCTAACTATGGTTTGGCCTCATAAACTATGTTTAGTGGTGTCTCAAGCACTCTTTTGAAGTGAGAAAAGCCAATCTTCGTTGCTACATCTTTTATTCTGTTTTCTCCTTGCTGTGTGTGTCTTTGGCTTGAATCACTGTAAAGATATAAGATGTGTGATGCACTTTAGTAATTCAATATTTGATATAGATATTAAGGAAAAGCAATTTTGTAATGTCTGCAAAAAGAGTCTTGGCACAATGACTTAACAAATAGCAAAGGCAGTTTTTTGTACTCATATATCATAAAATACTTATTATAAAACACGATAGGCAAGCCTTAAGTTGAGAATTCTGAATTCATGACTAATTTGAATTCACTTCTCTCTTGCTATAGCCATGCCTTTTTAAAGTCCTTAATCAATTCATATAGAGCTATAAAATAAGGAATTAGATATAATAGCACAGATATAGTAGCAAAAAATTACAAGAACAATATACGTGGACAATTCCTGGAGTGAATGTAAGATACACTTTACCAAAAATCCATACGCCATTATGACAAATGTGGGAAAATCTTTATTATTTCTTTTTTAACATCTCTTGGCATATTTGGATCTTCAATTATCTTATGAAGATCTTTTTTATCAATAGATAGTCCTTTTTCGCTAATTTTATAAAACCATTTGATATCGATTGGACTTATTATGACAGTTGATTTATTACATCCTCTCATTCCACATGTATTCAGGTCATCCTTGCTGAAACTTATATGACCTCCTTGACACTCATAAATCATTAACCAGGTTTACAACACTGCTATCCTAAAAAAGATCTAAATAACTTAAGGTGTGTGGAATATATCAATTTCAATATTTGATATATAGTTCTTGACGTCCTTACCTAATCCGACTGAATAATGATATGATAATTTTTTGAATATAGAATTTGGATCTCTATTTGTTCTAATACATCAAATGGTTTGTATGGTGCAGAAACCATGACAATATGCGGGTTTGTCTTCGCTCGATATCCCTCACATACAGCCTGAATCTGATTATGAAGACAAAGATGAATTAGGAGAGGAGAGAATAAAAGAGATAAGATAATTTAATCTTTCTATTAGTCTAGGCAGCCTTGTTAATTCCGCTTAGAGGAGGAAAGCTCATAACAGCAGGTCCATCAGGCGATGTTCATCCAATAGATGGTCTTAGGATATTTTTAGTTGCAGATGTTATATGCAATACTAAGGAATTGGATGTCAATATTGCAAATAAATGGGCTGATGTGATTGAAAGTATAGCTGATAAATACATAGAAAATAAAAGCGGATTTTACCTTGTTTCTCAAAACCTAGATGGCCAATGGCATATCGATGTTGCAGTTCCTTATAAACAAATGCGTGAAACTATAAAGATAGTGGGTGAAACAATTGCTAATTCACTTCTGCTAACTTTGGGTGGCCATGCTTTATCAGATGTAAATACTTGGGCTAATGTAGATGAAGTCTTGACGACAAGAATTACCAATAATTTGCTAGATGGAACCGAACCATCATTAGAGCCAGGTCCAGATGGACAAACGGTTTATGCGGCGCATATACTTGCAGGTGCAACAATAGCACTAGTGAAGTCATCAAATGATATGTCTGCAACAACAGATATGGCTATAAAGTCTTTGAACAAATTATATGGCCAAAATCCAGTATGGCATGGACTTCCTATACGCTTTAGAAGCCAAGTATCTAAACATAACATAGTACCATATTATGGAGACAAGGAAATGCCAGCAGATTTAAGAATGCCCAAATTACAAAAATTATCTATTGCAAAACTGGGTGGCAAAAAAAGGGGAAATAGAAGAGTGGTAGAGTAAAAAGCCACTCCATTTATTGTCAATAGACTGTGCACATACTTCTTTGTATGAGCCAATAAGATTCAGATATGCCCAACTCATGGCCAATCAGAATATCAACGTTAAATGTTTCGGGTTCATGATCCGTTACCATATCATAGGAAATTTGCATTTGTTTGTTTCCATTAAAATATAAAGACATAAAGGAAAAGATAGACTCATGTTTGATATCTGTTCTTCTGTTGCAATCAAGAATCACTACTCAAGCAACAACCTTGGCGATAAAAATCAAGCATAATCATAAAGTCTGTATATCCATTTGCCGTTGTTATCCGTATATTCACTGGCTTACCGAATGGATGCAGATGGTAAAATGACTGTCAAACTGTAGCCTGATTGTCCTCCTCATCTCTTTCCATTATCATCACAACCGAAGTTACCATCAGGAGACTATTGCCACAAGTACCACACAAAGACACAATAGAAGATGAAATTATAATACTAATCAAGAGAGAGAGTTTACAAGATCCTTAGGTTTTCCTAAGATTACATTATGAATAAATTGTTGATAAAGGAAAATCTGTCCAAGAAGATAATGGCCTTTTGAATACTTGAATAATATTTCTCTTTCCTCTTTAGAAGATTTGTTATATACTGTTGCAATCATTCAGCAGAAAAGAGGTTTTCCTATCTCTCTTTGGTTAAAAGAGGAATGAGGCGGTGTACATGTTCAGTTTTTGTTACTTTCTAATTAATCCTAAGTGCAACAAAAGGGGGTACCGGCGCCCTTTGACAATACATAGAAGGTTGTTACTGTTGTATTCGGTCATTATGTGCGAAGCAGCAGAAAAACTTTCCGAATTTTTCTTACTATATGCATTATAGAGCCATCTAAAAAAATATTTTATACGGCTTATGTAATGATTCCATGTAGTAATCCATCTCGCATCAGGATCTTCTTCGATGGTTTTAATTTTCGTATCTAGAAATTTGATAATCTGCTCTCTTCTCTGAGACCCACAGTCCCAAGTTCTGGGACTTTGGCATCCTTGGCTTCATTGAGCATTAAGAGAATAAATGAATTTGAAAGTTGTGCACCATGAATCATTTCATAATTCTTTATAATTGTATTCCAAAGCTGAAACAGAAATTTCTTCTGGTCGCTAACTGGTAATTCATTGAATACTTGAGGTGAAACAAAACATAAATGACAAAGAAAAAACAAAATAGGGATAAAATCGTAAATGAATTGACTGGAACAAAAGATTGGAATCTTCCAGACAAAGGTTGACGAACTAATAAAGACATAAGTAATTGGGATTAATAGATAATCTCTACATTTTTTATTTAGTTTACTAAAGTATACATGTCATTCTGTATTACTTTTACTCCGTATGTAAACTAAAGTAATACTAGCAGTAAACATTTTATTTTTTCCAACTGGAATAATTATTTTTCCAACAAAAAGCCTTGGAAAAGCTTGGAAAACTGTTTGGAAAGCATTTGGAAAAGAGTAAATAGGTACATGAGGTAATCATTAAATCATTCCAATATTTTTTTCCATTCCAAATCGATTCCAAGACATTCCAACCATCTAAAGATTTTTAAGAAATAAATGAACTGAAGGGATGCTGGAATAACATATAGATGAATTATCAAAAGTTGGTTGCATTTGGTCCTCTTCCAATACGAATTCTAGCAGTATGTTCAATATATATATAAATGTATATATATACAAACAATATAAGGCATGCATATATTTACATGTATATATATTGCATATATTGTTCAACATATCTGGCAATCGATGATATGACATGTCATTTTTTCTCATGTGTTTCCAAGGATTCTATCCTAGCTTGCAATCGTAATATCCACTTTGCCAGGTTTATATCAATTCCGTGCACATTGCTGATGTGATCAGGAACATTTGGAAAGCATTGATTACATACTGGACATCTTTCGTCTTCTTGGATCATTATTAAAAATTACCTATGTAACAAATTGGGATAGATAGGTCGCGCAATATGAATTATTCTTATAGGCGTCAATATCAACTTCTTCTTGGCGTAAGAAGATAGAAATAATAGGCATCGATATAAAAAGCCTGGATAAAGAGAACGAAACAGGACGACTCAAATTAAGAACAACACTCATGAACCAGCATTTTACAAACGAATTAGATAAAATGGGTCTGGCAGCTCATAAAGATAACTGCAGGAAGAATCTTTACTCATGGACTTGTAGTGCTCTTAGAGCCAAAAGTACAACCTACTAGAATGTTAAAATCAGGTTTAATAATCAGATCTTTATCAAAGTCTCTAGAAGCTGATGCTAAAAAATGGAATCATTTCATCGTGTTCTTCTTGTTTATCATTATTATCTGACATAATTTTCCTATTGCATCAACTATGACATATGATTCAAAGTATAAATTGGAAAATGTAATAATCACTGTAGGCTCGGCAAGAGATACTCAAGGAGAAGCGAGAAAATATGTTGCAGATTCTTGGGGCTGGTCCCTTCGTAGGTAACATGCTAACGAAACTTTTCCAACTTGGTTTAACTGAGAACGATATCTTAAATGTTGGAGAGACATATCTTAATTTGTTGAGTAGAACCTACTCTGCAGAAGACCTGGCCAAAGGGATGATAAAGACAATAGACACCTTGATGAAGATGACTCCGACTATGTCATTTAAAAACAACCAGTAATGACAAGGTAACAGAGATTCTGGGCAAGGTGCGACAGGATTTGTCACAGTTATACTTTACAAATTAAATTGCTTTGTGTGCTAAATGAATAGAGGAATACAAAGCCAAACTATACACGCATATTCTTGCTGATTCTTGAGTTTGGCCTATGTGGATCCCACTGGTCATTGCAAGGCTAGGTCTAGCAAGTTAGCTTGGTCTAGAGACATGACAGGCTAAGTTCAGATATTGCATGAGGGTAAAGCCAGGGCGATTGGGGTGAGTGATTACCCGATAGACCAGCTGGAAGAGATCCTTTGGAACTCTGATGTTGTGCCTGCAGTGAACGGTAGAATTTCAACCATTTCTATAGCCGGAGGATTTATTACGTTTCTGCGAGAAGAACAGGATTTAGCTGGAAGCTTACAGACCGCAGCCCATAGGTAAGAAGCTTAACCACCCAAATATCCTGGCGGTAGCAAAGAACTACGGAAAAACGCCAGCCCAGATGTTGATATGCTGAAGCTTACAGATATGAAACTCCTAGAATCGCTGAACGAGAATACGCAGTCAATCTTCTTGATTAATTTGGCATTAATTCCTGCAGGAGAAAGTTTGTGACTAACAGTTTGCAATGATTATCATATATGCAGACACATACACTCAGCAAAGATGGTCATCCTTTGTCATGATTACTTTTGGAGCCAAGCATAGCCAATGTCGAGGCCTTCACAATAGCGATTTCACCACTACTACATGTGTATATGTGTGACTTACTTCTGCAAATCCTAGTCAATTAATGCTTATCTTTCCTATGGTATTACAGGAGTTAGGGAAAAATAGAGAATGACAACAATAGTTGGCATTAAAACAAAAGAAGGCGTTGTACTTGGATCAGATAAGAGAGCAAGCAAAGGCTTTTTCATAGGTTCAAAGATAACGCAGAAAATAGCAAAGATAGATGATACTCTTGCAGTAGCGATAGCTGGGCAGTCTATCAGATGCGGAGTATATGATTAAAGTTGCAAAAGCTGAAAGGAGGCTAATGGAGTGCGTAGGGGGTTTCCACTCACAGTAAAGGAATCAGCAAGGCTAATTGCAAACCTTGCATATTCTGGTCTTAAGAATTACCAGCCATACTTCGTAGAATTGTTAGTGGCTGGTGTGGACCGAGAAGGTGGACATGTATTTGCAGCGGATATGAGGGCGCAATAACTAGTGAAGACTTTGCATCTTCTGGCTCGGGTTCTCCCATAGCATATGGAGTGCTTGAAAGTGTATACAACAAGGATATAACCAATGAACAGGCAAAAGAAATCGCCACTAAGGCTGTAGCAGCAGCAATGGAACGAGACCCAGGATCAGGAAATGGTATCGATGTACTGGTGATGCCAAACTTGTTAGTAGTTAAAGAGGAGGTGACTCATTAGAAATGGCGGAAATGGGTGGTGGCGCTGGAGGTATTGGTAACAACACTAGATACCCTTACTACTACGGCCCTGAAGGTAGGCTGGTACTAGTAGATAGTGCTTTAGAAGCTGTTAGTAGAGGTTCAACTACTATAGGAATAAAAACACCAACCTTTGCATTGATATCTAGCCACATCAAGCCTACCAAACCCTTAGTGGAACCTGCTGAGAAGATATTTGCAATTGATGGACATATAGGTGCTACTGGCTCAGGATACATAGGTGATATATTGCAGTTAATTGACGAGATAAGATTGGGAGCTCAGAAGCACAGGCTTACCTATGAAAGCCCAATAGACATAAGCTCGCTTGCAAAACATCTCAGTTCTTACTTGCATAACTATACAATATATGCGATAAGGCCGCAGGCAGCATCGATAATAATTGCTGGAATAGACCAAACAGGGATTCAGCTATACCAAGTAGACCCAAGTGGAACATTCTTTAGAGGAGCTGGCTTTGCAATAGGCCAGTATTCAGATATTGCCCTTGATGTAATCCAGAGAGAATATAGTGCAGATATGAGGACTGACCAAGCGATTCAATTGAGCAACAAAGCAATAGAAAAAGCATTAGGAGAAAGACCGTTGGTGGAGGCAGGAATCATCACAGCTGAAAGACGGTTCATTTAGGAAGTTGGTAAATAACTAACTAGTACCTGCTCTTTAAGGAATCAACAACCTGAGAGGTATCTGTATGCTGTAATCGAAACTAAAGCTTGGGTGCTGTAACCCAAACCTCATGTTTCTTTTTATATGCATGTGACAGACAACTAAGTAGAAAGATATAATATTAGATATAATATTAACCTCGATCCAAAGTGAGTTCAATTTTATAAGATAATTATTTAGTGAAAAGACAGAAACAAACAAACAAAAAGAAAAAGGATTTAGCTAGTTTTTCTTTATTAGCTTGCGGAAATGCTCACCATTCTTTGCAACTTCTTCATTCCATGATTGTTCTGTATAGCCATGTACTTCCATACCATGTTTCTTGGCGTTTTGCAATAGTTCTTCTTCAGTTTCTCCATACATTGTATGCGTGCAAACAGGATTCTCCTGCATCTTTGCAGTTCAAGGTTAATGTCATTTTTGGTACCAATAACTCGTTAACAATGTTAAAGACTTTTCGGTCAAGTTTGGAAGGCTTCACTTGCTTCAGGATAGTCGTCTTTTTCATCAACCTGGAAGACTTATAGACTCGCTGAATGAGAATTTACAGATAGAATCTATAACTTACAGATTGGCTATATGTTGGAATCTAAGGTTATGTTCTACTTTTTCATCTTCTCTTCAAGATATTCCTTTAAAGCTACTGCATTGTTGAATTTCTCATCTTTTGCACTATAAAGCAAGATTACTGATCTTTCTTCTCTCGCATTCCTGAAAACGATACCAATTGAATCTTTTTTCTTATCTAATTCTTTATAATATCGATGTTTGAATTCGTTCCATTTCTTCAGGTCGTGGCCAAACCATTTTCTTAATGAATTACTTGGCTCGATCTCTTTTTGCCACAGATAGTTAGATATATAAGTTATCGGAGTGACAATAATGACAAGTTATTGGTGATGATACATTAGAAAATATGCTACTTGTAGTATCAAATGGTCAAGAAGCTATGGAAAAATTACAAAAGTATGTAAATTTAGGATTCACTGAGATTGTCCTGACAAACTCAAGTCCCAACAGAGATAAATTAGTTAAGCTTGTCGCAGAGGCGATTGCTCCTCATTTTAAAGAGGATAATGACGATAATAATAAAATGGCTCAACAACGATGAAAAGCATATATGTGAAGGTATATAGATGATAACGAAAAAAGACAAATAATTATTGAACCCTTTTTATATAGTTTTCCTATCGTCTTTGGCATTACATTGAACGCAGTAAATGAAAATTTATAATTCTCATTATACTTAAGTCTGATCTTCCAAGATGCTTATTGCAATCTGCTCACCTAATTTCAATGAATCAACATAATCACTCCGATAATGAACACCAGCCATGTTCCTACGTATAGCAATGTTAGAAGCCAACTTATCTACCATCAATTATCTCTACTTATTTATTATCAAACAAAAACAGTTATTGACATTAATAACTAGTTAGACTGACTATGTTCAAGATAATTGAAAATAAGCTAGCCACAGAAGGCATACGTGAATTTAGTTATCATGAATTAAAAGACGTTGATTATCAAACTGTGGGAATAACAAATGACAGATGGCCTGTAGCTGATGTACGAGATTTATATGATGATGGCTCTAATTCTCTAGAAGACTATGACAAGAAGATTGATCTTGCATGGGAGCTGATTCAAAAACACGGCAGGGTTGTTATATGCTGTGTAGCTGGAATCTCTCGCAGTAATGCTATTGCACTTGGTGTTCTAGTAAAGTATTTCGGCATGGATTTTTATGACGCATGGGAACTGATTATAAAAAGAGTGCCTAGGGCAAATATAAATCCAGACCACATCTCCCAACTAAAGAAGTTGTTTAATGTGACTTTGCCATAGTGGAGATAAAAAGTTTTTTAATTATTTAAAAGATAGAAAATCATTTTTCATTTTAGAAACAGGAGAATACATCTTGTATTTTAAATTCTTATAGGAACATCTGAGTTGTTTTCCATTTATTTATAAGAATGCAGATTTTTCTCTAGAAGCGATAAATAGTTCAATTAAGGATAGAGGAGCTAAAAACTAATCAAATATTGGAAGTATAATCACGTTGAATAACACGTACCCTCAACCTCAATACTGACGCATGATTCAGCAGACTCAAAAGTACAAACAAACAAAAAAACTCACAAATTACTTTTTGTGGTTCAACTTCAAGATTCGATACGAATAGGTATATCTTTAGCATCTTTTCAGGTAAACCTACAATGTGGTTGAAAAAATGCAAAAAGAATGATAAAGTTGCTACCACATGTTACCAATTTGTTAGTCCTGCTACCTCCTTGTTACTACCTGCTTTCCTCTGTTGCCACTTATTTCAAACTGAACTCAATAGAAAATTAATACGCACAAAGTCAGATCCTGTTTACAGAATTACGAAAAGTATGATTGTAGTTTTTTTGTATGTGTCTCCGTGAGATTGAAATTATTTACAGCATGTAACTCAGTCACATGGGATGGTCACAGTCATATGTTAAAAGTACCCTTCCCCCACAGAGACATCTAAGAAATCTTATCTAGAAATGCTAGTGATTTACAATACTATCTTACATCTTTTGCAAAAGTTCTTTTCCTTGATATCTGTGTCACTAGTGAATTACTAAAGTGCATTACACATTTTATATTTTCACAGTGTCTTTGGCCAAACGCCACTTTTGAAATACGCTGACATATGGCTATCAGCATAGAATAAAGATAACACTAGGGTAGGTAAGGAAAAGATAATTAGAGATGGATAGATAGATTAATCAACTGGTCTGTATTTCAGCAAAAAAAATATCGACTAATTGAGATATTTCTGATAGGAAGACTTTTTATTTATAACGACATGTGAAATTTCTCATGAAGTATTATCTATTAGGAAGGAGTGGACTCCGAGTTTCAGAAATCTGTCTTGGAGCAATGACGTTTGGCGAAGAGTGGGGATGGGGTGCATCCAAAGACGAATGTCGTAAAATCTTTAATGCGTATGTAGATGCAGGTGGTAATTTTATTGATACTGCTAACAAATATACTGAAGGTACAAGCGAAAAATACATTGGTGAATTTATCGCATCTGACAGAGATCGATTTGTTTTAGCAACTAAATATACATCAAATACAAGAAGAGGAGATCCTAATGCTGGTGGAAATCATCGCAAGAGTATGATGCAATCTTTAGAGGCAAGCCTACAAAGATTGAATACGGATTATGTAGATCTTTACTGGGTGCATGCATGGGACCAAACGACACCAGTTGAAGAGATGATGCGTGCTTTAGATGATATGATAAAGGCAGGGAAAATTCTCTATGCTGGTATCTCTGACGCTCCAGCTTGGGTAGTTTCACAAGCTAATACTCTTGCAAATCTTAGAGGTTGGACTGAATTTACTGGCTTACAGATTGAATATAGTTTAATTGAAAGAACCCCAGAACGCGAATTGTTGCCAATGGCTAGTGCATTGGATATTGGAGTGACAGCGTGGTCACCATTAGGTAACGGTCTTCTTACAGGTAAGTATAACAAGAACAAAGAACAACAACAACAACCACGTCAGCAACAAAATATGTTATCATCAACTGTGGCAGTGGCAGAAGGCAATAGTAGGCTAAATATGTTCAAGTCTACGTCCCCTGATTTAGTAAATGCGCTCCTAAATGAGAGAAATTTATTGATTGTCGAAGAAGTTAGCAAGACGGCTAAAGAGATTGGATGTACGCCAGCACAGGTTGCTTTGAATTGGATTAGACAGCAAAATCTACCACGAGAGAGCAAAATAATACCAATCATTGGCTCAAGGAAAGAATCACAGATAAAGGATAATTTGGCGTGTCTAAAATATGAATTATCAGATGAGCAATTGCAAAGGTTAAATGAAATAAGCAAGATAGAATTGGGTTTTCCTCATGATTTTCTAAATTCTGAAATGATAAAGGAGATAATTTATGGTGGGACACACTCTTCTATATATAATCACACACGTTAAAATGTAAACAAAGCCGTTTGGAGTAAGGCCGAAAACCTGTAGCTCAGATTGGCCAAATCACGATCTATAAACAGACTCGCTTAAGTTCAAAATCGGCACTATTGGAGTTCTAATCCCATGAGTTGCTACATCCACAGATTCTCTTTTGATTTTATCTTGAAGCCTATCTGTTCATTTGCTCATATTTGGCAATAGATGTTAGCCTGATCGCATGCTTATTACACCTAAAAGGGACATATAAAGTATAGCTAACGAGATACTTATAACTTTGTTATGGATATGAAATAATGTACACAAAAATATATATAATACATAACGCCGTTATATATAGTATGACAACTGAGAAGCTGAATATGGATTATAGCAAGTACGACTTTAAGGACTCTACAGAATTATATGTTTATTTAAGTAAAAAAGGCCTATCTAGAGGCACCGTTGAAGAGATTAGCAAGATGAAAGGTGAGCCCGACTGGATGAGGGACTTTAGACTGAGATCCTATGATGTTTTTATGAGCAAGCCTATGCCTGATTGGGGCGGCGATTTGTCAAAAATTGACTTTCAGAATATATACTACTACGCCAAGGCTTCTGAGAAGCAAGGCAAGAGCTGGGATGATGTTCCGGACTCTGTAAGAAATACATTTGAAAAACTAGGAATTCCAGAAGCAGAAAGAAAATTCCTTGCAGGCGTTGGCGCCCAATACGAATCGGAAGTTGTCTATCACAATTTAAGAGAAGATTTAGAACAAAAAGGTGTAATATTTACTGACACAGATACTGCAGTAAAAAAACATCCGGAACTTCTGAGAAAGCATTTCGGAAAGGTTATTCCACCAGAAGACAACAAATTTGCAGCCTTGAATAGTGCTGTTTGGTCTGGTGGCTCATTCATATATGTTCCACCAAATGTAAAGGTTGATCTTCCTCTGCAAGCATATTTTAGAATTAACGCTGAAAATATCGGCCAATTTGAAAGAACCTTAATAATTGCAGATGAGGGTTCTGAAGTTCACTATATTGAAGGATGTACTGCACCAGTCTATACAACTGAATCACTACATTCTGCAGTTGTTGAATTAATCGCAAAGAAAGGTGCCAAGATCAGATATACCACGATCCAAAATTGGAGCAAAGATGTGTATAATTTAGTAACGAAGAGAGCATATGCGTATGAGAATGCTTCAGTTGAATGGATTGATGGAAATTTTGGAAGCAAACTAACTATGAAATACCCTGGTGTTTATATGCTGGGAAGGAATGCTCACGCAGAGGTCGTATCAGTTGCATTTTCTGGTCTGGTCAACATCAAGATGCAGGGGCCAAGGCAGTACATCTTGCACCAAATACAACTTCGCGAATTACAAGCAAATCAGTTAGTAAGGATTCAGGTAGAACAACATATAGAGGATTGCTTCATGTTGCAAAGGGGGCTACAGGTGTAAAGTCGAATGTTAGATGTGATGCGCTACTGTTAGATGAAAACTCAAGGACTGATACATATCCATACGTAGAGGTAAATGAAGAAGACGCCACTATCTCTCACGAAGCAACTGTAGGGAAAATAGGAGAGGACCAAATCTTTTATCTGATGAGTAGAGGATTTTCCGAATCTGATGCACTATCTTTGATCGTTGGTGGGTTCATGGAGCCGTTTGCAAAGGAATTACCGATGGAATACGCAGTAGAGCTGAACAAACTTGTAAAAATGGAAATGGAAGGATCAGTAGGATAGACGTAGAGAATATCCATACAAAAAAGGGATCATTCTATATTCCTTTAAATTTTTTAAGAAGAGAAGTGTTTAAACTTTGGTAAGTTTATCTTCTATTTCAGACAACATATTGAATCATAATCAAAGAAAATAAGGATCCCAGTGGCTTGCTGCAATACGACAAAAGGCATTGTCCAAATATTGATCTCTTCCTTCAGAAGTGTCTCCACTTTATACAAAATACTCTGATGTAAATCGTATTCGACACCGAGCAGATATATCTTCCCATTCCTGTCGAAAAGACTTCTCACATGCCTAAGCCCACGAAGAGCTTCAACACAGGCTTAATGAACTAGAGCATGAGGAACTAGCATCGTCCAAATTGGCTCTTCGGTTAATCAAATTTCGTTCCTGATAAAATTTTGAATCAGGGAGTTATCATTTCTGATCTTAAGAGAAGCCTAATGAAATACGATGATCTTATCAAGAAACAACTACTCACCAATCAGCTACAATATAGCTGAAGATAAGTTCCTTGCATTAGAAGCCTCTGCTTTTCATTCCGGAGTTTTTGTTTATATTCCAAAAAATGTCATAATCGAGGATCCAATTAGAATTATTAGTTCTTTGCAGACGATGGGACCTCTTCAATATCACGGAACATAATTGTCGGCGATATGGGCTCTAAAGCAACTGTTGTCCAAGAGATTTATGCTCCTCCAAGAGTAGAATAGGAAAGATGTTCAACAGGCATACTTTGAGTTGATGGAATGTCATGTTGGTCCAAATGCTCATATTGATATGGTAACGTTGCAAGCGATGGGTGGAGATACCGTCAATTTCTCCAATAAGAAGGGCTTTATTGAGAGAGATGGTAAAATGTCGTGGTATCTTGGGATGTTTGGTACGCAATTGTCAAGATATAAGATTGATAGCATAATGAAAGGACCCAGGTTCTTCTGCAGAGGATTTTGAAATTATATTTGGAATTGGAATCAATCATTTGATGTTACTTCTAATCTCATTCATTATGGTCCGAATTCAAGAGGACGGGTACTGGTCAAATCTGTAATGAAAGACACTTCAAAGTCATTATTCAAAGGCATGATTAAGATTGGCAAAAACGCTAAAGCAACAGAGTCTTATTTTGCAGGTCATGCAATTTTACTTGATAAAGGTGCTAAATCAGATGCAATTCCAGGACTGGAAATTGAGACCAATGAAGTAAAAGCAACACATTCTGCATCAGTTGCACAGATCGATGAGGCACAGATCTTTTATCTAATGTCAGAGGATTAAGTAGAGAATTAGCAAAACGAGAAATTGTAAATGGATTCCTCGAGCCACTATCTAGAAAAATGGGGCCCACTATTAGGGCATGGGTTAATTATCTAATTGAAAATAAATGGTCTGGAAAACCTCTTATGCTTAAGACTGACGAAGCAATGGAACAAATCTTGAAGTAGAAAAGTCTAGATACCGGGAAACACAAGATATTTTCGAAAAACACTATAAATATAGATAGATGGTTGAGTAACGAATCATACTGATAGTGACAGAATGGATAAAGGCCTGTAAGGAAAGATTCGTTAAAAATTGGCCGATCTCTTAGATTTTGATTATGGCGAATAAAAATATTTTGATAGCCAAAGTAGGAGGCAAAATTTATGCGACAAACAGAATATGCACTCATGCTTATGCTGACCTGTCAACAGGATTTATGAATGAGAATGAAAAAACTGTTACCTGTCCTCTACATATGTCTGTTTTCAAACTAGAAGATGGTATTCCCCAAAATCTCCCTGCAGAAGAGCCTTTAAAAACTTACAGCGTAAAGATACAAGACAACTGGGTTTATATCTTAATGGAGTGAATTATTAATCATAATGCAGAAAATTGCTCTCAATGTTTCCAAAATTCGAGAAGATTTTCCCATATTAAAACGTAAGATTAATAGAAACAAAACGCTTGTCTACCTTGATAATGCTGCTACTACTCAAAAGCCAATGTCTGTAATTAATGCAATTCGTGATTATTACATGGATTACAACTCAAATATTCACAGAGCGGTTCATCAGATGGCAGAAGAAGCAACCATTGCCTATGAAAGAACAAGAGAAAAGATTGCCAAATTCATCAATGCTAATTCGACTGACGAAATAATTTTTACCCGCAATGCAACCGAAGCAATTAACTTAATATCATACTCATGGGGCCGTGCAAATGTCAAGAAAGATGACTACGTGGTAATCACAGAAATTGAACACCATAGCAACATAGTTCCCTGGCAAATTCTTACTCAGGAAAAAAGAGGTAAACTACTGTACGTTGGTGTTGACGATAGTGGATACCTAAAAATGGAAGATTACAAAAGGTATATTGAAAGCAATAAAGTTAAACTAATTTCTGTAAGCCAGATGTCAAATGTACCTGGAACAATAGTACCTATAAACAAAATTATCAAAATGGCACATGATAAAGGTGTTAAAGTAATGGTGGACGGAGCTCAATCTGTTCCTCACATGCCAGTAGATGTTCAGAACATGGACTGTGATTTCATGGCATTTTCTGCTCACAAAATGCTAGGACCAACAGGTGTGGGGGTGCTATATGTAAAAAGGGAGATACTTGACAAAATGGCACCATTCATAGGGGGAGGGGATATGATAAAGGAAGTTCACAAATATGAAACAAGATATAATGACCTTCCATACAAGTTTGAAGGTGGTACCCCTAACATTGCAGATGTAATTGGATTTGGAGTCTGCTATTGATTATCTTAACGAAATTGGTATGAACAATATAAGAGAGCATGAAATCGATATTACGAATTATGCCATCAAAACTATTACGGGCGTAAAGGGCGTAACTGTTTACGGTCCGTCCAATTCGAATCATAGAGGTGGAATAGTATCATTTAATATTGGTGATATTCATCCACATGACCTTGCTACTATAATGAACGATCATGGAATTGCAATCAGATCTGGCCACCACTGCGCACAAGTATTAATGGAGAGATTAAATGTGGTAGCGACGTCCCGCACAAGTTTTTATATCTATAATACCAAAGAAGAAGTTGATATACTCATAAATGCACTCGAGGAAGCAAGGAGGCTGTTTAGGATTTGAGTGACGATATATACCGTGAAATTATTCTGGATCATTATAGAAATCCTCGAAATAAGGGCAAATTATCAAATGCAGATGTAAGTATTCACGACAGTAATCCTCTCTGCGGCGATGAAATTGACATTCATTTAAAAGTCGAAAAGGACAAAATTAAGGAGATAAAATTTGAAGGTAGAGGATGTGCAATTAGCCAGGCAAGTGCTTCTATGCTTACCGAGATGGTAATGGACAAACCCTTGACTGTAGTAAAAGATCTCACAAAGAAAGATGTTTTAGAAAATATCGGGCTGATGAATCTTGGACCTGCAAGGATCAAATGTGCACTACTATCGCTAAAGGTGCTCAAATTAGGTATGGTTAGCTACTACACAGATAAGGATCCCCAATCAGCAAAAAAATTAACAGATGACTCTGATCTCTATTAATTCAAACGAAATACACACACTTTATAATCCACGTATGAAATAGTGGATTAAAATATTTGTTAATCGGGAAGCTACTGCAACTAGCGTTTGATAAACAAATATTGCTATAGACTTAAATTTAAATCGATTATGGCCGAGAGGCTCTCCGCATTTGATATATTTATGTCGTACTGTCGGCTTTGCAGGAACTAGTTTGCCTCTATACTACTATCTGGTACTTCTGCTTAAATCTAACAATTATAGCGCATTCCGGTATAACAATCACCTGATTGTACTGTATAGCAAATACACCCATCCTTGATTCTGATATTCTGAAACGAAATAGGGTATCTAATACCGGAGCCATCCTTATTAGGTAGCAACGCATTATGTGGCAGATAGGTTATAGACTCTGAATCTATATGATCACTTAAACCAAACATTAATTGTGATATTTCAACCATATGTCTTAGAGGATATGGAATGTTACCAATCTTATTCCACCATTCTATTCCAGTAAAATGGTTTATTACTATAAAATCAAACTTCATGTTCGCTAATGGTAAATCGAAAGTTTCTGATTGTGTTGTATTCTGATCGCTTAGAATATATTTGATATATTTGCTCTGAGCATCCATAACAATTTGGCGTAGGTAAGAATGACCTAGCGTTGGTAAAACACTTTTAAATCTATATCGGTTAATTCCTTGGAATATGGCCTCAAAGTAACTTTGGTTATCAAACTGGCATATGAGGTTCAATTCAACTGCTATATTTTGTATATTGAAGACCTCAAGCAGGTAAAGCATCCAGGATTTATCTGGTATTTGATTTCCAATATCTGCAATTAGTGTTATAATATCAGATACGGCGATAACTCCATCTGGGGAATAGAGGTTTATATCCATCAACAACTTGACAAAAAGAACCTACCCAATAATGCAATTCGTTCTCAAATACTTTGAATTACGTATATTATTATTAAAGTAACTTGTATAGATTTTTATTTTTATATTGGCAGTTAGGTAAAAATATATCTTCTTCTACAAGGCGCCTAATACATCAGTCCAAAAATGCGCAAGGCTCACCTAAGAAGAATAAAGATCTATATGATTTGGATATATATCAGCATCGGAAGGAAGAATTAGGAATGTTACATGCTTTTCCCAGAACAAACAGAAGAGGCAATACCGAGTTGCAGGTTCTTTTCTTCTGTAGAAAAAGTTTAGGAAGCAAAGTGTTGAGCTTATCTCTAGAATGGAACCCTAGCGATAAGTATGTGTCAGCGTTAAGTATTCTGTCGATCTTCAACACTTTTAGTCTTATCTACACCTATTGACTGATTATTTATTATTACTTTTATTAACTCTAATACCATGAATTGCTAAAATAAACCATTCCGGTAAAATGTCAATGTTCTTCTTTACAAAAGAATTAAAAGCAGAATCTAATACGTATGTTCTAGCCTTATCTTCCTTTGATCTTACTGATCTACCATAAGCTTGTACCAATTTTAATGCTGTCTGCCAATAATACCATTCTGCATCAGATTTTCTTTTTGCATCAATCCATCTATCGTTTTTATTGGGATAAGGTACCTTGGTTATTATCTGAAACCTCGACAGGTCATCTTTTAAATCAAGACCTGTATGTAATGATGGTGAGATAAGAACAGTTGGTTTTGTCTGCTGTTAGTGTGTTGAGCTATGACCTCATCTCTTTGTATCTCTGGATCAGTTACTAACAACCTTCGTGCATTTATCTGTGATATATTTTCTTTAATAAAATTCAATTGGTCATAAGATGTAGTATGGATTATTCCTTTGTCATTTTTATGCAATGTCATTAGATTGTCAATAGTCCTTGCAACATTGGATTTTATTTCTGTAGATTCTAAGTTGCTATAGTTAAGATATGCAATATTAAGAGGATAAATAGGTCTGTGTTCTAATGGAAAATCAGATTGAACTTGTACGAATTTCACCTTATTATCTTCTCCAATTAGACCAACACTTCTGCAAAATGCTTTAGCATTTAGGATTGTTGCACTCATAATCAATGTTTTTGAGCATTTTTCAAATACAGTTTTACAATATGCTGATATATCTAACGGTTTTAATTCAACTTTAACTACTTCATAATTTTCTTTCTTTATCTCTGATACTATCCAATCGGCGGAGTTTGAGAGAATATTGTTTATTGCTCTTGTGAGTTTCTCTGTATCCCTAATCGCATCAACAGCAAGCTCATCCCCAATATTTGCTACTGATTTTCTTGATACATCTACGTCAGCATACTTCTGTGCAATTTCATCATCGCTTTCAAATAACTCAAATGCAGAGACTACCTTCTTGTTCCTGTCATTTGATTTTGAGGCTCGTTCTTGATAGTAGTGATAGTTGTATTTGACTTCTCGTTCTATAGACAACAATTCTACCAAAGAATTATTGCCAGTCAAGGTAAGCATTTTTGTCTCAACTTCTACAAGAAAGTCAATCCAGTTTTCTATATCATCATAGCCATAATCAATAATCTTTAAATCGTAAATATATCGCTTCCATCTTCTTTTAGATATAGTTAGTCCTCTGAACTTTACAATCTCTGTCTCTAATAGGTGCCCTTCGTCCAATACCAACAATTCTCTTTCTGGTAGACTTTTCTTGCTTGGCAAAAGTGCTAAGAAAATGGAGTAATTGAATATAGAATGACTGGAGGTTAAGGCCATGTTCAACTGGTTAAAGTATTCGCATGGTTTCCACGGATTTTTTTCTTTTAGATTCCTTAGGTGCAACCATTGCGAGTATTCCTTTTGATAGTAGTTTTTGTTATCGTTATCGATGAATACTTGTTCATCTTTTGTTCCCTTATTGCTTATTTTATAATCTTTTAGAAAGGACCTGTATTTGCAGCCACTATTTTTGAAGGATTCATTAGTCATACAGGGACCATATTCTACTGTTGTATGGATGCATTCATTCAAATTATCTGAAATACAAATTCCACATCTATAAATGCCATTTTTAATAAAATCTTCCTTTACTAAACAAGCAAAGTTGTTTTTTCCCTTCGCTACTTTAAGATATGGAAAATCCCTTGAGTATTGACTCTGCAGATCCTTGGTAGAAGTACATATGTAGCTTGAGCCCAAAGTCATAGCAACTGCTATAGCCACAGGGCTCTTACCAAAGCCAGTAGGAGCTTCTAATATGATGTATTTGTAGTCTGAATTGAAAGCATTACAAATTTCATTCAGGTACTCTTAGTTGATTCTCACGTTGGGATGTAAATGGGAAATTATTGATAAGTTCAGCTGTTGTCAATGAACGAGAGTTACTCACTTCTAGTCGCCTTTCTTCCCATGGAAGTTAAAGGAGGAGATATGCAATTTAAAGATTGAAAGCCTCTTCAACAAGAGAAAATGTTAATACCGCTGCTACTTAGTACTTATCTACCAAGGCACATAATTTCAGCAGTGATATCTTTGGAAGACTTACAAATAGCGCAACTATGCAGCCAATAACTAAACGTATAAAATAGCAATAAAACCCCTAGACAACAGGCTCAAATACGGTATGAGTTGTATCTTACAAATCACCATATATGTTGCCTTTATATTTTATATGTCATTATGGAATCTGCAATGAACATTAGAACAGTAAATCACATTCAATCTGCGTATCATTTCTAGATAGGAAGTATGTGAAATCTC
This sequence comes from uncultured Nitrososphaeraceae archaeon, assembly GCA_963825865.1. Lineage (GTDB taxonomy): Archaea > Thermoproteota > Nitrososphaeria > Nitrososphaerales > Nitrososphaeraceae > CAWGVG01. The sequence goes on along the minus strand of CAWGVG010000022.1, from coordinate 48,448 downwards.
ATATGGCTAGCTGGTTTGATGATTTCCGTTATGCTGGTGCTTCTGAAAAAGAATTTTAATTAAAATTAACTGATTGTATGTTAAGACTGACAATCTAATATAAACGATAGAAGTTGAATGTTACTATAATGTTTGATTTTTTGTTATATGGCATTGGAATATGTGCTACATTATTTACACTTTCAAGTACAGTACCTCAAATAATTAAAGGGATCAAAACAAAGAAAACAGATGATTTATCTATCTGGCTTATCTTGGCCTTAATAGTCGGGCTGACACTCTGGATTATATATGGAATAGGAAAAAATGACATTATTATTGCGACTGGCAATACCGTAAGTGTGTCATTCAATGTAGTGCTTCTATTTCTTAAAATTAAGTATTCACGAACTCCTATCAGTTAAGAGGATAACGCCATAAAAAAATAAAGGCTTTTCAATTTTTTGCTGCTTCGAGCAATAACTTCAGGATGGAATGTAAATGATTCTTCAACTGCTTCTTTACTATTATATTTAGCATTTTTAATCTCTACTCGATAATACTACAAAACTCTGACCATGAATCTGATGGAGAAATCGCACCTCTGCTCGCATCCCCATTGCTCATAGCAGATAACTTCGCTTAACTCTATTCTATGAAGCCATCCTGCCTTTTCTAGGTCTGGTTTTGCTGCAAATTCTTCAACGTAACCCAGACATAAATATGCTATAGGTCTAACATGTTCAGGTATCAATAGAATTTTTTGCAAATCTTCATTTGAAAGAATGCTTACCCATCCTACTCCTATACCTTCGGCTCTTGCAGCAAGCCATAGATTTTGGATAGCACAACAGACACTATATACACCAGTTTCAGCTATGGATGTTCTCCCCAAAATAAATGGGCCAAACTTAGTGTGATCATATGTAACACAAATATTGATCGCAGATTCCATTATGCCTTCAAGTTTCAATGATAGATATTTTTCCTGTCTGGTTTTATCGTTGTCAAGCATTGAAATTGATTTTTTATATTCCGTCAAAAAAGATTCTTTAACTTGTTGTCTTATTGACCTATCCTTGATTAAAATAAAATTCCAAGGTTGTGAGAAGCCTACTGATGGCGCATGATGAGGCAGCATTTAGAATTCTTAGTAGAACATCGTTAGGAATGTTCTTATCATTAATAAAATGAGAGCGAACGTCCCGCCTAGAAAGTATAGCCTTGTATAGTCCTTCTTTTTCGCAGCTTGAAAATGATGATGAAGAAGAAGGATAATAATGATTGTTATTGTAATTCTTATAGTAGATATTGGAGTCAGACATTATCTTTGTCTCCTACACACAGCTATTATAGGTAATAAATAAATGTAGTTAGGCTATATATAGGGAATTGAAGTAGCTTACGGCATCATCAACATAACTCAAGCAGTTATTTAATAAAGTTAAATTTACAATAACTAAAGCAGCTTAAATCGCCTGTTTACCTTCTACACACCAGACTCAATATCAATAGCACGTGTAATTGGCCAGATAAAGATCTTTCCCAATTTAGAATTTGCTCGATAATTTCAATGACACCTTTTTCTTTATCGTCGTCTACAACACGATAAAGAAACTTTATACTGAAAACAGCAGGCAAAGTTCATAATAATCTATAGCCGATGTCTATGGGTATTAGTATTAGATTATCCTTCTGAAATCTTCTTCGGAAACAAGCAGCGATTCCGTACTCTCCGCTGATGTTAGTCCCGCTGTTCTGACTTACAAGCTTCTGAGCTTTCTTCAAGGCGTTGCCGCTAAGACTTCCTAGAACACGCCTGTTCAGTCGGTCTGAATCCGTAGTATTCAGCCACACAAGTTTTTCAGCATCTGAATTAGGCATAGCGTTTTTAGAGTCAAAGACTGGCCTTAAAGCTCTAATCTGGCAATTGGCAACTATAACGTCCACAACAATTATATTATTTTCGTCGGGCATCATATACATATATCTACTAAGTCATAAAGTTACATTATGAGCTAATAATCATATGCAGTCAAGGGAAGAAGAGTTATGATTAACTAATTAATAGTCATGGAGGAAGTCTATTTCAAGATATTTTTTATAGCGAATTTCTATATACAAACACAAACATACATACATACTCTTCTCATATCCTCAGCAGCGTCAGCCTCAATAAGATTCCGCGCAATATACCATGATACATTAGCCCTGACAAAAACAACATCAATAGGTACATGAATAACTACTCCTACACTGATCTGGTCGATAGTTATACGAAATAAGTTAGCAGTAAATCCTATTTGATAAATCCGCAGTAACTTCAATCTTCATTGATGGAGCCATGTTGAAATTTGTTAAAAAAAGATATCGCTTTTTATATTTAATTGAAGGAAATGACTGTTGATGGTGTGTTGAAAGTTGAGTGAGTAGATTTTTGAATTCCTTATATTCTTTGATTTGCTGCTATATCTATTTCCTATAGTGTGAAGCAAGACCTATTGATCAGACTCTTCCTGCAAACTTTTACACGCTATGCTCTTGTGAAGAGACCACTATTAATAGAAAGATAATATCAAAAGAAACGAATATTAGTAAAAATTGGCAAAAACTAGACTTTAAAGGTATTATCTACCAAAATGCGGTTTCTAGAATAATCCACACCAATTGATATTATGACTGGAAGATCTTTCGAATCCTTTGCTTTTTGCAATATTTTTGGAAAGTCTTTAGTAGACTTAACATTGTAACCGAATGCTCCAAAACTTTCTGCAAGTTTAACAAAATCCGGGTTATTAAATTTAGTGAATGCACTTTTTCCAAATTCATCTATTTGTTTTAAAGAGATCATGCCAAAATCAGAATCACACCATACAATGATTATAATTGGTAATTGCAACCGAACCGCAGTTTCCAATTCCTGAATATTCATCAAAAATCCACCATCCCCACACATTGCAACAACTTTCTGCCTGGGTTTTACAAGCTGAGCTGCAATAGCACCTGGAAGTGCAAATCCCATTGAGCAAAAACCATTAGGAATTATGCATGTATTTGGAGTGTATGTATTGTATACCTTTGCTATCCACAATTTATGAGCTCCCACATCTGATATGACAATGTCACTTTCGTCAAGTGTATTTCTTACATCAAGCACTAATTTTTCAGGCTTTATTGGATATGAAAAGTCATCTTTGAATTTTTCAACACTTCTCCAAACTACCTCCTTTTTAATTTTCTTAAACAGTTCTGGGATTTCGTTATGTGGAAATCCCTGCATATGAGGATTTTCACTTTTCTGTTTGTCTAGTTCATCCAGAATAGCATCTATGGTATGTCCAATATCTGCAGCAATTTCAATTGTTGGAGTATAGTACGTATCAACTTCAGCAGACGTAAAATCAATGTGAATAATTTTTTTCTTCAAATCCCCATTCCAGTTCTTAGGACTATATTCTACAAGATCATATCCTACTGCAATAACTAAATCAGCTTCCTTCATTGCAATCAAAGCATGATCTGCTTCTTTGATTCCAATTGTTTGCAAATGCCTTTCTGATTTATCTGATATAATTCCCTTTGCCATGAATGTATTCATTGAACATATTCCTGTTCTTTCCACGAACTTCCTCAAGAGTAAACTGGCATTTCCTCTTATACAGCCATTGCCGACTAATATTAAAGGCGTTTTTGCATTCAAAATCATTTTTACTGTATCCTTGATCAAATGTTTATTGGGTATAGCTCTAAAGAACTCTTGTGTTCTTATTGGCTTGATATCAGATTTCTTTTTAGCTATATCTTGTGGCAATTCAAGATGTACTGCTCCTCCTTTTTCTTCCAAGGAAATTTTGAACGCTCTTCTAACAATCTCTGGAATGCTGTCAGCACTACGAATGGACCATCTCCATTTTGTTATGGATTTGAACATGGTTACAGCATCCATGTTCTGATGAGATTCTTTATGTAAAAGATCTGAATTTGTTTGTCCAGTAATTGCTAATAATGGAGATCTGTCCATATTTGCATTTGCAACTCCAGTAGTAAGGTTTGTCGCACCTGGTCCCAAGGTAGCAAGACATACTCCAACCTTTTGAGTTAGCCTGCCGTAGATATCGGCCATAAAAGCAGCTCCTTGTTCATGCCTTACTAAAATGAATCTGATCTTCGAATCCAACATAGAGATCATAAAATCATTAGTTTCTTCTCCTGGTAAGCCGAAAATAAATTCAACACCTTCAGATTCTAAGCATTTTACAAAGAGGTCTGATGCCTTCATGATTTAATTCATATTCCTTTCTTGCAATAATTATAGTTTCTCAAACAGAGCCATGCCATAAACCTGAGAAAGAATTCGGAAACTCCTAATCCTGTCGTCTTCTTTATCCACAGGTGTTTATCCTTGACTATGATTCAGAGGATTGCAAAAGTCTGGTGAAAGCAAAGCCTCATACAACAATTCATGGTAGTCGAAAATTGGTTTTTCCAATCGCTCCTTTGTTGGCGAGCAAATTATGTGATTAAAGCAGCACTCCCCTTTTGTCTTGATATCTTCTAGCTTGTGCTTATTCTAGGGATAACAGTGGATATTATCCCATAATTATACTAGTAAAACGTGCAACTGGTATACTGTACGTCACAAAGAAAAACCCTGACTTTATCAGCGGCGATGTGAGGATGCGAGGCAGAGACAATGGAAACTATCCTTACAACTTTCTAGAAATGATTGATAGTATATTTGCCAAAGAAGAGAATACTATTGAGTGACATGACATTGCAGCCCAAGAACTCATATTTTTGCTGATAGAACGCCTGCCCTGTTGTCTTCTTTTGCAGACGGCCATCAAAATATCTTTAGAATGATATAGACTCCATAGAAAGCAAGAATGGTACTTGTTGAAATAAGTAATGCAGAATAGAATTTAGTTTTTAATACCGAGACGCCTCTATATATCAGATACGATGTTATTACTAACCAAGCATAGTCCATCCATATGTGAAACGAAAACAAAAAAAGAATTCCAATGACAAAACCGAAGAAATGAATTGAATCGGAAATCAGCTTTAAGCCTATTGTGAGCCACCATATTAGAAAAAAGGGATTTAAAGCGCTAAATATAACTCCTAATAAAATTGGTCCTTTTTTGTTGCTAATTCCGACATATGCATTTTGCTTATCATCCTTAACTTTTGTGATACTAATTATTTGGGTAAAGGCAAAGACAATTATTGCAATACCTCCAATGATGCTAATTATTTTTAGATTTTCATTATTTAGAAAAACGTATGAAAATGTAAATAAACCCAAAGCTAATGCTATGACTAATGGGAATTCTACCATTGTATGTCCGAATGCAATTTTAATTCCTGTCAGTAATCCCTTGTTTGCTCCCATAGATGATGTTGATAAAAAATAATGGTCCAGGCGATAGTACACCGGATGCCGAGACTAGAATAACCTCACCTGGCAAATTCTAATGGACTCATACTTTGTCTTTAGTAATTGTTCTTGAGCGGCCACAGAAATTAGATTGTTGCTGTTGTAGTATTAGTATTCAACAGTCTGAAAACATGAGAACTCACATCCTTTTGTTGATTGATTTATTATTGTCGATTTCATATTATCAAAATATCATGAAATATGATCTTCAATTTTGTGAAAAAAGTAGTGTCCTGAACAATCTACCAGTGTTCATGCAGCGGAATTACAAATAGACTGCTAACCAGAGCTAATCCCACGACCATACCTATTATATGGATGTTTGATCTAATTTTTTCTTTCCACATATGTCAAAGTTACCAGAAGTTATTCTTTTACTTATGTCAGCACATTATATGATTTATCATAAGTGCAGTTTAGAAATACTATATGGATATGATTTATCATATGTATATTCTTCATAATTTAACCTTTTATAATGCTTTGATATTGATCGGATAGATAGTATTACCACACTCATTTTTTGAAAAAGAAGCTATTAGCACCTTCAAGTGAAGTCTAAGAACTAGTAGATGGATGTGGGGTCGGTTACTTCTTTGACTTCCCATTTGCCATGAACAGCGGAGACGATTGCAGACTTGCATTATAATGCTACACCAGTCCTCTCTAATAATAATTACACCGGTTGCTTTAACTCTAATCACGGTAGGTTAATGTCATCATACTGTGCCTGATCTGCTATCTCGGTGACATTGAATTGACATTGTATAGGTTGATCGGTCATCATCGTATCCTATGCAATCGGCAAAATAATAGCAGAAAAAGAGAGGATCGATGTATTGGTAAACAACGCAGGATATGGACTTTTGTTTTTTATCTCTTGAGGATATATCAATACAAGAGATAACTTTTTTGGAGTAATACGTGTAACACCGCAAGTTTTTCCTGTCATGAGGAAGAGGAAATCAGGTACAATAGTAGGAGGCCGCATAGGTTTTCCTGTTTTGTATTCATACATAATTAGCAAATTTGCATGTGGTCTAAGCGAATCAATGTCATATGAACTGAAACCATTTGGAATCAAGGTAGAGGTAGTCATGATGAGTTACAATGTTTAATAAGGAATATAGAACCAATAGGAATAAAAATATCATTAGATTCTATAATACTATACTATCCGATATGTAGCACATTTCTCTTGCTCTGGTATTGTTGTTTTGTTATTTTCTAAAGTCATGTTCATGTATTCCAGTATAGTTTCTAAATTCTTCACTAATGCTGCCTACCTTTGACTTCATTTATTGGCAACATGCACTATATATATAACAATAAACTATAAAATAATATAATAAAAGATAGTTAATGTGACGTAAGTGTTATTATTACATATCTCGTTTGATAATAAAAATGAAAGCACACACTTCCATTCACCAAAGCACGGATTCTTTGGCTGGCATAACCGCTGATATAAAAGATACTACTGATACCGTATTGATAGTAAATCCAAAATCCTCGAGTGGTTCGACTGGTAAGGACTGGGAAAATCTCTTTAATAAAATAAAAAAAACATTTGGTAAAAATCCTAAAGTAGCGTTTACCAAAAAATCTGGAGATGGAAGAATCCTGACAAGAAAATTCTTAAAGGAAGGATTCAAAAAAATTGTAGCAATAGGAGGAAGATGGAACGATAAATGAAGTTGCAAATGGCTTCTTTTGTGTTGAAAAGATACCTATTCAGATCATCATATGTCGGAAACATAGAAAATAAAAATAACAACAATAACAACAATGCTGATGCACATGCTGTCGTTGATTCAATGATGATAAAACCTATTAACACTTGATGCCATAATGGGAGTGTTACCAAGAGGAACAAGAAATGTGCTTGTCAAGTCCTTAAATATGCCTGATGGAATTGAGGAATGTTGTCAAACATTTGTGTGTGGTAAACAAAAGAAGATTGATGTAATCTCCGTCAGCAGCAACCGATCCAGAAACTCGCTTATCGTTACCAATACGAATATTTCTCAATGCTGCTGAAATAGGCATAGCAGCAGAGATAATTGATAAATCAAAGAAAATAAGAAATAAGATTAACAGTCGACTAGTCTCTACTGTTTCAAGTTTGATTACTACAGTATCCACTTATGAGAGCAGTATATGTGAAATTTCAATCGATGATGGAAGAGAGATTATTCTTACTAAGGTAACAATGTGTATAATTGCCAATGGTAAATTCCTAGGTGGTGGATTTAAAGCAGCACCAAACGCTGATGTCTCTGATGGATTATTGGATATAGTTATTCTGAAGGATTCCAATAGTCTAGAGATGATGAGTGACTTCATTAACATAAAAAAAGGTACCTATGATAAGGAGGATGATGTGTTATATATACAAGCTAAGAAGGTTTTAATAAAGCCAAAAGAAGAAGAGAAAAAAAGAAGGGACGTAACTGTTACGATCGACGGTGAGCCTATTGGAATCTTGCCAGCAACCTTCCAAATTATACATAATGCGCTAACTATCAGAATGTAGATGTCACTATTTTTAGTTAGACAAGATTTGGTGTACAATACCATTAAATGATTTTGTAAAAAATAAATGCACAATATTAAAAACATTAAATTCAATAAAAAAAGTAAGAGCTGTTTTCCTATCGAACTGCAGGACTATTTATGAGAATATTTGTCTTTGTAATTGCTATCTCATGGTTCTTTTTGATCATCCATTATTTCATCAACGGATTTTAATTCTCTTGCAGTTACAACACTATTTGTAGAGTAAACACAGGTTAGACGATGTAAAATAATAAAATAAGTATTCTAATTCACAAATACGACTCTGTTTGTGATTTTTCCAAGTTTTTCTATTTCAACTTCTACTATATCATTATGTTTTAGATATTTTGTATTTGATGACATAGATAGTGCAGTGCCACTTGGTGTGCCAGGTCGATATTATATCACCAGACTCAAGTGTCATTATCTTGCTTAAGCTCCATATGATTTTTTCTATCTTTAAGACAAGATTCTTTGTGGATGAATCTTGTCTAGTTTCACCATTCACCTTCGTTGTTATATGAAGATTACAAGGATCAGAGATCTCATCAGTAGTTGTTAGCCATGGTCCACATGGCCCAAATGTATCAAAGCCCTTTGCTCTACTATATTGCTTGTCAATGAATTGCACATCACGAGCAGAAACATCATTTAATACAAAATACCCGGCAACATAGTTGAGGGCATCATCTTCATCTACTTTACTACATTTTTTACCTATTGCAAGTGCCAACTCCCCCTCATAATCCAGTTCCTGTACAAAATTTTGGCATATTATATCATCTGTTGGACCGATTAGAGTCGTCCTCGGTTTTAAATAAATGACAGGTTCTTTAGGAGGATCCTTACCGAATCGCACCCATGTTCCTTGATCAGTGTAGTTGAATGCTAAACATATTATTTTGAAAGATTTCCTTATAGGTGGTAGAAGACGGAACTCATTTACCTCATGGATAAAGGACTGTCTGCTTAAATGAAGATCCTTTACCTGGTGGACATATTCTGAGAAAATAAACTCTTCTATATCAGACGGTAAATTCAAGTCTGTCTCATCGATTATTTCGTTCCTCGTGATCGCCTTTCCATTTTCATTGACAATCGCAAAAGTCTCTTGTCCATATTGCAGAATTCGGGCTATCTTCAACTGGAAATATCTCTAACATGACGCATATCTCCTAGAATACATATAAACGAATCTATAATAACAATATTTGTTATTATTATCTATGAAAAGTAGAGAAACTTTAAGTTATTAATAAAATTATATGAATCGTTTAAAACAGCAGTAATTTACGGGATTTGTAGTATATTATCATATAAAATTAAAAGTGGAACCAAAAATAATGGAAAGAAAAGATGCTTCCTATCCAGCTAGTTTATATTCTACCTAAAGCCAGATCGAAAATAATGATATTTCTTATTTGAGTTGAAATGCTTTAGGTTAAAGTGGTGGCATGAATTTCATAAGACTGTCATTTGCATGTTCGTATGCATATGCTAGAGACAGAATATTTTCTTCTTCAAATGGCGGCCCTATTATTTGTGCTCCAACTGGCATATTGTCCTTCCCAAATCCAACTGGAATGTTAACCGCAGGTAGTCCCGTATTATCAAATGCAATAGTATTTCTACTTAAGGCTTGATAGATTTGTAATGTTCTGCTACCAATAGCCACTGTTTGCTCGTCAAACCCCGGAGCAGTGAGAGGAATAGTTGGCATAATAAGCACATCAACCTTCTTTAATACTTTCACAAATTCATTTCTTAGTTCCTTTCTATATTTGTGAGCTCGTATGTAATCAACTGCAGATACTTCAGTTCCTTGTATCAACATTCTTCGTACATCTTCACCATAGTCTTTTGATCTTGTCTGCAACCATTTCAAGTGAATCTCTGCTGATTCCCCAAGTCTTAGTGGTCTCCACGATTCATAGATTTTGTCGGCTCCACTAATGTGTACATCAGAAACAGAAATGTCCATGGATCTTATAGTATCAACGAAATCAAGGAACACCTCTTCTACTTCTAGCCACAAATAATCGAAAAAGTACCTCTTTGGGTATTCCAACAGATATTTTCTTCATGGGGGTAGATTCATCTTCGATAACTTTAACGTAATCAGGTACTTTTTTATCTTCAGTAGTTGGATCAAGGGGATCCTGACCAGCAATAATATGCAATACTGCAGCTGCATCCCATGCACTTCTTGTTATACACCCAACATGAATCTAGCGAAGGTGCCAAATCAACAATCCCATATTTGCTGACTCTACCATATGTTGGCTTTAGACCGACAACACCACAAAGTGAAGATGGAACTCTAATAGAACCGCTTGTGTCAGTAGCCAAGGATACAGGTACCATGCCTGCTGCTACTGAAACAGCTGAACCTCCACTTGAACCTCCAGATATTTTTGATATGTTCCAGGGATTTTTAGAAGAACCATAGTGCGGATTTACGTTAGTTATCCCACAAGCAAATTCATGGGTATTATTAGTGCCAATTAGAATTGCACCTGCCTTTTTCATTTTTGCAACAGAGGTTGCGTTAATTTTTGAAACGTAATCAGACATTATTTTTGAACCTGCAGTACATTTAACTCCTTCTGCATAGATGACATCCTTAATTGAAAATGGAATACCATGCAAAGGACCAATACAGAGTCCTTCCTTGATTTGTTTTTCAGCTATTTTTGCATCTTGACGCGCACGTTCTTCAAGAATAGTAATGAAAGAATCTAGAGATGAGTCAAATTTCTTGATTCTTTCTAAGCAGGCTTCAACTAGCTCCGATGGAGACAAATCTCCGTGCCTTATTCTATCAGACATTGTCTTGATGCTTGTTAGTGTAATTAGGCTACTCATTAGTCGGCACCTTTAAAAGCAGATTTGACTGCATTAACGAACTTATTCGAGTCAGATACCCAACCAAATACTCCTCCTTGCATTTTGATTTGCTTTATTGCAGCTTGGTAGTTGCCATAATCTGTGGCGCCAGTACCGTCTTTTAGTAGAGTACACCAATAGCCATGATCATTTGCTTCTCTCATTATAGTATGTACACACACATCGGTAGTAATTCCAGTAATAACTAGGTGAGTTATTCCCAGATTCTTCAAAATCAATGGTAAATTGCTCTGGCCAAATCCTCCCTTTCCTGCTTTATCTACTACGTATTCTCCAGGAATTGGATACAGATTCATCAATTATGTCCCAATTCTTTTCTCCTCTTACTAGCAATCGTCCTAGTCCGCCTTGTCGGAATATTGCCAATTCCTACACCGTCTCCAATGATTTTGCTTCGAAGGACTTTGTTGTATGGTGCATCCGAAAGATCTGGCAAGTGTCCTTCCCTAGTGTGTATTACTTTAATGTCAGTTTCATTTCTTATTGTGTCTAAAACATGCATGATTGGCTTTATAGGAGCTGAAGTTAATCCAAGATCATATCCCATAACGTCAACATATCCTTTTGGACCGCAAAAATCCACTTGCATATCAATGCTCAAAAATGCTGTCCTAGCTGAGTCAAATTCAACAAAAGCCTTATCACCAAAGCGTGGACAATCTTCTACTTCTACTTTGAACAGTTTACCTTTTGGAGGACCATGTAGCCAAGTTGGAAACTCGAAAGTGTGTGTTTTTTTGAATTCTTCATAGTCTTTTTCAACTCTATCGAGTACTTCGTCCCTTGCTGCCGAAACAAAGTCTTTATTTGGTATTGCGGACTGTGGAAGATTTTTTTTGCGATTCATTTCTTTATGATCCTCCTGTACGCGATGATGAACCGAACCATGGTGCCAAAAACCCGACCAGTTTGTCTATTTTTGCGCTTATCTGATCAGTACCCCCACTCCCTAAGCTATTTCCACTACTACTGGTGTTTTTATTATAGGTGTCCTTTGTCTGTGCACTAGGTGCTCCGGCATCTGGCGAAGTTGGTGTATCTGTATTATCCATGGCTCCAGCAGTCCCATAACTAATGCTGCCTCCAAGTCCTTTTGCAGTAAGCCTTCCATTCATGAAGTAGCCAGTAGTTTTTGCGACAATTGGATATACTCCAATACCTCCTATCAATCCACCAATAACAGCTGGCAGGTCTGGAGCAGTGAATTGAATTACTACTGCTATTACTAGTCCAACTCCCAAGCCAATTAGTGCTGGAGTATTTACTTTTCTATCAGCCGCAACGAGATGTTCGTCTAGAGTGTTCTTTCGTGCAACAATCCAAAAATGACCTATCAAAACCCCACCTACTAGGGGCACTAGGGTTCCTATAGTTAGTAACCATGGAACTATATTGGTAATCAAGTTTGATACAGCAATAGCAGCGCCTGCAAACATCACAATCATTGTTACCTTCTTCCATGAGTAATTGATTCTTCCCTTTGAGATGTAATATGTTATGTTCTTGAATCCTTGACCAGCATTGTACAAACATCCATCGCAAACTGAACCATTGCTTGCCAACTGCATAATCATGATTGGTAATCCAAGAGCTACTGCACTTAACCCAAAGAAAAAGTCAAGTTTTCCTGCTACTGCTGTATAGATTGCACCTATCATTAACGTTACCAAATTGCAGACTGGAAAAGCAATTCCTGTCACTGCCCATGCTTGCTTTGCATTTTTTGTCCACCTGACAAAGTCACCTGTCATAGTACTGCTAACGATAAATGTTCCAACTGATGCCGTAAAACCAAGTGCAAATGTCCAAGGTTTACCTACTATTGGTGAAACTAACGGATTTCCCCCTGTGTGTGAGGCGACGACTGTCAATATTGAATATATCATCCATACTTCTAAAGCCGCTACCGTGAAGACGGCAAATTTACCAAACCACGCCATGGCCCTCATACCGGAGACTGCTAAAAATCCGAATGCTACGCACCATATGCCAGCCCAAAAACTTGTAGTACCTAAAATGCCTGGAAGAACGCCATTTCCTACTCCTGCGTTAAAAGACTTGCCGCCATAAAGACCCACGGTCAGATCTCCAGCCAACCATCCTTGGAAGATGAACCAGCCAGCAACCAATCCTGATATCAAAAGCACAGGAACGATATATCCGTATTTTCCAAACGCTGCTTTACACATCATTGAGAAATTTAATCCTAATTTAGCACCTCTGTGTGCGATTAAGCCGGAATATACGAACAAAAATATTTGTCCAGATATAATAGCGGCATATCCTATCGGTGCACCTAAACCACCCATTATTTGACTTCCAATAAAGATGCAAATGTATGCGTGAGCAAAGCCTGCCCATACCATAGCGGGTTTTAAAAATCCCAACCTTGCATTTTGTGGAACAGGTTTCTCAGCATATTCTTCTTTTACTTCGACCATAGTATAATTTCAACATACTAAACTTAGATATAAATAAATGTCATAAAATTTGAGTAAATTAATATAAATTCTAAAACTAATTAATAATGATATATGTAAATTTTTATTTTTTATGATATGTTAGAAAGAGATTGTTTACATAAAAAAATTGTGTTAAAAATTAAATGAAAATGAAAAAATGATAAATAATTTTTATTTTTAATCTGTTAGTGATTCCTAGAATTTATCTTGCTGTTCTCACTTCTTTCATTATCTCCATTCCGTTTTTAATCAAATATCGCTTTCTCATTTGATCTTAGCAGCAACAACAATTTTGCTAGGGCCTTGATTTTAATTCTATCGCTATGGCGACCCTAGGTTTTGTGTTTGTTTCCTTTTAAGTTTACGTTTCTCTTGTACTGCATATGCCACTAAGACAATCATAACTGCTACTGTAGTAAATAATATCCACATTTCTCTAAAAGTAAACATATTGATTACTACAACAATCATGGCTACCAATGCGCCTATGTTAGTTATTATATAAGCCCGCGTCTTTTCTGACATCTTTCATTGCTCACTTTTTTTTGTGACGTTACTGCTCTTGCTATTGTTGTTGCGGTGCCGCTGTTTTGGTTTTACCTCGTTAAGAGCTTTTTGGATAATAGAAACGAGCTCTTTTACGACCATGCCCAAGAGTTTTTCTCCCAGTTCAGACGTTGCTTTAGTTGCACCTCTGCCTACTACCCCAGATTTTGAATATTGATCCATTCTGTATTCAAAGAATGTTTCATAGTCGTCCTCATCAACTGCTTGTTTCATGTCTATTAAATCCGGTCTTGTTGCTAATACGCATCTTGTTTCAGCAATGTTGCATGTATGTATGAAGGAAAAACGGGACAATTTTCCACAAGTTTAGACATTGTTTGCTGCCCACCAGTTTCGTATTCTTACTTGAAGGTCTGGAAAATCGTAACGCAGGTTCTCCCTAGCTAATATATTGGACCGGCCATATCATTTTCGAATCTTGCTCCTGTAAAGCCATTCTGCAATTTCACAGATTGTCATGATCATAGTTTCGGGCCTGATTGACAATGTTCCTGAAAGGCACCATGACTCTGAGAGCAACCATACAACAATGGCGGGGACTACTGGAACTCCAGTTTTTGCAGAAACTCTCTTTGCCACCTCATAACAATCAATTGTATCAACCGCTAATGGTAAATGTGGACCATGCTGTTCACATGCTGCTGTTGGAATAATAGCCATCTTCATGGTCTTTGTAAATTTGTCTACATCCTTCCAACTCAGCTCTTTCCATAAGATCGGTTTGCCGTCATCTGGAATCATTTGATATTCATTTCCTAAAGTATATGTTTGACTAAACTTTTTAAGTTTAATCTATATAAAAAATGAAAAATTGCATATATCATAAAACAGATTGCTCGGATATATGAAGTTAATTACAAAATCTCAAAAGGGATGATTTCCTCGATTAGTGTAGGGTGAGTATATCAAAAAAAATCCAAAGAAATGTTACTGCGACTTGGGATCTAATGCACCAAACAATATTGTATTATACAATTGACGATTTTGATTTAACCTTCTCTGCTTGTTCTTGGACTTCTATGGCCAAACTCGTTTTTAACTTATCAAATTGATGTCTAATGTTTTCATTGTGCAAACTTATGATTTGACAAGCGAGGATCGCTGCATTCCTAGCGCCATTAACTGACACTGTAGCAACAGGAACCCCATTTGGCATCTGTAGTATAGAAAGAACCGAATCCAATCCATCAAGAAGAGACGACCTTAAAGGTACAGCAATTACAGGTAATGTTGTAAATGCAGCAATCATCCCAGGTAAATGTGCAGCACCGCTTGCTGCCGCTATAATAACTTCAATACCTCTATCTTTTGCATTCTTGGCGTATTCAATCATTTGTTCCGGGGATTCGATGAGCAGAGATTACCATTACCTCATATGACACTCCGAACGATCCCAATGTTTTTACAGATTCATTCATAACTTCTAAATCCTTTTCATTAGGCATTGCTATTGAAACCAATATCTTGTTGTTCATATATTAATCGGTTGTACATAATAGAATATAAGCAATCAAAGTTTGAGCAATCCTTTTGAGAAAAGTAGCTAGCTATAACACAATTTACTCTTCTTGTTGGACTATCAATAGCTGAATACCCTACAATAACCAAGATGGCAAATGAAATGATAATAGATTGTACTACTTTAACACGTAATCCTAGGCCAAATGTCAGAAACAGTTTGGAAATAACCTATGAAGTACGATGCAAATCTATAACGAGTTAAACTTGTAGAGTTGTATTTATTCTCATTAATTATTTATAAATTTGTGCTACTCTCTTATATTCAAGATGAAAGAGAAAAAGAATAAAGGGTCAGTAGCATTGTCAATTGTAACGACAGCTGCAACGTTTCTATTAATCACTATACTAATAATCATGCCCTCTATGATACAACAAAATAGTATTGCTCAAGTCCAAAATAATAATATATCTTCATCGTCGTCTACTATTACCACCAACAATACTATAAATACTAAAAATACACCAAACTCTATATCTTTATTTCTAGCAAGAGGATATGTAAATGGTAAAATTGCATTTTTTATTGCAACCGATGCATCTGATAATCAAACTGCTGCTTCGATAACCAAAAATCCAGGATTTAAAGTAAATTTTGCCCCAGCTTTAGCGTTGTCTCTGGAATCAACTCGTCAACAAGGTTATGAATTCATAAATGGCGTTAGAGGAGAAGGATCCCTTGGATTCCAGCTTCCAGTTGCAAGTGCATTGCCTGGAGATAAAAATTACACTCCACTAGTTCAGCTAAACTTTGTAAAGTGGAATTCTAATTCTTCTACATCTACTGTTGTTGCAAGGGAATTAAAATCTGTTAATGAAATAATGGCTGCTCGAAAAAACAGTGAGCTAACAATTGCCAAGACAAATATAGTGATAAATAGCCCTGCGGTTAGATCGATAAGATAAGATCCATAAGTTGGGCAATCATTCCTAATTGCCATTATTATTATTAATTTTAGGTTTTAAGATTCCTGATTTTGTGAGTGACTTTGCAATTGTGTTAAGTTGTGTCTGATCTGTAGTTGAGGTCAAACTTTCAACCTTATGGGTGGGACTTTCCAATACATATCATATAACAGTACTAAATTTTACAAGGTAAATTCCTCAAGCTTCAAGCATGCAATAATAGGTGCAGAAATGGCTCTAGTTTGGAAGTATTCAATGGTACAAAAATGTTTATTGCTTATTATCCTCTGAAAGCAGTTAATAACGTTAGTACTAGATGGACTTGTCCTTTTAATGCAGCAGCTATCACAACAATAACAGCACAACCCTATAACAATACTAGCATATTTACTCATGCATAAGGCAATAAGGAAGAAATGCTTATACAATCAACATGCCATTATAACGATCATATATGTCTAACGAGTTAAAGGAGATAAGGAGAGTTTTTCAGGGATTGCAAACCTTATATGAGACATATCTTCCAAAGGTAGATCCTGTCCTTATTCATGATTTACTGATACGTGAACAAGAGAATCCTAAAAATCCACCTTTTTATATGGTTGAAATATTTACAAAGCCGAAAACAGATTCTGACGCAATGAAGAATCGCATATTTGATAATACTGGAATGCTTCCTGCTATATATGATAGCGGCACTCATTATGTAACTAACCAAAGACTAACTTTGGAAATACTTAAGGAAATATGCAATTCTGAAGATGTTTTAGAGGTGACAGGTGATTATACCGGAACCCCAACAGGAAGAGGAGCGTCGCATGATCAACGGGAGCATAAACACTAGCAATATTTTTATTTTTATACCATAACTTGTAATATGGCCCACTTTACTAAGTCCTGAGCATGTTAAGAACACTATCTATAACCTTTACATGATCTGCTTCTACCTCAGTTGTTATTAAAAGTAAATGATCATTTTCTAATGGGACTGTTATACGCTTTATCTTTTCATACTCTGCCATAGCATATCGTCCTTTGCCAGTCTTAGGAGCGAGCGAGTTGCGTAAACCCCATCTAGCTAATGCTTGCAGATTTGATTTTTTGGTTTCATCTGCAGAGAGAAGATTCTGTATACCTTCACGCTGGCCTCCATACTTAATTTCACCAGTATCATCACATATTCCAGCAAAACGAACCTTTGGATCTAAGTTTAAGATATCTTTAGACAGCTTGCCATAATCCATAGTCATGAATTATTACGAGAATGATTCTAATAAGGATTATTGCTTAGACCAGAAAATATTGGGGGAATTAACTATCATTGACAGGTTTTCATTAACAGCAAAACATTATAATTAAGAAAATAAAAAAAGGTTATCCTCCAAGTATATCGCCTAACAATCCACCTTTACCTTGTTGTTGATTACTTCCGCCGCCGCTATTGCCCAGAAAGTTACCTAACAATGATTGTAATCCTTGTGGATTACTATTTGCTTGTTCATTTAATAAATTTACCCCATGCCGTGTATATTGTGTGACTTGATCTGGATCTTGAATACCAGTGTTTTGTTGTACATGTTGCACTAATGCGTGGTCCCGATTTAGACCGCCGCCAAGACTTGACAAAGCTGACTTTAATCCGCCTGCATCGCTTCCGCCTCCGCCGCCTCCTAAAAAGGAGCTTAATCCTTTTTGCATCATATTTTGCATAAGATACCCGATAATTGCATTCATTATAGAACCTGACATGGATTGTTGTGCTCCAGTGCGCTGGGAAAACATGCCTGCTAGACTATCTAGACTCATATACCTTAAATAGAAAAAATATTATTTAGTGGTTACAGAAGAATATGTGGTTTTTAGTCACGTGGGGTTATATCACATCGTATGTGCAGCTAGTTGTAGACGATAATACGATACAACTTGACCTTCAAATCAGGTTTAGAAGAGTATCATCATGGTAATGTTGAAAGTAATGACAATAATAACAAAAGAAGATTTGAGGTCATCATCTACAAGCACTTTTGCTCCTTCAGTTGAAGATGTAGTAGTTGTATTAGTCTGTGCCATTACTTTTTGCAGTATGTCTAAACTGCTGACAATTGGTAATGAACAGATTATTAACAAAAAGAACAGAATTATAAATGGATGTGAAATCATAGGAATACTTGGTTTTTTATTCACACCATTGTTCATTTTTGAAAACACTTGATAAAACCAGACATACCTGGCACCGCTCGAAAGGGACCACCAGCAATGCGTCTTGCAGCTTCACCAACGTTCGATCCTATACAATTATTTTGCTCGTCATCTTTTTTCTTTTGTTTTGCGGTAAGGCAAAAAGCCATGCTTAGTGCAGCTGCATTTGGATGATTAATGTAAATCTATAAATAATCATTTTGAAACAATAATCTGATTATTGATTATATATAGGCAAGCTATGACTAGGTTTGTTATCATTTTTGAGTCTTTTTTATGTTTACAATATATCTTTATTTAATCCTGTTTTTTACTTTTTATTGCTATATCTATTATATTCTTGATTCTAATTTCGCCTAATTAGATCTTGCTTCATTTGCACAAATTCAGATTCTGTTATTACTCCTTGTTCTTTCAGTTTAGCAAGTTTTACTAATTCGTCAGCAGTTGATATTGTTGGATTATTATTATTGCTGCTAGTTGCATCTACATGTATATGTTGTGGCGTCGTCGTCGGCTGAATCTGTTGTTGGGGCTGAGGCTGTTGCTGATACACTTCTCTTTGTCTATCCATACCATTTCTTATTACTTCAACTAAGTCTTGGGCCTTATCCTTTGGAATCGCAGTTATTACTGTATCTTCACTATCGCCATATTCATTACCAGTTAACTTTTCTATCATCCCTAGACGACCTGTACTCCTCAGTCCTGGAGCTCTAAAAATAACATTAGATGATAATACTCCCTTGTATAATCTAATGCTAGTAATCATATCATATGGGATATCCACTACCTCTTCACGCATTCCAAGCATACTTGGGTCTTTGATTATGATTCTCCTATCCGTAGCAAAAACAATATTAGGAGTAAAATGAGACCCACCTGGCTTTAATCTGGATTGCCTTGCAACAACAAATACCTCTTCATTTGGATTTAACATTTCTGCTATTTTTTTAATTTCATCTAGGTCATCCTTATCTGTTATATTTGTTGTAAAAGATGGTGTTGATTCCTTTTTTTTAAAACCAAATGGCGGCATTTAGTGTATATTCAATGAAATCTATATTTATGAAATTCTATCTTTCTCAATATAATCTATATTCAAATAGCTTGTCTAATTTCTTTACTGTTATTTAAGAAAAACATTTTATACTAAAAATTGAATAATTGTCTTTAACCCTTCATCCCTAGAGCCGTCATTGCTACTACTAGTATGCGTGATATTTTTGCTTATGCTGCCTTAATTCTTTCGATGTCCAAAACAGGTTATCACATTTTTCGCATTTCCAATGCTCGTACATACCAGCCCGGTAGTTGAGTTTGTACTTGTTAAAACCTCTACGCTCATCTTGTGACATTCCTTTCATTTTGGCTACCTTTGTATATTATCACTATAGCAGATTTTATAATCATGAATGAAGGCTTGTTTTATATTATCAGTAAGATCCTCAAGTTTTTGACTATCTTTTGATTCACTTTTATTATCATTGCTACTGCTACTTTTTTCAATTCCAAGCGAATCTAGTTCGTTTATCCACCAACTAACCTTTTTAGACTGTTCGTTATCATTGACACCGTTGGCGAGCTTTTTGTCATTTATCATTTTTTTCTCACTCTAATTATGGGAATGTGGATTGTCCTGCCGCTTGAATCTGGCTAGGATACCAGCCATTACTATATTTAGAGTGGTCGGTATTACAAGTAACATTAGCATTACCAATTGTTGTTTGTTTGTTTTCATTGCTATCATTTTTCTCCTTTTTGTCACCTAATCTAATAGAGATATACACTCCATATAGATCCATTATACACGGTAGCCAATTCTATAGCCATAAACAAAATTTATGTGAATGTCTAAAACCAAAATGGTCATTAAAGAACCCACCATTAAGGGAATTGGAACATGAGCAGCGGTGTGACGTGCCACTTTGCTCTCTATATATATTATATATACGTATCGTTGTACATAGGCATTCAGAAACAACAAACTGACTGTTGATGCCATAATACTAACTATATTTATTCATTTTATTTATTATCATTTAGTTATAAGAAATGTTATTATCATGTACTAAATGAGTAACTTCACCTCTTTTAATATCATCAATAATTTAGATAAGTCAGCAATAACAAATAGTACTAACTTACTTAGCTAAGATAGGCTCTAAGTCAAATATATAGAATGATCACAATGCTTGGTAACGAATATTATGAACAACACGAAAACTCTAGCAATAGTTGTTGTCTTAATAGCAGCATTAGTAGTAGGCGGAACATCCGCAGCAATGACAACAGCACATTCAGTATTTGCATAGAAGAAAGGAGGACAAGATGGTTACAAGAAAGAGAAACAAGACTCCTATAAGAAAAATACTTACAAGAAAGGAGGAGAAAATACCTACAAGAAAGGAAGGCATGCTAATGGAAGTTACGAGAACGGTAACACACTTACCGTCCAGGCAGCCAAACAACACGGCATAGCGAGTGGATTTGATAACACACTAGAACAAGAAGTACAAAACCTGATATGTACCCATCCAACCTCAATCTGTGTAAGTGAAGGCAGCGAAACTAACTCAACTGACACTACTGATGGAGACGGCGGTGGCAGTGGCCAGGGTAACGGCACAGGCGATTAATAGTATAAAGTGGATCGCAGGCAGGATCACTAAGCTAATTAATCAAAATGGACTAAGAGAAGGACTAAGAAGCCTATTCCATTTTATTTTGTTTATAAAAAATACAATACAATAAACAAATTTAAAATGAAAGAGGTATAGGAAATATTGCTTAACTTTTCTGTTTATATATTAGAACAATACATCTATTAAATTAAAAAGTACAATTACTAGATAGAATCGCACATTCATATAGAATATTAATTTCTCAAATCATATTCTTCACACTCTATTATTTAGTAATAACACATTGTCATATTACAGTATTATTAGTTAAATGAATAATTTCAATTGATTTGATATTCTAAATAAATATACTAGATAAGTCAAAATTAACTTACCCAAGTCAAATATATAGATGTATTGTTTGATGATATATGAACAACGCGACTACTATAAGAGCTCTCGCAGCAATAGTAATGGTAGTTGTTCTTATCTTTACAACAGGAACATTAGCAGGAGGCAGCAACATCATCATCATTTGCACCACAACCACAAAACCTGACATGTACTCATCCAGACAACAATGCATCCTGTTCACAAGAGGGAATTATATCTACTACTCAAATATCGCTGCCAATATTACAACCACAATCATCAGCTACATTGACAAATATAAAACATGTAATAAATGACATTGTTGGAACTATTTTTGCAAAAGATTTTATGAGTAGTGCAAGCGACAGTAATGTATCGCCTCAAAGCTCTTTTCCAGGTGCACAATCTCCAGGTACTACTACTGTTACATTAAAGCCAGGTACATTACCTGCAGTATTATCGCAACAAGCAAATGCTACTACTACTACTGCTGTTGTTGCTGCTGCTGATCACAACAAATGTAGTAGTGATGATATTATTACCTGCACACCTAAAGAGACTCATCATCCTGCAAAAGATACAACGCCTTTCGATCTACCTTTACCTTTTCCCTAAAAGAAAAATAGTCAATTAACCTTTTTATCATATAATTTCATTAAGTCACAGTAAGTTTCCGTTTGACCTTTTAATAGGCCAACAACCTTTTTCTTTTTTTGATATCAACATATTGGAGTCAAACACTAACTGGCAGCCAGCCTATTAACAGGTATATTCAATGATAGTTTGTAGATATACTATTGCTGACCCAGATTAATTAGTGTGGGAGCCTTTTTCTGGTCTAGCCTTTTTTCTACAGTATAACTATCTAGGACGTTCTTCATAATCTTGTTTAGAATGTTTCAAAATACAACCTTATGCAACAGAAACATAATGCTATCGGCAATAATAGTAAAAAAGTAAGGGAATAACCAGCTCCCCTACTTTCTGTATCCCTGGTTAATAGTTGTATAGACTAAGAATAAGATAATTCTTCGAAAATAGAAGACTTCAAGATCTTTGATTAGTTAAATCTATATAATCAAAAAGCTCTATTCCTAATTAATTATCTAAATGTCTTACAGGCTGCCTTTTTTTGATTGTTTCCCTAATTGATCGACTGCTTAATTGATTTTTAGTATACTAGATCTCTTGCGTAATTAGGGAGCTATAGTCTAACACCCTACTTGTTTTAGCCGTCTTCTTAGATTGAAATGCTGTCAGACTGTATAACTCTGAAGTTCAGGAGACCGGATATTATATCAGATACGTTATTGTACTTCCTTAATCTGTTTCTAAATTTAGTACCCATTATTCCAAACTTTTTGATCTTACATATGGTATGTTCTACTATGATCCTTAGCCTAGAATGATTCTTGTTGTAAGTTCTTTCATCACATGAAAGCAATGTACCCTTTTTCTTTTTGATACCAAGTACAGACTTTACATGGGAAAGTCCTTTTCAATGCCAAGATAACCAAGATCAACTATGTTTTCAACTTGTGATGGAGTTATAGAATGATTGTGTTTGTAAATGTCATAATCATGTTTTCTTCCACTTCTGTGACCTGTCTTATGCAGTATCAATCCTTCATGTTTACCATCAATTGTGTCTTGACAGTATGTTTCTTCTTTCTACCTGAATAGTAACTCTTCCTTCTTCTTTTGTTCTTAGGTCTTGGAATTTCTTGTTCTGTAGAGTCTATGAAAGCCTTGAATCCAGGAAAGTACTCTTCTACTTCATCTATAGTTCTTAATCTCCTAGGACGTTTGTATATCTTCTTTGGCAATGGAATACACTCCTTGATAAGTGGTTCCATCATTGATATATCTCTACAAACATTGCTTTGATCAAGGTCAAACAGAAATCCTGATAATGTATATGTAATGTATAATCTGTAGTATACTAGAAGCATAACGAATCTTTCTTTAACTTTAAGCTTAAATGGTCTACCAGCACCTATATCCCGTATTCTCATCCTTGATAGAAGACGTCTTCTTTCGTGCTCTTCGTAGTTATGTTCAATTTCGTTACAAATGGATTCAAATTCAGATACAGTTACTCCGGTAAATGACCTGAATATCAAAGGTTTCTTACATAATTTGCTATAGGACATCAAAGAGCTTGTCAGATAGATATCCTATGTGAAGAGGAATATAGCTCTAAGCTTCTAATTACACAAGAGATTCTACTTAAACAACGTTAATTTTTATGATTTCATACACTAGTTTTAATTTCATTAGCAATAAGACTTCGAATTATACTATTTAATTCCGTCAGAGAGAGTGGCTTTTGTATAAAACCATTTATCTTTACTGAACCCAAAGCTGTTGATAATTCATTACTATTAATTTCAAATGCGGACATAAGCAAAACCTTGGTTGTAGAATTTATTTCCTTCAGTTTTCTTACAAATTCAAATCCATCCATTCCTGGCATCCTTACATCAGAAAGAACTAAAATGTAATGCTTGCAATTTAATTTAAAATGTTCTAATGCCAATAATGGATCTGTGAAAGCGTAAACATGTAAACCTGCTTTTTGTAGTGACTGTTTGATGAGGGCAACAATATCAAATTCATCGTCAAGTACTAATACTGATTTATGATTTAATGTCATATCTCCCATACATTGTTGTTTCATATAAAGTCCTTAGTATTTAAGTGATGTATTGGCTAATCTGGCTCTGTTCATTTAACAGAACATCTATAGCTTAACGATGCTCTATTTACACTACGGATATCAGAAAAAGAACACATTCAGAGTACATATATGCCACGGCTTATACTTGTATTTTTCAGGTCTATCACTAAGAAGAGCATCTGAAAGATTATCTTACCTTATAAAACGAAATCATGTTTCTATCTGGAATTGGATACAAAGATACAAACCAGAAAAAATAGCAAGTAAAAGAAAAAAAATTGAGGCATATATAATTGATGAGACCATCATCATCAAGGTTGGATTTAACTATATTTGGTTATGGATTGCCATAGAACCAACAAAAAAAGAGGTTCTAGGAATTAGTATATCCTTGGAACGAAATATGTTTGTTGCAGAAAAGTTTATTTCAAAACTATGCAAAATTCATGGCAAACATCTCCCATCTCAACAGAGACGGTGGTGGTATCTGGGTACCAACCAGCTTGTAAGTTTTTGAACATAATCCATCATCTTCATTCCTCTTATGAGAAAAGAAGCATTATTGAAAGGACTATGCAGTATGTTAAGGATAGAACCGAAAGCTTTGATGATGATTACTTTCCATGCAGAAAAAAGAATTGTAAACTAAAGTATGTACAGAATTGGCTAAATCTTTTCGTAGGCTTTCATAATAAAGAATTACAAATCATTAAGTGAACAGAGCCGACTAATCTTCTTTTCAAGATTGGATAAAATGCTATGATAGTAGGTCACACTATAAATTGTATACGCATCGTACATTGGTGCTATTATTTTTTATAAATTTGTATTAATGGGTAGGAGAAGGAAAAATTAAGTATAATGAGTTCTAATTCCTCTGTATTATTTGTATCAAGTCAAAATTCTTTCCTTTGACTCTAATACAGCCTCTATACTTTGACTCTAATAATTCTTTGTTCATCCATATTTCTAACTTTTTAGAAAAGAGCATTTATCTGATAATACTTTATTCATTTTTGTGATAAATAATCTATCTACCTTTTGGCTGCTTTTGGCTTGCAACCCAATGCTCATAAATTTTGATTAATTCGTCTACGTCTCCTTCTTTTTCAGAATATGTGATTATTACACTAAATTTCCTATCTTTGCTATCATGTCCTCTTGCAAAATACCCCCAAAAGATATCCGGAAGTCTTTCAAAGTTTTGCTTATTATTCGCAACAGAGATTAGATTATTAGCTATAATTTCTACCGCCTTAATAGCATCATTAGATTCTATCATCATTATCACATACAAGCTCCTGTGTCTTTTAGTTGTTTCATTAAATAACTAATATCTGCTTGAGATGTATCTATTAGCTAGTTTTTATTTTTAAGAATCTATTCAAAAAGCTAAGGTTTGATATAGTAAGACAAGTTTTCAAAATAGTTGAATATTCTGATATAAAGAAGTTAATGATAGTATTATGACTTCGAATTATGCATAAATTGCATAAAATCTTTATATAAAATATATCCAATCATATTTCCATGAACAAAAGTCTAAACTTTGCGGTCATTGGTGTCGGATTACTGGCAACAATGCTAGCACTTTATTTGATAGCAGCATCTAATTTTGCTGCTGCACAGGGCGGCAATATGACTGGTGCTGCAGGCGGCAAGGCCGCTAACATGACTGGTGCTGCAGGGCGGCAAGGCCAACATGACTGGTGCTGCAGGCGGCGTCAATGCGACCAACATGACTAGTGCTGTAGGCGGCGTCATTGGCAGTGGCAGTATCGGCAGTAGCGGCGGCGCGGCAAAGGCGATGGCGGCGGCAAAGGCGATGGCGGCGGTCGGCTAATCTGGTAGTGACGATAAATACGTAGATACAAAAAACAGTCGTTTGTGATAAAATCGGCGACTGACCTTATTTTTTAACAATATCTTCTTATTTAGTTTGTTTTCGATTTAATTTTAATTAATATGATACGCTCTTATTGATAGAATGTTTCAGCCGGCCTTATTGCTAACCTCTACTTAGAAAACACATGTTCACGCTTTCCGAATCTCTCCCTGATGAAGGATGGTGTGCTAAAGTACTTAGAAATGTCAGATGGAATAGCTTTGCAGTTTGCCCACATTGTAATTCTCTGCAAGTGAAGAAAGATGGGTATTATCGTTCATATCAGAAGTACTTTTGCAAAGAATGTAAAAGGTGGTTCAACGATAAAACAGGTACAATATTTCACTATTCACATACACCATTGAAAGCATGGTTCCTAGCATTATACCTATTCTTTGTACTGTG
Organism: uncultured Nitrososphaeraceae archaeon; assembly: GCA_963825865.1. GTDB lineage: Archaea > Thermoproteota > Nitrososphaeria > Nitrososphaerales > Nitrososphaeraceae > CAWGVG01. The sequence goes on along the minus strand of CAWGVG010000022.1, from coordinate 21,945 downwards.
GCCTGGATGTTCCATACATGAAACATCATTGGAAGTACGTGTGTCATATTACAGATGTTACAAATTTATCAGATCTGTCATGAAAAGATTAACTTCTTCTTCTTCTTCTTCTTCTTCTTCTGCATTAGGTAGTGTTAAACTTGGAGGGATAGTTGAAGCAGATGAATTCTACATTAAGGCTGGTCTGAAAGGTAGACCATATCACCTAGAGATATTAAATTCTGGAAGACTACCACGACATAGAGGATTGAAACCTTGGAGAGGAAGAGGTACCTATGAAAAGGAAAATCCAATGATAACATGTATTCATCAGAGAAGAGGAGTAGGAGGAGGAATGACATATTTTGATGTTCGTACCAAACAATCTCTGATCAGTAATATTTGTAAATCCGTACATCGTCATTGTAAAGTATACACAGACGAATATCTGGGTTATAGGAAGTTGAAAGAATATGGATTTGTACATAAACAAGTATGTCATTCTCAAAAAGAATATGCAAGAGGAGTTGTACACGTAAACAATTGTGAATGTAGAAGCAACCTTTACAAGATATGGATCAGAAAGTTCATGGGTGTTAACAAACACAACCTGCAGTCATATACAAAGACCTTCCAGTTTATTCACAACAGCAGGAGTGATACAGACAACAGAAAGGAAAGATTCATGAAAGTTCTTGGTTACAACTAGCTGAAACATTTACTGAATAAGAGCGATATGATATAATTAGATAAAGTATATTTAATTATTTTCGGAAGAGAGGGAACAAAAGATCAGATTCTACTAAAGATTATGATGGTGATTGGAACTCATAAACGCAGGGGTTCCATCCATTTGTTTCTCTATTTTTACTTACAATTTTTAATTTGAGTCAATTTTGTAGTAGGGACCTTCGTAAGGTGGATAATATTATTTCTGCGACCCACAACAATATTTAAACAAGATAACACTCAATGTAAAGAAGTTAATGGAACGAAAAAGAGAGGAATAGAAAATGTCAGATGAAAATGAAGAAGAAAATGAATTAGAAATATCATCACAGGAAGAAGAAGTACAAGAGAAGGAAGAGGTAAGATAAGGATTGGAAGAAGAAGAATCTTCACCAACAGCAGCAACAACAAGGGAGGATCTGCAAGAACAATCTGAAAAAGAAGAGGAGCATGTAGATGTAGCTGAGGGTGATCAGGAGCTGGAAGTGCTTCCAGCAAATGAAAAAGAGAAAGAGGAGATATTGCTAGCAACTGTCAAAAAACCTAAAACATCATTAAAGACGAAACGACCCTCCAAAACAAGTCAAAAAAACAAAAGGGAAGGGGAAGAGGAAATAATGCCTTTAACAGGTGTATCAAAACAGTTGGAGAAACAAAGTATTCAAATCAATAAAATAATGCAAATGCTTCAAGCTATTCAAAAACAAATAAAATCGGTAGAGAAACAACCAAAATTAGTAATAAAGCAACTTCAATTTCAACTAGAACAACTACAAAAACAGGTTTCACAAATTCAGAAAGGATTAAGCATAACAAAGAAGGAGAAGAAAAGATAACAAAAGTAGTATACCTATTGGATTTAAGAACGTGGGAATTCATCTTATAATAATGGACGATAGAGGCCTATAGATAAAAATGAATCTCTATCCACCATTACCAAAAGTAAGCAAAGAAATACATGTGTACACAGAAGAAGATTTGTTAAATCAGCTGAAAAGAATATTAAAGATCTGTATTCAGAACTTTGAAACGTAATATTGAATTTAGGTTCAGAATACGTTCAATACGACCCACAAAAACATACATTGCATTTAGTCGTGGCATAACATTACAAGGGTTCATATTATAAAATCAAGGTTACGTGCAGACTTTGTAGTTAAAATTTCTGATTTTAATGATCACACGAGAATAATAAAAGCGACAATGAGGGGTAATTTCGGAGTGATAATCATAACTCAAGAAAGCGAAAGACCGTATGCATTATCACTTATAAGACAAGCCTATGGGATAAGTAGACAGCTATACAATTCCACTGGTCTTCAAACATATTTACAACCTTGTATTTTTTAATCAAATTCAGTCTCCCCAAATATGTGCTTTGCATGAGTATCAATCAACCAGTCAATATCGTTGTCAGAATCTGTTCGGTTTGCAACCCTTCCTATTGTCAACACTCTTCTAATATCCTTGCTCTTTAGTTTTGTCCACACACCAGATGCAATCTTTATCGCTGTTGTTTCTGGTAGTTTGTATCTTTGAGTCAGCAAACTTATTGCGATCAGTTCAAATTCTTCATAACTATATTCATGCATGATTAAAGGTTGAATTCTTGATTGTAGTGGCTTTGGCATTCTCTCCCTACTATTTGAAGTTGAAAATACTCTTAGCCCTGGAAACATCATGTCAACCTTCTGGTCTTTTTTATTCCTTTGCAACCGTCCTGTTTCTAAAACGTTATACAATACAGTAACATCTCTTTTTGTCATTTTATCAATTTCATCTATCAGCAAATATTTTACGTTTGGTTTTGAAACTAATACGTTAACTAATCCTCTGCCGCTTGCACCTGTTCCATCAATGAACACAGCATCATCCAAACCTTTTTCCATCTCCTGTAAAAATGCTGATTTAGCCGAAGCTGGCGGTCCGATCAGGCAGTAGCTTACTCCATCTTTTGCAACTATGGCACGCATCAATAGTTTCTTTACATCATCATTCCCTACAATATTTGAAAAGAATTTTTCTTCTGGTAGTTTTTGTGAAATATGTCCCAGCTTTTTGAATAGATTTTTAAACAATTTGTTCTTTTATTAGTTAATCGTAATGGTTTGTATTAAAGTCTTGTATTTCATGATTTCTGGCTGTTTCTGTAGAGAATAAGACATCTGCAAAATAACAGGAATTGAGACAAATGTATTTTTATATTAGACATACCTTTTTTACAGATGTCTAATCAATTTCATAAAACCAACAGCAGAACCATTTGAGCTCCATAGAAGATGCTTAAATGAATATATTATTATTGCGCGAGTGCTGTTTTTACCTTGTAAAGGAACTGTTCTTGGTTTACCGGCTTTTTGACAACATCATCTAATTTCACGCCAGGCAGTATACTTATCATTTCCTGTGCTGCATCAAGAGCTGATACAAAAAGCACTTTGATGGTTGGATTCATTGCCTTTAGTCTGTAATATAATTGAAGCCCATTAAGACCAGGCGTTCTGATATCCATAACTACCAAATCATAGTAAGAAGGATTTACTTGTGCAAATTGTTGTAATGCCTTGTGAGATTCTGTAAATGCATCTACATTAGATCTCTTGCGTAATTAGCACTATAGTCTAACACCCTACTTGTTTTCACTGCTGGCCATCATTCTATATTTTATTATTATCTTTGTTTTTATTTTAATAAGCCAACTTGTTTAAACATACAAGGTTTTATTGATTTATACTTAATTTTACATGCAGTAAAGTGCCAGGCTACTTCAAGCGCAAGGTAGCTGGTGACGAAACCAGTTACCGAATACAAGATTAAAGTTATGTTTTCAAACATTATTCGTGATATATTGATGAATATTAAAATAGTGTTGTAAGAAGCATCTGTGATTTTTCATAACTGCTGCCTTATATGTAGATATGCAGAGAGGATAGATGAATAGTTGCTTACTACTTTAAATTGCAAAATCTTAATAAAAGTTTAAGACCGTAACGTCATTCGATGATAGTTTACATCTAAGAAAATATGCAATCCGACGATAAGTTTACAGAAAGCATTAGAAGTAATACATCTACCACTTTTTATTTACGTTTACAAACGTTCTCATATTATATTTGAGTTACATAGTATATTTAACACAGCAAATGATCCTAATGTAAAATGATAGTCCGTTAGCCATTTACTAAATACAATTAGCTCTACCGAATGAAAAATAAATATACATATGATGAAGTATACCTTGAGATATCTCTAAGCAGCACTTTTAATAAATCACATAATTGTAATGACCTAAGTAAAAAAACATGTGTAAAGATACTTAACGTATGTGGAAGGAAAAAATTAGGTCTAATATCTACGTGATAGGTATGGTCGTAGGAATAGTTCTTGTAGGCAGTCTATTTCTTTTGCCATTGCATGAACACTGGTAAGCGTAGTTGAAAGTGTTAGTAGAATTGCAATTCCAACATGTATTGGCAGCAAAAGTACAAAATGGTAAGATCATAGGAATAAGAAACTTATACAAAAGTCCCTTATTTATTTATTTTAAGAAATTATTGTCGCATATTCATGCAGCTGCAAACATGCATTAATATATCAAGTTTCTATGTTTTATGAAGTAAAATTCAATATTGTTGTTGTTATAGTTGTTTTTGCTTATCCAGTTTCCCGAATGAGAAGGTCAGTACCAAAGGAGATAAAAGAAGATAATACTGCTGCGTTAAATTTTCTACAAGCCAATCATGTACTTGTTCGAACACTGTCTGTTACTCCACTAAGGCCATGTTATGCTTTATCAAAGATTATCGAACATTTTGGTTTATTTTTTTCGTAAACATACAAGAGCAATGCGGCGGCAATACATTATCATCATTGCAACGAATCAACAGAATAGAACAATTCCCTTTTTTTTAACTGGTATGCTTTATGTACCATATCTTTGAGTATCAAGGGTAACTGATGTTTTTCACCATATTCTCTGAATTAACAATATGCCGCTGCTTGGATGACTACAGCGCTTACAAAAGCCCGCTTTTTTGGTCAAAAATTCAATTCCAGCAATTACATCTAAAACAGATTCCTCTAAATCTGTTGGTATGCGATAGATAATGATACTTACATTTCAGTTTAGATTTATACTTATATGTTGGATAAAGATTCATAATAAATAAATAATAATGAGGTAATACAACAGCTTTATAGAATATAGAGCATAATAACATGACCTCTGATTGGAAGACAATACAAAGCGACCTCATTTTCCAAAATCCATGGATTGAATTGTATCAAGATAAGGTCGAAATAAGAAGTGGAAAGATAATGCACTACACGTGGTATAAATCTTCAGACGTTGTTGTTATCGTTCCTTTTCTTAACGAAGATACTTTAGTAATGATAAGGCAATATAGGTATCCATTACGTAAAGTATTGCTTGAATTTCCTGCAGGTCACATAGAGAATGGTGAATATGCTGAGAAAACAGCTAAAAGAGAATTACTCGAGGAGACAGGTTATCTTGCGAACGAAATTCAATATATATATACGTATCACCCATCAGTTAGCAAATCAAGACAGCTTGTTCATATCTTTAGAGCAAACGATTCTGATTGAAGATAAATCTAACCATGATGGCACAGAAGACATTATAAGACTTGAAATTGTCTCCATCGACGAATTAAAAAATATGATAAAAGGACGAAGGATTCAAAATGCTGGAACTTTAATTGCTTATCTTATCTGCTGCACTGGTATATTGTGAGCAATTTATCAAATAACAGAAATAAAACAAATAAGTAATTTCTTGTATCAAATCAGCTGCTTTTATTACTCTCAAAACTATTAGATGTGGCTTACTCATATGAGCAGTGTGTTGTCTCTGCAAACAGTTTACCATCATCTTTAGTCTATAATTATAAAATTCCTGTATCAGAATTTCCTACAACGTAGTTGATTTAGGTCATCGTAAATAATAATGTAATTTTTCATTCATCGGAATGAAACAGTATTTTATGACATGTCTAAAGATCGTTATTTCCCAATACGTGTCTATTTTTTTGACATTTGATATTCACTAAAATATTGTTATACTATGTTTTTATTCATTGTGGTGAATATTGATTTGTGTCCTATAACTTTCATACAGCAAAGACCTATCCTTAGCTTGACATGCATTAATCAATATGCCAAATGCGGACTATTGTATTATTGTGTACATATGTATCAAAAACAGCTTTCTGCAGTCATAAGATAGAATTAGTGACACTGACTCAATCTTTTTATAATATACTTCCTAGATTAGCTGTTGTTATCTTGTAAATGAATAGAGGAGCCACATGCCCTATCTGTAAAAAGAAATTGAGCGAACATCACGAGTTGCAAGATAAAATATGCAAAATGATCACTATAAAGCAATTTGCAAATAACTGTCCAGGTTTTGATGTTCAGTTCAGACCTTTCTTCAAAGAAGATTAGAAAGTATATCTTAGTGTACGTTGATCCTACTATCAGATTTCATACCGGCGGTAAATATAAAACAGAGAGAAAGGTTTGAAACCATGGGCTACATAGCGCATCCAAATCATTACAGTATAATTGCTATCGCCTTGTTGTCATCTGCTATCAGCAGTTAATTATCTATTATCATCTTTTGTCATGAGATTTTGGTTGAACTCAAAATATGTGCAGTATGAGCAGACAGGAAGGAGTAACAAAAATACTTCAAGTACTATCAGGGTTATCGCATAACGCTGTATGTTTTGTTAAGAATCGATCAAGAAGGATAATCAAGAGAATTAAGAAGATGGAATTATTCTGTATATTGAACCTGCAAATGTAAGAACATAGAGATAGCCATCTTCAGGTCCGACTTGTAAATCTGTGATTCCACCATCAAATCCACTGGCGAATATTAATGGTTGACTATCCTGTGGTGTATTGGATATCTTGTTAGATAGTGTATGTCGTTAATAACTAGTCCTGTTCTATCTTGGTTCAGCTTAAAATGATAAAGATTGCCATTTTTGATATCTCCTACAAACATATCATTTTGGTATTGTTTGCCAAGTTTTACTGAATCAAAAAACTTGAGGGCTGTAGGAGCTACTGGTTTCAACCATATGAATTCAGGAGGTCTGTATGTTCCTTTTCCTCCAAAGTCTACCAAGTTAGATGATGGATTAGAATTGACTGGTCCTGCAGTCTCTTTTCCTATTGCTCCCTCTGGAGTCCATATTCCCATTACCTGTACCCATCCACTATTAAATCCAGGTTCAACAAGATTAACTTCATCTCCATATTTAGGACCATTTTCAGTATCCCATAGTTTTCCGCTTACAGGATCAAAGCCTATCCCAAAACTGTTGCGTATTCCATAGGCATAATACAGATTCAGAGGAGCAGCTGTATCTTGCCCTAGTGGAGAGTTTGGTACAGGTTGACCGTCCTGTGTAACTCTTAGTATACCGCCAGTGCTATCAGCGGGTGGTCCATTGGCTACATTTTGAGCTTGAGTTCTGTGAGTTTTAGAGATCACCAATAACAGCATATACGTTATTGTCCGGACCAATCACCACTTTGCCACCGTTATGATTAGTGCCAGGAATAGCTGGAAGATTTAGCAGAAGCTTAGGGTTAGACTAATTGTTGGTTGTTTACTAATTCATATCTGTAAAGAACATTTGCAAGTGATTGCGTTCCCCCGCCAAGTTTTGTATAGTACAGGAAGACGTATGTAGGACCATTATTATGCTTTGCAATAGCAATCCCAAGCATACCCCTTTCATTTGTTGTTGAAACAGGAACTTGAAGTAGGGGTTGCGGAAGCACTTTGCCATTTGTAATTCTCTGTACTGTGCCAGTTTCTTTCTCCAATACCAAAATGTCGTTTGGTCCCAAAAATGCCATGCTTGTAGGAGGTTGTAATCCCTGAGCAACTAACTCCACCTTTAGATTAGGATCTTTTAATACTGCTGGTTGAGCAATAACAGAACTAAATGGATGTATTAATTCCAATTGAGATCGTAACGAGCAATACTAAGGCTAATAGACATTGAATTTGAGGTCTAGCCATCTAAAATATTATCCTATTACATAGAATCAATATGGTATTTATTTATTTATTCATATGTATTTTAATCACTTCATTAAATATCATGGATGATTTGGCTTTAATTAACACACTTCTATGATTACAAAGGAAATAGTGTAGGCAGACTGCAAAAAGTAGGAGCTAATCCCAGAGTACTAAAAAGCCTGCAATCAGATGTATTTAATAAAGCCAGTACATGGAATAATACTTCTCAAAATATTATTTAGAAATAAAAATTTAAGAATGAACAAAATGATGAGTTACCAAAACACAAAAAATTATTTTTGTTTTATAGAAATACTATGATATTGTTATACAAAAGCTAGAACGGGGAATTAGGAATAAAAGTAATTTTCCAGAAATTGATCTCCTGGCTCGAATTTTTCAGAGAACATCCATAACAATTGCCAGAAGAGGAGATGACCGCTGATGAGATACTCAACATGTTGCTAGAAAGTAATAAGAATATATTAACAAAGCTATACGAAGGTACAGACAAAGAGGAATAATAATACATGGTCTTATGTATCATATTCTTGTTTAACTTATAAGGTCTGTGCTCATCTGTCTAGTCCAAACTATTAGTCTACAATAGAATCGCCTTTCATCCTTTCAAAAAGCCATCATTCAATATCAATACGTAAAAAAGATATATCGCAGAGCAGGGGCATCTATATCTTGCGCCAAGCTTTATAGACAAAAATAATGAAAACAATCCCAGAGTAATCCCAAATACCATATTCATAATAATAGCATTGATTATACGTTTCAATTGAGGATTTGAAAAAGTTAGGTTAGCATATTGTTGGTCTTGTATTTCTTTATTGATTATAATGTCATTATTATTATTTTTATGAAAATTATTGGTAGTGGTATTTGATGATGATGTTGATAATGATGATAAGGCACGTCCAAATTCTGGATTTAAAATAAATTGCCCAACTGGAATGGCCCGCACCAGGTAAACTATTACACCAACAAGCAATCCATAACGCAAACCATCTGATGGCTTACTTATATTTAGAATGTTCGTCTTATAGAGAAACAACCCCGCCACTATACCAATGTAATATTTTACTACCTATTCAAGCCCCAGGTGGGATTTGGACCCACGGCCTAAGGTTTACGAAACCTTCGCTCTACCACGCTGAGCTACTAGGGCAAAACAAACACAGGCAAATTTCACTGTTCATTATTTAATTCTTCATATAGCTTGTCAAATTATGGCCAAGAAATGGTAAAAACTTTCTAGAAGATATGGGTTTACAATACCGATAGTTAGCCCCTTTCATAGTAAACGGATGGTATGTGAATATTCCTGTTATCTTTGGTAAAAGATAATTGAACTGAACTATTCTGAGGCATATCGTCACTTGATGAGTTCATTCGCTCTTCTCTTCTGCGATTAACTCATGTTTCTTATCAATAGGCATTATCGTTTTAATACTTGCGATGCATTTTTGGTGATATTAATAATATATTGTTTAGCTTTTAGTGTTATATTTTTCAATTCTGGATTGCTGCCGATTATTTTCTCTGCACCTTTGAAAACTCCTGAAACAAATACCTGCCACCCTAGACCGATAATAGCCAAAATCAAAACACCAATGATTATCCACGTTAATAACCCCATAACTAATAGATTCCTCTTTTTAAACAGTTAGAGTTTCGTTCTATATAGTAGTTCTGTTGTGAGCTCAAATTGAGGATTGAGGTTGGTTAAAGATGAACACTCACAAGGGCAACAACAGGCAGCGTTAACAATATAACCTAAATTATGCAAATATACTACAAAATTTGGTTTTAGAAAAATTAAATACCCAACTAATAAGAGTACTTGGAATGTATGATAAAAATAAATATGTTTTGTTCCAACTCCTAACAATAGGATTACTGACACTTTCATTTACTTCACTTACTCTCTCAAAAGGATCAGCATTACTGCAAAACAACGCGACTACAACCACAATGTCGCGCTCTTTTCAGACTAACCATATAACAACAACGACAAATAATAATTTCCGAACATATCAGAATCCCGATTATTCAATAAAAATGCAATATCCGTCTGATTGGTCAGCTTCCAAAAGCGGTCTTAGAGATTATACAAACGTTATTGCATTCTATTCGCCACTAGAAAACATTTCAGACATATTTCCTGAACATCTGACTCTGTCAATAACTGGTTATTCACAACATATAACATTACAGAAATTTAATACTGTACTTAACAACACATTAAAGCAACCGGGTGTAAAGACTATAGAATCAAATCCAACAACTCTTGCAGGTAATCCAGCTCACAAAATAGTTTTTTTGCCTCCAACTGACAATGTACCATTCAAATTCGAGACAATGCTGGTTTGGACAGTAAAAAGTGATAAAGTATACATCATTTCCTATAACGCAGAAGCGAGCAAGATACTCCACTTACTTGCCTACTATACAAAAAATGATTGATTCATTTGAGATAACAAACTCAACAACAACCTCGTGATGTTTGAATATAACCCGCCGGATTTCTATGCGGTCTATATACTCATTCGAATATAAATATATGCTTTATAGTAGTCATAGTTACAAAAAAACGAATAAATAAATCATAAAATAATCAGTTTCCTTCGATTTACTCCATATCTTGTGCCCATATAGCGCTCGTTATATGTTCTAAAAGATTAATCATGTTATATTGATGATATTCAGTTAGTACAAATAAATGAGTATAATATTGATAGATATGAATGATGGAAAGGTCGATCAAAAACATTTAGTCTAAACAGAATACATTACTCCGCCTGATACTATTGGTACAAATTCTACACTGGCACGTTCCTTAATGCTAGCAATGATCGCATTAAACCACAAACTATCAATTCCCTGACTCCAGATAGTTACCTTTTTATACTCTCTTTGTACCCCGTTGTGAAAAAATCCTTTGCAGTCCTCTACCGTTATATTCGAATATTTCTGGCTCACTTCTTCTATTATGCCCTCTGCCTGTGCTGGCAAATATAAAATAGTCAAGGTAGGAAATGGAATAGTGTTCGAAGCTGTTGATGATGTATCTTCAGCCATTATTTTTCTCAACCACAAGATAGTTATTTAATGTGCACTAATATTTGGATTTCTGGTAATTCTTATTGTCAAGGTCTTAAGGTGGTTAAAGGTGTTTTAGCATAAAAGACAATACTTAGTTCAAATTATTGATTTAAACTATATAGTTTTGAAAAGTACACTCGTTAGGAGAAGAATCCACAAAAAAATTATAAATTTTGTGTTTAGCAGAAGTTATTTGATGAACCGACTTAAATTAAGCCCGTAACCTAGTAATTTATTTAACTTGTATTTTATCTGTAATTTTGGCATTATTATTTCATTTTGTGGCAAACTATTGAATTAACATATATAATTATTGATAATATATAGAATATAAGAATCATTTAAGGATTGTACAGGCTCTGTATTATATATATGCGTTATAGAATTCTCCGTAGGTCTATATTTAATATAACTTTAAGAGGGAGTTAGATTTAGCTAATGTGAAAGTAATGGCTACACAAGCATATTGTGTAAAATGTAAATCAAAGAGGGAAATGAAAGGTGAAAAACAGGTAACTATGAAAAATGGTAGGAAAGCTCTATCTGGAACATGCACCACATGTGGAACTAACATGTTCAAGATCGGCGGCGGTGAAGGAGGAGGAAGCGTAGTAAAATCTAAGGGCAAGGCAAAGGTTGCACTAAAGCCTGGAACAAAAAGTAAGGCAAGGAAAACTGTAAAGGGGAAGAAAAAGTAGCAGTAGCTGTTGCCTTTATTCTTTAGAGCAGCTACTTGATTTTTTATTATTATTGATATTGAACAACTTTACAACATAAATTATGGTATTAAAGAGTCAGCCAAATCGAAGTCATTTTATTAATACATTATCGGAAGCTGTCTCTGAATGTCATCTAATGGAAGAAATGTTCCAATACCAATTCAAAAACAGCTTAAACAAGAAGCTAATTTCGGATGCGCGTTATGAGGCTGTCCATATTGGAATATTCTTATATATTTTCATATCGTAATACTCAAGCGTTTGTTCCGGGAAACAGGATATCACTTTCCTACTCACCATACAGATTTCAAAGAGGCATTATCGAAATCATATTTGCAATACACAAGAACAGTCTCCATAATAAAGTAAGAGTAAAGAATGCTTTTTTTATAGAATTAGAAGAATGATTATGATCTTGGTAAATCTAAATTTAGTAACAGCGGTCGTCTCTGAAAATAGTTGTCGTCGACAAAACAACTACAACTTCAGTTTGGAATATAGACTGTAAATCTCAACATTCGATACTGCAAAATAATTCAGAAGTGATATTATCTAAATCGGATATAAAAGTGGCTAAGCCTTTATCAATAGCATACGTATTACAACCGTTTACCTACAAAAATCACTAGTGATGGAATATGATTTGGTGAGAGATCTTGCCGGTGAACTTACTTAAAACATGAGTTTGAAAAATAATAACAATATAGGAGTAAATGCTCAAACATATTAACCACAATTTTCATTCAAGATGAATTTCAATATTTATCTTTATGCTTTTTTATTATCCATGTATTATAAAATTACGATAAGTCATATTCTCAGTGAGATCATATATTATATTCTAATAAAGAAGTTGTTCTATAAGGTATGACCTTATTAAATAACTAGCAATGTAGTCAGGCAAATCAAACATTATCAAAAATCATAGTAAATCGTTTATTGCCACATGTCTAGAAATAATACCCTTCATCATATATAGAAAAACCATAACTATGTACTCTTCTTCGAACTCTTCTCCGCCTTCTTCTTCCTCTGCTTCCTCAAAGTCCTCTTCAAACTCCTCTCTTTCTTCGGCGCTTTTATATGGAAGATCGGCTTCACCAGATGCTCCACAGACTGGGCATTTAAATTCTATAGTCTGACCTTCAAGGTCTAAAGGAAATTCCTTAGAGAATACCTCATCGCACTTTGAACATACCAGAGTTGTCTGAATGTTGTCTTGGCTAAATTTGTGTGACTGCACTCTGAATATTGTACTTGCCATTCTTCCTACCTATAGGATGTTCTCTTTTTTATAAGCCTTGTCATCGATAGCATATGAGTGAAAATTATGATCTTAATTAAATAGTAAAAGAATGGATATTGGATAAGGCCACGTAGTACCAACTCAATAAATAATTATAATTACTATGATACTAAATTACATATGTATCGATACGCATCAACATGGTATAGCAAGGGAAAGAAAAGTATTATGCTATCCTCTATATGCTGTTAATGTCCTGAATAGTATCCAAACCATTATCTCATTTTACAGCTTCTTTTTTATTACCTTCTTCCCACGATGGAAATACACACGTTTGTTTAAATCGTACTATAATAGTGTAGAAACGCGCCATACTGCTCTATATTGTCATAGTAGCCATTAGTTTAAATCGTACTATAATAGTTTAGAACCACGGAAATACAAGACAGGATATAATTAGAATCGACGTTTAAATCGTCGATTGTACTATATACTTATTTCGTCACTCACTGTAAATGTTCAAGTCTGTACTATAGTAATGTTGTAAATAGAAGTCTGAAGAGATATAGAACTTCATATACAGACTCCTCGCCTTGCTTGTTTATGCAGAGTGCTTTCCAACTAGCATTATAGTCAAAGTCCTCGTTTTCTTCCGCTAGTCTTTTGAATTGATTTCTCAACCAATTTGCATGTATGCGTCCATGAGCCAACCCACCTAGCACGCCCCTAATAAGCCTCTCTCTTCCTCTTCTCTCAATGTATGAGTTAAAGATTGCAGTTCCTATGGTGATAACTCTATTCTTAAACTCTTGATTATTGTTTAACTTGTCATTATCTGCTTCCTCAATAGTCTTAAAACCTGCAATATCAGAGAGCATATAATACCTTATGAGTTGCCAAGGATTACCCAGATGAGAGACAACGAAGAGATTATAATATTCATCAAATGTAATGCTTCCTTCTTCAGCCATTTCAATAATCCTCTGCTTAACAGTATTTTGCTTTTTAATTTCTTTATGAATATCTATGCCTAGGCCCTTATGCTTTTCAGGATCAACCTTAGAGTTTACATACTGTGCTATTTTGTAGGCAGTATGAAGTGTTTTAGCTGGATAGTTTCGTATATGCGTTTGATATAATAAGAAGAGTTCAGAGGAAGCGCCCTCGTTGCTAAACTTCTTTGACGGGTATAAAGGAAGGTAATCTAGCTTTTTGGTAATGCAGTTAAGGAAGGAATAATTATAAGATTTGTCCTTAACGGTTAATTCTCTGATGTCGTTATCAAGTCCATATTTTGCAGCTTTATGCAGAAAGTTTAACGAGAAGTTAGGAATTGTATCTAGTTGGCAATCTGCTTTATTTCCAAGATTTGATAATAGCCACATAGTCAAAGAAGTATTGGGATTAACTCTTATCCCCATTTTCATAATTGCAAGCAATGTATCAACAGCTACGCCATTAACTTCTTTTTTTCCTATAGTCTCAATTTTATCCTCACTGCTTGCAGAAAGTCCATTGCTAATTTTATTCACTAGATCCTTTACCCATTGATACCAGAATGTTGTCGATGTTGATTGAAATACTGTTAAAAGTCCTTTGATTAGAATAACTCCTTGTGGTAAATACTGTACTGCAAACAAGCATTTTGCACAGATATTTAATGAACGTGAACCACTAGGCAGCTGAGCTATTAAATGAAAAAACCAGCTGGGCTGTTTTAATGTTAAAATAGTAGATTTTGAGTGAAGCTTCAAGATGAAATCCTACTCAGACCGGCTACAGCTAAAGGTGAAAATGTGACAAAAGATTCGGGTTTTCAAGTTCCCTCGAGTCTGCGGCCAACACGAGAACGCGTTGGACTTGTCGTGGATGGCACGAATGCGGCGGCTGCAGTAAAAACTATTGCCGCAGTAGAAGCTGCCGGAGTACGGCAAATATGGATAGTACAATCACCTTGGTCGCCAGACATATTGACTACATTTGCAGCAGCAACAACAAAAACATCTACAATACGCTTAGGAACGTCCATTGTGCCAACCTATCCACGTCATCCACTCGTTCTGGCACAGCAGGCTCGGTCTCTATATGATATTGCACCAGGTCGTTTGCGCCTTGGGATAGGTCCCAGTCATCAGTCTATTATAGAGGGCATCTATGGCTTACCACAGACAACGCCGTTAGCTCACCTGCGCGAATATGTAAATGTGCTACGTACATGTTATGGGAAGGCAAAGTAGATCATCATGGACAGTTCTTTAATGTTAAAGTGACATTCCCACATACGTCGCAGATTCCAGTGTTAATTTCAACATTAGGAAAGAAAGCATTTCAACTGGCTGGAGAAATCGCTGATGGAGCACTTTCATTTATGTGTCCAGTTCCGTATTTGATCCGAACTGCAATTCCGACGTTACACACAGCAGCAGGCTCTGCAGTTGGAAGATCAGCTCCTCCATTGGTGGCACATGTTTCAGTGGCGCTTAGTCAGGATCGTGATTCTGTACTTGCTGCAGGACATCAACTGCTTGATATGTACGCGAAGTTTCCTTTTTATGCTAAAATGTTTGCTGATGCAGGTTTTCCATTAACAGCCGGTCAAATGATATCTGAATCGCTTATAGACAGTTTGATAGTATCCGGAAATGAAGCAACAGTGGCTGCACGGTTTACTGAACTTCTGGCTCAGGTTTAAATGAGCTATATGTAGGCCTAGTGCCTATAACGGATGCCGATAATGAACAGTCACGACTTGTGCATTTGATCGGTCAGCTGTAGAGATAGCGAGTTCAGTCACCATCAATCATCGCATCATTATTATTATATTCAACTCCAGATTTGACAGTAGTAAAACAACGAGATTTCGCAAGGCTTATTTGTTATGTCTTTGCTTTCGTTTGGAGTTAATCAGGAGCTTGACATAATCATTACTGTCTGTCTTACTGTCCGGAGGAGGATATCTTATCGTTGACCAATATGTTGTAGTAACAAGTCAACTAATACCTACACAGACGATTTCTAATAAGATAACGAATCAGATGGCAGTAAGACAACCGGAACCTTCAACACCACCACCAGATCCTGATTGCTATCCTTCATATTCAGTATGGATGCCTGCTTCTCCACCACTTTTATGCGATATCAGTTTGTTTTCTAATCAGAGATATCTGAAACCCTTTTTATGTTTGTCATACGGTTTCATTTTCCCATGGTACCCTAATCAACGGTTTTCCGTTCAATATATCCAAAGGAACTAAAGGGAATATCTTAGAAGGGATTTCAGAGGTATTCGGTTGACAACCATCCAAAATCTTGTCAAACTATATGATAAATTGAGTTTGGATTTGAATTAGAAAAACATAAGGCAATGTACTTGTTACTATAGATAAGAAACATAGTAAGTACCGGGTTCTGATTCCCAAAGATGGAAATCCCTTTTTCCAAATTGACTGAATGGGACGTCCATTTGTTAACGTAGCCTTTACTAGGGCAGAGGATAAGGACACGTTTAATCGCATTGAGCCAACACGCGACCGGGAACTCTTTACCAAGAAGTTTGCTGATCTCTTAGAGTCGTTTGGACATAACCCCGAGAGTGCTCAGCAGACAGCTCTCAGCCTTCTGCCAGATATCCTAGACTACGATTACTCTAGTTCCGAAGGCTATCGTAATGGTCGGAAGCTAACTGACGATATTATCGATATCCAACTGGCCGTCTTAACGAATGGACGAGTGACTACGGACAAAGTAGGCCCCCATCAAGACCTGCTTGCAACGTCCCCTTATTTAGGCTCTCCACATCCAACCGCCGGCTAACCGCACTCCACTTCCTTCCAAAGAGGATATTGCAATGCTGAAGTTTTTTTCCAATGTAAAACACCAAATGAAGTTTCAACATTACCTTACATACAAGTATGCTTTGATTGGTTCGATCTGTTTCCTATTCCTGGAGGTACTTTATGAACAAATGAGATCGCAATTGATCCTTCGCCCACGGCGGACGCAACACGCTTGATGCTACCACCGCGCACGTCGCCCACTGCGAAAACACCTGGCAAACTGGTTTCGAGCAAATACGGATGACGGGCAAGGCGCCATCCTGCAGCAGCTCAGATTTTCTGGCGATAGATCGGGACCCGTCTTTATGAAGCCTTTAGCATCGAGTGCAACGCAGCCATCGAGCCAACGGGTGTTCGGATCGGCACCCGTCATGACGAATACGTGGCTGATGTTATGCTCCTCAGTCTGTCCCGTTTGATTGTTTCGCCAGCGAACGAATTCGAGATGATCGTCCCCTTCGACCGCCACGATCTCTGTGTACGGCCGTAATACTATCGTAGCAGTCTCTTCGATCCGACGAATCAGATAGCGCGACATGCTCTCGACTAAACCGGCAGACCTGACGAGCATGTGCACGCGCTTTGTAGTTTCAGCCAGAAACACGGCAGCCTGACCGGCTGAGTTTCCTCCACCAACCACAATCACCTCTTCTCCGCCACACAACTGCGCTTCCACAAATGTCGCGCCGTAATATACGCCCGCACCTTCAAAGCGCGACAAGTTTTTGCATGGCGGCCTTCGATACTCAGCCCCGGTTGCAATCACGATAGTGCGTGCAGGAATTCGAGCTCCATTCTCGACTTCGACAACGTACGGTTTGCTGTCGCAGACGAGTCGCGTACCCTTGGCGATGAGCATCTCTGCGCCGAACTTCTGCGCCTGGTTGTACGCCCGACCTGCAAGCTCCTGGCCAGAGATACCTGTGGGAAATCCCAAGTAATTTTCGATTTTTGAGCTTGAACCTGCCTGGCCTCCAGGCGAACTCGTTTCCAGCATCAGAACGTCAAGCCCTTCTGAAGCACCATACACTGCCGCAGCCAACCCCGAGGGACCGGCGCCGATGATGACGAGATCGCGCACCTGGGTTTGGTCAATAGATTCATTGAAGCCGAGGCAGTCTGCGATTTGCTGGTTACTGGGATTCCGAAGCACAACCTTACCTCGGCAGATCACCACGGGTATCTCGCTGGCTGCGAGATGGAAACTATCCAATAGGTTCTGTACGTCAGGGTCGCGTTCGAGGTCTATGTAGGAGTAGGGGTGTCCGTTGCGCATCAGGAACTCTTTGATCCGAAGCGTACCGGCCGAATTCGTTGACCCGATGAGCACAACATCTCCCACGCCAGCCGCCACCAACTCAACCCTGCGGAGAATGAAAGCCCGCGTCAGGATCTGACCGAGCTCAGCATCGCTCTGGACCAAAGCCAGCATATGTTGCCGATCCAGTTCGATCACCTTACCCGGCTTAGTGGAACGCACGCGAAAGAGAGTCGGTCGGCCGGAGAGCGTGCCGACCTCGCCCGTGAACTGACCAGGACCATGTACGGTGACAAGGGTCTCAACAGGGCACCAAAGGGCGCACAACCTCAAGCTCGCCGGAGACAACCACAAAAAACGGCACGCCGCTGTCTCCCTGCTCGTAAAGTATCTTCGCCACGCTCCATCGCACGCATTTGCCCGCGCGCTGCAATGCGACGAATCTGTGCTGGCGTTAATTTCGGAAATATTTGCTCGATATGAGATCTGGTTAGCGGAAGTCCCTTGGGTGTGTTGCTCATAGTGGTAGTTTACAGTGCAGTTGCTCCTCATAAACCATCGCTCGGAACTTTCTAGCTTGATCTGAGGAATCACGGAGCGAAACTGGGTTTTAACCTTTGCCAATAAGGAAACGGTATTCGAGCTCAATGGCTGCAGAATTGAAGCATATCCTTCTAACCACATAGATGCTTACAGAGTCTTCGATAATCCCAGTTCATATTGCTAGACGAAGCCGATTTCTTTAGAAAAGGAGAACAAGAAGATGTTAGAGATGTATCGGAAAGATACATTGCAAAATCAGACCCTTACATTGTTATGGTTTCAACGCAATTGCTCCCGACGGCTTGTTTGAACATATAGAAAGAAGATGAGAGCCTGCATATACAAAAGATTGCTCTTAGATTATAGTTATGGCCTTGACAAGATATACACTCAAGAGGAGATAGACAAGGCCAAGGCCTCGCCATCCTTTGAAAGGGAATACAATTTAAAATACCTGGGACTTATTGGAAATGTCTTCCATACCAAAGATATTGAAGCAGCGATACAGAAAGCACGGATACAGCCCGTCTGAGATAAACGACTACTCCCAGAAATCAATGGGCATAGACCGGCCTTTGGGTCATCTGCCTTTGGAATTGTGATTACGAGCGATTCGAAAACCAAAAGATAATGCACGCCAAGGAATACCAGAGGCCTGACTTTAACCAGATGTTATCTGTTGTGTGGGACCTCTTCAGGAGGTTTGGCAAAATAAACAAAATATACATCGATGGCTCCAACCCCTCATTCATACGGGCTCTGAGATACAGATAGGAGAAGACGAAGAATATGAGGAGATAAAAGGAAGCAAAGAGCAGAAAGAGAAATTATGAGTTTAGCATGGATGTCATCCCCGTAAACTTTTCAACTGAGCACAAGTCCATGCTGGGGAATTGCAAAATGTTCTTAAAGAGAAGGGGGATATATTGCAATAAATCCAAAATTTGACAAGCTGATAACATCACTCGGAACGGCAGTGGAAAATGATGCTGTATTGAACAAGGAAGCCACATCATATGATGATGTGTTTGACGCTTTTAGGCTGGCGATGCACTTCTATAGATTAAGTGAATATCAAAGATGATAACAACTATTGAAAGAGCTTGCAGATATGGTAGTTACAGGTTACAGATGTTTCTAATTTCATTTCCCATTTGGTATTTGGTATTTGGTGCTTATTTCTTCATTGTTTTATGTTGAAACGGATAATTGAGTTATAGGTCAGATTAACATTGGTCTATCGATTAAGCACTCTTCAAAGAGGTATATGTTCTCAGTTCCGTCCTCTAAATGACGGATGTATTTGTTAACTCCAGCCTTGAATTCGATAAAATAAGTTTTGACATAGAATGTGTATCTATTACTTGCAGGATCATAATCAATCCCATGATTGCCATCATGAAGAGCAACTTAGAGGAGCAGTATAAATTGCTTCAAACGCGGGAGAAAGGCCAAACTATCATAAGTAATAATCCATCATCTAGTGAAGGCGTACCATTTGCTGAAGTGTTAGTGCTAATAGGCTTTAATATTGACTTTCCATGTTTTTCAGCCTAACGTTGCCAACACACAACCAGGGAATGCCAATTAGAGTTATTCTGAAGCATTTGTTGCAGCTAGCCTTCTGTAGGTGGATTTGATTGTTATTTACTATAAAACATCAGACATCCTAAGGCTAGCTATATACCAAATTATCAAATGAAATTGGTAAAAATTATGAATTGGGAATTATGCACCCACACTCATTTATTTGGACTATTGTTAATTATTTAAATCAGTAGTAGTCTTACGCAAATACTCAGTAATCCTATCATCAAGCATTTTATATTGATTTTCGTTTATGTTTCCCTTTTGCAACAGATATATAATGTCACAACGTAAAGCATCCAAAAAGCCCAGATATTCATTTTTGTTTGTGTTTGTAGGTCCTGTCGTTTTACAGAGTTCGTCATATTTATTATGGATTTTTAATAAATATGTACCCAGAAATTTTGACTGCTTTCTTCCTCTTAAAAAGCCTGGTACGGTTACTATAGCTCCAGTAGCGCTGCTCCAGTTCCTATAGCAGTTGAGATAGTAGATAAGGAAAGAAATTTAGTGTTATTATTATTTTCTTGTTGAGCAGCTGCTATACTTGGATTTGATCAAAGGTAGAGTAGGTGGCTATGGTTCCGATAACAGACAGGAAGAATATTGCCATGAGAACTATTATCTTATTCTTATTGCTACTTCTCCTTCTGTGTAATCTATTTCTTCTATTCAAGCTATTCTCATGCATATACATTATATCCCTCCACACAAAGTAATGCTACTACTATAGATAATAATAACGAAATATGATGGTAGTAAATGAGATTGTTGTTACAAACAAAAAATTGAGGAAGATATTTGTTATGTGCTATCTTCTGCGCATAACAAGTATCAGTTATTGTAGCTGTTCTCTTTGTTCTTATCATGTTCATACTGTTGCTTCTTTAGGTAGCACCAATATTTGGCCAACCATGTTTGGCAGATGTACGTGGCAGATGTAAGTTATGGTTCCAGGGTTGTTTGCTGTGAATGATACAGTATGGATTTGTCCTCTCATAAGTTCAAAGGTATCGACTCCTTGGACATCAATGACATGATGTGCACCTTGTATTCCTATGAAATGGAGAGTTACTTTATCGCCTTGGTTAACGACTATTTGATCTGGGGCGAATGTAAATAATCTAAAGTCCCAAGCTCCTACTTTATTTGGTGGTGTTATCCTGAATCCTCCTCCAGTTGGTATAGTTGAATTTACAGGAGGCTTCTCTGGTGGATGTAGTGGACTATTCTGGGGGCAAGTATCACATTTTACGCCAGCATGTATATTTGTCATTCCATCAAGGTGTACTGTGTTTATCCAGAATTCCTTGCTAGTTGATTGGTTTGGGTTAATTGCTTTTACTGCTGCTGCATAGTACTACTATACTTACTGCTGATGCAGTCTTGTATTCATTTGTTTTGTTGCTGTATTTTTTCCAAATGGGTAGACTTCTTGTGCCATTACTTTCTGTAGGTTTTGGCTATTGTTGATGCCAATTATCATGGCTGCTGCTACTACTGATGCAGCTATGATTGCCACAGCCATTAGCTGTGTTTGTTTTGAAGTTATTATTTTTTTTTCGATTCATGTGCGTCGATCTCTTATCTGTTTTGTTTTCATATAAGCAAGGACACAAATTCCATCGCTGAATTTCAGAAGTGGAATTCGTCTAACAAGACAAAAATAGCAAAAGTATTTTCAAATGAGTTTAAGCATTTCGCAATTATATCATAGTGTTCTCAGAATCTATAAACGTCAAATACGAAAGCAACAATGTAATTATAGAAGCTGAACAGAATTTGGATATTATAAAAAAGACGATGACCAGGTTTTATTCATTAGAATGATGATCATAAAAGAATGATAATCATATCCATCATCT
>CAWGVG010000021.1:0-233708 GCA_963825865.1 uncultured Nitrososphaeraceae archaeon | reverse complement strand
TTACTGTAGATAAGAAACAGGACAACAATGACATTCAAAGACCTGAAGAGGAGGATAAACAGCAGACTCCAATCAACAGCAACAACAAACACAGTCTCTTGACAAATTACAGAACAAACCATTCTGGATTTGGGACATAGAAGAGCATAAACAAGAAGATATCAGGACAAAAGGAGAGTGCTCGCTTTAATCACATAATTGGCTTGCCTACAAAAGACGGATTAGAAAAACCAATTTTCGACTACCAGGAATTGCTGTATGAGGCTTTGCTCTCGCCAGACTTTTGCAATCCTCTGAATCATGGTTTCAAGGATAAGCATCTGTGGATAAAGAAGGCAACCGGCTTAGGAGTTACCGAATTTTTCCTCAGGTTCATGGCATGGCTTTGCTTGAGAAATGATGACTATAGAAATTCCCAGATGTGCATAGTTACAGGCCCTAACATAGACATTGCCATCAAGCTAATCAAGAGGATGAAAGGGTTATTTGATCGAAAACTGGGATTAACTTTTGCAAATAAAGAAACAGTCCTTGAATTAAATGGCTGGAGAATTGAAGCATATCCTTCAAACCACATAGACGCCTACAGAGCTTTAGATAACCCTAAATTCATACTGCTAGACGAAGCTGACTTTTTCAGGAAAGGAGAACAGGAAGATGTCAGGCATGTTTCCGAACGTTACATTGCAAAGTCAGACCCTTACATTGTGATGGTCTCAACTCCAAATGCGCCTGACGGCTTGTTTGAACATATAGAGAGAGAAGACGAGGAAACTTGCCTGTACAAAAGACTGCTTTTGGATTATACTTATGGCCTTGGTAAAATATACACCCAGGAGGAGATAGACAAAGCCAGAGCCTCGCCATCATTTGAAAGAGAGTACAATTTAAAATACCTGGGGCTTATTGGAAATGTCTTTCATACCAAAGATATTGAAGCAGCGATACAGAAAGGTACACAATACAGCCCAGATCAAATAAATTCATTTTCTCAGAAATCCATGGGCATAGACCCAGCTTTTGGATCATCTGCTTTTGGAATTGTAATTACGCAGCGGGCTGACAACCAGATACAGATAATGCATGCCGAGGAATACCAGAGGCCTGACTTTAACCAGATGCTGTCTGTAGTATGGGATCTCTTCAGGAGGTTTGGTAAGATAAACAAGATATACATCGACGGCTCCAACCCATCATTCATACGGGCTCTTAAAATACAGATAGGCGAAGACGAAGAATACGAGGAAATAATAAAAGAAGCAAAGAGCAGAAAGCGAAATTATGAATTTAGCATGGATGTAGTTCCTGTAAGTTTCGCAGACTGAGCACAAATCCATGCTTGGAAACTGCAAAATGTTCCTGGAAAGAGATGGGGGATATATAGCTATAAATCCAAAATTTGACAAGCTTATAACATCACTAAGAACGGCAGTAGAAAATGATGGCATGCTGGACAAGGAAGCCACATCATACGACGATATATTTGACGCCTTCAGGCTGGCAATGTGCTACTACAGGTTTACCGAGTCCAGGTCTGTGATATGCTGATTTAACTTTATGCCTATTGTAGTTGGGAATAGATGACTAAAAAGATACTTTAACATAAATCTTTGAACTATTCTTTTGAATGTATCAGAAATTAAGCAATATTTGTATATGTTCTTTTATTATCCATTTACAGTCTTTTTACCTTCTTGTCTATTATATTATTCAACCAGTGAATTCCAGCAGTGGTTATTCTGTATATTGTGGAAGGTTTTTCTTCTTCTTCTTTTGTTTCTGCCGCACTTTTCGGTACCAAACCTCAAGTCTTTTGTTACATGTCCTGAATCTGATCATCTCTGATAACCTTGGGGTTACTGATTTGGGATTGGCTTTAGTTGTAGCAGACTCAATGTCAGATATCTTCATGCCTTCTTCTTGGACTATTCCAAGGCCTTTAGCAATCCTTGATGCAACAAGTTGTAGAGCAATAAACTCTTTGATAGACCATTTTGCCTCGTGTTTGGTTTTAGAAGATTCAGCTCCTCCTGCCGCCACAGCGACCACCTTATCATCTTTGAGGCCTGATTCGTTTGGTGTTTCTTCTTGTATTATGTCTTCTACTGTTGATGATGATGATGTGTCTGATTGAACTAACATTTGCACTCCTTCAGGGCTGATTTTGATTAGGCTGGAATACTTTTCGATAAGATAATCTTTATCATAGCATAGAGATATTTTCCTGGCTAGATCTACTTTTGGAAATTGCTTAATAAAGAAATCTACAGGTACTCTTAAGAACAGATTGTAGAGGACCTTTGAATTGTACATTCATAGCCTGTGTTGTTATCGATACACTTACATCTTGCTCCTCCTCCCCTAAACTGGCATCGTTATTACTGTCTACTACTTCTGATGATGATGACGACATGTTGATGAGATAATTGATAAGAATGACGTCGATATTATATTATTAGCTTGGTCTTGGTAAGTTATTATATTATATGTCTCTTGCTTTATTTGTTATTCGTCTTGTCCCGTATCTTTCTTAATGCTTTACCACATTCACTTTAAACTGCCTTGAGTATAATCCATACAGCCGCCTCTCATATTTTTTCAGCTCTTCTGGGGACATGAGCAGATGGTATTCAACCCCATCTATAAGGGAGTGCATAAGCCTTCCTACTCTTTGAAGTTGCTGTCTTCTTGACCCCCCAAGGAAGTCAAGTTCAATTATATTTTTTACATCTGGCATATCCATTCCTTCATCAAATATTCTGTCTGCAAATGAACCTCTGATTATTATTTAGTGCGTCTATTCTCTCCTTCAAACTATGCTCTCCATATATGAACGGAATTCCAGTAAGTCTGGATGCCTCTTCACCTATAGCCAGACTATCACAGAATACAACAGTATTACCTTTCAAAGTTTGAAGTAGAGATTGTAGAAAAGATAGCTTTACAGGTGTAATATGCAGAATCTATCTCGGGTTTTTTAACCCATCCTTCCTCGAAGAGCCTATCCCAATCACTTCCATAAGGGTAGCCTGAAAGTACATAAATTAACTCAGAGACGGCCATCCTCTCTGTAAGGGCTACCTGACAATCCTAACCTGTAATCTGCATCTAAAAAAGCAAGCCTAGAATAGGTGTTAGCTGGAAAGTGATGGCACTCATCAAAGACAAGAAGTCTGAATCGCTCGTCTGTCAGATGTGTTAAAGCACTTTCATATGTGGATATTATTATATCTGCGTATCTTTTGGCTGTGTCCTTTCTACTAGCTCCTCCATACAATAATGCTATCCGAGGCTGTGTGTTATTGTTAATGTTATTCTTTTTGAGAAGATGCTCTTCAATATATTTTTGCCATACTGCTATATGAGAAACCGATGGTACTACTACTAGAGTCCTATCTGATATGCAAGAGATAGCCTGTACCTCCAAATAGTGTTTTACCAGCACCAAAAGGGTAGACAAGTGTCATTGCGCCATGCCTTATGAAGAAATCCATCGCTTCTTGTTGGTATGGTCTTAGTTTGATATCAGTGAGCCATTTCCACGATTGTTGATTTTTTACTGTTCTTGGTGTCCATGGAATAACGCCATCGGATACTAGCTTAGAAGCAAGATTAAACCTAGCAGAAGCTGTGGATTTGACTCGTATTCCGATATCTTTTTCCTTTCTCAGCAGATGCTCTCTGTATCTTATCCAAGCATCTTCAAGCTCAAATTCATTGCCTACAATGTAATCACCGTTCTGTAATATTTTGATCGAAGAATACCTAGGAGATAAGTCAAAGTCTTCTTTAAGATCGTCCAGGAACTAATCCAGACCAAGCGACATATCTATCAACTCGAAAAATGTTGTAGGTCTCAGTCTGTGATTCCAGCCACCCTGCTCTAAAACCAGTCCATTTGGGAGATATCAACAGGTAAGCTTTTCCTTCTTCTTCTTTATAATTTCCTTGGGGAATAACTGCGTACGGCCTGTCCATAAATTCCTTGAAGCGTTCGTCTCTTGTTAGAAGCGAAGTGTTACCGTCTATAATATACTCTTGGCACTTTCCAGCCTGTATTCCAACATATGCTCGATTATATACAAACTGAGGCTGATTCTTCTTGGCTTTTATCGATACAACGTTACGCTCTTTTACTCTAATTTGTCCATGTCGTGATGATGATGATGATGATGATGATGGTAATTGCTTCTGCTTCTTCTTTTCCTCCATCTCTTGTGGCAATAAATTTGCATCCTCATCTCTGGGGCCCTGGTTGACCAACTAACATTGAGAGTTGACCAACTGCTATTATATCAGTCTAATCATCAATGAAATCATCTGAAAAGTCTCATTCGTATCATCATACAACCAAGTGAGAAGAGCTCACTCACTCAGTCTTTCTTTCTTTGACCTTGCAGAAATACTTTTCACATTGCTGTGTTTATTTATTCCTTGTAGGTTGAAATCGGACAGAAATTCTCCTTGTCCATGTGGTAGCAAGAAGAAATACAAACATTGTTGTCTTAGTCTGGACCAGGAAAGAATCGAGATGTGATGATTTAGAGGACAAACTTAGGGGACAAATAAACGAATACTGTAACGAATTCTTCGACAGAGAAGGTGCCTTGATAGCTTATGGAAAAGAAGACGTGAATAGCCATAGCGACCTTGCTGACAGAAGGTTGTTTTATGATTGGTATATACACGATTACATTGTACCTAACAAAAATAATACTATAATCAAGTTATTTACTAAAGAATATGAAAGCACTCTTACTGATCTAGAAAAAGATACTGTCAAAGCATGGTCTGACTCTGTATCGAGGTTTTTAGAAATTTTAGATATTCGAAGAGGAGTAGGTTATAAGGTAAAAGATATTTTCAATGAAACCAATGAGTTTTTTGTACATGATAGGTCATCTTCTCAATCTTTGAACAAATATGATATTCTATATTCAAGACCATATCCTATAGGAAATATAACTAGACTTGCAGGAAGCGGGATTATACTGGCTCGTCATTTTTTGCCTCATATTAAAAAATATGTTTTGTATAACCTTGGGAGCTCAAGAGAATTTCACCAATTAAATGATAATACGGGAAATCTAGCTTTTGACACATATTTAAGGAATGAAAGTCTTTCAATTATACATTATTTGGATTCATTAAAAGAATTGAGTCCAACAGTCATGACTCCTGAAGGCGATATTTCAGTATTTTGTAAGAGTGAATTTGCTATTAAAAAAAACAGGCGTAGCGTTCTGTTAGCATTAAACTCTTCAAAAAAAGAGTTTGCGCGTTTAGAAAATGAAGGAAAAACGATAAGATATGATTGGATTGAACAATTAGAGAATAACAAACAATTTGGTTATGAAAATGGTGATCATCATCAGGATGTAAACACAGGCACACGCAGAGGGGAGCAGAAAACAGACTATGTATCAGAACCAGAAAAGCTGACCTTCAGGACAATCCTGTGGTTGCCGCCTAACGAGGAGAAAGATACTTCGTTGCATTCAAGCAGCAAAGGCAAAAACAAAAAAGACAAAAAAGACAAAATAGGAGAACAATATACGCCCTATCGGGTCCTTGGAAATCTATCACTAACAGGAAAGATGCTAATAGTTGAGTGCCTATCAGACAGGTTACTCGAAAGGTGCAATGACACAATCCTGCGTCTAGTTGGTAGCAAACATCTCATACACCTTGGCGATAGTTACTCCGAGTTGATGCCACCTAATACTGAAGGTATAAGACAGGACTCTTGGATGGAATATGAAAAACATGAGCATGGATTGAGTGAGGATGAGGAGAAAGAGAACGAGGAGTAAAGGTTCCAGAGCAAGAAGTTTTTGAAGATAAACTCCCTAATGAAGTAAAACAGCAAATCGATAATTACTTTAAAGAATACTATGAAAATTGGCTTTACTTGAAAATACCTGCACTTGACAACATGACTCCCGTAGAGGCAGCTAAAACAGAGAAGGGTAGAAATGTGTTAAAAGAACTTCTTAAGGATATCGAAAATACAGACGCAAGAAATTCCAGAAAGAATCTGCCTCCATTTCCTGTTGCAAAGATGAAGAAAAAGCTGGGATTGTAAACTCGAAGAACCAGATGTGTGAGTTGAGCCGGCTGTGTTAAGGTTAACAATCGTATCTGACTAATATAGGATTGAAACAACCACAAGACACCTTAATTCAAAAGCTGATTATAATAATGATTCATTGGTTGCTCCCATGCTTTTTTGATGACTACTGAGATGCATTCAAAATACCAGAACTGTATAATGTTTGAGCCATTTGATTAACTTGGCTCTGATCATTAATGTTTCCTAGTGCAGATATTATCAAAGCTTTTAGTTGATTGCTTTGTACTTCAAGCCTGCTTCTTTTCAATCAGGTCAATTTTCTCTTCTCGTCTTTGTGCTTTTGTTCTTTAAGCGTTTCTTGGTAGCCGGAAAATGACAAAACAACCATGCTGCACCTGAACATCACTTGGCATTTTTGATATTAGCTTCATTACAGTTGCTGCAGTAGCAGACTGGCTTTAGCTTTTCAACTTCAGAACCTTCATCTGATACAAAGCCCTCCGCTTTTAGCATGGCATTACTTTCTTGATTGTTAAACCATTGAATGTAACGTAAATGCGTCCTTTATTGTTAAATCAATAGACCATGGTGTTTAAACTATCAATCTCATATAGATTATTTCTATATAGAGTCTTTAGACACAAAAACATTGAAATAAGATAACGTGGATAAATAATAAAAAACAAGTTGCTTCTGATTAGTTAATAATACCATTTCTGTCACACTACTTCTAGTTAATATTTTTAGTATAAGGTTCGCAAAAATGATATATATAACTTTGTGCATGTCAAACTACGTAACATTAACGTAATTTTGTATTTTATTCGAAAATCTCTAACGTAAAGTAATATATGGCAAGTTTTGTTCCACAATTCTGTATGGCTTATCGTGTCAAGAATGCTTCTTTGGCGGCGGAGGGCAAAAAGAAAATTAATTGGGCAGAGGCCCATATGCATGTACTGGTTGCATTAAGACGAAGGTTTGAGAAAACCAAACCTCTTAAAGGTATTAGAGTCGGCGGTTGTTTGCATGTAACAAAAGAAACAGGTGTATTGGTAAGAACACTTATGGCATCAGGGGCAGAAATATCATGGTGTGGCTGCAATCCACTGAGCACGCAGGATGATGTCGCGGCATCACTTGCAAAAGACCAAAACATATCAATATTTGCTAGTCGCGGTGTATCAACAAAAGAATACTATGACGATATTCATTCAGTCATGAAGTTTAATCCACATATAACAATAGACGATGGTGCAGATTTGACAATAGAAATGCACAAAAAGATTAACAAATCCAAATCTACGATCTATGGTGGTACAGAAGAAACTACGACAGGAGTTATTAGATTACGTGCAATGCAGAAGTCATCTAAATTGATGTATCCTATAATTGCAGTCAATGATGCGGAAACTAAACATGATTTTGATAATGTTTATGGAACAGGACAGTCCGCATTAGATGGTATTATCCGTGCTACAAATGTATTACTCGCAGGTAAGAATGTAGTCATTGCAGGATATGGACATGTTGGTAAGGGTATAGCGAAGCGTGCGTCAGGTATGGGAGCTAATGTCATTATTACAGAAGTTGATCCAATAGCTGCATTGAAGGCAAAGTTGGACGGTTACTCTTTGGCACCCATGAAAAATGCAGCTACGAAAGGTGATATATTTATAACAACTACTGGATGTAAAGATGTGATTGTTGAAGAAGATATTGCTATAATGAAGAATGGATCTATATTAGCTAACGCAGGTCACTTCAATGTAGAAATTTCTATTCCTGCGCTTGAAAAGCTTGCTACGAATATGGAACAGATCAATGAGCATACGATGCAGTATGATTTGAAGAATGGTGTTAAAGTTTATTTAATAGGTGAAGGGAGATTGGTAAACTTGGCTGCTGCTGAAGGTCATCCATCTGAGGTCATGGATATGAGTTTCGCCAACCAATTCTTGTCTGTTTTGAAACTTGCTAAAGATGGAAACAGTATGGAACCCATGGTATATAATATCCATAAGAGTCAGGATCAAGAAATTGCTATTGCTAAGTTAGAGTCTATGGGTTTAGAAATCGATAGCCTTACACCTGAGCAGAAGACTTATTTGGATGGATTTAATGAAGGAACCTAACTAGTTTTTGTTTTCTTAACGAGCGTCTGTTATAGTATAGTATATGAAAGTCTCTTATATCCTTTGGCTATTTTAATTACAACGAGAAAGTATAATAATAATAATTCCTTTTTATTTCGCTCAGTTATAATATCAAACACATTGTAGATATAATGGAATGATAAAAATATATCTTGGTATTATTATATATCCTGAAATAACAATAACCATATATTCAACTTTATCTGAAAAACTGTAACTGCTTCTCTTGGGTGTGTTGTGATTATATATACTCAGCTGGATGGGTAGTCTAGCTTGGTTAGGATACCTGTCTCACACACAGGTGGTCGAGAGTTCAAATCTCTCCCCATCCATTCACTAAAATAGTTGTCGTTCTACAATAACAAAATCTTAATTTATTATTATTTTATTATTATTGGGTAACAATTAACATAACTACAAATAATGCGAAAGTAATCCCAAGAAAAATTTTGGTAATATTCATTGATTTGTCTAGTGCCAAAGAATACTCATCAAATTGATTTTTTCCCATTACTCTGATATTAGATTCTGTTGAGAGCAATTCAAATGTAGATATGCCAGCATTTTCAATTGATTTTTTTGATATTTGAAAATACATTGCTGCAACTTTGTCAGGACTGCTCAGATTACCTAGAGTATAGTAACCTTGCCTCGTTCTCTTTCCCGATGTTGAGTGTGTATCAGAAAGTACATACTTCTATCATCTGTATACCATTATTATTTAATCTACAAATAATATGATCTCGTATCCCATTTTCCATATTGTTTGCATCAGCCCAGCCTATGGCGTATTGATTTCCTTTGACTTCTATGATTAGTGCTGCAAGACCACACTGTCCCAAATCTCTCATCGAATTTGTATTATAAAGGATTTCATCAGAATTGGAAAAACCAATTTTAA
The DNA here is from genome assembly GCA_963825865.1 of uncultured Nitrososphaeraceae archaeon. Taxonomy (GTDB): domain Archaea; phylum Thermoproteota; class Nitrososphaeria; order Nitrososphaerales; family Nitrososphaeraceae; genus CAWGVG01. The sequence continues at coordinate 224,578 of CAWGVG010000021.1, read as the reverse complement.
ATTCATGCTGTTGTAGATTCTTCAGTTTTTCCAAGCATCGTTTTCCTGCTAATAATAAATTGTCACTATCACTTTTTTTTAGATAACCGCCTATTGCATTATGGCTATCAATGATGAGGATGTGATGAAAGCCAAGATGTGAAGAATATTGATCTAAGTCAGTGCGTATATTTTCAGGTACATCTTCCATACCTGTAGGAGCCAGTGAAAGAATTACCACTGCTACGTTACCAAATGCAATTCCTGTTACAATACTTTTGTCAATGTTAATCTGAACTGGAATAGTACAGACATTACTCTTTTCTAATATTGTTGCCTTAGATAACGTTTGAACATATCTCTCTACTTCTATTTTGGAAGGAATATTGAGTGAATGATCTGATACACTATGCATAATCAAGGCATTTTTAGAAAATAGCTCATACAATACATAAGGCAAATTGCTGCCGCCAATCGGATTAAACGGACCAGGGTGCACATCAGGTAGAATAATTGATATTTCCTTGGAATTTAGACGCTTAAATTTAGTAATAAATGTAGTGACAACTCTATTCTGAGCTTTAGATTCTGCAATTTCTTCCATCTTGTCTGCTTTATTGTCGGTCCATGCCGCAAGAAATGCTTGTAAAATTCCAAATGTACTTCTAATAGCTGGTCTTCCAGCCCTATCTGCGATAATGGACCATATAATAGCGAGCATTACAAGAGTAAAACCAAAACCAAGGCCAATTGGATACATTAAAGCATCATGATAAAAGACAAAAGAATTTACAATAGTAAATAGAAAAATTAATGGCTGAATGAAGGATACTGGTATAGCTCTGCGAAGACTTGCACCAAAAACTGAGGAGAGTATGCCTATACGTAAGCCAACAGCTAGCAACATTCCTTCAATAACGTAATTGACTGAACTTCCAGTTTTTGAGAATAATGCGTCTGAAGCAATTCCAAACGACACGGTGGAAACCCAAAGAAAATTGGCAAATGCGGAAACATGAACAATTTTCGAAATTTTGTTTATAGGGGTTCCACGAAGAGCAAAAAAATCTAGAAAATTTGCACCTGTTAATGCAGTTATTCCTAGAGGTAGTGAAATTACCAAGTTGATTTGATCTGTTTTAGTGTAATACATATGAAAGATAAAGATGAGGATTGTTGCACTTAGAACCGATATGATGTAAGAGATTTTATAGGAAGAGGGATTTAGCCTTGTTAGAGACCATCTTCTATGAATGTTGGATACACTATCCATTCTGGAATTAAACATTCAGGTCATTCTCATTCTCACACTGGAAATATGACTCTTATCAAGAGAGATATACCAATGAGCCCTCCAGTGATACCCAATACAACTTCAGGCTTCACCTTCACTCCTCTTGTCTCATCTTCAAAGAATCTCAATAGGCCAGCGCTTGAAGCAGGCAAAGGAGCATTCTTCTTCTTGCTACTCATTATAAATCAAGGTTATTTGCAGGCTTTAAATACATTCCGTTCGAATAATTTGAGTGCCTGTTAACGATTTAGATCTACTATATTATTTTACAGATTAGATTCCAATTTTTTGATAGTATGGATTATGGAAGAAGATCTATTTTTAGAGACAGAGAGAGAGAAGATCAATTTAAAAGTTCATACATTTTGCTTTCTGTTATAAGTGATTACAATAAAATGTTGAAAATTAATCGGGCAAGGCTTAATAATAGGAAACGAGAACATAGGTTACTAAAAGATGGCGGTTATATGCAAAAAATGTGGTCTGCCAGATGATTTGTGTGCTTGTGGAGAACTCGATAAAGAAGATACTCGAATTGTAGTCCGCCTGGAAAAAAGACGTTTTTCAAAAACAACTACAATGATTGAAGGTATAGATCCCAAGTTGAGTGATATTCAACATATTGTCAAAGAATTAAAGAGCAGGCTTGCATGTGGTGGAACTGCAAAGGACGGTTTCATTATGCTGCAAGGTGATCATAAGGAGGATGTCAAAGGATATCTTGTCAAGATGGGCTTTAACGAATCTGCAATAGAAGTGCAGTAGAATAATTCTAAATTACATACTACAAAAAAATATAATCTACACACCTGTCACATTAGCGGTAGTATATCTATTTATCTATGTATGCTAAACTTCCTTATTTACCGTTAACCGAAGGCATTTAAGCCGGCCGGGTAAAATCCCGCTTAATGCATAAATCCATAAGGCCTCAAAAGAATAGACAAGCATCGAATTTAAATGGAACAATTAGAATTGCAGCAATTACACAAAAAAGCATGGCTACGGGACGTTCAAGTTATGTGGAGATGCGTGCTGTGAGTAGATTGGTTGCGTATAATACAAAATCGAGGATAAATTCGATAAAACCACTTATAAGTAATAGCAATTACCAGGAATTATTATCTATTTCGACTGTAGTGTCAAGTGGTTATGAATTTACCTTGACACCAAATGGAATTGTCAAGGTAAATGAGTTAGATAGGCTTTTGTCTGCAGATTCGGATATTGCTATGCTCCTTCTCACAATTGAAGAGGTGTTAAAGTCTAACAACAACAATTCCTCAGGAATTGATGAAGATTTAGCTATTTTGAGAGAATTATTAAATAAAAGAAGAAAGTTAGTGGATGCCATTAAAGCTTGAGGTGGAGCTTTAGGCCTTTGTATCGATTTCTGATAGTAACTTCAGTTACACCTGCTGCTTCTGCAACATCTTTTTGTGTCTTATTCTCTCCATTCATTACACAGGCAACATATAACGCTCGCTGCAGCAAGACCCATTGGGTCTTTGCCAGCTGAAATCTTGCCTTCTTCCGCCTTCTTTAATATTTCAAGTGCTTTGCGTTTTGTTTTTTCTGAAAGCCCAGCTTTGCTTGCAATCCTTGCAACACATTTGACTGGATCTACTACTGGCATTTTGAGATCAAGTTCTCTGATAAGTAATCTATAGCATCTTGCAACATCTTTTTTCTTGATGTTACTTGCATTAGCAATGTCTTTTAGTGTTCTTGGTGTTTCTGTGTCTCGACAGGCAGCATAAAGCGCAGCTGCTACCAAAGCAGAAATTGATCGTCCTCTTACCAGTCCTTTTTCAAGAGCTTTTCTATATACATAAGCAGCCTTTTCAATTACAGCATCGCCTACTGCTAGTTTATCCTTTAATCTATCTAATTCACTAAATGCTTGTCTAAAATTACGATCGACAGGCTCGTGAACCTGACTTCTGCTGTCCCATGTTCTTAACCTTTCAATTGTACTTTTCATTGATGCAGACAATGGTTTTCCAGAAGCATCTTTGTCGACAGGTCCGATAATGGTTGCAAGACCCATGTCGTGCATAGCAAGTGACGTAGGAATACCTGCACGGCTTCTGTCCTCATGTTCTTCTTTAGAAAATGCACGCCATTCAGGCCCTGTTTCTTCTATTCTCTCAGTAACCACAAATCCACAGTTACCACAGAACATCTCTCCGCTAGAGTTATCAGTAACCATTGGGCCCTTTCCACAGCGGGGACATCTATTACCGCTAAACATTGATATATCTCTTACCAATTTTTTCTCCACAAAATCTTGACGGCAGTCGCCATCTTTTATAAATATTTTATTTTAATATATAAACATTATGATTAATGACGTTTGTTTTAGCATCACTTTGATAGATTTAGCTGATTTCCATCTTTTTAAGCTAAAATATTAGATATTATCTGTATTATTTATAGATTATTGATAGAAAAGAGAAAGAGAACAATAAGATTTAAAGACGTATTCTCATTTTACTAATTTGACCGTTATTATCTCGGAGGAGACAGTAAATTCATTAAAGTAGATTTTTATGCCTTCTTTCAATTTATCTCCATATTTTTGTTATATTTTTATTAGTAAATATTCTTTATAATTACTTAAACAAGTTAAAAGCATAGGTTTTGCTTCTTATAACACTGACCATATCTTTTTATGAATGATTTGGATATATTTCTGATAATTTCATTTTTCTGTCGATAAACGCAACTTGCGACTGTAAACTTGCGATATATTCAGATTCAAGTTTATTCTTGTATGCCTACAACCCCCAATATATAACTGAGCAAAAAATGAAAATATTGGATTCAAAAAATTAATTAATAGCTAACACTAAAAAAAGTGAATGCAAGATGCACAGAAAATTCTTAGATGGGCAGTTGAAACTGACCCTTGTTGGGAAAAATTAACTGACTCTAACCAGAGTCTTTACCTAAAATGGATTAAAAAAGGAACCAATATTCAAGCAGTATGTTCTCCTACAAGCACCTATTGCAATATTGTGGGTGATACAAGGGACGATACGGGGTTATCAGACCTTTCGACCAACTTTACGGCGTGGAGCAAACATGATATGTTATCTGGAGGAGACATTACCAAATACCTTTCAAGCAGATATTTGAATCCAGGAACTTATAGTTCTCCTGGCTTCGATATTATTAGAGGTAACCTTCTTAAGATGCGTAAATTCTGATTAAAAATCATATTAGAATTCGGATCGCTAACATTTCATAATATATATGATGCTAAAAAACCCCGGCCGTTAGGTAATAGTGGTGTAGTACACTACTAATGTGTGGAAACAGGAAAGAAATGTCTCCCCACCCCGCTATCTGTTCATATTCTTAGAGTAGTTCCTAAATCTGGGAGGGATTTAGACAAATGCCCAATTCCAGTTGGATATCTCTCAATCGTTAGTATTATTATTATTATTTTTTTGTCTGCCATCAATGGAGTGGGATTCCCAATTGTTACCACCTTTTTCATCTCCCCCTACAATTGAAACAAATACATCATCTAATGTTATCGGTGAAATTGTAAAGGAAAGTTTCATTTTCATAGCTAGTTCGGATAATTCTTTGATAGCTGATTCGTAAGTGAACACTCTCATAGTGCCTGATCCAGTGTCTACCACGGATCCAAAAGACTTTAGTAGATCCGTATCAATTCCGTTCTTTGCAATATCTATTCTTATATTCTGCGGTATTATCTTTCGCAAGTCTTGCATTCTCCCCTGCGCAGTTATTTTACCTTTATCTATTATCACAATATTATCTGAAAGCATCTCAGCTTCATCCATGTAATGGGTTGTCAAAAGGATCGACCGGCCATCCTTTTTCCAATCCTTGATAGCTGACCAGACCTGACGTCTAGAGATAGGGTCAAGTCCTATCGTAGGCTCATCAAGAAATAGTAATTGAGTGTCTATAGCCATTGACATTGCGAGTAGAACTTTTTGTTTCATGCCTCCTGAAAGGTTCATTGCAGGCGTATCTTTCGCTTCATAAATTTCTAGTTTATGTAAAATATTTTCGGTCTTTTCTTTCGCTTCATCTTTGTTTTCACCCCTAATTTGTAGCCAGTTATAAACATGGTCCCAAGGTGTCAGTGCTCTTAACGGCCGACCCTCCTGAGGCACTATAGAAATAAGGTTCCTTATCTTTCCTGGCTCCTTCAAAATATCATATCCTAGAACGTGTATAGATCCGGTAGTTGGCATTAACTGGGTAGCACAGATTCTTACGAAAGTGGTTTTGCCAGCACCATTTCTACCTAACAGTGTAAAGATTTTACCAGATTCTATATTCAACGAAACGCTGTTTAAAGCAATATCTCTAGAGCCTTTGTATACCTTGGTAATTTCCGCTGCTTTGATAGCCAGCACAACAAATAAACAAGCTGTAATATATATAATACTAGATGAATAACGACAGCAGCAGCAGACCAATTTCTGTCCTGTGTATTATTGTAAGATATGTATATGAGTTCGCTTGAAAATATGCTGATATCTGTTTCATGTAATATGAAAAGATAGTAATAGTGATTTAGATAAAATCAACTTCAATGATTTCCTTTGGAATCTAACTTTGGCCCCAATATGTACAAAAAAGCCAAGTTGACGGCAGTATTAAGATATAAAGTATATTATAAAAAGTAATATAATAAATCCATCTTTCCTCAACTCTTTCTAATCCACAACGTTCTATCAATGAGGAATCAAGCCTCGTAACTTTTTTATTCTGTTTTGTTAATGTTATGTCATGAAAACAAACACTGATGAGCATCCTCACCACCCTGTATGTGAGGTTTGCGGAAAAGAATTTGATGACATTCATGAATTGAGCGTACATATTGACCAAACGCATAGAAGTAGTGATGCTTAGCAACAAAAACTGCTCGTTATGTAATGCTGTCTATATAGACACTACTATTATGTTTGTTAAGTACTTATGACTCACAACATCAAAATGTTATTGTCGTTAACAACATTGACATTCACATCGTCATCGGAGCGGCTGCAAGTTTGTTTTCCTTTATTAGCTATGTCTGTAATTTTGTTGTGTTTGTTAAGCCGTAAACCTGTTCATGCCTTCATATTTTCTGGAGGAAACGAACCGATATTCCTAAAAGAGAACATAATGCTTGTCAATTTATTCAAAAAAGCTCCCAGTGCTAATATTCATTACGCATAGCAGAAAATATAGGTCATGAGATAAGTGGGAAGTTCAAATGGCCAAGGAATTTTGTCTTCATTTAGCCCTTGTAGAAGAATGATACATTTAATCCAAATCTGTGCTGAAATGAATTTAATTATATGTTTTCACTTGACATATCACAATTCAACTTAAACAACAAAAATGAGCTGCATATAATATTAGCAACGGCTTATATATGAAACCCTGTGTGCTTTTACTCTTTTACTATCTGACTCCCCTGCTACGGCATTTTTTCTCGATTAACCAAAAGGTGATAGTGTTTGTTTAGGCGGTGATTATTATTGGATGCTCATGATTGAACTAAGGAGCGAGCCAATAAGAATATGTTTCTCTTTCTTTCTCTTAATCTCCTAATTGAATAATGGAGCCATTCACTGCCATAGGGTATATATTCTGCAATTCTAAATCCCTTTTCAACTAAATCCTTCCTCAATTCATCACGAATACCTCTTAGAAATTGAAATTCAAAATTTTTTATACCAATTTTGGAGTTTTTCCATAATTCGATTGTATATTCAATTAGTTGGGAATCATGCGTTGCAATAGCAAACATAAGGGTATTATTATCAACTTCTTTATTCTTTAAATGATGATGCGTAAATAGCATTTCTAATAATTTTATGTAATTTGCATTAATCTTGTCATTGGAATGAAATGCAATTTGTTCATTTTCTTGGTATGCTCCTTTGACTAACCTTACTTTACCTCCTACTTCAACCAAATGTAAAAGATCACTTGCACTACGTCTGAGTGTAGATTGAAGAACCACTCCTATATTCCTGGTGATAATTGATAAGTTCAAGATAAATTACTAATGTATCATCAGTGTATTTGGAAGATTCCATATCGATCCAGATGAACCTGCGAAACTCTCTTGCTCTTTTGAGCAAGAGCTTTCAAGTTTTTCAAACATAAATCATAGCTAATGGATAATCCCAAGTTGTGAAGGTTTAATGGATATGCATCCTTCAACTTTCCTCAAATATAATCTTTCTAATAGCATGGAATATTCTTTGATAGTTTGATTTATCCTTTCTTCCTCGGTATAATCTTCACCAAGACAATTCAAAATTGCTTTTTGCCCTTTCATATTGCAACTTTTAGCCGCCATAAGTGCGTCTTCCATATCATCACCTGCAGCCCATTTTTTGGCCAATCTTAAGAGTAGCCGTTCCACTAATAAATAATCAGGACTATGGTGATTCCATATACTCATAGATACATATATGCTATGAATATTATAGGGTATGTAGTCCATATAGTTTTTGTTCACAGATTTTACATTCCAACTTAGACCTAAAATAAAGATTGAAAAAAAGAGCATTAGCATATTTTATTTAAGAATATTTTAGAGAACAACATCTCAGTCAATTTATTAAAACATAAGATCTGGTTGTTTGATAGTAAAATTGAATCAAATTTTCTGGAGTGAAACATTTGGCCCTATTAATAATAGAACTGCTGTCACAATACTCTGATAAATAGTATATACATATATATAGAGGTAACTGTTATCTTTAAAATTGCAGTTTATATCGCCCATCCTTTAAAATGACTTCACATTGTTCACATACCTTTTCGTCTATATGGGATTCTATACTACGATGAACGTCACAGATAATGAATGTATAGCGCATATAGTTACACAACTGGAAAAACTTGGCCATGGTGCTTGGTGTGTATGCTTTGTTTGAGGCAAGATCTGTTGCAATGTCATCAATCATGCGCATTACTTCATATATCGAGCCAAGCTTTGAGATCAGTTCGATGTCACCCCTGGTGCCTCTTATGTAGTTGCTTACAGCTGCTTGAGTAATACCAAGTACTTTGGCTACAACTTCTTCCTTGAGATCGTATTCGTTGATAAGTTTTCTTGCTAGAATCGCTCTAATGGCTGGAATTAACGATTTAGCCTCAATTTCGGAAGGTAATAGCATTCTAATTGCTGCCAGTATAAATTGTATGGGTTATTATATAAAAGGATTCTTTCACAGAAAGGTAGTTTCTCAAAAGGATCTTTTTGCTAACAGAAAGATGATAAATATTATACCTTGGGACCATGTAACATGGTGTCACCTAGTTTTTAGCTGATAAAACATTTTTAACGGCAGATCATATTTATGATTCATAAATGAATGTAAAGAAACCGATTGTAAAACAACAGCGTAGAGGTAGGGAATTAATCAGAAATGGTAGAGGCTATTCAAAAGGCGAATTAAAACAGGCAGGATTCGATAACATTGACCTTGCAAGAACCCATGGAATACAAGTTGATGTATTGAGAAAAACCTCCTACTCTGAAAACATTGAACAATTAAAACCAATTGCAAAAACACTAGAGACAAGAACAAAATCAAAAGAAAGTTCAAGAAAGGCCAAAAAAGAAACTAAACAACAAAAATAATTTTTATTTGTTTCTGGGAATTGATAATAATAATAATAATATATTCTTGTAAGTATTGTATTGCTTTTTTTGTATCTAATTGTTGTACTTACACAGATGGGTAACAATTTTGATTACCTACATAGGTTACACTTTCTTGCTTCCTTTTTGTATATGTCTTAGATTTAATTAACCTTTGTACAAACCTTTCAGAAGGAGTAAGACCATTTATTCCACCATGTTCCCTAGTTTCATTATATGCTTTGACAAACATATCATACCTTAGTTTTCCATCATCAATACTTGTTATTTCTTCAACTGTCAAGAACTCATTCTTTACAATCTTGTTATATGCTTCTATCTTTCCTTGTAACTGTGGATATGAATTTGGAATTGGTTTATCCTTTATGTTATTCTTATATAGAAAGTGTTTGAATAGTTTAGATGTAAACTGCTTACCGTTGTCATGCATAACTTTCCTGGGCTTTCCGTTATCCATAATCCACTCCTCTAGGTACATTCAAAACATCAATGCTCCTCTTTCTTTCAGACCACTTGCTAGCAACTTTTCTTGAACAGTCATCTATACAGTCTTATCATGTAATTTCTTGTGCTAGAACAGCGTACGTAAAATGGTCCAAGTATATCCATTTGAAGCATGTCATTTGGATGTTTCATTGCAAATCGCTTATACTTTCTATTATTCTTTACCTTACAGTTTAGAACGTTGAGAGTATGTTTTTTCAATGTCTTGTATATGGTTCTACTGCTCAATGATACTCCAAGTCTTTTTAATCTGAACCTGATTCTACTAGTACCAAAGGTCTTTAATCTTAAATCAAGTATTGTTTCTTCTATTTCTTTAGATACTTTGGTTTTGATGCTATGAGGCCTTCTAGATAGGTCTTTCAACCCGTCTATTCCGTGCTCTATGTATCTATTTTTCCACTTGTAATATGTCTTCCTAGATATTTCGTATTTATTGCAAATATCGCTAATACTATTACCAGTCCATTCATGTTCATGAATGAGATTGAATTTTGTTCTAATTTCTATAGAGATTTCCACTTCCTAGCAGAAGTGTTACCTATGTCTGTAAGCTATATTGTTACCTATGTTTGTAAATACAACATCTAATAATTAGCGGATATAGAATAATCAATGCAATTATGGATGGATCTATCTGTTGAATCAAATTTCATTACAGACTAGTTTATGACTTGGAAAACTGTTACTTCTGTAATAGATGTTCTCCTCTCCATTTTTATAACATGCCTGATGTTAGGACTAATTCAATGATGATGCTATGTATCTTTTACATCTTAATTTCTCAATGTTTGTCATATAGTCTATATTATTTTGACTTTCTTTATCTAGAATTCCTTACATTTTTATCTCTGTATGAATGATAACGTCATAGGTTTTAAATTTAGGCAAAAGAAAAGTATTGAGCGAAGTGGCACTAAAAGAATTGGTCATGCCACAGAAAGGCGAATTGCTTGGCCGTGTTATCAAACTCGTAGGGGGTGATAATATAATTGTAAAGTGTACCGATGGTAAGATAAGGACATGCCGCATTCGTGGAAAGATTAAACGAAGAATGTGGATCAGAGATAACGATTTAGTATTAATTGCTCCATGGGACTTCCAGTCTGATAAGGCCGATATTGTATGGCGATATATTGCAGCTCATGCAGATAAGTTAGAACAAGATGGGTACCTAAAGGGACTTGGTTAATGATATAACCAAGTGATTCTATTTTTGATAAAATAGACCTTGTTACGGTGGAGTTAAATCACATTTTACTAATCAGCGAAGACCATTTTAGGATCACCTGTTATATTCTTATATAATCTATAATGTTGTTAGCAACAGAATCTCACCTTAACTTTTGTTTAAACATATTTGCAAGTTTCAAAGCAGCAACTTTCGTATTACTAGCTCATCAATCCTATGAATAATATTTGAATGATCAGCTTCTACTTCTGTAGTTATATAGAGGAGATGGTCATCTTTTAAGGGCATAGTGATACGTTTAATCTTTTCATATTCTACCAAAACATATTTTCCTTTTCCAATCTTTGGTGCAAGTTTGCTGCGTATTTTCCATGAATTTACAGCTAGTTCAAGTGACTGTTTGCTTTCTTCTGGTGTCAGTAGATTTGTTACACCTTCTCGGTGTTCTGAGTACATCACTCTACCATTCAAATCGCATATAGTAATTAACCTAATCTTTGGATCGGCATTAATAATATCATCATACAGCTTTTTGTAATCTATTTTTTTGAAATCCATCATTATTATTATACATCTACTATATTTAATAAATTTCTCAGGATAATCATTATCAAGCTCAATGCGTTGAGGATTAAGTAAGAATTGTTAGTTGATTTGTCTTTAAATAACCAGTATATGCCATAACGAACCCAATCTTTCGTCCATTTGACCTGACGAGCAACTTTACATTTGAGCAGCTTTGATTATAATGTGTAAGATAATGTCTATCTGCTGGAGCATTGCATCTATTGGTTTTGACTACTGGCTTTACACATTTTTACCAACTCCATCCTGGTTCAAAGGTTGCTCTTCCTGTATACTCCATTTCTTACCATTTATATCAAAATACTAATTATGACTTTGGTTATAAGAACTGACAAGATGATGACAATAATACAAAGGAAAATAATGGTTCTAATAACAACACCGTTCTAACATGTTTCTTATTTTTTATTAATAAAGATACCGCTCCACTTTCTCCATGGGGTAGATTTTGGTAATGATGATGGTAATGATGATGTTTTGAGGGAGTGAGGAACAACTGAAACTCTCTGTATGGTTGGAATCTTAGAGCGAATTTCCATCTCTATCTCTGAAGACAACAATTCTACATCTGTTAATGGTTTGCTACCATCTACTTCTATATGGACTTCCGCTTGAGATACTATCCCTGTAGGACGTAATAGGACTGATCTAACTTTAATCTGTACATAGCCAAACTTCCCCTCAATGCTTTTCCTAACAATATCTGTAGCTTCTGGATTTTGCCAAGAATCTACTAGGATAAGAGAAGATCGTTTAAGTGAAACATATGAGACTGAGAAAATATATCCCGCAATTATAATACCACCTATAGCATCAGCTTGTAGAAAGCCAAATTGTGAAGCGACTAATACACTAAAGAAACCAATAACTGAAGCTGAACCATCTTTTATTGAGTTCTTGGCATCTGTCTTTAGTGAAAGTATATCGTATTTATTTGCAATTTTTCTCATCTGAAATGCTCTATGTAATGATACTGCACCAGCAGCCGCTAATACTATCATAGTTAAAATTGGCTGCTGAATTTCCCTTGGATGTGTTAATACCTGGTAAGAATGATAAAGGATAACAGATCCTATTATCACCATCCCTATAGCAGCCATCAATGCTGCAAAGCTCTCTACTTTATGGTAACCAAAATGGAATGTCTTATCGGCGGGTCTGTGTGCAATTCGCAGTCCTAATAATACGATAAACGATATCATGGCGTCAGATAATGAATCTATTCCATCTGCAGTAGCAACCACACTACCACTTACATGTCCAATTAGAAGTTCCACAATACCTATACTTATTAGAGTTACAATAGAAACTTTGGCAATCTTTTGACCTTCCAGTATGCCTTCATTTATTAAATTAGCATAAGATTTAGCTCGTGTTGAATGCTTTAAATCCTCATTGTTATTAGTAGCCTCTTTTGAGGTATTAGAATCGTCCAATTTTTATTGATATACAAAAGAGTTATTACGTACCATACTATTTAAGATTTGAACTAACTTATTTTAAATAAAATTTATTTATTTGATAGAAGGTAATATGGATATTGTATATATTTTATTATCTATTTTCTACAAATACAACAGAAATCAAATTCAAAAAATAATAGACCATTGGGTGATGCCACCGACTATTGGTAACGATACTACAAAGGAACAGAATTGGAAGCAATAGGATTAGATATTTCTGAACGTCCGATTTATTGCATCACGACGTTGTTGTTGTTCTGGATTTGTTCTACGAAACCATCTCAGTCCAATCTAATAGACCTAATCCACAAGTGTAGCCATTGGCATTACATTATTGTCAAATAACATGGATTTGTGACATATATCGTGAATTTTTAAGCATATTTTGAAAGGATTAATCCATCTATGCCGAGATTATATTTAAAATATACAAAGGTATAACGGGTTATACAATGATCTAGTAAAATCACCGAAAGGATGAATGTGGTATACAAGGAGTTTATTAAAAGTAAAGAGAAAATGAATGAATGAAATATGCAAACAATATTTGAAGATATACAAATTAATCAGCAACAATGGTTATGAGAATCTTTTCTAAAGAAGTAGATGCTGGAAGAGGCTTAAAGATCAAATAAATAGAAGGACTAGGTCTATATTTGTGTAACTGAGTAAATCATCGTATATTATGAAAAAAGAGTTTATCGTCTCGAAAATTGATACTTCTCAAGATGGCAGTCCTTATGTTTATGTTGTATTGACTGATACTAGAGGTAATTTTACTCCCACTAGAAGGCAACAAGGATTCCCAGAAAATCCTTTTGGAGTAGCATCCATACCTATTACTTCATTAGACGATTTGAAGAATTTACCAAAGAAAATATCTGATGCAATAGAACGTGCGTTTGGTGGCAGTAGGAATAATGTATCACCAGAATCAACCACCTTTAAGATGAATACAAGAGAATATGAAGAACTTGGTATAAAAATAGGAAATAAGGTTACTTTAGAAATTACGATAGCTACTACTGATATTAAAGCATGAAGAAGGTCTAACCCTAATCTCAATAAAAACAGGATAAGAAGAAAAAGAAGTGTAATAACACCATCCGTAAGTAATGATGGTATCTTTAGCTTTTGCGATTTAGGAAGTATTGGAAGTATTGAATTTGTATGATATAAAAGTCTGAATTTTCGTGTCTACGTCTTGTTCATCTCTGCAACTTCATAAGCTTTGAAATTATGCTCTTAGCAGTGATATCGTTTCCTTTTTTTATACTATAATTGTAGACAACGTATATTATAATAGATTAAGAACTGTATATTATCTACAACAAAGTAATAATAGTATATTCTGCTGGTTTTGAAGATGGGAATGTAACCTAATGTTTTCGAACAAGGACTATGACATATTTGCTAAAATGAGCAGATTGATTGTAAGACACGGCTTTGTTTGTCCGCACTGCAAAAAGCACAGTATAAAACAGGCCGCGCTTGTTCCAGATTTAACATCCTGTGCTTCTGAAATTGATTTCATGCATTGCTCGGTCTATTATTTCTGTTGCTTTTGCGGTTTCGAGTCTAAAAGGTTGCTAAGTGCAAGAGATTTGACTAGAAACATCATTGAGCGGAAGAAGTTAACATAATCTTGATATATGTACATTTTACTGACTTGAATCTATTTACAACTTTGTGATGGTGCTGATACTCCTGGCTCTAGCCAAATTAGTTAATCTAATGATGATCTTGTGTAATCAATACAGAATAAGGATAATGAAAATGTAAATAAGAAAACCCTATGATAATATCACGCTTTTTTTTAGTTTCAAAAATTAAAGATCACCGAATCAAACAATAAAATGGTGAAATTAGTTGTTTGATGTTTCTGATGTATTTGAAGTTGAGAAATGTTTTGGTTAGTTTTTTCATAGAATACTGAAAGAAGCATGGACTATTGCACAAAACCACTGAAGATAAAAAGAGAAGAGAAACAAGCCTTGCCATTATCTACAGAATGTTATTCAATGAAGTTAATTTTCTTACAAATGTTACAGTGGTTGATAATGCTATTAGGTTTGCAGGTTATATATAGTGTATAGTGTCTTGGAAATTAGTTACTTTATCGGTAATATATTAAATTTTACCAATTTCTTTTGTTAATAATTTTTTCGTAGTATTATGCTCATGGATATACTTGACCACAATTTCTTTAAAGTGATATATTGTTGTTCCAACCATTAGACTGTTATTTCTATTAAAAGAAATGGAAATGGAAGCAGAGCTATTATTTAACAAAGGGCCTTTTGAATGAGTTATTGCTGTTACCGCAGATCTTTCTTCAAACGACTTTCCATTTCTAAGTAGGTCTTATATTACCTGCTAGAAATGAAGAAAGCGAATATTAATACTAACATTTTAAACACTGGATATTATTCTCTTAATTTTTTTTGTACTATAGAATTTCCTACAACGATTACAATACCACCCATTACTATCACGAAACTCGCTAAAAACTGCGTATTCCATTAAATCATCGCCGCAGACAGGACACTGATATGACATTGCTGTAGAGAGTCTTTATTGCTTTAATAGGTTTTGAACTTTTATGATTATATGAAAAAAACTATGATCACGGATTGGTAGAAAAAGAATGGGGAAGAGAAAATTGCAATTTGTAGTTTTTTTATACACATTATATTCTCATTTAGCCTGTGCTAACACAGCCTTAATCTTGTTTATTATAGTATTGAGATCGCCTTGAGCTGACCAGTGCATGAATATCATTGTGATTTCTCTTGCAATTGCAATTACTTCTATTCTTCTTCTATGGTGGGGAGTTAGTTGTTGTTGTAATAGTAGTATCTCTTGATGTGTTGATGATGATGATGATGATGTTTGTTCAAAGGATCTTGCAGCATTTACACCTATTCTAGACAATTCCTTTGCATTGTCTTTTGCTTGCTGCATTGAAGTCTTAAATGCTTCCATGTTTGCAAACATCATATTATTTGCTAATCTAGTTACTGCGATTATATTGCCAGCGAAGTTGCTAACCGTATTAATATACATTTCAGCCACTCTTCTCGGAGCCAGCCAATTGCTATATACTTCATATATGTTTTCTACATATGGGATCCACCAGGTTGATTGAAGTGAATTAATAATCTCCTTTTGTGATTCTATATAATTGTCTGCTATTTCATTAACAGCTTGAATTGTTTGTTCTTGATAGTCATTAACTGCTTGGGTATATCGTGGAACCTCTTTTCTTGCTTCATCTATACACCTTCTAAGGTTATCTTTCGCCTCATCTAATACTCTATTAGCTGTTATATTTTGCATTTGTTCTTTCTCCTTTTCCTCTTTGTTCTCTGGATAATCTTCTATCGGTTTTGTTGATGATGACATCGTAGGTGGATCAGTTGCTTCTGCAAAAGCGGAGGATGAGGGAGAAGACATTACTTTTAATTCAGTTTCTGATTGAACTTCTTTTTCTTTTTCTTGTAGCGGTACTTTTAATTCAGTTTCTGATTGAACTTCTCCTTCCTGTGTAGGGGTAGTGGTAACAGCAGTAATAATAGCGGCATCTTCATCGACTCTTATATCGTCTACAGTTACTTCTTGATTGGGAGAGATATTATCAGTTATTATTTTATTTTCTTGTTTATTCATAAAATCATCAGCTGTTGCTGCGGTGACTTTAATGTCATTTGAATCTATATTGTTATTATTATCTTCTTTAGCTGTAACACTTTTAGACTTTTCTCCTTTTTCTTTTTTGTTAACTTTTGGCTTGAAACCTTTGGGCATGGTCATAGTAAAATATCTGATATACGACGTACCCTAAAAACATTGACAATGCAAAGAGTCTGCCTCCATAATATATACCCATTATTGTTAATATCATTATTACCACTAAAAAAGAAACTATCCAGCCACACCTACCATTCTAAAGAAGCTGTAACATTCCCACGTTAGTGATAATCTCTGGATATGTGTTGTAGTAAATTATTTGGTAAGCACTGTTATACTGATATCAACCAGGAATATGAAATTTTATAATCTGAATGAAACGAACAATGGTGCAGATGCATTCGCCGGTCATACCAAAACTGTGTGCTCAGACTTGTGTACTATATAAGTTGAATAGATATTGAGTTATTATATTTGTGATCAAATTTGGTTAGCTGGAGTTAAGCCTATTCAAAAAGTATGCTTAACAAAGAGTTGGATATTTATATAATTATCTATTTATCCACCTAATGACTTGTATTGATACATGGAAGGAATCGAATGTTCCACAAAAAGCTTCACCTCATTATGCGCACGGCCACTTTTATTATTATTATGATGACCTTTATTCTCTCGCAGATGACTTTTAATTAATCTATCTTCATACTTCCTTTGGTACTGCACCGCTTCCCACAATGTATCGAAACATGCTAGGCCACGATAAAAGGTTGCTCTGGTTTACTATTCTCTTTTGGTTTTATCTGTTCTTGTTGTTGTGTCTGTTCTTGTTTAGGCTGATCTTGCTCGATTAAAGCCAAATAATTCTGTATCAAAACAAGATGGATATAGCTTTTTTTATAATATATCCTGAATAATAATATAATAAATGTCACAATCGAAAGTTTTGCAGGTTATGAAAGATATAGGTGGACATGGAAGGATTGCGGATATAACACAACGTGCTAAAGAAAAATATCCTCAGTATAGTTTGTATCTCTACTAGATAATCAACTTAATCGCTTAAAAAATGGGGTGATGTATCTTGTAATGTACAAACTAGAGAATGGTTCATACTTAACTATGACAATGGTAATAATATAACTGCAGACTAAAACTTAAATTCACATTCACACCCGTGATTATGTAGCGGGTTGTATTTCATACACCATAGACCATATACATAACTGCTTTTATCAATGTCATCTAGTGGTGGATTTTCTGCATCATAGATCTCTTTACGATCATTTGATGATGGAAGAACAACAAGGCCACTATTATCATTATTATTATTATTATTTGAGGTTCTGTCGCATTAACGTCTGATAAAGTAATTTTCTAAACTGTATCATATCGTCGGACGAAAAGCTATAGCTGAAGATGTCTATAAATCTCTGACAGTAATGTTCATCAGGCCAGATGGCAGAATCGGGTGTAATCACTGCTTGGCAATTATTTGTAGGAGTTCTAGGAGCTATTGCATCAACAGGTCTTGCTGTGGTTTTGATTGAATCATTTCGCGATTGGGTTTTCAAAAGGAGGGAAGAATTTGTCGAACAATCAAAGCAGAAAATTGATGCTACATCGAAAGCTACGCCATATTATAATCAATTAGCAATGAATTCTTGGAATTTCTCTGAAGCATTAGCCGAATCGAAAAACCTTGACTATGAACGATTAATGTATAATATGTGTAATATGTTATACTTTAGACATCAAATCATTCAAAAATTCTGAGATTTACAATTTGACAACTTGGTTCGAAGGTGGAATATGGCCTAGTATGGTATTACTGCAAGATGCATCCAAAGGATCGGCCACTCATCGATCTAAGTTCCGTAGAGCAGCACTGCAAGTTCAAGGATCCTGAACTCCATAAGGCAGAGATCGTAAGGCTAACTTCTCCTACTACTACTGCAGACGCACCTACAGCTGAAGACAATGTATGATATTGAGACCCGCTCCTAGACTAACTAGGCAATCCAAGATAATGTTTACCATAAATTGATAACTTTTTGTTGAATTGGTATGTCCTGACTTTGGTGGAGAAGATCTAAAAAAAGAAGTAGAAAATAGACCTGATTGTAAGATCGCTGATCCCGTATACTGCGATATTTGTAGCAATAAAAACAAAGAGCGTGGTAAATATGGAGTTTTTCTGAATAAAGATGGAAAAATGTGCATAGGTAATGAGCCATCTGTTTCTATGATTTGGTTATGTGAAAAGCATTTCGAAATTAGTGAAAAACAATTATTATTATTAGAATCAGATGATGGCGGCGGCGGTAGTGGAGCATCATCATCAGATGAAGACGTGCTTAGAAAACATATAGGAGTCTGAAAGCTGAATCAGTCATTAAAGCGCAATTGGCCATTATGGCCAAATGATTGGTCCGCCAAATCAAATAATATTATATGGTGGGTAGTCTCTCTCTCTGTTTGTTTTCACAAAAAATATAATAGCTGAATCGACATTTTCCTCTATAAAGAGAACGTTTGGTGAATATGTTATATCATTGAAATGGGAGAACATAATAAACGAACTCTTTCTAAAAGCGTCCCTCTATAATATGTTCATCAACAAGATGAAGTAACAAGACAAAGATCAATCGGCTATTATTTCCAGTCGTAGTTATTCGACACATCAGTTTACAAGGAATACCCGAAATTCTCACGTGAATACAATGTTGTTTAAATGGCTCAAATAATGATTCCAAGTAGTAATCCATAGTCCATCGCAATCTTCTTCAGCGCTTTTGATCTTTCCCTCTAAAAAGGTTAATATTTGATCTCTCGTTTGGATTTCCAAAAAGCAATCTCAAATCAAAAACA
This sequence comes from uncultured Nitrososphaeraceae archaeon, assembly GCA_963825865.1. Classification (GTDB taxonomy): domain Archaea; phylum Thermoproteota; class Nitrososphaeria; order Nitrososphaerales; family Nitrososphaeraceae; genus CAWGVG01. Next base: position 205,343 of record CAWGVG010000021.1, on the reverse strand, counting down.
TATCACCTATCGACTTAGAAATAGTCTTTGTTGTCGTCATGTTAGCAGGATTTGGAATATTTACCTATGGATTCGTTGGAAGAGTAGATAAACCCGAATGATCCTCACCAATTGTTAAAATGCAATGCTAGAATGTTATCAAAATATTTGATGGCTTCTGTATTGTTGCCTTGATTATAGAGAAGATCAACACCTTTCTGAATTAAAATGGACGAATTATCTTTTACAATTTGCTGCCTGGGCTGATACAGAGGTAGACATATGGATATTGACAGCTATCGGAGATATCAGTATAAGAATGAAACAAAACGTAAAAGCTATCATATTGCTATGCCTCTTACATTTTTTCCCTGCAGTTGGGCCTGTTGTTGTTGTTGTTGTATCTGCGTTTCAATCTGTGTCAGCGGAATATGATATCGTTCATGTAGACACTTTGCAGATACTCGTTACAAAAAAGGTGGTGAACTGACAACATGACTATTAAAATGACAGAACAAGAAGAGAAAGACGAATTCAAATTTCAAGTGGTGTTAATGCAAGAGGAAGAACGGGAATTCAACAGGCAAAAGTTGAGGGAAACTGGCTACCTTAGAATGGGAGTTTTGATTTGATAAATGAGCCAAGAATCTCAACAAGGACCAGCATCAGACAAACGAAATCCCTGATATGACTACAATGTTGAAAATAGTGAAACGTTACTCAATGAGACCATAATCACTTTAAGAGTGTTACATGATTAACTCTTCTAATCCAATGGTCGTCATCCGGCGGTAACCAATCTAATGTCCTTGATGATAATGATACTAGTAGTACTCCTCCTCCTGTTTCTTCTATTTCTTGTTACTGGCTTTGTAACCGTAAAGCTTAACTAAAAGTCTATACAGATTTTGGAAATATTCTGCACCTGTGCAAAAGATGTTATGAGATATACGATCCTTTCCATAGATTGAAAACAGAGGATTTGAAATAGTGATGCGTAATAATATAAACACAGACATCCAGCAACGTAAATTCAAGTCTGACTTACTGCATGAATTGGGGAGAATAGCAGACGCCTTGGAAAGATTGGTGGCAGTATGTGATTCTTGTAATGAATCTACTACAGATGGAGATTCATGATTTCCGTGTTCAAACAGGTAGCTTACAACCAGGCATAGATTAGCTATGAGTAATCAAAAGTTTCTTTTGACTGGAATAATCAATATAAAAAATAGAAGGGAAGGACGTTTTTTCTATTGTACGGTTACCACTACTACTTTTATTAGACTACTACTTATCCAGAACCAGTACCAAACGGTTATCCAGCATCTATTAGACATTGAATTAGCTGAGCTGCTGCCTGTCTCGGAAACTCCTATTCTTATTAGAATAGCATGCAATTCATCTGTTGATGTTCCAGATAGTCGTGCACAGAAGAACGCCAAGTCATTCGTCTCCCTGGTTAGGAAGGATATTTGGTCAGCGTTAAGGAACTTTGTCAAGCATTGTTCGCAAGTTAGTTTTACTGGTGTTGTTGGTGTTGATGTTGTTGCTACTGCTCCTTCTTGTACACAGGTTGCATTCCCGCCTGGGTGAGTACATATCAGGTTTTCGCATTCTTGGTTTACTGCTGTATCAAATCCGCTTGCAGAACCTTTGTTTTTGCAGTCTTCGATGGTAACTGTGTTACCGTTACCGTTTCCACCACCATCTTTCTTGTCTGCACCTTTCTTTGAATAAGCAAATGCTGTTGATTGTTCTCTTGTTGCTATTGTGGTTGTTACTGCTACTGTTCCTACTAGTAGTGTTGCTGCCATAAAGACAGCTGCTAACGCTAGATTTCGTTTTGTAGTTGTGTTGTTCATTATTACTATTCTTATACAATGTTATCTGTATATTTGACTTGAGGAAGTTAATACTGATTTATCTAGTATGATTTAATGTTAACAAATTGGCTATAACTATTGATACTATCAAATGAGGTGAAATTATTGATTTAACTATTATTAGTAGCATTCAATTATAACTAGATTATATATTAAGGAAAGAAAGGTAAGGTCTGAGTTAGGCTTGGATGTTTGCTTTTTGTGTTGTTCATATGTTACCAGGTATCACTATCATACTATATATTTGACTTGAGTAAGTTACTGCTGATTTATGAAATATCGTTAGATTACTTATTTACCTGTTAATAGTAAGATTCAGTTATAACTAAATTATAGATAAAGTGACATCAATCAATTGTTTTTATTATATTAATCATCATAAGCTACCCTTAGACTTTCAGGGCTCCTTTATAGAAGTAATCTCTTACCACTATAGGATAGATTGAAGAGAATATGATTTCAGAAAGTAGTATTACATTTGATTATGCTATTCAAATCGGCAATTGTACCTTCCTTCCTTCTAAGTTGAATAACATATCATTCATCGTAAGTCTTTACAACCTTTCAGCTAATGCAACAGCAGTTGTAGTAATTGGTGATGATGTTGATTTGGACAACATGGCCAAATAGTAGTAGGAAGAAGAAACGTCTAAATTTGGAAACCGAACCCTTTTCTAAATCAGAGTGAATGGTACAACTACAGCTACAGGTACAACAACTTCTACAACAATCACATCTACAACAGCTCGAACAACAACAACTCCAACCATCATTATTAAACAAAACCCTAAAAGATATGCGGTAAAGAAACTAATCCGAAATACTAACGGCAAGAAATGGGACACGGTAGCGCTTTATGATCAGAATAATAACTTCCGAGGAGAGGCATTATTTGAATCAAAGGAAGAGGCACAGAAATACATAGAGTCATACAAGAAGCGGATGAATGACCGCATATTGGATAGGTATGGGAGGCACAAGTCCTCTGTAAGTCTCAAAGTATTCACAGTTGATGAAGATGGTAAGGAAAAAGAGATTATTATCAAATAGTAATAGTAGCAGTAGAGTAAGTGAATTAAGTTGAGTTGTCACGGCCTATGCCATAAGTACCAAATTAGTAGGAGTTTCTGCCTAACCTCACACGCATAGTCGAAAAGCCCGACTTCAATGGTAAGATGGCCAAACGAGCACAGTTCACAGTCATAGAAGTTAATGATGCCAACAGAAAGGAAAAAACGCTAGAACTTAGTCGTTTACATATACAAAAGATATATGAAGAACTCAAAAACGGTAAGACGATTTTAGAGGTGAGCCGTAGCGGGTCAGCGAAAGACACGAGATACTTCATCCGCTCGGTTAGGTAGTTACCTAACATTTTTGTGGAATATTATTGGCTACTAGCAGAAGACCCAAGTTACTCAAGAATAGTGGTACGAGGACTGTACAGTATGACCAGATACATCTATTCATATTTGAACCAGGCAATCAGAGGGAGGTTGTCAAGTTTGCCCTAGGCTCAGACGATTTTAGAATTCTGAAAAAGGATATCGAATTTCCATTATACTCCGACAATTGCTCCTACCTGCTAGCGATAGTTGACTGTCTTATAGAAGTAGGATACGAAGGAGAAAAGCGGTATATCCTCTGCGAGTTCAAGCCCAAGCTGAATTCTATCTCGGCTGCAATGGGTCAGATCAAGATATACAAAGAGATCCTAACCAGAAGGATGTTGCAGCCAGTCCACTCCGTCATAATTACATTTGAAGGGACAGGCTCCTATGATGACCTACTTGCAGCGGAAGGTATCAAGGTATTCAGGATCGGGTCGAACTAACTCTATTTCTTCTTTTATACGCTACAAATTCCTTGCATCCACAACGCTGTAGTCCTTCGCAGTCTTCGCCATTACAGACAAATATAGGATCCAGTACAAGATGCCAAGTCATATGATCCTTTACATGATGACCACAATGACAGAAAGCACTTTCACCAGTCCATAGATATTCTGACATTTTTCTATCCTACCTCTTTGTATATGACCACTCCCTGTGCTCTCTGCTCCCTGTGCTCTCCATCTTCCCGTTCTCCAAAGTAAATTTCTAGCTGTTTCTGTGATATTTCTATAACATTTTTACCATCAGACTTACGATGTTTTGCACTCATGTAGTCAGCTAATGCTTTGAGATTAGATAATTGCTCCTTGGTTATCCCATATTCATATAATTCCTTGATAATCCCCGTGTTAATAGCAATACGGTCCGTCGGCTCGTGAGCCTTGTCTGTTATTACTTTGGCAAAAGATACAAGTTTGTTATCGACTAGATTAGTAAATCTAGTGCTTGTTTTTGTATAACTTGTTAAGTCGTCTATTCCTTTAAAGTTCTTTATCTTGTCGATTATCATACTTTCAAATGCATATAGTACTGCTTCCTTAGCTGTTGTACTTACTAACATAGGTAACAATATAGCTTACAGACATAGGTAACACTTCTGCTAGGAAGTGGAAATCTCTATAGAAATTAGAACAAAATTCAATCTCATTCATGAACATGAATGGACTGGTAATAGTATTAGCGATATTTGCAATAAATACGAAATATCTAGGAAGACATATTACAAGTGGAAAAATAGATACATAGAGCACGGAATAGACGGGTTGAAAGACCTATCTAGAAGGCCTCATAGCATCAAAACCAAAGTATCTAAAGAAATAGAAGAAACAATACTTGATTTAAGATTAAAGACCTTTGGTACTAGTAGAATCAGGTTCAGATTAAAAAGACTTGGAGTATCATTGAGCAGTAGAACCATAGATCTATTGCGTAATTACGAAAGAAAATCTCTTCATGATGGTCAGTTTTGCTCTTTTTTTAGAGTGACATCCCACCATTAGTTCGTATTATTCTGAAATTTACCAATCCTGAAACAATGTCAGAAGCATGATCATATCTTCCAAGCCTGTTTCTAAATTTAGTACCCATTATTCCGAACTTTTTAATTCTGCTTACCGTGTGCTCGACTATTATCCTTAGTTTGGAATACTTTCTATTGTATCTCTTTTCTCCATCTGAGAGTTCACTTTTCCTTTTTTTTCTAAATGGCAGTACATACTTTACAGTGGGAAAGTCATTCTTAACTCCCCAAGTAGCCAAGGTCAAGGACATTTTCAACTTGCAGCGGAGTTATAGGATGTTTATTTTTGAAAATCTCATAATCATGTATTCTTCCCCATCATGACCTGTTTTGTGTAGTATGGTACCCTCATTGTTTACCATATATTGTGTCTTGATAGTATGCTTCCTCTTTTTGCCAGAGTAGTAGCTCTTCCTTCTCCTTTTGTTCTTTGGCCTTGGTATCTCCTGTTCGGAAGAATCTATGAAAGCCTTGAAGCCTGGAAAGTACTCCTCAACTTCATCTATGGTTCTAAGCCTTCTTGTACGTTTATACAACTTCTTTGGCAGCGGGATACACTGCTTGATAAGTGGTTCTATAATGGATATATCTCTGCAGATATTACTCTGGTCAAGATCAAATAGAAATCCTGATAATGTAAAGGTAATGTACAGTCTGTAATAGACTAGTAGAAGCATCAAGAATCTTTCTTTGGCTTTCAGCTTGAATGGTCTACCAGCACCAATATCTCTTTTTCTTTTCCTATTGGAAAGACGCTTTCTTTCATGCTCATCATATTTCGATTCTATTTCTTTAGCAATGACATCAAATTCTGATACAGCCAGTCCAGTAAACGATTTAAATAACAACGGCCTTCTTGATAGGCGAGCGTAAGACATCAACTGAGTATGTAATATGAACGGATCAATGGAGAATAAAGCTCTAAGCTTTCAATTACGCAAGAGGTCTATTGAATATGAGTAGCAAAAACAGCATGCATTTATAACCTTCCTTTCGTGATTTTATCTTTCAATATGCCATCGTCCGCTGATTCAAAAAGCATCTTTCTTTATCCGCAATCTATTGCTGTTATAGGCGCTTCTGAAAAACCGGGTGTCGGTAAGGCAATCTTCTCTAACATCATAAATGGATACAAAGGAAAAATTTATCCAATTACTCCGTCTAATCCTACTGTTTTCGGTATTAATGCTTATAAGAGCGTTCTTGATGTTCCCGAAAATATTGATCTCGCTGTAGTTGCAACTCCAAACAGGATTATGCCTGCAGTAATAGAAGAAGTCGGTAAGAAAAAAATCAAAGGCACAATTATCGTTTCGGCTGGATTTAAAGAAGTTGGTGAAGAAGGTGCAAAACTCGAAAAAGAAGTAGGAGAAATCGGTAAAAAGTATGGCACGAGGATCATAGGTCCAAACTGTCTTGGTATTATGAGTCTATCAGAACACAACATGATGAATGCAACTTTTTTAAAAGTTACCCCAAAACATGGTAACATCGCACTGGTATCTCAGAGCGGTGCAATTTGCGCGGCCACTGTAGAAGACGCAATGGCTCAGGGAATAGGTTTTTCAAAAGTAATTAGCATGGGTAACAAGGTGGATATGGATGAAAATGATATTCTTGAATTGTTAGCCGAGGATCAAGAAACAAAAGTTATCGTGATGTATCTTGAAGATATTCATGACGGCAGACAGTTTATGGAAATTGCTAAAAAGATTACAAAGGAAAAGAAGAAACCGATTATAGTACAGAAAGCGGGCAGAACTCCTGAAGGTGCAAAGGCTGCAATGTCCCATACAGGAGCATTAATGGGAGCTGATGAAATTTACGACGCTCTGTTTTCTCAATCTGGAGTAATTAGAGTAGATACAATGCAAGAGCTATTCGAACTTTCCACTGCCTTCTCAAAACAACCTATACCTCTAGGTAATGGGGGAGTTGCAATAGTGTCAAATGCTGGAGGACCTGCTATTATTTCAACTGATGCTTGCTCAAAATTTGGATTAAAAATGGCTGATCTATCGGCATCAAGAGAAGTAATTGCCAGAATAATACCGTCCCATGGCTCGGCAAGAAATCCTGTAGATATAGTAGGTGATGCTGACTTTAACCGCTTTGAAAAAGTTCTTGTTGAAGTATTATCAAATCCAGATGTCAGCTCGGTAGTTACCATGTGTACTCCGTCCGCTACCTTGGATTACAATGAACTGGCAAGAACGATTGTTAAAATATCAAAGGGTATAGGCAAGACAACGCTTGCTGCGTTGATGGGACTTGCAGAAGGTACTGAGAATAAGCAGATTCTGTCAGATGGTGGAATACCACACTTCATGTATGCAGAACCTGCGATCCAAACTCTGGACGCAATGTATCGCTTCGTAAATTGGCTATCAAGACCAAAAGAAGAGATAAAAAGGTTAACGGTCAACAAGGAAAATGTAAAAGCAGTTTTTGATAATGTGAAAAAACAGGGAAGAACAAATCTATTAGAGGAAGAAGGTTATGAGGTTCTTACTGCCTATGGCTTTCCTACTCCAAAAAGTATTCTTGGAACCAGTGAAGAGCAGTGCGTAAAGGCTGCCAAAGAAATTGGCCTTCCAGTTGTAATGAAGATTGTGTCGCCGGATATTGTCCACAAGTCTGATATAGGAGGAGTTAAAGTTGGATTGAAAAGTGATGATGAAGTCAGAATGGCATTTAAAACAATAATGGACAATGCCAAGAGATACAATACTGATGCAAAGATCAAAGGAGTACTTATACAAGAGATGGTAAAATCTGCAAAGGAAACAATTCTTGGCGCAAAACGGGATCCACTATTCGGCCCACTTGTCATGTTCGGTCTTGGTGGTATCTATGTTGAAGTTCTCAAAGATGTTGTGTTCAGGCTCGCTCCTATTGACGAGCAGGAGGCAGCAAGAATGGTCGAATCAATAAAGACTATTAAACTGCTGAAAGGTGTCAGGGGAGAAAAATCATCCGATTTGAAAGCTGTGGTAGATAGCCTCCTGCGACTTTCGCAGTTAGTTACGGAGTTTCCTGAAATCGAAGAATTTGATATCAATCCGTTGCTGGTGCTAGAAGAAGGAAAAGGAGCACGTGTAGTGGATGTTAGAATAGGTTTGAGAAGAACTAATCTCAGGTGAGGTCAAGTTAACTTGGTTCCACATTCTTCACAGAAAATGGCATCTTCTTCATTTTGATAGCCACATGAGAGACATTTGCCCAATCCCTTTATCTTAGGAAAGGCAGGATTTGTTGCTCCTACTTTTGTCCTGCTACCAATAAGAACAATGTCTCCAATTTTTGAAATATTATTCCAAAAAACTTCGTTGGCTTGTGTAACACTACTACTACCACTACTATTATTATCGTCATTTACAATTTTGATACTGATCTGCGCATTTCCTTCTGAGGACTTGCGTAATCCAATTTCCTGAACTCTGCCAACCAGTAGTGCTTCACTATCGTAGGCAAGCATACCAATAAGTGACTGAATCGGAACAAAGCCTGCTTCAGTTGTCAATGTTGTAGTTGTTTTAGTAGCAGAAGTAGTGCTAGAAATAGAATGTTGGGAAAGAGTACCAGAAGGTGCTTCACTTTTATTATTAACTTCAGGCGATCGCACTTGCACAGATGCGGAAGGCTGCTGATCATCCTCTTCCTCCTCCTTCACCACCGTTGTAGGATTAGTAGTAGGGGAATCGAATTTGCGATATTGTGCTAATGTGTTATTGCAGGTTCTGCATTTATATTCACCTTTTTCCATCAGAGTAACTCCTTCTCCGAGCTCTTCATTTGGGTTTTCATAATTAATTGCTGGTGAGCCTTCATATTCTCTTTCACATTTGCTACAATAATACTTTGAAAATCGATCCTCATCCAATCTACCTACTCCTGCTATAAACAGTTCAGGCCCTCCAAGGTTTCCTTTTTTCTGTTCCTCTTCTGTTATTTTTGCAAAAACGTATCCACCAGAACCACGCAATTTCTTTTCGCGAAGATCATCTCCTTCAGTCATCATGGAACTTGTATATACTATTTGGTTTGTTCAAGTTATTTAAAACATTCTATTTTTCTATCAAGATATTATATGTATAGATTGTTAAATACTTGTTATTTCTTTATACTTTTCTATGAAAAGTAGATTAATTCTATGATACTTACAATTGCTATTGATGAAGAATACACGTTGGTAAAAAAGGCAGTTTTAGAACATGATAAACTTGATTCTACAGAAAACGTCTTTCACAGTCCGCATACCTTATATGCTTGTAATTTGCAGATTAAGCAAGCAAAAGGTTTACGGCGGATCTGTTAAGTAGAATGCTTCTCATATCTTCCGTGGCTTTTGTATAATTTCTCCAAAGTGAGAAGGTAAAATGACAACAACAACAACAACAACATTTCAACAATTAGGATTGAGTGCTGAAATTATCAAAGCACTCAAAGAAAATGGATTTGAAGCGCCTTTTCCTATTCAAGAGGAGGCTATACCATTTATTTTAAAAGGTGTAGATGTAATAGGCCAGGCGCATACAGGAACTGGCAAGACAGCGGCTTTTTCGCTACCTATACTAACAAAGGTAAAGCGCAATGGCCCAATACAGGCACTGATACTAGTGCCAACAAGGGAACTAGCAGTACAGGTAACAACTGAAATCAATAAATTAGCAAAATATACTGGAATCAGAACAGTATCCATATATGGAGGACAGAGTATTAACATTCAACACGATCAACTGAAAAAAGGGGTGCAAATAGTAGTTGCAACTCCTGGCAGGTTGATTGATCATGTCAAGCAGGGTTCAATCCAGCTCGACGATGTAAATTTTGTCGTTCTTGATGAGGCAGACAGAATGCTCGATATGGGCTTTATTGACGATATAAAGTTCATATTGTTCTATATAAATGAAGACAGACAAACATGTCTATTCTCCGCGACTATGCCACCAGCGATATTGAGGTTAGCACAGGAGTATATGAAGAATATTGAGGAAATTAGACTCAACAAAGAAGAAGTGGGTCTTGACACTATACAACAGTCATACTTGGTTATACATGAGCGAGAAAAATTCAAGTACCTGTGCCACTTTATCAAGAACAGAGATAAGAAGCAGACGATTGTTTTCGCAGCCACCAAACAAAGAACGCAGAGACTCGCTGTCGAACTGAAACAGGAAGGATTTAAAGCAATTACAATTCATGGAGACCTTTCACAAAAAGCAGCGAGACAACTCAATGTATAGATTCAAAAAGGGAAGTGAAGACATTCTTGTAGCTACTGACATTGCAGCGAGGGGAATAGATGTTCCAGCAGTAGGGCATGTAATCAACTATGACATTCCTGAAGATCCATTGATTTATTTTCACAGAATTGGAAGAACTGCTAGGGCCGGAGGAACTGGTATAGCAATCTCATTGGTTTCACAAGATAGGGTTGAAGATTTTGGAAGAGTCTTGAGACAGACAGAACACCCTATTCGCAAGCTAAATGAAGAAATGGGAATCGAAGTGCCTATAGTTCGGCAACGCTTGTATGGTGGATATCAACAAAGACGTAATTATGGTGGTGGTGGTGGCAACACTTACCGAGGCAGAGGTAGGTATAGTAATGATAACAGAGGCAGGCAGAGTTATGGAGGAGGAACCAGATATGGCGATGGTAGTCGGGAAGACGCTATAACTATAGCCAAAGCCAAAGACAAGGTGGTAACGTGCGAAATCGCTACCATTATTAATTACAATTACAATGATTCAATAGAACTGAGATTACCTACAAAAGCAAGACAGGTATTTTAATTCACTGTTGAAGACATTGATAATATAACTGAAAGTGACTCCAAAAAGCATGGTTAGTTGCTTTATTATTTAAATTGCACTTAGGAGGCACTTCATATTTTATTTTATTTTAGAGTGATATGAATGAAGTAATACTTATCCTAATAGAAAGATAGAACGCCATACATAACTCGAACTATTTTTTATTATATTATCTTAGTTATTATTATAGGGCTCATAGGATATATATTAATGACTTACGAAAAAACCCTTAATTTTTTATTTATTCATTACAAATTTGAGGTTGAGTGAGAAAAAAATTAAGTTTGTAACTATATGTCTAAAAATGGTGACTTATGGCAATTTGCAAATAAACGATCCATGTCTGAAAGGTAGAAGTTCATCCGATTTGCGATTTGAGCTGGCCTATATGATAAAGAAGCTACAATCTATCTTATCAAACAAGAAACTTCGCAAAAGAGAATGATTGCTAAAATGTAACCATAGATAATCAACCTTGTGCTATTACAGGCTCAAACATTAGTCAAAAGCTTACAACGTCAGGAGTAATTTTGAGCTACCTCGGCAATACCATCTTGCTTATCAATCTAAAGCAGATCTGGCTAGACTTGATGAAGTTTGTATTAGAAAATCTAATCTGTTTTGGATATAGAAGAGGTTAACAGTCAAAGGCTTAAAATGAATATTTTACAAGACAACCAAATATCCACCTATAAACACATAGAATTATTTTTATTGCTTATGAAATAAATGTCGGTGTGAATTTAGTCAGCATTTTTGTCTTTGTCTTTGAATGATTTGATTCCAAGTGTTGGTAATATGAACAAAAGACTGAAAATACCTCCTAGTAGCCATGCAATAGGATAACCTAGATGGTGTACAATAAATGAAAATATAATTGGAACCCAAAAAGCACCAAACAACGATAAGCCATTAACCCAGCTTATGGCAAGGGTATCGTATTCGGGCTGCAGGGGAGTTATTGTTCTTCTTTTTTCTACATTTGCTTCATTTCTTCTTCTATTCTATATGCTTCTTTTGCTGAAGCGTATGCTATAGTAAAGACTCCAGCTGAAAAGATTCCTACCAGAACAGTTGAAATTACAACCATATACAATGCTGATGATGTATTTGTATTTGCAGAAGAAATTGCCGCTATGCTGATTGACATTGCCAGGCCGCAGACAAACAAAAGTTTCTGGATATTTCTAATTCTATCATAGATTCTTCCAAATACAGGAGCTGCTACAAGAGCAAATATCAGACTTAAACTTCCAACTAAACCAGCCATTGATGAATTTATCTTCAAATAATCTTCCAAATAAAACACAACAAATGTCAAAGTTAGACCCCATGCTATCTGTGCTCCAAGCAACACTAATCCAAATCCAAAGAGAGATTTGTCAAATAACACTCTGCGAACATCAGACACCTTAATTTCAAAGCCTCTGCCTGATTCTTGTTGTTCCTGTTGTTCTTTTCTTGACAATAATACAATTAATAGTAGACTGCTGATCAATCCTAATCCTCCGCTTACCAGTAAGCTTTGCCTCCATCCTATACTTTCTGCAATGATTACCCATCCAAATAGCCCTATGATACCACCTATAGAATGAGCTGAATTGAGTAGTCCGACTGCTAATCCTTCAGACCTTCTTCCCAGGTATCGTGTAATCAAAGTAACGCTGGGACCAAAGAAAAATGCCATTCCAAGACCAACTACAAACCTTAATACTTCTATCTGTTGTAACTGTGAAGATAGACCACAAAGTAGTGCTGCAGATGAAGCTATTGTCATTCCATATGTTGCAGTTTTCTTAGAACCCTGTTTTTGCAGCAAGAATTCCACCAGGCACTTGAAATATACCTATACCTACAAAGAAGCTTGCAGTAATTAATCCAAGCATAGAAACATCCTCTTTGAAGTCTGATGCTATATGCGAGAATATAGAGGCAATATTAAACCAAATTATTGCATATATTATCCTAGCAAATAGCAAAGTCAAAACACCAGCACAATTGACTTTATCCAACCTTTCCAACTTAGTTTGCTGGTTGGTACTACATCTTAGCATATTTTATTGTAGTCAGGGTATATATTCAGATTCGATAGGACGAATTCCTAAAGACAGATGTTCCAAAAAAGATATGTTAGCATACGAATCTGCTTTTCTTAAAAATTCGACTGGTGAAAAGCGTTTATTGGGATACATATGCTATGTTTTGAACCATGATTACTTTTTAACAATTTGCCTTTGCTCATCAAATAGTGATTTTATAATGAGAGCATATTTAATCTAGTAGAATGATCACTTCATCGATCGAATACTATGATCAATAGTACGGCTTCTCATAAATACTTGATCTTTTATTACAACATTGTTATGAAATATAGAAGCAGAACTGATATAGTTGGGTTGATTCTAGAAGCCGCTAACGGTGGAGCTACCAAGACAAAAATAATGTATAAGGCCTTTCTGTCCTATGCTCAGCTAAAAGAATACCTAACAGTCCTATTAGAAAACGATCTATTGGAATATGAAGAAGGAAGACAATTCTTGAGAACAACAGAAAAAGGTATACGTTTTTTGCAGATGTATAACCAATTCGATGAAATGCTCTTTATCGAGAGTATAAGAAGATAAGTAATAGAAAATTGCTTATCTTATCTTCTTTCATTTGCTTATAATGATATGCTTATGCTATCTCTTAAAGAACAAAAAAGTTCTAGAAGTCATTCGCAACGGACAAGATCTCCCTTCTAGCATAAACTTCCTGTACATTTGGGATTAGTCCTATCCTTCTTCTGTAAAGTAATTCTGCTGCTTATATAGATCTGCCTGACGTTTCAACTCCTTCTGGAAGATTATCCGCCTGAAGAAATCAGTTCACATAATCATCCTCAGACAATCCGAGATACAAATGTGTAAATTCTGGTATGCAATAAAGCGTTTTCTAACTCTTAATAACAATTAAAGGAGTATTATCACTTGCATTTTAATACTAAGGAAGAACAAGCTATTTCTGTCAACTAATGGTAAAGATAGGGAAATTCCTTTACTGCCAACGTTCTCCAACAACGGCTTCAAACACCTGAAGAATCAACAGAACTTACTTAAATGTTCTTCATATTCTCATATTGTCAAGTTTGCTATTCAGATGCTGTCAATTTATAGCAACTATAACAAAACTATATATCTAAAAATGGTGATTCAATCAATTAGATGCGCTCAGTTGGGTTACGAAGATTCTTTCGTTAAAATTGCAGGTCTAATTGGAGGAGAAGAGTATCTCAAGGTTGCCCGAGCTCTTTTAAATGCTGAAGATGCAACTGATGAAGAAATTGCCAGTGCTACTGGTTTGAGAATTAACATCATAAGAAAAGTTCTCTATGATATGTTCGGCAAAGCTCTAATTACCGGTATAAGAGTAAAAGATGAGAAGAAAGGCTGGTTTGTATATAGATGGCGTGCAAAACAGGATCAGGTTGATAATTTTATTGATAATCAAAAGAAAAAGATTCTCGATAGGTTGCAAAAGCGGTTAGAATATGAAGAGTCTTCTGAGTTTTATCACTGTGGAAATAAGGATTGTCCTCGTGTAAAATTCGACTCTGCTGTTGAAGTATTTTTCAAATGTCCAAATTGCAAACGATCGCTTAATATGGTAGATAATAATAATGTAAAGGAAGCATTGCGCTATAAGATTGAACAAATAACAGCAGATATGTCTTCAAGGAAATAATGATACTATTATAATTATATGAATTATTACTGACTATTTACAGCCTGAATCCTTCGGATTAGTTGATAAATATTGTTATGACATTGACATGAACAAATTTTTGTTGTTTTTGAACCATTAATAACTTATTGTATCGCATTCACATAAATGATGTTTATTTTGGATACACTTTTCCGATTTACCTACTACGCACATTATATTGAGTCAAATTATACTACCACTTTGCATAAATTCTCTACTAACGTCTTTTATGAGTAAGAGATTAATAACCCATAATAGTAGAATGACATAACAAAAATACCTAAAGTGGCAGCCTCTATAAACTTATTTACTCCAGAAGTTTTACAGCATTATTATATATGGCAGACTTAGTTTACGGTAGGGGTATAACGGATCTTATTCGCGAAATGCCTTTTTTTGTTAGTATATTTAAAAAATATACTAGCATCAAACTCTTACACGCAAAACCAGCGCTATATGGATCTGTAGATGTTAACAATGTCTGCAACTTACATTGCACTCACTGTTATTGGTGGTTGAACAGAAAAAATGAAGAAAAAGATCTAGATGCAGAAGGATGGAGAGAAATTATTAAAAAGACTTTCAAAAAACAGCAGATCTATATCGTAACTTTGGTGGGTGGCGAACCAACAATGCGGCCAGACATAATTCAAGTTTTCTGCGAAGAAATGCCCAGAAGAGTATGTGTTGTTACAAATGGAACATATCCTTTAAACCGATTTGAAAATCTATATTTTTACTGGATATCCTTAGATGGTACAGAAATAGTACATGATAGCATCAGAGGAGAAGGTTCATATGCAAAAACTAAGCAAAATATTTTCGAGTATACAAAAGGTCCAGATCGTCATGGCAAACCTGCTTGGAAAGATATCTGGATTACAATGACAATTAATTCTTTAAATTATAATACAATTGAAGATTTAGTAGAAGAATGGAAAGGACATGTGAACAAAATAGGATTTCAGTTCCATACACCATTTATAAAAGGTGACCCATTATGGATACCATTTGGGAAAGGGCGTAATGAAGTGGTTGATAATCTTGTTTCTTTAAGAAAGAAATATCCAAATTTTGTAATCAATAGCGAGAAGCAATTATCGTTGATGAAAGGCAATTGGGGAGGAGTTGGTACAACACCAATACAATGTCCTTCATGGGCCATACTTTCACTAGATCATATGGGAAGAGTAAAGCGAGCCATGTTGTATAGGAAGTGCAGACAGTAAAGCGTTAAAACCAATTTGTGAAGAGTGCGGTCTTGGTTGTTATTCAATACTTGTTGCGCAGGGGATTACGGGGAACTCTTGATCATTTACCTGGCAGTGTTACTATATTCATTACAGGAATTTTATTGCTCTTATTTCTGATGACTTCTAATCTTATGTCATCACTACAATCAATTCTTTTATACTCCTTAACAGATATTTGGTACATCCAATCTGAATCTTCTGGTTCTGTAGTAATCTGCCATCGCTTTTCATTTTCTTCCTCTTGTCAAGTAATAATAATAATACCATTGGTTAGTATATGGGTGTTTGATAGGATCCCATACTTAAAATCTATTCTACAGGACTAGATTTTGTAATACAAAACGATCTCACCATCATTTTGCCTCAACACGTTCTTTAACTTCATTTTTATGCCTTTTGAAATTTTTGTATATCCCTCACCTTCTACTAATGTAGCTGCCGTTCTACCACCTACTATTCTTGGTGCGATTGTTACAATTAATTCGTCCACAATTCCTAATCTAAGAAGAGACCAATTCAACTCTCCACCACCTTCAACGAGAATTTTTCTAACTCCAATCTCTTTCAGATTCAAAAATAATTCTTTCAGATCAACTATTTTTGTTCCTGCGATAATTACTGTTGCACCAGTATTCCTGATTTCGCGAATTTTATAATCCGGTGCACGTTTTGTTACTGCTACTATCGTTTTGATCTTATATGCAGTTTGCAAAAGCTTCGAACTAAGTGGTATTCTGCCTGTGCTGTCTATTATGATTCTGGCAGGATCTTCTTTTCTTTTCTTTTTAACTAGTCTTACAGTGAGCCTTGGATTATCTGCAATGACAGTCGATATTCCAACAATAATTGCATCAACCGAGGATCGCAATTTATGAATCCTTTTTAGATCCTGTTTTGAAGAAATTGCAGAGTCTCCATGGATAGTCACAATTTTGCCGTCAATTGTCATTGCTGTATTAATTGTAACTCGCAAATCAGAGTAATGCTTCATCTATGAATTCTCCATTGATCATCACAGCTCTGATTGAATCTTGGTTTGCTCTTTGAACTACTGAAGCATAGGGATTATGGATCGGGTACAAATCAATGTGGTTTTTATCTATAAATAGCAGGTCAGCTGACCGTCCAGCTTCTATACAGCCCGGAATTCAGCCTAAGAATTTTCGCCGCATTTACTGTTGCCATCTTTAGTATGTTTTTAGCATCAATCAATTCTGGTTCTGTTGCCCTTGATACTTTCCACAGATAGTCCAATTCCCGGAAAATGTCAGGAGAATTCAACATCACATTATCTGTTCCTATCCCAATAGTACATCCACGTTTTAACATTTTTGCAACTTTTGGAATACCAGCACCAAGTATTCCATTTGCTCTTGGACAGACTATTACTGCAGTTCTTTTTTCTGCCACCATGGAAATATCGTTGTCAGTTGCATTGGTCATATGAACAATAATGTCTGGTTTCAAATAGTGCATTATTATATCTACTTCAGTTTTACCTGTTTTTAATTTTGAAAACTCATTAGTATTTTTTGACTCAGCGGCATGAATTGCTATTAGCAATTCCTTGTTTGTTTTATTCTTATTGTTCTCATGCAATAATTTATGATACTGTTGAAGTGATTCAGTAGTATTTTCATTTGCACTGCTAATTCCCAATCCATCAGCAATTTTCAAAACATCCGAAGCCATTTGTAATGCGTATGGCGGAAGTTTTCTGCCATTTTTCATTTCTCCTATATTACTTCTTCTTCCTCTTCCTTTTTTTGAGGGATCAAGATAATATTCAACTCGACCAAATATCATGCACTTGATAGGTAGATCGGAAATTGCATCCTTCAATAGTTTTACACCCTCAGGACCACCTTCTCTAAAATCTGCAAAAGCAACAATCCCTTTTTTCATCATAGATATCGCAGAACTTCTCATGAATATCTTGAGGTGATCTGGTTTACTTTTTTGTAAAATCTTCTTTTTTGCTCCAAAAACAGGGTGGACTCTTGCCTCAAGTCCGGAATCAACTGCGATATCTTTTCCAATTGAATCTCCTACATGCGTATGAGCATTGATGAATCCAGGAATTATTAGAAATCCTTCTGCATCTATTACATTATCACTATTATTTTCATCTATATTATTATAATGACTTCCAGATCCTGCTTTCTTTATTATTCCATTTTTTCCAATTTCAATAAACCCAGAGTTAACAAAGGTTAAATCTTTTCCAAGTAATAGGCTTGCATTCTTGATTACTAGAGACATTTCATTTCATAAACTGACTGAATTTTCCCTTCATCTCTTAAATCCCGGATGGTATCAAGTGCTTTGGTTGCAGCCTGAGCGGCTTTTCTTCCAGTTCTTCCAATACCGATTCCACAATTTAATTTAATATTAATAGCTGTGGTAACTATCTTGATAATCTCCTCTGCATCCTCTTTTGTAGTTCCGTTTGATATAACCATGAAATTGTCTCCGCCAATGAAAAATGTTAGCGAACCTTTTCCAAGAAATTCTTCTGACAATCTAGAATAGATCTTGATTACTAGAGACGTAATTTCATATGGTGATAATTTGGAACTAACTTTCGTAGAATCATCAATGTCAATGTGCATAATTTGGACAAATTCCTGAGAGGATATTGAATTTGAAGATATAGAGGATGATATTGTTTTTGCAAAAAAATTCCTTTTTCTATCAAGCTGTTTTGCTTTCCTTGCATTGTAAGCATTCAAATTGGCTTCAAACGGTGTTATGCCCTTTCCAATTGTCATTGATATTTCGAGGTCCTTGTATAGATTTGCAAGCTCTTTCTGGATGACTATATGGTCTTGGACTGAAAGACCGTTAGTTATTGCAAAATACTCATCAAATCGGTTTGAATATACAAGACATTCTTTTTCTGAAAACAACCGTTGTATATCATAATAGATCCTTGCCTGCAGCATTTGCAGCTGCGCTTCTCTATCGCTACCCAGTCTAAGCGTCCATGGGCCATATCCTTCAATTCTGATAATTGTGATTTGTATTGTCAATCTATTATTGTCACTGTCCTTCCTGAGATCGGTTTTTCTTTTTTTAATTTTTTAATTCTAATTGCCATATTAACCGCTGCCATTTACTGCACGCAGCGGCACAAAAGTGATCCTATCTCTTGCTTGTTCCATAGTCATATTTGGACCAGTAATTCCAAGTGCGACTGGCTTGCCATGTTTCAGAGAAAGATCCGCAATCAGCCTAGCAGCATTTTCTGCAACAATGTCATCATGACATGTTTCACCTTTGATTACCGCGCCCAATGTTACTGCAGCGTCTACATCCTTCTTTTTCAAAAGTTCTTCAATTACCAATGGCATATCAAATGAACCTGGTACATAGCATACATATTTGATATCTGCTTTGACTTTTTGGGCCTGGTTTTTTGCTTTATCCAACATTTGAAAAGTAATGCTACTGTTAAACTCGGAGACTACTATTGCTATCTTGATTTTATTCAATTATCAATCAAGCCGCCTTGGTATACGTCTTTATCTGGCTTGCTTCTATTAATGGAATGCCAGCTTTGTCTGCATATTTTTTTGCCTGGCTCTCTGACAATGCTCTGTGCGTAGTAGAATCCAGCATTTCACAAATCGCTGCTGCAGGAATCAATCTAGCTCAGCTGAGTCAGATATATACAAAGTTCAGTATGTCCCATTCTCTCTTGAAGAAGGCCTTTTGATGCAATTAAAATTGGGATATGGCCTGGTGCTCGGAAATCCTTTGCAAATTCATCTATTCCGCTGGAGTCAATTTCCTTACATACTTCTGCCATTTTAAAAATTGTCAACGCTCTATCTACATCTGTTATTCCAGTATATGTATCGCGATGGTTTACAGAAATTGAAAAAGATGGTTTGTCGCCATATGGTGATTTGCCACTAGTTAATTTCGAAAATATTGGATTGATGTTTGATAGGCTCTGTATTATGTCGTGCATATATACTAGACCCAATTTTACTGTAATTTCATTTGCAATAGCTAGACAAAGTAATCCTCCTGCATCGTTTCTCATTGTTGCAATATGCTGTGGTCTAACATGTTCTGCAGCAATTACCATATCAACCTCATCTTCACGACCTTTATCATCATGGACAAGAACGAATTTACCGTCTCGTAACGCGGCTATTGCTTCTTCAATTTGAGACAAATAAGTAGTTTGCAACAGAAATTCATTATATAGTTTACTAAAATTCGAGTAATTACTAACTTTTTGGTAAGTTGTTAATGATGTATTTACCAATTATGTCTATCTCGACATTAACCTTGTCGCCATTTGATTTCAATCCGAGTGTAGTATTGGCTAAAGTATGGGGTATTAAAGAAATAGAAACCTTATCATCTTTTATATCTACAACCGTCAGACTTACTCCATCTATTGCTATTGATCCCTTGGAGACAATTGAACGTAAGACCTCTCTCTTCTCAATTTTTATCCATATTTTTGTCTCTATTGTGGATGTAATAATCTCTTTTATTGTCCCTGTCGCATCTACATGACCAAGAACGATATGCCCTTCTAACCTCTCGCCCACTCGTAAACTTCTCTCAATATTGACTTTATCGCCTGGTCTTACTAAACCTAGGCAGGTGCGCTTGATAGTTTCTCCTACAATCTCAAAATCCGCTGTTCTTCGTTTGCATAGTTTTGTAATTGTAAGACAAGTCCCATTGATGCTTACGCTATTGCCAACCTTTAAACCCTTATAGATCTTCCCAAGATATATGCTTAGTCTCATACTTGCTGCTTTGTTCTTGTCTTTAAATTTAGATGCTGATTTTACTTCACCAATTCCTTCGATGATGCCAGTAAACATCTCTATTCTTGTTTATCATTAATTTCGACTCTATAAAAAACATATATAGACCGTGGTATCGAAAATTAAAGCTTGTTTATCAATTAATTTATCAACAATTTAAAATAAACAAGCAAGTATAAAATTACATTGTCACTAGAGGAGTGCACTCGATTTTATCACTCGTTATTAATTGTTGTACTTACAGAGATAGGTGACAATATCACCTACAAACATAGGTAACACTTCTGCTAGGAAGTGGATATCTATAGAAATTAGAACAAAATTCAATCTCATTCATGAATATGAATGGACTGGTAACACCGTAAATAGTATTTGTAGGAAATATGGTGTATCCAGAAAGACGTACTACAAGTGGAAGAATAGATATAAAATACAAGGAATAGAAGGTCTCGCTGACCTGTCTAGGACACCTCATAATATCAAGTACAAGACAACCAAGAAGATGGAAGAAGCAATACTAGATTTGCGGCTAAAGAGATTTGGCTGTAACAGGATCAGGTTCAGACTAAAGAGAATCGGAATATCATTGAGTAGCAGAACCATATACAAGACATTAAGGAAACATGATCTCAACATCCTCAAGTGTAAGATAAAGAATAATAGAAAGTACAAGAGATTTGAAATGAGACATCCAAATGATATGGTACAAATGGATATTCTTGGACCTTTTTATCTGCGTTATTCCAACACACGAAATTACATGATAAACTGTATAGATGACTGTTCAAGAAAAGTTGCTAGCAAGTGGTCTGAAAGAAAGAGGAGCATTGATGTTTTGAATGTACTAGAGGAGTGGATTATGGATAACGGAAAGCCCAAAAAGACTATGCATGACAACGGTAAGCAGTTTACATCTAAAATATTCAAACACTTTCTGCATAGGAATGATATAAAGGATAAACCAATTCCAAATTCCTATCCACAGTTACAAGGAAAGATAGAAGCATATAACAAGATTGTAAAGAATGAGTTCCTGAAAATTGAAGATATAGCAAGTATTGATGATGGAAAACTAAGGTATGATATGTTTGTCAAAGCATATAATGAAACTAGAGAACATGGTGGAATAAACGGTATGACTCCATCTGAGATGTTTATACAAAGATTCAATAATTCGACTGTATGCAGAATGAAGAAGCAAGAAAGTGTAACCTATGTAGGTAATCGAAAGTGTAACCTATCACTGTAAGTACCAACAATTAATAATTTGAATCATAGAACAAAAAAGCATGCTTTAATTATTACATGTGATATCTATGTACTTAATGGTAGGCTAAAGTAAGTTTCTTGCTTAGCAGATGTTATCGGAGTCATATTTTGAAAAAGCTTCACGTCATTTCATATAATTTGCTGCTTTAATTGAATCCAATACATCCAGCTATTCCACTTTCATCGGTCCATAATGTTCTCGTATTTCATCTTATGAAACACTTAGAAAAACAGAAACAAATTAGATATATCAGTATATATCCACAGAATCATTGATCTATAAATCATAAGCAAATGAAAGTTCGTTGTAAATGGGCCGAGAATGGCAGTCTAATTGATGTTGAATATCATGATAATGAATGGGCTGTTCCAGTTCATAACGACAATAAGCTATTTGAATTCTTGTTACTAGAATCAGCACAGGCAGGTCTAAGTTGGGCTACAATACTTAAAAAAAGAGAAGGATACAGAAAAGCATTTGACAATTTTGATGTTCAGAAGATTGCCAATTATGATAAAGGAAAGTTTCAACAGACTGCTTATAAATCCATCTATAATAAGAAATAGATTAAAAATTCAATCCGTTGTAAAAAATGCAAGGGCTTTCATAATAGGTACAGAAAGAATTTGGGAGCTTCGACTCATATCTGTGGAGCTTCGTTGATGGAAAACCAAAACAAAATCATTGGAAAAGCTGGACCGACGTTCCTTCGAGGACACAAATTTCTGATGTATTGAGCAATGATCTGAAGAAAAGAGGTTTTATTTTTGTAGGATCTACTATTTGTTATTCTATGATGCAGGCTGTTGGAATGGTAAATGATCATACTATCTGTTGCTTTCGGTATAAGGAACTCATATCATTATAATAACATTCACATTATGGTCTTAATAAAGGCCAACAAAAATAAGTAAAAGAAGGTGTTCTACGCTGTATGAGCAGAACAATTTACTCTTTTGGAATACTAAGACTCACCTTTACAGGTTCTTTATTTAATATGCTCTTAATTGGAGCAGCAGTCGCTTTGGTATAACTAATATAATCTTCTACTGTAGCAAATTCAAAAGCTACAGTAAGTCTTTCAATATGTATGTTTCTGAATCCTGTTTTTGACATAGCGCTTTCGAGAACAGCAGTATCAGCAATAGCAAATGGTCAGGGAACTCCAGGAATAGGTATAGGAATATGAAGTTCTCGCATTACAATACTCATTGGAAAACTAATTAGTGGGACTTTTGACGGTACTTGATATTTTTGAATTCCTTTTGCATAATAAATCATATTCTCTTCATCTCCATCATTCTTTGCAATTTTATAGCCACGCCAACATTTGCGCAAATTACCATAAGCTTATCCAAGAAAATATCCTGATTTTAATACAACTCTATCACGTCTTGTATATTTCTTTCTTAGATTCGAATAACCATAAGGATTACTGCCTTTGTATTCTCTTAGCATTTTGTGAAGATCAGAAATTGTACTCATTTCCAACTATCACCATCAGAGCACGATTCTTGTACAAATATTGATATTCATTTTATTTAGAGGGCTGTGAATAATTAGCATCTTACCGTTTTGTCAATCAGATTCATTCGGTAAAGCTATGAACCGTCCCAAAGGATTGATTTTGGTGATAATAGATCCGAAGCAATGGCTGTGATAGAGCTCTTATCCATGATGATAATGGCTCCTGTGGGAATAGCAGATACAAACAACAGGCAGATAAAGACGGCAAGCATAGGAAACAACAACCTAAACCAGTAAGAGAGGATTCATTTCCTTCAGAACTGATTTTTGCAAAAACAGATTTCGCGTTTGTGGACAAGATAGTAGACCCTGGCAGGAAGGAAAGGTCAGGACCCAAGGGATATCGTCCTAGTTCTATATTCATGGCATTGTTGCTGATGTATCTACAAAGTATGGAGAGCATACTGGATCTAATACGTTTTCTAAATGCTCATAATCAATGGCTCGTAACACTTAACTTGAATAAGACGGTACATAGAGAGACAAAGTACAAGGTGCCTGACAGGAGTACCTTTTACAAGTTTGCTGGAATGCTTGGACAGGAGAAGATGCTGGAAATATTTATACAGGTAGTAATTCAGCTGATAAACCTCGGTATAATCAAAGGAGAGAAGGTAAGCCTTGACTGTTCTATAATATGGGCTTGGTTCAAGGGCTGCAGATGGAGTAACAATCCTAGACACGATAAGAAGGAATGCAGGCGTAACAGGAGCAGAGATAGAGATGCTTCATGGACATGGGACCATCACAGGGAAAAGTACGTCTATGGATACAAAGTTCATGTAGCGATTGATTCTGATTCTGGACTTCCAGTGATGCTTACTATAACAAAAGCAGGTTACGGAGAGAATAGAACTGTTTCATGGTTTATCAAAATGGTATTGCTGAATCTACCTCTCATCAAAATCAGGAAATTCCTAGCAGATGCTGAATATGATGGCTATAAAACTAGGCTACAGATAGTCAAAAGGCTGAAGGCAGTACCATTCATACCGCTCAATACAAGAAGATCTAAAGGTTCCACACCAGAAGAGAAGAAGGCCAGAAGGAAGGTACTGTGTTATCGATTCTATGCCAGAAATTTTATCAAGAATTACTGGGTAGACCCAGGCTCAGAAGAATTCGATAAGGAATTTGATGCAAGGACACTATCGGAACAAGGATTCTCCATTGGAAAAGGTTCGCTAAACCTTGATTCGTTAAAACATAGAGGAACAGAATGGGCTACATTACATTCAATGTGTATCAGTATGGTGATGTTACTGGTGACAAAGACAGCTGTAGAAACAGGGAGACCCGACCTTACAAGGTGTGTGAAATGCTTCCAGGGCTAATTATTCACAGCCCACTATTTAAGGTAACAAAATGCACCACATCGATACTCTTAAGCGAAGGATGAATAATATTATATAAAGTCATTTAAAATTGTTCTAAAACAAACTGAATTTTAGTTGATTTCAATGAAAAATTTTATAAACAAAGAAATTCTATGTGGCATGGTATACACACGCTATTGACAAAATTTTGCAGCTAAAATAACATCAAAAAGGGCAGCTTAAAACAGCTAGGGTATTTGACTACAGCAAGCACAATAGTTGGAATATTGTTAGTTTTAGTGTTTATAGCTCTAGATAGTAGAGCATCACAAGTAAATGCACAATGCGAAGGATGGAATAAAAGACTTGCAGTATGAAAGGGCTCATCTTGAACTAACACAGAGTCAGCTTAGTTCAGACCAATCTACATATAATCAAAAATGGTTTCTGTCACAAGCTTCAATCAGCAATTAAACGAATGAACGTGTACAAGAAGAATTACAATGAGAGGCATTCAACAAAGATGCATATAACTACAACCTGCAATGCGTCGGAAAAGAAGACGAAGATAGCAGTAGTAACAGCGCTATAGTTATAGAATGCAGGCGTAGGAATTGCTAAAAAATTTGACTACAAAAATCTGATAGTTAGCTAATTAGCAATAAATGGTCCTTATGAATCATAAAATAGTAAAAGTTGAAATAAACAACAAGTAACCTAAAAATACAATAATTTGATAATATTCTGTTAAGCAATTAATGGCAGACGATCAAAATATAAAAGCTTTCTTAAGTTGTAGTTCGAGAGAAGAGGATAAACCTTTTGTAGAAAATGTTATAAATTTAGCGCAATCAAAAGGATTTTCTACCGGAGGGACAGTAGGAAAATATACGCAGTCACCGTCAAATTTATTAGAGGACATTGAAGAAGAAATTAAAAAATATGATTGTCTGATTATGGCGGCTACACCTAGATATATTCATGACGAAGATGTCATCTTCTTTGCTCCATAAGTCAGTAGGTTTGTATATTGACTGCTCTTTCCTTTTCAATTGGGCGATGTTTTCAACTGCCTTCGGTTTTGGTCTTTTGTTTGGCTCTATATCTTGGTAATAAAACCATCTGAAAAATCTCATTAATAACATTCTGTAAAGGTTGTACGTGCCTAACCATTTATGCAACGGATCTATCACTTCTGGTTTGCGAAGGCTGTCCAGATAAGATAGTACATCGTCTCTAGATATTTCACTAAAGGGTTTCTGATTGTTGTTGTGGAAGCAAGAGAATTTGCATAGCACTGTAATAATTAGCCTTCTATAATGATCTGAAAGATTGATTTCAGACTTCATTGCAAGGACGAAATTTGATATTGCAAGAGCATTTTCCTTTGATACTTTGTTTTTTAGGCTCTCACGATAGTGTGAATCTAAGCCTGCCGTAGCTTGATCAACCTTTCGATCAAATAACAGTTCTGAATTACTTTCAATCGATTTATAATCAGCAGTAATGGAAGAAGAAGAAGAGGTATCCGTTGTTTGATGATGATAAAAAGAAGGTGCATCTTTTTTCATAGATATATGAAAAATAATGTCATCATCCATCTAATAAACCAGTATTAGATACCGATTAATCAATTAATTAATCAACAATTTAAAATAAACAAGCAAGTATAAAATTACATTGCACTAGAGGGCTGGGTATATTGTATCCTATAATTTTATGTCAACTACCCACCACTAAAGTATGTGGGCTTGTAACTACCGAAAAAAGAGGTGCTACAATAGGCTGATTGACTGCAGCCCTAGCCTTGGCAGCAATATTCTTTGCTGCAACATAGTCCGCCATTTCATTATAGCCACATTGAAGGCATTCAAATTCATTCCTTGATTTTCTGTTTCTCTGATCTATGTATTCGCATTCAGGGCATTGCCTTGAAGTGTTCTTAGAACTTACAATCTTCAATGGGACACCTTCATTCTTTGCCTTGTACGTTACAAAGTTCCTCAATTCTCCAAAGCTCCATTTTGAATGCCTGTCTCTTTTGCTACCTTTGAAGTTAACAGTTGCCCTAGAGCTTGTGCATATATTTGTCAAGTCTTCCATCCCTATAGCCCTAGCTGTGCCTTTAGCCTTTGAGACAATGGCCTTTGATATAACGTGGTTAGCATCCTTCTTGAATCTTCGTTCCTTACCTGATAATTTCTTTAACTTTCTCTTTGCTGATTTAGTCCCTACCTTCTGCAATTCCTTTCGTAATCCAGAGTACCTTTTCCTTGATTTCTCAACTTTCTTGCTTTCAAATACCTGCCGATCTGAATCTACTGCTATATTCTCAATTCCTAGATCAACGCCTAAAGCACCTACTGGATCGTATTCATTTGATTTCTCAGATGCATCAACAACTACAATTAGGTAGAAAATTCCATTTCTATAAATTAAATCAGATTGCCCTTTTACCCTGTCAAACCTTGATTTCTGGTACTTCGCCTATCCTGGTTGCAAGTTTGATCCTTCCGTTTAATGTCATTATTGATACTTTGTCAATTCCTATTTTGGAATTGCGCTGATCGTATTGGATTGCTCCAAGTTCTCTAAACTTGGGCTTGGTTGTTTTATCTCTTTTGTATGCCTCTACAACCTTCCCTATTATCCTAACAGCGAACTGAGAACTTTGGTTAAACTTCTCTCTTATCTCTCTATATACTTCCTTATGCAGTTTGTATTTGTTAGTTAACTTTAAGAAAAATGCTTTTTCAGCAACAAAATTGCATGCTTCATTGTATTTTCTCATAGTCTCTAGCAAAGTGATTTTATCTTCTTCTGAAGTTTCAAGCCTGATCGTTAGGGATTGAAGCAAGAATATTGGAAATATCTATCAATAACCCAGTATTTAGCTTTTATCATAGTCGGGAATTCCTCCCACTTCTAAAGAAATGTGGGTTTCCTTCCCGACAATCTTTATGACGTTATTTTGGATTTTCTAAATTCAAATTTTTATTTTTATTATTATTTTTATTTTTATTATTATTTATAGCATCCAAAATTGCCTTTGCCTGTTTGTAATGTAC
This sequence comes from uncultured Nitrososphaeraceae archaeon, assembly GCA_963825865.1. Classification (GTDB taxonomy): domain Archaea; phylum Thermoproteota; class Nitrososphaeria; order Nitrososphaerales; family Nitrososphaeraceae; genus CAWGVG01. The sequence goes on along the minus strand of CAWGVG010000021.1, from coordinate 177,771 downwards.
AGCATCAATCATTTTTCCTTCAAGCTTAACTGTACCTCTGTTGGCTCCTTTTTCCATTGCTTCACCCAGCGCTTCCAATACTTTCTTTGCCCATTCAATTTCTTTTCTGTTTGGGACAAAAATTTTGTGAACTGTTTCTATATGATTAGGATGAATTATACTCTTTCCTGAATATCCTAATCGCTTTGCAATTATAGCATCTTTTCTTAACCCATCAATATCGTCGACTTTTTGCCAGATGCCGTCAATAGCGGCAACTCCTGCAGCTCTTGCATCAACAGAGACTTTGGCGCGAGCATATGCATATTCAATTCCATCATTTTCATCATAATCAAGACGCATATCATAAAGGAAATCAAAAACTCCAAAAACTAACGCATTTACTCTTTGAACTGTCTTTGCTATGGAATAAGCATTAACCACACCTTTTGCAGTTTCAATAGATGGCATCAATTTGATACTGTTCTTTTCAATTCCCCTCTTCTGCTCAAGAGTAGAAATAAGATCTACTAGATTGGAAAATTCCATTTCGTCATTTACCTTTGGTATGACAATTCCATCAATTCCCTTGCGAATTATTGCGTTTAGGTCTAGAAGTGCTAGACCAGATTCAAAGGAATTTATCCTGATATAGACATTTGATTTATATTCCGTCCTTTGTGTCAGCGCCTCCATGATCGTCTGCCTCGCGACAGCTTTTTCATTTACAGGGACAGAATCTTCTAGATCAAAGCATATAATATCCGCATTTACTACCTTAACTTTATTAATAAAACGCTTGATGTTGCTAGGAACAAATATCAGACTTCTGAACATCATCTGTATGTATGAAAGACAAGAGAAGGAGGATGAAGATTAGAGTTTCTGTGGTGTAGTTAGAATTTTTCCAATCTGTTCAGCATTAGCCATCATTATATGGCCTTTTACCATGTCACTAAAGGGTAGAATTGTATGAATAATGGGCTTTATCTTGCCCTTGCCCGTCCAATAAATTACCTCTTCTAGTTCAGCTTTAGTTCCCTGAGTGGAGCCGAGCAAGTTTGTTCCTTTGAAGAAGAGATATCTCAAGTCAATAGTTGAATCGTAACCAGTAGTTGCACCTGTCGCTACAAGAGTTCCAGCCATCTTCAAAAGGGCAACTTCTTGTGCAAATGCTGCTTTGCCGATATGTTCAAAGATAACATCTACGCCCTGTTTCTTTGTAATCTCTCTTACCTTCTTATGCCAATCTGCTTCTCTGTGGTTAACTACATAGTCTGCGCCTATCTCTGAACATTTGTCCATTTTTTCTTTATTACCTGCAGTAGCAATGACGGTGCAGTTGTATAATTTTGCAATCTGAATTCCTGCCATGCCTACTCCACTGGTCCCACCCATGATCAGGACTGTTTGACCAGGCTTTATCTTGGCTCTGCCTACTAACATGTGCCATGCAGTCATTCCAACCATTGAGATTGCGGCTGCGTCATCAAATGATATATTGTCCGGTATTTTGGCAACGTTTACTTCTGGTAGATGTGTATATTGAACAAAACCGCCCCACAGTGGACCCGTCTGGAATCCCCAGACTAATCTATCATTGCAGTCATACTCTCTCCCAGATGTACACATATTACAAACTCTGCAGCTTAAGTTAGAATGTGAGACAACCCTGTCTCCGACCTTGAATTTTGTAACATCTTCGCCAGCCTCTACTATAGGTACCTGCCACATCGCTGCCAGAAATATGTGGTATTGGAACTTTAAGCGGGTCTCCCCAAATAGCCCAAAGGTCATTATAATTGTATGATGCTGATTCTACCTTCATCATAACTTCGTTAGGTTTCAATTTTGGCATGTCAATATCTTCAATCTTCACAACTTTTGTAGGATCTTTATTATATTCCCGAAATACGGCTGCCTTCATAAAATTGAAACGATGTCAAGACTTAATATAGTTAACTAAACCCAAATCGCTAATTTTAACGAGATATGCCTTGTCAAGTTAGCTGAGATAGCATATATATATATATATATGTGCAAAAAATTATATATAAAACAACTATTTTAGTTAATGTAGTTATGGACTTTAATAGCAGTTTTCTGATACTGATACCAACAACCGATGTCACAGAAAATCAAAATCAAAATCAATCAAATTTCTGGGTATAATTCAAACGAATATTATAGGAATTTCATCAATTCATGTAAATCTGAAGCCACAAGCGTGATTATCGCAAGGTTGTTTGAATGTAAATGCAAAGAATTCAAGCCATATAGAGTATGTAAAGAATCAACAGAGTATGATGATCTAGATAACAATGTAAGATGAAAAAAGCCATATTGGTAAACGTTGTATGCTTGCTTGATAGTAAAATGTCAGCAAATCAAACTGCAAGTGTAAATGTAAATAAAAAACAAGTACAAAGAATACAGGCAAACAAGTCCTAAGTGAGGAAACCAAACGTAAGGCAGCAGATATGAGGTTACAATTGGAGACCAGAAAGCATCTTCAAGGAACACGAAATTCATCAAGTTCAAAGATGGAGATCATAAGTTACTGCAATTTGTCCCAAAAAAACCACCGAAGAGATAGTTACATATGAAAGCCAACCAGACAAACCAGTTAACAGATACAAGTTTTGTGTGCATGAGCTTAGAAGTTCTAAGTCTGCGACTGAAGAGGAGATGGAATGGACTTCATCTGAAACTGTAAGCGGCAGAAATGCTAAAGTGGATAGAAAAAGGTTACTTCGTGATTGCATGTAACTAGAAAAGGATCGGACATCAAAACCAGGTATAGCATTGATCCTTTGATAAATTAGTTAACAAGGAAGAATTCCATTTATCTATTTTTCGGACATAGTGTTTCTGATCATCAGTAACGATCTGTTTGTAATTCAAAAATTAAATCCATGTTTGTTTATCTGTTTAATTTGGTCAAGATGTCCAAATCTGCAATTGCCCGCATTATCATCCATCCATCCATGGTAGTTGGTCCGATTATTCACTAGTCAGTCTTATCATAGGTTAACGTGCCTGATGAGTTGATGGTGGAATAGATATTCCTTTATCACAATTTTTTCTGCCTAACTCAGTCAGCCTAACGTTTTGGTTCTTTAAATAGCACCCATAGAAGACAGATAAAGTCTTAGACAGTATTACTAAATGTCTTAAGAGACTTCTCCCTCTACATGCAGGAGAGGGAACTTTAACTTTGTGATTAATCCTGCTGATACTATTGCAATACCTGTTATTAGTAACGTAATCCTAATTCCTAATTTGTCAGCAGTTTTACACCCAAAGTAAGTTCCACCCACTATGGTACTTGCAAAACTCGACTGATATACAGAAGCAACTCGGGACATCACCCAGTTTGGCAAACCACGATATAGAACATAAGTACCAACGTAGAAAATGCCATAAGCTGTGCAATTCCAGCTATGTACCATTTGAGCATATAATACAACTAGATTATGTATCAATCCAAGTATGATGTATGAAACTGAGAAAATAAGCTTTTGCAATAACTACCAAATTATCAGGAGATGTTTTCTTAATTGCTCTTGGTTACATTTTAATTCCACCTATGATTGCCCCCACACCAAAAAGACCAAACAAAATTCCATAGCCAGTAGAGTCTAATCTTAATGCAAAACGCGATAATGATGGAAGTAATGCTGGAAGTGCATTTGATGATACTGCAAAAGCAGTATATCTAACAAATACACTATTTATTGAAGGGCTATTTCTGACATATCTCAAGCCAGCCCCGAATAGCACCAAACATTCTTTCTGCAGGAAGGCGACTAATTTCTTCTGTCTGTTTGCTGCCCTGTGCTGTTCATGTTCTTAGTACCGCAGAAGAACTATTACAATTCCAGTAAATGACAAGGAGTTGATTAGAAAGACTGCTCGCAGGTCCTATATCGCTATACTATAATACCACCAATTGCAGGTCCTATTCCTCGACCAATGTTTAATGCTACACCATTTAATGTTATAGCACTTCTAATCTCGCTACGAGGAACTGTTCCAAGCAAAAATGGAGAAAATGCAGGCGTACTTATTGCTCTCTAGCCCAAGTAGAAAAATTAGTCCTAAAAGGATTGCTGGAGAAATAAAACCTGCAAGTGTTACTATGGCAAGTATTAGAGCTATTACCAGCATCCAGTCTGAACAATATAATCCATATGTCTACATATCATATCACAGAACGAAAATATAGTAGGGTCATATTGGATTAAGCTCCATAGAATTTTTCAACATATAAGAAAAGACAGGGAAGAGCCTATCCCAAAATTATCCTCCTATAGACAATAATACAACAAGCTAAGCAAACCAGTGCAAGATAGTTCTCTGATTTTTTCATACCTTACTAATAAGGCCTTGGAGCCATTGTATTATAACTCGTGATTTTATAGTTTCTGGAATCGCTCAGGCATATTCTTATTTACTTACTTAAGAAATAGTGACATCAGTTTATATATTTATCATATGTCCGTCAAATAGCGCGTCAAATGTGTCAATGAGCGGTCAAATAGCGCGTCAAATACGCCGTCAAATCCGTCAAATAGCACATTTGAACTCAAAAGGCCTGTAATGGCGAGGCGTTACTTCAGCTAACAAAACATAACGTAAGTTATAACCTATACTTGAAAAGCATCTTAATCATAGGTCTGTAAAACTTTCCAAAATTGAACGGTTGTAATGCCGTACGTTTTTCAAATGAACAAACATGATGGATAATTTAAGTTTCATACGATATTCCTAAGCGTTTGCCTATTTGTTCGTCAACTCTTCCTACCCGTATTCATAGATATTGCCATCGGTAGGGTTTACCATACCTTTTTCTGGTCTATAAGGTCTTCTAATATAGTCTTTCAAGCCTCTTATATTCACCATAAACACAGGGATCACAGATTTTAAAAGGTGGGTCTGTTTTAGTTTCTATCCTGTTATCATGCCTTTTATTCTGTCGTATTTCTGATCATCTGTCTTTAACTTGGAGAATTAATCCTCAATCAGTGCCAATTACATATTTTATAATCCATCTCTATTTCTCCAAACGGTATTCAAAGTCTTCTTGAGTTGGATAGCGACGACGTTATGAGGACAGAGTCTGAGTCGTATTTGCCAATATTTTAAAAGAGTTAATCATTTTTTCTACGGTTGGCAGTATAGCATCAAAATTGTCTGGAAGTGCTTCATATGTAAAATAATACATAACTCCCTCATGCTCTGAAATTACCATCAATGTGACGATTTTATTTGTATCAAGATAACTCACAGTCCTAGTAAAAACCAGTGCTACATGTTTCATCATTGCCATTCATAACATACTTGTCGCATCTGATATCTTCAACGGATTTGAGATTTGGAACACTAATGCCTAGCATAAATTGCTCAAGAATGTCTTTGAGCGAACTTGGATCGTTGTGTCTTACAATGGGTTCGTTAATACGGAAGGATGCAGATGGACCGTTGAATTGAACTAAGAATTTCTCGAATCTGTTGCTCCATACTAATATGTGATATACTTGGATTTTGAACGTTTGTAGACTTGTATCTGATATATGTTGTATTTGTCTATAGACGTCAAGTCACCTACCTTTAAATTCGGTAATGCACCAACACGCATACCTGATGAACTTAGTAACAGAATTATAGCACGATTTCTAGGTTCTGCTTTATCCAACATTGTCTTGATCTGTTGCCTTGTATATGGCTGGTCTTCAACAACGTTGTGAAATTCAGGCTTGAAGGCATTGACTTTATCTTTGTTTAGCACTATATCATTCATTTTGTAAAAATGATATACGCCAGCAGTGTAAAGCTTGATTGAAGCAGGAGATAATCCTGCTGTGTCTTTCATATGTGTGATCCAATTGATTATGTCGGATTGAATAATCCTGACATCTCTACCTTCAATCAACTTGGCATAATCTTCTTTTTCAGGTTCAATGCTCATATAGTCCATGAAATAGCCTAAGCCCTTGCGATAATCACGCTTGTGGCTTCAGATTTACATGAATTGATGAAATTCCTATAATATTCGTTTGAATTATACCCAGAAATTTGATTGATTTTGATTTTGATTTTCTGTGACATCGGTTGTTGGTATCAATATCAGAAAACTGCTATTAAAGCAAGTCCATAACTACATTAATTTTAGTTAGCGTCTGTTTATTTTGAAATCTTTTTTTGGTTGCTGTATGCTAAGTAAGATTTGTTTCAATTCTTCATCCGTCAGTGATTTATTCAGTTTTCCTGTTGAAGCTGCATTTATTAAATAATTTTCAACTGCTGTAGCCAGTTCTGGTTTGACCATTCTAACATTCATCAACCTTTGACGTGCGGAAGGCTCTAAAAGAACCATTAGAGCACGTTGCCGCATAGCCACTGCTTCAGCTTCCCGCTTCTTGTCTTCATCACTTGGTTCTTGTGGTTGAGGAATCGACATGCCTCTTCATCTCTCCTCACAGGAAAAACCTAGGCGTATCGTTGTAACTCTGGCGAAGACTTGATAATCTCTTTATAAGATTCGGTGGCTAATCTATCGATTTTTTTCATTCCCTCATCTGAGATCAATCTACCTTTGCTTTTTTTGACGATATAACCAGCTGCCTCCAGTTGGTGTAATGCCTTACGAATAATTGCTCCACCTGCGTCCTTATGGTGAGATAGGTTGTATCCAATTTGTTTTCTGCCACCATATTTACTTTTTAGATCCGAAATACCGATAGGACCGTGGATGTAAACTTTTCTCAAAAGAGAAGCGCATCTTGTATACCACCAGTCCCTGTTTTGGGGAATTTTTTCAACATGAGCACCGGTCTTGACAAATGCTGCCCAGCTTGGAGGTTCAATTTTCTTGTCTTTTTTTAGCTGTTCAGATAACACTGCAATGAGATCATCAGAAGGAATATCATAAGCTTTGGCCATAATTACTAAATAATCACGCGGTAGATCCCTTATAAATCCTTATTCTTAATTTATAGGAATTACTTTGAAGTAATCAATCCTTAGTGATTTAAGACTTTGCGATAAACATGCCCACATTTTAAGCAAGTAATTCTTATGGCCTTTGTATTTGATCTTCCTATTCTTACTCTAGCACTCTTTCCTGGAGAAATAAATTGTTTACAGCCTTTACAATATAACTGCCGAATTTCGTAAGGAAGCTTTAAGCGCAGACGCATTGCAATTTTTTTAGCGAGCCTTGCATAAGCATTTACAAGATTATCTTTATCTTCTTCTTTTAATTCATATAAAGCATTTGTTATCAAAATGTAAATCCTTTCCTTTGCAATCTCCTTTGCAATCTGTTGTTTTCTCATCTAATATTATACCCAATAATACGAAATACGAATTAAAACATAAGTATTTATTTTATGTTTTTGATTGGCCCATCATTAGTTACTCGTTTTCGAGTAAATACTGTAATTAACCTGTAGTGTGATTATCTTTAGGTGGTAATGATTAATTTAGATGAACTAGAATATACAGCAAAGAAATACGTAGAGTTAAAAAAACAACATAAGAAATTATGGTATGAATCAAAAAATGCAGCAATCAGCATCGTTGATTCTATATCTTCGCCAGATTTTGTGTTTCCATTAAAGAAAGAAGGAGTTGTTAGCAACGGAACGACCACATATGTTTATATAAACAATTTAACTTACCCAAATCTTTTTGAATTTATAGCTGAAATGCTACATCTTGATATACCACTTACAATCAATGGTTCAAAATTTGGGCCGGGAGAAATCATAATTAACAAAGGAAACGAACAAGAGGCAAAGCAAGAGTTGGGTTCTTGTGTTAAAGAACTGCAAAAATTGATACATGCAAAAAAGCATACACTTTAAAAGTATATATTAAATTTTAGTTGATAATACTAGGAATGTCGGTAACTATCTCCACACGTACAGTAATTAACAACCTTCCAAAAGTTAGAACATTTTTAGATAGCGTGGGGAGAAATAGTCTAAAGACAAAAAGAACTACGAAACTGCATTAGTTCATTTTCAAAGATTCTTGGATGGCAAATTTAATGGTGGTTATACTGTAGAGAGTATACTAAAACTAATACTGGATAAACAAATTGATGTCTGAATTAATTGATAGTTTTATTACATACGAAACAACAAAAGATGAAAAGCTTGCACCTATGACAATAAGGGCCATTTTAATTGGTATGAGATCGTATTTAGCATATTACGACATTGACATCATACCATCGAAATTTAAGCGAATAGTCAAAGTTCCAAAAATTGGAAAGGAAGATGAAGAATCAATAGATGTTGAAGATGTTAGAAAGATATTGTTGTCTTGAAATAACCGCAGACTTAAAGCATATCTCCTAGTTCTGGCCAGTGGTGGAATGCGCGCAGTCGAAGCATTAGCCATCCGTTTTAAAGATATAGATTTTCTGTTAATACTACCAGAATTCATGTTCGTAAAGAGTATTCCAAGACTAGAGTTTCAAGAAATATCTATATCTCAGATGAAGAAGTATCTAACGCAGTGGTTGGATTGGAGATGTCGTAAAAGAGATTGTAATCCTACACAGTTGCCAAATCCTGACGACCTAGTATTCAATGTATTTAGAGTAAAATCACATCCACAGACTCTATATGTGAAGGTAAATGCTGAGTTCAACAAAGTCCTCCAAGCTGCCAAACTTGATGAAAGAAAAGAAGGAATGAAAAAAAGAAAAATAACATTACATTCTTTGAGAAGGTTTGTAAAGAGTGTAATTGGTAATCAAGTCGGGCAGGATTATTCTGAATGGTTCTTGGGTCATAATAAGAGTCCTTATTACACAATAAAAGAATCTGAAAGAAGGGAAATCTATGCTACTAAATGATAAGTATCTTACATTCTTAGACTATTCAACCCTGCTGGAAGCTACAGGTAAAAGCATTGAGGCTAAGCTATCTGAGAAAGAAAAAGAGATGCAGTTACTAAGACAACGTGATTCTATGAATACAGATGCCATAGCAACATTGTCAGATCAAGTAATGAAGTTGAGGGTAGAAGTACAGGAATTAAAAGGACAAAACCAACCAATAAGGTCTGATGCTGATGTTACAAATAAGTAACGGTACTTAATATTTTTGAGTATTACTTCTCATCTTTTCGTAGTGTGCTATGGCATTTGCGACAATGTACAACATTACTAGACTTATATCTATTATTTGCAGGTGGTTTATAATCATGCTTACAAAGTTGTTGCTGATTATGCTTGTATGTATCATATGCAATACGTTCCATCTCCTTTACAATCAAGCTTGGTAATTCCAGCCTTGTCTTTTCTAACTGGTGACTTAGATTAGGATACAATTTAGAGAAGACATCATTCAATTCAGAGATAACTAAATCATCAAGGATGTACAACGGTTGTTTGGCATATGCCTTACTTAAGGGAAATGGTTAAGCCTAATTGAAAAAGCCCTCTTATTCTCTAAATGTTCTAAATAACGTCTGGTTGCTTCAATAACAAATTGACATATTTGTTCTGGGAATATGATTTTAATCCTTCTGATAATTTTGAATCAATTAACTTAATTCAATGTAAGCAATATCAAGTTAAATTGTCTAAAGTACCATCAATTAAACAATCTAACTTGACTGGCAAGATCATGGTCTAGATGTATTCGAAATAATCTAGGAATATTAGTTTGATAGAAATAGAAAGAGTGAGTTTCCAGGCAATTGAGACTTGACTAACACTTAAGCAAATATTTTAACAAGCAGATGTCAGTTAGTATTTATATTAATGAAAGGAAGTTTCTAGTTATGAATGTTAATGTCTCAATAATTAAGACGTCTTTATTTCCTCAACTACAGCATGTTCAATTTTACCTTCAGTATCCATAGTTATTTCTTGAATGTTGGCTCTATCCGCAAAAACATTCTTAATTTTATCAAACTCATTAAAACGAACTTTCATCTTTGTAATCATAACCTCTATTTTGTACTCTCTGAGTGTATGTATCTAAGCTGGCGTATAAAATGACAGATAATATAGTATATTCAAAAATTTAGTATATTCTTTATTATGTATAGTTGATACAGTCTGCAAAATACATTGTTAATTATAGCAATACTCACGTTAAACAAATTACTCAAAATCACATAACTTTGACTTTACCAGATTAACAATAAATTGCTGTTATAACATTTCTTAAAAATAGGCATAAGGGCAATGAAGTGTTTTAACTGCTATTCTGAATTTATACCTACGCTATCAAAACCCTTATGTCAAGAGTGCGGCTTCTGCTATTATTGCAGAGATTTTTTTTCTTGTGTTCACTATGACGCAGATAATAAAGATTACAACTACGAGCAAGAACAACAACAACAACAAAACCGCTACAATCACCATGTAAGAACGAAAAGAAGAACGTTCAGAACTGGGATTCATATAATGATCTTGTTTCTTCTACTACACTAACAACAACATCTCCTGATCTTGAAAAGAGTAGTGCTGTAATAGTAATAGATGAATCAGTAAGGCGCAAATTAGGAAAGTTGCATATTTTAGAGCTAATCCAAAAATTGGTAAGTCCAGAAATGAATTGTTATGTTGATATAATTCCTACAGGGACTTCTGATAATGATGTAATCAAAGTATTTAATTCCTATTTAAATATTCCTGCTATTATTTTGACTTCAGACAAAGGTCTATATGGAAAATTACCGGCACACTCATTATTTGTAAAGGCAAAAAAAGGAAGTAATGCAATCAGACTAATTACTGAAGCGATAAGACACAGAATTTCAAGGCTATAATCAAAGTACTATTACAAGAGAGAGCATCTCTAACCTCCCCCCTAGAACAAAAACAGGGTTTTAATATCAGTATTTGGGGTAGGGGAACTAGTCTGTCAACTAACTTTCCCTGTTGGAAGAAAGAATTAAGCGCCATATAAAATAGAATCCCCCCTCCCCTTTTGTAGCTCCAATTCTTAAAAAGAGCGGTAATAGCTCAAAGAAAGAAAGACAATGAGCCTATTTCCAAATGAAGATAATTTCCTAACTAAAGAAATAGAGTCATGGAGAGGTTTTGCAGATAGTTTGAATTCTCAAGAATACACGGAACTATTCAATAAAATGCTAAATGATTGCTACAAATATGAGACAGCTATTAATACAAAAATACAGCCATTTTCAACAGAACCATTAATCATGGCTTTACTATTCTCTCAGCATAAAATGATTGATTGGTTAACTGATCAAATCAAGATGCCTCAAAAATGAGGGATTTTTGCTATGATTCAAGAACAAAACCAAACCAGAGATAATAAAAATAATCCTGCTCCTGAGGTTTTAGAACAAGGTGATATCTATTTCTTTTATAGGCCCAAGAAAAATGCTGAAGAGGTAAAAGGTATTGAGGATGTTAAACGCTTTTTCATGGTTACTGCCCCTGAAAAATCAGAAAATAAACGACTGACAAAAATCAGTTTTATAGGCTATTTGTTATAGGTAAAAAATCACTTCCAGAGATCAGAAAGAGTGAAGCCAGAGCCTCTGAGCGGTATTGGGCTAGAGTAGGTGGTATCTTCAGAGATCCTAATGAGCTTACAAAAGAGATCTTGTCAGATGAATTTAGAAAATGTGATCCAGCCAGACCTGTAGGGGAAGGAAAATATGCCATAGTAAAACATCAAAACCATGCAGAGCTTGCATATATTTAGGATTATAATATAGCATTTGTTTCTTAACAAATGACAAACTTGTGTAAAAGACAGATAGATGTTTTGTTTGCAAATATAATTATAGAGAATTTCAAGTATGAGTTATAGTTATTGGAAGTTTAAAATTGCTTTGTAAATCAATTTCCAAACTACATCTATTGCCCATCTACTTCCGCCTAATTAGATCTTGCTTCATTTGCTGAAATTCAGATTCTGATATTACTCCTTGTTCCTTAAGTTTAGCAAGTTTGGCCAGTTCGTTGGCAACGTTCAGTTAGCTATCATTAATGCTTTTGCATGATGGTCCAGTAACTTTTGTTTTTGCTCTTCTGTAAATCTTTTATTAATGTCTTCTTTATGATAAATGCAAAATGCTTTTAATTTCATACCATCAAATTTTGATGGCAGGGATAATTCATATTCAACAAGTTTATCTGCTGTTTTACTATGGTAGTAATGATAAAATGAACCTAAATCAGCAATTACAGAAACACCATTCTTACCCGTACTTTCCGCCTTTTTAACTAATTGTTTAACAAATTCTGTTAAATCAGTATTATTATAATTATTATCTGAACCAAAATATCCTTTTACAGAATCCATAATTATAAGAGAACCTTCCTTCTCATATTTTCCCATATCAATAATGCTGTTGCCATTGGTGTCATTAGAATTAGCATCATTACCATTACCATCTGCTATATTGTTGGCAAAACCCTCAGACAAAGTCTTTCTAACCTTATTGGCAGTCTCATAATACGGAAGAATAAGAACAATTTCATTATTGTCTTCTAATTGGCTTTTCACATACCTTGAATAAGTCTCTCTTAATGTTTCTATATTAGGATAGACAAGAATAGAATGAGTGCCATATTCTGCTTTATTGAGATGCTCTAAAATCTCATTATTAGATCCAGTTGTTATTAGATTTTCTTTCATATCTTGATACACAACATGGCTTGATAAACAAATATTATAAGCATTATAGTGCGCTAGTTCAAATGTTTTTCTGTTGCATTTAATTAGAATACTTTTCAATTATTAGACCTTTTAACTTTCTTATAGAGAATGGCTTTTGCAAAAACGCGTCTATCTTAATATCTGGTAAAACCTTTGAGAATTCTATGTCATTAATCTCAAAAGAACTCATTAGTATTATTCTGCCTTCTGGATTGATTGCTTTTACTTTTCTCACAAACTCATAACCATTCATACCTGGCATTCTGATATCAGAGATAATTATGCTGCAACAATCTTCAAAATTTGACTTGAAATATTCTAATGCTACAATTGGATCTGTAAAAGCAGATACTCTGAATCCAAGACCTTGCAGAGACTGTTTAACTATTGTTGCAATGTCAGGTTCGTCATCAGGTACAAGGATAGATCTATTATTATTACTATTATTATTTCCTTGGTTAGTATCTGGTAGCATCTTTCTTTTATTCTACCTTCTTTTGCAAATAGTGTGAAAAATAATCACAGATAAAAGTATTATTAATTAAGACTCTATATTCTTTGACCTGTATAAGTTTGTAATGGTAACTATTCTAAATATTTCTATACGTTAAACGTTAAGAATACAATTTGGCAATTTTTCATTTTTCTATTGCTGACCAATAAAATAGTCTCATGAGGGACCGCAAGGGGCTGCTGGGCCTAAAGGAGAACCAGGGCCATCTGGGCCAGCAGGAATAGCAGGGCCGCCACGGAAGACAAGGTGAACCAGGGCCATCTGGACCTAAAGGAGAACCAGGACTGACTGGGCCAAAAGGTCCTACAGGAGTTAACGGCACACGGGGAGCTCCCGGTCCACAAGGACCTCCTGGTCTTCCGGGCATTAATGGAAGTCGCGGGCTGATAGGCCCTTCAGGATATGCCCTCACAGGACCACCAGGCAAACAAGGATTTCCTGGATCTCAGGGACTGCCTGGACCAATTGGTCCTCCTGGGACGCCGGGCCAAGCAGCACCAGGACCAATACTAAAAAATCTTGTAATACGTAATGTTGGTGGTAATATTGTCAAAATAGTTGGAATGGTAAAAAGCACTGCCAAGTGTAATAGTGATGAATTTGTCATAGGTGGAGGATTTACTATGAATAATAGATTTGGAACTGCCCTTAGTAGTAATGCAGATGGAAATTCATGGGTAGTTACAGCCAGCAGCCAATCCATCTAATAATAGCATTAACAGTACCTATAGCTGGAAGCCTACAGGCGCACGCAGAATGTGCTAAACTCTTGATATCCTCAAAGTAATAACAATAAAATCATGATTATGCAGAGAGTAGTAGTAATAATGTCTTGTCTATCTGTCCACTACTGACAATCCTATTATTATGCATAAATAATTACAAATTACTAATAGCGCCAATTATAATTAAAAAGAATAATTTCGAATCTATACAAAAATGACATACTTTAACTGCTATTCTATTGCTGATCAGTATTCTAGTAGTTTTAGCAAACAAGTATATCTGGCAGGAAAAGAACACAGTTCTATGCATTCTTGCTATTATTGTAATACTTATCAAACTGACCTGGAAAAAGCTACGAAAGACATGTTATTCTTACCCCTCCTCAAAGCCACTTATCCTAGCAAGGTAATTTAGAGAGGCTAGGACTACACAGACAGGGAAAGAGATGGGAAATATAGTATAGGGTCATAACATAAAAGCACATGAGTATTGAAGAGGCTCCAATTAGATGCAGATTTTGTAAAGACATTATAGAAGTTAACAAAGCAGGAGAGCGCTATATTATTACAGCCTTCTCAGGTGGAGTAAAAGAATATGAACATTGGAAATGCTACCAGCAGCAGATGTTTACAAAGGTACTGCAAAATATCTTTGGTGATACTGATAATTATATCTAACTATCAAATAGCCACCTCATATTACCCATATTATTACCTCATTACTTCTTTCGATATCAAATGCTTTCCTGAGGAAAAGGTGAAACTAGGGTATGCTTCTTCTTATTATTATTAGTTAAGTTATCTGTATTTGTAGAATTTGATGTAACAGTATGACATGGATCATTATTTATACAAATTGTTGTAACACAAGGTTTATCATTTATACATATTGTTGACGTCGAATTATATTCTGGTTTGTTGATAGCACTTGCAGACTGATGATGATTCCTAATTCTGCTCCAAATATTAAACCTAATGAATAAGCTATAATAATAATAGTGATAACAACTGCTCAATAGCCCAATAGAAATAATAATTTCCTATCAACTTATTACTAACTTATCAGCTATTGAAAATATTAATTTTTCATTATTTTGTTCTATCTATCCAACACTATACATGTTGTATACTTGGACTACATTTTTGGCATGTCTAGGGTGTGGTGAATTACTGTTTGAATGTTCTGTTCGTAGTTTTACGTCAGAGCAGACCATATCATTTAATCTCTACAGTTGTTGCTTCCTCTTGTTCTGTTTTTGTAGGGTTCTTTTTTGGAATGTCAACATGTAATATTCCGTTACTCATTTTAGCGCTAACCTTTGAAGATACAATCTCCTCTGGAACTGGAATATTACGGTAGAATGAGCTGTATAACTTCAATGTAAACATATCTCTTTCTTTTGTCTTCTGATTTTTCTTCTTCTGATTGTTCGCCAGAAATTTCAACTGAGTCTTTTGTTGCTTTAACTTTTATCTTTTCTTTTTCAATTCCGGGTATTTCTACTTTTAACTCATATCTATCTCCTTTATCAACCATATCAAAAATTGGCATTCTCACCATCATGTCGTCTGCTTCTTCTTCTTGGTCTCTTCCCCTAAACACAGATGGAAACCGCCAATCCCATATAGATGATGACGACAAGGGATCCATCATATGCTCTATATCATTTCTAAAAGTATCAAAAATATCATCCATACGTCTGCTCTGCAAAGCTTCTTTGAGGTTCTATTTCCCTTTCTGCATCATTAACACTGTTAATACTACTATTGCTACTACTACTGCTTCTTCTTTTAAAGTCCTGAAGTCTTGGACTATATGCTCTTTCGTTCCCTCTTCCTCTTCTAACATTTATTCTGGATTTATTAGATAATGAAGAAATAACATCATATTGCATAGTGGGATATATGAGTTTTAAAATATGTTTCTCTATAATCTCAACTTATAGATTATAGAAAAAAGAGGCCTACTTCAAGTAATAGATTGGGAATATAATAAATCCAGTAATCAACTATATTATATATATATATATAGAGATACAGTTTTGGTTTAATCCAATACCTTAATGATTGATCTTCACACTATCATTTACTTTTTAATATTACTAATGTGCCACAGCCATGTCGCCGGCCGTTGATTCCTCACAAACTTCAATGGTACCTTCTCAATAAAATTTCCTTATGGTAATGCTATACAAGATGAAGTAGTTAAGTTTTACAATTTATTTGATTCTGCTGACGCAACATTAACAGGGTCCAACAACAGTTAAAGCGTTGCAATGCAAGAAAGATTTTACTCATAGATCAATCATGGCAAGATATTTTGAGAGGAGATCTTCAGACTCTATTAAATGACAGATTATGGTCTTTATCCCAAATAATTTTATTTAATTGGCTACATGTAGGACAGTTTTGGTCTCTTGTAATGCTATCTTCTCTTTCACAAGGATGGTGAATTATTCTGATATATTCAGGAGTTGGAGAATAGACTGTAAATGGCCTATTGCAAAATAGGCATAGTACTGTAAATCCAGCGTCATAAGCATGAAGAAGTTATCTCATGTTTAAATGCCGTCTTACAAGTTCATAGTCTATGTCTAGCATACGTTTCCTTAGCCTAATAACAATTAATGATTATTAATAGCTAGAGTTGATTATTATACCACAATCTTAACGTCTAATTTTCAGAGCCCTAAAAATCATGTCAAGCTTGATTCATGAGTCTTTTATCTGCGCTCTATCTAAATATGTCTGCGCATGTTCCAAAGCTCTGCTTTCATTCTCTGATAATGATGTACCACAAGTCATCTCTTTGAACTGTAGCGCATTAACAAGAGCTTTTCCACCATAGTGGTTATTAAAATACACTCTTAGAACTTTGGTCTCTTTTTTGACCTGCTCTACTTTTTCAACCCATGGCTTTAGCTCCTCTTTTGTATACAGGTAATTATACCAATAATGACCTTGTGTAGTATTTCTTCCATGAAATCTAATGAAAGAATGGCTAGCAGTAGTTATGGTAACATCAGATAAAAATTGCAGATTTTCCTGTGAAGGAGAATCTGTCATTACAGCTGCTATATTGTAATGCTTTAACATATCCCATGGACCTTCAGTCTTCCATGAAGGATGTCTGAATTCAACGGCATAATCACATCCTGATGATGGCAATCTATCAAGGAAGCCTTCTATATTCCTAAAATCATTAACGGTAAAACTGGGTGGAAGTTGTATTAGTACAGCACCCAATTTGTTTGAATTTTTCAAGGGAGATATCTTGTCAAGAAACTCTTCAAAATCTGTCATAGCACCTTGTTTGACATTCAACCTTTTCTTATGTGTGATAGTCTCTGGAACCTTAATAGAGAACTGGAATGTCTCTGGCGTAGCTTTAGCCATTCCAATGAATGTACCTTTAGTCATATTAGTGTAGAATTTCTCATAAAAAGTAGAATCCATCTCTGCAGTATTGAAGAACTGGGAATAGTACCTGAGTCTTTTTGTATTGCTATCTGGATAGAATACTCCAGTCCATCCTCCTTTGTCAGCAGTATCCGCATAATTCCATCCTGAACAGCCTAGTAGAAGTTCGTCAACCATTTCTTATCCTAATAATAATAATAATAGCATTTCATTTATCTATTTTTTATAGTCTAAAGAAGATAGTTTTGCAATTAACTGACTAATCATTTTTTGCTGTTGAAATATCAAAGCCATAAACAATGATTCGGCTGTGTATGACTCTCCTTTAGAGTTTGCCGCTCTGACATAATCTTGATTTTCTTGACATTCAGAAAGCATTTTGTCAAAGAGAATTCTATTTTCTTCTCTCAGAGCATATTCAAAACCTTTCCATGATTCAATCTCTGTAGTTAGGATATCTTCTCCATTTTGAAATAGGCTCATTGTCCTTTGATTGATTCTTTTACCGTTCTTTAAAAGAATTGGAGCTACAAAAGGAGAGAGGGGGTTTTGTATTCTACACACTATAAATTCTTATTTATACTCTCCGGAGTTTTAAAATTGTGTCATAAGTTCATAATGCCATTCACTAACGTATTCAAAACCTTTCTTAACCCAAAAGCATATCATAAACCACGTATAATCTTCAAACAACCTACTAGTAAATTGGTAAACTCCTCTATGCTTGTTCATAAATTATTCACAACTTCTTTTAAGATTATATTAGTGCATCCATCTTATGCACTGATAACACAGAAAATTTAATGTCAAGGACATACTAATTTAGTACAGTATTTGCAAAAAAGGCTAAAATACTTACAAAGTAGGCACTATTGTCCTTATATGCTATCTAAATAAAGCACAGATACTTACTGTACACATTGCTACCGCTAGTATCGTTAGTAATCGCTGAGGCTGCGTTGGAAACTGTACCAAATGAAATTATGCACCATTCCTCAGTCAAAAAACATGCTCATAAGTCTGGCAAAAAGCCCACAGAAATTCTGCTAGATAGAAGTTACCATCATGCTGAATGATACAATGTAGATTGAAATCAGAATGGAAACGAGGCAGGCCAGATATAACCCATTTTGCCTTGATGGAGGCATTATCGACACCTTTATTTTTCAAAGGCATACTAAAAGTGTACGTCTCCACCATAAATAATAAAGTAATTTTTATTGGTGAAAATTTACGAATACCAAAATCATATTTTCGTTTCGAAGGTTTAATGATGAATTTGTTTAAAGATGGAGTTATAAAAAATGTGGAAGGTAATAATAATAATGTTCTTTTAAAAATATATGATAATGTTACGTTCGAAAGCCTGATAAAGAATATAGTCAAGCCTAATAAATTGATAGGCCTTTCTACTCTGGGAGCTCAACATACGTTTGAAGAAGTAGTTTCAAAAAATATTGCTCAAAATAATAATCCCCATTGTGCATTTGTGATAGGTGGATTTCCAAAAGGTCATTTCTCTGACAATATAAGTAAGTTATTCACTTGTTTATGTTCTATTGGAAAATCTGGATTAGAGGCACATGTTGTTATCGCAAGGATACTTTATGAATGCGAGAAAGCTTTGTCTTTGAGTTATTAATTGTTGTACTTACAAACATAGGTAACAATATAGCTTACAGACATAGGTAACACTTCTGCTAGGAAGTGGAAATCTCTATAGAAATTAGAACAAAATTCAATCTCATTCATGAACATGAATGGACTGGTAATAGTATTAGCGATATTTGCAATAAATACGAAATATCTAGGAAGACATATTACAAGTGGAAAAATAGATACATAGAGCACGGAATAGACGGGTTGAAAGACCTATCTAGAAGGCCTCATAGCATCAAAACCAAAGTATCTGAGACATGGGCATAATTCATTTCTATATTTTTCATCTATCATTTAGTGTTGCATTAACTACATAACATGTGTTTGATTGATTTTGGTCGTTGACTAGGTCTGGTTTTATAATTGTAGTAGACAAGGATCTGATACAGTAGTACTGACAGAAGTACTATTCAAGCAGCCTTCTGATAGCCTCTTACCGGTAATGGGTCTATTCTAAAAATAGATTTAATATGTTCTATCTATATTTATACGATTTACTTCTCCAAGAGTAAATAGCCTGTCCTAACTCAGATTCATAGAATTGTATCAGCTCTAGTCTATTCTTTGGGGTATTTTTGTACCTTTGTACTGGACATACCAGTTCAAATCCTCTTTTAGGTACTCAAATCATATAGTTTATTGTCGTCATACCCAGAATCACCTATCATGAAACATGTTTCTAGGAACAGAGATGATGATGATGATGATATCATAGGATTGTACATTTGATTATCCTGTACATTAGCAGTTGTAAAATCTGCTGCAAAAGGTACTATGGTAGAACCAGTACTTGATATCAAATGTAGTTTGTAACCAAATATCCAACCTCTGGTATGACTGAATCCCCACCTGGCATCTGTATCTATACCTGAACGTGGTATTATTCCTTTATCCATAGATGATTTGTGCCAAACATGTCCTCTGGCTTTGAGCAATGTACTATCTATTGCAACAATATAAGGGTCTATTATCTTCCCATTTACTAATAGACTAGTCATAGTAGCAATCCTTTCCTTGATGTCTATGGATATGGTCTTAAGACGTCTGTCAAATGTTCGTCTATCTGGTATTTGGGTAAGACCACATCTTTTCATTATCTTCTTATTGTAAGGGTAATCCATTCCTAGGAATTCATGTAATGCGTTGTTAGAATCCATTCTAAACCACAATCTGACTATGAAACATCGTAGTATGACAGTAGAAGAATAGACGTATGGTCTACCTCTTTTTTTCATCTTTTGTGATTCTGGCCATGGTATCAAGCCTATCAAATACAGAATACCAATAAGGATGGATTCTGAACTATCATGTGCTGTCCTTTGAGGATGTTTTATTATATGTCATCACAAATTCAGACATCCAAAGGATAGCTTTAGCCTAATTCATCAATATATATTTGCAAAATAATAGAGCTGGATTTATGTCCAATCGTCAAGTATCTAAAGAAATAGAAGAAACAATACTTAGATTTAAGATTAAAGACCTTTGGTGTAGTTAGAATCAGGTTCAGATTAAAAAGACTTGGAGTATCATTGAGCAGTAGAACCATATACAAGACATTGAAATAAACATAACTCTCAACGTTCTAAACTGTAAGGTAAAGAATAATAGAAAGTATAAGCGATTTGCAATGAAACATCCAAATGACATGCTTCAAATGGATATACTTGGACCATTTTACGTACGCTGTTCTAGCACAAGAAATTACATGATAAGCTGTATAGATGACTGTTCAAGAAAAGTTGCTAGCAAGTGGTCTGAAAGAAAGAGGAGCATTGATGTTTTTGAATGTACTAGAGGAGTGGATTATGGATAACGGAAAGCCCAGGAAAGTTATGCATGACAACGGTAAGCAGTTTACATCTAAACTATTCAAACACTTTCTATATAAGTAATAACATAAAGGATAAACCAATTCCAAATTCATATCCACAGTTACAAGGAAAGATAGAAGCATATAACAAGATTGTCAAAGAATGAGTTCTTGACAGTTGAAGAAATAACAAGTATTGATGATGGAAATACTAAGGTATGATATGTTTGTCAAAGCATATAATGAAACTAGGGAACATGGTGGAATAAATGGTCTTACTCCTTCTGAAAGGTTTGTACAAAGGTTTAATTAAATCTAAGACATATACAAAAAGGAAGCAAGAAAG
This sequence comes from uncultured Nitrososphaeraceae archaeon, assembly GCA_963825865.1. Taxonomy (GTDB): domain Archaea; phylum Thermoproteota; class Nitrososphaeria; order Nitrososphaerales; family Nitrososphaeraceae; genus CAWGVG01. The sequence continues at coordinate 156,647 of CAWGVG010000021.1, read as the reverse complement.
TGTAACCTATGTAGGTAATCAAAATTGTTACCCATCTGTGTAGTAGTACAACAATTAATGATGAAATATTGCATCGATTATAAACGCAATAAAGAGTGCAGTCAAATATGGGCTAGAGAATTTGAATACCGTCCAAGACGCTTTCTCACTGGGCTTTACTAACAACCATATAGATAAAGCTACCATCGCTACACCGAAAACAGTTGCAGTAATCAAATATATTAATCCAAATTGGTTGAAGAAAAATGGAAGAATACTGAATACAACCATCATCAAAGTTGTTCCTGCAATTACTCGAACTGATTTCTGTTCACTAGAAACTACTGGTAGCATTGGAATGCCCGCCCTTGTATAATCCTTTTTAACATGCAAGGCAAGACTCCAGATGTGGGTTGGAATCCACAAGAAAACCAGACCTGCCATAACTAGACCAATTTCAATATTTTGCGTTGTTACTGCAACATATCCTATTAATGCAGGAGCACCACCTGAGAACCCGCCTAAAATGATATTAGTTTGGCTCCTTCTCTTCAACCATTTGCTATATATTATGATGTTATCGAACAATCCAAAGGCCATCAGAGCAATAGCCCAGATATTGATAAACCATGCAAATACCAACGAGATTGCTGCCAAGATTAAACCAAATGCTAATGCATTCTTTGGGGAAATTCTTCCTGATGGAATGGGTCTTCCTCTGGTCCTGTCCATAATCGCATCAATATCACGATCATTGTAGCCTGTAAGTGTGTCAGGCAGCTGCTGAACCTGCAGCTACTCCGCCAACAAGCAACAGCCAAGTCAAAGGTTTAATGGAAATATGAAATAACAAAGACGCTGTTAACGCCGCACCAAAACTTGTAAAAACTAGCAAATACCATATCTTTGGTTTTGTAAGTTCATAATAATTTTTGACCCGGTTGCCTACTGTCAACTGTGGGATCAAGATGTGAATATCAACTCTTTCTTTTTAATCCGTTATAAAAGACAATATCTACATATTTATGTCTTCAAAGGTAAATCAACGAAAGAGGTTACTTGGATATAGAGGTCGGATAGATTACTTCACGGACTGTCTTTCTCATTTCGATAAAGGTTTCTGTCTTTTGAACCCCCTCGGCATGACCTATTTTTTCAGAGATCAACTGGTGCATTTCATCAAGAGAGCGTGCATTCATTGTTACCAGAACATCAAATCTCCCTGTCACTTCTGAAACTTCACGGACTTCTGGTATTTTGAATAGTTCGTTGAGAACATTATCTCTCAATTTAGAATCCATGTTGATTCCTGTAAGGGCTTTTACATTGAAACCAAGAGCTTCGTCATTAATTACAATCGTAAATTTCTTGATAAGACCTCTCTTTATAAGTCGTTTTATTCTACTGTAAACAACCGACGCATTCACGTTAATCTTTTTTGAAAGTTTTGGTACAGAGATACTTGCATCATTGGCAAGTTCACTCAAAATCTTTAGATCTAAATCGTCGATTCTTCCCATTTAATAACCCGTTATATCTTTAATTTAGGGATTAATAAACGTATTAATTTCAAATTTAGTTGAACTTTTTTAAGAATAATAAAAAAGGGCTAAAGGAGTCTCTTTTTCCTTCAATAATTCTGCAAGTAATACTGCACCCTTTGCAGAACCCATTTTTTCATTGTGTGATAACAAGACATATTTTATACCATTATCAAAAACAGTATCTTTTCTTAATCTGCCTACAACTGTTGTCATGCCGTCGTTAATCTCCCTGTCTATACGTGGTTGTGGTCTTGCTGGGTCATCGTGGACAATGATATAGTCTTGTGGAGCTGTAGGCAATTTTTTGACTGTTACAGATTTTGAGAACTTTAACATTTCATCCTTTACTTTCTCTGGTTCAGTTGGCTTTTTAGTTGCGACGAATACAGATTCTGTATGGCCGTCTAAAACTGGAACTCTGGTACATGTACAGCTTACTTTGATTGGAGTAGGAACAATCGTCTTAGCATTCAAATCACCTAGAATCTTTTTTATCTCCACCTGAACTTTTTCCTCTTCTTTTGGAATATATGGGATGATATTATCCATAATATCGAGGGCAATAACACCAGGAGACCTTCCAGCGCCTGATATTGCCTGCATCGATGTCATGAAAACATTTTCAATTCCAAACTTGTCCATGATTGGCTTTAGGGTGATAGCCAGACCCGTTGTAGTACAATTTGGTAGCGGAGCAATGAAGCCTTTCCAGCTTCTATTCTTTCTCTGAACGTTCAGTAATTCTGCGTGATTGTCATTTACACCTGGAATCAATATTGGAACATCATTTTCGTATCTAAAAGCGGCAGCGGTACTTATTACTGGTAGTGATCGTGCAAAGTTAGGCTCAATTATTTTGGCGTCATCTGATTCTAGGGCAGTGAATATTAGATCGAATTTTTTTCCATCTATGTCTTGGACCTTACTAACGATCATGTCGCTTACGTATTCCGGAATTTGTTCTTTATTATGCCATTTTATGATGCCAGAAGTTGGATCATGTAGAGCTTCAACATATTTTTTGCCTACAGATCTCTGAGATGATGCAATCTGGGTTAATTCAAACCATGGATGTTTATTCAGAGCTACAACAAATTCTTGCCCGACAGCACCCGTGGCTCCAATAAGCGCAACTTTTAACACAGGATGGCATTAGTTGTCATGTAATTAATATTCGTTTCAGCCACACAATATCAAAATTGTATAATTTGACACAAAGTGAAGAATATATTCTAAATATAGCTTCCGTGTAAGTTGGAATAATGGTAGATGCAAAAGCAGGCAACATAAATGATGGGGGAGGAATTATATTATCAAATGCATACTGCTCCCATGGTGGCGTCTATTCGGTTAATCCTAGCTTAGTCAAAGTTGATTTTAGTTCCAATGTTAATCCTCTTGGAATTTCTAAAATGGCTCTCAAATCAATTCAGAAAAATGCAGCTAGACTTTCTTCATTATACCCTGATCCTGAATGCATCGATTTAAAAAAAAGCCTACTGAATTATTTGGATATTGGTTTAGGTTTAGAGTGCATTACTGTAGGAAATGGCTCATCCGAAATAATTCATGACTTTGCTCGAGCATTTGTGCGGAATAAGGTAATCATCCCTGCTCCAACTTTCTGTGAGTATGAGCTTGCGTCGAAAAGAAGAGGTGCTGACATTTTATTCATTCCTCTGAAGAATTTAACTTTAGATGCTGAACTTATTGTAGAAAAAACAAAAAATCTTGATGCTGTATTTCTATGTAATCCAAATAATCCTACTGGATTGTTTTCAGTTAAATCGATTAAAAAAATAATCGAAAATATCGATAGTTCCACGAAAATTCTAATTGATGAATGTTTTATTGAATTTATTGATGATGATGATTATGATGAACATCATAGTCAGCATTCAATGATTAATAAAATAAAGGAATTTGATAATCTGGTAATTTTGCGATCATTGACAAAATCTTTTGGTCTTGCCGGTCTAAGAGTTGGCTATAGTATAAGCAACCCAAAACTTGCCAAACAGCTATCTGCTAATCGAATACCTTGGAATGTAAATGGACTGGCGCAAATGGCCGGAATTATTGCCTTGAAAGATCTAAAACATCTAACAAAAGCAAGAGCAATGATCAAAAAGGAACGGAAGTTTATGCAGTATAAGATAGAGCGAAAAATGCAATCTTTTGCTCCTTGTAAATCTGATGTAAACTATTTTTTGATTCATTTAAAAAATAAAAACTCTACAAAAATGAGAGATTCTATCTTGACGAGAAGTGGAGTACTTGTTAGAGACTGTAGGTACTTTTACTGGTATGAATTCTGAATATATTCGTGTAGCGGTAAAAACTCATAGGGAAAATTTGCTTCTACTTGAAGCTCTGGAGTCGATTGATGCTAGATGACAATGGCAAAAGTGATTATGGTTCAGGGAACTTCGTCTGGAGCAGGTAAGAGTACCATTGTTACTGCATTCTGTAGAATTTTCAGCGACAATGGATATCGTGTAGCCCCATTCAAGGCTCAAAACATGTCTTCAAATATCTATATTATTACTGATACGTCAGATAAGATGGCCCGGGCACAGGCTGTTCAGGCAGTTGCTTCAAGAAAAGAACCAGATATACGAATGAATCCTATTTTATTAAAGCCACTTGGAGACTATCGAAGCAGCGTTATTTTGGATGGTAAATTTCATTCTGAAATACATGCAAAAGAATATTACAAAAGCTTCATTTTGCAAAAAGGTTTCCCACTTATTTTAAAGGCTCTTGCCAGCCTGAGAAAAGAAAATGATGTTGTCGTGATAGAAGGTGCAGGCTCTCCTGCTGAAATCAATATTTCAAAATATGATGTAGCAAACATGTTACTTGCTGAGAAAGTAGGTGCACCAGTAATAATTTCTTCAGATATTGAAAGAGGAGGTTGTTTTGCAAGTATGGTCGGCACTATGAAATTATTAAAGCCGGTTCATAGGAATTTGGTGATAGGTTTTCTCATAAACAAATTCCGTGGTGATAGATCACTTTTGGAACCAGCAATAAAATCGGTTGAAAAAATAACTAGAAAAAAAATTTTAGGGGTAATACCAAAAGTTGACTTTAATTTACCCGACGAGGATTCTGTTAATGGTAAAAATTCCAATAAATCTGATCTTCCAAAAGAATCATGGGATGGGCAGATCGACCTTCTTGCAAAGGCGATAAAAGATAGTATAGATATAGAAAAAATAACGGCAAAGATTATCGAATTGAACAAAGTATGATGGCAGAATATCTGTTTATAGCACTTGCTGGAGGAGTTACAATCGACCTTTTATTTGGAGATCCTTCCAACAAGTATCATCCAGTAGCATGGTTAGGCAGATTCATAGAATACTTTGTACCAAAGTTAAAAGACAATAATAATAATAATAATCCTGCAAAGAAAGAAAGAGCAAAGGGACTTATTTTTACAACTTCCTTAATTATCACCTTTGGACTTATGATTCACTCTATAGTATTAACAATCCTTCATTTACTTGGAGCAACTGAGGTAATTATTTTTTCTACTCTAATTTTGAAAATTACCATTTCAATAAGAGGTATGGAGAAACACGCCAGAGTAATTATGAGTGCACTAAAAAGAAGCGATCTGGAAAATGCACAATATAATCTATCAATGATAGTAAGAAGAAATACAAAAACTCTTGATGAACAACATGTCATTTCAGGAATAATCGAATGCATAGGTGAAAGTACAGTTGATGGAATTGTTTCACCATTATTTTATTATTCATTTTTTGGTCCTGCTGGAGCATTTATTTATAGAACAATTAATACGCTTGATTCCATGTTAGGTTACAATGATGATTACTACAAGAACATTGGATGGATGTCTGCAAGGCTTGACACTATTGCTAACTATATGCCTGCAAGGATTACTGCATTTTTAATAGTAATCTCTGCAAGAGTACTTGGTGCAGACTGGAAGAATTCCCTGGCGATTTTGCAGCGTGATCATAATAAGACTTTCAGTCCCAACGCAGGATATCCGATGGCCGCAATGGCAGGTGCTCTACGAATTAAGCTTGAAAAAATCGGCTACTATTCATTAGGAGAGAAATATGAGCCTTCATCAGTTGAAAAATGTAAAATTGCAATTTCTATCATGAAATTGACAACAATTCTATTTTGTGTCATTTTCTCTATCCCTTTAATAGCAATTTTATATTTGGCTGGATGGTGGGGAATACTATTTGGTATTTAGATTGATAGTGGCAATCATTTCATTTTTGACCATAATACCTGTAACCAAATCATCATCAAATATTAATATTCATCACATTGCAAAGAGTATGTATCTCTTTCCATTCGTTGGTGTAATAACTGGAGTTTTAATTGGAGGCCTAGCATATGGAATTTCATTTTATCTTCAACCACCATTAATTGGATTTCTAATTACTGGAGCATTTATAATAATTACTGGCATTCATCACACTGATGCACTGGCTGATTTTGCTGATGGATTGATGGCAAAAGGTGGAAAAGAATTCAAACAAAAGGTAATGCATGACCCTGCAGTTGGTTCTGCAGGAGTTGTGGCCTTAATTCTTTATGTTGTAGGTATGATTGTAGCACTATCGAGTTTTCATTATGGACTTAAATTGTTAACCAGCATTATTGTGGCTGAGGTAACGGCAAAGTATATAATGGTTCTGCAAGCTTATAGTGGACTATCTGCATGGGAGGGTTTTAGTTCTCCATTTACGGCTGCTATGAAGGATAAACGGAAAATATTAACTGCTACCGGAATTACACTTATTATTATATGGTTTGTAGGAGGTGGTTATGCGAGTCTCACATCATTAAGCGTATCTCTAGCAATTGCTGCAGTTATACAATATGTTTCAAACAAAAGCTTTGGTGGCATTTCTGGCGATGTTATTGGTGCCTCTAATGAAGTTACCAGACTTTCATCCTTGATAGTGTTATCTTCAGTAACAATATGAATATGGCTGTTTAAAACGCATTAAACATTAGGAATACAAATAATTTCATACCACCTTTGTTTCCGCAGGTAGATTATGAAAATAGAAAGTCTCTATCTTATATACAAAAATCTACTTTTTTCAATTCACACTCTTATTATAATTGGGATCCTGTAAGTATGCAGTAAATTCTGACAAAATGCTATATGAATTGTATTTACCTTCTTTTATGTTTATTAAACGGCTGTCTATCCAAATTTCATTACATCATTGTTAAGGCGAGTTTTATCGCTAGTAAGATTGTACGTTTTTGAAATTTTATCACCACCCACGTCACCTAAGGTGGCCTTTTGAAAACTTTTTCGAAACAAATTTGTACATAGATTCGCGCAAGTATACACATCAATCTTTTTTTTACTTTATAAAACTTTGACAAAAAATCGTTAAAAAGTGATGAAATTCATCATTGATGTTAATGGTTTGCGATCCGCCTATGATTATTGACATTCGGCATTTTCGATGTCTTCCAGACAAAGCCGGTCTGCGCAGCACATCTCTTGGTCCGCGTCGCTCCGGCACTGACGGCAAAAGCTTCTGATCTTTTCGCACAGCCGCTCACCATTGAGAAGGTCGAAGTCCTTGCGGCAAGCTTCCTCGGTAGATGTTTGTGGATGGAGAATATCTGTGGATATCTTCAGCATACGAAAGTCATAATGGATATTGCCTATCGTCATAACTCCGTATTTTTTTTACCTCGCCTCTCCATCGTCTCGACTTCTGTTTAAATCATGCCGAGAGGTATATCATGGTCTGGTGCCGGAAAGGTGCGGTCGATAGCCGCAAAATCTTCCTTGGTCATCTTCCAACCCATGCCGCCGCTGTTCTCTCTCACCCGCTCTGGACGACTGGCTTTCGGAATAGTGAAGATTCCAGGATGGCGCATCAGAAAATTAAGTGCCACCTGTCTGGAAGTGCGATTGTATCGCTCGGCAATCTCGGCCAGTACCTCGTCCTCCAGCACTCTGTGGCGGCGGAAAATTCCCGTGCCCGAACGGTGCGTATCCCACCACAGCGATTCCCCTCTGGGTGCAATACGGCAGCAGGCGTCGCTCGATTCCGCGATCTCCCAGATGATATAATATCTGATTGCATGTCATTCGCTCATTTTTGAGTGCCCGTTCCCCCTCTTTTAGTTCTTCCACGTCGAAGTTGCTGACACCGATGAATCGCACTAGACCTTCGGCCACGAGCTTCTCCATAGCACGCATTGTCTCACTGATGGATAGCTGCCGGGCCAGTGAAGCAAGTACAGGTCAAGCCAGTCTGTTTTCAGCCGTCTTAAGCTACACTCGCAAGCCCTCAGAGTTCCTTCATAGGAGGCGTTGGAAGGTAGTACCTTGCTAACTAAAAATACCTACCATTACAGGAACTGGAACAGGGAGTAGCGCATCATTTGTGTGTAACCCGCCGGTGCCACCTGGTCTTACGATTTCTATAGACTTCTCGGCACAACCCAATGGAACACGTAGTGGAACCTATACTATCTCAACCAACACGGGTTTCCTCCGTCAAGTACTATTACAGATGGAACTACAGATGGAAACACGTATACTTTAAGCGATGTAAATCTAGCGGTATGTGCAGATAATCAAGGCAACCTGCCTGTTGCTCATCAATAAGAGCTTATCCCAAAAATAGATAGGCATATAGCTTGAAGGTATTCTCCTTATTCATGTGGTTTATGATTATAAAAGAAAGAAGCATCTTCAGACTATAAGAATTGTTCCAGATGATTTGTGGGAAGAGATCAAACTATTACTTCCGTCTGAAAAACCAAATAAAACTATAGGACGTCCTGTTGTTCCTTTTAGAAAAGTACTCAATGGCATTGTTTACATCTTAAGAACTGGCTGCCAATGGAAGATGCTGCCAAAAGAGTATGGTTCCGGTTCAACATGCCATAGGCGATTCCAAGAGTGGACAGTATCTGAAGTATTTCAAAAATTGTGGGTAAGACTACTGGAAGTTTATGATGATATCAAAGGTATTAGATGGACGTGGCAATCGCTTGATAGTGTATCTGTGAAGGCACCTTTAGGGGGGAAATGACAGGTCCTAATCCTACTGACAGAGGTAAGATAGGAACTAAGCGCCATGTATTAACAGACCAGCGTGGTATTCCAGTATCTGTTATTATTACATCTGCAAATACACATGACATGAAGGCTGCAACAGATACACTGGATAATGTGATAGTTGAAAGACCTTTAAAGAAACAGAACCTATGTCTGGACAAAGGATATGATTATCCAGAAATAGAAAGAGAATCTACCAAAAGAAGATACATGCCGCATATTCGTCACAGAGGTGAAGAATTGATAAAGCCAAGATATTATTCAGCAAGGAGGTGGGTTGTAGAAAGAACTAATTCATGGCATAACAGGTTCAGAAAACTATTAGTAAGATATGAAAAGAAATCAGAGAACTATCTTGCGCTCGTCTCTTTAGCTTGCTGTTTTATTGTCTACAGGAGGATAATTTTGGGATAGGCTCTAAGTGGGGATTGTGGAGACAGGGTAACAATCACTTATAGAGATCCAAATACAGCGGGAACCTTTACAGGGAACGTACAATGCACATTGACATAGGTTAATACAGACCATAAATGGGCTAAAAAGCCTAACTAGATTTTTTTATTTTTTTGATATTTTAGATAGTTCTTGAATTGTCGTTGACAGTAAGGAGAATGATAAAACTCTGAATTATTACGACAAGGATAAATACAGAGAAATGATACTTGATGCTGCAGAAACTGTTCTAGGTTATTTTGGCTTTAATAGGGCTGTTTATGGAATCCCGGGAATAATAGAAAGAAAAAGAGAAATGGTATGAGGAATTGTATGAAGAAAGAACAAAAGATATCCAAGCAGAAATGATGATGGAAAAACAATGACAACATGGCTAAAGACATACTTATTAGAATTGTTATAATGGGAGACTAGAACTATTGTTCATTAGGGATAGCTAAAAAGGAAATTATTTATTTATAAATATATAATGTCACTGTATAAACAACGATTTTGATTACCAAAGAGTCATTAAGAATAAATTAAATTATATTTATAGTGTCTAATGCAGAATAAATACAAGAATTTCTCCTCTCCTTATATTCATTTAGTAAGAGGACCTGCTGAAGTTACTCTAGTGGGAACTTGTCAGGTATTAGGAAAAGATGTTTCCAATAATAAAGTTTTTGTAGCTGCTGGTAAGATTTTACCATTCGAAATTAATAGTGATTCCAAAATCAATATTGAATTGAGCGAAGGTGGCAAAAGTTGGGTTACAGACTATTTTAATGCTGGAACAGCAATATGGCAAGATGTCATTCGAAAAATATTCGCTAAAAAAGTAAGAACATTACTAATTATAGGCGATACAGATACAGGAAAATCTACTCTTGCAACTTATCTTCTAAATCTGGCACTTAAACACGCCTATAGACCTGCTATCATAGATGCTGATACAGGTCAAGGGGACCTGGCACCACCAAATGCAATAGGCTCTGCAGTTGTAACAGAACAAATAACAGACCTACGAGAGGTCGATGCTCAATTTTTTGAATTTATAGGAAACACAAGTCCGTTAGGATTTGAAGATATTATTATCAAAGCAGTCAAAAGCGCTCTGACAAAAATTCACTCGTATTGCAATCTTTGCATAATTAATACTGATGGATATATTCTGAACAAAGGTATTGATTACAAGATAAAGATGGCCAAAGAATTGCAGCCTGATATAATTGTGTGTCTCGGGGAACATCCAGTATTTGATAGATTCAGGATAAAAACTTCATCTCTTGTCTTGTACGGAAGGACTACTTACAAAATGAAAAAATCTAGAAATGAACGAAGTGAGCGAAGATTAACTCAATATATTCGATATATACGAGAACATGATAAAAATAAAATTACTATTAGAGAATTGAAAAAGGCTAAATTTGTATATAGAGGAATAACATACTCTAGAATACGGATTGACGCTCGTGGTTTTCTACTATTAGGAAGAAGTGTTCAATTAGAACCAAAAAAACTTGTGGGTATGTTTGTGGGATTGGGCTTTCAAGGAAACATTGTAGGATTTGGCATCATAACTACTGTCTCTCAATATAGAATATCAATCCAAACAACTACTTCTATCTTTAACAAAGTTTATCTTAGTAACTCTGGAATAAGTAAATACAATACACTAGAATTTAGAACATCAATTAGCGGTCATATTACTCGAGCCTAATCTTTGTTATCAATGTTATCAAACCAAACAGATTTGAGCTGAAGCAAAAGAAGATAATTCTATAGGAAATAATAAATTAGTGCCCGATTCATCACTATCCTCTCATTTTGACATACAGAGGGTGATTTAGGTTATTGTTACTGGGATTCTCACTGGTATCATGTAGTTGATTGACAGTAGTTTTATTTCGTCTTCTTCTTCTTCTTGTGATTGCATAAAATCTTATTCTTATGATGATTGTTCTAGTTCTTCCTTTATCCTCTTAGCTAGCTCGTCTACTGAAATTGGTTTCCTAGTAAAGCGTCCCACATTGAGTTTAGGAAATACTCTTGTAAAGTGTATTCTCCAATACCTCGAGATATGGTTGGGGCATAATATCAGCTCGTGTTGAGAGCCACTGTCATAATTTGATGCAAGAAGGACCAAGTTCAATTCTCCGGAGAAATTTGTTGTTGAATTTGTTCTGAATTTTCCAATTCCACTATATACTCCTCTTTATTTTGTTGATGGCATTGCTCGCAATGTAAGAAGCCATGCCGGCTGCCGAACCTGCAAGATAACCTGCCGTTATTGCATCACATAAGGCAATTCTCTGGTTTCTGCCTTCTACTTTTCTCCGAATATAGACAGCATCACTAACTTGCTTTCCAACAGAAACTGAAGATAAAATACCTACCAAATACTCGGGGGCGTCTAATAACAGATGCCCTAATGGATTGGTTCTTGGGTCAATTTTATCTCTATGGACAGTATAGTACTCATCATATTCTCTAATGTGCAGAGTGCCTGAGCGAAATTGTCTGTTGGCACCTTCCTTGCTACCAAGGTATGTCTCCTCATATTCTATTATCGGTCTGACGGATTTGGGCACAATTATGTTAGCATTACCGTCGATGTAGTACATGTAGTCCTCAATCTCGATACGGAATATAAAATTAACTTTTTTGATGTAATCTCCATTCTTATATCATCATCCATGATTTTCAACCTTATCAAATGAGCACAAACTTCTCTCGTAGACAACCCGTGACAGTAGCTAAACAAGCTAAATAGGATTTTCATCAAATGTGTAATAATATTAATTGATGATCTGAAGCCAAATTTTCCGTTAATTGGTATTTTAGAATGATCGAAGGAATTATTGAGCCATGAGCTGGTAATCGCAATTCTGAATTGATCGAGATAATTTACCGGCCTATTTTTATTATTTATTTTGCTTTTTAGAGCAGATTGTAATAGACAAATTTCAGATTATGAGATTGACTCAAGTCTATTTAGTGTTGTAAAAATATCTCATAGTATAGCTATGTCTTTATTTTAGTATGGGATAATTAACAAACGTTTAAGTTTTGATTTTTATAAAGAATGAAACGCGAATTAGGAAGAAAAAGGTAGATTTATTGTTTAGTAAGAAAATATATTCAGGAAACATTTCACTTAGAATAGATAAGTTCAAGCTAGACGGAAAGACAATTGAAAAGGAAGTTGTCGAACATTTACCATCTATAGGATTGATTCCCGTTATTGATGATACACATCTACTTTTTGTAACTCAGTATCGCCATGCAGCAGGAAAAACAATGTTAGAAATACCTGCAGGTAAGATAGAAAAAGACGAAACGCCAGAGCAGGCAGCTCTTAGAGAAATGGGAGAAGAGATCGGTTATACAGGCAAATTATTTCCAATATTGCAATGGTATCTAGCCCCAGGATATGACACCGAATTGATGTATGTGTTTGTTGCTACAGATTTGAGAAAAATAAAGAGAAGAGGAAATCTGGATAGCGATGAAAATATTACAATAAAGCGTATGAGGCTAACTACTGCGATCAAAAAATGCATTAATGGAGAAATCAATGACTGTAAGACAGTTGCAGCATTACTTGCTTATGCAAAAATATTGGAGGTTAAATAGATGACAAATACAGTAGTAGAACCAGTCTAAATAAATAAGATTATACAGTTTCTTTCAGAACCGTATGTATGCGAATAGACGTGTTATAGGCACCGTAATTAATTGAGCTTACTTACTTTCAAAGAAAGATATGTATGTGTGTATGTGTGTGTATATATGAATATATGAATATATATATATTTGAATAGTTAAACTGGCTTTTGTTGACGTAGATAGATAGATACACAAAATGTCACGCACCAGAAACAAATCTATTACGCCATCATTAGCCAGTTAGTTATCAAATAATAATGTCTGCCTTATATATACAATCATAATTGGCCAAAATGGCCGAATTGTTCATCCTTGCGTATAACACATCTTTTAATGACCTTAATCATATCGTCCAATAAGGCAGCGTTTAGATGTTGTTTGCAGAGATTGGCTACTTCAAAAAAAGCTGTAGCAGGTAGATTGCAACCATGTATCTCACAGATATGGTGATGGTCGTCGTCGTCGTCGTCTACTACCAATTATCGAAATCCAGCCTTTGGTCTTTGTTATTACTGCTTGAGTCTGAACCTTTGTTTGAGTCTGAACCTTCCTCTGAATCAGAGGAACCTTTAGCGTAGAGTGTTGTTGACGGCAGATAGAAGAATAAAAGAATCACAAACAGTGTAAGAATCAGAGAAACGACAATTATAGTAATTGATGTGATTTCGAAATGGTGTATCATTTTTGTTTTTCCACATCCTCCTCTTTACTCTTTATATTATTTTCAATAGCAGCAGTTGATAATTCAACTTCCTGAATCAGTTTATCGAGTGCTTGCTTTATGGTTCTAACATGGTATTCTACTAACGCTTCAACAGATGGGAATGACATTTCACCATCAAAAGCCATAGTATTAGGAGTTGTATTAGAACTAGAAGAAGTCATTTCTTGTTATCTCCTATACTCGGTTATGCCTTACTTCTTGCTTGCTTATACTTTGAACATATCTAGTGATTAGCCTCTGATATTCCCGTCGATTCTTTCTAACTATAGCCTCTTTGTCTTTTAATTCTCGTTCATCTGCCTTTAGTTGTGAGTAAAGTTCAGAGTCCTGCTGGTCCAATCTGCGTTCCTCTTCTAACTGTTGTTGTTGTTGAACAATCAAATAGTATAATTCGTCGTCAACAATCTGTTGTTGGTGGTGATGTTTCATTCTAAGCCTTCACTCCTAATATTGCATTTTGCATATGGTGACAATCACACTCTTTGTTACCACCATCGTGCCAGCTGAATCTGTGATAGCAGTTCAGGAAATCACAAATTGGATCGCTTTCTTCCTCACCTAGGATATTCACAATTTTTTGATTTTTAATTATCATTAATTGTGGTTGCTGATTGCCGTTTTCGTTAGTTTCTTTTTGGTAGTTCATGTCTACCAGGGTTATTTACTCTTTCTACACCTGTAATCATTCCTTTGACCATGTAGTACTTTTCTTTATCCGATTTTAGACTTTCAAACTGTTTGATGTCTGTTTCATTTATCACACTATTATCATCTAAATTTTTAGCTACAGAATAAGATTCTTGTAACTGGCCAGGTGTTCCATTTGCTGCCTGCTTTCAAAATCTGGTATGTATAAGCTGTCTGGCCCGTCGACCCATTCTAATTTGACTGGTCCTCTGTATCTAGGTAATTCTGATGATGCTGATGGTGTAGAATTATTATCAGCATCATCGTTACCTTCGTCATTAATCATATCATTATTATATCTATACACAAGAAGCTAAAACTTTTGCTATCATTCAATGTTAAAAAATAATGGAAGAGGTGATGGTTGATGTCCTGGACCGCTACCTCGATTTAGTTTAGCAGGGATGGCCGTTGAAAGAGCATTGCTCCACATGCTTATCGTGTCCACTTACTGTCGCATGTTGTTCGTTTCTCTGAATGGTTATTGTATTGCCGTTCGGTTAGAAGCGAATGCTGATTGTGTTGTTGCTATTGTAGTTGCCACTACTGCTAACACTAATGTTAGTGCTGCTAAGATAGCAACTGTCGCTAGAATTGTTGATGTTTTGTTCATACTTATCTTCGTGATCGATGATTATGGTGTCATCTATATATATCTATTTTATATAACAATCTAGTATATCAAATGAAGTATACTTGCTGATTTAGCAATTGATAGTATCATTCGCTATAAAGATTCTTACACAATTGGGCATGAAGTCCAATTACTTCATTATATTGTGCTAGGTTTTTGTGGTTTTTGATTTGGCCAATTTGGCCAATTTGGCCATTTTAGTAGTTTTTGGTTTGAAAATATAACTTTACCAAAATTAGGAACATTATGTGGGAAACATAAAAACAAATAAAGTTTTACTTTTAAAAACGGGTAAGAGAGAGACCTCGCTAATCTATCAACGGATCAATATCATACCGTGTCTTCAAGTCTGAACCTTTTCTAGTTATATGCATCGCACAGTAACCTTTTTCTATCCACTTTAGAATATCTGCGGCTACTGTTTCAGATGTGGTCCACTCGAGTATTTCACCAGCAGAATCCGAACTACCTAGATCATGCACATAGAACTTGTATCTGTTAACTGGTTTGTCTGGCTGGCTTTCGTATGTAACCTGTTCTTCGGTTGTCTTCTCTGGAATAAATTGCAGTAACTTGTGATCGCCATCTTTGAAACACATCTGTTGTTAAAAAATGCTAGGTTTTGAACTTACTCATATGCATGTATTTTTGCGCTTATGATTCTAAATCCTTTTCTGTTACAAATGGTTTTCTAGATAGTCCTCTACGACTTGTTTACACATATCAGCATTCATAAATGAGCCTGATATACCTGTCTCTTTTCTAAATTGTCCGAATAAGTTTGTTAGATTTTCAATGGCCCGCTGTTTGTCTGTTTCTGAGAGTTTTAGGAGCTGCATTATTATTTTCGTGTCTGGAATACTTGCGAATGCAAATAGACCATATTTTCGATGCCATTGTTTCAAGGCAATCGCTTCAATATTAACATCTTCATTCATTTCTATAACTCAGACTCCCTTTTTTTACAATTTTCACATAAGGTCCTGAATCTTGAATAGTTTTAATTTGTTCATATTTATCTAGTGATAAATTTATGTTGTTATTATTGGGCGTATATGTAAAACCATAAGCGTTTTTTAATGATAGAAATTGGTGATTATCCGGTATATTATTATACAAACTTGTGTCATAGTTGCTGGTTCTTGTTAATGATGGTATAGTCGTAATCGATAACACTAGAAAAAAGATTACAACAAGAAAAGATACCATAGGTTTAATACTTTGGCAGTATTTTTAACGTTTTATCCTCGTAGTCGAATGTTGATACAAAACAACCATTGCGACCATAAAATTGAAAATTAAGCTTCTATTTTCTGATCTTTTTTATCTCTTTTTGAAAAGGTAACTAGATTGAATTTCTTTAATTTAAAAGTTAAAAACTATGTTATCTTATAAAAGAGAAGGGAAATTGAGCCTCAATTGATAACACCTCTGCGACCTGCATCAGAACAGTTGTCACGTCCTATAATAGGTTCGAATATGTTAATAATACCATCTTATGAAATAGAGATCGTTCAGGATTCAACGCATAAACCAAACAAAAAAGTAAAACAAGTCGAACTTCATCCCGTGGAATGGGATGCACAGCTAGTTTTCAAAGTAGACAATAAAGGTAAGCAGGATGCTATAGTTCCTATAGCAAATATTCTTGATATTCAAGAAATTTCTGAGACAAAGGGAAGGATTAAGAAGAAAGAAGATTTAATGGTGAAAATAGTCTTCAATACGGATAATCTGGATTATTGGATCATAATAGATCTAGAGGAGAAATATATCCAGGAATTTTTAGACAATATAAAATTAATAAAACAAAAAGAATTCGATGATGTCTATTGGACCTACCGTTTACTAACTTTACAAAATGATGATGGTCAAATAAAGACAGTTGACATCTACCCTCTCACACCATTCTTAGCAGAAGGGGAAGAAATAATATGGCACAACATGAAAACTGAGGGTATTGTTCACAAGAAAGTTATCTGGATAGAAGTTTTGACAAATTATAGAGTTCTTCAGTATGACTACAAGCTGCACAGTGGGACTGTAGTATTAATGCCAGGACTTCAAGATGTAGTAGTTAATAACCAGAGCCGGCGCATCTAATACAGATTCAATAGGTAGTTATTCTAGATCTCGCTATAACTTATCTGGTTTTGGCAATGCAAGAACTACTAGTATGACTATAGGAGATGTCGTCTTTATTGCTGATGGTAAACCCTACATTACATTTAGACAAGTTAGCGACCCACACGGACTAGCATCAGTCGTCAAATCAATAAGAAAGGCAGCAAAGCCATATGCAAATTGGTGGACCTATCCAAACAGACTCAAAATTTAATCAATCTGAAGAAATTCAAGTTACTCAAACCCAACCTGTATCAACTAATAATACTATATATGTAAGTTGTAATCAATGTGGTTACAATAATTCTAGAGTCCAGGTTTTGTAATCAATGTGGATCCAAACTTAAGAGTAATAGTTGTTCCAACTGCGGGAATGTTAATCCAGAAAATTCTACTTTTTGCAATCAATGTGGAGCAAAACTTGGTCGCGACAGCCAGAATAGTGCAAAGCATTCATTTATCGAGAATCAGGTCCAAAACATAACAACGGATAATAATAATACTTTTCTGAAATGTGTTTTAGATCAATATGGCATAAAGATAGACTATCCCGCTACATGGCAAAGAGTAGTAGGATTCCTGTCTCCAAAAGAAAGTTCTGTTGACTCCTATTTGGAAGGCGTATACATCGGAATAACTGGAGATCCAAACATTACACTGAAAGAATTCATTGATTCTACTATACAAAACCTGAAGGAAACATCTTCTGATTTCCATCTCATTGAATCCATTCCAACTACTATTGCAGCAGGTATTCCTGCTTATCAATTGGTTTATATCGAAAAAGGAGAAAAATCATTGGTTGTTGTGACAAAAAAAGGAAATAAAGTTTATCATATAATGTATCGTTCAAAACCAGAAAAATATCTCAAATTCCTTCCTCTTGCAGAGCAAATGATTGCTTCATTTGAATTCCTATATTAATAATAATTTATCTCCAGGAACGAAGCCGATTCAGAAGAGCAATAGAAAGCCATCTTAAAGGTAGTTGACAAATATGTCTGACCAAAGGTCAATGGAGAACAATACAATTACCGTATAGTACCTAATAAAGTAACTTTTTAGAAAAAAGGAAGAAAACCTTCAATAGCTACATATAGATTTCATTTGCATGGATTGTTGTGATTGTTTTATTTTTATTGTGCTTATATTCCGGGGAGTCTGGATAAAACATACGTCTTTACTTCACGGTTTTCTAATACTAACTACCTTAAAGAGTTTAGTTATTGGGAGAATAAAGTAATGGTAACAGCCGGTGCTCCATACATATATAAATATAAGAACCGATTCTATGCAAGGAGATTGGTTGGTAGATTATGGCGCTTGTTCTTTATTTGTAAAAGTACAGATCAAGCTTGCTGCCCTAGATAATTTTAGATTTATGTGTTCAAGTCCTTCTACTTCTGCAACTTGATCATATTCTACACCATTACAGTTATTTGGTGGTGGAGAATCGCAGCAGAATGAAATAGTTGTAATAAAAAATAGGGAGGGTTATTGTTGTTTTTTGCTGATGTATGTGGTTAATATCCTACGTTGGTCTTGTAGGAAGCACTATTCCAGCATCTATTAGACATTGAATTAGCGGAGCCGCTCCTGTTTCCCCAAGCAATCTTACTAGAAATACTTGAAGAAAGATAAGCTAGTTCAGGATTTGAGCCACTGGATAGTGCTGCACATAAGTCTGGCAAACTATTAACCCCGAATGCCCTATCTAATATTTGAAGTAGTTGGGATAATTGTGTACTGCTAAGGAACTTTGTGAAACATTGTTCGCATGTTAGTTTTACTGGCGTTGTTTGACTACCTTGTTGCACTGCTCCTGCTACTGTTGCTCCTTCTTGTACACAAGTTGCGTTTTCACCTGGATGTGTACATATCAGGTTTTCACATTCTTGATCTACTGCGGTATCAAATCCGCTTGCAGAACCCTTATTCTTGCATTCCTCTATGGTAACTGTGTTGCCGTTGCCATTACCTTTTCCATTGTCTTCTCCTCCTCCTTTCTTCTTTTGTGAATAAGCATATGCTGATTGTCCTGTTGTTGCTATTGTGGTTGTTGTTGCAAATGTTCCTACTACTAATGTTGCTCGCCATAAAGACAGCTACTAACGCTAGAGTTCTCGTTGTTGTGTTGTTCATATATTATATTACAACTTACAATATCACCTGTATATTTGAAGTGAGTAAGTTACTGCTGATTTATCTGATATGATTTATTACGGATTTGTTTCGTATAACAATTGAGTATATCAAATGAAGGATACTTTGTAATCTAGGAATTGACGTTATAATTCATTATAAAGATTCTTTTCTGGACATGAGCCATCATGAACAAATTCATAAACAAACAAAACGCACCTAGATTTCATTTCTGGAAAAAATTTTATACGTTACCAATAATCAGTAACATCAATATCCTGGAAGTAAGGCAAGCAAAAGACGATGCCTGTTAGAAGGTTGGAAATGCAATAGAACTATATCATTGACGTAATTCTCATCAGTAGATAAAAGAGAGACAACTGAATAGAAAGAATAAATGATTGGTGACACAACGCTAGTCTATCAGTGGGTCAATATCATACTTGGTCTTTAGGTCCGAACCTTTTCTAGTTATGTGCATTGCACAGTAACCTTTTTCAATCCACTTTAGAATATCTGCAGCAACTGTTTCAGAGCAGGTCCACTCCAATAACTCACCAGCTGATTCCGAACTACCAAGATCATGCACATAGAACTTGAATCTGTTAACTGGCTTGTCTGGCTGGCTTTCATATGTAACTAATTCTTCAGTTGTTTTATCTGGAATGATTTGCAGTAATCGGTGATCGCCATCTTTGAACTTGATAAACTTGGTGTTCCTATTACTTGCTTTCTGGTCCAGTCTTAATCTCATCTCTGATATCTTTTTCTTTGTCTCTTCACTTAGGACTTGTTTGCCTGTATTTGTTGAACTTGTACTTTGATTTGTTGACATTTAACTATCAAGCAATCAAGCAACGTTTGCCAATATAAATGATTGACTGACTGACAAAGAACCTCATATCATAATATAGAGGATTGTTAGAGAATTCGGCTTTGTCATTTTCAGAATTTGACAAAGCAAGATTCTGTATTAGTTTTTCATTATTATTGTCTACCTCCTCTCCATCTATCATATGAACGATGGAAATCAAAGAGTAAACCTGGTAGTAAATCAAAAGTGGCGGTAGCGCCACTTATTGGGACGAAGCAAGAACAAGAATCAATTTGCGGTCCAATGGCCGCAAATACAGAACTAAAGACTTATTCGGTGATATAGATGGTAGAGAAATACGAAGACATTCATATGAACGATGGAAATCAAAAACTGTTGCACGGAAATCAAAAGCGGGGATACCCCCGCTTTTAGAAACACAGCAGGTGCAAGTTTTGATTCTTACTATTGCATGTTTTGGAGTGAAAATTGTGGTTCCCACATTTCCATGAATTTTAGCATGTCGTCTTACACCATTATCAATTAGAATATGTGAGAATACAAAACAGAAAGTCAAGCAGACCTAGGTTTTGAACTCGAAAAGAAAGATAGAATCTGAACGAGCAAAGAAAAGACAATTATCAACATTGAAAATAGGAAATAAACAACCACAACCCCCTGTAATTATGCGGTCTACGTTTTCTTAGATTGGTCTTTTGTTTGGCATATTGTTCAAGTTCCTGCTCTGTACGTTCGTCTCTAAATGCGTATACCTGGTCACTCCTGTCTATTAGAGTCCTGAGCATAGGAATCTCGTCTTTAGATATGCTCTTTGGATCGTTCCATTCTGTATTGAATTGGTTGGCAATTGCTATGATAGTTGTCTGCGCGTCGAGTTCAAATGTTATAGCATATTTGATTAGCGTTGTTTTACCTTCCTCTGCAATATCGTTTAAGTGTCCTTGGTCTTCTAACGGCATTAATCCAAACTCATTGATTGCACATACTGCATTCCTAGCCAATACTGTAGGTCCTAACCTGAGATAGTAACCATCGTTCTCTTTGTCTACAATACCGACTAAACTTTTACCGCTCGTATTCTGTGCACTGATATACCTAGAGTTTGGAATTAATTTTGTAGATTCTTTACCAAGCATGGATTTTGCTGTGCCTTTATCGCCAACTAACACGGTGTTTATCCTTCCACGTCTTCCGTTGTCGTCTCCGTGATCCTTTCTACCACCGACTAAGGATCTAAGCAACCCAAGTTTTACGTTCTCATATCCTAATACGTTTGGTGCAAACATTGCAACTAGTCTATCGATATATCGCATAGGAACAATTTGCTTATTGGTCTTGGATGCTTCAAGTTCTTTGGCATATACTGCATCGCAGATCCTCTTATGTCTGTAGAATGTATCAATATCTTTCTGCGTTATGACAACTTTATCCTTGTTACGATATCTTATATCTGAGCTATGGAGTACATTAACAAGTTTCTTGCTATTGTTCTTAGCACTAGCACCGCTGTCAGACTTGCGCTGAGTGATTATATCTCCTACAATATCAACTATCTCACCTGCAATTACTCGAGAAGCCGCATCGTCATAAAGCACTACTTCGAGTCTGTCGGTGCTATTATATGCTTCATCACTTGCCTTGTCCGAATCTTCTAATTGTATTGGTCTGGTGTTGTTATAGATATGGTAAGCGTCAAATGCAGTGCTTCCACATTTGAAACACTTTATACTAAAACCTCTCGTATTATCAAGTCTATTTAGCGGTACTAATAATGGCGGAGTGTATGATTCACTTCCAACTAGACTGCATAGAGGATTATCACATTTCCATTCAGATCTAGATATCGTTTTGTATGGAGTGGAATAACTCGCAATCATTCCTGTTACAATGACGTTCTTACCTGATCCTGCTTCTATGGCCTCAGATACAGAGTAATGAGTTTTCTTGACTTTCTCCTCTACTGTTGCTGTAGTAGTTGTTGATGGAGTTGATTGTGACGAAGACATGTTATTAAGCGTCTAACCTCACTTTCAATTTTCTGGCAACACTTAGATTGTATTGCCGAGAATCAATGTTGGCGAATATCCAACCTACTGCTTGCTTTAAGATAACTGCAGAGTCTTTAGCATCTAGTGACTTTAACTCGGACATTATTCGCGGTGTTAGATCAGACTTATTGACAATGAATTCAGGCGTCGGTTTGTATATAGGAATCCGATATCTTAGTCTGAGTGCTTGATTATAGTATTTGTAGACAGTTACATCTTTGTTGTCCTCGTGTTTTTTTACAATTATTTTAGTTCCTGCAAGTCTAAGGAATATGTCTTCAATCAGACATGTCTCAGTCCAGAACTTTAGTTCACAGAAATCTGGTTGTGGCGGTGATGATGATGGTTGCGATATTATTCGTTGAGCCATCAATTAATCGTCACCCCATCCAAATTCAGATCCTTTTCAGCGATAATCTGACTAAATAATATATTACTTCGTTCGATTGCTGATAACTTGTTAGAGATTAACTCCTTTAGCTCCAAACATAAGTTTTCAACACAATTAACTTGCTCCCGAGTTCCTGCTTGAGCACGCTGCAGACAGTCAAACCTGTCGTTAAATTCTGAAAAATCAATTTTCCTGTGTAAATCTTTATTTCTACGACTTCTAATTTCGCTAGCTTTAAATTTTGTAGAATCTTCGTTTCTTTTAGTCAACTAGCGGCGAACCTGCTCCTGAAGGTGACTGCTGTGGTTGATGGTGGGTCTGCAAAGTCGAAAGAGTAGTTTGAGTTGTACATGCTGACAAAAACTGCTGATTCACACCTAACAATTGGGTGCTGGACTGGTGGGCAACAACTGCCCAGTACCCAACTTTACCATTTAATTGCATTTTACTTGTCTAAACCTCGTTGCTCCTCATTATTGAGCTTGATTTTTTAATTAGTCGGTTTATAATTTGATCGTAAGTCTCATTTTTGCGTCCGATTTGCCGTAATGTTTCGCGAGTCTGTTTTGTAACAAGGACAGCTGTTATGTCAGTGCTGTTATTATTCTGAACCCGCTGCCTGCTGATGCAGTTGGTGGTCCTTCTTTAAAGTTTCCTGTCTCAACATATAGTCAATACATACAGCTTAAAGCTCACTCATAAGCTTCTCGTCTCTTTTAGCAGTAAAATATTACTGTGAGAAAGGTGGACATATTCTTTAGGAACTTTTTATCAAATAAAGGAATCAATTTAACATCTCAAAACTCATTTAACTAACTAACTAACTAACAAAATGTAACTGATACCAAATCAGTCTATCTATCCTTCACAATTCGGCCAAAATGGCCAATATCATTATCAATCAACGCCATTTAGATTCATCAAGTTCAATATGTTGAGAAACTTCCTCTTCAATCTCTTTTTTCGATGTCTTGGATAACATATTATACAAACTTCCAGTTAATGCGTTTATCTCGTTTTTCATGTTATCTAACTGGCCTTGTAACTGGTTAACTTTTGAAGTCTCGGTTTTTAGTTTTATATTCTCAGTCTTTAGACGATGCTCTTGGTTTATTGTAAGAGCATCCATAATTGATAAGTAGCCTAGGTTTCTGTCATTACCTTCCAAGATATCACGATAAATGCCATTCTTATCCGCACGTGGTATAAAGTATGAATCCTTTACCCCTTTGAGTGAATGACCCATACAAATCTCGACATAGATAGGATTCATTCCATTTAGCGTACAAGTTGTATCAAAAAACTTGCGAAAGCCGTGAGCCATTGCGACATATCTCTGCGTTGATTAAGTTTGTTTTCATTTTTTTCTATTAAATGGGTCCGCAGACCAGATTCATATAATACTTTATTTAGACACCGCTTTACTGCTGATATTCCTATAGGCAATACCATGTTAGCAGTTTGCAACTCGTCATCTCTATTGAACTGTCGTCGTAGCAATGGCGATTTAGCTGTTACATGTTCTCCGCATCTTTTACGAAAATCCAGATAGTTATCAATTGCTACTGCACATTCACTAGTGCAAAAGGTTTGATATCTTGACTTTTTTGAATTGGCATAAGCTGTTATTTGATAATTAGAGTATTCAGGAATTTTGATTAAATGACCTACTTTTAAACCTGGTAAAGCACCCAATCTTAAACCAGCAGATGCCATTAGTAGAACCATTACTTTGGTACGTTCGTCTGATACCTCTAGCAGTTTGGAGATCTGCTCAGTAGTATATGGTTTATCTTCCTGTTGCGGCGGATCTTCTACTCCTACTCCTCCCGTTGCCGTAGCAGCAACGTCATTATTATCATCATCTTCACTGCCCAAAAATCTCGAGATCTTCTTTTTACGAATAACTACAACATCATTAACATTATAAAAATGACATATGGCGTTTAGGTAAGCACATCTTGACTC
Source organism: uncultured Nitrososphaeraceae archaeon (assembly GCA_963825865.1). GTDB lineage: Archaea > Thermoproteota > Nitrososphaeria > Nitrososphaerales > Nitrososphaeraceae > CAWGVG01. The sequence goes on along the minus strand of CAWGVG010000021.1, from coordinate 132,371 downwards.
ATATCGGTAATGTTTTTCTTTTAAATAAACTATAAAATCTATAATGTCAGATTCGATAATCCTGACATCCTTGTTTGGATCTACTAACTGAGAATACTCTGTATATCCTTTATATTTCATATATTTGTTGAGTTTGTTGTTATAACTCTCAAAGGTAGCTACTGCTTTGCAGGAATTTTTAAAATTGCGGTAATAGCTTTCTTCTGATAATGAAGAGAAAGATGATGAAGATGAAGATGAAGCTATAATTTTGCTAATATTACTACTACTACTGCTAAAGCTGCCTAATGTTGCTGCCGTCGTTGTTGTTGTTGTTGCTGCCTGTTACTGTTACTACTATTACTGCTGTTGTTGGTCATTTCTTTTAGTGTCATTCTATGGTCTACATGGTTCTTAATATAGACCCGCTATAGTAACTGTAAATATGCATATGGATATAGCGTTAAAAAGAAAACAATATAATTGTAGAGTCATGCGTATTAGGTAGTGGAGTAAAGAGGGAGTATGTCAGAGGATGATTATCGGAAGTTATCAGAACAAGAAATAGAACGTGAAGTTAACAAACTCCAAGGATGGAAAGTAGTTAGCGGCAAATTAAATCGAACCTTTGAATTCGAAAGCTTTGTGGAGGCATTTGGTTTTATGACAAAAATAGCAATGGAAGCTGAAAAGATGAATCACCACCCAGAGTGGTTTAACGTTTACAACAAGGTCAAGGTTGACCTAGTAACACATGATGTTAATGGAATTAGTAATTATGATATTAAACTAGCAGGCATTATTAACCATCTTTATGGAGCCGATAAAGGTATTTTATCTAGTGATGATAATAAATGATAACAGAGAGAAAGAGAGAAAGAGAGAAAGAGAGAAAAGACTAAAGATTATATGCTATGATAGGCTAAGGAAAGTATTACTAGCCAGTTGGCAACCAATGGCAAGAATTGGACAACTATTATTATCACTACTACCACCTTCCCTGGTATTCGCTTAACCTGTAGAAGTGAGTAAGATAGGAACTAAGCGCCATGTATTAACAGACCAGCGTGGTATTCCAGTATTCTGTTATTATTGCATCTGCAAATACACATGACATGAAGGCTGAAACAGATACGCTGGATAATGTGATAGTTGAAAGACCGTTAAAGAAACAGAACCTATGTCTGGACAAAGGATATGATTATCCAGAAATAGAAAGAGAATCTACCAAAAGAAGATACTTGCCGCATATTCGTCACAGAGGTGAAGAATTGATAAAGCTAAGATATTATTCAGCAAGGAGGTGGGTTGTAGAAAGAACTAATTCATGGCATAACAGGTTCAGAAAACTATTAGTAAGATATGAAAAGAAATCAGAGAACTATCTTGCACTCGTCTCTTTAGCTTGCTGTTTTATTGTCTACTGGAGGATAATTTTGGGATAGGCTCTAAAGCAGAGATATATCGGATACGACATATTGTTCACAAAGATATTCGATTTGAAGAAGTAAACTATAAGCCTACATTTGGGATAAGGACTACAACCTCTGGTTCTAGTCTTTGTTTGATTGCTTTAGTTGCATCAAGACCTTTAGTCTTCCTAAAATTATTCTTCAACCTACTCTTCTTTATTTTATTTCTGCTTCAATAAATAACAATTAGACAATAGACCTCTTGCGTAATTGAAAGCTTAGAGCTTTATTCTCCATTGATCCGTTCATATTACATACTCAGTTGATGTCTTACGCTCGCCTATCAAGAAGGCCGTTGTTATTTAAATCGTTTACTGGACTGGCTGTATCAGAATTTGATGTCATTGCTAAAGAAATAGAATCGAAATATGATGAGCATGAAAGAAAGCGTCTTTCCAATAGGAAAAGAAAAAGAGATATTGGTGCTGGTAGACCATTCAAGCTGAAAGCCAAAGAAAGATTCTTGATGCTTCTACTAGTCTATTACAGACTGTACATTACCTTTACATTATCAGGATTTCTATTTGATCTTGACCAGAGTAATATCTGCAGAGATATATCCATTATAGAACCACTTATCAAGCAGTGTATCCCGCTGCCAAAGAAGTTGTATAAACGTACAAGAAGGCTTAGAACCATAGATGAAGTTGAGGAGTACTTTCCAGGCTTCAAGGCTTTCATAGATTCTTCCGAACAGGAGATACCAAGGCCAAAGAACAAAAGGAGAAGGAAGAGCTACTACTCTGGCAAAAAGAGGAAGCATACTATCAAGACACAATATATGGTAAACAGTGAGGGTACATACTACACAAAACAGGTCATGATCGGGGAAGAATACATGATTATGAGATTTTCAAAAATAAACATCCTATAACTCCGCTGCAAGTTGAAAATGTCCTTGACCTTGGCTACTTGGGAGTTAAGAATGACTTTCCCACTGTAAAGTATGTACTGCCATTTAGAAAAAAAAGGAAAAGTGAACTCTCAGATGGAGAAAAGAGATACAATAGAAAGTATTCCAAACTAAGGATAATAGTCGAGCACACGGTAAGCAGAATTAAAAAGTTCGGAATAATGGGTACTAAATTTAGAAACAGGCTTGGAAGATATGATCATGCTTCTGACATTGTTTCAGGATTGGTAAATTTCAGAATAATACGAACTAATGGTGGGATGTCACTCTAAAAAAAGAGCAAAACTGACCATCATGAAGAGATTTTCTTTCGTAATTACGCAATAGATCTATTCAATAAGTTCAGTTATGGGACAGTTACATACAATCTTGTAATATTGGAGAGAAAAATAGAGACGCATATATGAATATAGAATAGCAGTATATTACAAAATCATCAAATTATTACACAAGAATAGCAGTACTATAATATAGGTTCTATTGCAATTGGTTAAAAAGACTGTGAATGAAGTAGAGTGATTCATGGAATATACGTACACCTTCGTGTAGTGATAATAGAAAATATTCCTTAAACTTTCCATAATATAGCCTAAACCTTTCCATGACATTACCCTTATTTCATATTCTTCTCATGTGATGGTTGAACTGGCAAATTTCTCTATAATATTGCCTATACATTTAGTCGTTTTGTTTAACAGATCAATTCTTGCAAATTCATTTGGCGAATGAATCTTCGCATACACGTAAGTACTACCTATAGAAATACATGGTGCATCAAGAATTTTGACAAACGAATACATTGGTCCTGTGCCAGCTGATGAAACGCTGATAACTGCTGTACCAAAAATTTCCTTTGCAGATTCTTCAACCCCTTTTACAAAGGGATCACTGACTGATGTTCTGGCAGCTGCTTCTCCATGGATGAACTTTACTTCTATGTCATCACCAAATCCATTTTCCTTTAAATGGTTTTTAAGGCGTTCAAACTGTTTTTCAGGAACCATATTTGGGACAAGTCTAAAATCCATTTTGGCATGAGCAATAGATGGAAGAACAGTTTTTGCACCTTTGCCATTATATCCTGATACTAAACCTGCAATATTGCATGTTGGCCCTCCTGCCATTGCTCTCTTGACCTCTTCGATATCCTTTATATTATTAACAAACTTATCTATACCGTACTCTTTTTTGAATTCTTGGTCATCAAATGGTTCACTAGCAAGAACAGCAAGTTCTTCTGGAGTAAATTCTCTTACTTCTTTATACCAATCCTTTATCAGAATTTTTCCATTTTCATCTCTCATAGTATTTAGTGCTTTAACAAGTAGCCATGCTGGATTTTCAATTAAAACCGCTAGGCTGGAATGGGCATCTCTGGCGAGTCCCTTCGCTATCAATTCAACATAAAGCAGCCCTTTCATTCCAAGACTGATAATTGGTCTATCTTTTTCATCAACATAACCAAATTCCCAAATTACTCCATCACATGAAAGTTTTTGCCTATACTTGGTAAGGTATCGTTCAACGTGCACACTTCCAATTTCCTCTTCTCCTTCAATAATAAATTTCACATTACAGGGTACATCCCCAGCCTTTTTTAGAAAACATTCCACTGCTTTAATACGAGTTATTAACTCGCCTTTATCATCTGCAGATCCGCGTCCAAAAATATAATTACCTTCAACCTTACCACCAAATGGATCATCTTTCCACAACTCTACTGGATCTTCAGGCTGTATGTCATAATGGTTGTAAAATAAAATGGTCTTTCCATTTGAATTTGCTTTAGATTTAACTTCGCCGTAAACTATTGGCGGAGGAACATCTTTTATATCGTCATTTCCTCTATGATCGTCAAGATACAATACTTCAGAGCTAATTCCTGCCTTATGCATAATGTCTGCAATAAGGTTGGCACATTCAACAAGGCCTTGCTTTTTTGCAGAAACGCTGGATTGCCTAATCAAAGTTTGAAGGTCAGAAATAAGGTTACCCATCTCAGAATCCACAACAGAATTAATCATTATTCAACTATACCATATGTTTTAAATCGAAATTTAAGGTTACTGCATATACGCTTAGAGAATGTGCTAGCACATAAAAAAAATCAACAAAACAGCTGTGGTAGTAAAAATGCAAGTTCATTGATAGGCCATTGTTTAATATATAAAATTCCACACACAGTTAGCTTTCTATACCATGCCCCTTTTGTTTGTCCCAGATAATTCCTTTTTTCATCAATTCAATAGACCTTTTTGATTTTCTCCTTGTGTTATCTTACACAATTGACAGACAGATAAAGGATCGGATGCTTTGATCGTGACAAGATCATTTTTGATATTTGTTCATACATTTACCCAATCTTCAAGGACTTGACTTTGGGAATCGATTATGAATTCCCTTCGCATATATTCATCATCATCAATAGACAGATAAATTTTTAGATTTTTTTACTAATAAATAGGAGACATACAATAAAAAGCTATTTTACCAAAAACGATATATAATCTCAGCAGCCAAGTTGCTGGACAATGTTAACAATCTCCGCGAACTTAGAGTGTTTGAGTTTTAGATAACCTAGTCTTGGTTGAATCAACACAAAGGATTACTATTTTGTTTACAATGGTTTCAGTGACATGTACATATTTTTATCGTCTATAAATATAAAGATAATATTCCTCATTGTTGACACAATATCACTCTTCTCTCTTAGTAGGTTTTGATATAGTGTACAACCCGTGTGCAGAGATGAGAAATGCTGCTAGAGACATCTTTGTAGCAAATACAAGGTTCCAAGGCGTATGAGGATTAGGATATGGTATGTTTATGTCGTCCAGTCTCATTATGCCTTTCATTGCATCAGCTGTAATAAGGGAATTCCATATAATAGAGTTGTAAATAAATTCGTACAGTGCTATTACTGCTATGGTTAGGACAATTAATTGCAATATTGACTTAACTGATTTAGGAATATCTTTTACCTTTTCTCCACCCAGTTTAGTTACACAATACCACCCTACTACAGTGACGATCATCAGATATGACACAAGCTTTGCAAGTCCATGAACAGGAAAGTCTGTATTGACTAGTACTTCGCCAATAACTACTTTTCCCGTCGTAAGATATTCCCCTATACTAACGTAGAGAGCATAAAAAGTGATAGCTCGCCATAGATGCAGCACAAAAGTAAAAAATACCAAGAAAGAGCTTCCTTGTCCTTATTTCATCTCTCTCTAAACTAGAGGTACGCATATATATCATACAGAGGGTTACTACATATGACTAGGATATAAAAATTTTACATATTTCATTACTTTTTATTTGAGACTCTTTAGTAGCATATCAACAGGCAGTGTATTAAGAATGTCTGACTTTTCTGCCCAGCCCCGTCTTGCTTGCGCTATGCCAAATATCAAAAATGCAAAATGAACAGGATGATGTGTATCTGAATCAATTACAAGTTTGACATCCTTTTGTACTGCCTTACATAATCATCTTTTAAATCAAGGCGGTCATAATGCGCATCAATTTGACCTTTTATTCCATCCTTTTCATATATATCTTCTATATATAATGGCAAATTTGCAATAACATCTGCTGCTCGTTTATATGCTCGAGCTTTGAATAATGCACGACTGCTATTCACATAATGAATATGATCTATTTCTAATCGTACAAGTACATATCTGCAACTGTCTTATTCTGGAGAGATCTACGATAAGTGTTATTATAAAATTAAAAATTGATATTTTACAAGTAAACAATCAATGTTTTTTCTCTTGCAATTTATTATTTGAACCAATTGTCATAACGCTATTATGAAAAAATTTATTCCACATAAGTCAGAAACGCTGGTGCTAATTCTCTTTTTTGAAATATTTCTTCTTTCTGCTTCCTTATCTAATTCATCTATATATGCACAGCAAATACCAAATGAAATGAGTGTAAAAATTACATCACCTACTGCAGGTCAACTAGTTCCAGTTGATAGACTGATAATCTTTGGAACATCTACAGATAATGCCGATACTGACTGCCAAATTTACATTAATTCGAATGTTCTAAAATCATTCAAAAAAGTTTTAGCAATTGGACCTGGTGGAGCAAATGACTATTCAAGATGGACTTTTATTTATGCTGGGAACCATCATATTATTACAAATGGAGTAAATAAACTGACTGCCAAATTAACTTGCTATGTTAATCATACTAATTTAATAAAATCGTATAGTGTAAATATTATTGGAGTGCTAACTGGAAAGGAAAAACAACAAAAGCAACAGCATCCATCAACAATAACAAGTAATAATGCGGCTACTACTCCTTTTTTGTTTCCCATGCCACTTGGGGGGTTTGATGAGGATGATGAGGATGTAGCAATACCCCCAAAATTCCATAAAAATGAGCAATTAAAAGACAACTCATCACCAAAATCTGATTCATATCAAAGTACATCATTTAAAGCTACGCTTGTTCCAAATAGCACAGCTATAAAAACTGCGGGTGTTAAAATAACAAATGCAACAAGAGACAACATATTAACTCAAACTAATAACAAATTAATAACAACCACAAATATAACAACAACTAAGAATAATAAAACAATAACAACTTCCACTAATAATATTACATATATCCCAAATATTAACAGTAAAACCTATCCAGTCAAGTATCAAATCACTGGTAGTGGTAATAAAATTAATAACATTGCTGCAGAGAATGACGGTGCAACACTTATGGCTAACATCTCTTCGCAATCAAATGGAAGATTGACAATTGAGCTTCCAAGAAACTCAATAGACTCCACAAAACAAGGAACGAACGCTGATGATACTTATGCAGTCTTTGAAGATCGTCAAAGTATAGTTGCTGAGGAAACAACAAATAATAGCCAAGTAAGAACATTGGTGATTGATTTTGATAAAGGTACTGAGAAAATCGAAATTGTCGGTACTCATGTAGTGCCAGAATTTGGTGCAGCTATTGCAGTAATGGTATTTGCAGTAGCAATCATAGGAACCATCATAGTGAGTACAAAATACAATAAATTTAGTATTGTGCCAAACTAATAATTTTCTTATTTTTAAGCATGAGTATCACTAATTGCATATCAGAATGGAGAAGGAGTAAGTGATTCTATCCCAAAAGTGACTATGAACACTAGGATTGTTACTAAGACGATTGGTACTAATGATGGCACATATACTAACTCAATAAGCGATCAAACAAATGGGGTAAATGTAACAATTATAACTTTAAAGGAACTTCATCATGTGTATATGAAAAGAGAAAAACAAACAACTGCAATACTGCCTGGAGAACAGGTGGCATCCATCGAGGAATTTGAAGGTGGAAAAAATACATATATTACCGATGGAGCAATCAGGTCAACTGCAGTAGGTACTAAAATTTATGATTTCAAAAGACGCATAGTGAAGATTGACCAAAAAAATTCTCCTATGTTGCCAAAAATTGGTGACACAGTAGTTGGCTACATAGAAATGTTATTTGGTAGTATGTTTTCGCTAAGAATACTTTATGTAAATGACCAGAAATCAGTTGCAGGATTTTCTGCAATTGCATCTATGAGATTAGGAGGAAGTGGAGGAGGGCGAGACAGAGGAGATAGAAGAGGCCGAATCATATTTAGAGTTGGCGATATCATCAGGGGACGAGTAATCAGTCTATTAAATTCAACTATACATATTACAATCGATGAAAAGGAATTTGGAGTTCTCTATACTTTATGTTTTAATTGTGGTGGCGACACCGTTCGGTTAAATAGCAGTGTAAAATGTATTGAATGTGGGTCATATGAAGATCGCAAGCTAGCGTACGATTACGGCAAAGAAACCTTCAGATTGATCCACAAAACAGGCAATAAAAGCAATAATAAAAAATAAGGTTAACTTAAAAAAGATGACAAGGCTACACTATATTATATATATATATATATATATATAATATGCTTTCATCGCACGAGATCGGCGTATTTGAGAAGATGATTGGGCCAAGGTGTTAATGTAATTATTTGTGTAAGAGGAAATGTTAAACTCCTACGCATATTATTGTGAGCACAGTGGTTGTGGATACTACTACAGCTTCAATGCCTTATGTAACATTCAGAAAGTAGCAACTGCTCATGAAAAGAAAATTAATTAATGGAGTAATCTGTCATGATTCCTTCTTACTTATAGTACGACTAAAAAGAGTCAGTTTACACGAGAGGAAATGCAATGAGCCACCTTTCTTTTTTTATTAGTTTAGGTAATTAGCCGTATTTTTAGTATATATATATATATAACACCAATGAGGAATGATTCCGATTACTTATACAACGAGTCTTAGAATTATTTGAATGTTTTTCACCAAAATATCAAAGCCCTATAAAGAAGGATATCATATATACGAAAATAATCACGCGTAGAAATTGACAAAAAATACTAAGGATACCCTCCGTCCAAATATATGTAATGAATATACCAAATAATAGTCTAAATTAATCTACTCCTTTTCAATGATATATATAAAACATTTTACATTATCACCACAAGTGTTATTTTAGACAACTCCTCGTAGAAGCAAATGGGCAAGATCAACAATTTAAAATGTGTCATTTGTGGAAAGGACATAATTAGTTTCAGATACAAACCAATGCCTCAATGGAATATTTTCGGCGAATTATGTGGAGAATGTTATGGAATAAAATTGACTGAGTATTACATTTCTATGGATCGCCGAGGTATTACAAAAAAATAAATAAATCCAATGAACCGAAGAGTTCTAACTGCAGATGATTGCTGAATATAATCATTATTACCTCAAACTTTTAACCATGATGCTGATAATAACAACAACACTTAAACTGTTATTTATAAAACCGAATCACTAACTACAAAATAGAAAAAAATGGAGCCTAGCGATATGATTTCTGTTTTCTACGTCTTGCACCAGATCCACCGAATTTCTTTGATTCGGTCTGTCTAGGATCGCCTGCTAGAAGGTGCCTATCAAATTCAGTAATTTTTTTACGAATTTCTTCACGTATATTCTTTGCTAATGGATGATCCTTTGGATCTCTTCCTCCTTTTCCTTCACCTATTAGAGATCTAGAAATTGCAACTGCACTAGCAAAGGCTTGTCCCATAAATCCTCCACCTTGCACCCGTACATTGATATCAACCTTATTTCTTAATTCCCCTATAAGAGCGAGCGGTGTTAATACCAATTCCTTAACTACTTCTGGTTCTAAAATTTCTACTGGAATGTTATTGATTCTTACCTTACCATTTCCTTTAGAAATTGTAGCCACGGCTCGGCATGATTTTCTTTGACCCGGATAAAGATCTATTTTATTCACGGTTCTATCCCTTCCATCCAATTTGTTTTGCTACATCGCCAACTGTAATATAGTACGAGGCAGGTTTTGTAATCATCGAATCATTAAAAGATTCAGACTCGATATTCTTTAGCTCTTCAGGAATACCTATGTATACCCTTAATCGTTTAAAAGCTTCGATGCCGCTCGCTTTGCTTTTTGGTATCATTCCTCGTACCATCTTTGTCAATATCGTATCTGGTCTCCTTGGATGAAATGGACCATGAATAGGATTTGTGACAGAGTTGATTTCAAGATGCTCTTTGTAAAGAGAAATTGTCTTGTATCTATTTCCAGATAGCATAGCTTTCTCAGCATTTACAATAGCAACTCTATTTCCCTGAAGTAATAGTTTTGAAACATGCGAACACATTCTGCCAACGATGCAGTTTGCTGCATCAACTACTATTTGTTTCTGTGATTTCAATTCCTGATTAACCAATTATACGCACTCCCTTACCATCTGGATATTTCTCTATCAAATCAGCAAGCGTAATAAACTTCCCTCCCGATTCTATGATTTTCTTTGCAGCCATTGCAGAAATTGAAAAGGCACAAACTGTCAGTTTGTGTCCAATTGATCCTGCACCTAAAATCTTACCAGGAACAATAACGACTTCATTATTTTCAGTAACATTTGTCAATCTATTTACATTAACTTCCCTTCTATTTGATCTTGGACCTGAAAGCTCGTCTTCTAGCACCCTCCAAATTGGAGCCTTATTCTTTTTGAAAGCTTTACGAAGAGTCCAGATTGTGTTATCCACAAGAGCATCAGTAAACATACTATTAATCTATCCAGTCCATTAACTTAAATCCCAAATAAATCTACCTAAGCATTAGTCGGTATTTCAAGCGATTGAATGACCTGATTAAAATTCTTTATTTTTGAATTTAGTTTCTCAATAGCTGCCATTATTACTTCTTCTGCGGTTAATGCGCCGTTTGTTTCAATAATAAGAATAGATTCATTTTCATCCTTTCCGTCTTTAACAATGGCTGCTGAAGTTGGTTGCCATTTTGCATGATCCTTTCCAACTCCTAATCTTGCATATGCTTCAAATTTTAGCTTCTGACTTGGAGCGAGAATAATAATTGGAATATCCCTACTAACTGGCTTTACAAGCTCATCTTCAGACAAAAGCTCACCTGAAGTTACAACTTTAGTTTTTTCATTTGCTTCAGAATCTAATACCAACAATACCCTGCATTTTGAACATCCCAAAGTACTTTTACAGTCGCAATCATGTGGCATCACAAATCTATCAAGATCTGTTCTTAGTGGGATGAGGCCTAGTCTATGAGCAATTGCTTCATCATGCATAACAGAGGAGTTTTCTAGGATTATAACATCATCTATTGCTAAAGTTGGAACCTCGCTTATCGATAGTCTTCTAAGGGCGTTTACATATTGTCTTGGAGCATTATTAAATTTAACAATAACCCTCTCATCTTCTTTTTCAAGAATATCTATGGATAAAGAAGCCAAACTTTAATTCAAAGATTTTTCCTAATGCGTCCTTAAAAATCTATCGAAAACTTGTAAAAAACTGTCAGATAATGTCGCAAAAATCAAGTTATTTGTATACTAGTGTTTCAAATTAATTATCATAAAATTTAAACTTTAAGATAATATCGCAAAAATCAACTTATTTTATTATTTCACAATATTCATTTGGTTGCATATAATATTTTTTATATATCTCCCAGAGGAGTTTGTAATAATGTTTGGATTACAGAGCAGAAATCTGATTATAGGGGGTCTAGCTGTTATATTGGCCATACTACTTTCCTTCAGTTTCTTGAGTAATGCCTTTGCCGCAGGCCCGAATAATTACACAAAAGACAACCCTGCTGTAAAGTTTAGTTGTTTTCAAAAAGATAAAGATGGAAATCTCGCCGTCAATAAAACCACTGGTCTCCTTACACCATGTCCAATAGATACGGGTGATAATGCGTGGATGTTGACATCTGCAGCGCTTGTTTTGATGATGACTCCTGGCGGATTAGCAATTTTCTATAGCGGTCTTTCAAGACAAAAGAATGCAGTAAACACACTTCATATGGTTTTCATAACAACAGGAATAATAGGAATTCAATGGGTACTTTGGGGGTATAGTCTGGCATTTGGGCCAGATGCAACTGGAAATGGATTTATAGGCACGCTTGACTGGGCTGGTCTAAATAATGTACTTCACGACGTACCATCAGATGTATATGGTGGATTAGGTGGTCCAACAATTCCTCACATGACATACATGGCATTCCAAATGATGTTCGCTATCATTACGCCGGCTCTCATTGTGGCGGCATTAGCAGAGCGGATGAAATTTAGCGTATTTGTGATCTTTATGGTACTCTGGGCGACATTTGTATATGACTTCTGTGCTCACTGGACTTGGTCACTTGGATTTGGTGGTACACACGTTGGCTGGACGGGCGCACTTCCATCACTTGACTTTGCAGGTGGAACTGTAATCCATATCACATCAGGTTGGTCAGGATTAGTAATAGCACTAATGCTTGGACGTAGACTTGGATATGGAAAGATACCAATGGAACCACACAATATATCACTTATAGTTTTAGGAGGAGCATTACTATGGACAGGATGGTTTGGTTTCAATGCTGGCTCTGCAGGTGGCAGCTCGATTAAACGCAACAAGTGCATTCGTTGCAACTCAGGTTGCTACAGCAATGGCAGCAGTAACTTGGGCACTGATTCCATGGGCTCACACAGGAAGGCCTTCTACAGTAGGTGCAGCATCTGGTGCAGTAGCTGGCCTAGTAGCAATCACACCGGCATCAGGATTTGTATCTCCAATGTCGGCGATAATTATCGGTATTGCTGCTTCGGTCTTTTGCTATGGTGCAGTAATGTTCAAGAGCAGACGCAAATGGGACGATGCACTTGATACCTGGGGAGTACATGGTGTCGGAGGTCTAGTAGGAGCACTGTTGACTGGAACATTTGCCGAGAAGAGATTTACTCCTGTTGCAGATGGACTTGCATTTGGAAACCCACAACAATTTGTGAACAATGCAATAGGAGCGTTTGCTTCGCTGGCGTGGGCAATGGGTATTACTGCTGTAATTATCAAGGTCATGGATTTAGTTTGGCCTCAGGGAATTAGGGTTTCTCCAAAGGAAGAAGAAATTGGACTCGACTTGGCTCAGCACGGAGAACGAGCATATGTAACTGAATAGATAAAATATTCCTCTCCTTTTTGTTATTTTTTATGGGCTTTTAAGCATTTTATGCCGACAATTATTAATACAAATATTTAATGAATAGCAATATTAGAGTGCTTGACTTTGTATAAACCCTGTTCATAGTTGTCAATGTAAGAGTCAACACTCGCATTGATATTGCTATAGTTATATTTATATAAAACTAAAGATTTGACTTCTTATCAAGAGGATATCACAAATTTATTGATTTATTGATTTATTGGATTGTCTACGCCATGTTATATGAAAAATGATATAATATAGAATAAAATTATCGAAATAAACTTGTATTATTAAGAATCAGATTTTATGAATATAATATCAAAGGTTATTTTGTATTAGTATTATAAACGTTTGTAGATATTATCCAATGTGAAAATGCGATAAGATTAGGCTTGAAGATAACTTTATCTTTGTCAATTATGCATTACACGTATGGCTGATCAAGTATTCATGTTTGCTGTAACGGCAGGTGTCTTCGCAAGCGTTTACCGCAGTTCTGTTTACAGCAAGGGCAAAAAGGTATTCGCTAGGCTTTAAGTCCCCAGCAGAGGGGAACAAGTCCAAGTCTTCAGAAACAAGTTAATAAGTGGTACCTCTGCATACAGATGCAACCTTGCTTATTTTTTTGGTATTATTATTATCATCATCGCCATCATGATAATAAATGGGATCCAAAGTATCCTTCTTACCTTTCTTATTTTGTCTGTATAGCAAAGGATCAATTGGTGGAGGGAATTCACCATTTAACCTTCCAATCATATAATCATATGGTCAAACAATCTTGGTATCTACATGGTGAAGGTTATCATTGTGTCTGATAGCACTACTTTTTCTCGTAACACCCTGTCCGCATATTGAACATACCCCACTTATGTTTTCCGAAAATCATTCTTTATTATTGATATCTTGGTTCTTTATAAAATAATATAATAAAAGTGCAACACTGTATAATCAAATATGACTATAAAATAGTTCTAATTTTATTCATTCCAATCGAATAAGGGATGTAAAAGTATTTAGTAGTAAATCAAAGACTGAAAGAAATGTAGAACATAAATACATATCTATGACACATTCTAGTGAACCCCCTCATGTTGCTGAAAGTTTGTGTATCTGTGCCTTACTTCCTTTTGACATTAATTTAGGTATTTGAGCAGTGCTTAGCAATTGGTCTGCCATTAAAAGAAAATGAGTATTGTATATGTAAGGCCTGTTTTTATGGAGAATCCGTAAAAAGGTCGTTCATGCTGAAACTGACCGCACTTTTTCCTAACCCTCTATAAGATGAAAGATGAAGTGAACTACATTATATTTAGTACACTTACCACATTTAAGAAAACTTAATGCCTACGACTCTGTATCACACATATATGAGGTCAGGATTTCCTTCATCACACAAGGAGGATAAAGGATACGGTAGTTATTTGTCTGCCTACCAATGGTTTCACAGAAATAGATCTGCACTTGTATCGCTGAGCGTGATCAGCATTATACTTCTATTTGCCCTTCACCTTTTTACTACCACAATACAAATCTCGTTGAATTCAGTTCCTGCGAGAATCATTCAGGTTATCACTATTGTGTTAATTTCTTTAACGTTTCTTTCAATAATTTGGAAGGGCATGGTACCTATAGTCATAGGTAGCCTTGGTATTACCTTGATATACGGCGGAATTGTTATCCCATCCTATGCGCTCACTCTACCTACTGAAAGTTACTTCAAGGGAATAAGAGTATTGATTGATCAACAGATCATATCGATGGCTACGGAAAGTTATTTCTTCCTTGGAATTGCAATGGTTGCACTGAGCATGATAATTGCATATAAACCCACTCTACTCTATGTCAAAAACAGGCCTGAACCTTTGTATTCATTATGGACAGACTATGAAAAATGGTACCATAATGTGCACTTGCTGGCGGATATACTGAACCCAATGTGTCCCTCAGGAGTTTAATGAGCGAGCAGGAGAAATACCTCCTATGGCGATATGAATACGTTTTGACTAACATCTATAACACATCTTATCTTGTTAAACCAGATGGCTTTGTTCCAAAAAACTCTACTATAGTAAGGGATAAGGAAAGCGGTAGAATGATTGGCGTATCAAGACATAGTGGGTATTTTATGTGAATTACAAAAAACAGAGTAAGAAAACCTGTAATCTCATCCATTGTTGCCTTTGGTAAATAACTATGGATTTATGGATGATGTACATAATCCTCTATTCTCAAGTAAAAAAAGGATATCTAAAGTTCGAGTATTTCCAAAATTCCCATAGCCATCGTTCTAGGTTTGGGTAGGTGCATAAAACACAAACTCAAAGGATAAAAATTAGCCAAATATAAATAATTCTAAAACAGACTACTCTCATAGATGGCTCAGATAGACGATAGAGTTTGGAAGTGTTTTAGATGTGATCTATACTTTGAGTCACTCGAGACTGCCAATCTTCATGAATCCCTGACTCGTCATAAATTAAGAAAAGTTTTGAGATTTAAGCACTAACATGCATATATATTGCTGAGGAGAGATTATTCTACAGATTAATGGCAGATACTAAGCCTACTATTGTTCGTCTAAGTCTAGATGGCAACAAGTTCGAAATTTTAGTAAAACCCAATCCTGCCTTAGAATACAAACTGGGCAAAAGAACTGACTTATCGGGCATCCTAGTTTCTGATGAGATTTATTCTGATGCAAATAAAGGTTCAAGGGCCGCTAATGAAAAACTAATAAAATATTTCAAGACAACAGACCCGACAGAAGTTGCCAAACAAATACTTTCTCGAGGCGAACTTAGTCTGACAACAGACCAACGTCGAAAAATGGTAGAAGAGAAGAAAAAACAAATTATTCAGTATATTAATAAAAGTTTTGTAGATCCCAAAACACACGTCCCACATCCACCTTTGAGAATTGAGAGTGCAATGGATGAAGCGAGAGTTATTATTGACCCTTCCAAAAGAGCTGAAGATCAGGCTAAGACCATAATTGATTCGCTTAGAAAGATTTTACCTCTAAAATCAGAAACCTTGCGATTAACGGTAACTGTTCCACCCCAATTTTCAGCTCAATCTTACAGCGTATTGAAAACTGTGGGGAATTTTAATGGTGAACAATGGCTTACAGATGGTTCTTTAAGGGTTGTAGTAGAAATAAATGCTGGGATTAAAGGCACCTTCCTAGACAGGATAGGATCTATAACAAAGGGCTCTGCTCAGGTAATAGAACAATAAAAGATCTCTCTCTTCAACACTTAAAATATAAGGCTGATCTTACTGACCCAAAGTGTAGAAAAAAATGGAAAGAATCCTTTTACATAATAAGGCTGTTTTTGCCCGGAGGATGACTTGTTAACGACATGCAAGAAATTAAAAGAAAGTATGTCATTCCCGGTGATAAGATCGTAGAAGGGAATTTTAGGCCCCTAATGAATGTAATTAAAACAGACAATTCTATTATTGCTACAAGAATTGGAATTGCAGAAACGGGAAGAGATGGTGTCAAAGTTATACCATTGTCAGGTGTTTACATTCCTCGAGTAAATGATATTGTAATAGGCAAGATTATAGATCATTCTTCACTCTCATGGGAAGTAGACGTCAACTCCTGCTTCTCGGCCCATTTACCTGCACAAGATGTATTTGGAAGAGACTTTTCTCCAGCTAGAGACGATATGGGCAGACAACTGGCAATAGGAGATTTAATTGCTGCAAGAATTATTGCATTTGACAGAACGAGAGATCCGATGCTAACGATCCAAGACAAAGATTTAGGCAAAATACCTCGCGGAGAATTGTTAAAAATTTCTGCAACCCGGGTTCCACGGCTTATTGGAAAGCGTGGTTCCATGATACAAACAATTGAGCAGGCAACACAAACAAGAGTTTTAATTGGTCAAAACGGAATCGTCGTTGTTATGGGAAGAAATCCGGAAGGAATAAAACTAGCCATGAGAGCAATTAGGATGGTTGAAGAAGAAGCTCATACAGCGAATTTGACACAAAGAGTGAAGGTCTTACTGAATGTACCAGATTCTCCACAAGCAGAAGGAACCTCAGCAACTCAGGCTCAAAATGGCCAAAAGGGCGAAGAGATCCAATCGGCTATCGAAGATGTAGAAGAAGAGTTAGAAGAAGGTGAACAAACATGATCAACCAAACAAGAAATCTAATTGATGAAAACGGAAAGCGGACTGATGGTCGCACCGCAGATGAATTGCGTGAAGTCAAGATAACTGTTGGAGTAGTGAAAAATGCGGATGGCTCTGCATTCATAGAATTTGGCAAGAACAAAATCATAGTAGCTGTCTATGGTCCAAGAGAAGTTCATCCAAAGCACATGGCACTTCCTGATCGATGCGTTTTAAGATGTAGATACCATATGTCTCCATTCTCTACCGATACTCGCAAAAATCCTGCTCCATCAAGAAGGGAAGTTGAAATTTCAAAGGTAATGAGAGAAGCATTGGAACCAGCCTTGATATTAGAAGATTATCCACGTGCTGCAATAGATGTATTTGTTGAGGTATTGCAAGCGGATGGTGGTTCAAGGTGTGCTGGCATTGCAGCTGCATCTATAGCATTGGCCGATGCGGGGATTAATATGCGTGACATTGTATCCGCATGTGCAGCAGGTAAAGTCGACAACAAAATTGTTCTTGATATTAATGATATAGAAGATAAGGAAGGTGGAGCAGATATGCCAGTTGCATATATGCCACATCTTGAACAAGTAACATTATTACAACTTGATGGTATATTAACCTCAGAGCAGTTCAATGAATGCGTGGATAAGGCATTAAGTGGTTGCAACATGGTTTATGAAATTCAAAAACAGGCACTAATGCAAAAGTACTTTGGTAATGAAACGGAGTTGAAAGAAGAACAATGAGTTCATCAAAACGCTCAACAATAATAGTCGAACATTTGCGCAAACAGCAAATGTGGGACGCAATTTCAAAGGGAAAAAGACTTGATGGGAGAAATCTAAATGAGATAAGGCCACTTGAAATTGAAATAGATATTATAAAAAAAGCAAATGGCTCTGCAAGGGTAAAATTAGGCAACTCAGAAGTAGTTGCAGGAGTAAAGGTCGAGACAGGTGAGCCATTCGAAGGACTGGAAAATAAGGGTGCATTAATCTTATCTGCGGAAGTGCTTCCTACTGCATCACCATATAGTGAACCTGGTCCTCCAGATGAAGAAACAGTTGAACTAGCAAGGGTAGTAGACAGGGGTGTAAGAGAATCGGAGATGATAGACCTTGACAAATTAGTCTTAGTTCCAGGCAAGACAGTCTATACAATCTTTGTTGATTGTAGTGTTATCAATACCGACGGTAATCTTTTTGATGCTACATCCTATGCAGTGGTTTCAGCATTAGTAAGCACTAAACTTCCTGTTTTTGAAATGCAAGACGATAAGGTAGTTGATACTGGAAATGAGCGAGACCCCCCAATTAACACAATACCCATATCAATTACGGCAGTCAGGATTGGTGACGTGGTAATATTAGATCCCTCTGCTGAAGAAGAAGCATGTATGGACGCAAGAATTACCGTAACGACAAATTCAAATGGTGACTATACTGCAATACAAAAGGGATCTACGGGATCTTTTACTATTGAACAGATAAAGAGAGCAGCAGAGATAGCAAAAGTTAAAGGAGAGGAAATACGAATCAAATTAAAGGAGTTGCTAAAGACTGGTCAGTAGAAGAAAACAGGGTCCTATAGGACTCAAAGGTTTAGGTGTAAAATTTGGAGCCACTGTACGCAAAAGATATGGAAAGGTATACCGTACATTGAAGCTAAAAAAGAAGATGTCCATTATGTGGTTCACGGCAATTCAATAGAATTGCATCAGGTATATGGTATTGTCCAAAATGCAATTACAAAGTTGGCAGCTGGGGTGTACGATGTCAACATCGAAAAACTGCAAAGCTAAAATACAAATTTCTTTTAAAACATCAACCTCTAAATCTAACCTTATTGTAAAATCTATTTATTCTGCGTTAAATCCTGATATTAAGTCTTCCCCTGATCCAGGAGTCAAAACAGGAGCTTGTGTTTATAACTCTAGTTTACATATAGAAATTGAGACTAATGATGTTCCAAGTCTACGTGCAATTATCAATTCTTATTTAAGGTTGGCTAATGCCTCCTACAAAAGTATAACCAATTAACGGTATGATTTTATGCTGGTGATTCGCATCATAATATATTATTATGAGTGAACAAGAACTTCCTCCATGGCTTAGAGAGCAAGTATCACGTTTACAACAGCTTCAGCAGAATTTACAGGCAATAATGATGCAAAAACAACAAGTGGAATTAGAAGTTGTCGAAATCGACAAAGCATTAGAAGAGATAAAGAAGATAGGAGCAGATGATGTCCTCTATAAAAGTGCTGGTCCTCTATTAATCAAGGCAAAGAGAGAAGATGTCACAAAGGAACTGGAGGAAAAGAAAGAATTATCAAACACCAGGGTTATGGTTCTTGCAAAACAAGAAACAAGAGTAAAAGATAACCTAAAAGAAGTTGAAAATAAAATTAACCAAATGATTCGAGGGGCACAAGGTAGCGCTGTTGGCTCTCCACAAAGTTCAAAACCAAAAGGAGAATGACAGAATATAAAAGTATAAAAATTTCATATAAGGCCAAAGCTCTAGTTTTGGTTATTAAAGGCTCTGCTGTTTCAAGTAAACAATAGAAAAGGAATGAATGGCTTGTGCATATATGTATACATAGGCTTTGTAGTAGACTATGATTAATGCAATCGTGTGTTTGATAATCTGAAAAGGATTAAGAAAGATGATATATATGCCAATAGTAGTTAAGAGTAGACGACCCGGCTGAATATTAGACATAATAAAAAACAGTATACATTCAGATTTAATTAGCAGAGATATAATGGAGAAAAATAGGAAAGGTAGATAATACGTATTAACAGCCCCCTGATTAAATTAATACGTGCCTGTTAGGATTGTAGTTGACGAAAGAGAGCGAAATAGTAGAATTCCTGATCTACTACGTCAAGCAGGTGCAATAATCGATTTTGCACAACTTAAAGTTGGCGATTATATCGTCTCTCCGGAAACTGCAATAGAAAGAAAAACCATACGTGATCTTATCAACTCGATTTACGATGGAAGATTATTTGTGCAATGTTCAGAACTTGCTCAGCACTATTCCAAACCTATAGTAATTATTGAGGGAAATATTCTAGATCTTCTTGACGTTCCTCCTCCAGAAATAGATGATGATCAATTAAGAATATTAATAGAAAGAGTGCCTTTAACATATAATGCACTTGCAGCAGTAGCATTAGATTTCAGAATTCCAACAATACACACCCCATCTGCAGAATATACATCACAATTGCTTGTCACCATAGTAAATAAATCACTTCAAGAAGGACGAAGTAATGGTCCTTTGTTAAAGAGGATAAAGAAAGGAAACCTATTATACACACAACAACTGTCAATCCTCTCTTCATTGCCCGGTATAGGAGACAAACTTGCAGTAAGAATGCTTCAGAAATTTCGCACACCCAAGAGTGCACTAAATGCATCTGTTGCAGAACTTGCAAGGATCCCTGGTTTTGGGACTGCACGTGCAGAAAAAATACGAAAAATTCTGGATTATCCCCATAATAATGATAACATTGGACTAACTCAAAGGAAACTTTTAGACGGCTTAGATCAGATTAAATCAATCAAAAGTGATTCAGACATATGATCTAAGCATGAGTTACAGTCTCACGATAATATACTAAATTAAAAGGGATATAAATTAGCGCGATCTAAGATAATATAAGATTTATTTACATAGACAATTATAAATGGTAGTGACTGAATGGATTTATGAATAAACAACCTAAATATACATCTGTAAATGGTAATTTTCAAGCTGGATAAAGCGTTTTTTCAATATCAGCTTTAATACTTTGTTTTTCACATATGACTAGAATAAAGTGGATCAAATAAAACAGCCCAATAACGAAACCTATATTTCACTACCGATAGAGTTATAGAAATAATAATGTAGATACAATGGATGGAATATTCACTTGATATCTTTGAGTTGAGTAGTTGTATATTTGTCTTAGTTATTATGACTTACAACGCCACACTTCTTCTATATATGTAATTCAACAATTCGTTGTGACTTTTAAACTTAAAAAGCTTTATAATCCTAGTGTTTGATCATCATAAATTGGTTTTCTATTTCTTTATTTAATTGAGACATGGGCATAATTCATTTCTATATTTTTCATCTATCATTTAGTGCTGCATTAACTACATAACATGTGTTTGATTGATTTTGGTCGTTGACTAGGTCTGGTTTTATAATTGTAGTAGACAAGGATCTGATACAGTAGTACTGACAGAAGTACTATTCCAGCAGCCTTCTGATAGCCTCTTACCGGTAATGGGTCTATTCTAAAAATAGATTTAATATGTTCTATTAGTGGTTCTATCGATTTACTTCTCCAAGAGTAAATAGCCTGTCCTAACTCAGATTCATAGAATTGTATCAGCTCTAGTCTATTCTTTGGAGTATTTTTTGTACCTTTGTACTGGACATACCAGTTCAAATCCTCTTTTAGTACTCAAATCATATAGTTTATTGTCGTCATACCCAGAATCACCTATCATGAAACATGTTTCTAGGAACAGAGATGATGATGATGATGATATCATAGGATTGTACATTTGATTATCCTGTACATTAGCAGTTGTAAAATCTGCTGCTAAAGGTACTATGGTAGAACCAGTACTTGATATCAAATGTAGTTTGTAACCAAATATCCAACCTCTGGTATGACTGAATCCCCACCTGGCATCTGTATCTATACCTGAACGTGGTACTATTCCTTTATCCATAGATGATTTGTGCCAAACATGTCCTCTGGCTTTGAGCAATGTACTATCTATTGCAACAATATAAGGGTCTATTATCTTCCCATTTACTAATAGACTAGTCATAGTAGCAATCCTTTCCTTGATGTCTATGGATATGGTCTTAAGACGTCTGTCAAATGTTCGTCTATCTGGTATTTGGGTAAGACCACATCTTTTCATTATCTTCTTATTGTAAGGGTAATCCATTCCTAGGAATTCATGTAATGCGTTGTTAGAATCCATTCTAAACCACAATCTGACTATGAAACATCGTAGTATGACAGTAGAAGAATAGACGTATGGTCTACCTCTTTTTTTCATCTTTTGTGATTCTGGCCATGGTATCAAGCCTATCAAATACAGAATACCAATAAGGATGGATTCTGAACTATCATGTGCTGTCCTTTGAGGATGTTTTATTATATGTCATCACAAATTCAGACATCCAAAGGATAGCTTTAGCCTAATTCATCAATATATATTTGCAAAAAATAGAGCTGGATTTATGTCCAATCGTCATTTAATTAGTAAAGTGTCAGAATACGCTTATCAATCTAACTATGTGATTTCTCTCAATAGACATCACATTGTATAACCTCCGCCACCTATTCATTATTAACTGTGGTTTCTTGATTATTTTTGATTTAAAAGAAGTTTTCTGAATATAATGAAGTCTATCAATAAAGCTAAAATAGTTTACTAGCTACTAGCTGACTTAGCTAATTCTTATTCAGTTTATTATTTTAATACCTTTTGATAGTAAAATTTTGTGTAAAGTATGTTTAAAAAACTGACACTATTGCTTGCTTTTGGAATACTTCTTTCGGCTGTTTGGGCCAATATTGCGGTATATGCACAAAATAATACTACAAACACAGCAGTACCACCAAAAATACATACTGTAAAAATCAATACACATACTAAAGGTCAACAAGTACCTATCGGCAGTAGCCTTATAGTCTCAGGAACATCTTCAGATAATGCTACTTCTGATTGCCAAGTTTCTGTTATTGCAAATAAGATAAAGCCATATCAACCAGCTACTGCATCTGGACCTGGTGGAGCAAATGACTATTCAAAATGGAGTTTTACCCTTACTCCTAAATATACTGCC
This sequence comes from uncultured Nitrososphaeraceae archaeon, assembly GCA_963825865.1. Classification (GTDB taxonomy): domain Archaea; phylum Thermoproteota; class Nitrososphaeria; order Nitrososphaerales; family Nitrososphaeraceae; genus CAWGVG01. Next base: position 109,369 of record CAWGVG010000021.1, on the reverse strand, counting down.
ATTAAAGAAGGAGAAAATAAAATAACTGCCAAATACTCTTGCAGTAGCGATCCTAGTTTAGTTTCATTTTCTAGCACAAATGTCACAGGAATAGGAGCTAAATCAACCAGTGCTACAAAACAACAGCAGCCAGTAATAACAGGCAATAATAATGCTGCTAAAGGAAACAGCAGTTCAGTAGTAGCAGGGACAGCAACACCCTCAACACAGTCCAAGGAGTTATTGTATATTGGGAGTGGCAAGCCACCGGGTCATCGCAGTACTACTAGCAGTACCACTAGCACTTGCGTTAGCAGTGGGAGTGGAAGTAGTAGCAGGGACAGTTGTACTAGTGACAAGGCACCGGGTCATCGCAGTACTAGCAGGTACCTACTAGCACTTGCGTTAGCAGTGGGAGTGGAAGTAGTAGCAGTGGCGATAGTAGTAATGGCACTAGTTGTACTAGTGACAAGGCACCGGGTCATCGCAGTACTAGCAGTAGAGAATCCACAACTCAAGGTAGTAATCCGTCTCAGTATAATCCTTTCATTTTTCCGTTTGGGTCTCCATAGTTCTGCTGGATGTGACAGCATAGTAGGAAATAATAGGAAATATTACAGCATACCTAGAGTTGCTCTAGTAAACCAATGTGATTCTAGTGGGAGTTATAGATAATCCTTTCATTTTTTATTTTTTTAAACGAATTTTGTTAATATAAGGGATTTAACAAACAAGAACACAGGGCAGAAATAAAGTGCATATATTATATAATCAAAGGTGAGGCTTTTCCATACATTTACGAGAATACAATAAGTGATGGAGAATTAAAGACCAATCAAATCTTATCGTTGTGACCTTCTCTAAAATTCATCATATGTGATAAAATAACGGTGTGATTATAGTAAGCTCAGCATTCTCATCCTAATCCTCATTCATAGTTGTAATCAGATGAGTTATCAATCCATCAGCAAAAATCAGCAGTTAGTTTTTCTAAATATTGAAAGCAAATCCACAAAATTAAAATGCAAAGTTAATGTAATATAAATAAAACGCAAGTATGTGTTTTGTGTTATCATATTTATGACCTCAAAACAATTAATTTGGAGCAGAGATTAGTAAATGAGAGATTTTTGTACCAAATGTTGGGATGAACTATGACCACAGAATAAGAAAAATCAAGCGATTACAATAAAAGATTAACAAATAGGAAGTAAATTGGCTTCCCATACTCAGAACCGTGTTCAGGACGTGGTTAATGATATGATACCATTATTGATAGAACAGATGAAGTGGCTTAAGTATTATTATAGCTTTATTATAACATACTGGAATAGTAAACAAAAAAAATGTTTACTTGTATTTGTATAGTTGTATATAAAAAATAATCCATATATTCTATAGGAATGATGTCACAGTAATGCTATTTTATTGTAACTGATCATGTGAGGAGTGAATTTTAGAACGAAGTTGCTCTAGCATATATTATTATGTTAAAACAAATCTTTAATATATACGATCTAAAAAGAGAAGGCAAACTCATTTTCATACGTATTTGTTGATTCACATGGAGGATTACGTTAGGGATGTAGAATCAAATGAGAAACTACAGCACATCCCCTTCCTATTACCTTCAATATCGATTGTAAAAATACAGTCAAGCCATTGACAGAAATGAAAGCAGTAAAAGATATAGTCGAAGAATTAGAATTATTAGTTAAATCAATGCCAAAAACGGCAGATAATAAAAAAAGGAACAAACCGTAAAGTTCAAATTCTTTTTGAAAACCTTATTCAATGACAATTTGGTTCGCAAGTTAGCCCTTCTGGTACCATTGATTATAATAGTCATCGCTATTGGGGCCATTGGTCTTGCCTTTGTTCCGTCGGAAATCAAAAACAAGCGTCTAGATTTTGCACAAGGAACAGCAAGTATAAATGGTAATTTAATTAAGGTTGAAATTGCAAAATCTGCTGCAGAAAAACAAAGATGGCTAATGTTCAGACAAGAAAGGCTACCATTGAATTCTGCAATGATCCTAATTTATGATAAACTGGACTTGTACACAATGTGGCTCTTAAATATTGAATATAATCTTGATCTGATCTGGTTTGATGAAAGCGGGAATATAGTGTATATGGTAAAGGACGCGTCGCCATGTAAGAATACCTTAGATGCATCTAACTGTACTTATAAAAATACAAAGCCTGCTAAGTATGTGATTGCTGCAGCATCAGGCTTCATAGATGAACATAAAATTACAATGGAATCAAAGATGACGATGATTTCGATCTAATATTTATTATCTTCTGAAGATAACAGAACATAATTTTGGCGAACAAATAGATATTCTTTTGTATATATCCTTGTCTGATTTGTTACTGCTTGTTTTTGGAAGACACGAGTTTGTTGTTCACTTTGTGGCGGCGATGATGGTATGTTAGTGGAGTAATCAGTAATAATTTTGTTAAGCTCTTCCTCTTTTGCTATTTTGTTGTATACTTTATCAGCTTCTCTATTGACATAGTTGTGTAGGCTTCAAGATAGCAGTCATTTCACTGGTATTGTTGCTGTTTTTTAGTGGAATTCGATTTACATCTGATGATTGTGTTAGAATTATAGGAACAATAGGAAACCAATATATTATATCAATCATTTAGATGTGCCATATTTTTCTTTTATAAGATTGATATTCTAAATGAAAGAAATGCTCTATCCAAGTGAAAAAGCTCCCACTCTCATTAGATGCAGACTTTGCAAAGATATCATAGAGGTTAACAAAGCAGGAGAGCGCTATATTATTACAATTTCTCAGGTGGAGTAAAAGAGTATGGACATTTGAAATGTTACCAGGAGTCGATGTTTACAAGAATACTACAAAACATCTTTGGTGGTGAGAATTATGTCTAACCATCATCATACGATTGCTTATAAAAAACTATAGATTATAGAATACTATAGCAAGGATTCTAGCTCCTCAAATTCATGCTATATTCTGAATTCAACTAAAAGGTCATGATAACACTAGGCATGTTGCAATTAAGCCTGTGGAATTTCTTGAACGTTCCCAAAACGTTCAATGGGCCATATAATCTCGTTATAACATAATGAAAGGTCAAAGTTTGGTCACTTATTATAACAGCAGAGGTATACAACTAAAGACAGAATTAAAAAATAATGAGATTGAATGAGTATCTGTTAATGCCAGACGATGAAGTTCAGAAAGTTATTACTGGTAACAGGTGTAACAGATTATAGCAGGTGGTAACATAGAGGTAGTAGGGATAATAATATTGGTAGAAGGTGATAGGCAGTTTATGATTCTATTTTATTGTGTATTTATTATAAACATATAGATATGTATTATCAAGACAGGAAAGGGAAAGACTTGTTTTAAACCTCTACAATCAAGGTAAAAACACGTATTAAATAGCCCGAGAAGTTAGGATGTCATTTAGGGATATAGGTGCTATTTTGGATGAGCAAGAAAAGAAGAAGGAAAGAAGCAAAAGCAAGCACAAAAGATGTCCCAATCAACACAAGCATACAAACTCTTTCCGACGGTAAGGCTCCAATAGAAGTCTTTGCATCAAACATAAGAGCCAGGGGGTAGCACAATACTACAAAGAGTATTGGAAGCTAAAGCAACTAAACGACTTTAATAAGATTTATGAAGAAATTAAAGATGATATCGGTTCTTTTCTAAACTTGTATAGATTGATGAAAGTTGAAGGTATTGGTGTACAATATGTCATTAGACCTCTTAAAATTGCTAATAATAACTAGGCTAAATTTTACAATATGTCTTCACAAAAACAGTATCATCACAGGATTATCATACGGAATCTAATGTAACTATGATAGTAGAAGAAGCAGAAAAACTTTACAATAAACTAGTAAAAGATTGTGTAAACAAAATTATTACAGACTATGCTTCTAGCACATCATCATCGTCATTACCATTGTTACCATCATCTAATGAAGGACAACAAAGTCATCTAAGACAAACAACATGGTAGTTAGACGTACATACATAGAAGAGAAGAACATACATTTATTCAATCAGAATAATTGATAATGGGGACGAAGGTAACTAAAGAGTGCATTAAAGCTGTTAAGATATTTGTCAGCTTTTTCCCTGATACAAGAGGGACAAATTTTGACTCAAGAAGCATTAAGAACCAGAATAAGAGAGAATCAAATGAATTATTTATACCAATTATTACGTCAATTATCACTATAATTACGACGTTTATTTTTAAAAAACTGGAAACCTGAGTTTATTAATTAAACAAATACAAGGTTCTCGCTCTTCCCGTTCTTATTATATTTCGTTAATCTACTACAATCAATTAGATTTGATGCTAAATGCATTTTCGATCTGAGTAGAATGATCACTTCATCGATCGAATACTATGATCAATAGTACTGGCTTCTCATAAATACTTGATCTTTTATTACAACATTGTTATGAAATATAGAAGCAGAACTGATATAGTTGGGTTGATTCTAGAAGCCGCTAACGGTGGAGTTATCAAGACAAAAATAATGTATAAGGCATTCCTGTCCTATGCTCAGCTAAAAGAATACCTAACAGCTCGATTAGAAAATAGCTTATTAGACTATGAAGAAGGAAGACAACTATTTAGAACAACAGAAAAAGGTATACGCCTTTTGCAAATGTATAACCAATTCGATGAAATGATCTCTATAAATGGCGTAAGAAAGTAATAAGCAAATAATTCTATATTTATTTTTGTGTTCTTGCGTCATTAACATTATTCTATTTTGGAACCAGGAACTGTGAGCTTCTATATCTGATACCCTTTCTGTGTTTGTCAATTATTATTAATTATGTCTATTGTTTATTATCAGTTGGTCAACTAGCAAGATAGTAATACTTTCCATAACCTACTATTATGCTCCTATAAGGCACGCTCAGAGATGATGATAAACACATCATATATAGAACAGGCGTATCTCCACACATCTCCACTGCTATTCAGTTAAGCAAGACTTGGAAGCTCGATGTAATGTGACAACATTCAGTAGACACATATAAACACATAGAACAAATAAACCTCTTTACAGAGTGTATATTTAGAGTTTGCTGAATTAAAGGAGAGGAAAGAGCAGAAGAGAGAAAAAATCTGAATTATGATAAGTTAAATATCGCAAACTAAATGTTACTCGATACTGTAGAAGAATCCATCATGGGGGATTATATAGAGTGGAAAAAATACAAACTGTATTATTAATTACTACATGACATGTAAATTCCTTGTCCTGTCCAATAAGAGTTCCGCATTTTATCCATTAGTTCTTTTTATATTGCAAGTTGGGATCACTAAGTAGTGTCAACTACTTTATGTAAATCATTGTAGACCTGCCTTATTTCTTCTATGGACGTCCCATCTTCTAGTGTTGTTACATCGCCGAGTGTTGCTGCTCCACTTGCTATCGATTTGAGTAACCTCCGCATTATTTTTCCGCTTCTAGTTTTGGGAAGTTTGTTGACAAAATAAATTTCATCAGGTGATGCAATTGGCCCTACTACAGTTCTAATATGATTAGTAAGTTCTCTACGTAGCATATCAGATTCTGAGAATCCTGTTCGCAGTACTAAAAACCCAATTATTGATTCTCCTTTTTTCTGGTCCGGTCTGCTGGTTACTGCAGCCTCTGCAATTGCTTTATGTGAAATAAATGCACTTTCTAGTTCCATTGTACCAAGTCTATGCCCCGATACCTTGAGTACATCATCTGATCGGCCTAGAAGCCAGAGATAACCATCACTATCTGAAAATGCATAATCGCCTGCATAGTATGCGGTTCCAAATTTTTTCCAATAAGTATTTTGATATTTTTCGTCATCTCCCCAGATTGTCATCAGCATTCCAGGCCATGGTCCTCTAATCACAAGGTAACCCTTTCTATCTGGAGATACTGGTTTTCCGCTTTCATCAACAATACCTGCATCTATACCAGGTAACGGAAAGGTTCCAGAACCAGGTTTCATTGAAATGCTCTCGATCCCAGTACATGCACTTATCATAATGCCGCCTGTTTCAGTTTGCCACCATGTATCAACAATAGGACAATTTTCCTTTCCAATAGTTTTGAAATACCACATCCATACTTCTGGATTAATTGGCTCACCGACTGTACCCAATAGACGTAGCGAGGATAGATCAAACGAATCAGGGATATCATTTCCATATTTCATGTACATTCGGAGAGCAGTAGGAGTCGTATATAGAATTGTTGCACCATGCTTTTCAACGATAGACCAAAATCTGTCCGGTTTTGGATAATCTGGAGACCCTTCATACATTATCTCAGTAATGCCGTGCATTAATGGTGCGTAAACAATGTAACTATGACCTGTGACCCATCCAATATCAGCGGTACAAAAGAAAATGTCTTCCTTTCTAAAATCAAAAACCCATTTAGCTGTTGCATATAGATATGTAAGATAGCCACCAGTGCTATGCAATACACCCTTCGGTTTGCCTGTGTACCAGAAGTGTACAGAATATAAAGGGGATGTATACTGTCTACAATTTCTGGTTCGCAATATTGTAGTGCATTTTCAATTATTTCATGCCACCATAAATCTTTTGTGTCCATCTTGATATCATTCGAGGCTCTTTTCAAAACAACAATGTGTTCTACTGACGGTGTAAAAGGAACTGTCTCATCTACAACCCTTTTTAGTTCGACAAGTTTACCTCTCCTGAAGCCACCATCAGCAGTTATGATAACTTTAGACTTTGAATCATTTATCCTATCAGATAACGCTTGAGTACCTGAAGCCAGAGAAAACAACAATGTGTACTGCACCAATTCTTGAACATGCTAGCATCGCAATTGGAAGCTCAGGAACCATAGGAAGGTAAATTGTAACACGGTCACCTTTTTTGACTCCGAGATTTTTCAGGGCATTGGCGAATTTGTTAACAGTACGGTATAATTGATAATATGTAAACAATCTGGTCTCACCATTTTCACCTTCCCAGATTATTGCTGCCTTGTTTTTTGCATCGGAATTAACATGCCTATCAAGACAGTTAACAGATGCGTTTAACGTACCACCAACAAACCATTTTGCGAATGGATGATTCCAATCAAGTGACATTCTTCCATTCTCTGAACCAGACCAGATTTTTTGCCTGTTCTGCCCAGAACTGTTCAGGGTTTTCCGCTGCTTGTCTTCTTAATTTAGCAAGTTTTTTGCCTTCTAATGTTACTTTTTCAGTTTCACAATATCCTTTTGATAATTCACTAAAATTCGGATTGGTCATTTATATAGAAAAGAGGTAAGAATAATTTTAAAAGGATTATGGCGACAAACCATCAGACGCCCGGCATATACAAGAGTAACCTTAATTAAAACAAATTGAACCTTTTGTTCCATTTATTAATGACCATTTATGATTATTTATATAGTTCACTAAAAAGTAGTGTTTATATATAATTTTGTTACTAGATAATGTGTCAATATATTAAAATAAAGAAATCCAGTGTATTTTAAACGTGAAATACAGAAGTAGAACAGAAATAGTAGCAATGATCCTAGAGGCAGCAAATGGTGGGGCAACTAAGACAAAAATTATGTATAAAGCCTTTCTTAGCTATGCACAGTTAAGGGAATACCTTTCCGTACTCATTGAAAACAATTTGTTGGAGTATTTAGAAGGCTCTCAGACATACAAGACTACTGAGAAGGGATTAAACTTTCTGAAGATGCATAATGAGATAGGCGAGCTTCTACAGACTTCACCGAAACAAGAAAAATAAAACATCTTTTCGGAAGTCTTTTATATATTTTTTAAAATACTCTAATAAAAACATAGTGAGAAGCTTTTAATATAAAAGCTACCTGCCACTAATTAAACATATCATGTAATCAATCATTTGAAATTACTTGGTTTAGCCAATTTGTTTCTGTTTCACCATTAGAGTTCACAGTAACTTTCTCGTCGTCGGGTGTCGGCGAATCTGCTGTGTCTATGATTTGAGGTGTCGTTTCATTTTGTTTATTAGATTCCTGTTGTAAATTAGATTCGGGAATAGTAGTAATTGTTGTTGGTCCTTGAGTATTTGATATGTTGTTCGGTGTTGTTAAAACGGTATTTTCCAAGGTTTGCTTAGAGAGCCTTGTCTTGACGTTGTTGATTTCAGCCCTTTCAAGGTTGATGTGTTCTAATAATTCATTTGTATATATGCTGATTTGTTGATATATCTCCTCTGTCACCTCATTGCTTCTATACTGTAGTTTTGCGTCAAACAACACTGCTTTGATGCTTTTACTTTCTGCTTCTAATTCATTTAACCTTATTTGCAATTTTTCATTAACAAATTTTTCATTTTCTTCAATGTCATGCAGTCTCTTTTCATATTTTATATAAACCAGTTCAGCGTCATCTTTCATCAAATCATTTTCTGTAACTATATCTTGAAGAGCCTTTATTCTCTTCAGAGTAAGATTTTTCTGTCTTAATAGTTTTTGTGCATCCAATCTCCATCTAGGAATGTAGATTACATAATCTCCCTGAACTAACAATTGTTCATATGCTAAGTGCTTTAAACCAATAGAACCACAATCTACACCGACAGATTCGATTGAACCATCGCTGTCTGTCACCATGCCTACTACTTTTCCCATGAAAGTACCATACATATCTTTGACTTGTTTACCTACAAATTCGAGCTTTAGTTCACTCATACAACCCCGTTTGATAAATAGATATAATGGTAACATTGTCAAAATTGTTGCATTATTTAGTAAGACCATTTTACCATTCATGGCACACACAGGGGAGGTACAGCAGAATTTTCTTTCATTAGGGCTGATGATTCTATATTATAAAGTGTTAGGAAGAGGATAAAGCAGACTTTGATAAATATGTTTAGATATACTACATTTTTATCACAGATTGTTACGAATTATGACTATTTATGACTAATAACAATCCACAGTTTTACGATAATTTTTCTGATGAAGAAAAATCTATTCTTAATTCGCATTTTTCCAATAATGATAAAACAGTTTTTGCAATAATCACACCGAGACAGGTAGACAGAGGAGCATTAATGTCAAGATATTCTAGGACAGATAAGACAATGCGGCGTATTTTTCTTGAGGAATTTGCCAAGAATCCAAATAGAGGAGAAGAATTCTATGAACGCGTACTATTAGAGTATGGAGACGATTCTGTCGCAGAACTAGGGGAAGCTCAGGTTGCAATAGAATGGGTTTCAAATATTGCTGCTAAAAAAATCGAAGACCATAGAATTGGGCTTTCATATCTTGAAAAATCCTCACGTTATGTAGCATTTAATCAACAAGTTAATGGTCGGTACAAGTACCTGTAGAGAAGAGGCCATTATGGCATCATCGCATGCTGATCTATACCTTCAGGCTTGCGATCATGCTTTTGATGAGTATAGTAAAAATATTCAGCCACTGCAGAAATTTATTTCAGAAATGGAGCCAATTGATCGATTTCCCTTTTTTGATTCTATGTCAAAACAAGATATACCCTACGGTAATTTGAAATCGAGTAAAGATATTGAATCCGCGGGACGGATCTATAAGTCAACGATTAAGGCCAAGTCGCTTGATGTTCTTCGTGGACTTTTGCCAGCATCTACGCTCACAAATCTAGGCATTACAGGAAATGGTAGGGCATTTGAATATTTGCTATCGACAATGTTTGCCTCAAATTTGAATGAAATAAAAAAGATGGCGGATCAACTGCATAGAGAACTTAACATAGTTATTCCGGCTTTTGTAAAGAGAGCAAATGATAAGCATGGTAAGACCTTTCAATCCTACCTCGTAAGTACACGAAACACGATCGCTGAACTTGCTCGATATCATATAAAAAATATCAAAGTATTGGAAGATCCACAATCTGTAAAACTGCTGAATTTTGAAGACAACTCAGAAGCAGAAATAAAAGTAGCCTCTGCCATACTGTACGAATATGCAGAAGGTCAGTCTCTTGAAAAGATTACACAATATATCAGGTTTATTATGCCAGAAGACAGACAGAAAATAATTCAAGCATATACAAAATTCCGGACTAATCGAAGAGATCGCCCTGGTAGAGCATTTGAGATGGTAGAATATACATTTGAAATGTTTACAAATTTTGGTATGTTCCGTGACCTGCATCGCCATAGAATTCTAACTATGGAAAGGCAGCTGCTCTCCACTAAGCATGGATATGATATTCCTGCAGAGATCATTGGTTTTGATATTGCGAAAGACTACAAAGATTGCATGTACAAATGTAACGAAGTCTATGAAATTATTTCAAAGAATATGCCTGAAGCAGACTCAGTATATTGTTAATTTTGCGTATAGGTATCCATATTTTATCAAGGTCAATCTACGTGAAGCATGTCATATGATCGAACTACGAACTGTTCCTCAAGGACATCCAGATTATCGCTATGCGTGCCAGAAAATGTTTGGTCAGATAAAGCATGTTCATCCGGTACTTGCAGATGGAATGAAATTTGTTGACTTAAGCAAATATGAACTAGAAAGACTCGATGCTGAAAAAAATGTTGAAAAGAAAAGACTCGAATTAAGTTAACTATCCAAACCACTTTTCTAACGATTGATTACGAATTGCAATTGATTTTTTAAGTTTTTCTAGAGTTCCAGTTACACGGTTTTCAGAAAAACTTTTTTCAATGCATAGAAAATCAAGGATACTGGTGTAATTTACTTCATTGAATTGTATATCATTCACCTTTGGAACTTCCGGATTTAGAAAGATGTTTCGTATTTCTTGATATGGAATATCAGGTAATAAACCTTTAATTTTTTCAATATTTTCTAATTTACCATATTCTCGAACCAACTTCAGAGCAGTTTTGGGCCCAATGCCCACAAAGCCTCCTGGATTAAAGTCAGTACCTATTAAAATTCCTACATCTACTAATTGTTCATGTGTCAATTTAGTTTGATTGAGAAGCCGTTGATGCTCAATAATTTCTGGCTCAATATCAATATACATTTTTCTATTGTGGACTTTTCTCTTGCCACTGATTGCCAGGTTGCGCGTCAGTCTGTTGGCGCCAAACAATAGCGAATCATAATCTTGGCTTGCACAGGTAAATGCTATGCCCTGATTCGTTATGTAAGCAGCAGCGGCTTCTCCTTCAGATGGAGCCTGAACATACGGGATCCCAAGAAGAGTCAGGATCTTTTTTGATTCTTCTACCATTTTATCTGTTAAAATAGAGGTAGGCTTGGCTGTACTTTCGTGCATCTTCAAACCTGCCTTCTGTCATCGCTTCCTGATATTTTTCAGATGCTTCATGTTTTATTTGGCGTCTCCGTTCAATTTCTTTTGACTTTAACAGATTAGGCTTGCCATCAAAAACATAAATAAGTTTTATATTATCTGCTAACAAATTGATATTACGGTAGAATAAACCACTCAGGTGGCTCGTTACGTCACCTTGGGCATTTGTAAGTAATTCTCCTGTTGGGCCACGAATTGTTGCAAGAAATTGATAAATTGTATTATATGCATCAACTGCCACCACCTTATCTGATAGTCCCGATATCATTATAGGAGAAGGCGCTATAAGCGGTTTTAGATCTGATCCCATTCATATGGGTTAGATAATAGAAAGATTTTTACTTTTTCCTGAGATTCTTCTTTACAGATTCCCATCCCAACATGACGATTTCTTCATAGACATTAGATAATTTAGGAATAGAATCTTCATTTTCAGCAGCTGTCTTTACCCTAGTGCGATAGTAATCCTCAATCTCACGAGCAGTTTTGCTATCTATAGTAATAGAAATTCGTGCCTTTGGCATGTAAATAATCATTTTATTTTTTCCATATTAGTAGTTATCTATTATAAATTATGTATCAATTATCTACATTTTAATATAAAACACATAAAATAGTAGATTTAACATTTCGTAGAGGTCAGAGACAACCCATAAGCCCATATCCAATATGGTCATAGTATGTGCCATTATCAATATTTTAATGTCAGAACTCCCAATGTGATTGGTTCATCCAAAAAAGGAAAATATGTATTCGAGTACTTTAAACGTAAATTTTGAATAAAAGATGTGTGTTGTTATATAGTTTGTAGTATATCATACATTTAGAATATTAGCATTCTATGATCTATCATAATAGATATACTAAAGCATAATTGGGCTTTAGGTAATTGGTGTATAAGGCGCCGGGAGTGGGATTTGAACCCACGAGTCCCGAAGGACATCAGCTAGCGCATCAGTATTGGATCTCGAGGCTGACCCCTTTTAGGGTTCTATGACTTACCTAGCTTCGGTTACCCGGCATTGTCCTTGACAAGATATTGCAATTTAATGCTTTTTCCAGCATTAGCAAATACACACAATACATATCGAATAAAATATATATTCAATAAATACTTTTGAAAGCAACTTGGCATTCTTTTACATATTCCCAAAACAAGTTTATTCCAACCATACCAGTATTCAACCTAGATCAAAAAATATATAATGATGATTGTTATGACAATGTATGTTAGCAACTTATCTAAAACCACCCACACCTGAAGAAGTTAAAAAGTTAACAGTAATTGATATTGCTATAATGAGTGGATTAGCTGATTCCCTGAGGGATCGTCTAGAAAAATACATTGAAATTGATCCATATACTATGCCAGACCCATTTGACGATAAGAGTGATCACAATTATTCTATTATTGTTGATAGAGAAGAACCAAACAGAATAGTTGCAATGATCGTCATTAAGAAAAATCCGCTTCCTCAGTTACCCTGGAACAAAACATTGGAAGAACGCCTGACTGAATTACAGTTATCGAAAATAGATGCTGCAGCGTTAAAATACGAGCTTATGCCAAAAGATACTAACAACTTCTATCCTTATAGACTTTCTGGCAAGATTGCCGGCTACATTATGTTTGCATTCCAGATCTGCGGTCAGCATTAACAACTTTTATAAAAAATCATACAGGAGTTTAAATAACATTATTACTCATACTCAACATTTATTATCAATATTAAAATAAAAACACCAATTACATGAGACATGGGCATAATTCAATTCTACATTTTTCACCTATCATTTAGTGATGCATTAACTACATAACATGTGTTTGATTGCTTTTGGTCGTTGACTACGTCTGGTTTTATAATTGTAGTAGACAAGGATTTGATACAGTAGTACTGACAGAAGTACTATTCCAGCAGCCATCTGATATCCTCTTACCGGTAATGGGTCTATTCTAAAAACAGATTTAATATGCTCTATTAATGGTTCTATTGATTTACTTCTCCAAGAGTATATAGCCTGTCCTAACTCAGATTCATAGAATTGGATTAGCTCCAGTCTGTCAGCAGGAGTATGTTCATACCTCTGTACTGGACATATCAGTTCAAATCCTCTGTTTATGCTAAGATCATATAGTTTTTGATCATCATAACCAGAATCGCCTATCATGTAACATATTTTTTCTTCTGGTATAGTAGAAGTTGTAGTCATTGATGACGATGTCATTGGATTGTACATCTGGTTATCCTGTATGTTGCCAGTTGTAAAATCAGCTGCTAATGGTAATATAGTCAAACCAGTACTTGATATCATATGTAGTTTGTAACCAAATATCCATCCTTTAGTATGACTGAATCCCCACCTTGCATCAGTATCAATACCTGAACGTGGTACTATTCCATTCTCCATAGATGATTTGTGCCAGACAGATCCTTTGGCCTTGAGTAAGGTGCTATCTATTGCAACAATGTATGGATCTATCATCTTTTCGCATACAAACAGGCAGGTCATGACAGCAATCCTTTCCTTGATGTCTATGGATATGGTCTTAAGTCGTCTGTCAAATGTTCGTCTATCTGGTATTTGGCTCAGACCACATCTTTTCATTATCTTCTTATTGTAAGGATAATCCAATTCTAGGAATTTATGTAATGCATTGTTAGAATCCAGTCTAAACCATAGTCTTACTATGAAACATCTCAGAATTATGCTAGGTGAATAGACATACGGTCTGCCCCTTCTTCTCCTTCTTTTCATCTTTTTTTGTGATTCTGACCATGGTATCAATCCTATCAAATACAGAATACTAAAAAGGATAGATTCACATTTACTACTACCATATGCTATCCTTTGGGAATGTTTGATTATGTTTCATCACAAATTCAAACACTCAAAGGATAGCTTTATCCTAATTCATCAATAGACATTGCCAAAAATACGAATCTGGAATTATGCCCAAGCCTCAATTACATTGACGGTTCTTCTTTTATCTTTAAGTTACCATTGGGCAAAACCATTATTCCCATAATTTCAAGGCTCTGTTTCGCTTGCTCCTTTCCTTCTCTTTCAATAATATTTTTAGCTATTTTTAATCTATAAGCAGGAGCCCAGTGTTGACCTACTTTATATTTACCTCGCATTTCTTTTGGAATTATCTTGATCACTGTGACCTCGTGGACGGATGGCATATAGAAGTCAAGTGTTTCATATTTTCCCTCTTTCTGGTATTTTTGCATTAGGGCATTGAGTGCCTTTGCTTTCTCTTTATTATCTTCAGCAATCAATGCATTTCCTTTGATAACTATACTTATGTAAAGAGTATCAGCTTGTGACGCATCAGTAGGATGAAAATAGTATGACGGTAAAAAGCAGATATGCTGATCAACTTCGAATCCGACTTGTGAATTTCTTTTAATATTGTCAAGTTTTTCACCTAAAGGATGAGAATGCATATAAATTGCATCTAAATCTATTGTGCAGTGTGTATCAACGCGTGGGTCGTCTGCTTTTACATAAACAAAATTCATTGGTATCACCTCTGGATAGCCATTAGCATCTATTGATGCTATCCTGCCTACAGGCTGGCTGTTTAGAAATTCAATGACCTTCTTCTTAGATTGTATCTCCAGTTTCCTTATAAGTTGCATTTATTGTATATTTCCATAAAAGCGATATAATTAACTTGTTCATACACTTTATACCTTCTTTGTTGAATCATTTGCACAAATGTCTATAATAGATATCAAAAGGACATATTCAAACATGTTATTACCAGTTTACTTGCTTAAGATACTAACAATTTCTACAATAACATAATTCACCATTGTTATCTTTTTTCGCGACGCCTAACTTGATGAGATTAAGACTCGATATATTTGACGTCTTTGATGACAGTAGTCTGTAAATAGAAGGTGACAAGGCTTGAGCTTTTTCCCACCATTTTTCTTTTTCATTGGTAGTATATTACAATACTTTTGCCGAAAGGAATTTCTCTAGTTCTATATCGGAAGTATTTGTTAGTTTTTCAGTAGGTATGCTAATAATGGGAGAGGAGGTACAATAATGATAAGCAATAATGAATGAAGCATTGTTGCAGTAATAAGAAGTGTTAGGGTAATAGGTAGTAGCAGATACATTGATACTAGAAAGATCTATAATCTTCTCCAAGAATTTGTGATGCCATTTTTAGTTCAAGTACTTCATTTGCTCCTTCATATATCATAATTGCGCGTGAATCTAAAAAGTGTCTTGCTACCCTACTTGTCTTTCTATATGCAAAAGATCCAAAAATTTGAACGGCCCTATTAGCTGAATCAAACGCAGAATTGCTTGAATGAAATTTCGCAATGGCCGCCAATCTGTCTGCCTCATTCCTTAATATCGAATACTCCTTGTTACTTTTGTTCAATTTCGATTGCCATTCATCATCTTCTGTCTTGAACTGTTCGACATAATCATGAAGCTTTTGTCTTGCCGAGCTGCACAGTATACTAACCAGCGAGAACTTTCTATGTTTACGGCCATTCTGGCAATATGCTCTTGTATTAGTTGTTTTTTAGCTAGCAAGGAGCCATGTTGTTCCCTTATTTTTGAATATATAACTGATTCCTTCAAACAATCTCTCATTACTCCTACTGCACCTGCAGCTACGCTAAGTCTACCATCTATTAATGCGCTGTATGCAATGTTCAACCCTTGACCTTTTTGTCCAAGCAAATTCTTCTTTGGAACAATGCAATTGTCAAAATAAACTTCTGCATTTTTGACAGTTAATAACCCTAACTTGTCCTTCATTTCTTCTGTTCGCATGCCAAGAGAATCTCCATTGACGATAAATGCGGATACTTTTCCATTGTGGCTATCGCCACCATTTTCTTTTGCATAAGTTGTCATGATGGTAGCAAACGTACCATTGCCAATCCAATGTTTTTTTCCTTTCAAGACATAGTGGTCACCTTTATCTTCAAATTTTGTAATCATAGATGAAGGGTTGCTGCCTGCTGTAGGCTCTGTAAGTGCAAAGGCCATGACACTTCGGCCATCGGAGGTTTTTGGAAGATATTCTTTCTTTTGTTCCTCGGTTGCCCAGCCTTGAAGAACCATTTGACCTATGGAGGTATGAGCTGAAAAGAAGGTTCGCAAAGAACTCCCTTCTTTGCCTATTCTTTCGATTGCAAGAGCATATGTGAGAATATCAAATCCCAAACCACCGTATTTGGTAGATATAGGACAGCCAAGCATTCCAATTTTTCCAAATTCTGGAATTACCCTTTCATTTGACTTTTCCTCAAGGTAGCATTTTTCTTCATAGGAACGTATTGACTTGCATGTGCTGTCTACTACCTTCAAAAACTTTTTCTGCTCTTCAGAAATGTCAAAGCTCATTTTCGAAAAGTTGGAATATGACATGAAAATCTTTTCTGCTGTAAATATAAAAGTCTGCTTCTTTGTTTAGTTAAGACAACTCACATGTACCTCTACTAGCCTACTTATTACATGATACGTTCGTAATTTATAAGAATCAGGATTCAATCATATAGAATTTTCGCGGTAGGCAGCGAAATAGTATGTTTTAAGCAGATTAATAATGCTTTATGAATCATATAACACCTATCTGCAATGACTAATGTTTTATAATTACTGTTTTTTCTCAAGGTCTACGGGACATATAATCATCAGGAGGTAGAAGAGGCTTTTTAGGTTCTATACAAATGTGGTGATCAGAATGAGTTATCCCATTATTTCGTTTTATTGCTATTTCAGAAATGTAGAGTAAGATACAGCAATTCTGCCTCATACCTCCGTTTAAACCGTTTAAAGTAAAACGAATTTTATATCACTGTTATACAGCAGGCATAGGGTTTAAATAGTTTCAACATGGATCGAATGTAGTGAAATAGATGCCAGTCGCAATAATTCCGGATATTAGCGAACAACACTGTATTGGCTGTGCCCTATGTGTAGAAATTTGCACTGCTCTTGGTCCAGATGTATTGAGAGTAAAGCCAGTAGAAGGATGGAAGAGAGGTAAAGCCTTTGTATTCTATCCAGAGCGATGTATCTCCGATGGAGCGTGTATTGGTGTTTGCCCAACAAAGGCAATATTCTGGATGAGACCAATGGATTATACACCAGGACAACCGATTCCATTAAAGAAGAACGCAGTGTTTGTAAAGGGCTGGGAAGAAGGTTAACATCATCATCCCAAGAAAAAAGTCCTAAAAATTCCTTTTTTTAAATTTATAAGCTTAAATTTTGTTTTCTTAGTGGTATAAATAAATAAAAAATACATAACACCAAATCCAGCTCATGTAGTTACTTTATCTTACTGAATAGGCTATTTTACTTATAATACAGGAAGATATATTATCACTATTTTTGCCAGTGCTTGGTTTTAAAATAATCACATAAATTTTTTAGTTTAATCCTTTTCGTCGTCTTTTAGGTATTTTTCATACATAGAAATCACCATTTCTTGTCGATCTGATTGAATAGATCCAGGGCGGATCTTCCTTATTTTCTTGATTGCTTGATCAGATGTCAAGTTCTCTTCTTTGAGGAGGTAAGCGGCTAATATAGTTCCAGTTCTTCCTCTACCAGCAGCGCAGTGAACCATAACTGGTTCTTCATTAGCTATCTGTCGTTGGATAAAGTCAACTGTATTGTCCATTTCTTCGATAGAAGGAGCACCGTAATCTTCTACTTTTAGATGAAAATAATCAACACTATTGATATTATCAGCAGTAAACCATTTTGATGGTAATGGCACTTCTCTTACAGTAACTATCGTTTTGATACCATGTGTAACCACCCATACAAATTGAGAATAAGTCACAGGCATACCACTTCCAGCAAGTTTACCTTTAATAACCCAGCTAAAATTGGTGGGTCTGTTTACCACACGTCCATAAATCCATCGGTAGGTGTCACCTATCTTAGTCATTGACTATTACTATAATTCACTAAAATTGCAAATAGAATATATTAATGATGCATGTATACAACGATAACAAATAATAGAATCAACTCTCCAGTTGCTAAATCCTATGGATTTGCTTAATAACGGCAAAATATCTAATCATTCTTTAATAATAGAATTATTGTTGACGGCAATAGAGGAAGTAAAAAGACTTTCTGACATACTTTATTGATGCCATGTACTAATTACCCAAGACCAAAGCTCAAGTATGTTCCAGAATAACAAGGTACAAAATGTACATAAACGAGAACATCTCACGTGACAAAGATAGATTAAAAAATTAACAAACAGATTTGCTATATGAGCACAGAACTGAGTTCAAGATTTAACGTTACATCTACTGATTCTTCCCCATCAAGACGACGAGAACAGTTTTTAATCATACAAAAGATTTGTATAGACATATTGATAGGCTGGGACGAGCAAATCAAGGCCCATCTAGTTTGGGTATGGGGCGAAGAGGAGGGTTTTATGAAAAGAGGCAAGGAAGGTATGCTTGTTATTACTGATAGACGCATTGCTTTTATTACAAAAACAAATATGACTTATCGAATACACGATGTGTACTCCAGAAGACAACTTGAACGATTCAAGGAAGATGAAAATGTATTCCGTCCTTTGGAGGGATATAAGGTGAAGGATTTAGAAAATGATCTTGATAAGTCTGATGAAAACCGTGAGATTGTGTTTAGCCAGATTTTAGATATTACCTCTGAAGAGAAACGCTGGGGGACACTACTTAAAGTTAAGGTTAAGATGGTAGATAAATCAAAAAACTACAAGTTTTCAATTGTTAAAGGCTGGGTAAAGTATCCTGCAAAAGATCCAATTGAATTTCAGCATGTGGACTGGAATCCTCTCATCAACCTTTTTAAAACTTCTATATAGAGTATGAAAAATTAAAAAACAATAGAAGAGGAAAACCATTAATAATGCAGAAGGGCATTTGTTCTAATTATCGCGTAACACGATTTAGAGAACTGTTCTTATGACAAATATGATATGAATAGAGATATTAATGAAAAGTCTAAGGGAAACAAGAGATTTCTCTTTAGTTACAGGCATTCGCACATACTGCACAAGAATTTATGACCCTTCTTCATATCATGTCTGTGTACTGTAATTGTCAAAGAAGCTATTTGTTATTGGGGTAGGCCCTGGCTCGCCAAAATATTTGACTGACGCGGCTAAAGACGCCATCCATAAATCCCGCTATGTTGTAGGATATAGATATGCTCTTATGATCATTGAAGGCGTAGTTGATAAAAGCATGCAAAAGATTTCAGAGGTCACCATGAAGAATCAAGAGGACGTCTATCAAGATACATATACAGTAATGAAGGATAACGATTGTTGTAACTGTACCCTTTACAGGCGACGTAAATTTTTCCGAATCTGAAGTAGTTGATAGGTTGTTAGAATTATTTGGGGACGACAATGTGGAAATTATTCCAGGTATTAGTTCAATTCAGATTGGAGCAGCAAAATCCAGGGTGCCACTTGACAAAGCACATATAGTTACTTTCCATGTAACGGGTGATATTGAGCAAAAAAAATTGGAATTGATCAAAGCTGTAATGGATAAGAAAAGTGTAATTTTGCTGCCACGACCGTGGCCTAGAGACCCTCTAAGAAACTTTATGCAGTCTGACATTGCAATTTTCTTAAAAAAAAATGGGATTGATACTTCAAATCTTAAAAGTTGGGTTTTTGAACACCTAACGAAAGAGAATAAAGAAACTGTCTTCAAAGGCAAAGTCAGTGACTTGGAAGGAAGAGAATTCAGTGAGCTTTCTGTCATGGTAATTGACCAGGTAAAGCGTCAGACATATTTGCAATTTGATTGATGGGGTCACTAAGAGAAATCTTCAAACAAATTTTGCATTAAATCATTTGCCAGAAATCCGATGTTGATGCCTACAACATTTCCATAGCAGGCAGGGCAGCAATCATACATGAGTGAGCAGCAATCTACGAGTTTCATAAATTTTTAAGTAGTATTCACATCTTCTCTAATTATATTAAGGAATTCGTCATATTTCCGAGATAAATATTATTGTTACAAGACTTTGCAAGTGCATTTAAATATATAGTTAATCTTGAATTATTATGTCAATAGATAATAAATCTCTTGGCATGGTTCAGGACTCTATAATTCGACCAAGTACTGCCTTGAATGTGGAGCAAAAATGTCGAAAATCTCGCGTATTTGTCCTGCATGCGGCGAAACTCAAGCGTAACTTACGCTTCATTACTTTTTTGTTGCGGCTTTTAATTTAGCATATCATATATTGACAGTTCTTTCTTTGACTTTTTGCCTCATCACTTATGAAAATATACACATACCAATATCCAAAAGTAACTATAAGATAAACACATGCAAAATTAAAGATCCTTTTTAGCGATAAAGATACCACGTATAGTAAGTTGGAGGTTATGTTACAAGCGTGAATATTGGCTGCTTGCTGATCCGTATTTCTTTATTTCCAGGCAGTATTAATTTTATTAATCCACCCTCTTCCCAACTTTTCAGGTTTCTCTCAAATTCTTCATATACTCCAAGGTTAAAGCATGCAGTTGGGTCATTATCAAAATCACAGGTCTTTTTGTTATCAATATACTCCTTATGTAATTTTTGTAGCCAACGATCGACGATTTCTGGATGTTCTGTCAAAATGGTCTCCACAATCTCAGGAGTATAGACGGCGATCTTAGTTACAAGTGGGCTATTAGGGATCAGGTCATAGCCCCGCAATAAAAGAGCCAACGACTCATCCTTTAGCATTTCATACATAAAGAATCATATGTTCTTTCAAATTATTAAAGTATTCTGTTTTTATAGTTATGATTGCTTCAAGTAAACCCATTAATATATAGAAAAATTATATAAAAAAAGCCAATTTTTAATTAAAATTATATGCTATGACGACTGACATTAAGTCTACCAAACTGTTCTATCAGCTGCCACTCAATTATGGCTGCTACAAACAAGACCACTACAACGATTCCGATCTCGATAAGTGTAGGGATAACATATTCTCTCCATGGTTTTTTCTTTACAAGTTGATAAATGATCATACCACTTCTAGACATTGCTAAGCCGTAAGCAAAAACTTCCATAATTCCAAATGGTGTAAGTAGAATTATCAGTGGAGGAATATTATTAAGAGAAGACGCTTTTACCATTGCGCTAAATACCATTCCTGTTGAAAAGCCAGAAAATATTCCTAGTCCCGTCCCGACTGCAGGAATAAACATTCCAATCGCAATCTTCACGTTATTGATAAAAATTCCGTTTTGATCAATACCTACAATTTGTTTAGCAAATTGTCCTTTTAGATCCTCTGCTTCCTTCTTATTCATAGTAATGGCTGCGCCCGCAGAATAAGCAATCAGAAAAGCAGTTGCACCAAATGCCAAATAGAGAAGACGTCGCTTAATATTAAAATTCAATGTGTAAAATAATGACATCATATTCTATAATTAGTTTTGTCAAATATGGAAATGTAATTAAACATGATATCCGTAGAAAAAAATAGCAACTAGCTTGACTTTGCAAAGAGAAATTTTTAATGCACTATCCTATGCTACTAGTAATGGATATCAAGTACATCCTGATGCTTTTGCGATGCTCAAAGGTCTTGATACCAATGCTTTAAAGATCATCCAAGACATTGTTAAAATGAAGATCAAACAAAAAGAAAGTTCTCTTATTGTAGTTGAGGATATCAAGAACCTTATCAATCCAGAAAGCAAAATTACTGCCAATGATGTTAATAGTATTGGTCTTGCTGTTAATTCTTTTCCCGAGCAGAATTCCCATAAAGTAATTTTAGATCCGACTTTCAGCATTAACTCTGGAGAGGGAGTTGAAGGTTATACTGCACTTTTCCGCAGTCGGTTTGAAAAATCACTTCGCATCTTAGCATTACGCCCGGATAGCAAGCGAATTACAAAAATTGCATCTGTAAAACAGAAAGCAAATAATGCAAAGGTAAGAAGAAGTACGACACTCATAGGGATTTGAGTATAAATTCCTCTTCTATCATAGCCGGTTTGCTAATGTCCAGGCATTCAAGGAAGAAAGGGTTGGAGATAGTAATTGATGACTACAGCGGAACTATGAGCGCCCTTACAGTTACTGATGAATTAAAGAAGCAGGCTTCAATGCTTACTCTGGACCAAATGGTGATGTTAGAGGTCGAATATATTAAGAAAGAAATCCAAGGGTTTGTTATAAAGAATCTGACTTCTCCAGACATTCCGGATCATCTTCCTAATCAGATCAAAATCGGAATCCTATGTAGTTTTAATTTCGGATCTTCATATTGGTAGTAAATATTTCATGGAAGCAGAATTTATTAGATTTTTAAACTGGCTTTCGTCAACCGACGATGAAATTGTACGCAAGATCAAGTTTGTGTGTATTGGAGGGGATTTAATTGATGGTATCGGTATATTTCCCAATCAGGATAGAGAATTACTTGAAATGGATACAATCAAGCAAATGACACATGCCATAGATTTGCTTGCTAAAATTCCAAACCATATCAAGGTTTTTATAATTCCTGGTAACCATGATCAGGGTAGAAGAGCTTCCCACAACCATCACTGCCAAGAAAGGATTCTGATAAATTATATACTTTTGAGAATTTTACAATGCTTGGAAATCCTAGTTTGTTAGAATTAAATGGTGTAAAAGTATTGATGTATCACGGACAGAGCTTAGATGACATTATTGCTACAACTCCTGGTCTAACATACTCAAAGCCAGCAGAGGCAATGAAGGTGTTACTCAAAGCTAGACATCTATCTCCAATATATGGGAAGCGTACCCTATAGCACCAGAACAGGAGGATATGATGGTAATTACTGAGGTCCCAGATATATTACATTCAGGACACATCCATATTATAGATGTTCAAAATTATCGAGGAACTTTAATCGTTAATTCAGGTGCATGGCAAGCGCAAACCAAATATCAACAGACTATGGGCATTATGCCAACTCCTGGAATTGCAATTCTAATTAATCTAGCTACTCTTTCAGCCCTTTCAAATGGACTTCAATCCTTTAACAATAATGTAGAAAGGATTAGATCATCTTTTAGTGCTTCTTTGATAGTCAAGGTCGGGACGGTAATTTTGATTCTTTGTGACCGACCATATCTCCCCTGGCTTACTACATTACTTGTTATCAGACCAAGTTGGTCGAGCTCACTTATTATTTGTGTTATACGACGTTGTGTAAGTGGTTCTTGCTCACTATGCTTGCAAAATGACGAATAAATTTCGTATACCTCACCAGTATTTCCATTTTTTGATTTCATTATCGCCAATATTACTATTTTAGTATGAGTAGTAGAATTTTTTATAACTTCATAATTAGTATCTTTTTCAATTTTTTCTTGTGCTAACCGGATATGCTTTTCTTCAACTTTAGACACTCTTTCTCTTTCAGCAATTTCAGCAGCAACTCTTAATAAATCAATTGCTTTTCTTGCATCACCATTTTCCTTACCAGCCATTGCCGCACACAAATTGATTGCTGCCGCCCGATATTGCATCGTCGTTAAATGCGAGTTTAGCCCTATCTGATAGAATTTTTCGTAATTGCTCTATTGTATATGGATTGAATACCATCTCTTCTTCACTCAGGCTGCTTCGAACGCGAGGGTCAAGTTTATCTTTGAATGTAAGGCTGTTAGATATTCCAATTAGACTGATAAACCCTGTTTCAGAAATTCGCTCATTTGCCCTTGTAAAATTATATAATATATCATCACCGTTTTTGTCAACGAGTGAATCAATTTCATCAAATACCAGAATGACGTAAAATTTTTTCTTTTGAATGAAATCAAGAATTCTATCTGTTGCCTCGCCCATTGACAGTCCAGTAAAATGTACGTGTAATTTCTTTTCACCTTTGTTAATACCCATATCCTCGGCAATTTCATAGAGAACTTTGTATGCAGTGTTTGCAGTTTTTGTATTTACAAATGGTACTATAATTTCTATTCCAAGTTCCTTGGCTTTTTTGTATAGGCGTTCAATTACGTTTTTCACTACTGCAGTCTTTCCGGTGCCAGGTTTACCGAATAACAGGAGATTAGATGGTCTTGCTCTTTTTAAAACCACTGATAATGCCTGTGCAATTGTTTTGGTTTCCTCATCCCTAAATGAAAGTTTTTCAGGTACATAATCTATTGCCAAGGTCCGGCGGTTCTTGATCAGTATTTTTCCTGTAGCGACTCTTTCAAAAATATTGTCAAGCAAATCATCGCTCAAATTCATTCACCATTTCTACGCAAGTCTGATCTTGCCCACACCCCTGTTTTTCCTTTCCACATATAAGAAGACTTCTTACCGTATGTTAACAACATGTTAACATTTTATTTATAAACCACTAAATCAAGTAATATTAACTATTATATAAAATATTTAATTATAATTTTTTAGATTATGAGTAGATGATGCACACAGGAAATGGTGGGGTGTGGATTCTAAAAAAGTATCGGGTATTAACAATATATTAACAGAATTATTGATAGTAGAGAAAGCAGGTAAAATATGACCCCCTTATTTCCACTGGACTGTTAAGGTAGTCGTTAACACTGTTAATATCATTGAATCAGACCCCTTAATTTCTACTGGAATCGAAAAAACATTAATAAAATGATTAGGATAATTAACAGCTGAAGTCGTTAACACTATTATAATCTTCTCTCATACAAAGTTAACAAAAACTAATCTCTTTGTTATCAAAATTATGAGTAGCTGTGTTAAGTGTTAAGGTGCTAATATGATTAACAAGTAAAAGATGCTCTAGATTGACCTTGGGTAAAAAGAAAATAAAGATAGAACTTGAGGATGCCGATGGAGGCAAGTATAACCTTTCTTTAGAAGGTAATATGTCAAAAGAGAAGATAATGAAGGTCTTTGAATTAATTGAAGTCCTTGACATAAAAGGACAAAATAATAATACTGACAACAATAATATGAAAAGTCAACTGAACAAGAATTTGGCCTCAGTTGGCTCTAAGATATGGGGTATTGTTGAAAATAAATTTCCATATACCACTTTTACTTCATCAGATATCCAGGAGATATACGAGGACGAGTATAACGAACCTATATTATTAAGTATAATTTCAACTTATTTGTCTAGATATTGTGAAAGAGGCAAGGTAGACAGAAACAAAAAAGGAAAAGAATGGATATATAAAATAGTCTAGACCGTCGTCTGTAATTGAGACTCAGGCGCGTCAACAAGAGCCTGCATACCATCAGCAACAGCAGCACTTGTCTTTTGATGTTCCTTCAACTGTATACGACCTGCATCACTAATGGCGTATTTGAAGGGTTTGCTATTGTTATCTCTACTCACAAGGTTGGCTTGGTGAAGCTTTTTCATAAGACGCGATGTGTGTTCTCGCGTTCTCCTGATGGCGTGTTGTATTTCCCTTGAAGTTCTAGGTCTTTCAATTAACAATTTAAGTATATAATCCATAGTGTTGTTATATACATCTCCATTGCTCTTAGTCGCAGGTAACGCCGACAGCTGAATAATAGCCCCTGTCTCACTTACGGAGGATGTAGGAGGATATCCTACCTGTGATTGATGCTGTGATGCTTCTTTGCCTAGGTCAGTTGTCACAGAGGTGCTAGTAATGATAGGAGTTTGTGATGCAGGTTGCTGTGATATCCGCATTTCCATAGTATCTGTTTTGACACGTAATTCGGCAATTGTCTTCTCCAAATTCTTTAATCTATACGTATACTCTGCTACAATCGCATCGATAATGTCTTTGTCAGTACAGAGATTGGATACTCGAAACATTTTTTTTAATATATTATACATTATCATGCTGACAGCGCCAACAGTAAATGAAATCACAGCAAATATCATAAATTTCCAAATAAAGACAGAGATATCACCAGTCATATCACACTAGTAATAGAACTTTTATTTATTCTTAATGAGTAGCATTACTTCACACTTGTGACATTCTTTTAATTATCTGTTCCATTACTGATATCACACTTTGTACATTTTCATTAGCGTTGATATCACTATTTTCTGTATGTAACATCACGGCTATTTGATCAGCTAATCCGTCAATTATGGAAAGTGCTTGTTCATCAACAGCTCTTATAGACCTGAGTAGAAGTATGCTATACAAAAGACTGATAACTTTGTCCTGACACTGCTTTAACTGTCTATAATATGCACCAGAACTAATATTTTCTACTCTATTTTTACCAATCAACCTTTTAGAAATAATATATATTTGTCTTTCAGTGAAGAAAGAATTTGCAATAATATTTTTATAAATGTAATTAAAATTAGTTTCCTGCTTTATCATAAAGCTATACAAATCTGTATAGGCGACTTCAATATAAGTTATTGTCTGATCTGGGATCGTAATTGTCCACTCCTAAATGAATATCATTAACTATCTGTATAAAATCCCTATATGATTATATAAATATCACAATTATGTATACGAATATTATAATTTATGTATAATTAGCTTCTATTCGTCATAATTAGTCAATCGTACGTGACAACCAGATATGTCTTAGGATAATTAATTGTTATCAAACAAATGAGGCTTATTATATACATTATCTATTGCAAAGTAATATGTTTGATAGAAACTAGTACTGGGTTTAGTACAAATAGAGGGATAGCATAAATACTTATTCTTTCATTTCCTCTTTGATTCTGATGCGATATAGAAGCAGAAGTGACATAGCTGAAATGATTCTAGAAGCCGCTAATGGTGGAGCTACCAAGACAAAAATAATGTATAAAGCCTTTCTATCTTATGTTCAATTAAAGGAATACTTGGCAGTTTTAGAGAAAAATGGTTTGATAGAATATGAAGATGGAATGCGATCTTATAGAACAACGGAGAAGGGAATATGTTTTTTGCAGATTCAAAACAGAACGGAGGGACTTGTTCATACCAATTACATTAATAAAAAATAGCTGAATAAGATTTTTTGTTTATGATTTATAGGACTATAACCTTATGTAGAGGTATATTGATAGCAAGGTATATAATAGATACATTTCAGGAGCGACATGAGAAATAAGGTCGAGGATTACATTCAAAGTGAGGTCAAAAAGTATGGCACATTATGCTTTCCACTTATAGATTCCGAAAATTCTGCTGGATGCATCTTCAATTGCAAAGAAGGTTGAAAGAATGGGAGCTTCATGCCATTTTAGTAGGTGGATCTTCGGCAATTGATCAACTTGAACTGGCAGACACAGTTTCAAATATCAAATCGCAAATCAAAATTCCTGTGATATTGTTTCCTGGCAATGTCACGGGAGTATCGCCCAGAGCTGATGCTATTCTCTTCAGCACTCATTACTTAACTCAGAGAATCCTTACTTTATTACTGAAGCTCAGGCATCTGGGAGCTCTTGCTGTCAAAAAGTATGACATCGAACCGTTGCCAACTGGTTACGCTAATTATCGGGGAAGGTACTACTGCATGGTTTGTAGGCCGGGCACGTGGAATTCCTTTCAATAAATCGGGAATTGCAGTCATGTATTCTCTTGGCAGCACAGTATCTTAGGTATGAGATTTTTATACCTTGAGGCTGGCTCAGGTGCTATGCAGAAGTATCTCGCCACACATGGTATCGGCTGTAAGAAAACATTATAAAGGAATACTTATTAGTTGGCGGTGGAATTCGTGATCCTGAAACAGCAAAGGAAATAGCTAAAGCAGGCGCAGATATTATTGTAATTGGTACAATGATTGAGCAAGAGGGGAACTGGGAAGATAAACTCTCTTCGATTATCAAGACGATAAGAAGATGACAACAATAACATGACATGACAATGATTGATGAGGCTGAAATCTCGTTTAAAAAATATGCGTATGCCATTGTATTATTTAAATTACCAACACAATATTTTGAAAAATGTACAAAAGAATTTTGAGTTGCGGTACGAAAGCACGGAAACTAGGATTAGATGTTGTAGACAGAGTAGAACCAAAAATTGCGTTTGACTTGGCAGACAGAGTTGCAAAAATGCATAATATTGATATCGCAGATCGATTGCGTGCTCTACTTTCGCGGACCACCAAGGAAAAGGCAGCACTTAAAATTGCTGAAGAAATTGCCATGGGAGAATATGGCAATGGCGACTTACGAACCAAATTGGATAATGCTGTACGTGTTAGTCTAGCTATAGTTACAGAAGGTGTGACAGTTGCTCCTCTACAAGGAATTGCTGATGTACAACTAAAAAATAACTCATGACGGAAGCCAATACCTTTCAATATCGTTTGCTGGCCCTATCCGGTCTGCGGGAGGAACTGAGGCCGCATTTACGATGCTAATAGCAGACCATGTAAGAAAAATTGCTGGATTAGGTAAATACATTGCAAACTCCTACGATGATGAGACAGGAAGATTTGTCGAAGAACTCAGAATTTACGAACGTGAAGTTGGCAATTTTCAGTTTAAAGTGTTAGATGAAGATGTAGTTAAATGTATAGTCAATTTGCCAGTAGAGCTTGATGGTATAGATACTGATCCGGTAGAAGTTGTGGGACATAGAGGAATGAAGAGAATTTCTACCAATAGGGTTCGTGGTGGTGCTCTGAGAGTAATGAATGATGGTCTGATCGGTAGAAGTAGAAAGTTGCTCAAACTTGTTGAAACATTAAAACTGGAGGGCTGGAATTGGCTCAAGGATCTCAAGGGGGCAATTCAAACAGGTAATGAGGATGATGCCGCTACACCACAGAATGTCTGAAGTGATTACTGGCAGGCCAGTGCTTTCGATGTCGAAGAAAATCGGAGGCTTCCGGTTAAGGTATGGCCGATGTTATAATACCGGTTTTGCAACTATTGGAATTCATCCTGCTGTGCCTATATTACTAAATCATGCCTTTGTTGTGGGTACACAAATTAAAATGGATGTACCTGGAAAAGCATCAACTATTGCACTTGTAGATACTATTGAGCCTCCGCTTGTTAGGCTTGATGATGGCAATGTTATGTACGTGTTAACAATAGAACAGGCTACTAAGATCCGACCTAAGATTGAAAAAATAATTTACCTTGGCGATATTTTAATAAGTTATGGCGATTTTCTTGAAAATAATGCTCAACTACCACCTGCTAGTTATGTGGAAGAAATTTGGGCATTACAATTACATTCGAAACTGTCTACATCGTCATCCCTTGTTTATCTCTTACTAAGTGAGAGAAATAATCAGCGAAAGGCTAATTCAATTATCAAAAGAACCCTTCACAATGTTTCCAACAGTTGAAGAAGCATTTGAAATCAGCAGAAAGTTTAACATTCCTCTTCATCCAAAATACTCATTCTATTGGGATTCTGTCAGCATAAATGAAGTTTTATTATTGAGGGAAAAGTATTACAGGGTCAACAACGAAAACAGCACCAGCAACAGAATGTTGATATCAATAACGATAATAACCCCATTCATTCTTTTTTACAATTCGCCTAACGATAATCCAAAGTTAAAAGATATCTTGGAACGACTAGGTGTTATCCATTCAATTAAAAATAGCAAATATTATTGAAATTAACAGCATGGATCAGGTGTATTCGCTGACCAAGTTATTGATCTGTTCTGAACCAGCAACAATAACGTATCCATCAACCACGGGATTATCAACAGCATCTGTCAAAAGTGGTATTAAGGCAAAAGATGCATTCGAATTTATTTCAAAGATATCAGGAGTTGAAGTCAAGCCAAAATTTGCTTCATCAATTGCAGTCAGAGTTGGGCGTCCTGAAAAGGCTGCTGAACGTAAAATGAAACCACCTGTTCATGTATTGTTTCCTATTGGTATCAAAGGAGGTGCAACACGTGATATTTTGAAGGCAGCAAAGGACGAATCATTTTATGCTGAAATCGCAAATAGATTTTGTAATAATTGTAAACTTCCTTCAATTGGATCCCACTGCCGTAATTGTGGTGCTCTTACTTCTTTACGCAATTTATGTATAGTTTGTAGAGAGGAAATTGCAGATGATGCCGTCAATAACCAGTGCTATAGGTGTGGTAAGGAGGGTAAGACTTACTCCCCTATCAGCTATCCACTAAAAACAGTACTTGAAGAAGCACAACGAAAACTTGGAATCATGGCGACTGAACCACTCAAAGGTGTTAAGGCTCTTATGAGCAAGGACAAGGCAGGCGAGCCACTAGAAAAAGGAATATTAAGACAAAAATATGGGCTGTATACTTTCAAGGATGGGACTATTAGATTTGACGCAACCAACGAGCCGCTGACCCACTTCAAACCAAAGTGGACCATGGTCGATATCGAAAATTAAAAGAATTGGGTTATAGAAGGGATTATATTGGCAGGGAACTGACGTCGCCTGATCAGTTAGTCGAACTGTTGATGCAAGATGTAATGATACCTTTAGATGCCGCTAAACATTTACTCAATGTAGCCAAATTTATCGATGAAGAACTTGTAAAAATATATGGACTTGAACCTTTCTATAATACATCCTCCGTAGAAGATCTTATAGGACATCTGATAGTTGGGCTCGCACCACACACTTCTGTGGGTATTATAGGAAGAATTATAGGCTTTACAGATTCCCAGGTCTGTCTGGCGTCTCCTATCTGGCACGCTGCAAAACGTAGGGATTGTGATGGCGATGCAGACTCGATAATGCTTTTGATGGATGCATTGCTAAACTTTTCATATGACTTTTTGCCCAATAAAATCGGCGGACTCATGGATGCACCACTATTGATTCAACCAGTTGTATTGCCCGATGAAGTGCAAAGACAAGCCCATAATATTGACGTCACTTCAGTTTATCCACTTGAATTTTACGAAGCAACATGGAACCAGTCCAAAGCTGGAGACTTTGCCAGCAAGATAGAAATTATTAAAAATAGGATTGGAAATGAAAACCAATTTTTCAACTATGGCTTTACTCATTTTACAGGTCTGCTAACAACCAATAGTCAGCGAAGTGCATATTCTAGACTCAATACTATGGATGAAAAATTGGAAATGCAGATAACTACTGCAAAACTAATCAATGCCGTCAATCCTGATGAAGTGGTATCAATGGTACTTACGACACACATTTTACCCGACATTATGGGTAACATGCGATCATATTCTTCTCAAGCCTTTCGATGCAGTAGGTGTGGAGAAAAATATCGTCGAATACCACTTATGGGCAAGTGTATTGAATGTGGAAATGAACTTTTGCAAACAGTTACTAAAGGTTCAGTTGAAAAATATGTTAATATTGCAACAAGTCTGTGTAATCAATTCAAAATCAATGATTATTTACGTAGCAGAGTTGAATCTTTGACAATGGAACTAAAATTAATCTTTAAGGAACAAAAGAAAGAACAGTTAACTCTGACGGAATTTATGGGTTAACTAGCGATAGATTACTAAAAGGTAGGTTTAACAATCAAGACTGATACGTAAAAAGATTGGCCTACTGAACATTTGTAATAAATCTATTATATATATATATATATATGCATATCCATCTGAACTATAGTTAATCAGAGACAACTTTAATTTTCTTTAATGTATACAAAGAATACTAATAGTAAAAATTGAAAGAATGATAATAATAACTAAACAATGCATTGACGACTAATCCTTTCCACATTTAAGAAGATTTTCTAAAACTGATTATGTTCTGATAATTGTATATATCCGCATACGACTTACTACTTTCTTATGGTGCCAACAACGAGATTTATGTACTCATATGCACCTAACGTGTTATCGAATGCATACTGCACTTTTTGGAATTGCTTCCTGAAGTCAGCAACATTTTTCGCCACTATATTGGGGTCATGCATATCAACAACTACCTGTTTTATAAAACTGGCAATCTCTTTCATCTCACTTTCTTTCATTCCAAGTCTGGTTGTTTCAGGAACACCAATTCTTATTCCACTTGGATGCATGTAGTGCCGTCCTGCCTTAATGTCTCCTGGCAGTAATTGTCTGTTCAAAATTATGTTAGCCTTTTCTAGATTCTTTTCAATACTACCACCATCACCAAACTTTGAAACATCGACTGCAATTTGATGTGATGCAGTGTATCCTCGTTTTTCACCTAACACCATAAAACCATGGCCAACAAGAGCTTCTGCAAGTGCCTTAGCATTTTTGATTATTTGCTTTGCATAATCTTTTCCAAACTCTAATGATTCTGCTAATGCAATAGCTTTTCCAGCAACATGGTGCAGATGATGGCTGCTGGTGTTACCAGGAAAGATTGCCTTCTTGATTGGGTCTGCATGTTTTTCTAGTGATACAATAATCCCCCCTTGTGGTCCCCAGAGAGTTTTGTGTGAGCTCATGGTAATGGAATCTGCTCCTTCCTTTAATGGGTCTTGAAATTCTCCACCAGCAATCAGCCCCGCAACGTGGGCTCCGTCATAATTAATATACATGCCGTGGTCATGCATAAAATTTGACAGTTCTTTTACAGGATGTGGAAAGAGAAACAGACTTCCTCCAAACATTCCTATCTTTGGTGCTTTGCCATCATAAGTCATTTTTTCAATCTTCTTTTTTGTAGCATCAACATCAATTGTCATCTCTTCCTTTGAAAAGGGATAATGTTCAATGTTTAGTCCATGGACAAGACCTGCGGTACCAAAGTGTTCCTTCTTCCCATGTGAAATATGTCCTCCGTTAGGAATAGAAGCAGCCATCATATGATCTCCTGGATTTGAGAATGCGGCATAAATTGCAAGATTTGCAACTACGCCAGATGTCGCTCTACAATCAGCAAATTCTGCTCTAAAAACCCTCTTTGCTAAATCGTTGCAAATTATCTCTACCTGATCTATGTAAATACAGCCCGCGTAAACTCTCTCGCCAGGCCATCCTTCGGCATATCTATTGCCGAAGTCTGACATTATTGCTTCTCTTACTGCTGGGCTTGGTATGTTTTCACTAGCAATAAGTGGAATTGATTTATTGAACCATTCGTGATGTTCTTTCATCAATCTTAAGACTTCATCATAGAAGGCTTTTGGACTCATTTGCATGAATAAACTTGCCCTGCACTTCCTAATTTAAAATATCGCATAAATAAGCATGCTAAATTCATTTTTGAGAATAACTATTCTTATCTTTCGATCTAAAAATGGGGATCTCTGCAGACCTCAAAGAGATGATCTTAATTCTTAAAAGATTTAAAAATATCAATCTTTTGTTATTGTTGTTGTGATGATCCACTGATAACGCATTTAAAAATCATCATGACACACACATAGAGAAATAATTATTAAATCACCGATAAATTAACAATGTCAAAAAAAGTAACCCGTATATATTACATCGTCAAAGATATGTAGATGGGAATTGTAGGAGTAAAATGGAGATGCCCATCTTGCAACAAGGATGTCGGTGGAAGTATGGGAGAACTAAAAAATCATATAAAAAATATTCATAGTAGTGCTACTATTATTGCTCCTCAACAAAATCAAGAACAATAACAAAACCCTCATATTATGTGAGTCGGTTGAAATCTGCAGCATTTACCAAGGAATATGTTGTTATTAAACAATAATTAGACGGATATTTTTACAGCATTAACAGCCAGTGTAGCACAAAGGTTTCCTTTACCATCTTAGAAACGAGAACTACTTTTTGAATTGATGTATAAAATGTTATGCTCTTCCACTAAAAAGGATTAATAGGGGTTGAGCATCGAAGTAAGATATACAAATATGGGTTCAGTTGGAAAAGTTGCATTCACAGTAATTCTTGCGCTAGGTGCAGTTACTGGTATTGTGGCGTATTACTTGTTTGCTTTGGTTATGCCACATCAAGGAGTAGTTGAATCAATGTATCGAAATGATCTTCCACCTGCAACTGGAACGAAAGAAAATAAACCTATAGTAGTAATAGATGAGTCTAAATTCCATAATAAAGTTGCCATTACCATTTTAAAGGGAGCATCAACACAAGGTAATCCGAGCTATGATCCTAACGCAGCAAAGGTAAGTACTGATGCACTGGTTACATGGACTAATAGTGATATCGTGCCTCATACTGCTACCAGTGGTAGTGGTATACAAGATCCCAACACCGGTAAACTATTCGATTCAGATATTTTGAATCCAGGTCAAAAATACAGTATCCCAGCAATCAAAATCGGACAAGGAGAACATCCATTTTACTGTAAAATTCATCCTTATATGACAGGAAAAGTCCTCGTAGGATGAAATTCATTAACTGTATCTATTTTTAATTATCGTTTTGATCTGTTGACTTATCCATTGTTTATTATGTTGGTGGTATGATTTGTACGATGCCTCTTTTTTACAAGTATCTATCCTGTTCAAAAGTTCCAATAGTTTCAGTGGCTTAACCTATTTTTTTTACGATACTTATAAAATCCAATCTGCGGTAAAGGTAAGTTGTTCCATTAACTCGATATTTGACTCTTTCTTATTGCTTCCTGAACTTGTCATTATACTGTATTTTAAGAATTATAACTATCATAAAATTACTTGCTGATGACCTATCTCTGCGAATATTGCTTTGGAGTGTTTTCACTGTTGTGTGCCTAAAAAGTCTAAATATGTGTTAGTTTTTAATCAGACTTTATCACTGCATTCAGCCCGACGGTGGTTAGTTTAATTAATTGTAAAAACTATCCAAGAAATGGTAGGTGGGTAGCAAAGCTAGATCAGTAAAAATATTAGACATAACATTTTAATATTGCTCCTTCATTCATGACGGAACCTACTAGCATATTCTTCAATTACCATCGAGGATACTTTCAATATGTTCAAAGGGAGTATTTTCATTGGCATAAAGTTTATCATAACATTTTAAAACAATATCTTGTTCCTTGTAGCATTCCTCATTTGTAAGGAGCAATAGGTTGAACATAGAAGTTGTTGTTATAGAGATCAATTATCTGCGACATTTCTTTTTCACTTAGATAGGTACCATCTGACATTTCTGCAAACATTTCAATTTCTTCAACATCTATAACAGTTGGTAAAACTACTGATACTTCTTTTTGAGATAGTATGAATTTGATTGCCAGCTGGAATATATTCCATCCTTTTGCATTTGCAATTGGTTTCATTTTTTCTATTTTTTGCATTGCTTCATGAATCCATTCTTTCTTTCTATTTCCTCTGTGATCATTCTTATCAAATATTGTTTTTTCATCAACCTTGCCGGTTAATACTCCAGAAGCATCGGGAACTCTAACCATAACCGCTACATCATTCTTGCTTGCCGCTTCTAAAAAGGCTCTACCAGGATCTTGTTCTAAGACATTGTAAACCGTTTGAAGGCAGGTGATATTGCGTTTTTCTATGGCTAGAATTCCTTCATCCTTCCAGCCTATAGCCGGACCCAATGCAACACCATGACTCTTGATCTTTCCACTTTTTGCTAAAGTATCAAGTGAGAGAAACAAACTATCATTTTTTATAGCATCCATTTTTGGATTATGAAGACTGTAAACATCGATATAATCAGTTTGTAAACGTTTCATACTCTGCTGCAATGCATATTCCAAAAAATCAGAATTATGTTTTTGGGGTATCTCATTGTGTCCGATCTGTTCAGCATTATACATATCATAACCCCATTTTGTGGAATAAACTACTTCATTGCGCATATCTTTGAATGCCTGTGCGATCACCTTTTCGCTTTTACCCTTACCATACATGTCTGCAGTTTCGTAAAAATTGATACCTAGATCGTAGGCACGTTTCAACATTTTGATTGCTTCATCATCATCGATCTTCTTCCCCCACCAATCTAGACCAATAATCCACGCTCCAAATCCTATTTCGCTTACCTTAATCCCACTTTTCCCTAATTTTCGATACTTCATATTTAGTTTAATACCCCTTTAATCTCTGCTACAACTTCATAGAACTTTGAATCCTCTAAAGCAGGTTGATGATAATTATCACTTCCCTGCTGGAAATCAATCGGAATCCATGATTTACACCCTGCCCATTCTGGTTTAGTATCGACTTCTATAGGATTATTCATTTTGTAAACCCGTAGCAATACTATGCTCATGGGTCTTTTAGGATTATAGTCCATTCTGACATTTACATAACGATCGTTCCATATATGATATTTATTCAATTTTTGTAATATTGATCTATCATTAACTTCCTTAACCGCTGCGACTTCCGCAAAAGAAGTTATTTTATTCTTGTCGTTTATTGGGACATTTTGAAGCAGGACATCTAAATTATTAACATAATCTGGTTGTATGGATTCCTTTGATTGGTGTTCAAAAGTTGGAAATAACAAAAATTTTTCATGCTTTGCCTCAAAACCTTGTCTGTACTCCATAATTCCACCCTTCCGTAGAAGCAATACCTGTCTTCCTTCTTCTAGTGCTTTACAAACTATTGCCCATTCCTTAAGTGCAGCCATTATGCAAGACTCCTGATAATGTCTTCAATACCCTTATAAATACAAACCATCATTGGAGTATCTCTCACCACATACTTACTAACTCGAGTTTCACGTAATTGAACTATCAAATCCTGAAAATCAATTAAATCATTTGTTTCAAATGCAAGCATGAAGTCCTGATCATCAAGACCAAATGAATAAGAGGTATTTAGTCTAATTTGTGGAAATTTTCTCCCAACAGTCTATATGTTCTTCCATCATTTTCTTTCGTTCTTCAAACGGAAGCAAATACCATTCTCTTGATTTTACGAAAGGATAAACAATAACATATTTCATAGGTTGTTCATCTGTCACAAATCCTGGAACAACTTTATTTGAATACACCGATGGGCGGGAAGTTGATAGGTATATATATGAAGGTTCGACATACTTTCCTAAAATCGTAGAATAAATTTTTGATATCAATATCTGCATCTTTTCAACAGAATCCGAAATCGTCCATAACATAAATTCGGTATCGTATCGGAGCCCTATAGTAGAATAAGTTCGAACTTTCATCTTTGTACTCGCAACTTCTATTAAACTTGAAAATTCTTTTATAGCCTCATCTTTTCCAAGTTCGTTTAGCCATCGCCATTTTGGATCAACTTTAAAGAATGAAAAATTTAGATATGATGATGTTCTTACCTTTCCTGTCGCCTCGCTAGAGATCATTTAATGAACGAAGAATATGAAACCATATTTAAAAATAGGTGTAAGATTTTGCCATAAATTAAAGTGTGTAAAAGCAAGGCAGGTTTTTTGATATAAAGGTATTTTACTCAAACAACTAAAACAAAGAATAGTTAAATGTTATAAACAGATAAAATAAAAATAATTTGTTATTATCCTGTTATTTGTCTTCTAATCCGAGCCATTCATAGCCTTTCAATTCAAGCTTTTCGGATAATTCCTTTCCACCTGATTTGATAATCTTTCCCTTAGTCATAACGTGAACTTGATCGAGCTTTGTAAGATATCTTAGAATTCGGGCATAATGAGTAATTACAACGAGACCTGCTCCTGTTCTAATTAATGTGTTAATTGCCTCTGCAACAGCCTTTACTGAATCAATATCTAAGCCAGAATCCGGTTCATCAAGAACTGCAATATTTGGTTTTAGAACCAGCATCTGCATTACCTCCGATCTTTTTTTCTCTCCACCAGAAAATCCTTCGTTAAGATATCTTCCAAGAAAAGATGGATCAAGCCCGACATAGCCTAGGTTCCTCTTTACGTATTCATGAAATTCTCTGACAGTCAAGAAAACTTCTCTGTTCTGTTGCTCTTCACCCAATGATTTACTCAAAGTGTTGTATGCATTTCTTAAAAAATGGCTATAACCTACGCCTGAAATTTCGGTTGGATATTGAAAACCAAGGAATAATCCTTTCTTTGATCTTTCATCAGTCGATAGGTCTAGAATACTTTGCCCTTTAACAAGTATATCACCGGCAGTAATTGTATATTTTGGATGACCTAATAGTACATTTGCAAAAGTGCTCTTGCCTGAACCATTTGGACCCATGATTGCATGAACTTCACCTTTGTTAATGTTTAAACTAAGACCTGTCAGGATCTCTTTTCCTTCGATGTTAGCATGTAAGTCCTTAACTTCTAAAAATGCCATTATACATTAATCGCCTGAATTACAATATAAGTATTATGTGATAACCTGTTACACTTAGATTAATTACAAAAAATCGACCAGATTATTTAGCAAAATACAGGAATATGCTAAAACATATTTGAAACTAAAAATAATGTCCTGTTGGCTCTTCATGTGTTATTGCCACATGTGTGTATGCTGAAAAATTACAGCTTGCAGGAAGATGGTGGAGATAAAGTTGAATACTAGTTCTCCTCTTCAAAGTATTTCACTCGCTCTTTCTTAAATTCTCGCGAACTGAATAGAATTCTATAGTCTTTAATTCCAACTGTTTCCGACATCTCGGCCGCAATTTTTTCTGCTGCTTCTAATGTACGCGCATGAATCATGCTAAATAAGTTGAATTGCCAGTCAGGATAGACGGGTCTTTGATAACAATGGCTTATCTGTGGGAAAGATGCAAGCGTATGGCCAATTTTATCAATTTTTTCTTCAGGCACCTTCCAAACTATCATGCCATTTGCAGAGAAGCCTGCATTACGATGACGTAATATTGCTGCAAACCTTCTCATAACTCCAATCTGTTCATATTCTTTGGCTTTTGTAAAGAGTTCAGCTGTTGTAATGCCAAGATTTCCGGCCAGCTCCTTGAATGGTTCTGGAATTACTTTCAGATCTTTTTGCAATTCACGAACAAAATCCTTGTCACGTTCTGTGAGATCGAATTTCTTCGGGCTTAACTTCTTAACTTCGTCTGTTGGTTTTGGCTTTTGTGGATCTTCATTAACCATGTCAAGTCTAACGCCAATCTTGTAAAGTTTCAGAGTTGGTAATATCCTGTATTTTATAATACCCTCAAGCGAAGCCATTCTATCTAAATCTATTTTCATATCAGAATATGGAGGAACAGCAAGTGTAAACCACATATTGAATTCATGGTTTCTTTCGTAATTATGACTAACGCCTGGGTGTTTATTTACCTCACTAGCGACATATTCAAGTTTATCACTCTTGATTGCAAATGCAATAAGGGCACTTTTGTAACCCAGACGTCTTGTATCAAAGATAGCGTTAATCTGCCTAATTAAACCCAACTCCTTCATATATGTGATCCTTTGCATGATTTCATCTTCGGAAATATTATGATGCTTTGAAATTTCAAGATAAGGCCTATCAATAAGCGGAAAAGTCCATTGGATCTCATTCAAAAGTTTTTTATCGAGCATATCAATCTGCTGCTTTGCTTGCATCGATGTCTTCAGGTTAATTGTGATACTATTCATCCATTAAATACTTATCCACTTTATCATTTTAATATATATATATATATATATATATATTGTGTTGAATTGTTTGAATGTTTAAAATGTTTGGTAAACCGCTATCATATAGTATTGTAATTAATAGGTATGTTAATACGATGATGTGTTTTTTTATTATACTGATATCAAAGTTCGGTTATACCAGTCGATATAATGTAAACTGCTATCTAAATTAGACGATATGTTCTATTATCCAATGTATAATTTTGCTATCACTGATTCTTCAGTTTTTAATAAAACAATTCCCTTTATTTTTCATTAACATCGAATTTTGAAAAAAAATTCTTTTATACATAAAACAAATTTAAAGTATAAATTGAGGGTTTTCAATAATACTATAACTGCATAAAATATCGACAATCTTCACAAATGTGGCGTCATGATCTTTTTTAAAAGAGAAATTTCTAGTAAAAGATCAAAGATATAGGATAAGTTGCTCGAATTACTTGATTTGGGAGAAATATGAGAAAACTATTCTTCACACTTATCAATTGTGTGAGAAGAGTTTCTACTGTTAAAACCAGCTCAAGTGTATGTTTTCTCTAGAGCCATATATCCCTGCAGGTCTACAAATTTGTTAAAATCCTTGAAAGTAACCATCATTTTACGCCTCCCTTTTGTTATGCCAGTTTTCCTTAATTCCATAAATACTTCTTTTATTGCAAAAGTTGCAGCATAAAGCCCAGATAATGGAAATACTGCAATTCTGTAGCCCATCTTTAACAGTTCTTTTGCAGGCAAAATGGGTGTTACTCCTTCCTCGATCATATTTGCCACTAATGGTGCATCAATGTGATTGGCAATTTTTTTTAATTCTTCGATTGATCTAGGTGCCTCTATAAAGATTACGTCTGCACCTGCCTTACGATATGCTTTGCCACGTTCGATGGCTTCTTCTAGTCCAAGCGGAGCCCGTGCATCTGTTCTAGCAACAATGATAAAGTCCTTACTTTTACGTGCTTCTAAAGCTGCTTTTAGTTTCGGAATATAATTATCTGTTGAAATAACATCCTTTCCTGTCATATGGCCGCATCTTTTCGGCCATATCTGATCCTCGAGAAAAATACCTGCTGCACCAAGACTTTGCAGATCGCGGACAAGCCGCCATACATTCAATGGGTTGCCATACCCAGTATCAGCATCAACGAGCACCGGAACATTTACCGCCTGTACAATTCTGCGAGCATTATCTGTAGTTTCTCCCGCATTTAGAAGTCCATAATCAGGCATTCCTAATAACGCAGCAGCAGAACCATATCCTGTTTGAAACATTGCATCAAATCCTACTTGTTCTGCTATTCTAGCACTCAGTGCATCAAAAACTCCGGGCAATACTATGATCTTTTTGTTATCTTCAATTTGTTCCCTTAATGAAACCTTGCTTTTTGTCTTTTGCATGCTACTGCTGTTTCAGAAACACTTAATATTAAAATGCTTTATTTGATCTCATTATTCTGCTGCCCAATTTCCAGTATGATTGGTTCTTCAAGGTTACCTACAGAATCTATAAGTAAATGGATCTTGTTTCTGATTTCCAGTTACTTTGATTCAATTTAAATGTTATTTTTAAGAATTAATTTTTTTATAGATTTCTTAATCTTCTTTCCAATTTCTGATACAAAGTAGACACTTGCCTGTAGAGTCGCGGAGCTATGAGCAGGCAAGTGTCGTTTCTCATTTGTTTATTTAAATTAAAATTAAAAGTATGGTTTTTCCTAGTTCAGGAAAAATTAATCTTTCTGAGTTATTGAGTCGAGACCCCAATATTGAAGTAGAAGTTTCTCATCCTTTTGAAATTAAACGGATATGCAATTCGTATGCTCTTACTGACTTTAATTATACTGTTACTTCTTTTGTTCAGCTTTTACTTTGGTAACTTCATACGAACCATCTAGTTGCTTTGTCACATTTACATTACATATCCTGCATAAATAGTATTTTACTGGAGGATCATGACTTATAGAACCATTTAACCATACCATCATTGTGCCGCACAATGGACAATTCATTGTCATAAAAAAAAAGATACAAATCACTCTTAATATGCTTTAGCAATGGTATGACCTATGTATAATGTAAGATCTATTTAGAGATTATTTATAAGGGCTATGTAATGTAGAACTATTAACACATAGTATAAACTGGCGTTAATATCTTATGTGTTTTTGAAAAATAGGCTCTGATCATATGTTACGGTTATTACTACGTAAACATTTGGAACTGTAAAATGACCTGTAAAATGACTAGTATATATATAAATATCAACTAAACTACCCATTTTTATGTATGATAAGTAACTGCCGTTTAGTAAGACTTCCTAACGATAGATCTATATGATAAAAATAAGCTCCAGAACCTAAATACAGACAGAAGAAAACTGAGGCATATGTTAAACACAGGCAGCAGGCAGCTATTACTGTCGAGCTCTGTTGCATAAGTATCGAAAACAACGTACAAGTCTATATGTAAAAGATCTGAGTAGGCCAGTGCACGATATCTACACATATCTCTACAGTAAGTTTAAAATATACCAAACTGTGCAATTTATTTTATAGATTTTAGGTGAATGGTAAGTGTCAATTCAACAAGGTTCAGCTGGCGGAATGCCAGTACTAATATTAAAAGAAGGTGCTAGTCAGACAAAAGGCCGAGATGCCCAGAAGAATAATATTACTGCTGCAAAATTGATCTCAGAAATAGTAAGAAGCTCCCTTGGTCCTAGAGGCATGGACAAGATGTTAGTAGACACTCTTGGTGATGTTACAATCACAAATGACGGGGCAACAATTTTGAAAGAAATTGACGTTCAGCATCCAGCAGCCAAGATGATGGTCGAAATTAGCAAAGCGACAGACAATGAAGTAGGCGATGGTACAACCTCTGTGGTAGTATTAGCAGGCGCACTGATTGAAAAAGCAGAGGAATTAATCGCAAAAGACGTTCATCCAACAATCATAGTTGATGGTTATAGAAAGAGTGCCATCAAGGCCATTGAAGTTTACAACCACATTGCCATGAAGGTTAACGGCAGTGATAAAGAACTATTGACTAAGATTGCAAAGACCTCAATGCAAACAAAGCTAATCTCAAAGGAAGCCACCGAGATAGCACAAGTTGTGGTTAATTCAATACTACAAGTTTCAGAAAAAACTGATTCTCATTATAAGGTAGATATTGATGATATTAAAGTAGAGAAGAAAGCAGGCGGCTTGCTGCGTGATACTAAATTGATCAAGGGTATCGTTCTTGATAAGGAAGTTGTTCATGGCGGAATGCCTAAAAGAGTGGAGAAAGCAAAAATTGCACTGATCAATTCTGCTCTTGAGATTGAAAAGACGGAGTTTGATGCCAAGATAAACATCAGTTCTCCAGATCAGATGAAGATGTTCTTAGACGAAGAGAATAAGATGCTAAAGGACATGGTTGATAAGATTATCACTGCTGGTGCTAACGTGGTTGTCTGTCAAAAGGGCATAGATGACATTGCACAACATTATCTGGCAAAGGCTAACATTTTGACAATACGTAGAGTAAAGGAAAGTGATATGACCAAGCTGGCAAGAGCAACAGAGGCACGAGTAGTGAATAACCTTGACGATCTTACGGGCAAAGATCTCGGCGCTGCTGATTTAGTAGAAGAGCGCAAGGTTGAGACAGACAAGTGGGTATTCGTTGAAGGGTGCAAACATCCAAAATCAGTAACAATATTGATTAGAGGCGGATCACAAAGAGTTGTTGATGAAGCCGAACGCTCAATCCATGATGCACTGATGGTTACAAAGGATGTCCTTGAGAAGCCTGCAATCGTGGCAGGCGGCGGAGCCCCTGAGGTACATGTAGCTGGTAAATTGAGTGAATGGGCAAGTACATTATCTGGCCGGGAACAACTGGAGCACAAAAATTCGCTGAGGCATTGGAATCAATTCCACTTACACTAGCAGAAAATGCAGGCATGGATCCAATTGATACTATGACAGATCTACGTTCAAAACAGAGCAAAGGTTCAAAATGGACTGGAGTTGATGTAAGAAATACCAAAATTGCAGATATGTCAAAATTAGATATTTTAGAGCCACTCTCTGTAAAAGAGCAGATTATTAAATCTGCTACAGAGGTTGCATCAATGATCCTCAGGATCGATGATGTAATTGCATCAGGTAAATCAGCTGGTGGACCACCTGGTGGTATGCCACCTGGCGGAATGGGCGGAATGGGCGGAGAAATGTAAGATAGATAGATAGATAAAACTAGTTCGATAGTTTATTCTATCGCTCTAACCCTTTAATTCTACAACAATTACTTCTTTTATCCAACTTCCTGTTCCATTCATCTTTATCAATTTATTCAAAAAATTATTCCAAGAAATAATTCCATACGCTTCAATCCATGCCTTATGATGTTCTTTGAGACTATCAAATGCTTGGCTATGATGAAAACAGTATTTG
This sequence comes from uncultured Nitrososphaeraceae archaeon, assembly GCA_963825865.1. Lineage (GTDB taxonomy): Archaea > Thermoproteota > Nitrososphaeria > Nitrososphaerales > Nitrososphaeraceae > CAWGVG01. The sequence continues at coordinate 65,245 of CAWGVG010000021.1, read as the reverse complement.
CCTGTTGAAACTTTTTGTGAGCAAGCAGAGCATTTTGTGTCCATGTAAAGTACATTTCTCACTTGCATAAATGGATTGACACGTATGTGCATATGAATACGAAGTGGATTTGAAGGAATATCTTATTACAACATACATGGAGTGATGATCTAGTAACTTCAGAAAATGATTTGATGCTAAATGCATTTTCGATCTAGTAGAATGATCACTTCATCGATCGAATACTATGATCAATAGTACGGCTTCTCATAAATACTTGATCTTTTATTACAACATTGTTATGAAATATAGAAGCAGAACTGATATAGTTGGGTTGATTCTAGAAGCCGCTAACGGTGGAGCTACCAAGACAAAAATAATGTATAAGGCCTTTCTGTCCTATGCTCAGTGAAAAGAATACCTAACAGTTCTATTAGAAAACGCTCTATTACAATATGAAGAAGAAAGACAATTCTTAAGAACAACAGAAAAAGGTGTACGCCTTTTGCAGATGTATAACCAATTCGATGAAATGTTGTCTATCGACACACAAAGAAAATAATAACAAAATAGATACCTTCTTTTGTCTTCCTTAGTTCACATATTTGTAAACAAAGGATTTTTTGAACCAAGTATATTCTGACAGCATGCTTGGTGTCTTTCTTTAAGGATTTTCTCATTAGAACGGTCTTAAATTTGTGGTTTATAATTAAGTCAAATTTGAATCACGTTCTTGTCAGCCTAGCATTGATATCGGCTATGACGTTGTTATCGCTGTTCGTTGTTTCCTTTCAAGTTCCTGTAGCCTTACAGATAAAAATCATAATTTTTGAATAGATAAATGTGCTATGGCATTGTCTTTTATCTTATCTTGTTCTCTTGATGAACTATTCGTCTTCTAATTCTTCTACCTTGCTTTGTAAATCTGAGCCTTGTCTTTCTAGTGAGTGAATGTTTGGGAATATTAGCTGAAGGTTCATTTTTTGAAATAATTCTCATTTTTCTGAATCTTTTTCCAGAATTATTTATATTTATTTAAAGCTACTCTAAAGCTGAATCTTAAACTATACATTTCATCTGTAAGTGACTTTGCATTATTTTTGATTACAATTCGTTGAATTGATTATATGAACTGATTCTGTATTTGTAACGGACAATACACCAAAATTTCTCTCGTTTTCATGCCATATCTGTCATACTCTATTTGTATAGTGTTCTAGGTTTTATGGAATTTTTGGTCGATAAACTTATGTATGGATGTCTTTTTAAGGTAAACCATCTATGCTTACTAAATCTCCCAAACTTGCACTTATGGTTGCTATTGCTTATCTTGTGGTCTTTTTCGCTTTAGCATCTGGCCTGTTTAACGCGATCATAGAAGGAGGGCGAGGTGCTAGATCCTTCATCATACCGTCAAGGTCAGTACAAACAATAGGAGAAACGATCGTGACAACTATGATTCTATTTATGGGAATGGCTGGCGCTTTCTTGCTTTATAAATCGGGAAAAACAAATACCCCAAAAAGTCAAGAAGGATTGTTAGGCAGCAGGTTTCGCCGTCCTTGGAATATCTTTGATGTTGGGTTTTAGGCTGATATCTTTCAAAATTTGATCCCTTGATTTCGAAAAATAATTATCTCAGGAGTTAGAACAGGATGTGTTATTATCTCTACAGAAAGGTCCTCTTCATTCACCATACTTACATTTAGTTTTACGATACTCTTTTTTTGTAAAAGTCGTTTGCTAGTAGGAGACTGAACCCATTCTTTATCTTTTTTGTAACGAATCATGCTAGTCGCGAGAATCGGAATATTTAGAGATATGCCATGTTTTACGAGTAACATAAGAAAAATTGAAAGAAGGTGATTAAAGTTACTCATTTTATGTCCTGAGTCCGCGTTAATTTTTTTATAATACATGTTGTAAAAGCTGTTGATAGAATCAAAAATAACAATTGAAGAATCTGACATTGAATTAATAATATCTGTTAAAATTGATTCAAATCTGTTTTCTCTCGGAAGGTAAATCTCGATGGTTTTATGAAAATTGATTATATTCTTCAGCAATAACCCTGCCTTCACATACGCAGTAAATACAGTATCAAGGTCAATATAGATTAGTTTTTTACATTGTGATGCTAGCATTGCAGTAAAACAAAGCTTTGCATACGGATCGTTAAATGTTAGAGTGTTCAATCCATTTGAGCTCAGGATATCGTTATAGGCAGTGTTCAACTTATATGTCAGTTGGATAGATGCAGAATATAATGGATTATGATATCTAAGGCATCACGTCACTTTTTTAACAGCGAAGAAGCCGTGCGAACTATCACATCTATTAAAATATTCTAAAATGATTGCTGTTTCTTGCCTTTATCTCCTTGGCCCTCAATTACAATCATAGTTAGAGTAGATCTTACTTTATCAATTCTCCTTACATGCCAAGTAATAGTTTCCCTTAGTCTGTCCATTGTATCTGATTTAATCTTCACAACAATATCATAAACACCGTATACACCGCTAACCTCAATAATTTCAGGCAATTTTTTTACCTCTCTTATAATCTCTTCCTCGGAACCAAGATCACAGTTAATTAAGACATATGCTGTTGGCATTATAATGATAAATCTACTCCGTGAGTATTAAACTGTTTTTAACTCAATTTTTGTAAAAGGATTATTATTATCTATTTGTAGTTAGGAACTGGACCATGTAGGTTAGATCAAATAAGGAAGAAAGGCTAATTTTCACTAGTAACATAAAAACATGATATCAATAATGAATTAAATCTGTTGTATTTAACCTTATTGACTTTTAGAATGGTCACTAAAAACTGAAGATAATTATGCTGTTTTATCTATTTATTAATCATCTGTAACTGATTATTAATATTATTTCATAGCGTATATACAGAGCAAAATATTTATTAAATAATAGTTATGAAATAGTAGACCTTACACTGGAAATTTCACCAAATATCAGGGTCTTCCCAGGATCCCCAAACCTTCTTTTATAAGATGGTCAAAATTTGATATTCATGGCTATGATTCTGAAGTAATGTTTTTGAGTACTCATACGGGAACTCATATAGACGCGCCCTCTCATTTCATCAGTGGTGCTGACAATATCAACCAGGTTGCGATTAATAGATTTGTTTGTAAGAATACATTGTTGCTGAAAATGGAACAGGAAGCTAATCAGATGATTACTCGCGATGATATTATTGAAACTGGTTGTAACATATATGAAAAAGATACTATAATATTTTCTACAGGGTGGGAAAAGCATTATGAAAAAGATAATAATTATGTGTTGTACTTACAAACATAGGTAACAATATAGACTTACAGACATAGGTAACACTTCTGCTAGGAAGTGGAAATCTCTATAGAAATTAGAACAAAATTCAATCTCATTCATGAACATGAATGGACTGGTAATAGTATTAGCGATATTTGCAATAAATACGAAATATCTAGGAAGACATATTACAGGTGGAAAAATAGATACATAGAGCACGGAATAGACGGGTTGAAAGACCTATCTAGAAGGCCTCATAGCATCAAAACCAAAGTATCTAAAGAAATAGAAGAAACAATACTTGATTTAAGATTAAAGACCTTTGGTATGTAGTAGAATCAGGTTCAGATTAAAAAGACTTGGAGTATCATTGAGCAGTAGAACCATATACAAGACATTGAAAAAACATACTCTCAACGTTCTAAACTGTAAGGTAAAGAATAATAGAAAGTATAAGCGATTTGCAATGAAACATCCAAATGACATGCTTCAAATGGATATACTTGGACCATTTTACGTACGCTGTTCTAGCACAAGAAATTACATGATAAGCTGTATAGATGACTGTTCAAGAAAAGTTGCTAGCAAGTGGTCTGAAAGAAAGAGGAGCATTGATGTTTTGAATGTACTAGAGGAGTGGATTATGGATAACGGAAAGCCCAGGAAAGTTATGCATGACAACGGTAAGCAGTTTACATCTAAACTATTCAAACACTTTCTATATAAGAATAACATAAAGGATAAACCAATTCCAAATTCATATCCACAGTTACAAGGAAAGATAGAAGCATATAACAAGATTGTAAAGAATGAGTTCTTGACAGTTGAAGAAATAACAAGTATTGATGATGGAAAACTAAGGTATGATATGTTTGTCAAAGCATATAATGAAACTAGGGAACATGGTGGAATAAATGATCTTACTCCTTCTGAAAGGTTTGTACAAAGGTTAATTAAATCTAAGACATATACAAAAAGGAAGCAAGAAAGTGTAACCTATGTAGGTAATCAAAATTGTTACCCATCTGTGTAAGTACAACAATTAGGTATCAGATAACCCCGGGCTGTCTGCAGATGCTGCAAAATTTCTGGCCGAAAAGAAAGTAAATGCCATTGCAATAGATGGCCCAAGTATTGACATAGGAGTGGATAATAACTTTACTGCTCATAAAATTTTCCTATCCAATGACACTCTAATAATAGAAAATCTTTGCAATTTAGAGAAATTAAACAATCAACGATTGACACTTATAGTTACGCCATTAAAACTGATAGGCGCATCAGGCTCACCAGTACGTGCCATTGGAATTGAAGAAGACACAAGTTAGGATATATTTCCTTTTATAGGCTCTTACAACTTATATAAAATATTGGATCACCAACTTCTAACTTATTCACCGAAAATACTAATGATCGTGTTGTAAGTATATTACATACTTCATAATAAACCGTATTGTTAGTCTAGATATCTAATATAAAATCCTCCCGTCTATAGGCATCATTCATCAAAAGTTTTAATTTTTATACTTATTTAACTTAATAGTTGAGTATAGGAAGAATAGCCAAATTTCGTTATTATGGCATAGCGCTTTTTGAGATCGAAGTTATTTATGATACATTAAGAGGACCTTTTGAAGTAGTGGAAGAGCAACTTTCAATAGACGATAGTAGATATGTCAGCATGGTTGAAATAGAATTTCCGATTCCCTTCGGTGAATCTTTTTTTGAATTTTTTACAATGGATAGATGGTTCAAAATTAAGGGCATTATTAAAGAAATGAAACGAAGAAGAGGTAAAAAAGGAATCAAAGCATCCTTGTGTTTTTGTGGAGTCATGACAGGAATAAAATCGCATTTAATATTTTCACTTATGAATAAGAGCGATAGACAGTTTGAAATGGGTATTGAAAAAATTGAATATTTAGTGGATATCGTGCCTATACAACTGGGAACGCTTCCTACTAATACAAAAGAAATTACCTATTCTTATGATGAAGTTAGTTTTAAATGGCTTCCATATCTTGCAAAGGATGATGATGGTTTAGAGTATTTTTTTAAGAGCAATGAGTGGAAGAAGTGATTATTATTGTTACTATGATTGATTAGTAACTGATGAATCATGTAAAGCTTTACTGAGTTCACGATATTTTTTGTCTATAAATTCTAAGGACTCTAATAGTTTCTTCGATTTACCATACTTGAAACGAATTAACTCCCTATGTCTCCAGAAATGTTTGTCTTCTAAAATTGAAATTGTTGTAAAATAGTCAGGCCCTTTCAAATGGTCAGGTAATTTTATATTAAAAGGGATTAGATATTCAATAGTGAACCATTCGTCGCCATCAGGATAATCATTTCCAGTAATGATGTCAAAATATAGATGTAAAACATCTTCTACTGTTAAACCGTCTTCCTGAATGAACGGATGTTTAACAAGAGATTTATGATAATCCATTTTTAGTAATTTAGGCTCAAAGTAAGTCTTAATTATGGCCTTGCGGAATATCTCATTTGACTCTTTGAGGTTCAAAGACAGTATAACGAAGCCTGCCTATTTTATAATCTTTTTAACTAAAAGATTATAAACTTTCTAATATCATCTAGTTGCTCATATCTGTGCATATAAATCCAAACATTTAGTTTCCTATTAATCTGCCTACCATTAATATAATGGCTATTAGAGTCTTTTGCTTTAGGGCGGGGGTCGCCTAGCCTGGTAGGGCGTGGGATTGCTAATCCCATGTTCGAAAGAACTCGTGGGTTCAAATCCCACTCCCCGCGCTTTACTTACGGAAAGATACGCTCATATCCTCATAATTGACTCGGAGAATTGCAACATACAAATGATTGTAGTCTTGGTTCGAGTCATCTGAATCCACTTCAACTTTTCTGGTATTATATCTATGCCTAGACTAATAACTCCGGTTCGAAGTCAATTTTGTGCTACCATTTTATTTTTTTGACCTCTTTCATCAATTCAATAGTATTCATTGATGAGTTGGATGATTCCGATTTTTAGAGTATTATACATTTAATTGAGTTCATTACAACGCTAAAATTGTATACCTGGATTGAAAAACATTTCTGATCTATAAGGGAAGGTTTACGATAGTTTGCCTGATAAAAACACTGTTATGATTTATGGGTAATTGGTAAAATGATAAAAAGACAAATCCATTCCTTCAGCTCTAAATAGCTTAACATGATCTTAGTGACATATGAAGGAAGATCTTATTCGTTTACTGAAATATCTGAAATGCTTTCTGACATTGGATTTGTAGATACAGAAAGAAGACCTTAGTAAGTATATAGCAGGTATCAGGTACCTTTGTAATACTTGACATACTATCATAGTTGGTCTTACCATACACTAAATATACCAATTAACATTAATTCACTAACACTTTGCTAATATTTTGAGTTGAAATACGTCGATAGTTGTTAGCGAACTTTTGTTAACTGGTATAGTTTTCGAAATTAGACGTTATAGTGTACCAATACTGTGGCATATGATAAGCTCAATACTTAATTTGTAACTGTTCTAATAGAATGATCACTTGTTCGATCAGATAGTATGATCAAATATTAAGATCAATAGTACGGATTCCCATAAATAGTTAGTATCCATTTGTTATATTGATTGTTATGAAATACAGAAGCAGAAGTGATATCGTTGGATTGATTCTAGAATCTGCCAATGGTGGTGGAGCTACCAAGACAAAAATAATGTACAAAGCATTCCTGTCTTATGCGCAGCTAAAGGAATACTTGACGGTTTTGTTAGAAAATGGTTTGCTAGAGTATGAAGAAGGAAGGCAGTTCTTTAGAACAACAGAAAAAGGTGTACGCCTTTTGCAGATGTATAACCAATTCGATGAAATAATGTCTATTGAAAATGTCAAAAAGAAATAATAAACAGTAGTTTTCTTTTTTTATAATCATTTGTTTGTTGTTGTTCTTATATGCTGGTCAGTAAGTATGTAACATTGGCCCTTAGATTTATTCAACTTAATAATGATATGGTCATTGATTCAAAAAAAATTTAAGCTTAAGGATCGCAATTAGAAATCGTCAGTTCAAATCCCACTCCAAGCATTTTGCTTACCGACTCTAACGCAATTTTTAAGCTCCGAAGGTAAAATATTTTCAAGTATATATAACAAATCTCTATTAATTGATATTTACTGTTATAAATAAATGGATGCGATAGACAGTATCGTGTTATAGTCCAATAAAAAATTGCTTTATTAGAAAACCAATAGGGAATGAAGATCTGATAAAACAAATAAACAAAATAATGAGCTCTTCCAAATGGAAAAATTAAAGGATTAAACACTGATCTGCTGCTACTATGATGACCTTCTGACTCCCTTCTACTATGGGCTACGATTGGTAAAAATCCTTCTAAAGTAATTATCGATAAACAGTAAAGGCAATTATAATCTCAAAATTTCCTAACTTTTCAGCATAACAAATTATCACTCAAAATTACAGAAGTATTTGAGTGTACGTTAATCATGTCAAGTATTGACTTATATTCATACAGAAATTATCAGCAACTCTATTTCATATTCGTAAAATTTATCAGCAACGTTTTAAAAAGTTATCAACTACTAGCAACATATAGTATAATAAAAATAAAGAATTTGAGTATTATAGTTTTTTTAAAAGGAAAGAAATTTAGATATTCTAAAGAACGCGTATTAAGTCATTCAAGAGACATTTCCCATTGCAAAAGACATTATTCTTTGGGTTATCAAAAGGAATAGTGATAGTATTAATTTTAGCTGTTATAGAAACACCATGTATTTTTCAAATGACAAAAGCATCTCCATTATCAGACAATATTAAACAACAGCAACATTCTATACAAATCTGTTGTAGTTGGGGTAATAAGCTTGCAGATGGAGCATTGACTTATAAGATAATTGGTGGTGATGCACTAACGCAAAAGGCTGTTCGAAATGCAATAAATGAATGGAATGCAAAAGTCAAAAGTATAGAAATTACAGAAGTTTCAGGAAACATTAACGCAGACATAGAAGTAAACTTCAATCCAGAAGCGCATAAGATTGACCATGGAGTGACAGCAGCGGGTCATACGGTTACAAATGCTGTAACAGCAGCACAATCTACAAATAACCTTGATGAAAATGGCTTCATAAGTAGTGTACTGATCACCATAGCGAGGAGCGCCTTTGGCGATACATTCGACTCAAATAAAATAAAGCAATTGACACAGCATGAAATAGGTCATGCTCTTGGCCTTGGACATACAAACTTCAATGGTGACCTCATGTCTACAATAGTAGATAACAAAACAGGATCTATATCTAAATGCGATATTAATGCTATATTGGCAGCCGACCAATGGAAGGTTGTCGATTCAGGGGTCACTCCGTATCATCCGCAAGTAGATCGAATGGACTGTTAAGAATCTGAATACTGATTAAATTATTATTGTTTCCTTTCATTATTGTCAAAAATTCTTCTGTCGCTAGTTGAATAAAAAATTACCTTCGCTATTAATGTTATATCATTAAAAGCTGTCATCAACTCCGATATTGACTTTCTGTTACTCGTATAATGTACAGTTCGCTAATATGTGTTTTATGATAATAGTTTTTTCACTGCCAGATCTCATAGCAGAAATAATTACTCCAAAAACCATCACTGGCAACTATGAAGATGGTAATAAAAATAATGATTCTGAAAAATTAGATTACTTGGTAGATAACTACTACTACAACGCATTAACAAGCCTTGTCATTTTATCAAAACTGATTTCAAAGCCAAAACGCTGTTCTTCCTTCTTCATATTCATATACATACTCATCAACAAATTAATGTGTCTGATGATACTCAATTTACCATCCATCTTTAGTCTCACAATTCTGTAAACATCGTCATAGTATTCAAATCTATCGAGCACTTTTCTTCTGTATTGTTTGAAATCAAATCTGTTATTATCTTTGTCAAATACTTCTAGGAAAATGTTGCAACATAATAGCGAAGGAATTATACCTTCACCTAACATGGGGAAAACACATCCAATAGATTCGCCGACTCCTATTATATTTTCATGATTAAATGGCTCCATTCGTTTGGGAGGAGCAAGGCGTATGGGTCTACCTATCTTCTTTACAATTCTAGCTTGAGAATGCTGTTTGAAAAATTCCTCGACACCATAATATTTCTTGTCGATATCGCCAGCACCTACATATCCCATCCCCTTGTCAAGAGGGAAATACCAAAAGTAGCCTCGTGCGCCCTTGTAACCTATCACATAAAATTCCTCGACGCCTTGAATGTTTTCAACGAGGTATTCATATGCAGGTATTATAAAATCCTCTTTTGATTTTGGAAGTAATGTACCGATGAAGTCCAGTACAATCGATTACATAATTATACTCATTTAACGGAAAAGTTTTCAGAGTACATTTAACACCATATGTGATCTTGACACCTTCTAATAGATCATGTTCCCATCTATGTTTATCATAAGTAACTAACCCTTTAAGATCAAGGTATTCTCTAATGTTATTTGGAAGATCCATTCTAAGAATTTTACCTACATGGAAAATGTAATCATCAAAATTGAGGTCAGCCTGCTCAGAAAACTTTGAAAGCATATGTCTTGATGCTCCCCATGCACATACTGCCAAGTGGTTTTCTTTCTTTGAAGATTCAAATATCTCTACTTCATGGCCACGTTTTTGAAGTAAATGACCAAGATAACTGCCAGCCACACCTGCTCCAGCAATGGCAATCTTCATGCGATCAATAATCCATCCTTTTTCCTTATAATTCCTGTTGCGTCAAGCATTAATATGTATATGTATCATTGAATTGTATGGTAATAAAATGAAAATTTATGCTTTGTTGCATGATTAATTATCTTGTAAGTGATACTTATTTGACCACTCACCATTTCACTTGCTAGTATTAATTATTCTGGTATGGTTGACTGGCCTTGCTATAATGAATCACTAGTTAGGCGTGGTCAAGTACTCTTGGATTTTGATGTACTTGATGGATGGGATCATGAATTATGTCAAATGAACCTTGGTAAGGTTGGTGAGCCCTACTGCTACCCAAATTCATTTATTCAGCTTCTAGGTTACATGAGAGCATATTTCCATCTACCATATAGACAAACACAGGGTGTAGTCATAGCTCATGCAAGTAAAGAAGTATCAAACACACCACATTATAGTACCATTAATAGACGTATAAACAGGCTAGAGATTAAAATCGATGAAAAATTAGGAAATGATATTGTCATTGCTTTAGACAGCACCGGCATTAAGGTAGCTAATCGAGGGGAATGGATGCACCACAAATGGCATGTCAGAAAAGGATATCTAAAGATACACATAGCAGTTGATATCGAGAAGAAAAGAATTGTATCTCTGGAGGTAACAAGTGAAGAGGTACATGATGGTAAGATGCTAAAGAAGTTAGTAGACAATGCTTCTGAAAATAATAATCATGTGAAGGGTATATTAGCAGATGGTATGTACGACAGCAATAAGAATTTTAGATACCTATCAAAGAACCACATTAAGCCTGGTATAAAGACAAGAAGTAATTCCAAGGTCAAGTCAACTAACTGTTATGCTAGGAATATGTCTGTAGTAAGACAACAAGCAAACCTCAAAAAATGGAAGCGTAGCGTGAGCTATGGGTACAGGTGGATAGCAGAAACAGCATTCTCTTCCATTAAAAGAACATTTGGTGAACATGTAACAAGCTAGAAAGTTTCCTCACATGGTAAAAGAGATCCTCCTAAAGGCAGACTCTGTATAACATGTTCAATCGAAATAACCTCACTAACGGTTTGCATAACCTAAAATCCTAATGAATTATGCAACAGAGCAAAAATTTAGATAATAAAATGCTTGGCATTATAATCAAATGTCTTTTTTGCTGACCTATCTATCAATATTGGGATTTTACTTTTTATAGTTGAGATGGAAAACTTCATTAATTGACATTTAAAAACTGTTGTGTCTTAATCTATAAATGGTTGAATGCTTTGTGTTTATAATATTATCAATGATCTTTATGATTTAATTGTTACCTATTTAATTAACACAATGGTCATGATTCTTGAATTGGCACACACGTTAAAAATAGTAGCATTAAATGGACAAATTAAGAATCATGATTGCATAAGGATTCTTTATACTATTTCAGTACTTTAATTTATGCTTGTAGTGGATACTTATTCGAAATTATTGAAAAACCATCAGAACTAAAGTCATGGATTAAACTAATTCCCCATTTGTTATAACTGAAGTGATTTTTTCCGATAATGCTATTGTACACACACATATATCTAAATGGCAATTATCATTATAGTTAATGTTTGTTGATAATAATGCTTATCATTCGGAATTATATGCTAATAGTAACGTATAATTAGTTATAAGAGATAAAGCTGAATACAGTTTTTAGTAGATGTGTTACTTATACTAATACATAGTTAAGCGCAACAATGCAAATACATAGTTATATCTAATAGACACAAAGATGAAGTTTAGTACAAAATAGGGTTTCACATAAATAGTTTATCTCCGAGCGTTCTCTGAATGAATCGAACTAGAATGTCATACATGGTAGCGACGATAGTCTCATTCGCTGCACTAGGTGCATTAACAATGCAACCCACGCTTGTAATGGCTGTACCACAACAATTCACAAATACTGCTTCCACAGATCCTACGACCACAACACCCACAACCACAAACCCCGCATGCGGACAGGTTGTGGCAGGAAATGTCACGTTAACATCCAACCTCAACTGTGGAGGAGATGGGTTAATTGTAGGTGCTGACCATACAAGGATAAACCTAAATGGTTATTCTATAGGTGGCCCTGGAAAAGACAGTTCAAAAGTAGGGATAATGATACCTGCTACAGACGATGTGGAAATAGTGGGACCGGGAGCCTTAAGGAACTTCCAAGCTGGAGTTTTGATGACTGGAGCTCACCACGTAAAAGTATCAACACTAATCGCTGAGGACAACCAAATTGCGATGTTTATGACTGGTACCCGTGATACAACACTTTCAGAAAATATAATGAAGAGAAATACAATTGCAATAGCAGCTCATTCTGCCAGTGGTATTGATGTAGAGTCTAACCTGCTAACCGGTAACGCATTGGCTGGAGCTGCACTGGTAAATAGTTTCGGATCTAATATAGCTACAGAATATCATACAAGGAGCGACCAATGGTATATTTATAGATCCCCAGAGCCACGATAACTCCATAAACTCCAACACAGCGCTGAAAAATGTTCAAGACATCAACAATGCTAACGGATTGCCTACAAACATTAATCACAATGACTTCTCAGGCAACAATTGTCAAACTGCTACTCCTAGTGGAATGTGCAAGGGAACATAACAAATACTCATTTGCATAATAAGTGCATAGGATAATAACAACAGAAAACCAAACAGACGTCCCATCCATATTTATTTTTTATTTATAAATTATTGTCTTGTTTTACGATCTAATGTTAAATAGAATTGCATTCAATTATGTCACTTATTCAAATACTAACAAAATAATCCTTAGTAGCCAATATTTTATCAGCAAAATAAAATTTGATTTCTTTATCCAATAACTTCTGAAATTTAAGATTTTACCCTCAATGTCAATGTAAGGAACCCTGGTGAAAATCTAGATTGAATATGTATCGAAACAATAACGAAATTTATCATATTGTCGGCAACAATTTGGAGAACTTTATCAACCAAATACATTGACTGGTTCTTATCATGTAATATCTGAATATATATCTATATTTATATCTGTATTATTTGTTATATTCTATATGTGATATGATAATTCTGAATATGCAAGACCGAATGTAGTGTTAGAATAGACATTAGAAAAATTAATAAATTTCATATGAAGTCTTTTCTATAATGAATAGAAAACAACAGACAAATTGTGTATTGCTGCCTATCTGGAATTGCCATTTCAGCCATACTTGTAGCATCGCTATTGATCTCTGGTGACCAATTAACGCAAAAAGCGCTAGCACAAGGGGCCGATAAAACTAATACAACAAATACAACAAGCAAAGCAGCAAGTCAAACTGGTATAACTGCTGTCCTTAATGCCGCTAAAAATACTACTGCAACAAATACAGCAACCAAAAATATTATCAATGCAACAGGTAATATGACCAATAAAACTGGTTAGGATGCTACTGATGCAACATAAATAATGCGTCACAGAAGTTAATAGTACTAGTAATAACAACAATAATGACTAATTAGATATCATGAGCTGCTGCTTCATGACCTCTAAATGACTTTTATTTTTTTAAATTCAATCTAATTGTCCTCCACAATTTAGAGAAATTACTATACCTCGTTCTAAAAGTTATTTGTTATTAGTAAGATAACAATCAAAGTCTTGATAGTTTACCCGCAGCCTTGAATTTGCAAAAAAGTTACACATATAAATCACCCCATTAGGACTATTAATCTTTTAGATATCACTGTAGATTTTGCAAATTGTTTAATAGAAGTAGAATGAACGTGCCGTATGTATTCAGTGAACGTCAACGTAAGACCATTACAGGAATGTCAACACGAATTTGCCCTTTATGAATCATGTTTTTGGTGTGCAACTATTTTTCATAATTCAATAAAAGAACACGAATATGTTGTTGAGGATAAGAAAACTACCATTCATATATGTCCAATGTGTAAGGACAAAAGCGTTTCTCTAATGCATTTAGCTAAAGATGGGCGATATACAGTATCAATTGGAGATAAACGTGGACTTGATATGAAATTCTCGAAACTCTAAGGTAGAAAATACCTTGATTGTCTATATATGTATATATATAATAAATTCATTTGAATGATGATATTTGCTAATGCCCATTGAGTCCGATTAAAGCCCATAAAGAGTATTCACAGACATCCAATTAACGGAATTCTGCATTAGCTTATTTTTATCTCATGATATTGCATCCTATTTTTGCTTTGTACGAAAAAAGTCAACAATTTTTTTCGGAAATAAAGTAAGAAAGAGACAAAACAAGGAATTCAGTTAAATAGTATCTGATCTTTGTTTTTATTACTAAAACGTATATTTGAGACATATCAATGATTTAAGATAATGATTCAGTTAGGTGATTTATTAGGTACTATACACTATTGACAAACCTCATGCTTAACCAGAATTTGCAGCATTTTTGCTTGGAATGTGGTGGCGAACTTTTCAAGAAAACATCCATTCATAACGGGCAGTTCTGCAGTTCCGAAGAATGTGTTAAATGTGGCTACACTTTGCTATTTGGTACTATTAAAAAAATTGCAAAGAAGAAGAATAATGATAACAACAAGAAAGTGTCTGATTAATCAACAACTATGTAATGCAAATATGAAAAACGTGCAAAGATGTTTAATTACAAATATACTAATATGTAAGAACCTTTGATATTTAGCAATAGTTGTATTTTCAGAAAACATAGACTTTAGTTAATGGACAAGTTGTCAGAGTTGAGTTAATTGCTACTAATACATTTAGGCATATTGAAAAGAGTGCTCTCATAGAAGAACGACCGCCTAAAGAAAGACGAATTGATAAAGAAACTCTAAATATCGGGGCTTAGAATATATACAATAGCGTCTAGTCTCCATTAAACGCAAAGTTATTGAAAAAATTACATAGTTAAGCGAATGCATTGAATGATTGTGTAATTGTTAGAGATTATGTATTTTTATAGACAACATTTTTCAATTGGACATGTCTATGGTGTTTAGTGTATTACAATATGCTGAATTCAAAAACAACTGCAGAAAAATCAGCGACACCATCAGCACCAGAAGAATCTACGTCAATAGTATCATCCTCATCATCAGCTATTTCCTCACTTAAATTTCCATTTAAACTTACAAAGGATCAGCTTGAAGCGGTTGATGCCTGGGTATCAAATGGCTATAAAGGTTCGATAATATATAGTACTGGCACGGGCAAAACAGAAATAGCATTTGAATGTGCAAAAAGAGCGTCGGCTGAAGCAATAGTACATCCAAAAGACAATAATATTTTATTCCATCATAATAGTAATGATGATGCCATCAACAACAACTCTTTCAATATACTCTTTCTAGTACCGCGCATTATTCTAGTAGAGCAGAATATTAACAGGCTAATAAAATATGGCATTTCCCAATATCGTATAGGAGCATATTTTGGAGAGCGCAAAGAAATGCGTGAAATAACAATAAGCACGTACCAGAGTGTAATTAACGACCTTAATCTCATTTATCATTCTAACATGATAGTATTCGACGAGGTACATTTAATAAGCGATACCGCTACAACTTTGAGAAAAATATTTGATGCTGTAATAGCAGCAACAACGCATCGCCAAAAGAAGCCATTATTATTAGGCCTAACCGCAACAATAGATGAACAAGATCCTAAATACAATACAATACTGTCATTGCTGCCGCCAGTCAAAAAATATATGATAAAAGATGCTGTGAAAGATAAAAGATTAGCACAGCCTGTTGTTATTCCAATAAAAGTTAATCTGACACATAATGAGAAAAAAATCTATGATGAATGCTCTGCTAAAATCAGAAACATTTCTGAATTCCTTAATACCTCTGATCCCAAATCACTATCTTCTCTATTAAGAAAAGGAGGACATACAGCTGGATTAGTTAGAGCATGGTTTGCAAATGTTAAAAATAGAAAGAATTTGATCAATTGTGCTGAAAATAAACTATTAGCAGCAATAGACTGTTGAGAAAAATAACTTGCTATCAATACTATATTTAATCAATAAATGATACTGCTGTATCAATGATAAGATTAACCATCTTACATACAATAAGTGCTGCGTGTCACGTTGTAACCCATGCCACCATCTGTAATACCAGATCTGCTATGGCCTGCTATTCCTCCAAGCCCACCCAGTATCAGCACAAGGATCAGTAATATGGATATCATCATATCACATCATATGCCTATAGTTTCTCGTATACATGGAAGCCATATCAATGTAACTAATTAAATGATATATCTATCCAGATTATCGTTATTAGAGGATAAGCTTCTGTTGTCTCTTGGCTTTTTCTTATCCTTATTTTCGACTCCTACATCTGTTGCTTGTCTTACCATCTTCAGAGTGCTGGCATCACGAGTCTCTGATAGATATATAGTGTATATCAATGCTGTATCTTTCGCTTCAGTCTTTCTTATTGTTCTACCTATTCTTTGTACTATTTGGTTCATATTAGATGTCGTTGCTAATATTATTCCCACTCTAACTTCAGGTACGTCATATCCTATTTCTAGCGTATGTACTGAAAGTAATGGAAAAAATTCTTTTCCCCATGCTGATAGTATTTTTTGTCTTTCCTTTGATTTTAGTTTGCTATCAATTAGCATGGATTCTATTCCTTTACTTTGTAACATTTCCTTTAATTTTTGGATTGATTCTATAGTTTCACTAAACACCATAATCCTTTCAGAACGATGTTTTGTTGCTATGATATCTACTGCTGCTGACAGTTTATTTTTGGCACAGTTAATTAAATTCTTTCTCTCTTTAACATTTGCAAACCATGCTCTCGCTAGTCCAGCTGTTCGTCCTCCTCCTCTCCTTAATAGAGAAGATATTGATTTGGGGTCAGAGGTATTAAGATAGCCGGAGATGTTTCTGATTTTAGTAGAGCATTCATTATAGATCTTTTGTTCATTATGTGTTAGATTAACTTTTATTGGAATAACAACAGGCCTTGCTAATCGCTTATCTTTCACAGCATCTCTTATCATATATTTTTTGACTGGCGGCAGCAATGACAGTATTGTGTTGTATCTAGGATCTTGTTCATCTATTGTTGCGGTTAGACCTAATAATGGTTTTTTAGGATCAGCAGCAGTTACAAAATCAAACACCTTTCTCAAAGTTGTAGCAGTGTCACTTACTAAATGCACTTCATCAAATATGACCATGTTAGAATTATTAAAAAGATCAAGATTGCTAATTACACTCTGGTACGTGCTTATCGTTATTTCTCGTACTTCCTTGCGCTCTCCGAAATATGTTCCTATTCTCTCTTGAGCAATACCATATCTTATTAGCCTGTCTATATTCTGCTGTAATAGTACAATTCGTGGTACAAGAAAGAGGATATTAAATGACGATTTATTATCTTCTTTATGTTCTATTGCTTCACACGCTCTTTTTGCGCATTCAAATGCTATTTCTGTTTTGCCCGTGCCAGTACTGTATATTATCGAACCTCTATAGCCATTTGTTATCCATGCATCAACCGCTTCAAGCTGATCCTTTGTAAGCTTAAATGGAAATTTTAATGAGGAAATTGCTGAGATTATTGGTGGTCGTGAAGGTGGTGATGTAGACGTAGGTGACAATGAGGATGAATTCGTGCTCTCTTCTGAATTTAGCATGTTGTAATGTATCTGCTATAACGACATGAAAAATATTACCTATCGAGACATTTAGCAACTTGACAAATATATATACATGTAGTATGGATCAGATCTTGCGAAGATAATTCCATCAAGTGTAGCCGTAGGAGAGGAAAATCTCCTAATACTCATGATGAAGCGAGCAGCGCAACGAGCCGATTCGAGAATCTGTTCAGCGAAGATCTCATATGCCAAGGCAAATTTGCTACCAAGAGCTAACCATGAGACTGCGGCTATGAAAGACGCCCTTACACGCTCGTTTCCTTTTGCAAGATACATGCTAATATTACTTAAGTCTTTTTCAAGCAATGTTCTGGCATTTTCATTTATTATTTATGTACATTTCACAAAGGATACGTACAGATTCTGCAAGGCTGTTCTGATAGCTTTTTCTGTAAGAAATCTGGGGAGAAAAGGCTTGTTCTCTCTTTTACCAATCACCTTACCTATATATTTGTAATTAAACATCTTTGCACGTTTTTCATATTTGCATAGTTGGGGATTAATCAGACCAATAATAAAAATGACGCTATTATCACTCTTTAATTAACTTCGTCCTCATTTGGTATCGAATGAATGTGTGTTCTTCTAGTTGATGTTAGGTGACTTTTGTTCTTCATTGGGTGGTGGTAACAATGGTAATGATGATTTGTTAACAGCATAATCAGCAACAACTTTGCTTATACAATCTTTTACTATCTTATTGTAAAGTTTTTCAGCTTCACCTACTATCATAGCTACATTAGCTTCAGTATTATAATTCGGTGATGGGTACTGTTGTGATTGTCGTATTTGTCCTCCATACATATAGGATGTAGCGTAATCCTGGCCATTACTGTCGTAACAATCTATTATTGAAGGCATATTGTAAAAAATCAACCTAAATCTTTCTGGGTTATTTGTTATTGATTCAGTTATAGACAAAAGTGCACATCTTAGAAGCACTTTTGCATTTGACAAAATACTAACCACTTTTTCTTCAACAGTTTTTATGATTTTGATAAATTCTTCATTACCGTTTTGAAAGTCATTTACAAGTGCTTCTTGGTTCATCTTTTGTTGGCGCAGCTCAGCCATTTGTCTTTTTTCTTCTTCTAATGATAAACGACAGGAGTCTGATGTATTTCGTAAATCTGATATCTGGTCGCTTAATTCCTGCAAAATCATAGCAGAATTCTGATTACCAGCTTTTAGAGACGCTTCTTCTCTTTTGAGTTTTTCACATCTCCATTGTACTGATGGTAGATCATTATTAGCGATTGTAAGAAGTCTGACCACCTGTTGTGTATCTATACGTGCCACCTTAGACAAAATGTACAAATTCACAAAAGGGTAAATGTCATCCTTAATTTGATCATAAATCCTGCTTTGTTGCATGATTAATTATCTTGTAAGTGATACTTATTTGACCACTCACCATTTAGCTTGCTAGTATTAATTATTCTGGTATGGTTGACTGGCCTTGCTATAATGAATCACTAGTTAGGCGTGGTCAAGTACTCTTGGATTTTGATGTACTTGATGGATGGGATCATGAATTATGTCAAATGAACCTTGGTAAGGTTGGTGAGCCCTACTGCTACCCAAATTCATTTATTCAGCTTCTAGGTTACATGAGAGCATATTTCCATCTACCATATAGACAAACACAGGGTGTAGTCATAGCTCATGCAAGTAAAGAAGTATCAAACACACCACATTATAGTACCATTAATAGACGTATAAACAGGCTAGAGATTAAAATCGATGAAAAATTAGGAAATGATATTGTCATTGCTTTAGACAGCACCGGCATTAAGGTAGCTAATCGAGGGGAATGGATGCACCACAAATGGCATGTCAGAAAAGGATATCTAAAGATACACATAGCAGTTGATATCGAGAAGAAAAGAATTGTATCTCTGGAGGTAACAAGTGAAGAGGTACATGATGGTAAGATGCTAAAGAAGTTAGTAGACAATGCTTCTGAAAATAATAATCTGAAGGGTATATTAGCAGATGGTATGTACAACAGCAATAAGAATTTTAGATACCTATCAAAGAACCACATTAAGCCTGGTATAAAGACAAGAAGTAATTCCAAGGTCAAGTCAACTAACTGTTATGCTAGGAATATGTCTGTAGTAAGACAACAAGCAAACCTCAAAAAATGGAAGCGTAGCGTGAGCTATGGGTACAGGTGGATAGCAGAAACAGCATTCTCTTCCATTAAAAGAACATTTGGTGAACATGTAACAGCTAGAAAGTTTCCTCACATGGTAAAAGAGATCCTCCTAAAGGCAGCTCTGTATAACATGTTCAATCGAATAACCTACTAACGGTTTGCATAACCTAAAATCCTAATGAATTATGCAACAGAGCAATAAATCCGACAAAAGCTGTCAAGTTGAGTTAGCTTACAATACTCCATGTAAAATTTGGTTACCTCAGGCTCCCTTAGGTTCAATGCAATAGCTACTTGTGCCAGAGTTTTTTAGGTTCTGAAAATAGTTTGTAAGCTTGAGAGGCTAGAGACAGCTTTTGTTCTTGCTCTCCCTGTGCCTCCTTTTCTTCCTCTGCTTTTTTCAGAATGGCGCCTATAGCACTAAATGACATTCTGGCTTCTTCTGCTATCTCGCGCGTGTTTTTACCTTGACTGTAGAGATCGAGAACAAGTCTTTCCCTTTGCTGTCTTGTTAATACCATCTAACTTGTTTAATAAATACACAATAAAAAAGAATGATAAGGGCTCCTACCACCTGTTACCAATTTTGTTACCCCTGCTCCCTCCTTGTTTCCACCTGTCTTCATCTGATATCACCTGCTACCAATTTATTTCAAATTGAACTCAATAGGGAAGTAATATACTGATGACATTAATTTTTTAATATGTTGAATGATTTTTTATTTATTTTATATACTACACAACAATACCGAAAATATGTCCACTATCTCCACCATCTCCACTTTTGCTTATTTTGAAAAAGGAATATGATTTTACTTCTTTTAGTGGAGGTATCGTAAAGGCATATGTCCACCAATGGCTGCAATATCTCCACCGTCAATGGCTGGCACATTATTTTCTGCACTATTAGGTGGAGGTATTTGTTGAAAGGTGGAGATATTGTATACAGCAACTAAGAATATCTCCACCGTTTTTGGACTAAATTTGAGCACGAGTTTGGCTTTGGTGGAGGTAGTGGAGATAGTGGAGGTATTTTATCTACTCTTAACGCAAACCATCTTTTTATGTAATGATGTTGCAGAGATTCATATGGCATTTTATCTAGTCATAGCCAAACCCAGAAAGGATTTCTGAAGGGTCTCCATTAGGAACTGAACTCTGGCAAGATATCAAAAATGAGCCCTATGAGTCTGAATTAGGACAGATAATTTACTCTTGGAGAGGCATATCAATAGAGCCGTTAATAGAACACATCAAAGATGTTCCAGTAGAATCCTTTGTCAATAAGAGGGTACCAGAAAGCAGCTTGACTAGTCCTGCTATCAGGACTACTGCTCTATCAAATCATTGTTTATTACAATTGTAAGACTCGCAAAGAACATCCAAAAGCAATCAAACACATGTTAGGAACTAATCAACAACAACAACAAAACTAACTTGAAAATTGCATAATCAAATTATTCCCCAGTCTCAATTATGTCTGAAATCTCCAACTGGATAGGTCCATTTCGCATATGTGCTAGTATGACATATAATGAAATCAACTAATAAAAGCGACATTTCTGAATCGTGCAACAAAGCATAAACTACATAATTTGATATCAATTATGGGAAGATTCACAGACTTTTTGACTGCGCTATATTGGAGGTCTCATCTCTTCTTTTACCTAACAACAGTAACAGGGCATTTTGCCTGATGAATGACTTTATGAGATACACCACCTAGCGGAAATTCTTTAACTGCATTCATACCTGTACTGCCAATTACTATAGTATCCGCCTTCTCTTCATCTGCTATGAGCAATATTTCTACGACTGCATTTCCTTCACGTCTTATTGTTTTTACATCTTTTTATCCCAGAATCTTTGGCACGAGACTGATAATCTTCAAGAACTTGTATAGTTACTGCTGTTCCACCTCCTTCTTCTATCTGCTTAGCAATTTCTCTAAATTCTTTAATATTATGTGATATTCTTTCAAATGTATCATTTATGTTTACAATAAGTAGAGTGGCATCACATTTTTTGGCTAAAAAAGAAGCGTATTCATAAGCCCTTACCGATGACTCTGAACCATCCATGGCAACAAGAATCTTGGATATCATTTCTTTCACAATAATGTTTCTACTACTAGCTTCAAATATATTTCTTCATTTGTATACCTGATGTCCCAAACACAATTACTCTACTGGCTTTAGGTATGTCAAGGCTAGTAAAGAAAGTCTTCATACTGGCACTATCAAATATGCTATTCTGGTATTTGGAAGAAATCAAATAATGACCAGCAACAACGACGATGATAAATAATATTAGTAGGAGTGATAATAAAAGCATCAACGTGTGAAAGTTGGAATAACCTTACCACAAATAGGAGAACAGGCAACAAAAGAAAACGTCATTAACCTATCTAAGAGGGCAGAAAAGGAAGGCTTTGGCAAGGATTTCACGAGCTTAGTATAAAGCAATATGAGTGGTATTATATACAATTTTTAAAGAACTTAAGAACCTGTGTAATAGAAATCGAAGTAAGACGAACCTGAAAATCATGTCAAATTTGATTTACATCCACTTGGGACCATAATCTTAGGTTACTTTTGACTCACTCCCGCTAAAATTTCTTCGAAAAATTTTTAAGAATTTGGACAATTTCTTTTGTAATTAATCCTACAGTGAGACTTACTGCTCCCAGCGTATATATATTAGTATTTATAGTTCCCTGTGAAATTATAAACCAGACAATTATCGCTAGTAAGCCAGCAAGTATAATTTCCGAAATCTCTTCAAATGTTTCATGTCCAAATTTTCCAGGGCTTATGGAGTCCTGGTTATCTTTGTGTGCCGTTGCTACATACACATCTCGTTTTGTTGCTGCTTTGTAAAGATATCTAATGTAACCACCCACTACGCCGACCAATATGACAAAAATAGGGATATTAAGACCAGATATAGGACTTACTAGTTGAAGTTCCTCCTACGTTGAAAACCCAAACTTGCCGGGTAGATTGCTCTTCCATAATGTCCGTATTACTGCTTTTGGAAGAGTTAGACATATGCCTCAATACTAAACCAATGGGTCCATTGCCACCTATTTCTGAAGTAAGTGAGAAGAAAGAAATTATAAAAAAGATAACCATTCCTGAAATACAAACAAAGCGCAATATGTCTATATAAACATAAAAACTCATATCTTTTTCTTGAATGTTACGTTCTTAGATCGTTTTTCCATAATACGTAAAACCATCCTCTTGAAAAAGAGATAACCAAGCACTTGGATTTCGGATAAATGTGTGTATGTTTTCTGGCATAAAAATAAATTGACAACATCAAGGCACTAAAAAAACATAAACTTATCATCTAAAAACCAGAAGAACAGGTGTCCAATAAATAGGGATTATTTCAATAGTTGTCCGGCCTAGAGTTTTATTTTCGATTGAAGAAATGATTTCATATTTACCTACATCCCATATATTTACGAAAGTGTGACTAAAAGAACAGCCATTGAGATGAATTGATGTATCCACTTCAAGGGTTAAGTTATGGTTAATCGGTTTTACCTGTAATGTTAGGTTAGTCCTAGGTGGAACACAAGTGTTAGTTTTATTTACTTTGTCATTCCATAGAGTCCCATTAATATTTACAGCTTCGCCTTGTAAGTATCTTCCTTTATTTGATTCTATGCTACTCATGTTGGAGTATTAAATTCGTTTATTGATTCACCAAACGAAAAAGTTACAAACAGGAAATAACATGAGAATAAGATACAAACTACGATTAGATACCTACAGCATATCATATATCTGTGATAATATACATATTTGACACTAACCAATAAATAGGATGGTAGAATAGTTAAGAGGATTTTATATTAAAGTTTAATCTATGAGATAAGAATGCAAGTAACCTTACACCTTCTTCCCTCATTACATCAGACTTTGAAATATAGATATATTCATATTAACATCTTGAATATAGCTATATTTATCATACAAATGATTGATAAAGACTTTGAATTAGAAAATTATTCTATCGTGGTGATGCCCGATTTCTTCCTTGATCGCTTTGTTAGGTTGCAATCGACTAAGGAATTGTTTGAAATTATTTCTGAAAAAGAAAAATTTGGGGGAGGAAGTATTCGCAATGTCTCTATTTCAGATGTTAAAGGTGGAAATGCTGTGAATATTGCGTATTGTCTTGCAAGACTGGGAGTAAAAGTGGTGCTCTTTACCATTGCTAACGAAATTGGTTCAAATATATTAAAACAGCAATTCTCTCAATTTGGTGACAGAGTAGAACTCAGAGTTTCCCATGGAAAACATGGCCACACTGTAGTAATGGAGTTTCAAGGCGATCTCCATTCAAAAGTAAATATAATGCTAAACGATGTTGGCGATATTGCCTTTTTTGGACCTGATCGTATAGATAACGAGGATACTAGAAGGATATTGCAGGATGCTGATGGTGTAATGGTAGTCAATTGGGGAAGTAATTTAAAAGGAACTGAACTTGTAGAGTATGCATTCAAAAACTCTTATCATGCACTTCACTTATTAGATCCTGCCGACATAGAAAGTAGAAAAAAAGAGTTTATCGATGATTTGCCACAATTTTCTGGTAAGAGAAATACTCTTAGTATAAATGAAAATGAGTGTAACTCAATATTAACTGCTTTAGGATTGAAATCTGATACTTTATCTGATATTATATATGATAGCGATAATTCTTTTGAATACAGTGAAGATAATGGCAAAATTAGAGCAGTTAATAGGCTAAAAGAATTAGCAAAAGTGCTGGCCAATAAAATAAATATTAATACAAATGTGCATATTAAAAATGGCGCAGTCTGGTCAGATGGTAAAAGATCCGTATTTGCTCATTCATTTAAGGTAAAGAATCCTCATACGTTGACTGGTGCAGGAGATGCTTGGGATGCAGCAAATATTGTGAGCAAAATCATTGATCTTAGAGAGGAAGAACAGTTAGTATTTTCAAATGCATACGCATATTTATATATTACAAGTCCATTTTCTGAACCTCCGACCCTACAGGAGACCTTAAAGTTCTTAGAAAAGAATAATGCTACTTAATATGTATCCATTATAAAAGTCCAAAAGGTTTGACTTTTGTCATCAACTCTATGGATCTTATCATTTTCAACTTTGCTACAGTTACAAATCCTCAATGCAATTCCATCAACCAAATGCAACTTTTTATGGCAGGATGCGAGTTCCCTCGCACAATAAAATATTAAGATCTGAATTTCCGCACCTTTCTACAAACTTTTGTGTGTCTGATCTTCTTCTACCATGAAAACGAATATCTCCGGTATAACCTATAGACCCAGTTGAAGTATGCAATACGAAACCACAAGCACCGGGAAGGTAAAAGGTCTACTGGAAATACTTCAACTTCGATAGAATCTACATTAAACTTCTTCTAGTCCTGAAAGGTTCGAACTTTTCTTGGATAACTCATTTCCTTGCCTTTTATATTCGAAAGATCGCCTATCTGGTTTAATCTAACCATGAAGTTTTCCTTAAAGGTAACATACTTTTTCAAAAGATCCAGTGTCTTGAAATGCTTGCATTATCAACATGGTTGCTTCTGAACAGTAAATAGGAATGCTCGGTCTCAGATAGTGAATATAAGCTCCATGATCTACGTGTGCATGGGTTAAGACTATAGCATCTATTTCATTATCTTCACTGCCACCAAAATCTGTATGTTTGGCATAATCCTTTCTGTAGAGTCCTTTGAGTTTTGGTAATAATCCAAATGCAAACAGATCGCCCATTCCATTACATGTACGAGGATTCAGAAATTCTGTAAAATATTGGTTAACCTTACCCATCTGCATTCCAAAATTCAAGAAAATCTTAGTTCCTTTGTCTTCCACAAGAAATTTGTTTCCACCTATCTCATGGACTACACCGTAAAAAGTGATGGTTGATGGCATAAAAACTAGTCCTTGTAGGTTGCATATACCTTTTTAATGGAATATGACTACAATACGTCAATATGATCTGAAGAAAAAATAGAGACTGATCATGGGATTCGTTGTTATTACATGACTTTATCTCAAAAGAAAAAACTTTTTTAAATGCTATACTATTGAAGGTTTATTTATTTTTCTTTCATAAAACCAAAGTACCATTTTGACTATCGCAGGTACATAATATATGGTAGTATATTAGTACAAACCTAGTCTTTTAACTTTATATATATTACAATGTTATATTTCTAACAAAAAATAATAGAGAAGGTTTGGTTACTTTAGGCAGGTGTAACGTGGTATCGTGTATCCTTGCCTAAGCCAAACCTTTGAATTTTAAGTAATGTTTTTCCTTCACTTAAATATGCGTCAATGTCTTCAGAAGTTCGTTTTCCTACTTCTAGATACTTTTCTTGATTGCTCCACTGCTGGGTCTGTAACTGTGTATCTATATCTTTGACTCTTCTTTCCGTTAAATTCTGCTTCTACTTGCTCGATTTTCTCTGGATTGAATTGCAAAATTCTCTTCTCGCTTGGCTCTATTTTTATAAACTTGTTGTCCTTTTGTCTTACACTCTGCATTTCTCTGCAAATTTTCCTTGGCTTTAGGACTTAATACTTGACTTTCTGATGCCAAATTATATCTCACCTCCTGTATGCAAATTAGCGTAACCCGACCACGCCACTGGGAGGCTTTGCTGTGTGGTCATGTTTGTATAAACTAATTCATGTTCTAATGCTGCAGTATCATAACCTGCAATTTCCAGAATGTCCTTGACTGCTTTCCACAGCATAATCTTGTATTTCTTAACACTGATGTCTTGCGGATTTAGAGAATATCCCTCTTTATTGTTGTCTGATTCGAAATACTCGATAATATCTCCTTTTCTCGCACCAATTGCTAACCCTATCTTGCGTTTACGATCATTTTCGTTCTCATATTCTTCTGGATTTTTGGATAGCCTATTAAATCTTTTTAGTAATTCTGGATCTACATGACCTGATTCTAAACCCGAAATTGCTTTCCGTAGATTAACTATAGGATCTGCGTTATTAACAATGTCACGTACTGTCTGTCTAAAAACAGTGTTAATCCATTTAGGCCTATCATTCTTATCTCCTTCCATTCCTACAATGTCTGGTTCTTTTCCTTCTATGACAGTCCAACCAACATAATGTTTTTTCTTATCAGAAATTACTGCAGTTTGGTATGTTTTGGCATGCTCGGCTTCAACACCTAATTGCTTACCACATTCTTCTTGGAATCTTGAAATAATATCACGGCTTGGAACGGCTCCACTACTGCCATAAGATGGGTTGTAAAGGAATAAAGAGTCAGTGTCACCGTAGACAATCTCAAATCCCATACTTTTGGCAATTTCTTGCATTCTTAATAGAGTGAATCTACCATAAGCTGTGATTAGTTCTGCCACCCTTGGGCCATAATACTTGAAATATCGACTTCCAAAGACACCATATCCACCATTGATTAGAGTCTTTAATGCTAGCTGTTTTAACTTGATTTCCTAGATTCTTTTGTTTTAGTCTCTCTTCTCTGAATACTTTTAACTTCTTTGGAAATGAACCTTCTTTTTGTTTGCATACCCAATACTCTTTTTCTATTTTGCAGTCCTTTGTAATTCCTTTGTCTATTCTGCATTGCAAGATTATCTTCACAGCATCCACAGTTAACTGTATCAAATGATATGTTGTGAAGTATTGCCATTGTAGGGTATAAACTAGTAACGTCTACAACAATCAAGTTATGATAAAGTCCCTTTTTTGGTTGAAGGACAATTCCCCCAATATATTGTATTTCAGATTTTTGTTCTTGATTCTCTCAATTGAAGCAACCACAGGTGGTTCTTCACATTCTCCATCATGTACCATCTTATCAAAAATAGCTGCCCACCACGTTGATATTCCAGTCCTACATACTCTTTCAAAACTCAAGTCCAGTTATCTCTGATATGCCTTCATAGCATCAAGAACTTCACTATTGTTATGCTTTGAAAGTCGCATTACCATCCTGCATCCCGTAGAACATACTTCTTCTGCTCTTCAACTGAAAGGATTGAATGTCTTTGCCTGTTAGTCCTCTGTATTTTCCTGTTCATTACTCCTAGACCCTCAGATTATCTGATAATATTGCCTTTGATACTTCATCTAGTCTTAGATTCGATACGCGTTCTTGAAAATAATAGTTTGCACCATTGGTTTGCTAAAAACATTGTGAAGTCGATATGTGATGGCTTCTAATATATGGAGTACCCGCTGTTAAAATTGACTATAGAATCTATACCATTTGCAATACACCTATTGTGTAATACGACAAGATCAGAGTCAACTCCATCAAGGTATTCTTGTGTGTCTTCGTGGTATTTAGCAACACCAGTTGAATACCATCCTATTGAATAGTCATACTTTAACAGCTCCTTTGATTAATATTTAATAAAAGTTCGTGCTTCTGAATTAGCAGATTTTATCAGAATAATCTGATATATGTATTACCTTATAGTTTCCATTACTGTCCACAAAGGCTGACTGTCCTAAAATTGCATGTAGAAGAGGAAGATTCTTCCGAGGAATGACCATTCGAAGTCAAATGCAACATATCTTTTTAAAGATTGTTTGTAACATATGTTTCCGTATTGCTACTTTCTCCTCTTTTAAGGTCGGAATAATACCTCCACTATGTCCACTACCTCCACTTTCTGTTTTTTGAGCGTGATTTTGGCCATTTTCTGGTGGAGGTATTTGCTGTTGGGTGGAGATATTATCTCCACTATCTAAAATATCTCCACCGCTTTTGCCTTGATTTTGTGCGTGATTTTGGTCTGGTGGAGATGGTGGAGGTAGTGGAGATATTTTCTCTATTCTTATGGTAGACGTATTCTTCTTTGTTTTTACTGTCAGTACCGTTACTAGTGGTTTGTCTACCGATAACAACATTAATTCCAAGACCCTCACGTAGGTTTGATAGTATAGGTCTTAGCCTTCTTGTCAGAGAGTTGGCCAGCTTTGGGCCATGCTTTACTGGTGGTATCTATTTTGTATGCCTGGGAGATTTTGTTTAATTGTTCTAATGCTTCTTTAGTTGAACCTTCCCAAAGGTTACCTTTTGCTCTTCTTTATACCAACTGTCAACAAACTTATCTATTGCCTGAGCTAATAGATTGGATTCAATTGCTTCTACATTTTGTCTTCCTATATTTTCGTTGTATGCATTAACAAATTCCATCGGCTTATATCCCATGGCTCTTGCAATGGCTTCACCCCAAACTGCAAAATCAGCCATCCTAGGAAGATTGATTAATTCTATAGTTGATTTGATTTGCAATGCCTTGACTAAAATATCTAAAATATATCCTAGAAGTTTAGGCTCGCATTTCCTCAAACTCTGCTTCTACCTTTGCTTCTTCCCTTCTTTGTTCAGGAATATTCTATCAAATTCTGTTAATATGCTGCGGTCTAAAGCATCAGGCTCAGTTAGACTGTTGTTGATGCCATTTATCATCAGACAGCGCTTGTAGTTGTAAATTATGTCTTCGTCATTAGTATACAAACTTCTTTTGCTGTTACCAACTCCTGTGACAGCTTTGCAAGCTTCATCAGAAAACCAATATGGCAACTTTTTTACGTTATCATACACGGCAAGATAATTATGATAGAGTTGCTGTACAAATTCTGACTTGTCCTTTGGAATGGTTAGTAGTTCTATCTTGTCTGGATCAATAAGCCTCTTTACAAACCTACAAAATGTAGATTTTGAACTACCTTTTTCACCAAATGTAATATTAATGGGATGTGGAACATCCGGTATCAGCAACGATACAATCCAGACTTTGGTCAATAATCTATGTCCTTGGTCATTAATATGCATTAGATCAAGAAACTTGTCAAATATATCATCTGAATAATTTCTATCTGGTTCAACCTGTGCCTTTTGATTGAACCTGGTAAATAACACAGGAGAGTCTTGTGCTACTATGTGCCATCGTTGTTGAGTTATCTTGATGCATCGCCAGTTCCGAGTCTGCCAAGTCATAATAGATTTCCTCTACCTTTTTGTTCTCCCCATGCAACCCTTAAATTTAATGTCCTAGTCGTTGTACTGTCAAACAGAGTTTGTGCCACTAGAACACGGATGGCGTTGTTTAATGATTCTTGGCCTACTACTTCCCCTCGGGTATAGTCGTAATATATCTTGCTAACAAAGTATTCAAATTTACCGCTTCCGAGTGCTATTATCTCACTATGCTGTGCTACCTTGACCTTTGCATATGTTATATCATACTGGTCCTTGAAAAATAGCAAAGTGTTATCCTTTGCTAACTGTATCAATAGCTGGGTAGCACCATTTTTGCTAGACCCGTCTTCCTCCTCATCCAAAACCTGGCAAATATTTTTTAAAATTTTTGTTGCGGAACCTTTGTTTCCACCATGGATTGTTGTTAAAGTCTCTAAAAGTTGCGTCACTCCCTTTATTTCATTTCCGTTTAAACCTTTCAGATATGTGTTGTTTAATACTTCAAGTCTATTGATTTTCTCTTCATCCTGAGCATAATCACATAATCTACCTATCAGATTTTTGGCACTTGGTAATGCTACGTTACCTTTGAACAATAAACCAGAAAGGCCAAAAACTATGGGATCTCTATATCCTTTCTGATAGACTATCTTTGACGTGGGCTATTACTTGCTCTACAGCTGTATCTGTTAAATCCTTGTAAGCAGTTTCAAATCTAGATCTTCTATTTGCTCTGCTGGCATCTTCTCTTGTATTTTTCCCTTCGTCATTATTATCATCGTC
Source organism: uncultured Nitrososphaeraceae archaeon (assembly GCA_963825865.1). Classification (GTDB taxonomy): domain Archaea; phylum Thermoproteota; class Nitrososphaeria; order Nitrososphaerales; family Nitrososphaeraceae; genus CAWGVG01. The sequence continues at coordinate 34,517 of CAWGVG010000021.1, read as the reverse complement.
ATCATTACTTATCAAACAGTCTTTTGAAAGTAGTTGTAATAATTTATCATAAAGTCCGTCATCAAGAGCGATCTTATTTCTCGTCCCACACATTGATATCTGAAATATGGATCGTCTCTATGTTGGCTAGGAGGCAAACTGCAGAGTCCCAAACTATTATCAGTTTTTATTTCAAATTCATAATCACGCTTACACTTATTTACTCCAATAGAAGGGTTCTGTGTATGACTTAACCAGTATACATGGTATCTACAATCTTTCTTCGTCTTGGTCACAAATGTTTTTGATTGTAATTCTTCCAGCAGAATCAGATGTGAGTCTTAAGACATTATCGCTATCGATGTCCAAACAATGCAGATACAAGACTTCTTCTTTTCCATGTCCGTCCTTAACATGAGTTATACCAAACGTAGTAGCCACATTTGAAAATCTGGAATAATCTTTTACCAGCTTTTCTTCTGTCCAGTAATTAGTATTATTGTAAATCTCGTTAGTAGAATCAACAGCAGGAGTTTTCGAGTCCTTCCCAACAGGTACAAGCTTGAAACCTGCCCCAAGGTATTTTGTTAATAGTTCGGGCCGGATGCTATCATAATTATTATCATTATATGTCAGTTCTTCGGTAGAACTATTCTTATATACAGTAATAGAATTATCGAAAGGTTTATTGTTATCTTTAGAGGCTATATCAGTTCACTGTCATCTTCTTTGATTAACCTCTTTAGAAGAAGACAACTGAATATGATGAAAGGCGTTAGCTGCTGGTCCCTCTACCGAATCTAACGCCTGCTTATCTTTTTTACTATGACAGTTACAATAACAGGAAACTTCTATACCTAATCCATGCCATATGCCAGAACATTCGTTATGCTTGTTATTTCTGCAGTATCTGCTAAGAAAATCCAAGCTGTTATACGTCAATCTGTGTTGCTCCCTCTTTCTAGTTCGTCCAAAAGTCTGGTTATCAACTTGCTAAAAGATTCTCCGAACACACCGTGACGTTTTAGACGTTCATATACTTGATGTCGTATAGTAATTGTGTTACGAGAGTTCACAAACGCTTTTTATGGTATAAAATATATGGTTATTATTGGCTAGTTTTGATTTGACTGATGAGGAATCAAAGATAACTGTCAATGCAGAACAAATGTCAACTATCACTGATGGCATTATTTGGGGTACATTGACTATCATGAAAAGAACGATCGCAAGAGAAAGTCCTGAGGAATGTGCCGTTCATGATTCAAAGCCATTTAAACAATCTAAAACAGCTGTAACTGACAATACTATCTCTATCAATATTTTAACTAATAATCGGAAGCTCCCTACACGTCCACGTGATTTTAGGGCTGTACTAGCAAATGAAGAAAAGAATATAGGAAATCCTGAGTTATCTGATGTGCTATCTTCAATATCTAGACGGCTTATCTTGAAACGCAGCAAAAAAGAACTTTTCCAATCCAAGGGGAAGACCTATCTCTCAGTCAAACCCTAACAATGAAACAAGGGGAAGAAAATCGTATATGACAAATCAAGAGTAAAGCAGATAATAGATCAAGTTCTTAACGACCAAGAATCTTTTAAAAAAATCGATAATGCAATTACTAGCTCAGATATTTATTTCGAACATAGAAAATATTCCATTGAGGCTGGTCTTCATCAGATGAAAGGATATGAAAAAGAATTTCTCAATACCTATAGACCAGTCTTAAAATATGGCATTAAGGAAATACAATCTGGTAGTGCATTCATAAATAAAGAAGATGTTACTGATGATCTGATTAAGAAAATTGCTACTGATCTCGCTCGTGATACAAAGTCAACAGAAGAGGAAAAAAGAGCCGTATACACTCAAGGGGGTATAACATACTTTGATCATATTATGCAAATGCATTGCTCAACTACTTAATACCCGGAGTCAACTGTCCTGAATCTATAAGTGATTGAATTAACTGCTCGAACTGTTCCTGCTTCTTTGTTAAGGTCTCAATCTGCTTGTCGTTCTGCTCTTTCTGTTCGATCGTTTCATTGTAAGCGTCATATGTTAATACCATCCTACATTTAGCACAGAACTTGCTATCTGGTTTGTTTGGCTCATTGCAGTTGGGACACTGTTTTGGCCTCAATGCATCTGCAAATTGTTTGTCCTTAGTAACTATTCCATATGCTTCTAAGATACTTTCGTTTGATTCATTTCCAAAATAGTGGAGATATTTTTGAGGCATTTGCGAACCTATAGACCATCCTGCATACTGTCTTAATACATGTTCCTTCAATATCTTAGATTTGTCTGTCAATGCTGAATGCCTTCTGATGTATGGATTCCAGGGCTTCTTGAGCAATTCTTTAATTTTTTGCTTGTCTTCAGGCGGAACGTTAGGACTCTCCAATAGTTTCGGAAAGTGTTCTTGCTTGTATTTATCGTATATTCGATACAGGCTTATGATACCTATGCTCTTACCTAGACTCTTGCCGTTTCCACAGATAAATATTGAATTTGGATTTCCGCTCAGCGGATGCTCGTGATCCAGATAATCCTTTACAAAGGGAATTGAATCAATCAACGGTATATGTCTGCTACCAGTCTTGCCATTCACAAGAACTTCGGCATATTGCCTGTTTCCCACAGATTTGAACACAATATCTTTTATCCTTAACTTCAATATCTCATGCGGCCTGCAACTGGTATCTCTTGAAACCGTGTGGTAGCACTTGATTCTCTTTGAAGGACAGTATTTCAGAAATAATAAATCGTCTTCCTGTTTCCATAAATCAGTTGGCTTGTAAATTGATTTTTCTTTTCTTTTTAACTGAGGGATGTTTTCAATAACTGATGGTTTCGGTCTTTTGTTTTGTTCTATATCAGGGTAATATAACCACTTGTAAAATTTCATCAAGTGCATTCTGTATGTGTTGTATGTCCCCATCCACTTGTGAAATGGATCTGATTCTTCTGGCTTTCTATAACTATCTAGGAATGCGAGTATATCATGTCTTGTTATAGATTCGAATGATTTACCTTTATGATAAACTGAGAAGTTACTTAGCAAAATTATTACGTCTTTTCTATAATGGTCAACTAAATTAATTTCTGATCTCAAAGAAGAAATATAATTGCAAATCGTTAGGGTATTATCCCTTGATGCTGGTAGTATCCTATTATATAGAATGTTAAAGCAGTTAGCGGAAAGTCCTTCTGTAATGTTTTCTATCTTCTTTCTCATATCATCATCAGTATCAAGGATATAGTTAGAAGTAGCATCAATAATGGCTTCTTTTGATTTTGATTTAGGCAGCGGGATTATTACTACTGTTATTTCTCACGCATAACTATACGATGCGTACTTATATAAGTTAGTATTATATGTAAACTATTAGGCAGCAGTAGGTATCATAGCAACAAAACATCCTTCTGAAAGGATTATGGTCTTTAGTGAAACTATAGAATCCATTCAAAAACTAAAAGAAATGTTACAAAATAAAGGAATAGAGTCTATGATGATTGATAGCAAATTAAAATCAAAAGAAAGACAAAAAATATTATCAGAATGGGGAAAAGAATTTTTTCCATTACTTTCAGTACATACGCTAGAAATAGGATATGACGTACCAGAAGTTCGGGTAGCAATAATATTAGCAACAACATCCAACATGAATCAAATAGTACAACGAATAGGCAGAATAGTAAGAAAGACTGAAGGAAAGGATACAGCATTGATATATACTATATATCTATCACATACCCATGATGTCAATACTTTGGAGATGATAAGACAGGCAACTGACCTGGATAAAGGAAGACAAGGGAAGAGTAAAAGAAAACAAGATGCAAGAGCAATAGCTGTATTTGGCACTAATGGTAGCCTGGATAAATATATTTTTTAAATTATGCAACAAAATGCTGATATGATGACAAAATGATACGGAACGAACAAATTGAAGAAACTGCTAAAAAAAGCAAACTGGATTATATCAAAAAAGTCATCATTATTAGATAACAAATTACAAAATAAAAGTGCTATTTTATACTTGTGATATGATCTCTATTAACTTGAAAGAAAATAACATAAATATGGCCTAGAGATTTTCAATTACTATGCGCACTGTCTCTATCTGATTTCGTATAACGGTCTGCAACTCTATATCCTATATATTTGTCTTCAGGCGAGTATCTTCCAGGATGAGGATAAATGGTAGCTGCATTGCATTTTGGACATTGCTGTTTCAGTGTATATGTTTCACACAAAGAGCATTTTCGAATAAGATGTTTCAATTGTCTATCCTTGATGGGTTTTCTTTGATTCTTCACGAATAAAATTAAAAGTGCCATGATGTTTGTCAATAGCAGAACGAATCTTTTCTATCATGTTGTTCATTGTCTTCTCAGCCACCTTAAAATTTTCCGCTATAACAACGATTCTATATTTCGGAGCTCCAACGTAGGTGACAGTAACGTTTGAACTACTCTTATTAGATTCTACTGCTGTTAATGTATTTTTAATTAAATCAATACCATCAGGCTTCTTCAAAGAAATCTCTATTACCCCTCTAATTTCAACATGTGGAGTCTGTATCTTGTTGCTTTCCTCTTCAATAGCCTTTAAGACTTCAGGGGATAATCCAAGGTTTTGAATAGTATCAATCCCTCTCTTTGCAACAATTTCAAAAACATCATAAACATAATCATACTTTTGGAGAATTTTATCTTCTATTTCTTTTAACTGGGCATCAGTGAACTTGGTTTTTGACTTTATGATTTCCATGAATGCAGAAGCTTTTTCATTCTTTTTTACCTCAATAAGTTTGGCTTTTCTTTCTTCTCCAGATACTTGCTTGAGTGAAAGATCGACTTCGGCTCTTGCCTTATCTACTCTGACTACCTTTAAAACAGCCTTCTGTTTTGGTTTTACGTAACGTTCAATATTACGTATCCATCCTGTTGCAATTTCAGAAATATGCAGAAAACCAGTCATTCCGTTATATTCGTCTAGCCTAACATACGCCCCGTGACCTGTAACTTCCATGATAGTTGCAATAACAATGTCGCCTTCTTCAGGAAGTTTTTTAATCTCTGCAGTAACCATTTGTAAAGGTAAACCGTACAAATGGTATACTTTAAGGTTGCCCTATCTTGATTAGTTTGCAGTTGGATATAGGAAAAGAGAAGTAGAAATAACAATACTACTGTCATCAATTCTAAGATTTGATTTGTACTTCATCTCGTAAGGCAATATTTCTAAAATCAAGTACATATTTGACATCGACAGTCACATTTAACATTTTTACCAAGGAAGTCTAGTTAGTCCATTCCATATATTTAGAAACTCATATAATGTGTAATTCTTATTTATTGCAGATTCTGCATGTATTAGTGGCTATTATCGTCATGAGTATGTAATGGTGTCATTCCTTGTATGCCATGATTATCTAAATAGTGGTCTTTCCATAACGATGAATCTATACCAATATTTTGTGGAGCATTGATTGGCTTACTTTCAACTACAACAGTAAATGTGTTCCAATATATGTAATGCCATAACTTTTGTTGTAGGCATAGATTTAGAAAGTGATGTCATAGCCAAGTACATGGTAAGATCTATTTATGCTGCTGTGTATTCTATGTCAACAAAATGTGGTTGAACAATCATATATGGAGATAAGAGAATGTAGGCTTTGGACTAGCAAAAAACTTCATATTTATAGAACCTACTGATCAGAAAGAGTGTAACACATTTCCACTTTGTTATTATTATTTTATATGAGCGATCGTTTCACATTATCAACACTAATTCCAAAAGACAGAAATATGATATGCACATATTGAATTAGCACATAGGATCAATTGTTTTATTATATTTACGCTTCTTTCATATATGTTAGTTTAAGAAGAAACTGAAACGAAACATTTGTTTGATCCAAAGAGATAATATTGTATTGTTATTTGTGTAAAAAAAGAGCACCTAAAATGATAATAATTATGGCTCCTCTAGCCGTACTAACGTACAAAACATGTGTTCTATTCATTTTTGAGCTCCACGTACAAGATATACAAATAGTCTTTTAAAGAAATAAGAATATTTAGTAAGCAACCTTTGTACTTAGAAAAAGAAGTTCACCAGAACAACATCTCTAATGGTTAAAAGGTAACTTGCATATACATGATGTATTAATATCAAAGCATTCCCATCTAATGGTTAGATTAGCTCACACAACAAACTATGAGCGATGTCTTAGCCTTACACAGCGAAAAACAAAAAATAAGAAACAAATGATACGACTTAAGAAGTTCTAATAATCAATTCCTTTTTTTGCTTTGAATCCTAATTGGTAAGGATGTTTGATCTCTTTCATCTCTGTAACCAGATCAGCAACGGCAATGATCTCGGCAGGGGCATAATTGCCTGTTAGAACTAGGGTAGTTTTCTTGGGCTTTTTTTTAATAATGTCTAAGACATTCTGAACAGATATTAAATTTAATTTTATAGCGTAGTTGATTTCGTCTAGTATCATAACATCATATAGTCCTGATGAGAGCCTTTCATTTGCTAGTGCAACTGCCTCTTGAGCTGCTCTTTGATGATCTTCAATAGGATGATCATCATCAATAATTCCAACGAATCCTCTGCCAGCTGCAATCATTTCAAATTCTGGTTCTAATCTCTTTGAACTGCTAAGTTCGCCATAATACCATTCTCCCTTGATAAATTGAATCATTCCAACCTTGTAACCATGACCTACTGACCGCAAAACAATCCCTAATGCAGCAGTAGTTTTGCCTTTGCCTTTTCCTGTATAAACAACAAGGAGGCCTACATCTGAAGACATATTTGCTAGTATCATCTTATCAATAACTAAACACTTGATTATAAAAGATGGGTCATCAAGATCATCATAATTCATTAAAAACAAGATAATAGTGTGAGTTGTTTAGTTAAAGAAAAGTGTATCTTCGTTAATATCAGAGGAGTTATAGTATTATGATTCACTTTTGGAGAAACCAGTTAGCTATTAATGTGAAGTAAGCAAAAATACAAACAGAAGCTGTAGAGAGTGTTTATTCAATTATATTATTCAACTACAAATATGAAGGTTCAGCCAACTATGAATGATATGATTTTGTTATAACGATGTTTAAAACAGTACATGTATACACTTTATCAGAAATAAATTTCAGAAAAATATGGAATAGATTTTTCTCTGCTTCATGTATATTAGAGTTTTTTAATTAGTTTTGTTTCAAAAGAACAATTGAGGACAAATACCACAAGTTCTATTCTTAAGTGGGCAGGCGGAAAAAGAAGAATTGCTCATTTCTTAAGTAAGTTTTGCCCACAAGTTATTGATCGATACTGTGAACCTTTTCTAGGCGGAGGATCTCTATTCCTTTATCTTGCCCAGACGAAACCCCGATTCAAAGCAATTTTGTCTGACTCAAATAGCGACCTTATAAATGTCTATAAATGCGTTAGAGACAATGTTCGCGACTTAATTGATATCTTGCAAATACACCAATCAAATTATTATAAAAAACCTGAAGAATATTATTATTATATACGGGACATCTACCATTCCACAAATGATCTAGAGAATGCAGCACGATTGCTTTTTCTAAATAAAACCTGCTACAACGGTCTACATCGGGTCAATAAGTCAGGATCGTTTAATGTTCCACATGGAACCTATACTAATCCCATAATTTGCAATAGCAAAAAATTAGAGGCTTTTTCTGAAATTTTGCAGAGAGCTGATGCAGAGATAATATGTGAGTATTATCATAATATAACTTTGAGATGTCAACATGGTGACTTTGTTTATCTTGATCCTCCATATTTTCCATTAAGTAAAACTTGTTATTTTAAGGATTATACAAAAGACGATTTTGGTTGTCCACAGCAGATAATGTTAGCAAAGGAGTTTGGAAGGTTAAGCAATATTGGATGCACTGTATTACTATCAAACTCAAATTCCACGCTTATAACGAATTTGTATAAGGGTTTCAATATCATGACAATATCTACAACGCGACAGATTAACTGTAATGCATCAAATCGTCAGAAACATGAGGAACTTTTAATTACAAATAAAAGATTATTAGTTTCAAAGACTCTTGCGAACTAGCAAAGAGTGTCCTCCTACTTACATTAATTGTAATCGAATACGAGGATCTATGCTTTAATCTTTAAGATTTCCTTTGAAAAAGTACAAAAAAAATTAATTCACTATCGAACTACGCCCTTATCTATCTGGGAACAATCAAATATTATTCTATATGGAATTGTACCTCCTTATTAATCATGTATAGATTGACTGCAGATAATTGCGAGCAAATGATGTTGATGTTTAAACTATGTAAATTGTTAATTATTATAATTGTCTGAAGTTTGCTTTAATCGGCTATCACAATCATACCGTGCATGCTTCTGACATTGTTTCAGGATTGGTAAACTTCAGAATAATGCGAACTAATGGAAAGATGTTACTCTAAGAGCAGAGCGAGACTGGCTCGTAATTATCGTAAAGAGATTTTCTTTCGTAATTACAAAATATGTCTATTATCATTACAACTCTAAAACCAAGAGCACATTGAGTAGGAGTAATACCCAATTTACTTAAAGTTAAAGCCTAATCTCTTAATTCGTCTGCTGCACCAAGTCCCAAAGCATGTTTCCATTCATTAACTAAATTTATTAGAGCTCCAGCACTCAATCCATTCTCGGCAGCAATTACATCCCTCGACTTACCTTCAAGCCATTGCTGTATCACTAGAGATTTAGTGATATTTGGTAATTTAGTAGGCATTTATATTTTATAGAATATGATAAGCAGCTAATAAATTGTCCGTCAAATGCGTCATAAAATGATTGCCCATGCTAAATGACATAGTCTGACAGAATTTCTACCATGATTTTATCTATCAGTTACCAACAGCATTGTGTTTGCTGGCTATATTCTTTTACAGAATACACAAAGACTAAAATAAATCACATCAAAACAACAAGTTCGGGTGTGATTTTGGCATTGGACAAAGAAACCGGGGAATAAGCTAATGGGAATATGATGTTAATGCTCCAATACCCATGGTGGACCGTCCATAGGGAATGGAATGCTATTTGTACCGACTGATAAAATCCAAGTGCAGTCTAAAGACACATCTGTATTATCTATGATGCTACTACCAACATCCCAGCAAGAGGGTATAGCAACCAATCTTATCAAGGACATTATATGGATAAGCCGTTTCATAATAATAATAATAATAACAAAATACTGGACAACCTTAATAATTGAGACAAGGCAAAATCAGAACAAAAAAAGAAAAAGAAGAAGGACAAGCGAATTTTAACTGTTGCTAATTGACTAAAACAGGCTCTAGTAGTATGATTATGTTACTCCAAGGAACATTTAGGTACAATTCCACTAATTTGGAACTTCCTGTTAGTATATAAGGGCCTTTATAATTAAAGTTGCATTTTATTGCATTTTTTTGAAAATCTTATGTAACTGATCTCCTCTGCGTTGGCATTTGTTCCCTTGAAGGTCAAGAAAAGAAATCCATGTCACCAAATATGTATCCGTTGAATTTTGGTGTTACCCCTTTGATAACAATAATGAAGTAAGAAGAAGAAAAAAATGGGCTAATAAGGATAAATTCATTGCGGGGAGAATTACCAGCGAGATAAAAGAAGCGATGATAACAAGTCCATCTAATAAGAATAATAATAGTGGCGAAGATGATATGCTACAAGCTATTTTTCAAAAACAAAAAGAGTTGCATCAGGCTATCATGTTGTATTCACCGTCTATTGACTCACAATATTCAAAGAAATTTCTTTCTCTATCAAAGGAGGAAAGAATATCTGCGCTCTGTACCTGCCATAATCCATGAAGCAGTAGAACTGCAAAGGCTGACCAATTGGAAATGGTGGAAGAAGAAGCCAATAGAGTTTGATGAGAGTGAAGCAAAGGAGGAGCTGATTGACATATGGCATTTTGTAGTTGATGCTTCAATAGAGCTCGGAATGACACCCCCACATATATTGGATGAATACCTCAAGAAAAATCAAATAAACAAAGACAGACAAAAGAATGGCTACTAGTAGCAGTAGTTATTCACTTTTTGACTTGTGGTCTTCGGCTATTGTAACAACCGTTCTACAAGCATAATCAAAACGCTTGGACAATAGATAATGATCCTATAACAATAAAAACAAACGAGTATCTTTATAAAGAATCTTTACTAAATCGCTAGAGATACAACGAATGAGAACGCTTCATATCTCTACTAACCAAATATTTGCTACATGCTTACTATGGCATTAGCATTCATTCCAAGTTCTATCGATAATTGTATTATGAAATGCCATATATCGATAATTTCCTCTTGGCATCTCTCCATCGATATTTAATTTTGAGTCTTCCACCACTTCCAACTTGTTTCTCTTTGTAATTCTATTGCTTCATGCAATATCGCAGATGACAATATGAATATTCTATAACCATCAAAAACCTCCTGCATTTTATAAACGTCTTGCAGATTGATTTGTTTAACTCGTATATTTTATTTACTGTATAGACTACAATAAATTAACAACCTTGATTTTTTATTTAAGATACCAAGTTAGCAAAAAGAAGTATCTTAAATGTCTGTTTTGAGTTATAAGCGTTCACTCTGATTAATTCTTAATCAGAAATGCCTTTAGAGGTTATAGTGAAGTGAACTTGATCTTTTCTTGGAGGCTGCATCAGACTTGCTCTGAATAACGATTTTTCTAAATCAATGATTTCAAGTTTTAATTTCATGTGGGCATAAATTGAAACTGAAGTTCCCATAAATTCACGCTGTTGGAATGAATTAATTGTTGTTTTTATTGCTGTTGTAAGATTATGGCCGCCTTGATCTGCTAGTGTTGTTATAACGGGAATATTCCGAACCATGTTTGTTATTACTATGGCACAATCAAAATTAATAGGCAGCAAAAGACAATTCATGAAGATGATTCATCAATGCTAAGTGTCTTGTAGCTCCTTTGAATTCATCAGAAAATAATGATGTTGCGGTATCTATTATTACCAGCCGTGGATTGATGTCAGGAATTCTTTTTATTGCATTTATCTGATCGTATGTAGAAAGAGCTCTCACAAATATGATTTTATTAAGCATATTATTATTTCTCTCAGAGCCTGCAATTTCAGAAATTCTTTCGGGTCTAAATGTTCCTGCGGTGTCGATAAACATTATCATCTCTTCTTGCTTGGAATATTTAGCATAATTAGCACAAAGCGTAAAACACAATTGTGACTTTCCAGCTCCGCTCTGTCCATAAATATCCGTAACCATGCCAGTACCGAATTCCGCCTCCAAGCAACCGGTCAATTGACATGGAACCTGTGTATATGATCGTCGCAGTCAATAGATATTAATAACAAATACTAGAATAAATCCAGTATGATATTTTTAAGAACAAAGGAACCTTTTTATTGTAGCCAGGGCGCTTTGAATTGCAAAGTGATAAATTGAATTGTCATCTTCATCGCCATCACAGCAACAACCAAAACGACCTTTGTCTATGCTACAGCGCTCGATAAATCGAAAGGTTGCAGTGAGATTGAAGAGTGAGATAGAATATCGTGGTAGGATGAGTAATGTTGATTCCTATATGAATTTGATTCTTCTCGATGCTGAAGAGTTTAACGGAGCAGATGTTCTAGCCAATTATGGCAAAGTTGTAATTAGAGGCAATAATGTACTCTTTATAAGACTAGAAAAAGAATTCTGATGTCAATGATAAAGATCATTACTAACGTATGATAGTAATAGTAGATGGAAAAATGGTAAGAAGATCTCTGTTTACTTCAGAAAGCGTCACAGAAGGCCATCCAGATAAGGTATGTGACCAGATTTCTGATTCAATATTAGATGAATTTTTGAGACAGGATCCTGATTCACGTGTTGCAGTAGAATCCATGACAACTACAGGTATTGTCTTTGTTGCTGGCGAAGTGACTTCGAAAGGCAGAGTGGACGTGCAAAAGGTTGTCCGTGATACCATTTTGGAGATTGGCTATGATAATCCAGACTATGGATTTGATTGCGACAGCTGTTCGGGTCCTCGTATCATTGCATGAGCAGAGCCCTGATATTTCAATGGGTATAGATGCAGGAAAGAATAAGGAGCAAGGAGCAGGAGATCAAGGTCTCATGTTTGGATATGCCACAAATGAGACTCATGAATTTATGCCATTGCCGATTACAATGGCTCATAAACTATCTATGAAATTATCACAGGTAAGAAAGAAAAAGGAATTGAGCTGGATTCGACCCGATGGTAAATCACAAGTGTCTGTTATTTATGAAGATTGTAAACCAAAAGGAATTGATACAGTTGTAATTTCTACACAACATGCGCCAGATATCAGTTTGAGCCAATTAAGAGAAGAAATTATCGAAAAGGTGATAATACCAGTTTGTGATAATTGGATTGATGGTAAAACTAAATTTCTTGTTAATCCTACTGGCAGATTCGTAATTGGTGGCCCGCCGGGTGATACCGGTCTAACTGGCAGAAAAATTATTGCAGATACTTATGGAGGTATGGGAAGACATGGCGGTGGCGCCTTTTCTGGAAAAGATCCGTCCAAGGTAGATAGGTCGGCATGCTATATGGCAAGATATGTAGCCAAGAACGTTGTTGCAGCAGGACTGGCTGATAAATGTGAAGTACAAATTGCATATGCTATCGGTGTCGCAGAACCTGTTTCCATAATGGTAGATACTTTTGGAACAGGTAAGGTACACGAGGAAGCAATTGAAGATAAAGTGAGAAAAAGCTTTGATATGAGACCGGCAGGGATTATTAGGACACTTGATCTGAAAAGACCAATATATAAAAAGACTGCAGCATATGGCCACTTTGGCAGAAATGAACCATGCTTTACATGGGAAAAGATAGACAAGGTTTATTCATTGCTCAGATAGTATTATCATTGTAGTATGACTTCCTTCAATGCTTCGTCATTATCTTTTCTTACATCAAACCTTCTGTTAAAGAAGTTCACAATATTGTAGACATCTCTTTTTATTAGATCAGGCAGCGTTAGGATGGCTTCTTAATACAACCTGCGGCCAGTCAATAATCCATATATTATTTTTACTATCTAATAATACATTATATTCGCTTAGATCGGAGTTGATCATATTATACTTGTAAGCAGCTCTTATATCCTGTAAAATGTTTTGCAAAGTTCCTTTTGGATCTTCTAGTTCGTGTATGTTTACAAGTCTCAGTCCGTCTATTCTGTTCATGACAACGCAATGCATCGCACGGTAATATAGCACTGGAATTCTTATTCCAGTATGTCTCAATAGATTCAGAGCATTGTATTCTCTCTTGGCTGCATCTATATTGACCAGTAACCAGTGATGAATATCCTCTTTTCCAATAAATGTTCTTCTTCTTCTTACCTCTCTGAAACTAATTCTGCCAATTCGAAAAAATTTAAGCGCACGTTCTTGCTCGCTTGAGGTAATTGCTTCAAATACATCTGATTCTTTACCGATACCAATAGGTTTTCCCATTCCGATTATGATATCCTTGTCAACAAGCATTTTTAGTGCAACTGTATCAAGGCCCATCATAAGTAGAGTAAAGCCTCCTTTGTTCTTGCCTATTAACTTCATGTCATGCAATCTGTTAATTCGAAAATCAACAATATTTTCATGCATTTTTGAATAAGTCATTATTTCTTTTCTGGTAAGCGATTCATGTTGCTTTAGACCTGAAGCAAGGACCTTGAGCAATTTGTAATCATCTGGCTCTAGACTCTTGACTACTTTGGCTGCAACTTCTGCAGAGGACATATCTGTTAGTTCTGTATATTTTTGTTAATTAAATGATTTAGATTACAATAAGATTATAGAATACCATTATTTAAAATGCATTAAACATTAAGTATAACAATACAAGTCAAATCTATTGAAATATGTTAGATTCTTGTCTTCACAATTGCTATTAAATAATACAGCTTATAGCAACTTCACAAAAAATATGTCGTCATCGTCATTCATTCCTTCTTCCCCTCTAAAGAGCTTTGGTGCTTTGATTGTAATTCTATAAAGGTGTGTGTTTGCATAGTTGTTGTTGTCCAGTACATTGTGATATGTGCAATAGAATCAAAGCAATGATTATGAAATCAAGTGTATAGACATACCTCATAGCTCTAAAGAAGCATCTATTCTTTCAATTTTATCAATGTTGTAGTATTCCTGTCTTTCTATCTTGTTTACTACATTAATATAGGATAAAACTAAAAATCTGTCCTTTGGTTCTTTGCTAAGTTCTACGTTAATATCACTATAACTTCCCTGTTCTAAGGTTATGAGGTCTTTTGTTTGTCCATCAGACAAAGTCAAAGTAATGCCTGAACATCTTGTACCAAATAGATGCATTATGATTTGTTGTTCTTCCTCCTATATTATGAAATTATGGTTTTATGTTAATCCTTTTGTTATTAAATACTTATGCTAAATGTCATGCAACAGGACATCTTGTAAATACTTATGATTTTTTTCCATAGTAGTCATTGAAGATGATAATAGTAATAATACGAAAGGGAATAAACGGGAATGATGACACTACTTATGATTGCTATTTTTTTCTTGTTCTTTAAAACTTTTGATGTGAATCTAAAGAAAATACAAATTAATAAAATTAAGTTTGATTGTGGCTAAATTTTTAATAATTGTCTATGGTATTTATTTATTAATATTAGTAGTAGAGAGGATGCGCTGAGATAACAGGATAGTGTTCTTAGCGTGCGTATTGCTATCATTTGTATTACACCCTCTACTACTAAAGAACGATAAGCGTGTACTATGGTGTTTTATCTTGATATAATAAAATAGGTCTACACATACCCCAAAGATAATAGTGAAGATGAAGAACAGCAACATGACATAACTGATATGTCTAGCGTAAATAAATTCTTACAGCAAATACTATCTGATCATGAACGAATTAATACTCTACTAAATAATGTGCATTTGCAAATGATGATTTTTTCTTTTGCAAAAGGTAATACCATTGTAATAGTTGGTGCTACAGTATTTCTGTATATGGAAGATGATTTTTAATGTCTCTTAAAAGAAGCGAAAATGAGGATGAGGAGCAAGAAGAGGATTTAAAGTTAGCCGAGCAAGAGCAAGAACTTCCTGCAGAGGTCGAAGAAAAGAGGAGGAAAGGTATGCTAAAAACGGGATATACTACAGGTACTTCTGCAACTGCTGCTACAAAGGGAGCACTTTCAGCTTTGATAATTGGCAGAACTGTTGATAGTATTACAGTTTCTCTACCAAAAGGAGAATCTGTTAAGTTAAAAGTTGCATGGACAAAAATCGAAGGAAGTAATTCATATACATCTGCCGTTGTCAAAAATGCTGGAGATGACCCTGATATTACTCATGGAGCCGAGATTTGTTCTACTGTTTCATTTATCAATCTAGCTGGCAAGATCATAATTGATGGTGGTAAAGGTGTTGGTAGGGTAACAAAGCCAGGACTCGGTCTGGAAATTGGCAAAGCTGCAATCAATCCAACACCCATAAAAATGATAGAACAGGCTGTCAGAGAGATGGCCGCTGAACAGTTGAAAGATCGCGGTGTCAAGGTAGCTATTTCGGTTCCTAATGGAGAAGAACTTGCAAAAAAGACCGATAATCCTAGACTTGGTATAATCGATGGCATTTCGATACTTGGTACAACTGGTATCGTTTTGCCTTATTCTACTGCATCATTTGCTGCATTGATCAGACAAAGCCTTGATGTGGCAGTTGCAATGGATACAAATATAGTTGTACTTACTACAGGCGGACGGAGTGAGGATTTTGCTAAAGAACTATTTGGAAAATCTCTACCCGATCACTCATTTATTCAAATGGGTGATTTTGCTGGTTATGCAATAAAGCAATGTGTCTATAAAAAAATTCATAAAGCCATCATAGCTGCATTTATCGGAAAATTAACAAAAATGGCGATGGGAATCAAACAAACCCACGTTAGAGGATCACATGTCAGTATGGAATTTATGGCAAAAGTTGCTGGAGAATGCAACTCCTCTTCATCAGTCATAGCGGAAATAAGAAAAGCAAATACTGCAAGACACGTTTCTGAAATTATAAATAAAAACAATATTTCTGGATTTTTTGATATGATATGCAAAAAAGTATACGAGCAGATGTACGAACATTCTAAAGCTGAGCTGCAGGTAGAGGTAATTATGTTTGAGTTTGATGGCAAAGTTTGTGGTAAATATGCTAAAAACTAGCATCATCAATTTTGATGGGTTAGTGTGTTATGCACAGCATGTCTTATATTCTGGGGTAACATTATTTGATTTGATTTAATGGTTAGTCATGAGCGTCAAAACTACAAGCTTCTACATGAAGGCGTGCAGGAACACCCATTGTTTCATGAAAGTGAACATTTTTACAAGCTCTCTCATTTATTAGGAAATCTTCAATTGTGCCAGAATATCTTATTATATCATCATAATTGAGTAAGTCCAATTTTACATACTCACTTACGTTTATAGCATGACCTTTATCATAGTCAATTTCCCACAATTCATCTTCCTTGTCATTTAAAAGAATATATTCTAATCCATGTTCTTTGATTTTTTCTTTATTCATTTTAAATACTAGTAATTACTTGTAGGTGAGTTACTTTTTTTATCTTTCGATTTAGATATTTACTTTTCGTCTAGGACTTACTATTGATTAAGTAATTTTAAATGAGTTCTCAATCTGATAAAAACCTGTTGAAAGACCTATGCCATTACTTAGGTATCTGATACAAACATAACGCTGAATGCATTTTTCGGAGAATCCAAAACGATGAGGGTCTGATATGAAGTCAATATACGCGTAGTGAAGATGATGATGATAATGATAATGATAAGAGTCAGAAATCAGAGATTGTTGGTCGGTAAACACAAGCCACCCCACTTCAAGGTTGTCTTCTTCTATCCCGACTAAACAAATTGAACCTAGCATTATTTGCTAATGTAGCAACATGTTCTTTGATCTTGTACCAAGGAAATTTATTAACACTACCAGGATTATTAATTTTCAGAGTGCTGATGCAGAAAAATTCATTCTACCAAAAGATTGGAATTTAAGCGCTGAAAACTTTTCTTTTCTATATGATGAATTTGGTAGAATATGAAGTCTAGTTGGATCAGTATGGCGCTAGATATGTCAAAATTCATATCAGCATATATTATCACTTATTTGCTCACCCTTATCTCAACTATGCTTCCTTCATAGTTTGGAACCATGCTTGTATATGGATATTTTCCAAGATCATAATCAAGTACACCTCCCTTAAATGTGGCAATGATAGTTGTATTGTTATAGATCATTTGTAGTTGTTCACCTGCTCCCATATTTGACTTGAAATGGTGGTCGGCTATCAAAAGAACCTTTTTAGTTTGAATGGGATAGAAAAGAAGATCCCGATAGTCTGAAAACACATGACCACTGTTATATATATAACTTAATATCCAGGAATAAACTGGACTTGAGATTACTGTTACGTTATTATTATTGCTTCGGAGATATTTAGCAACAAATGCTGCTGCTTCAAACTGGCTAGAAACATTTGATATTACCAATGCCGTGGTGCTTACGAATCCAAAAATTCCTATCCCTGAGATTATAGCAAACAATACCATTTGCTGAACCTTTTTACCGTTAACTCTTTTTCCGAGATTTACTATGATCCTGGCTGCTGCAATGGAAAAGACCGGTAATATGGGAATCCAGTAAAAGTATTGGACAAATCCTGTAACAGATAGGAATATTATAAATGGAATAATCCACAGTAACAGTAAAATGTCTTTTTTTATTGTTGCAAAAATAAGGCCAGTCGTGCCCAAAACCAACAAAGCGGGATCGACTCGCAAGAAGAATGTGATTACTGAGATAAATCCCACGTTCTGTATTTGCGTTTGCCATAAGACATGCGTTTGCCATAAGACATCTTTCACCCACAGACTGAATTGACCAGACATTATGCCTTGAGCAGGCCAAAGTAATGGTATCAAAATGACAGGAATAAACCAAAGCCCTAAGGTTTTAAAATTTCTATTGCTATTTGCAAAAATAAGAAAGCTGATAAGAGGAATCATGGTAAAGACTGGAACCTTTGTGAATATTGATAGTCCTAAAAAAATACCTGAAAGCAAAACTGATAGAATGCGTTTGTTGTTATTGCCGCTACAGTTGCTCTTTGAATCCTTTGTATAGTAAAGTGCAAATAATATTGAAGATAACAGAAAAGGCAGCTGAATAGTATCTAACAATATCCTTCTTATCAACCAAGTTATTGGCATTACTGCAAAAAGAACCGATGCGATAAATGCAACATTTCTGCCATAACGGCGCTCTGATATTTTATACACAAGAAAAGTATCAGCTACAGCAAGTATTCCAATCAATATTCTTGGGACAAGGTAAAGCATTTCAATTGAATGCGCATTACCATTAGTTGTAGTAGCAGATGGATTCAGTAAATTCGGATAGCCAATTATCTTAAATACACCTGCCAACAAGAGCTGTCCAAAATATGGATGATCGTGGTAGTACGATTCTTGAGGGCCTAGTCCATCCAATACATGCATAGCCCGTCGCATGTATACTCCTTCGTCATAGAACAGATCAGGAAACCCTGTAGTATTCCACATGTGAGTAAATGTACTTAATGCCAGCGGTATTGCTAATAAGAAAATATTAGACTTACATCCAGTCTTCCCCTTAAAAAAGCAGTCAGTGTTCAGCAACTATTTGTCAGCCGCTGATTCTTATTAAAGATTTAATTAGAATAGAAAAGATTATTTTCCCATTTGATTCTTGCCAGTATTATAATACTTTATGATACGAAAGATAGCCGTTGTGGCCATTACGAGGCATGGAATCGATATTGCTCACAGAATAAAAGAGAAGATGCCCGAGGTTGAGATCTATGCCCCAGCAAAACATAGCAATTCTACCTCTGATATAAACTGGTTTACTGAACAAACTGCACAGCTAGTAGCAAATCTTTTCAAAACCAGCGATGCACTAATCTGTATATTTTCACTTGGTGCAGCGATAAGGCTAATTGCACCATTTGTTGTTGATAAGAGGACTGACCCTGCAGTGTTGGTAATTGATGATAAAGCAAATTTTGTTATCAGTGCATTATCAGGGCATCTTGGGGGAGCAAATGCACTGGCACGGCTTATTGCTTCTTTTTTTCTGAATTCACAGTCAGTGATTACTACGGCTGCAGATGTTAATGAAACCATTGCAGTTGATTTGGTAGGAAGAGAGTTTGGATGGGCAATTGAAAACTATGGGAACGTAACAAAAGTCAGTGCTTTTATGGTTAATGAAGAGAAAATGGCTCTATGCCAGGAAACAGGAGAAAAGAACTGGTGGAAAGAATTACCATTACCAAAGAATATCACTTTAGTCAAAAGCCTTGATGAAATAAAATCACCAGATTTTAAAGGGGCTTTAATAATTTCCGATAGAGTAATTACTGAACCGATTATTTTAGAAAAATCGGTTATCTATAGACCAAAAAGCCTAGTAGTAGGTTTAGGACTTCATTGGGACACACATAAGGATGATATTGAATCTGGAATTAAGACTGTAATGAAAGATAATGGATTAAGCTTCCTGAGCATTAGAAATATTTCGTCTATTAATAGAGATGAAAAGATGAAAGGGTTGGAAGAGTTTTCGAATCAATACAATATTCCTGTCGAAATTTATGATAAAGATAGTCTTGGCAGCAGTTACAGTGCCAAATCCATCCTATGTGGTAGAAAAATATGAAGGAACTGCAAGCGTATCTGAAGCATCATCAATACTAAGTTCAAAAGGCGAGATCGTAGTTCCAAAACAAAAGTTTCCACCAAATCTTACGGTATCTATAGCTAGGGCAAAGTTTGATTAAATTGTTAAAGAAAGCATTATTAATTATTGATAGGGGTAGCAGAGAACCAGATGTAAGACTGGAGCTTCAGGATATATGCTCAATTGCAAAATGCAAAGCAGGATATGATTATACCGATTACTGTTTTTTAGAAGTTCTACCGCCATTTATAGATGAAGGAATCAAAAAGTGCCTTGATAATGGTGCTGATTTCATTACCGTAATGCCATATTTTCTGTATCCTGGAATGAAGTTAAAAGATTCAGTTAAACAAAGTGCCAAGATCTGCCAAATCAAGAATTTAAAGATGGTGATAACAAAACCGCTCAGTTATCATCCTATGATGACTGAAGTGGTAACTGACAGAATCCGTCAATTAAAAAACGAGCAGAAAATTCAATATTCTGATCATGAATGCGATATTTTGCTTATAGGTCATGGTAGCAGCGATAAAAATGCCAGAGATGCTTTCATTTATATGGTTGATACTCTAGAGCCATTCTATCGAAATGTAACCTTTTGCTTTCTCGAACTAGACAGGCCTACTATTGAAGAAGGCTTAAAGAATATAATATTTCAAAATGATCCAAAGATTATTTTATTGATGCCATACTTTTTACATAAAGGTGCTCATATCAAGCGTGATGTAATTAGTGATGTCGATGCGAGCACTCGAAAAATATAGATTCAAAAACGCGTTTATGACAAAGCATTTGGGAGTAGATGAAAAATTAGTTGACATTCTCGTTGAACGTGCCAAAGAGGTAGAAAAAAAAGGATTGGCTTCTTATAATAAGAAAGATGGAACTGCTGGGGACAGAGAAATGTCAAAGAGATCATTTGACATTGAAAAGAAAAGCTTTGAAATAATTGATGCTGAAATTGGTTCACATCATTATAATGTATTAGAATGGGATATTGTGCGCCGAGTTATTCATGCAACCGCAGACTTTGATTTCGCTGGAAGAGGGAAAATAATATTTCATAAGGATGCAATCCAATCTGCCTTCAATGCTATCAAAAACAAATGTAACATTGTTACTGATGTAGATATGGTACTTTCTGCAATAAATAAAAAGTCAGTTGCTGACCTTGGATTGGAAGCTGTATGCTATATTTCCAATAAATCACTTGCTGATGAATCTCTCAAATTTAATAAAACTAGATCAGAAATGGCAATGCGTCACGCAGTAAATGAGATGAACGGAGGAATAGTAACTATTGGCAATGCGCCTACTGCATTATATGAAACAATCAATATGATCAGAGAAGGAATTACAAAACCTGCACTTGTTATAGGTGTTCCGGTTGGTTTTGTTTCTGCTCCTGACTCCAAAGAGGAGCTTTCAAAGACCAATATTACATTTATTACCAATGTAGGTAGAAAGGGTGGAAGTCCAGCAGCATCTTCGATAATAAACGCAATAATGTTGCTCTATAAAATACGGACGATCAAATAATGTGTTCTATACATTAAGAGCGTCTAGTCTGAGCAAAATGAAAGCAGCACATCATCCCTTAGTATCTCTGCAAACCATGACTATTCACAAGCAAAAAGAGTCATTAATAATGTTGAATCCGCATTATTTATCTCTGATAAAAAGCTAGAAAAGAGAGAGAATAAAAAAACCTTGTGAAACAAGTAGTTAATGATGAAGAACCACGATTGATATTATTGTATCTTCTATGCTATGATTAAAATAGCGAAAGCCAATCAACCTTAATGAGTTTTAGTATCCTCTTCATTAGCCTCTATTAGCAAAGGAATCGTTGACAGCAGACTCTGCAACAGCTAACGGTAGTACCTCTTATTACTTCGGCAGAGAACAAGAAGTATCTATAATCGTAAGTATCATCTTTCTGATTGGTTAATGATCTTAGCTTGGGATTATTATAGAATCCAACAAAATCTCAACTATAAAAAGGAGATGCTTTCAAATGATACTTGATCCTATAGCAACAGCTTTGAGATCCTCTGACTTCGATATGACTGTTCATGGAAATGCCAAGAAGAAGAGTAAGAAAGGGCTAGAGAAACAGGGGATAACGAACAAAAGACATA
Organism: uncultured Nitrososphaeraceae archaeon; assembly: GCA_963825865.1. Lineage (GTDB taxonomy): Archaea > Thermoproteota > Nitrososphaeria > Nitrososphaerales > Nitrososphaeraceae > CAWGVG01. The sequence goes on along the minus strand of CAWGVG010000021.1, from coordinate 12,479 downwards.
CAGGCTGAGACGATGGAAAAATGAGCAAAAATAGCATTGAAGATGGTGATAGAGTTACTCCTTTCTAAAAATGATGATGATTATAAATAACTCGAATTTTTGATATTATGAATAACAACAACAACAATGTTTAGAAATGAAGAACATTCATATACTAATAAGAGTGGTATTCGATTTTATGAAGTTTTAGTTCTTTAAGGCTTGCAAACAGTCTTTTACATTTTTCACATTTCCATTGGTTTGCTCTTGCCTGTTCATAAGTAAGATAAGTAGCTTCTTTGCTCTCATATTTTTTTGTTGCGAAATTGTAGGTAGCAGGATTATAGTTAACTTTGTATTTGAGCTTCATTACATCTATCATGGTTTGAGATTAAGGCCTACTGTCTTAAAAACCAGTAAGTCGATTCTCTAAATAATATTATTTTATAAAAAACATCAGTTTAGATCGTTGTTAACAAATAGCTAATCTACTGCGTATATTTTTGTTACAATGAGGGAGGCTGCTCGCTAAAGGATTTGAGATTCTAGAGTTAACAGTACCAAAAAAGTTAATATTATCGGAAATAGGCAAACTAGTTAAGATAATAATAATACATATGACAAAATGTTTTTTGTGGTGTTCTAATTTTGATCAAACTTGAACAGAAATTAATGGGTTCATCTAGTACTTGAGTATATGTACAAAAAAATACCCAATACACCTCTGGCCATGAATATCAATAAATATACACGAGGTAAAAACAATGTTAGCGAAAGAAGAATATAGGTAGGATTCTATCTTCTAAAGGTATAATTATATGAATTTTTTATTAACTTTGAAAGCTTATTGATATATTATGAATACTGAGGATAATACTAAAGAAGAATCATCTAAAACATCACCAGTAGACGATCCCACAAGACCATCTAATGAGGATAACGTTATGAAAGTTACACCATCAAAGACAGAATATAAAACTACGAAGATGCAATCCTCAACTAAAGAAGAAGAATCTGTTTCTACTAAAACCAAAGAAACAGGACAATCATTCAAAGAACTCGTAAAGTCATTTGGTAAAAAAGCAAAAACTATGACAGAAGAGAAAACAAAGCAACTTAAAGATAAATCCGCTCAATCCATGGATACAAGTAAAAAAAATGATGGACGTGATATTCCGGCTATGGGTGCAAATGTTGAAAAGGTAATTACAGTATTTGAAGATACGATGACTGATATACATAAGGAAGATTATGAGGAACAGGAAAAGCTATTAACAGGTTATAAAAAGCTGCTAGAAGAACAGATAAATGTAATTAATGCGAGACTAAATATGATAAAACGACTTAAATCCGGTACTTGACATATTATCTATATATTTTGTATAACTAATCACGATTGTATTTATTATCTGTTTAGAGATAACTAGAAGAGACATTAGTATATTATCTTAGGATGTTCTGATGCAGGACCGTCGCCACTACCGCTGCTACTAATAAACATGTGCATGGTTTATTTGGCTGTGTTCATTTAGCGATAAATCTATAGCTAAAGACTCATTACCCACTTTAAATGGTCAAATTCAAAAGAAGCAGAACTCCTTCAAAATATATTTACTATGCATTACATCTATACTTTTCAGGTTTATCTATGCGAAAAGCATCCCAAAGACTATCTACCTTCATCAAAAGAAATCATGTTTCTATATGGAATTGGATTCAAAGGTATAGACCAATGAAAATAATGCAAAGGAATAAGAGAATAGCAGAATATATAATAGATGAAACTCTTATCAAAGCTGGTCATAAGTATGTGTGGCTATGGATTATTGCTATTGAACCAATAGATAATACAATCCTTGGCATTCGTATTTCCATAGAAAGAAATATGCTTATTGCTGAACAATTATTTATAAAATCATTAGTTAAAAGGTATGGTAAATGTAACATATCTACAGATGGCGGTACCTGGTATCCTCAGACTTGCAAATTCTTGAGACTAAAGCACCATGTTCACTCATTTTATGAAAAAAGCATAATTGAGCGTACAATCCAATATGTTAAAGATAGAACAGAAAGTTTTGATGATTATTTTCCTTGTAGAAAAGAAAGGAGTTGCAAACTAGAACACATCCTCAATTGGTTTAGTATGTTTATTGACATGCATAATAGAATGATTACTCACTACGCTGTTAAATGAACACAGCCGTTTATTTAGATACTAATTAATAGTTTTTATAATTTTGACAACAACACAGTAATTCCAACGTAAGATTATCTGTTATTGATAACAATATCTGTGATTTGGATAGAAACACACTAAAAGCATATGATATTTGGTTTAAGGTCTGAAGTCAAGATATTAGATGCCATTAACATACCTAATCAAAGTCTTTTGTTTTGAAGTTCCTGATCTTCTCTCTCTGATTTCTCATGTTCTTTAAGTGATTCGATTGTATCAAATACTTCACCGCATTCTTTACACCTTATAATTTCGCTTGAAGACATATCTACAATATTAGATGCATCAGATAACTTAAATTTTGCTAAATAACTAGAATGTAACTTGTACTTAATACTTGATGTTCGTTTAGTGGTTCCTTATAAGAATCATGTTATTAATATGTGTCATTTAAGTAAATACACATATATTATTATGTTAGTTGCAGTTATAATGATTAAGTAATAAAATTACTGTTACATGTGTATTATTTGTTTCTTTCATTGTAAATACACTAGTTGAAGGTACACAAGACGAATACAAAAAAAGTTTAAACGACAACCTTCCAGAAATAAAGATACCTTGAAAGAAATTCGCACCGAAATTGAAATTAAAGCATCTCCTCAAATGGCATGGCAAGTACTTACAGATTTTGATAACTTTCCACAGTGGAATCCATTTATTCGTAAAATAAATGGAGAGGCCAAGGTTGGAATAAAGCTCGAAATATATCTTCAGACTTCCAGAGGAAAAAATAGGACCTACAGACCTACGGTAACAAAGGTTGAACCAAATCACGAACTGCGTTGGTTGGGAAAATCTCTCGTGCCTGGAATATTCAATGGTGAACGAATTTTTACTATAGAGCCATTAGAAGTAAATTATATACGCTTTGTACACAGAGAGGTCTTTACTGGCTTGGGAGCCTTTCTTGCTGGTAATCGTCTGGATAAAGATCTGTATCAAAGTTTCGACAAAATGAATAATGCCTTTAAAGAGAAGGTCGAGCAAGTGGATAATTAGCAAGCGATGATCCAATTCTTCTTAAACCTACTACATAGAGTAAAGCTGCTGATAAAGGTAACACCGAGAATAAAATTAAAACTATCCCACCCAAATATTGCAATTACACATGCAGATGACAATAGGATTAGCGCTAAAATTAGACCTGAAATTAGGATGAGGTTCCTGTTACTTCAAGAGGAGAATACCTCCATGCTAGTTTGGTCATAAAGATTATTCCTGACGCAAATATGACAGCAGATAGTATTGCTTCGGAGTCGCCGAAAGTAAGTAGTGATGATATTAATAATAACTCGATACTTCCACTCAATACCATCGCAAAAAAATCCTACCACTGTGCTATTATAGACTTTAAGCTGTGCACAATTTCTCCTTGATAAAGAACCATGCCCGAAACGACACTACTGCATCTTCTCGGCCTAGCCAACAGATCCTCTTTTGATGCACCTACCATTTAACAGAGTCATACCATGTGGGGTTGTTGCCTAATTTGATATCGCATATGGTGTCACCTTTATTCCCAGTTTGTTTGCACATTGTAGTCTGTTAAGGACTTCTAGGTTCCAGCCTATTGATTTAATTAATCCAAATCTTTTCTGATTGTTCTTTAATCTGAATGTGCAGTATAGCTGATGATGATGATGTTTAGTTTCTTCAGCTCCAAATATTCCTTCTATCAATCCTCTATAACGATATATTGATGCATTGAATATCTTTGCAGCCTTCTTTCTGTATTTGTTCTTCTTACTACTGCTATTCTTGTTCTTGGAGTTTTTTCTCTGCTTGATATTTGGAAGCATGTTCATGTTAAACACTGACTGGAAGTTCTTGTTGCCATCATAACCTCTGTCACCATTGAATGTTGAACCTGCAAAGTCTAATCTATATTTCTTCAATCTGTTTAGCATTGTTCGGAGTACTGGAGAATCGTGTGTTTTCTTACTGGTAAGTCGTGTATTAAGTATTATGAGATGATCAAGTATCCCTGTGATATGCCATTTCAGATACTGTTTTACCCTTATCTTTTCGAATTTCTTACTACTACTATTTTTGATAAATCGTACTTCGTATCCGTACCTGTTTGTCTCTACACCGGTGCTATCTGATGCGAGAATACCCTTCTTCCAGCCTGATTCTTTCAAACATAGATAAGCTGACCATATTAGTACACGTTCAAGATATATCAGCGGTATCTTCTTGAATGTACGTGATATCCACGTATGATCTGGATATGGCTCGTTATTCCATGGCAAATTAAGAGAGGGTACTATATTCTGTATATCTCTGTACGTTGAACCGAAAACAACCATCAATATACAAATACAGACAAGTTTTTCCCAAGAATGAATTGGTTTCCTTCCTCTATTACTGTTCTTCTTTGAAGTAGGAGGAGGATTTTCTTTGACCAGAGAAACTATATTTTCGATAAGCATATCTCGTTCTAGGGTATGTGCTAGATGGTAACACAACCAGTAACCATCTTTCCTCTTGTGCTTGCAAGTCAATAAGAGGGTGCATACCCTTTCTAAGCTAAATCGAAAACCGTGAAATCATATTTACAGTCAATTAAAACGAATTAGGCAACAACCCCTTACCAACCTTACTGTCTTTCTCAGCGCCCTACCTTTTAGATAATGAAATTCATGTCAGTTGAGCCTTTTTGGATCAACGCTATTCCACCATAGAAGTTTTTTCAACATCGGAACTTGGTATGGGATTAATTGCTCCTGTTCTACAGATTTTGCAGCGCGGATCTGGCAGTTTGCGACTGTAATGTAAACAATTAATTTTTGTCGTCATCCTTATCATCCTTTTTTCTTTTTGTCATCCCATACTTGCTGTTGTGGTACTATCTGGTGAAGAAGAATACGAAGAAGGTGAAGGGGCTGCCACTACTACTTTCAGCACTCCTGAAGATAACAATGACTGTGTCATTGTGTTAAACTGCTGCCTGGTCTGAAGTCTTTGATAAGCCTGCAATCAGCTTCTCCAGCATTGACTGCATGTTGTTGAATTGCTTTTCCATAACGGTTAGTTTGTCTTCTTTCTGCTTCTGTGACTCTAGTGCTTCTTGATATCCTTCATAGCTCATTATCATTTTGCACTTGCTGCCAGAACTTACTGTCTACAGTATTTCCTTCACTGCAGTTAGGGCATACCTTGGGATTCAAGGTATCGATTGGGACGTTGTTCTTTGTGACTATGCCATATGCTTCTAGCAATGATTCGCTTGATTCGTTTCCAAAGTAATGAATATATTTTTGCGATACGTTGCTTGTAGGGCTCCAACCTGCATGTTGGTTTAACGTATGTGATTTTAGCTTTGTTGATTTCTCTGTAAGTGCTGAATGCCTTCTAATATAAGGGTTGAATGGCTTTGCAAGAAGATTTTTTATTTTCTCCTTGTCTTCATTTGGTATCTGTAGGATCTTCTAGCAACTTGGGGAAGAACTCTTGTTTGTAATCTCTGTATAACCTGTATAGGCCATTGAGAGTAAGTTGTCTTCTACCCATGCTGTGATTATCTAAACCTACGAAAAGTGGAGACTTTGGGTTATTCCTGCTTGGGTGATTCGCTAGCCATTCTTTGATATATGGAATAGACTGGATTAATGGGATATGCCTTGAACCTGTTTTACCGTTGACTAATACTTCTGCGTATTGATGCTTGCCACTATCTACAGTTTTGAACATGATATCCTTTATCTTTAGATTCAATATTTCATGGGGCCTTGCTGACAAGTCTCTTGACATTGTATGGTAGCATCTATCGCGTTTGTTTGTAACCCATTTCAAAAATAACAAATCATCGTCTTGTGTCCAAAGATCTGAAGGCTTGTAGCAACTAATCTCCTTCCTTTTAATTTTAGAAATACCCATAACACATTCAGGTTTTCTCTCGGATGCAGATAACTCACTTCTTCTTTTAGAACTATCTATATCAGGATAGCACAACCATTTGAAGAACCTAATGAGTGTCATTCGTTTTACATTATAACTCCCTATCCATTTGTGAAGTGGGTAATCATTTTCTGGTTTTCTGCAACTGTCCAAATATAGCAAGACGTCATCTTTTGTCATATCCTTAAACTGCTTTGCGATTCAAACAGACTTTGAAAGTTCTGCCAGAAACTGAATTGCAGTCCTTATGGTGTTAGGCCTAGGGTTAATCTCCGTTTTCATTGCTATTATATAGTTGGAAACTGTCAGGGCATTTCCCTTAGATAATCTATTCCTGTCTCTCAGGATTAATTCGCAAAACTTGTTTGTAGTAAATCCTTCTGTTGCTAAAGTAATTTTCCTTTGTGTTTCAAGATGCTCTTCTCCATCATCATCTTTCGTACTAGTAGTTGCTGCTGCTGTTAATGTTGCTGCTACTGACTTGTTTGATCGTCTAGCCATACGATACGCTTACTAAATAAATAAAAGACTGCTTAATAATACTTTACAAGAGACAATATTTCAGCACGAAAATAATACCCCATGGAAAGTATTACTAGCTATTTGACCAACCAACGGCAGGAGTTGACTGTGTCGTCCATAAAGGAGAGCATACAAAACTCGGACAGGGCAGTATACGACAATCAACAGGTATGTCGATAACTAGTTCGAGCACGACAGGACGACGATCCAGAGGCAGTACCAACAAGAACATCGGTCGATACGACAGCTGAAATGTACCATGAACAGCGGTTGGAGCAAAAATTCAAAGATGCATTTACGCTATATCCATTGGTTTAACAATCAGGGAAGTAATGCAATGCTAAAAGCGGAGGGCTTTGTATCAGATGAAGATTCTGAAGTTGAAAAACTGAAGCCAGTCTGCTACTGCAGCAATTGCAATGAAGCTAATATCAAAAATGCCAAGTGGTGTTCAAAGTGTGGAATGATTTTGTCATTTTCCGGCTACCAAGAAACGCTTAAAGAACAAAAGCACAAAGACGAGAAGAGAAAATTGACCTGATTGAAAAGAAGCAGGCTTGAAGTACAAAGCAATCAATTAAAAGCTTTGATATCTGCACTAGGAAACATTAATGATCAGAGCCATGTTAATCAAATGGCACAAACATTATACAGCTCTGGTATTTTGAATGTATCTCAGTAGTCATCAAAAAAGCATGGGAGCAACTAATGAATCATTATTATAATCAGCTTTTGAATTAGGGTGTCTTGTGGTTGTTTCAATCCTATATTAGTCAGATACGACTGTTAACCTTAACACAACCGGCTCAACTCACACATCTGATTCTTCGAGTTTACAATCCCAGCTTTTTCTTCATCTTTGCAACAGGAAATGGAGGCAGATTCTTTCTGGAATTTCTTGCGTCTGTATTTTCGATATCCTTAAAAAGTTCTTTTAACACATTTCTACCCTTCTCTGTTTTAGCCTGCCTCTACGGGAGTCATGTTGTCAAGTGCAGGTATTTTCAAGTAAAGCCAATTTTCATAGTATTCTTCAAAGTAATTATCGATTTGCTGTTTTACTTCATTAGGGAGTTTATCTTCAAGAACTTCTTGCTCGGTATAATCTTCTTTGTACTCCTCGTTCTCTTTCTCCTCATCCTCACTCAATCCATGCTCATGTTTTTCATATTCCATCCAAGAGTCCTGTCTTATACCTGCAGTATTAGGTGGCATCAACTCGGAGTAACTATCGCCAAGGTGTATGAGATGTTTGCTACCAACTAGACGCAGGATTGTGTCATTGCACCTTTCGAGTAACCTGTCTGATAAGCACTCAACTATTAGTGTCTTTGCTGTTAGTGATAGATTTCCAAGGACTCGATAGGGCGTATATTGTTCTCCTATTTTGTCTTTTTTGTCTTTTTTGTTTTTGCCTTTGCTGCTTGAATGCAACGAAGTATCTTTCTCCTCGTTAGGCGGCAACCACAGGATTGTCCTGAAGGTCAGCTTTTCTGGTTCTGATACATAGTCTGTTTTCTGCTCCCCTCTGCGTGTGCCTGTGTTTACATCCTGATGATGATCACCATTTTCATAACCAAATTGTTTGTTATTCTCTAATTCTTCAATCCAATCATATCTTATCGTTTTTCCTTCATTTTCTAAACGCGCAAACTCTTTTTTTGAAGAGTTTAGTGCTAACAGAACGCTACGCCTGTTTTTTTTAATAGCAAATTCACTCTTACAAAATACTGAAATATCGCCTTCAGGAGTCATGACTGTTGGACTCAATTCTTTTAATGAATCCAAATAATGTATAATTGAAAGACTTTCATTCCTTAAATATGTGTCAAAAGACTAGATTTCCCGTATTATCGTTTAACTGGTGAAATTCTCTTGAGCTCCGAAGGTTATACAAAACATATTTTTTAACATGAGGCAAAAAATGATGAGCCAGTATAATCCCGCTTCCTGCAAGTCTAGTTATATTTCCTATAGGATATGGTCTTGAATATAGAATGTCATACTTGTTCAAAGATTGAGAAGATGACCTATCATGTACAAAAAACTCATTGGTTTCATTGAAAATATCTTTTACCTTATAACCTACTCCTCTTCGAATATCTAAAATTTCTAAAAACCTCGATACAGAGTCAGACCATGCTTTGACAGTATCTTTTTCTAATCAGTAAGAGTGCTTTCATATTCTTTAGTAAATAACTTGATTATAGTATTATTTTTGTTAGGTACAATGTAATCGTGTATATACCAATCATAAAACAACCTTCTGTCAGCAAGGTCGCTATGGTTATTCACGTCTTCTTTTCCATAAGCTATCAAGGCATCTTCTCTGTCGAAGAATTCGTTACAGTATTCGTTTATTTGTCCCCTAAGTTTGTCCTCTAAATCATCCCATCTCAATCTTTCCTGGTCCAGACTAAGACAACAATGTTTGTATTTCTTCTTGCTACCACATGGACAAGGAGAATTTCTGTCCGATTTCAACCTACAAGGAATAAATAAACACAGCAATGTGAAAAGTATTTCTGCAAGGTCAAAGAAAGAAAGACTGAGTGAGTCGACTCTTCTCACTTGGTTGTATGATGATACTAATGAAACTTTTCAGATAATTTCATTGATGATTAGACTGATATAATAGCAGTTGGTCAACTCTCAATGTTAGTTGGTCAACCAGGGCCCCAGAGATGAGGATGCAAATTTATTGCCACAAGAGATGGAGGAAAAGAAGAAGCAGAAGCAATTACCATCATCATCATCATCATCATCATCACGACATGGACAAATTAGAGTAAAAGAGCGTAACGTTGTATCGATAAAAGCCAAGAAGAATCAGCCTCAGTTTGTATATAATCGAGTGTATGTTGGAATACAGGCTGGAAAGTGCCAAGAGTATATTATAGACGGTAACACTTCGCTTCTAACAAGAGACGAACGCTTCAAGGAATTTATGGACAGGCCGTACACAGTTATTCCCCAAGGAAATTATAAAGAAGAAAAAAGCTTACCTGTTGATATCTCCCAAATGGACTGGTTTTAGAGCAGGGTGGTTGGAATCACAGACTGAAACCTACAACATTTTTCGAGTCGATAGATACGCTCTTGGTCTGGATTAGTTCCGGACGATCTTAAAGAAGACTTTGACTTATCCCCTAGGTATTATTCGATCAAAATATTACAGAACGGTGATTACCTTGTAGGCAATGAATTTCACTTGAAGATGCCTGGATAAGATACAGGGAGCATCTGCTAAGAAAGGAAAAAGGTATCGGAATACGAGTCAAATCCACAGCTTCTGCTAGGTTTAATCTTATTTCCAGCCTAGTATCCGATGGCGTTATTCCATGGACACCAAGAATGGTAAAAAATCAACAATCGTGGAAATGGCTTACTGATATTAAACTAAGACCATACCAACAAGAAGCGATGGATTTCTTCATAAGGCATGGCGCAATGACACTTGTCTACCCTTTTGGTGCTGGTAAAACACTATTTGGAGTACAGGCTATCTCTTGCATATCAGATAGGACTCTAGTAGTAGTACCATCGGTTTCTCATATAGCAGTATGGCAAAAATATATTGAAGAGCATCTTCTCAAAAAGAAAAATAGCAATAACATTAACATTAACAATAACACACTGCCTCGGTTAGCATTATTGTATGGAGAAGCTAGTAGAAGAGACACAGCCAAAAGATACGCAGATATAATAATATCCACATATGAAAGTGCTTTAACACATCTGACAGACGAGCGATTCAGACTTCTTGTCTTTGATGAGTGCCATCACTTTCCAGCTAACACCTATTCTAGGCTTGCTTTTTTAGATGCAGATTACAGGTTAGGATTGTCAGGTAGCCCTTACAGAGAGGATGGCCACTATGAGTTAATTTATATACTTTCAGGCTACCCTTATGGAAGTGATTGGGATGGGCTCTTGGAGGAAGGATGGGTTAAAAAACCCGAGATAAATCTGCATATTACACCTGTAAAGCTATATTTTCTACAATCTCTACTTCAAACTTTGAAAGGTAATACTGTTGTATTCTGTGATAGTCTGGCTATAGGTGAAGAGGCATCCAGGCTTACTGGAATTCCGTTCATATATGGAGAGCATAGTTTGAAGGAGATAATAGACACATTAAATAATAATCAGAGGTTGATTTGCAGCAGAATATTTGATGAAGGAATGGATATGCCAGATGTAAAAAATATAATTGAACTTGACTTCCTTGGGGGGTCAAGAAGACAGCAACTTCAAAGAGTAGGAAGGCTTATGCACTCCCTTATAGATAGGGATGAATACCATCTGCTCATGTCCCCAGAAGAGCTGAAAAAATATGAGAGGCGGCTGTATGGATTATACTCAAGGCAGTTTAAAGTGAATGTGGTAAAGCATTAAGAAAGAATACAGGGACAATACAGCAAGACACATACAATAATAGCTTACCAAGACCAAGCTAATACAATAATATCGACGTCATTCTTATCAATTATCTCATCAACATGTCATCATCATCATCATCAGAAGTAGTAGACAGGTAAATATAACAATGCCAGTTTAGGGGAGGAGGAGCAAGATGTAAGTGTATCGATAACTACACAGGCTATGAATGTACAATTCAAAGGTCCTCTACAATCTGTTCTTAAGAGTACAGTAGATTTCTTTATTAAGCAATTTCCAAAAGTAGATCTAGCCAGGAAGATAGTTCTCTATACTATGATAAAGATTATCTTATGCCAAAAGTATTCCAGCCTAATCAAAATCAGCCCTGAGGGAGTGCAAGTGTTAGTTCAACCTGATACATCATCATCCAAAATAGTAGACATAATACAAGAAGAAACACCAAACGAATCAGGCCTCAAAGATGATAAGGTGCGGTAGCGGTGGCATAGAACTCATTCTTCTAAAACCAAACACGAGGCAAAATGGTCTATAAAAGAGTTTGTTGCTCTACAACTTGTTGCATCAAGGATTGCTAAAGGCCTTGGAATAATCCAAGAAGAAGGCATGAAGATATCTGATATTGAGTCTGCTACAACTAAAGCCAATCCCAAATCAGTAACCCCAAGGTTATCGGAAATGATCAGATCAGGACATGTAACAAAAGACTTGAGGTTTGGTACCGAAAGTGCGGCAGAAACAAAAGAAGAAGAACCTTCCACAATATACAGAATAACTACTGCTGGAATTCACTGGTTGAATAATATAATAGACAAGAAGGTAAAAAGACTGTAAATGGATAATAAAAGAACATATACAAATATTGCTTAATTTTTGATACATTCAAAATAATAGTTCAAAGATTTATGTTAAAGTATCTTTTTAGTCATCAACTACAATAGGCATAAAGTTAAATCAGCATATCACAGACTCTATAGCATATAAGATTATATGGACAATAACGATCTATTCCTGGACTCGGTAAACCTGTAGTAGCACATTGCCAGCCTGAAGGCGTCAAATATATCGTCATATGATGTCACTTTACCTTTATCAGCATGCCATCATTTTCTACTGCCGTTCTTAGTGATGTTATCAATTTGTCAAACTTTGGATTTATTGCAATATATCCCCCATCTCTTTCCAGGAACATTTTGCAGTTTCCAAGCATGGATTTGTGCTCAGCTGCGAAACTTACAGGAACTACATCCATGCTAAATTCATAATTTCACTTTATCTACTTGCTTCCTTTATTATCTCCTCGTATTCTTCGTCTTCGCCTATCTGTATTTTCAGAGCTCCTAATAAATGATGGGTTGGAGCCGTCGATGTATATCTTGTTTATTTTGCCAAACCTCCTGAAGAGATCCCATACTACAGATAACATCTGGTTGAA
>CAWGVG010000020.1:0-20522 GCA_963825865.1 uncultured Nitrososphaeraceae archaeon | reverse complement strand
ACTTTTTCCAATATCTTTTCTAACACTTCTGTTGCATTCGAGATGTGGTATTTGTCATCATGGAATATGTATAATTCACTGCCTTCTAGAGGCTCTTCATGACATCTAAAAGAATCATTCCTTTTTTTCTAAAATCAAAATAAACTCTAGTATACTTACAGCGTGACATAGGTTGTCATTACGTTAAGCGTCTAATTAGTGCTTTAATTATTAGTCAAAGTGTTATCATAATCGATAGTGCCATAAAAATATGTCTCAAATCAATATGAAATAGCGAACCTGAATACAGAAGCAGCATATTCATGGCTTTTGAAGTTGGTTTGAGAATATAAATAAAAGCTCTAATGGTTTAGCCATTGAATCTGTATTGAATTAAACAATGACAATCATCCTGACAAACAGACTACGAGGGCTTTTTTTGTTGATGTCTTAGACTCCAAAATTAATGCATAGTATTATTACCTTAAAAGTTAACTCTAATACTAACTTGCTTCTCAGATAAAATTGTAGTATGTCAAATGTTTTAAGCAATTGTATTATAAGCTTGATTGCTATTACGGTTGTATTTTATTGTGTCCCTAGTGTCCCTAGTAACTATCTATAATCATCCCCGTAATGGATAGGCAGTAATTATTAGTGTATATATAGAAAATAGTAAGGATAGTATATTATTAGATTCTCTTGCGTAATTAGGAGCTATAGTCTAACACCCTACTTGTTTTAGCCGTCTTCTTAGATTGAAATGCTGTCAGACTGTATAACTCTGAAGTTCAGGAGACCGGATATTATATCAGATACGTTATTGTACTTCCTTAATCTGTTTCTAAATTTAGTACCCATTATTCCAAACTTTTTGATTCTACATATGGTATGTTCTACTATGATCCTTAGCCTAGAATGATTCTTGTTGTAAGTTCTTTCATCACATGAAAGCAATGTACCTTTTTCTTTTTGATACCAAGAACAGACTTTACATGGGAAAGTCCTTTTCAATGCCAAGATAACCAGGATTAACTATGTTTTCAACTTGTGATGGAGTTATAGAATGATTGTGTTTGTAAATGTCATAATCATGTTTTCTTCCACTTCTGTGACCTGTCTTATGCAGTATCAATCCTTCACTTCTTTACCATCAATTGTGTCTTGACAGTATGTTTCTTCTTTCTACCTGAATAGTAACTCTTCCTTCTTCTTTTGTTCTTAGGTCTTGGAATTTCTTGTTCTGTAGAGTCTATGAAAGCCTTGAATCCAGGAAGTCACTCTTCTACTTCATCTATAGTTCTTAATCTCCTAGTACGTTTGTATATCTTCTTTGGCAATGGAATACACTCCTTGATAAGTGGTTCCATCATTGATATATCTCTACAAACATTGCTTTGATCAAGGTCAAACAGAAATCCTGATAATGTATATGTAATGTATAATCTGTAGTATACTAGAAGCATAACGAATCTTTCTTTAACTTTAAGCTTAAATGGTCTACCAGCACCTATATCCCGTATTCTCGTCCTTGATAGAAGACGTCTTCTTTCGTGCTCTTCGTAGTTATGTTCAATTTCGTTACAAATGGATTCAAATTCAGATACAGTTACTCCGGTAAATGACCTGAATATCAAAGGTTTCTTACATAATTTGCTATAGGACATCAAAGAGCTTGTCAGATAGATATCCTATGTGAAGAGGAATATAGCTCTAAGCTTCTAATTACACAAGAGATCTATTATATAAAATAGTTTGTGACAAGATGCAATACAATATTTCACATTGTTCTTTTATAAGCCATTCCCCACCTTGGATGTAAACACCCTTGTTGTTATCATAGTAGTATATCTCCTCAGTATCTTTAATTGTCTTGATTGGGTATTCCTCCCTTATTTCATCGGTTAGCATTAAAACATAATTGATTTTTTTTTGGTCAGCCGAATCACTCCACTTGTTAACAATTATTTTGAAAATTTTATTAAATATGTCCTTTGCAGTACTGCTATCTCCCGTAATATGCTCTAAAGCTTCTAGCAGCCATTTGGTACCACTAACTTGTTCTCGTTGTTTATTGTATGTCTCTTCTAAGGTTTTTAGTCTAGACTTACTTTCTTCATCGTCCTTTGCTAGCGATTCTACTAATTTTGTAGCAGACTCTTTGGTTACATTATGCTTTAAACATATGCCGCCGAAACCGAACACTATATCATGCCTAGAATGACAGCCTTTGTAGTAATAAGGGCTTAATAAATCGCAAATAGTTTGTATCTCTTCGTCGTTAAAACTAATAGGTATAACGTTATACTTTGGTTTAAACTTGCTTCCATTCTTTGACCATTTTTCTTTGTCCTCTTTAATCTTCATACAATCCGCGAGAACATCCAATATCCCATCATAGAAACCATCCTTATGAGAAATAGTGTTCTTGCCTATACATTGATAATGAAAATCTGAATAGTCTCTGTGTATACTTGGTGGTAACGTTCCAAGTCCCAAACTATTGTCAGTTTTTATCTCAAATTCATATCCTAGTTTACAGCCTTTAGTACCTATTGATGTATTCTGCTTATGACTAAGCCAATAGATATGACGGCCACATCTTTTCTTGGTTTTTGTTACATAGGTGTTGCGGCACATCTCATCAATGAAAAAGTATTCTTTATCCTTGACACGTATATTCGCAAGTCTTGTAAATACTTTCTCACTATCTATATCCAATTTATTGAGGTATAGAGCATTACCCTGTTTATCTTTCAAACGAGTTTTACCAAAGGTTGTAGTACAATATTAAAGCGCCATGCTTCCTTTGTAAGTCGCTCTTCAGTCCAAAATTCCGGATGAGTATATATATAGTTAACAGGATGCGCCTTACCATCAGATAATGATTCTCCTATACTACTATTTTGTTCCTCCTCTGTAAGTAAACCTTGAACATTGGGTGTTTTTCCATCTGCTGCAATTGGAACAAGCTTAAATCCTATTCTGTAAAGATTTAGTAAAGTTTCAACAGAAATAGTTGTATTTGTTGATGCTATAGTCATTATGCAGTCGTCTCTTTATTGCGTGAACGGTGTTGAGGTGAATTGCTACCTTCGGAGAGACTAATTGAGTGAGTTTGGAGCAGAATACTATCTTCAACAGCTAAGGCTTGTTCTTGGCGTTTATTAATGTCATATTCTAAATGCGTTCTGATATCGTCATCTAATCTTTCTAATAATGTCTCTGCTTCCTCGTACGTTAGAGGGCGCAATGACTTATGCTCGTGTTTAATTTTTCTTCCTTCAATGAATGGATAATAATCATAGATTTCAACTATGTCTATAAATCCGTCTTCGATTTCTTTTCGTGTGCCTTTGACTACATAAACGACTTTTTCATATGGAAATCCTCTAAAGTCACACTCGAAGCAATAGGTGTAATTTTGTCCTTCGCTGCAAGTATAGAATACCTTAAATTCTTCTTTACAGCAGTTAATAGTAGAATTCATTTTGGGGCTCTGCACCTAATGATTCTGTAATGATGCCTGTTGGGTAGAAGTTGGAGAACTCTCTTTATCAGGCATCGTTGCATTTTCCTGTTGTTTTTCACTAGAGTATTGCATTACTTCCAATGTTATGGTCTTCTTTTGGTTGTCTGTATGCAGTAGATGTATCTATATTGTAGTCTTTAACGACAGCACAAGGAACCACCAAAGCAGTCGATTTTGCATTTTTTGAGCCCACATGAAAGGGCTGCAATAGATATATTGATCTCATTTGAAAAAATGTTAAATATTATAATAATTAAATAACGTGTACAAGATAATAATGTCAAATTCTGAACCACCTGAGAATAAATTGAACTCATTAAAAAGAGCAAGAATTGAACCGGTTCAACATAGACTTCTTAATCATTATGTATTCATCTTACGTGTACTTGCTAATGGTAGAAAGGGAATCAACGAAACATTCAAGCAATTACAACAGTTTAGAGCTAAGGATACAAGTTTGAGTCACAAACAATATGTTACAAATGCTATTTATGATTTAGAGAAAGGTAATCTAATCAAAGGGGTTCAACAGATTGGCTATAAAAGAAAAAAGAAGGAGAGAGGTAGAAAAAAGAAAGAAGGAAAAGTACAGCAAAAGGATGCTCACAGACTTGGGCTATGAATTATCAAATCTAATTTTAAATATAGATGACTATAAAGAATCTGATTCAAAGTCAAGAAGTGCAATTAAAGAACATTTTGATGTTTTTGATGGCTTTAATGTTCAGACCATTTCAACAAGTCAATTTCATCATAGGCTAACACAGAGGGGTTGGAAGACTGAAGATATAGATAGATATCCTACTTGGCTGGAAGAAGCCTTTCAATTAGAATATCAAACCTCAATAGCGATTATTGATGCAATAATATCAAGATTTTCCAAAATAATACCCAAATGCCAAAATAACGCTCTTGCAAAAACAATTCTATATAATGTTATATTGGATGCAATCAAACAATGCATTCTAGTAAGGTTTGAGGGATTGCTTAGTGAAAGAATGTATGGAGAAACGAGGGAACAAATATCTAAAGTTACCTCATATCAACTATCGGATAGAACCTTTGCTTATTTTTTGAATTATGCACCGCCTGAACTAAAAAATAGATTTATTCAAAATGAGGCTGTCGAGATTGTAAAATCGTTATATTGTATACTATCTCCATCAAAAGAACTCTTGTTATGGCAATTTGCGCGCCAGTCTGAAAAAGATTCTAAAATAAAGCAACAGTTGGATTTTCTGCAGAGCTTAGATGAATCAAAAGCAAAGCTCAAATCACATATCACGCGAACTCATTGACGAATATGATCAATCGCAGAGGAAGAAAACATATTCTCTGCAATTTCGATGGCTTCTGAATGGTTTACTATCGGAAAAGGATATTCTACTACCAAATCCATTGGTCGTTGTTTATTTAAATTATGAATTGAAGTAGCAGGAAGGTCATGTAGTTCAATCACCCATTTCTTTATGTAGTCACATTCAGGATCAAATTTCTTTTG
Source organism: uncultured Nitrososphaeraceae archaeon (assembly GCA_963825865.1). Lineage (GTDB taxonomy): Archaea > Thermoproteota > Nitrososphaeria > Nitrososphaerales > Nitrososphaeraceae > CAWGVG01. Next base: position 15,510 of record CAWGVG010000020.1, on the reverse strand, counting down.
TTGTATCCAAGGATTTAATATTCTGAAATGGTGTTGTCTATTGCAGCCTGTAGAAGCAACCCATTGCCAAGAGCCATTGTTAACAGATGGATCATAATCAACAAGTTTCTGCGCAAAATACTTCTCGCCCCACTGCCAATCTATCTGCAAATCCTTTGTGAGAAAGGTTGCAACAATCATCCTTATTTTGTTGGGAATATATCCTGTACTGTTTAGTTGGCGCATTCCTGCATCTACAATAGGAAAACCTGTTAGACCATTACACCATGCCTGAAACACAGAGACATCAGTATTCCATCTTATCTTGTTTTCATATTTTCTATTAAATGGCGCGCCAAATACATGAGGAAAATGATATGCAATATACGTAAAGAAATCTCTCCAAAATAGTTGTCTTATTAGAGGGTGTTCGATTCCTAACTGTTCTTTAATAGCATAAAATACTTCTCTTATAGAGCAAGTTCCAAATTTTATATGAGCTGATAAATCTGTTGTACCTGATTTTGAAGGATAATGTCTTTCAGTTTCATAATCTTTGAATTTATGCAAATTAGTCAGAATTTTAATGCAGTTGCTTCTTCCTCCATGTACATGTATATTCTCGTTCGGTCTCTCAATGATCTTGTTATAGAAATCTTCTTTCTCCTACTATTTCTGAATTTATTGGTTGTGTAAAGAAATTATTATTTTCATTCGCAATGTGTATTTTTGAGGATGTCTTATTTGATTAGTTATTGCCTTTTTATAGAAATGGCCGAACACTTTAAAAGGAAAACCTTTTTCGTCCAAAACAGATTCGGGTTCATTTAGTAAATAGTCCGAAAACTGACAAAACGATACATTGTATTTCTCACAGACTTGTTTGATAGTATTATCCCTACTTTTGCTAAATGGAGTATAATCCCTATTACTAAATACGGCATCAATTTGTGCCTTTTGTATTAATTGCTCGATTATATTCTCAGCTTCATCATAGAATATATGAAATGAACTATTGCCATCACTTTTTGTTGATGATAGTATCTGCTTGTCTAAATCTATTATTGATTCAATCATAAACTGTAATGCATTATTGCTCTTGTACGGATTTTGTTTATCTTCGACTTGTCTTGGGTCAAAGATGAAACATGGTATGACTTGCTTGGATAATTGCAAAGCAGCTATTAGTCCTGTATTATCTTCAAGCCGTAAGTCTCTTCTGAAAATAAATAACGATTTCGCGTATTTGTGACTAACTTGGCGCAATTTCTTGCTAGTTTACAAATGCACCAAAAATATTAGTTGGCTAATCCATTTCCGCTAAATGAGTTTATTTTGCAAATGAGAATATTTGCTATTGATATGATCTTTTACTGATTAGGATAATACAAGAGATTTGTACAATGAAGTTATGATATCCTTAATCTTTTGATAGTCAAGGTCATGCCTAAAGTATTACCTTGCAAAAACAGATTTTGGGGTTCTACCTTGAAGTCTATTATCTGTTGCGCCATACCACGCGACCGAAGGTGTGACATATGCCTTTCTATAATATGCCCATGTTCACGCTCATATCCAATCTTTTCCTCTTTATAGCTAATCTGATAGATTGTATCAGTAATTAACAGATTATCTAGCAATATCTAGATAGACAACTCTTTAAGCAACACTGTAATTCATTGCATGGGATAATGGTAGATAAGGTAGAAGAATCCTCCTATGATTTAGCTTTATTGACGAGAAGGGAAAGAGATTGGCTTCTAGGCAAGGTCAAAGTTTCAAGAGACTATGAGAATCATATGCGCCATAGGATTAAGAGAAAATTGGAGATATTCAGCAGTAATGAAGCTGCCGCTACTTATTGGACAAGGTTTGATAACGAGAATAAATAATCATTCAATGACAACAGACTGTCGTGATATGACAATTAGTAGTCATCAATATAATCCTGATTTGGGGTGGTCTAGCTTGGTTAAGATATCGCCGGAGACATCGCAAAAATCGAAGGAAAATGATGCAGTTAACCGAAAGCAACACAAAAATAAATGGCAAGACAGCGAAATGGGCCGGGTCGGATTTGAACCAACGAACCCCGCCATGTCAAGGCGATATCTTAACCAAGCTAGACCACCGGCCCTTATCCATCTTGTTTGAATTTTCTCACTAGCCTAAATATATACTCGCCGATAGCATTAAAAACCAGTTTAAAAACTATGTAATTACAAGGATTTCATCGAATGCTTACCTTGGTAAATCATTATCACTATTTTGACTTAAGTCCTTATAAAATAGAATATGACAAGAAGGATTTTCAGCCAAATTCTGTTTATATATACATTAAATACAGAGAATGCTTTTTTCTATGTCGTCAGTACTTTGTAAGGAACGGCAATGTAAAAAATTCTATACTTATCATACTTATGTACTAATGTATATATATTTATTATAATGGCTAATAATGTATCTTTCTCTTTTACTAGACGGAATGAAATACACTCTAGCATCTTACTGTAGAGTAATAGAATATTGTGGAAAGTATTACTAGTCAATAGTAGACCAACTAATGGCAAGAGTTGATCCTGTCGTCCATAAAGGGGAGCATACAAAGCCTGGACAGGCAGGTACTCGACAATCAAACAGGTATGTCGAGAACCAGCTCAAGAACACGGACTGAGCCAAACTTAGGACACCAACGTTACAAGCAATCTTGTTCTCAGTTAACTCTAATCGTTATTGTTTCATATTAGACTATAACCAATGAGTAGCCGATCCTTTTTTGCTAACAATCTTGTTATTGTGTACATATAGAGGGTGGTGCACTATTGCAAGATAGGACGAAATCCAGACAACTCAAATATTCCATTTCTTACGAGGGTCTTCGAAAGATGTTCCATTTTCATGTTTAAGATTATATTTATGCCTAGTTTTTTAGAAGAACTACATTTGTCATCGATTTTCGCAACTGACAAATTCCTCACTATTTATTTTTGACTCCTCAAAAAATGCGGCACAAATAGTAATAAGAGTTATACTTTCACCTGCTGTCTACTCTATTAATTAATATCTGTTATATACTCTCAAAGAATTGCGAAAAATAGGGTTGGAGAATATGTAGCTTGTTTGCTTTACTTGCTCATCGTTTAGATTGAATAATAGTACAGCTCTTGCCGCCTCAATTCCCTATAGGTGATGATAATCTTCAGCTCATACAAGTGCCAATTACGAATGTGAAAAGCGTAATGACAATTCTACATAGAAGAGGTCTTGGTTTTAATATCTTCTGTTTCTTTTTCTTCAACAAATGTTTTGAGCATGGTCACATCACGTTTAAAGAATATATCTAGCATCCAGTCTGACATTACTCTTATCTTCTTTTGTAATGTCGGAAGATTTACCAGATAATAATTGCGCCATATCCACCAGGCTAAAAATCCTTGCACTTCTATTCCTAATAAATTACCTATACCAGTTCGCTTTCCAATACTAGCCATCATGCCTTTTGTTTTGTAATCAAATGCCTCTCTGTCATCCAATCTTTTTCCATCCTCTATTGCTGCTATGATATTTTTTGCTACCACTGCACCTTCTCTTATAGCGTGCTGTGCTGTAGGAGGACATGATTTTCCTGTATAAGGTTCAGTTATGTAAGCACAATCACCAAGTGCATAAACACCTTTGAACTGGGGTACTTCCAAATATTTATCTACAACTACTCTGCCACTCTTATCGTGCTCACATGGCAGATTAGTAATTAGAGAATTAGGAGATACTCCGCCAGACCAAACTATTGTCTTTGTTGGAATTATATTACCGTTACTTAACTTTACGCTATTTGCTGTGGCTCCTACCACGCGAGTATTAAGAATAACTTCAACTCCGCTATTACGTAACTTTTGCAATGCAAACTCGGCTAATTCTTCACTCATCTCGGGTAAAAGTCTGTTACCAGATTGAATTAGTATAGTCCTTATGTTGTTTGAATCTATATTATGGTAATAGTCTTTTGCAGAGTCTTTAATGAAATCATTTATTTCGCCTGCTGTTTCTACTCCTGCAAAACCACCTCCTACTATTACAAAAGTTAACAATCTTTTTTGAAGATCATTGTAAGTATTATTACTGCTAGTGGTAGTGGTGTCGGTAGCATAGTTGCTAGGTAATTGGTCTGATTGTTCAAGTAAATATACAACATGATTTCTTAAATTTATCGCATCATTCAAACTCTTCATCGTAAAAGCATTTTGCTGTACATCAGACATTCCAAAAAACTTTGTTTCGCTTCCTAATGCTATTACAAGATAATCATAATACAGAGATCTAGTGTTGTTCAAATCCAAACTATCATGCTCTATTATGGATCTACCAGTATTCACAAGCGGTGTTGTTGTTGCTGAAGACCTAATCACAACTCTCTTGTTTTTTAGGTCAATATCTTGCACTATTGCAGAATAGAATCGTGATCTATTACAAAAGGCTCGTGATAGGAGTTACAATATGCCTTGTCTCTATCATTCCAGATGCTACTTCATGAAGCATCGGTGTAAATAGCATGTAGTTATCTTTGCTTACCATTGTAATCTCAATGCTCACATTAGTCTGAAATTTACTTTGGAGTCTTTTTAATACGGCTACTCCTGCAAATCCTCCTCCTAGAATAAGGATCCTTTTTGGATGTATTGGTTTACTGCCATGTATAAGCTCAAGGTGGTGTTGTAGAGAATCAACCCTTGAGAAGGAAATATCACATTTAGGGCATCTGTATCTAGCCCCAAATTTTATTGATAGAAATGATGAAAATAGTCCAAGTGTAATTCCGAAAACTAGATTAATTATAAGAGAGTCTATGATGGCTCTTAATTGATTTAAGGTAATTTGATTTGAAGATATTGAAGGCTTATTAAGCATGGGTTGAGAATATTCCATTACAGCAGGTGGTATGTATTAGTTGTCGTTGTCGTTGTTGACTGCTACTGCTACCAACTGTTGTGCGTGCATATTCAGGCCCTAATACAAATTCCTGAACTGGTATAGCAAAGATAGCAAATACTAAAGATCCTACAAAGAGTCCGTATTTCAACCCATTTGATGGTTTGCTTATGTTTAGAATATTGGTCTTGTATAGAAATAGCCCTGCTATTATACCGATACATGTTGCAGTAAGAACATGGAGCATAAATCCTGCAGTTATGACTGAAGTAATAGGAGAATAAACACCAGCGATATGACCAAATACTATCCATGTTAGATAGTATGAAGATCCTCCCTCAATTGCAAAGACGGTTATAGGAATAACATAAGCTATGGCTCCCATAAGGGCTCCTGCAATAATGAAGAATACTTCCCTTCTGAATGAAAAGTCTATTTTAAATTCTGAAACTGTGGTAAATTCTTTTTTCTCACCATTTTTCTCCCCTGATGATTGTATCCCTTAGTAGTTACATAAATTAGTAGTATTATTATATTTCTCAGTACGCTCATGTACTGATCCTATAGACCCACAGCTACCAGAATATTCACCAGCAACTTCTAAAACATCTTCACAATCAGAAATTTCCTTGAGTATTTCTAACGTTAGCTTTTGATTTGTTACATAATGAGTACCCTTATCGTAAACAGCTGGTATCATGCCTGCTTTTCTATATATATATTCTTTGGCTTCGTTTGTATCTATTCCCTGTTTTGTAAATACTTCTACGTATACATATACATAGTCGCTGGATTTTTCTGCTGTCGTAACAGCAAGTCATAAACAAGATAGGGATCGACCTTAGGAAGGTGTGTTTGGTATTTTCGCTGCAGCTTCTCATATTGATTTTTTATTTCTGATACTTCATTCAGATTATCTATGTTATTCATTATTATTCTACAGATTTGCTTTATTGCTCTATAAAAATAGACACGAATTTCACGTGTGAATTCCAAAAGTGGAATTCGTATAACTATTTTTAATGTAGAATATCATTATAATGCATTGGGTCAAATAGTGGTGAATTAGTCTTAAAATGCTACAAACTCAATATTATTATAACCTTATTGATGCCATTGTTTATCTCGTTGCTGCTATAATTCCAGCTTACTTTATTTTAAAATCAAGAAAGAGTATCAACAACAACAATAATCATTTTAGAAAATTAACAATGGTACTTGTAGGTTTTATTTTAGTGCAGGTTTTCTACCACATTGCTGCAATCATTGGCTTTAGGTTATTGGCAAAAGGATTCCTAGAACCATTATCGATGGCGGCATTACTTTTCTTTGGAATAATGTATCTTATTAGTACGTGGAAGACAAGAAAACAACAACAGCAGGAGGAACTCAAGACATGATAAATATATTTGAAAATAACAATGCTGGTAATAGTACTTCCGCTGATTTTCTACATTCTATGAGTGATATTACGCTCATTCTGTCTCTGGTACCATTCATAATATTTGTATGGCTTGCAGTCAGATCCAAGAGTATCAAAAACTTCCAATTTCAAATATTCGTATTTATTGCAGTTTACATTTTAGGAGAAATAATAGAGAATAATAGAATTGCTATATTTTCAGTTTTGCCGCCAGATATTGGACCACAAATTCATGTTGGCTCGGCAATCTTTTTCACTATTATGATATGGTTGAGATTCTATTATACAGAAAAAAGCAGAAAAAATATGGTTGAAAGTAGTATAGAAAATGATAATAATAGTGGTACATAGCAGTAGCAGTAGTAATAACTGAGTTGATGATATTATTATCATTCTTTTATGATCATCATTCTAATGAATAAAACCTGGCCATCGTCTTTTTTATAATATCAAAATTCTGTTCAGCTTCTATAATTACATTGTTGCTTTCGTATTTGACGTTTATAGATTTGAGAACACTATGATATAATTGCGAAATGCTTAAACTCATTTGAAAATACTTTTGCTATTTTTGTCTTGTTAGACGAATTCCACTTCTGAAATTCAGCGATGGAATTTGTGTCCTTGCTTATATGAAAACAAAACAGATAAGAGATCGAAGAACATGAATCGAAAAAAAATAATAACTTCAAAACAAACACAGCTAATGGCTGTGGCAATCATAGCTACATCAGTAGTAGCAGCAGCCATGATAATTGGCATCAACAATGGCCAAAACCTACAGAAAGTAATGGCACAAGAAGTCTACCCATCTGGAAAAAATACAGCAACATCAAATGAGTACAAGACTGCATCAGCAGTAAGTAGTAGCAGTACTGACTGCAGCAGCAGTAAAAGCAGTTAACCCAAACCAATCAACTAGCAAGGAATTCTGGATAAACACAGTACACCTTGATGGAATGACAAATATAAATGCTGGCGTAAAATGTGATACTTGTCCCAGAATAGTCCACTGCATCCACCAGAGAAGCCTCCTGTAAATTCGACTATACCAACTGGAGGAGGATTCAGGATAACACCACCAAATAAAGTAGGAGCTTGGGACTTTAGATCATTTACATTCGGCCCAGATCAAATAGTCGTTAACCAAGGCGATAAAGTAACTCTCCATTTCATAGGAGTACAAGGTGCACATCATGTCATTGATGTCCAAGGAGTAGATACCTTTGAACTTATGAGAGGACAAATCCATACTGTATCATTCACAGCAAACAACCCTGGAACCATCACTTACATCTGCCACGTACATCTGCCAAACATGGTTGGCCAAATATTGGTGCTACCTAAAGCAGCAACAGTATGAACATGATAAGAACAGAAGCAGCAGCTACAATAACTGATACTTGTTATGCGCAGAAGATAGCACATAACAAATATCTTCCTCAATTTTTTGTTTGTAACAACAATCTCATTTACTACCATCATATTTCGTTATTATTATCTATAGTAGTAGCATTACTTTGTCTGGAGGGATATAATGTATATGCATGAGAATAGCTTGAATAGAAGAAATAGATTACACAGAAGGAAAAGTAGCAATAAGAATAAGATAATAGTTCTCATGGCAATATTCTTCCTGTCTGTTATCGGAACCGTAGCAGCCTACTCTACCTTTGATCATATCCAAGTAATAGCAAGCTGCTCAACAACAAGAAAATAATAATAATAACACTAAATTTCTTTCCTTATCTACTATCTCAACTGCTATAGGAACTGGAGCAGATGCTACTGGAGCTATAGTAACCGTACCAGGCTTTTTAAGAGGAAGAAAGCAGTCAAAATTTCTGGGTACATATTTATTAAAAATCCATAATAAATATGACGAACTCTGTAAAACGACAGGACCTACAAACATAAACAAAAATGAATATCTGGGCTTTTTGGATGCTTTACGTTGTGACATTATATATCTGTTGCAAAAGGGAAACATAAACGAAAATCAATATAAAATGCTTGATGATAGGATTACTGAGTATTTGCGTAAGACTACTACTGATTTAAATAATTAACAATAGTCTAAATAAATGAGTGTGGGTGCATAATTCCCAATTCATAATTTTTACCAATTTCATTTGATAATTTGGTATATAGTTAGCCTTAGGATGTCTGATGTTTTATAGTAAATAACGATCAAATCCACCTACAGAAGGCTCGCTGCAACAAATGCTTCAGAATAGGCTCTAATTGGCATTCCCTGGTTGTGTGTTGGCAACGTTAGGCTGAAAAACATGGAAAGTCAATATTAAAGCCTATTAGCACTAACACTTCAGCAAATGGTACGCCTTCACTAGATGATGGATTATTACTTATGATAGTTTGGCCTTTCTCCCCGCGTTTGAAGCAATTTATACTGTCCTCTAAGTTGCTCTTCATGATGGCAATCATGGGATTGATTATGATCCTGCAAGTAATAGATACACATTCTATGTCAAAACTTATTTTATCGAATTCAAGGCTGGAGTTAACAAATACATCCGCGACTTAGAGGACGGAACTGAGAACATATACCTCTTTGAAGAGTGCTTAATCGATAGACCAATGTTAATCTGACCTATAACTCAATTATCCGTTTCAACATAAAACAATGCAGAAATAAGCACCAAATACCAAATACCAAATGGGAAATGCAAATTAGAAACATCTGTAACCTGTAACTACCATATCTGCAAGCTCTTTCAATAGTTGTTATCATCTTTGATATTCACTTAATCTATAGAAGTGCATCGCCAGCCTAAAAGCGTCAAACACATCATCATATGATGTGGCTTCCTTGTTCAATACAGCATCATTTTCCACTGCCCGTTCTGAGTGATGTTATGAGCTTGTCAAATTTTGGATTTATTGCAATATATCCCCCTTCTCTTTCCAAGTACATTTTGCAATTCCCCAGCATGCACTTGTGCTCAGTTGAAAAGTTTACGGGGATGACATCCATGCTAAACTCATAATTTCTTCTTTTTCCGCCTTTTGCTTCCTTTTATCTCCTCATATTCTTCGTCTTCTCCTATCTGTATCTTCAGAGCCCGTATGAATGAGGGGTTGGAGCCATCGATGTATATTTTGTTTATTTTGCCAAACCTCCTGAAGAGGTCCCACACAACAGATAGCATCTGGTTAAAGTCAGGCCTCTGGTATTCCTTGGCGTGCATTATCTGTATCTGGTTTTCAACTTGCTGTGTAATCACAATTCCAAAGGCAGATTACCCTAAAGCCCGGTCTATGCCCATTGATTTCTGGGAGTAGTCGTTTATCTCAGACGGGCTGTATCCCGTGCCTTTCTGTATCTCTGTTTTAATATCTTTGGTATGGAAGACATTTCCAATAAGTCCCAGGTATTTTAAATTGTATTCCCTTTCAAAGGATGGCGAGGCCTTGGCCTTGTCTATCTCCTCTTGAGTGTATATCTTGTCAAGGCCATAAGTATAATCTAAGAGCAATCTTTTGTACAGGCAGGTTTCTTCATCTTCTTTTTCTATATGTTCAAATAAGCCGTCGGGAGCATTTGGCGTTGAAACCATAACAATGTAAGGGTCTGATTTTGCAATGTATCTTTCCGATACGTGTCTAACATCTTCTTGTTCTCCTTTTTGAAAAAATCGGCTTCGTCTAGCAATATGAACTCTGGGATGATCCTAAATGCCCCGTAAGCATCTATGTGGTTAGAAGTATAGGCTTCAATTTTGAGCCATTTAGCTCACTACCGTTTCCTTATTGGCAAAATGTTAAACCCAGCTTTCGCACCGATTCCTCAGATCGAGCTAGAAAGTTCCGAGCGATGATTTATGAGGAGCATCTGCATGTAAACTACCACTATGAGCAATACACGCAGGGGACTTCCGCTAACCAGATCTCATATTGAGCAAATATTTCCGAAATTAACGCCAGCGCAGATTCGTCGCATTGCAGCGCGCGGGCACATGCGTGCGGTGGAGCGTGGCGAAGTGCTCTACGAGCAGGGAGACAGCGCCGCGCCGTTCTTTGTCGTTGTCTCCGGCGAGCTTGAGGTTGTGCGCCCTTTGTTCCCTGTTGAGACCCTTGTCACCGTACATGGTCCTGGTCAATTCACGGGCGAGGTCGGCACGCTCTCCGGCCACCGGACTCTCTTTCGCGTGCGTTCCACTAAACCGGGTAAGGTGATCGAACTGGATCGGCAAGATATGCGGGCTTTGATCCAGAGCGATGCGGAGCTTGGTGAGATCCTGACGCGGGCTTTCATTCTCCGCAGGGTTGAGTTGGTGGCGGCTGGCGTGGGAGATGTTGTGCTCATCGGCTCAACGCATTCGGCCGGTACACTTCGGATCAAAGAGTTCCTGATGCGCAACGGACATCCATACTCCTACATAGACCTCGAACGCGACCCTGACGTACAGAACCTATTGGATAGTTTCCATCTCGCAGCCAGCGAGATACCCGTGGTGATCTGCCGAGGGAAGGTTGTGCTTCGGAATCCCAGTAACCAGCAAATTGCAGACTGCCTCGGCTTCAATGAATCTATTGACCAAACTCAGGTGCGCGATCTCGTCATCATCGGCGCCGGTCCCTCGGGGTTGGCTGCGGCAGTGTATGGCGCTTCAGAAGGGCTTGACGTTCTGATGCTGGAAACGAGTTCGCCTGGAGGCCAGGCAGGTTCAAGCTCAAAAATCGAAAATTACTTGGGATTTCCCACAGGTATCTCTGGCCAGGAGCTCGCAGCTCGGGCGTACCACCAGGCGCAGAAGTTCGGCGCGGAGATGCTCATCGCCAAGGGCACGCGACTCGTCTGCGACAGCAAACCGTACGTTGTCGAAGTCGAGAACGGAGCTCGAATTCCTGCACGCACTATCGTGATTGCAACCGGGGCGGAGTATCGAAGGCCGCCATTGGAAAAACTTGTCGCGCTTTGAAGGTGCGGGCGTGTATTATGGTGCGACCTTTGTGGAAGCGCAGTTGTGTGGCGGAGAAGAAGTGATTGTGGTTGGTGGAGGAAACTCAGCCGGTCAGGCGGCCGTGTTTCTGGCGGAGACTACAAAGCGCGTGCACATGCTGGTCAGGTCTGCCGGTTTAGCCGAGAGCATGTCGCGCTATCTGATTCGCCGGATCGAAGAGACTGCTACGATAGTATTACGGCCGTACACTGAGATCGTGGCGCTTGAAGGAGGCGATCACCTCGAATTAGTTCGCTGGCGAAACAGTCAAACGGGACAGACTGAGGAGCACAACATCAGCCACGTGTTCGTCATGACCGGCGCCGACTCCGAACACCCGTTGGCTCAATGGCTGCGTTACACTCGACGCTAAAGGCTTCATTAAGACGGGTCCCGATCTGTCGCCAGAAAATCTGAGCACTGCAGGCTGGCCCATTACCCGTCAACCGTACTTGCTCGAAACCAGTTTGCCGGGGGTTTTCGCAGTGGGCGACGTGCGAGGCGGCAGCATCAAGCGTGTTGCGTCCGCAGTGGGCGAAGGATCGATTGCGATCTCATTTATTCATAAAGTCCTCCAGGAATAGGAAACAGATCGAACCAATCAAAGCATACTTGTATGTAAGGTAATGTTGAAACTTCATTTGGTGTTTTACATTGGAAAAAAACTTCAGCATTGCAATATCCTCTCTGGAAGGAAGTGGAGTGCGGTTAGGCGGTTGGATGTGGAGAGCCTAAATAAGGGGACGTTGCAAGCAGGTCTTGATGGGGGCCTACTTTGTCCGTAGTCACTCGTCCATTCGTTAAGACGGCCAGTTGGATATCGATAATATCGTCAGTTAGCTTCCGACCATTACGATAGCCTTCGGAACTAGAGTAATCGTAGTCTAGGATATCTGGCAGAAGGCTGAGAGCTGTCTGCTGAGCACTCTCGGGGTTATGTCCAAACGACTCTAAGAGATCAGCAAACTTCTTGGTAAAGAGTTCCCGGTCGCGTGTTGGCTCAATGCGATTAAACGTGTCCTTATCCTCTGCCCTAGTAAAGGCTACGTTAACAAATGGACGTCCCATTCAGTCAATTTGGAAAAAGGGATTTCCATCTTTGGGAATCAGAACCCGGTACTTACTATGTTTCTTATCTATAGTAACAAGTACATTGCCTTATGTTTTTCTAATTCGATATCCAAACTCAATTTATCATATAGTTTGACAAGATTTTGGATGGTTGTCAACCGAATACCTCTGAAATCCCTTCTAAGATATTCCCTTTAGTTCCTTTGGATATATTGAACGGAAAACCGTTGATTAGAGTACCATGGGAAAATGAAACCGTATGACAAACATAAAAAGGGTTTCAGATATCTCTGATTAGAAAACAAACTGATATCGCATAAAAGTGGTGGAGAAGCAGGCATCCATACTGAATATGAAGGATAGCAATCAGGATCTGGTGGTGGTGTTGAAGGTTCCGGTTGTCTTACTGCCATCTGATTCGTTATCTTATTAGAAATCGTCTGTGTAGGTATTAGTTGACTTGTTACTACAACATATTGGTCAACGATAAGATATCCTCCTCCGGACAGTAAGACAGACAGTAATGATTATGTCAAGCTCCTGATTAACTCCAAACGAAAGCAAAGACATAACAAATAAGCCTTGGCGAAATCTCGTTGTTTTTCTAAAGTCAGATTGGGGAGTTGAATATAATAATAATGATGTAATGATTGATGATTAGTGAACTTGCTATCTCTACAGCTGACCGATCAAATTCACAAGTCGTGACTGCTCATTATCGGCATCTATTATAGGCACTAGGCCTACATATAGCTCGTCTAAACCTCCAGTCAGAAGTTTGGTAAACTGTGAAGCCACAGTATCTTCATTTCCTGATACTATCAAACTGTCTATAAGCGAGTCAGATATCATTTGACTGGCTGTTAATGGAAAACCTGCATCAGCAAACATTTTAGCATAAAAAGGAAATTTCCCAGGGCATATCAAACAGTTGATGTCCTGTAACAAGGACATAATCACGATCCTGACTGAGCGCCACTTAAACATGTGCCACCAATGGGGGGCGGATCTTCCAACTGGGCTGTTGTTGTGTGCATAGTCGGAATTGCAGTTCGAATCAAATACGGAACTGGACACATAAATGAAAGTGCTCCATCAGCGATTTCTCCAGCCAGTTGAAATGCTTTCTTTCCTAATGTTGAAATTAACACTGGAATATGCGACGTAGATGTGGGAATGTCACTTGAACATTAAAGAACTGTCCATGATTATCCACTTTACCTTCCCATAGCACTTTACGTAGCACATTTACATATTCGCGCAGATGGGCTAATGGTGTTGTCTGTGGTAAGCCATAGATGCCCTCGATAATGGACTGATTACTGGGACCTATCCCAAGGCGCAATCGACCAGGTGCAATATCATATATTGACAGAGCCTGCTGTGCCATAACGAGCGGATGACGCGGATAGGTTGGCACAATGGATGTTCCTGAAGCGTATTGTAGATGTTTTTGTTGGAATGGTTGCGAGTGTAGTCAATATGTCTGGCGAGCAAGGTGATTGTAACATCGATATTTGCCGTACTCCTGGAGCTTCTTGCGGCAACAGTTTTACTGGAGCCTGCCGCATTCGTGCCATCCATGACAAGTCCAACGCGTTCTCCGTGTTGGCCGGAGACCCCAGGGAACCTGAAAACCCGAATCTTTTGTCACATTTTCACCTCTAGCGATATCCGTTTATCCTGTCTGAGTAGGATTTCATCTTGAAGTTTCACCAAAAATGAACTATTTTAATATTGAAACAACCCTGCTGGTTTTTTCATGTAATAGTAGCTGCCTAGTGGTTCACGTTCATTAAATATCTGTGCAAAATGCTTGTTTGCAGTAACAGTATTTACCACAAGGAGTTATTCTAATCAAAGGACTTTTAACAGTATTTCAATCAACATCGACAACATTCTGGTATCAATGGGTAAAGGATCTAGTGAATAAAATTAGCAATGGACTTTCTGCAAGCAGTGAGGATAAAATTGAGACTATAGGAAAAAAAGAAGTTAATGGCGTAGCTGTTGATACATTGCTTGCAATTATGAAAATGGGGATAAGAGTTGATCCCAATACTTCTTTGACTATGTGGCTATTATCAAATCTTGGAAATAAAGCAGATTGCCAACTAGATACAATTCCTAACTTCTCGTTAAACTTTCTGCATAAAGCTGCGAAATATGGACTTGATAACGACATCAGAGAATTAACCGTTAAGGACAAATCTTATAATTATTCCTTCCTTAACTGCATTACCAAAAAGCTAGATTACCTTCCTTTATACCCGTCAAAGAAGTTTAGCAACGAGGGCGCTTCCTCTGAACTCTTCTTATTATATCAAACGCATATACGAAACTATCCAGCTAAAACACTTCATACTGCCTACAAAATAGCACAGTATGTAAACTCTAAGGTTGATCCTGAAAAGCATAAGGGCCTAGGCATAGATATTCATAAAGAAATTAAAAAGCAAAATACTGTTAAGCAGAGGATTATTGAAATGGCTGAAGAAGGAAGCATTACATTTGATGAATATTATGATCTCTTCGTTGTCTCTCATCTGGGTAATCCTTGGCAACTCATAAGGTATTATATGCTCTCTGATATTGCAGGTTTTAAGACTATTGAGGAAGCAGATAATGACAAGTTAAACAATAATCAAGAGTTTAAGAATAGAGTTATCACCATAGGAACTGCAATCTTTAACTCATACATTGAGAGAAGAGGAAGAGAGAGGCTTATTAGGGGCGTGCTAGGTGGGTTGGCTCATGGACGCATACATGCAAATTGGTTGAGAAATCAATTCAAAAGACTAGCGGAAGAAAACGAGGACTTTGACTATAATGCTAGTTGGAAAGCACTCTGCATAAACAAGCAAGGCGAGGAGTCTGTATATGAAGTTCTATATCTCTTCAGACTTCTATTTACAACATTACTATAGTACAGACTTGAACATTTACAGTGAGTGACGAAATAAGTATATAGTACAATCGACGATTTAAACGTCGATTCTAATTATATCCTGTCTTGTATTTCCGTGGTTCTAAACTATTATATACGATTTAAACTAATGGCTACTATGACAATATAGAGCAGTATGGCGCGTTTCTACACTATTATACGTACGATTTAAACAAACGTGTGTATTTCCATCGTGGGAA
>CAWGVG010000019.1:0-16308 GCA_963825865.1 uncultured Nitrososphaeraceae archaeon | reverse complement strand
GAAAATCATACATATTAGGATAGGTTAGCACAATATGGCTATTGTTAGTGAGACGTAAAAGGTAATAATCAACTAATATCCAAAATTTTTTCTAGAAGGATTTTCATGGAGAGAGAAGGCCGACATTATTCCAGTAGTAGTAGTCACTTCTTGGTTTATTATTATGAAAGCGGGCTGATATTGTGATAGTAAGAGCGGCCGTATTTTCTCTTTTTCTCTTCAATCATGGATTTGTCACCTAACTCAAATACGTGCAACTTTAGCCTAGTTTTGGATTTTTCTTCAGCAACATTTAGATGCTTGTTGTTGATTCTGTCTTTGTATATCATGATATAATCCTCAGCTTCTTTTTTTGATTCAAATCTTGCTTCACCCTGAACGTGTTATTTTCGTCATAAAGGCTGATAGTATCCCAATTGTCATTTCTATTTAATTTTTTAATGATAAACAACTTCTTTGGTTTCACTACTGCTGTTATTCTTGTTGTTGTTGTAATTGTAACCTTTGCATTGATTTGACCAGTTTAACAATGTCCTAACAGACATGGACATTGTAGGTTTTCCATCTTTTATAGATAAAATATCGGCTGAAGTGTCTTGTTAGGATGTTGCCATATGCATATCATTATTTCACTTCTTATACGATAAGTAGAAGTTATAGACGTTCCAAAATATTGATAAGTAGAATGTTCAGCAGTGCTGGCCATAGTCAATACATCTTGTAGATCTGAAGGATGACCTCAGGTGAATAATTATTGTGGTTAGTAGTGTGAATTATCTTACGACCTTTGAAACAGCTTATTCTAAGCCTTGAGAGCTGCCGCCATACTTTAACTTTTCAATGTATCCATCAAGATTTTGATTGGACTCAATTTTTTGCGATACTTGATATAATACCACTTCGTTGTAGTTGCAATAACCCGGATATGCAATATCTCAAAATAAACCATATCTGCTCATAGTCGTCATAGACTATCTCATTTTCTTCTTTTTTGATATTCCTCTATGGGTAAAGCCAGATCTTGTCATATAGTTCCTGAACCTTTTTGTTAGGGCGATTCTTGCTTCAGATAATCCTTTTAATGCATATTGCTTGGTTAGAACGCTTTCATCAGCATCTTCAAGCTTGTAAAAGCGAATAAACCACTCTTTAGAATCGCCTATTAAAAATGCAATTTTTTCTGAAAGCTTCCATCTCAAATAATCTTTCATCTCTTTTTGAAAGAAGTAATCCTTCTAAAGATAGAATGCAAAGCATAAATCTAACATGCAATGGCGTTGAGTCATCTATCATGCCAAATATTTCTATTGCATTCAGTATGCGGGCCTCCAGATCTGTGATTTCATTGCCCTTAGCGATTATAGTATTAATCTCATGAATCACGCTATCGAGCGAAGGATCTCTAGCAAATGTGATAAAAAAAAGTCTTGGGATGGGGGTTAGTATAACCTTTGGCTACAAATGGTTTTTTAGCATCAGTTACGTCGAAATAACGTTCAATTAAGGTGGTAGTATAAAAAGGAGAATCGATGACTCGGAAATACGATAAAATAGCTTTATAATATTTAAATTATTTTTGACTTGTTTATCTGATTCTTCTTCGCCTTCTTTGCTCCATATCTGGGTATAGCTTTAACTTCTAATACGATAAACCACTCATCTAAGCCATTGCCACGAGCAGTAATGGAGATGTATTCATGGCTTTCCGAGTCGCTTCCCTCATTGCTTCAATATCTTTTTGAGCGGTTAATGGTAATGCACTAAAAGGATATAATTGTCCTGTACCTATCTTAAATCCTATCGGAAAGTTCTGAGCCGTACCTAGCTTAAAATAATATGTGTGAATCATAGGCTCGACAATATAGTCGATATTAAAATAGATGACGGAGCCGCGAAATCAAACGCTCCTAACTTCTCAATAAATGAATTTCTTGTTGCAAATAAACTATTATCATCAACCATATATTTCAGAAAATCATAACGAATAGCTCCTGGCCTTCCTCTTGCTAAGGCAATAAGCATATCAAGAAGGTCTTGTTCTGAAACAAATTCACGTGTACCTGTAATTGTTTTTAGTTTTTTAAACACATTATTTATTTTATTAAGAAGATCTTTTTGTATAATGTATGTATCGTTCTGAATGTTGTCATCTTTTTGAATATAATTAAAAACGTTCCAAGCCTCACTAAAGAATTCGATAAGTTTTCTTTTATCTCTTTCTGACGACTCTGAATCCAATACAATCTTTACTTAATATTTGTCATAGAAAAAACTTGCTTATTTTGCACCTTCTAGGACCCTGTATCTACTACACTTAAAGGGATCTTCTAGTAATGCTTTGGTTGTTCTATTCCTGGTTGCCTTTTCCTGCTTTACGCCTGGGTCATTCTCGTAGGCCAAAAGGAAAGAAGAGGTCATAAACTACCATAAAAAACTCGAAGTTTTGATTGCATCATTAGTTTTAATTCTAAATTGCAAAATAGTCTAACATTGCAGTCTTTTAGAATGTGTGCTTCGACCTCCATAGTATTATCGTCTTTATCTCTTATTTCCCGAATTGTTCAAACACTTTTGCTTGTAGCGGTAGTAGGTTCTACGGCTCATTTCCTGTGGCAATTGTGCCAATATTTCAGAGTCAGTATAGCCTTGGGCTAAGTTTGTCTACTATTATTTGAGTTGTTATCGCATTACTTTAGGTGGTGTTTAGTCGTATTGGATTTCAAAAGTGTTTATAAAGTGTCAATAAGCTAAGGAATTATTCACCAGTATTAACCTTTGTTGTTTGCTAGCCCGTGTATTTCTGCCGCATTTGATATGTTCGTATTTTACCCCTTGCCCTACTACCTACTCCTTTTAGCTAGTTTTGGTACGATGGATTTTACAAGTTGAAATTCAACGCATTGGCAACAATCATCAAAGACCTCTTCGTTTCCTTCACCATTTTGCATTGACATCAAACATTTTCCTTCGTGCCAGAATCTTGTATGGCCGCATTTGCACATCTTGAAATCTCTTGCCTTTAGTCTTTTTAAAAAACCACCAGAGATCATTAGTTAATCCGCCGTGTTAGATTAAATAAGTTTAAAATGCATTTCCTCTAATTTATCTCTTGGATATTACAAGAATAAACTTCATCGTTGTCAATAAAATAATAAATATTTAGGGATAGGACCCAATGATACGTAGAAAAAACGATTGGTTATCTGGTTCATCCGAAAATATCTTCAATGCTGTTCATCGCTTCGTATTTGGTAACTTTGTCATGGATCTCTTCAGCTGTGTAGCCAGGATTCAGCTTGCCTGCTATTAGTCTAGCTGTGCTCTGATTGTACCTTGTGAAAGTTTGGTTAGTCAATTCTAAGTGTCAATAAAGTGTCAATTAGGAACTTAGTGTAGTTGCTGATGACTACATCAGCCACATAGTTGTACAGAATTTAGAGATGGAGATAAGGGTTGGTGTAGACATTGACATTGATTAATTAAAGCTATTTTGATACTTGCGCAAAGATGACTAATATCGATGACCCGGTCTATACGCGTTTATCATCTTCTTTGAAAATTGACGGATTTATTCAAAAGCCATTTTCCCTAAAGGAAGTGATATTTACTATTATGAAGCAACTTGACAGATGAAAATAATATTACTTTATGAAAATAAAAAAAGATTTTCATAAGTCACAAACGGTGAATGAAATCAATTGATCCCAGTTCTCTTTTTGTTAAATCAACATCAGTTTTGAGGCAGCATAACAGGAAAACGCCTTAGCTGATTTGGCTGCCCGCTATTTGTCTCTATAACAACAGAGCTGCCGTATTCACTGATTTCTCTAATGTTACCTGTACAGCTTGTACAGAAAATGCTAGGAACTCACGTATGCTGACCATCGGTATGATGCATAATCAATCAAATGGACAGATCAAGTAGAATATCGCTGCTTTTCCAAACTACTATTTTAATAAATGTTTCAATATTAGATGATGAATGTGAATCGCGCCATATTATCACCAATAGTTATACAAATTCTGATTCCAGCGGTTGTTATTATAGTGGCACTCATTTTTCCAATTATTCCAGTAAGCGTTGACCCTGATCTAGAACATATAATACCTGCAATTCTTAATCCCACTTATCCCATTTATTATATTATTCTTGGCCTAGGCTTTATACAGACTGCGTTAGTGTTCAAATATCTCCTCGATGACCCATGAAGGAGTATTATGGATATTCTTATTCTCCTAAAAATTTTTTAAACAGTTTTATACATCCATTTTCGTATTATTCGCAATATTACTCATATTATTATTCTCCTAAACGTTATTTTAAAAGTGGAGGATATGAAAAACCAGTTGTTAAATACGAACTCATTAAGAAGACGCTCTATGCTGAAATTTCTCTCTTCATTATTTTTATTATTATTTATTATACGGGCATTTATTATATATGCCCTCTAGTTGTTTCAAAGAATCAAAATTGTATGTCCCCTGCTCTTTTAAAAGAAGAATATTCTAAATCAATACCTATAAAAGAAGTTTTAGAAGGTTTTATCATGTTTTTACATAAAATCATTTTAATGGATTTTATACTGATTATGGCTATTTATCCTGTCCTTGTTTTCTTTGCTCTTTTGTCTATAAAAAAGGAATTTAGATTTTATTTTGCACAGGCATGCATCAAAATTATTTCAGATGAAGTTATTTCAGAAAAAAAAGACATCATTGAGAAAACAAATTACTTGATACTAGGATTAAACTCATATAATATTTACCTTCGAAGGAGTATAAACCTCCAGATTCGAGATTTAAGAGTCTTTATTCCAAAATAATTTCTCATTCTCCTATAGAAAAAAAAGGATCTGATAGATTTATTGGACAGTGCTTTTAAAGATGAGAATGACAAATTAAAGGCAGTAAGATATCTCAACTTTTTTGGAAGATGAAGAACCGTTCTTGGTGAAAGAACCATTGAGTGGCAAAATAGAAACTTGGGGGAAATTTGCAGCAATTATTCCTGTAGCAATTACAGTAATTGAAATTTTATTAGGTAAATCTTCTAAATAACTGAAAGGACAGTCTTTCAGAAACTTAATTCAGGGACAAACATGATATCGCATTCCCCTCCTTCTATCAGTTCCCATCTTTTGTCAAGAAGAACAACTATGATCCTAACCAGGCCGAGATTTTAGAGGAATGTGATATCCATCCTTTAATGATTTGTAGGAAACTATGGAAGAGAATCAGCAAAAAAGTTTGTACTGACAATTGAGTCTGCCCGTGATTGTAAATAAGACCATATTGGTTACAGATAATATCTCCTCTATTAAGGAGTAGTTAATAACCCATGATAAAGCTTCTTTGAATAATTGGAACAATTCAATAATTCGTTAGATGATATCAAATAGAACTGGCTCAAAACGAAGATCTGGAAGAAAAGAAATTGTTAGGCTCGGGAGGTTATGCTTTTGCAAAACTAACAGAACAAGAAGAAATTAAAGCCAGCCTTGGAGTCCCTCACATATTCCTAGGTAATGTAGGAAGATTAAGTTAGAACAGCAGAGTATGCAATAATATAATAGCACTTTATCGTAGGTTCAATAAATAGGACTTTGTAACGACCGGTGTTAGAATTTTCTTCACTCCACCAACTATTTAGAATCACTGAATATATCAGTTCTAATTACATTACTTAAGGTCTCTGGACCGATTATTCTTGGCCAATTTCAAAAGCATCGGTTATTACTTTTTTTAAACTATCCACCCATCCTTGTGTGTAGGCATTTCTATTAGTTTTTGCTTGTGAAAGCCATCCACACCAGAGTGAACACATTATGGTCATAGTAAGTACATTGTGTGCCTTATCTCGTCCACCTATCTGACCGCGATGGTTGTGTGGAAATCTAGTTTGTAGTTCTGTTGCAATATTGTTGAATGTTTGCTTTCTTTTACACATTATGTGATAACTTTTGTAAAAAAATCTACTCTCTCTTCATAATTTAGGAAGAGATAATGAAGCTACAAAATGCTATGACAAAGTTTTGGAGCTATATTGAAATGATGTTTATGCATGGAATAGCAAAGGTTTAGAGCTTAGTGTTTTTGAAAAAAAATATGAGGAAGCTATAAAGTATTTTGATAAGGCTATAGAGCTATATTGAAATTATATTCTTGCATGGAATAACAAAGGGAATGCTCTTCAATACTTAGGAAGACATAATGATGCAAAGAAATGTCATGATTTTAAAAACTTCCATTCAGATTCTAACTAAACTCATTTACAACTATATCATACAATTCTTTATTGTCTTCCTTTAATTTCTCCAGACTGATTGGAAAATATCCCTTGCTTGCGCCCTTAAGACCTTCTTTTATCTTTACCTTGGCATCAAAGTTCAGTCTTTGCAATTTGTTGCATTTATCTAACCAATTCTTTACTACAGAATAAGATTCTTCTGATGACGATACCCTTCTCACATTTATTAAATATGGTACAAGAATTCTCCAAATGCAATACGTTCTATACGCTCTATGATCAAGAAGAAAAGGTCAAAGAGAAACTAAATTTACCGCAGAATTGCACGATAAGATGTGAAAAGGTAAAGTGCGGTAAAGATTGCAAGCATAATACACACAAATATTATTATGCATATATTTGGGATTGCAATTCTAAGAAATTAAAGAAAAAATATATTGGAAAGAAATTGCCGTCGCCTACTGCTAATATTACTGATATCTATCCAGTCAGCTAGCTGGCTAGTTTCAACATACGCATGTAAACTGATACAATTTTTGTTGTATACAACTCCTTATGTAAAATAGTAAAATAAACTGCTTTATAGAGCATGACTATCTTACAATATCATCAGCAACCTTATGTAAGTACGACTTATTGTCTGTTAATTCTGTTTCTATGAATATTTAATGGGATTTGTGGCATATGTTCAACCATAAATGTCTGTTCGTCCTATTTGTTTAGGTGGTAGTGCTATTATAAGCCATGTCCCAAAAAAGTAATTCATAATTACAAGCAATGGCAAAATATCTTTTCATTACTAACTTATCTTTGTTACTTGCTTCCTTAGCCAAAGCACATAGAATCTTTTTTAGATCTTCTACTTGTATATATGATTCACGAGAGGGATAGAACTGCACCCACATTCTATATGTGTCATTTTCTATATCATACCTTGACAATTTTTCAGCTATTTCGAGATATGTCCAAGGGCATGGCGCCATAGCTGACACAATTTTGCCCATATTGTCTGCTGCTGATGATAATAATGATGCATTTCTTAGATAGGAAGTATAGCTTAAGGTAGTTGTGCTTGGTATACTATTAAGACTTGAATCTGGCGATATTCCAAGGGAATTAAGGATTCTGATTTTGCATTTGCATTTCAAAATTAATTGTACTGCACAATAGCTTATCAAACAACTCTGCTAGATGAACATCATCATGAAACTTTTGTTTTACAGCTTGCAAAAAACTACAGAATTCAATGAGAAAAATGCGGTCTTGTTTTAGATAAAATATGAATTTGCCTATCGGCAGAGCATTGGTAGAAATTTCAATTAAGAATTGATGATTTAGAATTTTATTCCAGGTATCTATACAAGATTGTTTTAGGTCATCTGCAAATGTATTATGATGCATTTGGATATATCATCTATTGACACACACAATCAAGATATAAGTAAAGGAGCTATTAAAAGAAAATAACACTTGTTGACTTTCCTGTATGGGTGCCAATTGTGATAAAATGAGTTCAGCATTGAAGAAAAACTATGGTTTTACCAATACTTCCTGTGCATTCTTAGACAATTTTGCCGCACCGTTACCAAGAGAGTTTGTTGAAAAATCCAATGATATTGTAAGACCTGCTCTTAAAACAAAAGAAGAAGAAATGCGAATAGGCAGCAAGGCTGTTACTTGGATATGAGTTGTCTTTCTGGGATACAATTAATAAGCACTGCTATTCATGACTGAAAAAAATTTATTTGCATGGTCTACTAATAATAAACACTGTAATTCCTGTTATTATAGGTACATTTAATATATCATTGTCATCTTTCTTTTTCATACATTAGCAGCGCTTGATTTCTTAACGATTTATTTTAAGAACTGAAACACCAATCAGAGGGAGTATGTACGAAATTAGTTTGTCATTTCATTAAGATATTTGTTGAATTTTTTTAATGTAATTCTTCTAAGGTTCATAACAACCTTTTGGTTACCACTTACAGAATAATAACAATAGCAAGAAGAAATGCATAGGCAAGAGAAGAACAGGATAGCGAAAGACCAGGGTAATTGTATGTTGCTGTAAGGGGTTGACCTTTCACTTTATTTTATCGATATTCTCAAGGCATTGCAAAAGCAAATCTCTTTTTCCCTTTTTTACAATCCATTTGGTAAATTTATCTAGCGTATGTACCTCAACTTCTTGGAAAGTAGAAGGAACAAAACCACCATAAGCATACATTATGATAACAATGTGTTTTCCAATTGCCAAACCAATTTGTTCGCATAAAGCATTCTCGCCTTCTTCAATAGTATTTCTGTATAATAGAATAGGTCTATGAGTTTGCTTTATAATATGAGATGTCTTTCGCAATTTATCTTCCAATCTTTCTGCTAACCACTTTTCAACAATGTCATCACATTCTTGCTTTTCTTCAACATGAATAGAAGATGATGACATCATCTTGTGAAGATGCACGTGATGTATGTTAGTCAATCTATTGCTTTCAAAAAATAGTTATCTAAAGCATTATGATAATAAATATTGACTATAGGTGGTGCATAATTTACATTAGTAGATTTAACTATGGATTACATGTAACTACCACTATATGCTACTATTATTGCTTTTATTTTCTCAACCAACTTAGAATTTTATATATTGTGATCAAATAAATAAGACAATCTAAATAATATCTCCAAAGTCATGGAATTATACTAGATCTCTTGTGTAATTAGAAGCTTAGAGCTATATTCCTCTTCACATAGGATATCTATCTGACAAGCTCTTTGATGTCCTATAGCAAATTATGTAAGAAACCTTTGATATTCAGGTCATTTACCGGAGTAACTGTATCTGAATTTGAATCCATTTGTAACGAAATTGAACATAACTACGAAGAGCACGAAAGAAGACGTCTTCTATCAAGGACGAGAATACGGGATATAGGTGCTGGTAGACCATTTAAGCTTAAAGTTAAAGAAAGATTCGTTATGCTTCTAGTATACTACAGATTATACATTACATATACATTATCAGGATTTCTGTTTGACCTTGATCAAAGCAATGTTTGTAGAGATATATCAATGATGGAACCACTTATCAAGGAGTGTATTCCATTGCCAAAGAAGATATACAAACGTACTAGGAGATTAAGAACTATAGATGAAGTAGAAGAGTACTTTCCTGGATTCAAGGCTTTCATAGACTCTACAGAACAAGAAATTCCAAGACCTAAGAACAAAAGAAGAAGGAAGAGTTACTATTCAGGTAGAAAGAAGAAACATACTGTCAAGACACAATTGATGGTAAACAGTGAAGGATTGATACTGCATAAGACAGGTCACAGAAGTGGAAGAAAACATGATTATGACATTTACAAACACAATCATTCTATAACTCCATCACAAGTTGAAAACATAGTTGATCTTGGTTATCTTGGCATTGAAAAGGACTTTCCCACTGTAAAGTCTGTACTTTGTATCAAAAAGAAAAAGGGTACATTGCTTTCATGTGATGAAAGAACTTACAACAAGAATCATTCTAGGCTAAGGATCATAGTAGAACATACCATATGTAAGATCAAAAAGTTTGGAATAATGGGTACTAAATTTAGAAACAGATTAAGGAAGTACAATAACGTATCTGATATAATATCCGGTCTCCTGAACTTCAGAGTTATACAGTCTGACAGCATTTCAATCTAAGAAGACGGCTAAAACAAGTAGGGTGTTAGACTATAGACTTGCTAATTACGCAAGAGATCTACTGAATCAGAGGTTTTTGAAAAGCTGATAGGTAATGCCAGAGAACATAGATAAGTAAGATATATAAAATATGTTCTAACGGTTTAAAGCAATATTTGTCTTGGCTGAGGAAATACAATTTACTGGCAATTCGCACAACTGCTGTATATGTTTCGTTGATGTAGTAGACTCCACTAGGATTACTGCAGTTGAATATCACTTAATTGAATATTCTTTTTTTATCAATAGAACCAAGGATTAAAATGAAAAGATCTTTTCTGACACATGTGACATATATCATACAAAAATGGCATTTTACAACTATCCTTTTCGCATCTATAGATCATACCACATTTTGTACATTGATGATACTCAATACTTCTTAATGTCTTGACACTATTTTAAGAAGTCTTTTATACAGAATACTAGAATCTTCGACTATATGATATAATAAACTCATTCTATTATTATTTTATATTTTATTAGTATTAGTTAAAATATATTGAAATTACAATAGAAAAAATTGTTTATTATTATAAGAGTGTTTATAGTATATTGATGTGCCGTCAACTGAAGGGAATCTAAATATCACCAACTGTCAAATCTTTTGGCAATACTTTATTTACAACATGCTATTATGACATTAAGATAAAACCAATCAGAATCGCAACAGAATGAAATAGCTGTAATATAAAAAAATGGAGGGTTTTTTCTGCTGCTGTATGACTATCCTGTTCCTGTACCAAACTGTTACTCCAGCATTATTCTGTATATATAGATGATTCGCGTTAAGAATGGTTGTTCACACTCAATTTTTAGTTTAGAACAAATTCTCATAGCAAAGACGTGACTAGTCAAGTAAAATTCCGTTTATCTTTTACATATATGCGAGTTCCATAATTTTATATTGATAGCAAATGAAGTACACTTTCTTCCCATTTGGATTTACTATACCTAGACACAAGATATAAAACGAATCATTATAGATGTTGATTATGTCTAATAACACTTTTTGCTGGCAACTCCAAAAATGGAATAAGCTTCGACACAAGGCTGTTCCTTCAAGGATTCTATAACGATTGTATAGAACATAGCTATCTATCTGAGACATGGGCATAATTCAATTCTATATTTTTCATCTATCATTTAGTGCTGCATTAACTACATAACATGTGTTTGATTGATTTTGGTCGTTGACTAGGTCTGGTTTTATAATTGTAGTAGACAAGGATCTGATACAGTGGTCCTGACAGAAGTCCTGTTCCAGCAGCCTTCTGATAGCCTCTTACCGGTAATGGGTCTATTCTAAAAATAGATTTAATATGTTCTATTAGTGGTTCTATCGATTTACTTCTCCAAGAGTAAATAGCCTGTCCTAACTCAGATTCATAGAATTGTATCAGCTCTAGTCTATTCTTTGGGGTATTTTTGTACCTTTGTACTGGACATACCAGTTCAAATCCTCTTTTATACTCAAATCATATAGTTTATTGTCGTCATACCCAGAATCACCTATCATGAAACATGTTTCTAGGAACAGAGATGATGATGATGATGATATCATAGGATTTTACATTTGATTATCCTGTACATTAGCAGTTGTAAAATCTGCTCCTAAAGGTCCTATGGTTGAACCAGTACTTGATATCAAATGTAGTTTGTAACCAAATATCCAACCTCTGGTATGACTGAATCCCCACCTGGCATCTGTATCTATACCTGAACATAGTAATATTCCTTTATCCATAGATGATTTGTGCCAAACATGTCCTCTGGCTTTGAGCAATGTACTATCTATTGCAACAATATAAGGGTCTATTATCTTCCCATTTACTAATAGACTAGTCATAGTAGCAATCCTTTCCTTGATGTCTATGGATATGGTCTTAAGACGTCTGTCAAATGTTCGTCTATCTGGTATTTGGGTAAGACCACATCTTTTCATTATCTTCTTATTGTAAGGGTAATCCATTCCTAGGAATTCATGTAATGCGTTGTTAGAATCCATTCTAAACCACAATCTGACTATGAAACATCGTAATATGACAGTAGAAGAATAGACGTATGGTCTACCTCTTTTTTTCATCTTTTGTGATTCTGGCCATGGTATCAAGCCTATCAAATACAGAATACCAATAAGGATGGATTCTGAACTATCATGTGCTGTCCTTTGAGGATGTTTTATTATATGTCATCACAAATTCAGACATCCAAAGGATAGCTTTAGCCTAATTCATCAATATATATTTGCAAAAAATAGAGCTGGATTTATGTCCAATCGTCATCTATCTAATATCTGATATATTATCCGACATTAATATGAGTAAGCAAGGATCATCGTATATTGAGGTAAAAAATGAAGAAATTAGTAGAAACAATACTCATAGCGGTTGTGTTGGTGTCAAGCGTGATTGTAGTAGTGACACCAAATATAGGAGGAGCAAAGGAATTTGGCGGTAGCAGCAAATGATGTTAAAGGTGGATGACTCTAGTCACAAAGATGGCGGTAGCAGTTTCAAACATACAAGCGATGGTGACTTTGGCAAGGGTAATGATCTCAAAGGTTCAGACAATTTTAAATTCAAAAATAATGATGATAACAATAAACTAGTCATACATGATAATAACAACGATAATGACAATGATGTTGGAACATAGTTCTAGTACATCACAATAATAATAATGAGGAAACTATTGTGGTGAATGCAAATACAGCTGGAACGTGCTTTGTAACCCAATCAGAGATATTCGACATTCCTAACATAACAGAGCAGTTATTGAATCAATGCCTTTCTGTGACTATAATACAAGGATAGATTCAGCTGCTTCACAACTCATACTATTGGTATCAAAGTTGCATCCAAACAGACGTCTAATTTCACCATTCATGTAAATGGTAAAAATAATCGACCTAGTGCATTTCTAGGTAACGAGTCCAGCGAAATCATAGATTTAGGTCCTGGTCTATATGCTATTACTGAGTAAGGTGACCAGCAAAGAAAGTATCTAATGAAGTTTCTGTGTTAAATCATTACAGCGTTAACTTCTATTCTGACTGTGATGGTTATATAAAATACAATGAGACTAAGTCCTGCACAATTATCAATACTCTTTATTCTAAATAACCACTTTAATTTTATAATTTTGGGTTTTGTACAGTCAAAGCACCATAATTTCTGTAATAAAACGGCTGTTTGGAGAGCACCTGATGTCTAGGTTGATTCGAACACAGAACAGAGAACTATCTCTCAGATGCATGGCCTACAAAATGCACAGATTAACCAACCTCATCATAATATTGAGGGTTTCTACAAAGCCTGATGTTTCACCAACAGCTTTATCAATTATTGTTTGGACGAGGATTATTTTTCCTCTTCATCTACCAAATGGTCTTCTACTTGCTTGTTCTTCTAATAATCCTGGTAGTCTAATATAATCAAATAGCATTTTCAACCTCTTTGGATATTGTCTTCTGGCTTCAGAAGACTTCAATGCATACATAAATGGGTATAGTGGGCTTTGCTGTGCTATTCCTTGTTTTCCTTTTTCTTCTTTTGTTATAGAGAGCAAAATCTAACTACTACCTATATGATAAAGCGGGTGGTAATAAAGGGACAACTTTGATGCGGGTTCGGTGGTTCTCTCACTAATAGCAGTTCTAAAAAGAGTAAGTAATAATACACTGGGCCTCGTAAGAGCGAAAGAATAATGGTATGCTAAGGGGTAAAATTTCTTTCAACGTAGTTTGTGGTAAATCAATTCTAGCATTAGTGACCACTTATACCACCATGATGCTGTTGATTCTTCTTTTTCTTCTTCCTCTTTAGTATTGAGGTTTTCTGTTCCTATGGCGGACATTTCAACACTATGCTCTAACTTATTGATAATTTGTAGATATAAAGCATTATCGGAAAGTCTTTTTTCTACATATGGATAAATTAGTGTGTATTCTGCCTATTTGCTTAACGGTAAACTGCCATATATTTTCGTGTCTATATGTTGTCATAACGCAATATATCTATTCTTGAAGTATTTTGCGCGTCGTGTTTAGATTGATTAATTCTTAATTGTATCTTTTCATATATTAATGATAATTAAAGCGCTTGCTTCAAATCCCAAGCGTTCTGTCAAGGAATATTGCTGCGGTATATGTGGCAGAATTTTTGATAGCGCTGAAACATTGGATTCCCATAAGAGGATGGATTACAGTCAGGAAGGTAGTCAGACACCTGCGGGAGTAGGTTAGCAGTTGCTCTACTCACTATTAACACGACTACTAATGTCTAGAGGTCAACAATTTTTCTTTGTTGTTATCTAATTTACAAAATGCATAAAGTGCATCATATACGTAGAATTGTTTTGCCATATTACATAGTCATCGTTTGAGATAATACTAAAACCACTAGCCAATTCGGCTAGACCTTCAGAGAAAGGAGTCAAACTCCTATTGGGTGTATCTGCTCCTCTTACTATCTTGGCTAATTTGAGAAGTGCAGGTTCTTTTTTATCCAATTCATATTTTTTTAAAATGGCATCAAAAGAACACTCTTCTTCATGATGACCTTGCTCAACGTTTGGTATGTCAAAAGGTATGGCATTTTGTTCTCTGGATATTTGAATTACCTTATGTGCAGGTACAAAAAGAAATTCTGCATCCTTATCAATAAAATTTTTTATAAGACCAGGACATGCAGTTCAATCTACTTTTGCATGTTCTCTTGTTATCCATTTCATGATATTTTTACATTATTTTTAAAATTATAAATGTTCGAAGGATGTTGTTTTTGCGCGCTTCACACCAAAAAAAACCACTTCCATTTTATCGCACTAATTACATATCCATGTAATATGCTCCTTGCACATATTGCAAACTGATATCGGAGTTAGATGCGTTCCACATGCTCTGCAAGATTCTTTATGATGACATGATTTTTTATATATTATCATATAAAAAATGCAAGTAAAAATAAGGTTAAAGTAACCAATCTTGATATTGACGACTATGGTTCAATAATTCCACTAAAGGACCTAGAGCTAAAGCTTACTCAAGATGATAATTCCATTATTCAAATATTAGAAAATTCTTCTTATGCTCCTGTTTTTACTGAAGCCAATATTGACGATAATAATCGTCCTATAGTTTTAGCTAATGCAATGACAATTGATGAACTTAATAAAGAGGAAAAAGTAAGACAATAGATGCAACTGAAAATAAGGAACCAGGATAATCCAAGCTAACAATGCTAAAGTTTTACATCTATGATATCTAATATTTAGATAACCGTATTGTTTAATCTAGTTTATGCAGATTAAATGTGCAGATTGCGGATGTTTACCACAGGACTGTAAGCAAAGTAAATCTTCACAAGAGTGTACAAATTTCAGTTGGGAACGATGCTGTTGTTGGAATAGTAGTCTCAATCTGTTATGGTATTACAGTCAGTACGGCGGGATTCAGAACAAATTCGACCCATTTTGTCATCCACGTTAATAATTACGATTTATATAAACTAAAAAGTTAGGATTTAGTTAATCTGTATTAAGAGGGGGGGAAACATCAGCATTATTTTTCAGCCCATATTCTTCCACCATGAGCTTCAATAATACTTTTTGAGATATAAACAACCCTAAGCGGGTCCTTGTAATGGATTTTGTAGCAAACTTTGTAAACAATCTTGGGATATACTTTAGAATATATTCGTATTGGACATTCGACTGTAGGAAATGATGTAACAGCAAGGACATGACAATCCATCCCAGTTCAGAAATACAGAGCAAACCTGACATCAGCACTGCCCATTTTAGCATAACGACCCAAATGATAAGATGGTTTTTGTGCTTTGTATCGTGAACAGACACCTTTACATGACAAGTTCTATCTATTTTCTCACACTTATACGATACGCAAAGAACAAACACTTTAAACTCTTGCGGACCTTTGTTATTCCAACCATTAATCTCCGGTCTCTCTATCCCCAAGAATAATACCTTAGCGCATTTTAAAAAATAATAACATTATGAAGTCATTATGATGTGTGCGGTATCTTAAAACTAAAATTTGGGAAAATCTATGCAATAGTTATGGTAGCTTAGTTGAATATCAAATAAGAACATCCTAAATCTATGTTTATTCCTGATTCTTTGAGACTATTTTCGACCTCTTTGATAATGTTATCTGCAAGTATATTTTAATCACTACTAGCGCTTGCTGCCTACTACCACTACTAGCGCTGCCTGCCTACTACCACTACCACTACTGTCACGAACCTTATGTACCTTTATCTTACTACCTGAATCATCATTACTGCTACTAGCGCTGCCCACCA
>CAWGVG010000018.1:0-75131 GCA_963825865.1 uncultured Nitrososphaeraceae archaeon | reverse complement strand
GCAATGCCTATTATGAGAAGATTATTGCGACAATGGTATGATGCCAAAGAAACTGTATGACACCTGCACCTCATTGTAATAAGTCCTAGAAGGATAATTGTAGTAATAGAATAATACTACTGGTTTTCTAATAAACGAAATACCACCAGAAGATGATGACGAAAAATCTAGCTTTAAGCTCATCATATTGAAATACACTCAGAATGTCTATTATTAAAAGGTCATACATCGTTCTAGGATAGTTGTTGTATTTTGAAATTACATCTGCAGGGTCATTGATGCGATAGAAGCAGTCTTTTTGAATTGTTGTTTTTGTGATAAACTTGTAAGAATAGTCATATATGGAAAATGATAAAAATTGACAGTTGGAGAAAGCGAATAAGAGCATCACGTTACATGGTTAGAAAACTTTTACGA
This sequence comes from uncultured Nitrososphaeraceae archaeon, assembly GCA_963825865.1. Classification (GTDB taxonomy): domain Archaea; phylum Thermoproteota; class Nitrososphaeria; order Nitrososphaerales; family Nitrososphaeraceae; genus CAWGVG01. The sequence goes on along the minus strand of CAWGVG010000018.1, from coordinate 74,714 downwards.
CCTGATTGTTGCCATCATAGTCTTTCAGCTGAGTAGGGAGCTCAATCAGATGTGTCTGTATATGGATTTCTCAGTTTCGTAGCTCTTTTTATTCCAGTTGTATGGTCATGGGTTGGTGTAACATTTTATTCAACAAGATTTGAGACAGATGATTTGGCACATAGACTTTTAATGCTATTGCAGATTGGCATGGTGCTTTGATGGCAGTAAGTGTACCTGATGGATTAGGTAAGAATTCTGTCTGGTTTGCACTCTCTTATGCATTAATGCGTTCTATTCTTGTAATAGAATACTTGCGTACGAGAAGAAATATTCCAGAGCACGTCAACTTACTACTAGATATTCTATAGGATTTTCTATCGGAGCAGGAATATGGTTTGCATCTATATTCTTACCTACACCAATTAGGTTAATTTTCTGGATAATAGGACTGGCAGTTGATATAGCCAGTCCTTTGTTATTTGCAAGACAACTTTCAGTACAATTCGCACCACATGTCCACCATTTACCGGAGCGTTTTGGCTCATTTACAATTATTGTTTTAGGAATCTCTATACTAGGAGTTGTTGATGGAATTGGCAGCTGATAACTGGACTGTATCTTCTATAATTTCTGCAGGTCTTGGGCTAGGTATAGCATTTAGTTTGTGGTGGGTATATTTTGATACTGTTGATGGTTCGGAAATAAGAGTCTTCGTGAAAATAGGCAAATAGGAATATACATTACTTGGTTGTACATACATTTTCCATTAATAATTGGCTTTACTGCATTTGGGGTTAGTATAGAACACATAGTTTTGAGTAATCAAGCTTTAGCTTTGCCTTCCTCGGAAAAATGGCTTCTGTGTATCTCAACTTTCCTTTGTTTGCTTACACTAGGAGTAATACAATTGACATCTGCAATGACTACTACTACTCCTACTAATCCTGTTTCTCCTTCATCATCTTCATCAGCATCAGATAATTCAAAGAAATCAACAACGTATACAGGAGCAATCTATAGCATCGCAGCTGCAACAGCTGGTACTTGTGCTTGGTGCAACGTTAAAAGACGGTATCTTAATACTACCAGCAGTTCTTATTGGTATCATGGCTATAGCATGTACAGGTCAAGTCATATTAGATGTGAAACGTCATCCACATCATCGTTTTCCAAAATTTTAGTTACTGGCCATTTGTTCTGTATTACGCAAACAAAAAGAGATATCATGTCAATTGAGGATTATTTATTAAGGTTCTTTTCCACCATTACAAGACTTGGTAATATCATGGCTGGCTAAGTAAATCATAGTTATTGCCGTATATACTAACTGTGTTGGTTTGACGTGTAAAAGTCCGAACTAGAATTGTTGATTCTCACAATACTTGATTCCATTATCATTTAATCTTAAAGTTAGGTTATCATCAATTTTAATTAGTCCAGATCCTTTGAATAAATCCTGAATAGATAGTTATTTGCCATTTGTCTGGCTGCTTGAATAGTTTCCTCTTGATACTCGTTGACAATCTGAGTATAACGCGGGATATCTTTCCTTGCTTCATCTGTTGTTATTCTGATGTTGTTCTTGGTTTCATCTAGTGCTTTATTGATAGCTTGTTGTTGTTCTCTTTGTTCTTTTGTTGTTGAGCACAGATATTTGTATTTTGGAAATTCCAGACATCGTAAGGCCTTATTGATATTCCTAATTTATCGCATATCTCTACATCTATTTGCGTTTCATGTAATTATATCACCTTTTTATCTCATATAATATATATGAAGAAGATGGTACTCCAAAAAATATTAGATATAACAAAACCATGGATTGTCCACAAATACTGAATGATGGCAATAAACCATCAGGAGAGCAGTGCTGAAATCCATGAAGGATGATGTAAAGGACTCATTATCAACACCAACTACCGATAAAAAATTAAAGACAATCAACCCAGCCACAGAAGAAGTTCTTAATGAGTATACAATAATTAGTAAAGAACAATTAAATGATACAGTAAAGCAATCAAAAAATGCATTCTTAGAATGGAAAAAGGATATTGATAAGCGAGCAGATTTCCTTTATGCATTTGCTAAAGAACTCAGGAAGAACAAAGAAAATCTAGCCAAAACTGCTACACAGGAGATGGGAAAAGCGATAAAAGAAGCAGATCGGAGGTAGAGAAATGCGCGTGGGCAATAGAATATTTTGCAGATCATGGAAAAATTTTTGCAACAGGCGAAGTTGTTAACACAGATGCAAGAAAAAGTATCATAATATTTGAACCGCTTGGGGTAATCGGAAGTATAATGCCATGGAATTTTCCTTACTGGCAAGGACTAAGGTTTGCTGCTCCTTCATTAATGGTCGGTAACACAATAGTATTGAAACCTGCAAGCGCTACAATGCAATGTGGAATAGAAATTCAAAAGACGTTTGAAAAGGCTGGATTACCACAAGGCGTTTTTCAAACACTTATTGGAGATTCTAGTATTGCAGAGCCACTTATAGATTCAGATGGAATTAGCGCAGTAACTTTCACTGGAAGTGTTCCAGTCGGTGCAAAAGTGGCACAGAGAGTGACTTCACAGCTAAAGAAAACAGTTCTTGAACTAGGTGGGAGTGATCCTTTTATAGTGTGTGAAGATGCAGATATTGAAAAGGCATCAACCGGTGCTGTCAAAGGACGTTTTATTAATTGTGGACAAAGCTGCATAGCATCAAAGAGATTTATTGTTACAAAAAAAGTGGCAAACGAATTTATCGAAAAATTTGTGCAAAAGACTGAAAAACTCAAAGTAGGAGACCCGCTATCAGACGATACAGATATTGGACCTGTTGTTAGTGCTAAAAGCCTTGAGAATATGGAAGGAATAGTAAATAGAACTTTAAAGGAAGGAGCTGAGTTTCTTCAGGTGGAGAAAGAATCAAAAACAAAGGTTACTTCTTCAGTCCAACTATTCTTAAGAATGTGTTGCCACATATGGAAATAGCACAAGAAGAAGTGTTTGGTCCTGTGGCACCGATAATTACAGCTGATGACGAAAAAGAAGCTATCACAATTGCAAATGATTCTAAATTTGGTCTTGGCGCAAGCATATGGACTCAGGATTTAGATAAGGCAGAAACATTATCGTCATTGGTTCAATCAGGAATAGTTACAGTAAACAGTGTGGTAGTTTCAGATCCTAGAGTTCCATTTGGTGGTGTAAAGAATAGTGGATTTGGCAGAGAATTATCTAGGTACGGGATGCTTGAATTTGTAAACATAAAGTCTGTCAGGTTCTATGATCAATTGATTTACGAGCACCATGTGGAGTGATATGGAGCATGAATTGTTGATATCAAGGATCAGAAAATTTCGCCATGTCTGATACCATTGAAAATGTCCTGATACTTCAAGGGGGAGGTTCTTTAGGTGCCTTTGGCTGCGGAGTCTTCAAGGCACTTGCAAATAGCAATATAAAAATTGACATAGTTGCGGGTACATCAATTGGTGGGCTAAATGCTTCTCTAATAGCAGGCAGTAAAGGAGAAGATCATCCTGAAAAGGCATTAGAACAATACTGGTTGGAACTAGCTGAGGGCAGTAGTGCAAACTTAAATCCTCCTTTTATAGAATGGTTAGCTGGATATCCGACATCAACATCAACATCAATACCAATACTAACACCATTACCTCCACCAACACCATCACCATCACAAACCACAGACCACTCAGCAATAACACATATTTCACAAACAAAATCAACATTGTCATTTTATAGTGCAGCACTTTATGGAAATAAAAAGGTCTTTGTGCCAAGATGGAGGCCTGAATTCGCATTCACAGATCCACAGTATTTTACGCCAGACAAGTGGACATATCTATTTGATCATTCACCTCTAGTAAAGACTTTAGAAAAGTACATAGATTATAACAAGTTAAAACCAAAAGGTAACCCTAACGCTCGTCTGATTATGACAGCAGTTAATGTCTTGAATGCCGAATCACTAATATTTGATAGTTCTAAACAGCAAATAGCTTCAAGGCACATATTAGCTGCAACTGGATATCCATCATATTATTTTCAATGGATAGAAGTAGAAAAAGGAGTATACGCTTGGGATGGCAGTTTGCTAAGCAATACTCCGCTAAGAGAAGTCATAGATGCCTCTCCTGTAAATGACAAACGGATTTTTTTAGTCGAAAATTACCCAAAAAATATTGACCATCTGCCAGACAACTTACAGGAGATACAGCATAGAGCAAGAGATATCATGTTCAGTGATAAAACTATGCACAATGTCCAAATGTCCAAAGCATTCACTTACTATCTAAAGTTTATCGATGAGATTTACCATATGCTTGAAAACAATTTTGATTCAGAGAAAAAAGAAGATAAAGAGAAAATGAAAAAGATCCGAGCAAAATATAAAAAAATATCAAAGGAACATGGGGCAGAAATTAAGGGCGTATATTATATAACCAGGAGCGAGCCATTTCCATCTCCTTATGAGAATGCAGATTTTTCACCAGGTACAATAAAGGCTTCAATCAAGGATGGAGAATCAAAGACTAACCAAATACTAAAAGATATCAAATGAGCTAGCCAGCCTACCTAGTAGCTACTAAACTATAAATGAGAAAATAGATTCTCAATGCGTAAGACTAGAAATTCAAAATAGAAAACCATATAGAGTGTGGAATCCAAATGAAAATGGTCTTCGTATTGGCTGAGGATTTTGTTAAGGTTGCTGAGTACATAATATTTTAAAAAATATACATTCACATTCTCCAGAAAAAAAACTAACTAACACGTTATTACTATTATTAACAGTATCTAAAAAAGAAAAAAGACATGAACAAGATGCCAAACGAAGAACAAACGATCAAATAATAAATCACGATAATCTTTAATTACGCTATAAAAGATTAAGGCATTATTATTTTAGAATTATTGGCTTATTAGAATAGAAATGTCCAGTATTACGTCCTTTGATTGATTGATTGATTGATTATTGTAGTAGTCGTACCCGAGCATCAATGCGGCAATGATCAGCATAAATGTCATAACCAAGTGCAGTATTTGGGATAGGTGAAAATACAACTTACACAGCCATATATCACACCTATGCTATGAAGGTGGTGACGACATGAAAATCTTCTACTTGCTTGTTATATCTCAGTTCAATTCTAAAGTATGATAAAATCATCATAATCTTTCCTCGAAATCATATCAGATTGTTTATTTGTTATACTGGTTATAATAATCTGTATCGGAGAGTCATAGTAATTCCTCCAATAACATAAAAAATAATAATAATAATATATCTATCTTGCAAGTAGTGAAGGTTGCTTGAATACAAAGGAAGACGCTATCAATCTTCATAGGATGTTAAAAGGAAAGATCGAAATTCACAATAAAGTATCTGTAGAAAATGCTTTTGATGAAGAGAAGGGAACACTTGGCTTAATATACACACCAGGTGTAGCATATGTTGCTACAGAAATAAACAATAATAAAGAATTGGCATATGATTATACATCAAAATGGAACAACGTTGCTATAATATGTGATGGAACACGAGTGCTTGGACTAGGCGATATTGGACCTGAAGGAGCACTTCCTGTTATGGAAGGAAAATCTATCTTGTTCAAAATATTAGCTGGCATAAATGCATATCCATTATGTATTGCAACAAAAGAAAAGGAAGAAATAATCAGATTTGTTAAGGCAATTCAACCTGTTTTTGGAGCAATAAATATTGAAGATATAGAATCGCCCAAGGTCTTTGATATAATAAAAAGGCTTCAAAATGAACTTTCCATACCTGTTTTTCATGATGATCAGCATGGTACAGCTGTAATCACTTTGGCAGCATTGATAAATTCTCTAAAATTATTGAAGAAAAAAATAGATAGTATAAAGGTAGTCGTATCAGGGGCGGGTTCTGCTGGCTATGGTATTTTCAAGATTCTGGAAAAAGCAGGATGCAAAGACATAGTTGTTACTGATAGCAAAGGAGCAATATATGAAGGAAGAAAAGATCTAAAAGATTATGATAATGACAATAATAACAACAATAACAGTATATCCAAACAAGAAATATCCAGAAAAAGCAATCCAAGGAAATTGAGAGGGAATTTGACAGATGTAATCAAAGATGCCGATGTTTTCATAGGTGTATCTGGTAAAGCTGGACTTTTAAGTACTGATATGGTAAAGTCAATGAACCAAGATGCAATAATATTTGCATTAAGTAATCCAGATCCTGAAATACTTCCTCGAGATGCATTGAAAGCTGGCGCAAGGATTGTAGCTACAGGCCGGTCAGATTTTCCCAACCAGGTTAACAATGCTGTAGTATTCCCTTCTGTTCTCAGGGCATTGCTTGATATGAGAGCAAAAGGTTTGGACGAAGACATGTTAGTAGCTGCTTCATATGCTATTGCTTCGCTAGTTGAGGGAACTCATTTGAAAGAGGAATACATAATTCCTAAGGTAAATGATCCTAGAATTCTTCCGAATGTCACACAGACATTAAAAGATGCAATTAAAAGTCATATGAGCAAAGATGTTAGTTAGTTGAGGCTGGGGCATAATTGCCTGCTTATATTTTTACCAATATCTATTGATGGTTTTGAATAAAGCTATCTTCAGAAGCTAATCAACCAGAAAACTGCTTGAAAATTGCGTGATCAAATTATGCCCCAGTCTCAGTTATTTAGATGAAAGCTAGTTTTATCCATTGTGAATTACCTTTGTAATTCATAATATTTTCTTGGATTCGATAAATGTGAATTGACCCATCTTGTATTCTTCAATCTATTTTAAATCCTTGTTTTGCAATTTCATCTCGAAGTGCAAATAAACGTCCATAGTAGCTCTTTCAAAATATCTGGCATCTTCTACTGGTATTGGCACGGAAGCATATCAAGAGGTATTACAGCAATTAGGTAGGCCTTAATATATAATCTAGTTATAATTGAATCGTTACTAAGAATAGGTAAACGAACAAGTCTAGACTAATTTGATACCGTCAACAGTTATAGCTTCATTAAATCATACTAGATAAATCAGGTACTCAAGTCAAATATACCATTACTTTCTAATAGTATAGTATCCTCACTAATCCGACCGAATCCAAGCATTTGTGAAAATAAAATCATTTGAACTATTAGAGTATGACCGAAAACAAGTGAACCCTCCTATGGGTCGGGGTCTAATCCCTTCGAGCCCTTAACTTACATGTCTTAATATGAACTTGTTTCTATGATTATGATATGATGAGTAGTAGTCAATCCATAAAGGCGCTTAGACCACTCAAAGGTCAAATAATAGTTCATGAGCATGACTTTATTACAACAAGAATTAAAGAAATAAACAGTTTTCTCATTCATTGCATTACTTGCGGCCAAGCTACGTATATTGGTTCATTTTTTGAACGACCTCTACCTTTGATATCATAAAATGTCATACCACCGACATTGTGCTTGTGAAGCAGTTCATTTAGTTCTCCCACGCGTTCATGAGGGATTATTATATCTAATCTTTTCATTCCGAAAATAACCAGCTATTATATTACAGAATATAATAAATGTCATATATATTCAACGAAAAGGAAAAACTGCTTTACATTTTGCTATTATACATCCTTGCAAGCAAGAATATGATGTATTGGTTTTAATAATATACTTGATCTATTTTTAGTAAATATGTCGTCGTTGTCACCAACAAGTGAATTAACAAACACGACATATGATATTTTAAAAGTCTTGGGCAAGGAGGTGAACTCTATGTATGACACAATTGAAACTCAAAGACGCACAGAATGCCAGTAAATCAGAGTTAGTAGAAACTTCCTCTATGTTCTTTGCTTCTTGCTTTTCTCTTTTGCAACTGCTTTCAAAATAAGATTGCCGTATAGCCGTAACCAACTAATCCGCATAGAAAAGGTAACAGTTTGTTGCTTGATATTGATCACTGGGATCAGGTATAGAAATTGTTCTAAGAATTTATCTACTACTATGCGGCCAAAGCCTAAAGGATCTGCTACCAGCGAGAATACGATATAATACTTAGCTTTTAACAATTCGTTTATGTGTATGTGCGTTAGTATTAACATATTTCTGCAGTCACAACTTCACGCCTATCTGGATTGTTTTAACGAATCTTCGATCCTGGGCGAAGGTTTGGGACAAGTGCTCTGTCAGTTTCTTTGAAAATTTGGATTTAAGACCAGGCGCTAGGCTTACTTAGATTATACAAATTCGCCTGTACGTATTAGCATATTTCTGTCGTCACAATCCTAAGTTTGTTTCTAATCCTAGTAGAACCCGTACTCATTAGCGACAAGAAGCCTGAGATTTAATGTATCTTAGAGTAAGCAATATTGGCGCCTTGGGAAATCGATCTTTCCATGTTATGCTCGACGATATCTTAGAGCATTACAAGATTATCTACTGGTGAAATCATGACAACTGCCTTATCTCCATCGAGACCCTTTTTCATTCTTTCTGTAACCTCATCGACATCATCAGAGTTCACCACAGTAGCCACAATTTTTCTTGCAGTATATGCAAGCTCAAATGTGCCACTTCCCCTACCTGAACTAACTCTTTCCTTATCTTCTTTTCCTGCCCTTTTTACATCATAGATTGTTGCTTCAAGACCCACTCCGTTAAGCGTTGAGACAATCCCATCAAGGTTTTCTGGCTTCACGATGATTGCAAGTCTCTTCATATTTTTTGATTTCTTGCTTGGCTTTTCGGAGTAGGTCGTTTCAAATGGTAACGTCAGTCTTTCTCGTGCCATGGCGTAGTTAATAACCGAATAGTGTTAGAAAAGGATTACGATAACAGGATGGAAGAGAAGAGATACAGTAGGAAATAGACCAATAACACAATTAGAAGGCATAGACTCAGTTACAGCAGAAAGGTTGAGTGAAGACTTAGTCTAGCATCATAATTTCAGCACCTGCAGTTTGATGCAGGTCAATTTCATCTGAGATCTTCTAATATCTTTAACTTTGTCTGATATCCAGCAATATGTGTACCTGCTCCAGCTCCGTACATCATTGATATTTCAGGTTTAGGTTTCATGCCCATTTTCTTTACTTGTTTAACAATTTCCACTTTATCTTTTAGCGGAATTGGTGCAAGACCACTTGAGACTTCAACTATATCAAAACCCAATGATTTGCATTTCCTCTAAGTATCTGTCAACTGCCTCAGATCCTTGTACTATTACTCTTTCTACAAAGCCTCCAGTCGATACGTAAACATCATGCTTGTGGCAAATGCCTATTATCTTTTTCATGTCTATAGTTAGTAATCTTTGAGAACCACCAGCAAACTTGAAACCATCAATATAATCTCCCCACATATCCAATAAATCTTCAAGATAATTTACAGTAACAGCAGTATAATAAGGACCCCTTATTTCTATTATTCCAGTTTGTCTTAGTTACAATAGAAATAGTTTAAGATTCAATTCTGGTAGCTTCTCTCCGCTAATCTTGATTTGCATTGTATTCGATTCCCTATGGCATGTCAAGACCCAACTCTTTTCATCTTCGAGCCACATTTAGGACATGCAGCTTGTTTGTGCTGTGTTCCGCAACTCATACAGTAATATTTTAATGAACTGTCTCCAAACATTGAAGATGGCGACATTGAACCAAACATTCCTACTCCTCCTCTCATTCCCATTCTTTTCATCATTCTCTTTCTCATATAGAGGTTAAGCAAAATGAATACCGCTATTATGGTAACTAGTGATATAGGAAATGGCACTAACATAGAGATGGTTATGCTGATGCCAAAAGATATTCCCAACCACATTATTTGGTTGAGTAGAAATTGCTTGTTGTTGTTAGCACTCATCTTTTTTATCCATCTAATACTTTATGCATTTACCTAATTAAGGTTAGGCAGCATCAACCTTTGTGAGATATAGCTTTCTCAAGGTCGGCTATACTAATCTGTTGGCTTCTTCCATTACCGAGCTTTGCTAAAAGTTTCATAGTCTTTTTTTCTTTATGCCTTAACCGTAACCACTCTTTAATAACAGAAACAATCTGACGGATAACGACAGGTTCGACTAGAGGTACTACTAGAGATATTATGATAGGCTCTCTTACAGACCCACGTGGTATTCGATGTACCTCCTGTGGATCGATTGTATTACTTTTTATGAGAAGGAAATTACGTAGATCAATTAGATCTTCCGAAGATGGCATTTCTATTTTTAGTTCCCTTATATCCATTACTAATTTCCATTCTGTATCTTCAATTTGCTAGAATTTAAGTCGATTGATTGAAAGGACTTTTTTATTGCACTTTGAATAATAGGTTACTGCCTATACAAACACACAGCTCGAAAAGGCTACGATCCTAAATTGACATTTGGACAAACACAAGATTTAATGAAATTCTTTGAAGGCTATTTACATACAAACTATGCTTATAAAAATACTCACAAGTTACAGTCGAAGACTTTGATTACGGAGGAATGGAAAATACAAGTTGTACTACCTTACCTAGTGACCTTTTTCATGACAATAATGCATTACCAAATTATACATGGGATGACGAAGTTACTAGGATACTACAGGTAAGTGTTGCCACCATTAGCAGGTATGTTCATTATATCCAAGATCTTTACAACAAGAGGAAGGATTTTGGCGAACAGATATTTGTAGAATCCACAAATATCTGAGCTCTTGTCAGATGAGTTTAGAAAAGGTGATCCAGATAGGCCTGTAGGGAAATGCAAGTATGCCATAGTAAAACACCAAAGCATGCAGAACTTGCATATATTTTAGAAATACTAGAACAACCAAGGGAAGCTCAGAGGGAGTTGGGTATCGGACTTGAAGCAAGTTATATTGTTTCAGTTGTTAATCCTAAAATGCATAGCCCTAAAAGGTTATCCAAGCACTGAAGAACAGCCAAAATATCCACAGGACGTGTTAAACGAATTCAATGAAACTGAGAATTTTGTGTCTCTAGCTAAAGATACAAAATTCAGACTATCAAAATGCGCAGATAATATTAATTGGTGCAAGGGAAGGAGGGGATGTAATAAAGAATGAACTGGGGCATTTCACGATTCTGTAGTTAGTTATCCATTCTCTTTTTGTGGTTCTTTTATGAAATATGCCTTTTGTGTTGCGTCTGGACCAAATGATATTTTCCTTCTCTAAAAGTGGAGGTAAATAGGCTTCTCCTTCTCCTACTCTATCATTATTTATTGGGTCCATAGAAGTTGTTTCCGTTGTTGATGTTGTTGGTGTTGAAGGCGATAGATAATTCATTTCTCTGTTCTGTAAGCACAGGGGATAGATCACATTACAGGCACATCAGCTGCGCTCACTTCATTTTTGCCTCCCAGCTCAGATCGCTTTAAATATGTAACAGCCAGTGACGGCGAATAATGTCAACTCACAGATTTATTTGGAAAGATCATCTAGTCCTTATTGCTGTCACACCTATGCTTATTATCGCTAGTTCATTAATTAGTATTGATGGCTATTTTGGCACTTCTAAGGTTGCGTATAGTCAGTCAAATCCAGACCAAATGAATTCCAATACTACGAGTTCGGTAAACATACAAGATATACCAGTAAAAAAAGTCCGTGTAGGAGACATTGACATTGCATACAAGACCATTGGTAAAGGTTACCCTATTTTACTTTTCAATGGCGCTTCTGATGGTATGGATGCCTGGGACCCGTCCTTTCCAGCGGGTCTTTCTTCAAATCATACAGTAATAGCGTTTGATCAACGTGGAATTGGAAATACAACAGCTGGTTCCAAACCATATACTTATCAGCAACTAGCAAACGATACAGCTGGTTTGCTTGATGCTCTGAAAATACCAAAAGCAGATGTTATGGGATATTCACTTGGATCATATTTAGCCCAACAGCTTACAATCATGTATCCAGATAAGGTTAACAGTCTTGTACTTGTTGGTTCATCATGTGGCGGAAGAGATCATACACCTAAACCACCTGAGTTTATAAAATTGCAGTCCGATATTGTAAACAAATCTCTAAACAATATTTCAATCACTGCAGAGGAAATAAAATCGCTTAGTTCTGCCTCTTTAGGATCAGGATGGATCAAACTACATCCTGAATCTCTTGACATTCCAGCAAACATTACCACATTACAACAATTGAAGCCTGGTTTGACCCCTGAAATAGCGAATAATCAGAATAATGTAGGAAAGCATTGGGAGGACAATCCAAACTGGAGTGGTGCTTGTGATGAGCTTGCGAAATTGGCTAAACCCACGTTGGTCATAACTGGAACGGATGATGATAAATACCAGCCGTATGTTAATTCTTTAAAGATTGTAGAAAAGATTCCAGGAGCCTGGCTTGTACAGATCAAAGATGCTGGTCATGCAGTAATGGATCAATATCCGGATGAAATCAGTAAGATATTACAAACATTTCTTTCAACTACAGGCCAAAATAGATGAATTATCAATTGAGTGGACACGAAGTGTCGAGATGACTAACAGAACTCAGAGTAGCTACAGCAAACGAGGAGATGCAGAACACTATATATCAGAACTGATATGAGTTCTGGGAAAGTAAAACGTGCAAAGTCAAAATACCTTCGTGGACAGCCAAAGGGTAAATGGATAGATGGTGAGATGAGAATGGCAAGTATTACTTCAGAATCAGAAAAGGCAAATAAATTTCTTAATCACAAGTATGGCTTGAAAGGAAAAATAAGCCACAACTAACGTTCTAACAAAAGTGACTAACAAAAATGATGAAAAACATTCATGACGAATATTTCCGTATATAGGAAAATATGATATACGTATTAATACAGAATTTGTGCGAAATTAGACATGGCTATAACAAGAGAGAAGGATGAATTCAAATTAATCATGAATTCCGAATTCTCAACCTAAGGCTTGCCTATCCCGTTTTATAATAAGCGTGTTTATTTGTTGCTGGCATTCCTATCTTCAGTGATGAGAATACAGTCTCTGCTATCCATCTAGATCCATATCTCGATATAGTTATAACGCAATATCTTTCTGTCCAATAGTCTTGGTAGCTTTTACCCTTATCAGTAACTCTCCTTTAACACTGTTTCTTTTGCCATAAGATTCAGCATTATCTCTTCCCATGTATCTTTCTGCTATTTTTGTTGCCCATTTCAGAAGATCTGATGGTTCCTCGCTAATCTGTGCAATACCATTTACAATTACGAAAGAGTATGGTGGTTTTTGGTCGTCCACTGAAATGCTTTTATAGATTCGTGCGATGTAGTCAAAATAATGTCATCGTTACTATTCTCATCTAAAACAAACCAGACAGGAGCAACGTGAGGGCTTCCATCCTTGCGGAGGGAAGAAACAGTTAAAGTAGGAACAAAATCTGCGTCATTTGCTTGACAAGGGAACAAGATAAGAAAAATATAGAATTAAAAGTATAACAATACAAAATGACTAAAAGCTATCTCTATATATTTTACTGATAATCTAATTACAACGACTTTACCTACTGAATCTTTGCAATAAAAAAAGAATGTACATTCAAATCATCGGTATTGTTGCTAGCGACATTGGTAGCAACTTTAGCTGTAACTCAATCTGCAATGGCGCTAACATACCCAGTTTAAATGAGGCGAGTGGATGGGGTGGCCATAGTAACTTTCTATTATTACTAGATTATTATGGATTATAAAAAATATAAATTACTAATATATTCATCTTTCAAATTGCGCTTAAAACGTAAAATACCCCGTCCACCCCGCCCAGCAATTGTTATTGTAACGGAGCAATTTGTAATTTCGACCAAATAATTAGTTAGCTCTCATTTTATCTGTTGGCACATTGATATCCGTTATCCTTTTCCTTTTTCTGTTATGGTATATCACAGACAGTATGAATTTTTCATGATCGCGGTGGTGATGGTTATACCTACTAACATAAATTCGCAGACTCTCTCATCAGGTATTTGACGATATTCAAGTTGAAGTGTTTTGTCCTATAGTAGTCTGCAATAGCTGCTTTTAGATTTGTAAACCTGGGATAGTATTTTGATACCAGTAGATCATCTTTTCCCTGTTTCCAGCATTCTTCTACTGCGCTGAATTCAGGCGATCCCTTTGGAAGGTATTCAACTGTCATGACATCATTATTTCTTTCTAGATATGCTCTAACTCTCTTGGAACGATAATGCTGTGGTGCTCGGTCAAGAAATATGATCAGTTTGTGAAACTTTCTTTTGAGTTCCCCTAGATACGAAATGAAGGAGTACTGGTCAAACGTCTTGTACTGTCTGAATAATAATTGTCGTCCATCAAGGGTAATTGTACCAAATACACATGTTTTCTGATGCGAGCCAGTCGTTACTACCATTGGACGTATTCCTTCTGGTGTCCACATCCTTCTTCTAATCAATGTGTCATGTACGAATATGGATTCATCTTTGACCACTACCGTGAATCCCTCAGGGATGTTTGTTGAGATTATTTCTTCAGCCTTTTTTTGAACGCTTCTTTCTCTTCTTTTGGTGCTGTATTGACAAATCTCCTTTGTGGTACTTTAGGTTTGAAACCCCACTTGTGTAGTAGCCTATAGACATGAACTTCATGGTATCTTACACCTGCTTTCTTGTGAATTATGTTCATAATTTCCTTAGCCTTCCAACCTGATGGGTTTTCTGATAGTTCTCTTCTTATCTTTGACAGCTTCTCTTCAGGTACATCAGGAGGTCTGCCACTTCTAGGTCTATCTTTCAGTCCTTCCACACCTTCATTATCAAATCTTTTGAGCCATTTGTAAGCCCAGGCTCTTGACCTGTGAAGTTCTTCTTTAGATACCAGTACCATATCTTGACCATCAGAGATGATCCGTCTAACTAGCAGAATTCTTTCCCTCACATTGGCGTCCGATTCACGTTTGTAAGCATAGTCCAAAAGAGTAGTAGATGTAGCCACCAGAAATTAAATACTGGTTTACCAAGCTAAAAACACAGCGAACAAAATCATTAAACCATTCTACGCATTTTTGTTAGGCAGTATAGGTAGAATTAATTCTTTGTAGCCGTTTTTTCATCTCATAATTACGTTCATTTTTCTATCCCTGTTAAAGGATCGAGAATGAGTTTGTTTGTATAATGACTAGTTGTAAGATTAAACATATTCATAATTGATCCAGCTTTGACATCAAATGATTGATCTCCAATTCGCTCTAAGCCCCAATTATCCTCTATAAAGCGTATGATAGATGTCTGGTCTATGATTTGGTGGTCAACATAGTTTACTTTTGCGTATGGGGATATCACCAAGAAAGGAAGGCGGGGCCCATAACCACAGCGATCTTGGTAAGCACCCGCAGGAGCCTGGCCACACAGGCCGTCCTTTCCTAGCAGTGCATCATTCTTTGGGTCGTTAGATTGACTGATTATAGGAGGCATGACATGGTCATACCAGCCATCTGAATCATCATAAGCTATAATGACTGCAGGACTGTTCCATTCTGCTAGTTTTTGTAAGCGGTTGATCGTATCAACTAGAAAATGCTGCTCATCAAGGGGATCAGAGTATCCAGCATGTCCATCTTGATATGCAGCAGCTTTGAGGAAGCTAACTGAAGGTAAGTTACCGGATTCAGCGGCATTCCAAAAATCAGTTAAATCATACTGGTGGTTTGCTTGATCTGTTTTTCCGATCATAGATATGAATGTCGGAGGTAAATGGTGAGGGTTTGATGTAGAATTGTAGTATTGAAACGGTTCATGATGGGGGATATAATCTGTCGACATTGTTCCATTAATGTTTTGGTGTTTTGAATTACAGATATCTTTGCCATCGGTAGCCTTACCGGTTGGTTTGAATCCGCCCTGGAACCATCCCCAAGTTATATTTTTTGTGTTCAGAATGTTACCTATATTCTTTCCATTCATAGACACTGTTATACCCTTAGAACAATCATCATAAGTTGGTCTTGGATCGCCTATTACTGATCCATTTGCTACGTTATCAGAAATGTTAGTTGGTGGTGTTGCTCCATGAGTCTGACCTGACACAAGGTTAAGAGCACCAGGAGTGGAAGGACCAAACGTGCTGCCGAAAAAGTTATCACTAATTGCAAAATGCTGGGCATAATTCCACAAAGCGGTAACCGTGTTACCATCAAAGTAACCCATTGTTATATTACGTTTGCAACCATTGCCTGTTGGCGAATTAGTCTGAACGAATTTATCCATCAAACCTCCATTGTACGCTTCCTGTAATCTCGTATATGAGTGAGCATTGCTGCATGTAGATGCGTTAGATCGTGCTATCCTAAACGGATTATCCAGATTAGGATTATGTGTCAGCAATTCTGATGACAGACCATGTACTGGAGGTGTATGAAATGCAGAATATTGATTTGTATTATTATTAAAGAGGCCATTAACTGATGGCGTATTTGGAGATGCATGAAAAGGGGGTTCGCCAGATGGATTTGTAGCATTAGAATAAGTAGCAAAATAGTGATCGAACGAAACGTTTTCTTGAAATATAATAACAAGATGTTTGATAGGTGTGGTTGTTGAAAAATTACTAGAAACAGCGGCAACTGATACTAGTGACGTGCCAGATAAAATCGATGTTATTATTAAAGTTAAAGCTACAGTTGTTAATGCATTTTTCAATAGGTCCAGTTGC
The DNA here is from genome assembly GCA_963825865.1 of uncultured Nitrososphaeraceae archaeon. GTDB lineage: Archaea > Thermoproteota > Nitrososphaeria > Nitrososphaerales > Nitrososphaeraceae > CAWGVG01. The sequence continues at coordinate 58,065 of CAWGVG010000018.1, read as the reverse complement.
ATTGTAACTTATTTATGCTTTCATAGGTATATCTGTCGTCGTCAACTATAACAATCGAGCAACTATGATATTCCACATTGCCAAGTTGCTAGAAAAACAACCCTGACGGCCGTGGTATGTTAAACCATATCGCTAGTGATTTGGTGCTATTATACTCAAACTCAAAGGTAGCCTAATGTATACACTTATTTTTTAATAATTCTGTTGTCTGGACATTTCATATGATATCTTATTTCTCAGCATCAATGTCTCAAACTTGAGCGGTCTACGGCCATTTCTAATTGACTCTTTTAACATGTATTTTGTTATTGAGCCAAGGCTCGCCACAATCTATTTTATAATAATAATATGCTATCTTTACCACTATCTATACATATACAATATTAATTTACTACTATCTATTACGGGGATGATTATAGCTAGTTACTATGGACACTATGGACAAAATTGCTTGATTTTCAAAAATATAGTATTGTAAACATGCGAGCAGTACCTAAAAAAAGAAATATGTAGATCTTAATACTATTGTTATATGCTCTTACGGAAACTTTACCTTTCGAATACCATGAGAGGACGTGCAAGATATGAAGAGTTCGATGGTAGCAATAAATTAAGATTAGGGATATTGCAAAATGAAGATATTTTTCTCCTAAAGTGTGTAACAGTTAGGGAACATGATCTACAGGATATGATTGATCTTTTAAAGACTCAAAATTTTAATTGGAATATAGTATGGGATGAAAATCGAAAAGCAAGATAAAGATACTGGAAAAATACTATTTGTCAATATATTAGACAATATAGACTATTTGCTCTCACAAGGCAGTGCGACCATAACCTTTTCATAAAAAATTACTAATAAAGACAATTGATGAAAGAATATGTAATGAAATCAGAAACAAATCTATGTATAAAGATGAACTGATTTCTACCATGATAGAAAACAGCGATCTTTCAGAGAAAATGTTGAACACAAGAATCAACTATCTTGTAAAAATTCGCCTTATCAAGGAAAGTAAAACAAACGATAAGAGAACTTTACTTCGAGCCACAAAACGAAATGTGCTCAAATATCCTAGTATGCATATCTTCTATGATCAAGAACATTTTATAGATTATGGTACTCTTGCCAAAAAAATCGAAAAGTTATCTTTTAAACTGAAACTTTCTGAACGTCATCTACGAATAGGGAAGGAAATTGCACATATAATCGGCTCGCAATCCACTCTTCATACCCAATAGAATCGCAAATTTAGCGCCTGCTATAGTATATACTGTAACAAAGACGTATGAACTACCTGTAACGAGAAAGACCATTTCAATCGCTGCAGGCACAAGCGAACCAAGTATAACCGGTTTATACCATAAAATAATCATTAGCTTAAGGAAACACTTCAATAAACAATGATTGCAGTTAACTAAATGCAATGTCAGAATAATGTGATAGAAATAAGCATGTGACACTGTCATAAAATCATATGTGTCTCTAGTGTGAAAACACTTTCAACGTGTGACTATGTTGCTGGTCACATGCTGTAAACAAATTATACCACAGAGGCACACTATAAAATTTAATCAATAAAATCAATCCATCTGATCAGCACACATTACTCGCATATTGAGTTCAAATCAAGTTGTCGTAGTAACAGGTGGTATCAGATGATAGTAGGTGGAAACAAGGGGGTAGCAGGGATGCCAAAATTGGAAGATTATTGCATTACGTAGTTTTACAGTAAAACACTCTAGGTTAAAAAAAGTTAGATTGATCATTGAAAGCAGGAATGAAATGGCATAGCAGTGAGAAAGAATATCAATAAGTAAAAAAATTGAGATAATAATGCCCAATGAGTACTGATTTAGATCAGGTAAAGAAATGCATTACATTTATTTTCGTTCAAGATATACAGACTAATCCCATTTGGACTGGCTTTTTTGTCAATCTTAAAACAGAAGTTGGCGAAGCACTGCATGCTACTAGTTATTTTTGGTTGAGTTCATATAGAGGCTATTGCGACTTAATTTCAAACATGATATTTTTATTATATTTCTGTATGTGGGGAAGGACAGATCACTCTCATATTGAGTTCAAATTAAAATTTAATGATAACAGTTGATATCAGTTGATATCAGAGATAACAAAACGATAGCAAGCAAGCATCTTACGATACTATTAGTGGCTGATTCCTATGGAAGTGTACCTCCAGATGGACAGCGTTCCTTTACACATGAAGAATATCAGATCATCCGTCGAGACAAAATTCCATGTCTTGCTTATCTCAAAGATATAAAAAATGACTATCATGATCCACGAATAGAACAATTTCGGACCAAAATCAGACAAGAACTAACAGTCTCGACATTTTCAGACAAGATTGATCTTGCACATAAGTGAGTCACTTCTTATGGTATTTGTTATTGGAATGGGAATACTTTCTGCCTTTTTAGTAAATGATACTATAGCGTTGCTTGCAATTCCGCTTGTAATTTATATCTCACAAAGGACTGGCATCAAGCCTGCAGTTTTGCTTATTGCTTTATCTTTTGGAATCACTGTGGGAAGTACTATGACTCCAATAGGAAATCCTCAGAATCTATTGATCGCAATTCAAGGTGGAATTTCGCTACCATTTACAGCATTTCTAAGAATGCTAGGCATTCCAACTATGATTAATCTGATTGTAACATACTTTATTTTGAAATTTTATTATAGGAAGGAACTCTTTTTATCAGTAAAATTACCAAAGACTGGTTTTACTGAAAATAACATTAATAATGATAATGATGATGATATTGATAAGGCAGATCCTATCAATGCGGTAGTGCAAATTAAACCCACTGTAAAAGATTTAGGTTTGCTCCAATGCATCTATTACCATACTAATATGATATATTTAATCATATAGATAGATAAATCAAATGTCTTAGCAAAAAAAGCAGTATTTTGGTTATAAGATTTATAAAAATATACAATAAACCTAAAATAATTAGATGTATTTAATAGTTAGGTTTATCTCATATGTCTTACTAAAATAAATGGATATGTTAAACTCACAAATCCCTTCTCCTTCTAAGATACTTGCAGGCGATCAATTACTAGTAAGGATAAATGGCACTCTTCCAGATATTTCAACAATAGGTAGTGAGGAAGAATCAGAAAGAGCAGCAGAGATAAAACAAAAAGGTATAAGTACAAACACTTCTTGCTCTTTGTTTGCTGCAGATAAAACAGATAAGATTTTTCATGTTCTTGTTGATGTGGGTCAAGGAATAGTTAAAAGTATTGAAAAAGGCATCTCTGAACTTGGATTTAGTTCATCGACATTATCATTATCGCCAGCTATTCCTGATGCAGTATTGATAACTCACTCACATGATGATCACATTAAAGAACTACCTTTATTGATAAACAAGGTCGATAACGAATCGTCGAAGTTAAAGATATTCTGTACTGCAGAGTGCTCTGAACAGCTTACCAAAAGATTTTCTCAGCTTTCAGAAGGCAATAATAATAATAATAATAGAATATCGTTTAACACAATACAGCCAGACAAAACCTTTGAAATAGGTCCTTTTTCAATAACACCAGTTTTGGCTGACCATGGTGACAATTCTCCATCAGGGTCTGTCATATACATAGTGAAACTAGCTAATCATAAAGTAATAATTGGATGGGATTTTCTTTCATTACCCAATGTAAATGAAAATTTGTTGTGGAATCCAGATCTTGTTATTTTAGGTACACAAAGACTACAATCCTCATCCTCAAACTGGAATGATCTCTGTAAGCGAAGCATTCGAACTAGTGAGAAGATGGAATGCCAAAGAATGTTATATAGTTCATTATCGAGGTCTTTTAGACTTTGAAGAAGCTACAAACCAGTGGTTTAGGGGTCCTGTTAAAGCTATGACAACAGATGAACTTCAAAAGGTAATAGATTCACATCTTGGCATTATGGGAAGTGAGGGCAAATTCAGAATAACTGTAGCTAGAGAAGGAATGGTGTGGGATAGTAGCGATTTACAAAACAAACAACAACAAAGTTTACAAGAATCTTCTTCATCTGTATCCTCTTCAGATCAAAGTGCCTCTTCTTCTGCTCCGTTTCTAGAAATAGAGAGTCTGGAGAAATATATTATGAGGATTGAAAAAGAAGCTGGCAAGCTTAAATTAATGATAGAAGATAGAATCAACAGATTTAACTTAGAATTTGATAAACCTCGTAAACGCCCAAACACTACAGATGATAACATTATTCTTGAAGCCCAAGGTATAAAAGGTATGCTGGTTAAAGGACCAGACTTGAGAATAGAGATAGTTCGCAAGGCAGAAAATGAATACGTCATTAAGGTAAGAGCATCCAAGGGAAAAAAGAAGAATGTATTCAATGAAGATATACTTGTAAACAATACCGATGCACAAAGACTAAAGACATATATCAAGGAAAACTTTGCAGAAGCCAAATAGTTTGTTATAGACGTACATACTTTTTCATATTGGTTAATATAACTTGTTTACAACTAGACATATATGATGCTGGGATGAAGCAAACTTCTAATGTTACCGTAAATGCAGAGGCATTCTCATCATATGCCCATATCATATTTGAATATACTGATGGCTCAGTGGATTCTATAATAACAATTACCTCATAAATCATAACAATAATTATATGAACCATAAATTTTTTCTTTTTTCATCTCTATTATTATTATTCTTCTTCTCACTAACCGTTGCTATTTTTACTAGCTCGATCGATTCATCATTGTCCTTCTTCTTTTATAAGAAAATCGGTGACAACGATGATGGTAATAATTATTCTTCTTCCTATTATTATTATCACCTTGCATATGCCGATTCTTCTGGAGGAAAATCATTTAATGTCACAATACCAAAAGGCTCAGCAAATCCAGAGGTCGATATTACCAAGCTAGGTCCAAGACAATGGTATTTTCCAAGACAGATAACAGTACATACAGATGAAACCATTAAATGGATAAACCAAGACACAGAAGCTCATACTGTTACAAGTGGCGCTGGAATAGAAAGCTTGATGAATAATAAAAGGGGAACATCAAATGGAATATTTGATAGTGGCCTGTTTAAGACTGGGGAATCATGGACACATACATTTACTAATCCTGGAACATATACTTATTTTTGTACCTTTCATCCATGGATGGAAGGCCTCGCTATAATAACGATAGACAGAAAATTTTTTATCCTTTTCTATAACATAACGTATACGTTTGATACTTACATATACCGCCATCTGTATCAAGAGTGAGTTCGATTGCAAGCTCCCGGAGAAATCAAATCCCGACTATGCGAGGTTAAGCAAAGAAATAAGCAATTAGCTCGCTATACAGATGGTATCAGAAATTATATGATTCCTGCTCCATCCGTAATTTGTGTTCATTAGTTTTGAGACTTCAGCAGCTGATTTTGTTTCTTTCTCTCTATCAACTATTCGTGCCGCCCCTTCAAAGGTGAATCCAAAAAATAGCTTGATCTTGAAATAAGAAGTTTCCGCTTTGTTAGCGTCACCATATACCATTGCACTTGTAGTGCTAGGGTCCAAGCTTTTAGATACGCGTGTGGTCGCAATTAGTTTATCATCGTGGCAAAGTATGCAGAATACAACCCACTCCTTGTCAACGTCCCATTTAGTTTATCTAAACCAAGCTGGAAACGTTACTCATTGGCTTATGGCTTTTCAAAGAAGTCTTGCGGATTTTCTTCCTCTACTTTCATTACCAGGCGATATCAAAGTAGGAGTAATAGATTATGTTATCAAAATAGTAAGTAGGGCTCTCACTTTTGGCCTTCTTCTAATAGCTTTAAGGCGTAAGTTTGAAAGGAAATATACTCGCTAGGCTTTCCTTCTTCAACAAATTCTTCTTCTTAGAATGCGTGTAAGATGCACCAAGTTGCTAGTTAGATTAATCCCAAGGCATTAATTGATTAGCTAAAACTTTCTGTTTGCTCTCCTAGGCTAATCCTTTTCAAGTTTTGGAGATCTTTACCATATATCAGTAACATAATGCCCAGAAATGTAACTGCTGTTGGAGGTCATTCATCTTCTTATATTTGAGATGGAGGCTTTACTATAGCGTTGCTCTTCCTATAACCTTCTTCATATTCTCTATGCTTTTGGATAACTTCAGAATCCTCTATCCTTCCATACTCAGGGTAAAATCGGCATTCTTGTATACAGAGATATTTGGCTTAACTGTGGTTGTTGTGACTCTTCAATCCTGGTTAATTTCTCTTCCAAATTTTGCGCATACATAATTGATGGTCCTTCTGACAATAGCTTGAACTGGGCTTCACAGCAATCTTTTGCCAACTTGAGAGCTGCCAGCCTTTGAAAATAGTTTACCTGCTCATCGGTTGATTCGTAAATATTCCAACACTCTTTTAGAACCTGTCTTATACCATCAATTGAAGTTTTGAACATAAAAGGTAGGCTTTCTTTAGCCAGATCATCTAGGAACTTTTGAGACTGTGAAGTTAGATATTGAACGTCTCTGCTAATGCTTGAAGGATCAACCGTTAGTTCTTTGGCTATCTCATATGATTTCATACCTTTAACCAACATGCCCCAAATTCGCTGTCTTCGCTCATCTATAGCTGGCTTTGTGTTTTTCATTTTGACTAATTAGATCTTGCCTAACATGGTGTATATCACACACGAATTTAATAATTTATTGCAGCATTTTATACCTCAATCTGAGGGAGTGATAAAGTGTATCGGGTCATCTTCAAGTCGTGCAATGATCTTTTGAATCAAACTATTATAGGATTACAGGTTACCTATTAGCTGAACTACAATGAGATTACTAATGAAATTGAAAGCTACAGAAAATAGTCCTTATGAAATACAATATCATTATCACTTGCAGGCATTTATCTACAACCTTTTGAGAGGAAGCAGATATGAACAAATGCATGATACGCAAGGGTGTAAATTCTTCTGATTTTCAAATATATCTCCAGCCAATGATCTTCGACAAAATGATTTTCGCACACTCATAATCTTCAACTGATCTTACAAACCAGCTATAGCATGTATTCATAGAATCTCATTGTCTGATTAGTTATTGTATTTTTAGTGTTTAATGCTATCTCGATCAGTTGGTATGTTGATTGTTCCTATACAAGCATGTACTCTAAACTTGCTTACCATATGGTAACTAAGTATCTAACAATTAACTTTCATACTTATACATAATTATTGTATTATAGTTATGTAGGTGAAAAAGACAAGAAGACTATGATTATTCCTGGCAATGAAGATTTAATCGTAAATGCGGTTGGAAAAGTAAGCAAAAGTGTAGTAAATATTGCCAGCGTTAGGATGGTACAAGATCAGCTATTCAGAGTATTTCCAATTGAAGGTGTTGGCTCTGGTATTGTGATAGATGGTAAAGGATACATACTTACCAACAATCATGTAGTAGACGAAGCACACAAACTGAAAGTTACATTAACAGACGGAAATGTATTCAATGGAATAGTTGTAGGGACTGATAAGGTTACAGATTTAGCTGTGGTGAAATTAGATTCAAAGGAAGCTCTCTCATTTGCACAATTAGGGAATTCAGATGAATTAAAAATAGGACAAATAGTTATCGCAATAGGAAATCCATTTGGATTGGCTGGAGGTCCAACAGTAACAGCAGGTATTGTAAGTGCATTAAATAGAAACCTACAATTTGAAAATGGCATACTTGAATTAATTCAAACTGATGCTGCAATCAATCCTGGCAATTCTGGAGGCCCTTTAATAAATACAAAAGGAGAAGTCATTGGAATTAACACTGCAAAGATGCCATATGCACAAGGTATCGGATTTGCAGTTCCCATAAAAGTGGCTAAAGCAATAACGAGCGATCTAATAGAAAATGGACAAGTTACTAATGGGCCTTGGGTTGGAATCGTAGCTATAAAGATAACAAGGCAACTAGCACAGTATTATAGGTTGCCAACAACTGAAGGTGCGCTTATTGCACAAGTGGAACCATACAGTCCGGCGGATAATGCTGGTTTAAGAAAGGGAGACATCATTGAAGCAATTGATGGTAAAAGAATACATGATCCTTCCCAGATATCATTTAATGTCCGTAGGAAAACTGTCAAGGATGATATAGGAATGATAGTTAATAGATATGGCAGACTCTTCGAGGTTCAGCTCAAGCTTCAAACACGTCCTTAACTTAACTTTTTATTAAATTCCATAGTTCTAAAACACATGAAAAATTGATGCAGTATTAATTCTGGTGAGTCCAATTAACTATTATAATCCGTGAAAGTCTTTGGACGATAGAGTTGAGTTCATTATAACATACACTAACAAATTAGGCAAATCTTGAGTTAAGGACATTGCATAAGAAGCTATGTTAGTCATTATCCAAACCAGACTGTGGTTTTTTACTCTCTTTAAGTGAGTATTATTTATACCACCGACTGCCATTATGTTTATTATATATCATGCCTGATGAATTAAAGGAGATAAGAAATGTGTTTAGAGGACTGCAGACCTTATATGATACACATCTTCCTAAAGTAGACTCTACGCTGATTGATGATCTACTAATACGAGAAAAGGAAAAATCCGAACGTGCTCCATTTTATATGGTTGAAATATTTACGAAGGAAGGAACTGACTCTGAAGCAATGAAGAATCACATATTTGAAAAGACAGGAATGCTACCTGCTATATACGACCATGGAACTCATTACGTAACTAACCAAAGACTAAGTTTGGAAACACTTGCGGAAATGTCTCAATCTGAAGACGTTTTAGAAGTAACTGGTGATTATATAGGCACACCAACAGGAACAGGAGCATCACATGAGCCAAGAGAGCATAAACATTAGTGATATTATTTTTATTATTATTACTATCCTGCCATAGCTTTTTTCTCATATGCATTAACTAGCATACCCTAGGTTTTAAGCAACTTAAGAACGCTATCTATAACCTTGCTATGATCAGCATATATCTTTGTCGTTAACAAAAGTAAATGATCTAATGGGACTGTTATTCGTTTGAGTTTTTCATATTCCGTCATTGAATATTTACCTTTACCAACCTTAGTGGCCTTTGCATAACTTGTTATAATCCATATACAGATAACAATTAACGATAACAGAGCGATTCTAATAAGGATTATTGGTAAAATAACAAAATGTTTTGAGGATTTTTAAAGTCTCCAAGGAAAGCAAAAAAACCTTATCGTATCTTAGTTATCTAGTACAAATGGGCAATAAGGGCCGTTGTAAACTCCTATCTGTACTTTTAATACAAGAACCACCATATCATGCACAAAATGCGAAACTAGACTAGTGTAATATAATTTAGTCATCATATGTAATCTGTTTGGTTTTGGGTTTGTATTTTGATTCAGGCATTTTCTCCAATACCTTTCTCCAATCTTTCAGCTGCTCTTTATTGTAATAGGCCGGATATATCAGCTGCAGTATAGGATAACTTATCCTCCAAGATACTAGAAGAATTTATCAGTATGAAAAATGTCCATTATACAGTCATCAAAAAATTTATAGTATGTACAAACAATGGGGGCGTGGCGACGAAAGACTTTCCTGAATATGAAAATATGGTAATAAGGTGGGAAAGCTGTAACGAAATATAACAAAAGAGTTAATGATGATGGTAACGAATTCCTTTACCAGATAGTTGAATAATGATTATTTGTCTTCTAAATCAGTAACTTATATCTCTGTAGATATTGAATGTTCAGGACCTATTCCTGTAGGGTATAGCATGTTAAGTTTAGGGCATTGTGACAAAAACAATGATTATTATACATTCTATATTGAGTTACAACCTCTCTCAGATAATTATGTAAAAGAAGCTTTAGAAATTGCAGGACTTTCAATGCAAGAGCTCGATGTAAAAGGCACGGAACCGAAGGAAGCTATGAAGAAATTCGCTGATTGGATTGCAAAAGTATCAGGTGACAAAAAGCCAATATTTGTAGCATCTCCAATAGCTTTTGATTGGTGCTTTGTCAACTATTATTTTCTTAAATTCTTAGGTTATAATCCCTTTGGTGTCTCTGGAATTGATTTAAAGTCTGTATGGATTGGAAAAACCAACAGCAAATGGCATTTAACTACAATAGACGACATCAAGAAAAAACTTGGTTTAGAGAATATTGCTCATACACATAATGCGTTAGAAGATGCTAAAGAACAATCTACAATTTTCCGCAAAATGATGGGTTCTATTTAGCAAATTTATGGCTGGCCTATTTGCATGCTCTATATAGCGTATGGTTGGATTATAGTAGAGATTATCAATAGCCACATCGTATCCAAGATGTCAACGTTTTTTTAGATGTTTGATGAATATTTTTATAATTGCCTTATATTATTACTATGAAAAGCTGTAGATTTATTCTGTACCATTATGAGAACAACTAATCTATAAGGAACACTGAGAAAATCATGCTGTTAAGTTATAGGTCGATTATTTTTTGTCTTATCCCAGATATCAGATATGACTTCAAAGAGTGTTTGTTCTGTAGAACCATTGAATTTCTCTTGCCATAATTTAGCTACGTATTCGCCAGGGGTGTTTTTGCTTTCTAACCTATTGTCTAACACACTTAGAAATTCAGGTTTTATGCCTAAATCCGATAACCCTTTGCGGGCAAAATCCAGTTGATTTGTTATTGTCTCTATTATATTAAAATGCGTCTTGGCATTAAATCCTGATCTGACTACAGATAATCTTTCTTCTCTTAAGTGAGGAAGTGGTCGTAATTGTATGTCCTCGTGAATAGCTCTATAAAGATAACCTATGAAGAACTCTGTCAATGCCATTAAAGCTTTAGGAGTAGGTTGTACAGACATTATTCTTGTCTCAACACGATAAAAATTCGAGTTCAAACGAATTCGTAGATCGTCATGCCTCTCCTTTTCTAATTCAAAGTAATCTTTTGCAATAATTTTATCCCTAGAAATAATATAATCTATGTAGTCTTCAACGCCATCCAAATATCGAGTAATAGTAGGAAAGCCAGAATTTTGCTGTTCCGACTGATCATATAGATGAATTCTAGGTTCATGTAAAGAAAATACTCTACCTGCAAGAAGTCGACTATTAGCTCCTAGTATGATAGCTGAGGGTATCAAATTTAATACATGATTGAACATTTGTGCTGTATGGAAAGGATTCTGTCCTTGAAGATGAAGATGAAAACCCTGAATAGCAGATGGAACTTGTAATGCCTTGAATTTCTGGCCTTCAATTTCAACGTCAGGGATTTCACTTTGCCAATGTGCAAGCTTCTTATATCTAGGCTTATTGGTGATCAGTCTGTAAATATTATCATCCTTTAGTATCTCTGGAGATGGATTAGCTCCCAGGAACACAGGAAATACCATTTCCTTGTCCTTGTATACCTTTTGGACTGCTCTATCCAAATGTTCTATAAATTCCTCAAATAAACTATTAAGATCAAGAAGGGTATCCATTGGGGTAGGAGGAGTTTTGTATTCAAATTGGCATATACCATATTCGAAATCAAGTTCATGTGTTGTTCCCTTTAGTTCTTCAATCAATGGAGCAGCATTAATAGGGTACTCCTTTATTATCAAGTAAACATCCTTCAATCTCTACTCCAACTCGGAATGTTTCATCATACCGCTCAGAGTCTCTTGAACTCTATCCTTCAACTCTTGCGCCTGTTTTGAGATAGAGGGGTAGGTGGAGTTTGAGAGCCGATTCAACTATTATATCATAAGGGTAGGATACAAAAGAACTTATTACCTACATTCATGTAAGACATTTGGAAAAGAGAGAAAAGTTACTTTAAAATTGTTACTTGTATTTCTATGTGCTTGACCTGGTAATTCATTCATGTAAATATCCTTTGCTTCTTGTTCTATTATACTAAAGTACAATACCTCTGCATCGTATACCTCAATGTGATTTTGGAATATAGAATTTTTCTTTGTTTTTTGTTCCCCTCTCAATAATTATAATGGCTGTCCCTGAATCTTTCCCAGATCCCATATCTATACTCCTAGCATCATGCGTTATTATAGTATTCCTGTTTATAGTGGCGATTACAGATGCCATCTACAGGTGCAATGATGCATCTGAAGTTACTTAATCAATCATTATCAATATTATCTACATGAGCACGACGCATGGCAACATTCGATAGCATCCCTGGTCCTGGTCCATCAGGTAGCTCCGGTGCAGGTAGATCTGGCTGTGGCAATTGCATCTATCAATTCGATGATGTATACTGCGTCTTAAAAAAATATAGTCGGAAAGAAAAGAAGTTAATACTATTCCATAGTGAACGTAGGTGTGTTTGTATGTTTGATAATGATGATCATACACAGCTTTCTATCAACTTTCTATCAAAAAGGTCATCAGAATATCAATCATACTCTGTACTTGGACACTATTAAAAAATGTCGTCTCTTGCTATATCCTCAAATCGTTTTTCCATGCCAGCAGATTTAGAATTCTGACAGAAATTGAGGTGTGTATTTATGTAGATTAATCTAGGATTGACCTCTCTTTTCACTGCTTTGCTATATTCAGATATAGTCAGGGCGTTTTCTTTAAATAACCAACAGTTGTTGGTCACAAGAAAAAAAGCTTCAGTTGCTAAAAAATCTTTCTATCCAATTCTATATCGTCTTTCTTATATGATTCTAATATTATTGCTTCTAGTGCCTTGTTTGAACTTTCTAAGACGTCTTTATAAAAGGTTAGTTAATAATGCTTTTCATGAGACAACATTATCACTATCTATTATTAATAATGATTAATAGATAGTTATTGAATACTTATTGCTACATGCAAAAGGACGATGGAAATAATAGAAAGATAAGAACCTCAGTCGAAATAGTTGATGTTCCTCCTTCAGTTACAGAGAATGAGATGGCATTAAAATCCGATAATGTGAGCATGGTACAACAGAGTTAACGAACGAGGACATGCATCATCTTTTTCAATTCAGAAATTTAGCCTTTTTAACGACTTTGTCAAAAGATGGTTCCCCTCATGTTACTCCAGTTTGGGCAGAAATGGTAGGCGATTTAATCTTGATAAATACTTTTGAAACTTCGGCAAAAAGTAAGCACATAAAGAATGATAAAAGGATAGCTCTTTCCGTTGTAGAGCAGAACAATCCATTCAATATGGTATCAATAAAAGGAAGGGTAATCGAGCAGACCACCGAAGGAGCAGACTATCATCTAAAAAGACTTGCTAAAAAATACCTGGGAATTGGAAAATACTATTATCGAAAACCCAGTCATAAGCGAGTTATACTAAAGCTCAAGCCAGAAAAGACAATGGGCCTATCAATTCATCCTGCTTTCTATTTCCTTGCATATTCTCCATGGAACAAGTAATGTAGCTTGCGTTCTTAGAAGCAATGTATCCTGCTAGCTAAGGAAATATTATATTATGCCATTCTATCAAAACCCTAAACCAAAGGCATCCTATTTGTTGATGAAGATATTATGAGTCAAAAATAATATTAGTCATCATCAGTGGCAGCGCGAATAACAATCATAATAAGAATAATAACAACAATGAAAGGATTGATGTGTTGTATGGTATTGATACTGTAATAAAGGCAGAATTACACTTCTTCTCTAACTCTAAAGAAAAAATTGATACTTGTATGAATTATACGGGACGTCACTTAGCTATTGAAATACCAAAAATAAGGAAAGCCTTTATTGATGCTAAAGCGAGAGGAATCAAGGTTAGATATCTGACTGAAATCACGTCTGAAAATATTTCTTTTTGCAAAGAGTTGATGTCTATTATTGGTGTTGAAGAGTTAAGACATTTAGATGGTATAAAAGGGAGCTTTACGTTAAGTGAAAAAGTAGTTGTCAGACAACATGGGTCTTCAATTAACATGAACAGCATCTGTGATTTTTTCTTTCCTTCAAGTCGATCGCATACGAACAAAGAGAAAATTAATTCTTAGCACACAGGATATCCAAACCGATTTGTGGCTAGAAACCGGCCGAATATTGTTGATAATCTAGTTTTGAGTGTTATCTTGGATTAGATAAAGACTTTCTCATTGTGGGTTTTGTGGTCCTTCGTTATCATCATGATCATCCTATGAAGCAACATAAGACAAAGAAACCGCAAGTATATACATGGAAATGTTAAAATTAAATACTACTAATATCAAATACAAACTTACATCTATTTACTATATATTATTTATTGGCACTGCATATATTTACTAGCTGTCTGGTCGTTCTGTATTGAAATGTTAAAGAATCGGAATTTGCCCATGCTTATAATAATGCTTGCTGTTATAAGCATTACCTCGATCGTGCCGAAAATGGAAGTTAATGTATTTGCCATGAGTTACAAGAATACTGATTCTGCTCTAACGCATGTTGATAGTAATCTACCCACAATAACAACAACAAGCGAAGAACGAGATAATCATGTCACAATAGTAGGAATAAAACATGCCAAATCGTTTAGCCCTAATCCAATAGCTATTAAAATTGGTGACACAGTGACATGGACCAATAGCCATCGTCAAGGACACACAGTAACATCAGAGACAGCAAAATTCGATTCAGGAAATATTGCAACGGGTCAGTCATTCAATCATACATTTGATAAACCAGGGAGTTTTAAATACTATTGTATAATACATCCATCGATGATAGGAGAGGTTAACGTAAGTTGAACAGCGTAAAATAATAGCACAGCTCCGATCTATAGAGAAAAGAAAGAGAAGGAATGACAGGTATTTTTACTCTAAATAAGCCGAGTAAATGCCACCACACAAGTGACATATTCTGTCTTATCCTTCAAAATATATCTAAGCATTTTCTAACATTCTAATTTAAGGGTGGATTTCCAATTTTGGTATTTCTGTGGCCTTGAAGTAGCCTTAAGGCATTTTTGACCTAGAAGTCGTCAATGGAAGAAGTTTAAATGCATCACAAATAATGTACGTCATTTTTATCATACCCACAGATGAAGCAATATATCTCGGTTTTAATAGCTGCCTAGCATGATAACAACATATCAAAAAGGAAACCGAAGAGGAACTTATAGAATAACTGACAAGGGATTAAGGCTTCTACATCTACGCGATCATCTTGGGGGATTGTTGCTTACTACTACTAGTCCTTCTTCCTCCTCCCCAAAAACAATTATTATGCGTTAAAAAGTTATCATAGCTGTTGCAGCAATAATAATCATTCTTATATTTGAATGTAGTATTACATGTTCCAAACAGAAACCTAGAGAGAATCTGTATATGGGTATTAGTAGCGCATTCTACATGAGTAGTACTAGTATGATTCATTCAATCAAAAAACTTTTCTTCTATACTATCTATTTCTGATGGTCTCCCGTTGGAAATGGAACTTGGATGGATACATGAATATATTATTGTTGTAACAACAATAACTTCAGAACCAATAACTACTAATGATAATAATGACATTGGTAAGAGGAGAACCAAATAATCATCGGTATGAACAAAGAGATATGAAAAGATAAACTGTAGGAGATAAATGGCCAGGAACTTTTGGTAAAAGGGAATATCAATTACACTGAAAGAATAATTCAAAGACGGTGTCCTAGATTATATTGCTCAGCGCTTGACAACAATAGAAGAGTTAGCAAATATTAAAGGTAAACTTGGTGGTGGGATGAGGGCATATGATTATTATTCACGTGTAAAAATGCATTTAAAAATGCAAAATAGAGTTTGATAATCTACAACTGCATAAATAAATAAGAAACACTAATGTTAAAGTATTTTGATTACCTCATACTGCTACTACCAGCTGAACATTGTTAACTCAAGTTTATTAGTGATGTCTTAAATAATGCGCTAATGTCAATTGAGGAGAAAGCAATTAAGAAGTCTTGTTCTTTTCTATATTATAAAGGCGACAACATTATTGTTGATAATGATACAAGTTCTACTAATAAAAGTAATAATAAACATACTCCAAGTCACCAATCACATTTTCTATTATGCGGACCCTGTTTTTGGTGTGCAACTATTTGTTATATGACAGCAGCGGCACAACGATCCTCAAGTGTTCTGTCTGCAATAATACCAAAGTAGAATCGCTGCCAATGATAGTAGTGCTATGAAAATGACTTGAGTGGTTCGGTATGAATATTGATTATTCGAAAGAAATCCATTTGAAAACTACAGCAACAAAAATATCCTCTCCAAAACATAAAGATCAAACCTCTAATACTGCTGAATGGTTACAACTATTAGACCCAGTAGTGCTGGAGCAAATAAACGATCCAAACTTGGTAAATGTGCAGAATAAGATTTTGACTCTTGTATTCTGGGATATTTCAGGCTTTTCTGTCCTATGCGAGATACTAAAAGAGAATACTCAACTAGTTGTTGCATTCTTAAAAGAGTATTTTTCTGAGGCAAATAAAATAGTCCACAAAAATAACGGAATATTGGATAAATTTATTGGTGATGGTGTTATGGCATACTTTGGATTTAAAAATCAAAGTAATGAATCAAGGGATGGAACTATTGATGGTCTGAATGCAGCTATAGAATTAAAAGAACTTTTTCAGAAAATTAAAGGTGATTGGCTTAAAATATGGAAGATAAAAGTAAAGCAAGACATCAACGTTAATCTTAAATGTGGCATAAATACGGGCCCCGTTATCGTTGGATTAATTCTGACAGGAGAACGCGACCAATTTACAACAATAGGATCGGCAGTAAATTTAGCTAGTAAGCTTGAAGTGGAAGCTCATGATGACCAGATTATTGTATCGCCTTATACAAAAACTAGAATTCAAGATCTGTTCGAGATGACAACAATAAGGATAAACAAGGAGATAAAAGGATTTGAATATCTCACTGAATACCATGAAGTAAGAGGGAAAAAGAAGACTGAATAAAATTTTTGGTATCAACCGATGACAAGTGGTATAAAGACAAATTTATCCATATTATAAATAAAGGAATCTTAATTAAGATACGGTTAACCAAGTTAGCTAACATTGTTAATCAAGTTCTTAATACTCCTATGCACCAAACAAAGTAGTATCGTAACGAAAGATAATGGTGAATAGAGGTTGAATTCAAGTAATAACAATAAGCAATTTTTTATTATTCAAATAGTGCAGTTTGGGATATCCTTTGGTATAATCTTGATCATATCTTTATTGTTACAAATTGCGTTCTCTCTAGTTACAATATTGGAATGTTCATTTTGCGTAATATTTATACTAGAAGATCTATGATGAAAGGAATGAGTCGCACGAGTGGAGCAGTAGGAATGTTTGGCTCAACGCCTTCGATGTTTAGCAGTAGCAAGAGTAATAACGGTTCATCATTAAAGTATTATTGTATAAGCTGCGAAGCAGAACATAAGGAAGCAGTATGTCCCAAATGCGTTTCAAAGATGAAAAAGGTGGGATTTTGATTAGTATATTTAGACGCTGGAAACCAAAAGGAAAAATGTACAGCCTAAGATGTAATCAGTGCGGATCGGGATTTCTTTCCAGCTTCAATCTCGAAGCGCCAATATGCGGCAAATGTATCCAAAAGACAAAATCCTTAGATTCAACTGTGGACTATGAAAAGGTATGCAGCAAATGTGGTAAGAGTGGAGTAATTTATGGAAAGGAAATGTGCCATTCGTGCTATTTTGGATTCGAAAAGAAAGAAGAGGCTTTACGATAAATAACAGGCCTGGATGTGATATATTAAAGCGCTACTAGTCAAATAGATTGTTAGCAATTGGCAGCAATTCTACTTTAACATTGTTGCAGATATAGTAGCACAAATAACGATTGTATAAATTGCACTGCAATACCATTGTTAATATATAGTTTTACTAGTAAATTTGTTTCTGATAAGCTACTACCATTGTTGTTAGGTCCACCTAATTACGAAGATGTCGTATTTATTCTAATACATAATTCTCAACAGTGATAACAGGAGCAGTAAAGAAATCTTACTCTAAACTTTGCTCAGATATCTTGTCACAGTTTATGGCTATTAAGCTTGGAATTAAATTTTTTGTTCAAAGAAATATAAAAGAGGAAAAGAAAAAAGAATCATTACATGACAGATATAAAGATAACAAGTGGTGCATCATCATTTGTAAAACTACTGCTGTTATTGATATTGATGACGGTATCTACAATTGCAAATGGCCCAACGGTATTTGGTTCTGTTGTATTTGCACAAAATACTGGTCAAACCTTATCTTCATCTGCATCTAATACTAGTACAACACAAGATAATATTCCTACTGCTGAATCCGTTTATCAATCTCAGTCCATGATATTACCCTCATCGGTAAGAACATTCATTTGGTATGTAGTAAATGAAGCCCACGAAAATTCCGCTAATGAGAGACACAAATACGTTAGTGACCATAATCCTATTTATATTCCAACTAACCTTGTAGTTCCACAAGGAACAGCCATAACATTCCTAGACGCAGATGCGCCATGGGATACTCCTCATCCTCATACAATTAACATCATGGATAGCTCTGGAAATATGGTATATACCACTGGAAAAATGGACTATACTAACAGTTCTACACCAAAGGTATTGCCTGCTGGAAAGTATTCTGTAATGGATACCAAATACACATGGATGAAAGGAAATATGACTGTAAGTTCCAGCCAAAAGTCTACAGGGAATTTAGTAGTTGGTGGATTTTATGCTCCAACTAATCAGGTAGCAAATAATAAAGATAATGATGGCGGCATTCACTCCGGATGGCTTGGATATTATAGAACTGAATTTCCAAAGAATGGATTTAAGATTCTAACTGAATATAATTTCCATTATGCAATATGTAAATACTGTCCAGGTGGATTTTGGCCAGACCAGAAGACAGCAGATCATACCTTGTTCATTTATAGCACAGATCAACCAATTTCTGTTGCTTTAGCAAAGTTAGCGAAGATGGTATGGAACAATGTGTATATATGAAAGATAATACTTTCTACAAGTAGATAATCAATCCCATATATCTTTCAGACCTTTTTTTATCTGACTCATAATCTCTTTTTACAAGAGAGAAAAGAGGATCTACTCTTTGCCAGACATTATTATCATATTACTTTCTGAAACAACATTTACCTAGAGGGATATTATGAGCATGAGGACATTTTCTAGGGTGTTTTAACAAAGTACACAGGGCATCTGTAAATATATTCTTCATATGCAGTATAATAAAGATGTAGGTAATAGATTATGCACTAAAAGAAATAATACCTACTGTGTCACGACCCCCACCATTTAACCTATAGGCAATCAAATCACATCTTATGTCTGTTCCATCTCTTCTTCTAATACTCACTTTACCATCTGGAGAATATAATACTACAAGTGTAACATCGGGGCTTTCTTGAAATATTCTCTCGCCTAACAAGCTTTTAGATAATATTCTTGGAGATTCAGTTATAGCAACAATTAAACCGTGTATATGAAGTATTGAAAGTGATTTCATTGCAGATGATATGGCAGATTCTTTAAGAGGTAGATACTTCTCTTCATATTCTTGCTGTAATTCTTCATCCCAAAACGTCCCCTTCGATGCCTTCTTTATTATCAATTGTAACTTCTTATAGCTATCAGGTAGACTCCGATAAAATGTAATAATCTCTGGTAGGGGTGGCAAAGTACTAATTTCAACTAATCTAAAATCAACAATGTGTGCAAACTTTGCCATTCTTTCACATGCTGTTCTTTTCTTTAAATCAAAGTTTTAGCTCAGTTTTGCTATTGTTGTTGTTCATTGATTAATTCATCTCCTCAGCTTTGTTGACCGTCGTTATACCTTACGTTATAACAGGTCGAGGACCATCCATCTGTGTTGCAATGTCTTGGATCTTCGAATACAAATGCTTGCTTTGTCATTGTATTTTTCATCGTCGTTCGACTGGTATTGCTATCGTAGTTACTACGTTTACGGAGAACGTTCGGGTGTCCATACCCATACTGCTAGACATAGAATATATAAGTGTATACTTCTATACGGTAAGAAAGTTATATGTTTAAGCAGAAATAAATATAACTGGGTATATAAATATCTTCTTTATGCTACAAGATATATATATGCTAAAGTATAAATACATATAACTGTGTGTATATAAATATCGTGTATGGAAAGGGATGAAATGGTAGGAGATGATGAAACTAAAACTACGATTAAAATTCCTACCGATCTGCTTGATGATTTCAAACACTTGGCTATAGATATGAAAACGACAGTAACTGCTCTTATAGTAGAATCTATGAGACAGTATCTTAAAGACCTTAAGAAGAAATGATTCTAGTTACTGATTAAATCCTATAAATAGAATCAGAAGACGTTTTATTGCGGCAATTTGTAAAAACTACTATGTAGTGTTGAAAGTTGGAGCCTTTGAACTTTATGTATTAGTGCAGGTTAGTTTGCCATCAAAAACGCATAAGTTACGACACAATTTTTTGGCCCAAGGGTTTATAGATCATATGATTTTTGTACTAAGACGGTCAATAGTAGCTAAAGATAAATTACTCTTTGTTAGCTGGCATGTGATATAACTAAATAGCTTCAGAAGACATTAAGTATGGTTGAACTACAGGAGCAGTATTATGTGTGCTAGGCACCATTTTGGAATTCGAGCTGGCCAGGTTCATTTACTCCTATTAAAGACATTGTGGGAGGCGGTCCATTTCACTTCAAACCTGGTCAATGGACTGATGACACTCCCGTGGCGTTAATACGTCTACTCGTTGAACCCTCCGTTCGTATTCTGGCAGGACGATGATAATGCCATCAAGTAATCTCTACTGAAGTTCCACCTACTGTGCAAGGAGAGGTTATTGGAATAAATACAGCTGGAATTAGCTCTTCTATAGGCTTCTCTGAAATAGCATTTGCAATTCCATCTACCACGATAACACGAATAGTTCCTGCGTTAATTGAAAAGGGAAATTATACCCACCCGCATATTGGACTTACTGGTGCTACCCTAACTTCTGATTTAGCAGAGACAATAGCTGGCTTACCAAGTAATTTCAAAGGCATATTTGTAGATACAATTACAAAGGTCTTGTTGATAAAGCAGATGATTATGCATTAATATTGACATATAATTTGGTTTTTTATTGAAAACTCAGAGCATGTCTAAGGAGCAATATACTAGAATATTACATCTATCTAAGGACTTGAAAAATGCTCTGAAAAGCTTCCAGATGGAGTAGTTCTGACTATAACTACTGCGGGAAGGAGCCTGCTCATATTCTTTCACCGTGTGCTTCAATAATGCTTTTTGGGACATGTTGTATCTTAGAGCTGAAAATGATAAAACTTTACTTCTATTTTTTAAAAGCACATTATACAATAATTATTGCCAGCACATCCCTAGTCTTCTATATTTTGCATATTTGTGATGCATACTCATATGGATTAAGAGCTTGTTTTGCTACTAAGGTCTGGAAAGAGATTTATAATAATCTATAGCGGTTAATTCTGTTTTATTGTCGAAACAATTGAAGGTAATACTGGTACTCGTTACATTATCGGTCCTTTGGGGCTCGAGTTTTCTTGCGATTAAAGTGGTAATAGATGCAATTCCTCCTATACTTGCTTTTGGTATTAGATTTGCAGCTTCTGGAGCCATACTTTTGGCAGTATATGTATTTCACACTAATGGGAACACTAAATGTGAACATGTAGGTAAACAAGAGTGGAAAGATGCACTAATACTAGCTGCCGCGATAATCCTGGGTGGACAAGGATTGTTAGTTTGGGGCGCACAATATCTTTCTTCTGGAGTGACAGCATTACTAAATTCTACAATTCCATTATGGATAGCTATAATTGCAGCACTCATATTCAAAGTGCGTTTAACAAAAAGGATGGGTTTTGGACTAGCCGCAGGATTTGCCGGTTTAGTTATTCTTATAAATCCAAATAATACCAATATAAATTTAATTGGCATAGTGTCTCTAATTCTTAGCTCAATATTTTGGGCTGCCGGCTCGCTTTATTCTACTAGATCTCATATGCCTGTTAGCATACTGGCCATAATGCTTGCTGGTGGGATAATGCTTACCATTACGAGTTTTGCAGTTGGAGAATTTAAAGACTTTAAATTATCTCATATCTCAACAACTTCACTTGCTGCTTACTTTTACTTGATATTCTTATGTACGGCTGTTGGTTACGCTGAATTCTTCTGGCTTCTTCGAGTCGAGTCTGCACCTATAGCCAACTCATTTGCATATATAGTACCAGTAATAGCAGTATTTTTTGGATGGGCAATATTTAAGGAGCCTATATCGTTACAAACATTAGTTGCTACTAGCATAATTTTGGTAGGAGTCGCATTAATGGTTACAAATTCATCTACTAATAAGCACAAGAGTAAACTGGTCCAAAAAAAATAATGACACTACAGTTTATTTATGGATAACTCTGAATATAATATCAATTTATTTACTACCCCTTAGAATTAAAAATCATTGAAGACAACGACGCTCAAAGGAAAGCGGTATAACAGGAATACAGAATTCAATTTGTAATGAAATTTATTAACCGTAGGATGGAATCAGAAGAAATTAGAAAGAGGTTTTTGCACGAAAGTAATGCAGCTTCACTATGGTTAAGATGATAGAGAGATTATTTTATTTTTATGATGATATGTAAGCAGGAGCTTATTTATCTTAACCTAGTCAGATCTCGTCATATACCTATGAATACACCAATACCCCTAAAATATAATTGCGACAGTAATTTGTTGCTGATTCATTGATTTACAAAAGTTATATTAATTCGGGTTTAGCTTTAAGCGCATTTTCAAGGTTCGACAGGTTTTCAGCACCTGATTCTAATCCACTTATGCATCAACTGCATTTTTAAAATCCTCATACTATCAGAACATAACATTTAGGTAATAAGATGTACCCTGTGCCATCAGCTTTTGCATTTCAGCAAGGTACCTAGTAGATTGGTAGGGAATCTTCATTTTACTGATATAATCTTTGGATGCACCTATCACAATTTCCAACAATATCTTTGCCAAAGACTCCAATCCAAAGCCTCGTTTAGGTGATATTACCTGAATGCCTCTTCAAAAAATGAGACAATTGATCCTCCGTGATCCTTCTGTTTTCTGCTAGGATATTTAGTAATTTTGTATATCTAGATTCAAAATTAAATTCATTCACCAAGTTACACTAGTCTTTTGTCTTGTTTCTTATTTTTATTTAAGACTATCTACTAATTTTTCGTATATGATTTTCAGCCATACACTTTGATGCCGATGATAAAAGGCAATAAACTGCAAATGCAATACTTAACATTGAAGATCTCTTTGAATTAAACAAAATGGCCTTTGAAATAGAAGTTGCATTAATAAAGACAAGACATTATCATACATCAAAATATAGAATATGTGTTTTTACATGTACTTATGAAAATTATTCTGCTTCCCCCCTAGAATAAACCTGATTCTGAATGGTACGTCTCTATTTGAATTGTTGCACGTGTTATTTTAAATTTCTTTTCAAGAGTAGAATTTATCTCTTGTAGAATTGTCTGTGATTTGCTTGGGTCTATAATCACTACATGAGCCGATAATGCATTCATACCTGATGTTATGGTCCATATATGGAGTTCAAATATACCTGTTACACCTTTCACTTGCAGTATTGCTTTTTTTACTTCCTCATGCAATATATCGGATGGAGATCCTTCCATAAGTATATGAATTGCTTTTTTAATAATGGACCATGTTCTAGGAAGCATAAACAATGCTAAACCAATGCTTATGATCGGGTCAGCCAGATAGAACTTTGTAGTCAGCATTATAATACCAGCAGTAATGACGCCTGCAGCACCTATTGTATCGCTTAAAGTTTCTAAATATACAGCTTTCAGATTTAGATTCTGTTGTTCTTGTTCACCTCTTTCATCTTTTTTTCTCTCGCCATCTTTGCTATTATTCCCATCATCATTATGTGCAAGAGAATGTCCTGGATCAGCGTCTCCGCCACTAAGCAGTCGCATTCCGATAAAATTTACTATTAACCCGATTGCTGCCACTATTATCATAAGAGAGCTTTGAATTTCTGGCGGTTCAAAAATACGTCTAAAACCTTCATACAAGATATATGCAGAAAGTAATACCAATACTACGCTGTTTACAAATGAGGCTAGTATTTCCATTCTGTAAAAACCGTAAGTTCTTTGAGGGGTCGCTGGCTTACGAGTATAATTGATAGCAAAGAGAGCCAAAGCAACCCCTCCAACATCAGCAAGCACATGCCCTGCTTCTGAAAGCAAAGCTAGACTGCCAGTAAATAAGACAGTAATGACCGCTCCAGCAAAATAAGAACAGCTAAGTGAAAGTACCATTTTGAGCTTGCTAACTCGCTGTAACGATCTTTCTTGTGTTGTATTTGTCATGATGATAACGCCAATTAAAAACTATCACATGCCTCGATCTGGTTCCGCCAAAATACTGCAACTGTTCAGTATTATATATATCTGATTTAACAATGATTTGCTTATTATGATCTACGTTTATTAACTTAATCAGTAGACTTTATTTTATCTTTACTAATAGTGGCTACTAAACTTAGTAATGACAAAAAATATTAGTTACATGCATATCGTTAGCTGCTAGTTAGTGCCATAAAGTAGACGAAACAAAAGATGAAAAAGCTTATTCATGTAAAACTAAGATGATCAGAGATGGAATAAGGAGCCTGAAACGGCTAGGAAATACAATTCAGAGCTAGTTGCGCTCCATGTTATCCTATCCGATGTAACCCTATTTGGATCAGTTCCACCAACCCATGTAAATGAAATAAAACATGAAGCTCAAAAGTATATGGATAAAATAAGAGAAAAATATTATGAAGATAGTAACAACAACAACAAAATTCAATTGAGAACGAAATTGATTACATCTACATCTGCGGTAGGTGGTATTGTAGCCTTTGCCTAAAAGGAAAATATTGATTTAATTGTTATAGGAACAAGAGGAAGGTCAGGCTTAAAGAAATTACTGCTAGGAAGTGTTGCATCTGGTGTTGTATCTTATGCCCATTGTGCTGTAATGGTAGTAAAGTGAGATCTATTATGGCCAATTACTTTTCACGTTGTGCTCTTTCAATTGCACGATCCTAAAACCACCATCCTAGAAAAAACCACCTTTCTACGAGGCCGCAAATGTATTCATCATACTTTTAATATCCTATACTTTGTGAATACTTACAGCAACAAAAGTGTCATGTGATTGATTACTTATTTTCAAGACAAGAGGACTCTACGTGAAAAACTCAATGCAGATATGACCTGTTTGTTTTATATACTTGAAATAAAATAATCCTATCTCTTCAAGAATAGATATGACAATTAATTTAGAACAAATAATGAGAAGAGTAGAATCATTGCTTCGCAATCAATCTCCAGCTCATGATTTCCAACACATACTAAGAGTATATAGTAACGCTGAAATGATATACAAGAAAGAAGAAGGTGCTGATTCGGATATTGTTCTTGCAGCTGCTCTATTGCATGATTTGGTAGTTTATCCGAAGCGAAGTAGCAAAACCTTAAATTCTGCAGACGATAGCGCGGAGATGGCACGGAAAATATTATTTCAATACAACTCATATCCTACAGAAAAAATAGAAAGGGTTGCCGATGCTATACGTACCCATAGCTATTCAAAGAGATCAACTCCTGCTACTTTGGAAGGGAAAATCTTGCAGGATGCTGACAGATTGGATGCAATAGGTGCAATCGGGATAGCCAGAACTTTTAGTGTTGGTGGAAGTGAGAATAGGTCTCTTTATAACCCAGCAGATCCATTTTGTGAAACAGATAGAGAATTAAATGATACTCAGTGGACACTAGATCATGTTAAAAAGAAATTGTTGATATTAAAAAATACTATGCATACAAAAACTGCAAAAGAGATAGCAGTACAGTGTACTACGTTTATAGAATTGTTTCTAAATCAGCTACGAAAGGAAATTATATCTTGGAACTTGGAACGACAATAAGATAATAGTATATTAATCTTGACGCAGGATTTGTAGATTGTATCCTACATGATTATGCGAGTTGCCTAGACTACCTAGACCATGACCTATCCCACGAAAATCATCGTTATCGTCTGGTCTACCTATACTGGCGATTTACGAAGATGAATTTATTAGATATATTCCAATTAGCAGTCGCAGCTGTACTTTTGAAATTGGCTTAATAGACGAAGGGCCTCACTTTTTGGTTGAAGGTGACTGGCATGATACATGCTGCTGTTTCTTTGACTATGTTCTTTTCAAGTCTTTCATTTAACCTTCGATCAGAGAATTTTAAGATTGCATATATTCTAATATACATCGTATTGTTCTTCTCTATTGCGTTGCAAATCTCTTAAATTGCTAATCATCTGACTAGTTAATTGCTAAGCCTTTTCATAATATTTTTTAAATGCTAAACTGCAATATGTTGTTTGATGATGATTATTATTATTCCGAAAAAATCATGGAAAATACAGATATGAAGAAAATATTTGATTATAATGATGATAGTAATAATAATAGTGATAGAAATGAAGATTTTCATTGCCTATGCCTAGCAAAGGATATTCATCCTGGTCAATCAAGAGGCTTTTCAATAAGTAATAAAAAAGGAACAAAAATTGAAATTGCTGTATTTAACGTAGATGAAAAATATTATGGTATATCGAATACATGTCAACATAAAGGAGGGCCACTTAGCAAGGGGCTACTGGAAGGAAAAATTGTAACATGTCCCTGGCATGGATGGAAGTATTCTGTTGTTGATGGTAAGTCTTCACATAAGGGAGGGGATAGCGTCAATTCATATGAGATTAAGATAGTCGATGATAAAATATATGCAAATGCTATCCCTACGAATGTTGGCTATAGAGTCACAGAGCCGCATAAAGCCTATGCAGAATTGGAAAAATCGGTTAAAGAATACTTGAGTCATATGGATGCAGACAAGAGACTTGAAGTCCCTATTAAGAAGATAAAAGTATTAGGAATATCGACTACTAATGCAAATGATAAGGTTGCACCACGTAAAAGTACTTCAGAGAGGGCCTTGCTTTACGCTCTGGATTACTCAAAGAGGAAACTTTGTGCAGAGACGATAATGATAAAACTTAGAGACTTGAATTTCAAACACTGCGAGGGATACTATTCTAAAAATGCTAAAGCCTGCATATTCCCATGTTCGATCTCAGAGATGGATGA
Source organism: uncultured Nitrososphaeraceae archaeon (assembly GCA_963825865.1). Taxonomy (GTDB): domain Archaea; phylum Thermoproteota; class Nitrososphaeria; order Nitrososphaerales; family Nitrososphaeraceae; genus CAWGVG01. The sequence goes on along the minus strand of CAWGVG010000018.1, from coordinate 30,768 downwards.
AGAGGATCAGATGATAGAAATATATCGACAAGTCATAATTTGGGCAGACGTAGTAATTATAGCTACACCAATACGATGGGGTAGTGCCAGTTCTCTATATTATCAAATGGTTCAAAGAATGAACTGTGTACAAAATCAAGCTACCACTCATGATACTTACCTAATTCGAGATAAAGTTGCTGCTTTCATAGTCACTGGAGGCCAGGACAACATCCAGCACGTATCCGGAGAACTCATGACATTCTGGTCCCAGCTGGGTTTTGTGTTTGGAAAATTTCCATTTGTAGGTTGGAGTAGGGGTTGGTATGCTGAGGATACCGAGAACAACTATGATAAAATGCAAAATAGTCAACAAATAAATCAAGATATAGAAAAAACCATACGTAGCGCAGTACAGATGTCAAGACTAGTTATAGAAAATCGATATGATGAATGTATTTTAAATTGTTGATAATAAAGAATGTAAATGAAGGAGATAAAGTCTTTATGTTCTATCTTTTAACATGTTACCGTGACCAATTACTTAAACAATATTTGCAATAATAGTCGTACTAGATCATTTGGAACTATAATCATTACATCATGACCTGTTCTTAGTTCATAGTAATCCCACGTTTCTTCTGACTTTGCTCTTTGAGCCATAAAATGAAAATTTTTAAAATCAGTACAACAGACATATCTTCTGGCTAATTTCTTGGCTTGTATTTTTTGGATCTTCAAAGACTGATTGTGAGTATGCCACGGCATGGGACATAAGCGAGCATTCATCCAAGCAATATCATCTGGATTGGTCACTCCCCATACAGTCGTTGCCGATTTTTGTGATTAGTACATTAAAAGTATATACAGTCAAAGTAGAAAATTGACAATGAATATTTTTGTTGTCATCTGCATTCTATTTGTTGCACCAAGTATCCTTCATTCACTGGCTGTATCTATATCTTGCAGGGTAATAGTTTCAGTTAGTGATATAATCATAGGGTATGCATAATCCAACTGCTTTTGGTGAAACAATAAATGATTCACAAAAACAACAAATCAAAGGTAACACTAATAATAGTAGTATCACTGCAAAGGTTAGTAATAAAAACAATATTGCTGGTAAAAACCAGAATCTAATCAGAACTGGAGTATAAATTTTATAAACTTGCTACTTGACTCGTTATGTTCAGTTTATAGAATGTTTGCTGCACATAACAGTACCTTTTAGTGTTATTATGACAGACAAAATCTAATGGTCATCATGAAAATTATTATAGGTATGCTATTGAAGCAGGTCTGCCCATAATCCACTCATCAAAGAACGCTTAGTGACCTAAACCCTATTGAAAGAAAAGGAAATCAGCAAGATCTTTGTACTCACGTCCCGGCTTAATAATTTAGGTTCACTAAATACAGATTAATTGTTTGCATTTGATAAGCAATTCGACATATTGCTAGCGATATTCACAAATAGCTGTAGTGATGATGTAGAAATCGCTAGTGATTCAACTGATATCTCTAGTGATATGTTTATAAAACATGTGGTATAATATATCAGATAGTATGCAAATAATAGGTGAACATGCACCATTTATTCACAAAGCCGCAGGCCGGCCATGACGATATCTGTCATAGCTGATGCATTAGACTACCTCGCTGCTCCGCTCTTTGACATGCCAGTTATTGGAGATCTACTTGACGTTATTACTACTAGTTTATTATACTCCATAACAAAAAGCAAATTATCTACAGCTATAAACACAATCGAACTCATACCATTTATTGGAGACTTTATTCCTACTTACACACTTTCCACTTTACTATGGATTTCAAGGGAATCTAAGAAACAAAATAAAATGAATAAAGTGGTTGAATACAAAAATTACAAAGTAACACACAGTTAAGCAGCGGGTACACATTTCAGAATGTATGATTGTTTGTACTTCCCAACGAGTGAGGAGGTGACCAAGTGGCTCGCTCGCCTAACTAACTAGACTATTCATATTGGCTATAAATATTATCCTAATTAAGACCAGAGAAAGTAATTATCCTTGAATTAAGATGAGTTTACAATTTTTGTTATGGCTTACTTAAGGAGGTATCTATAGATTATGTTAACCAATAGTGTGCCGTTAGCAAATTGAAAAAGTATAATTCTGTCGTCGGACAAAAAATAAACCTATATTTTGTTGAGTTTTTGATATATTCTATAACGTTAAGATGTAATTGCATCACGGCCGAAGGATCATTACCAAATCCAGATACAATATAGGACCTGATCATGATTTATGAGAAACTGAAACACTCGCCCAAGTTTTCTAACATCAGGGGACGTATGCCTGGTATTATCAACGCCGGGGCAGTAGGGAGGACTTTATATGACAACTCACATGTATTTGGTCCATTAAAGTCTACTACATTATCTGTGTTTGTTCGACATTATACAAGGCGGTTTCAACATAATCATCAGTAAGTAATGATGGTATCTTTAGCTTTTGCGATTTAGGAAGTATTGAATTTATATGATATAAAGTCTGAATTTTCTTGTCTACATCTTGTTCACCTCTGCAGCTTTCAATAAGCTTTGAAATTAAGCTCTTAGATGAGATGTCATTTCCTTTTTTCAATATGTTAATTGTAGACAATATACCTTATAATAGAGTATTCCTATGCGCTACAAAAAGGTGGAATGAATTCTATTATTCTGTATAATATTCAACAAAGTTGCTTACTGAATTAGGAAGATCGAATTCATTTCATATCAGATGCCGTAACCGATACGCTTGATTTGCCGTTTCGAGTTTAGGAGACTCACCATTTGCGGTTGTTTTGGCTACGTTGAATGTAGATATATTGTTGGAACTTGCGTCGATAATGTCAGAGCTTATCTCCGTAAGATGTTGAAATAATTATAGGAAGAAAACTATTGTTTGAGAAAAAAATTAAGGAGATTTCATCTATTGTTGTTATTTAGATATTTGCCCGCGTATTTCGCCTTTGGGATTAGGTTCTGTATGAACATTAGCATATGCTTGGCCGTCATTTATCAACTTGACTAGATCAGACATCTGTTTGCCCTTCAACGGTCCTACCAAATCAGTAGCTGTGATATTCCCTTGTGACAACATTCCATTCATCGGACCGCTAGGCGTTGTAGAGTTGAATAGCCATACTACAGGAGGTCCATTTTCCCCTACTTTGCCGCTATGGATGTGTGCCATTGTTACTTTATCTATATTCTTAACATTGACCACATATGTCATCTTATTTCCATCAGCACTTAGGTTAAATTCTGCAGTTCCATTTGCCTTAGTATCTTTTGGTGGCACTTCGTCCTTACCTGCCATTTTTGCAGTAAACTTTTGCTCTCCTTGTGCAAAAGCTGATGAACTGCTAGTTGAAGTCACCAGACCGCCGCCACGACCAGCACTCATTGTGACAAGCGCTACTCCCATCGCCACTATTACTATTATCAGCAATGGTTTTCTAATATACATAGTATCTTAGCTAACATTTCACTCTGATATAAACACACTAACTAGTTAGCCTTTGCTTAAAGTGAGTTGAATATGGCAAATAGTAGTAATTATTTCTCAATTACTGCAATAAGCGGATTCCCAAGACTATGATAACAGATGAATATAGTTCGGTGATTATAATACAAGAATGTAATAATGGCATAGGCACGAACAAAGCATACTATGATAGGTGTCACTTAGGAAGATACCTATGCAGATTCTCTGCGGGGCCTGCTGAAGTTCCTGGGTCTGAAACTGCATCTCCAATATTTTTTCTGATTCCTTTGTGCTGATCTAGATAACAAGTTCAAATACACTATGATTTAATAGGTCATACATCATAATATACAGTAAGATAACAACCACTGCGAAAAGCACTCAGGCATGTTTTGGAAGTAGAACGGTGTCTGGATAAAAAGATACTTACAATCATGTAGCAGGATATGGATATCGCGGCTAAGAAGAGGGTTTGAGTAATATTTAACAGATTCAAAATATTACTATCAAGTAGATAAATATATCTGATATAATAAGTATATCCCTAGTATTATCGTTTTATAAATAAATTCTAAATATGGGTGGCAAAATTGAGTCAAATTTTAAAGTTAAGCTTTTGTACTACACTGATGTATAAAGCTGCAGTTTTATAATGACTGTAAGTTATAATTGTGTATAATTTAAAACTATGAAAGTATACAAAATCTCTGCAGTAACTTTAATAATTAAAAACATGGAGAGGTCTTGTAATTTTTACTCTCAAATACCAGGTTTTAAGTTAGTTTATGGTGGGTCAAGTGATGATACTTTTACTACATACGAAATTGGTGAAATTGGCGAATACGCTACTAAGATGTATTTAAATCTGGAATTAAGTATATTTAACAGTAATAATCACAGTGCGCATAATACAAGAAGACATTTTGGAAGGATAATTTTCCACACTGAAGATGTAGACGAACTATATTCGTTTTTCAAGAACAATGAAGGCATCTCAAATACAATAACTTTTGAGAATGAACCTACAGATGCTCCATGGGGTGAAAGATATTTCCATATACGAGAATCAGATGGATATCAGCTTTCGTTTGCAAAGCCTATAAATATAGAAGATAAAAGCCTTTAAAGATTATTACATGTTGGCGGCCATGTCTATTTTTAGGTATTGCTTAGTAAACTTAAATGATATTATATCTGTGCCTTCGACTTTCTTTTCTAAAAATCAAAGATTCTCTTGAGAAGGCTTGCTTTGTCTTTTTTCTCTGTTGTTGCAACAGCTGTGTAGTCTCGGTGACTGTTTCTTCTGTCGATGGTTGAGTAGGCATATCATCGTTATCTATTCTGCTATCTTCTGGGCTTACAAGAAGATAGGCTTCGTCTATCCGTACGGGACAAATAGACAAAGTTATCATATCGGGAAATGTCAATTTGTAATTATTGTGCTACCTGCAATTGCTTTACTATTTTACTATTGTTGTTTCTTTTCTTTGATTAAGGGAGTAGCCGCAACAGGGACATTTTGAACCATCATATTTAATATATATACAACAAACAGAACATCTCTTAAATCCTCTGTGATATATAGATTGCACTCCTCCACCTGAAATTTTAAGTCGAGTACAAATTCCTTTGCAACCAATTGGCAACTATTATCAGCGATTGTAGTTCAATGAACTATTTATGGAATAGGTGTATACTGCAATTAATTGCAATCATTCTGGATGGAAATTTTTATCCTTTGATTCTAAATGATAGTGTAGTAGACGTTGTAATTACGTCTATGGGCCGTCCTAATAACTCCATGAAAATTAATTCCAAAACAGCCTTATGATATAACGACCAATTCTTTCCAAGATCGTGTTTCACAATATACACATGAGTATTATTATTTTCAATATCGTGTTTTATTTCTAAAAAAGAACTTTTCATACGTGCTTCAAACCAAGATAGGAAAGAGTATATTTCTACTTTATTTTTCATAAATAATGCTATATCTCTTACAGTATTCTTACCAATCCGCTTTGCTACGTCAATTATTTCGTCTTCAGTCATTTTTTCAAAAAGTTCAACTACTATTGGTCTTGCAATTGGTATCATTCCAACCTTAGATTCAAACACGTCCCATTCTACAAAGTGCTTGAAAATTTGATTGACAAGCGTATTAAGGCTTATCTCTCTCTTTCTGATTCGTGACGTAATTTAGTCATGATGGCTTCATCTACTCTAAAGGTCATTGTTACAGTTTTCCTATTGTCAGCAACAGGTGCAGCGGAATTAGGCATTAATAATTATGTGTACATTATTATGAGAATGTGATATAATGATTGCTAATTTATTTCAGCTTTATCTTTGTCTTTTGTAAAAACCACATAAAAACAACAGATTCAGACTTTCCAAGGAACCATCAAGTAACCGTTGAGCATAAATAATAGTGGCCTGCCTTGCTACCTCTCTCTTCTACTTTGTATTATATAGGCAATGATTAACATGGTTAATTCAAGCTTATTAGCCATTTGCTAAACATTGTGCTAATGTTACTTGAGAAAAGAGCTATGAACTATTCCTCATCCTATCACGCAGGTTACAATAATAATACTGATAACAATATTGCAAGTAGAATTAGCTATAATCCGAATACAGCTCATATAAAGTAATGTAAAAGATACTGCAAGCCATCAAAATTAACTTTTTCTACTATGTGAAGCCTGTTTTTGGTGTGCAACTTATTTGTTAAATGACGACGGTAAAACAGTCTCTAAATGTCCTGCCTGCGATAATGCCAAAGTAGAATCACTGCCAATTGCTAATAATGAAGTTTACAAATTTGACTATAGTTCAAGTGGATCTACATTTGAATTTGGAACTAGAAATATGAATAGGAATTGAGTAGTTAAGTAATCCAAACTTCACATCTGGTCAGTTTTATTACTATCCACTCTGATTGTAGTATTTTCAATGAATATATCTAGATCCTCTCACTTTAACAATTCAAATTATCTCTCACCAAATTTGAGTCTCATAGCTAAGCAGTTCGAGCGTTGTTATGTACCTGTACCTGTAAAGGAACGTCATAACATCAACCATTCTTGCATCTTGCTGTTTTTTAACTTCATCATACCCAATATTCATATTACAATAATGCCAATTTTGTGACTAAAATAGGCGGTGGCGGTGCAGTTTCATATACTTCTCCATATTTTATTGCGAACCGGAATTATTATTTGTCGTTTAAAATCCACTCTAGATAGATATGGGTTAGTCAGGGGCTTGCTGGAGCTCCACTTGCTGTAAACACATATTTGCAATTGCTTGACTTGGTATCTCCATCACCTGGGTTAAAGTCTAGTATCACAGCAGATGATGGCGAACCTCCAGTACCTGTTTGTGAACCACAATTAAAAAAGTCTGCACCTGGTCCGCCTATCAAAGTATCAGAACCAGTCCCAGCAAATAGCTGATCGTTTCCCGGTCCACCTACAATGATATTATTTCCACTTCCCCCAATGAGGACATCATCTCCTTCTCCACCAACCATTAGAGCATTTCCAGTACCTCCATTAATTTCGTCGTTACCATCTCCACCATATAATTTAGAATTACCAGGTCCTCCTGTTATAACGTCATCGCCTTTTAGACCATATATAGTGGCATCAGTTGTGGGTACACCATAAATGATATCATCCTTGTCAGTACCAATTATTGGTGGGCAACTAGTAGAACATGATGGTCCATTTATAAGATTTTTTGGAATAGCGCTGCCTGCTATTGCATTAGAAGGAACAGAGGGACTTTGATTAGGTGGTGTGATTAGGTTGTCTGGAATAGGTAGAAAACTACCAATCCCTGAACGCCTGTTAGATCTTCCCGCATGTGCTAATGGTACTGCTAATTTAGAAGTGAGCAATGACATGATGACTATTATAGCAATTATGCCCATCAGAGTAAATCTTTTGTTAGCCAAAGACAACTTTTATAAATCTGTAATTATTAATATTGATTTATAAGGTTTGATAATCTTAGTTCCCCTATTTTCACTTTGTCTTTCAATTTCATAAAGTAAGCTCTACAGATTCTACAGCTTGCATTTAATACCTGTATGATATGGTCGGGACATAAGCAGTTCCAGCCAGAGTTCATTTGCATTAACATTGCAGGAACCGTTTCGAGATTGAAGTGAAGGGAAAAGACAATTATTTACAAATGCAAAGAATGTGGTTTAAGCGATTCCAAACTGAAGGATATCGACTAATTATTATTTGATCTGAAATACAAATGGTTCCATAATAGCAATTCTTGGATCAGTACGCTGGGTGTATAGATAATAGCGTAGCATATTATTATTATTATTATAGAATAGATCCTATGGATACTTTATTTGTCCAGATAATGAAACAATATATACTCATTCCTTGTATTTATAGTGTGGATAATATCGGCAGCAATAACTCTGGCAAGGGAGCAAGATATGTGACTACCATTCGATAATAGTTTACAATATTTTCTACCTAGTCAAACCGACGCTAAGTTTACGTTGCTGGGCCAGTTTTATTAATCTACCGTAACTCTTTCTGGACTTTTTGTTCATTGCTCTCTATCGACACTATTCGCATTTAACTACTCTTAGATACGTTGATACATAATGCCACTAATGAGAGATTTGTTTAGATTTCGGCACCATTTTGTCTATTTTTTCTTTAAATTGTTTCTTAGGTATACGTGCTCGGATAGCCTCGATTTCAACGATCAGTTCATTTTGTTTATAGTTGTAATAGAGGGCAAAATTTGTGAAAATTCAATCCCAGCGAATGTATGTGCAAAATACTAAAAGAAATAGATAATGATGCTTAGTAATTTGTACATCTGTATTCTTTGTTATCAATCACGAACTAACATTTTGGTTCACTTTGTCTTTAATTTCCAAAAGCCCTGAACTCCTTGTGCTCTAGAAATGGATACACCAATCTAAAAAATGCTATTTTTGGATTTACATGTTATTCAACGTGTAAAGTCGGATTCAACTAAGATGTGTTGTTTATGACTGTTTATGAGCCTGCCAAGATTTTGTCCCAAATATTGTTACTAATCAGAAAACGCCCATGTTTTATTATATGTCTGATTTTAAAGTCTGTATAGAGATTCTTCAAACACACTATTGTCTCTCCGTAGGTAGGAGGGCTCTAACATATGCATCGGCCTATTAATCGTAGGTTGGACTATCGTTCTATATTATAGGTTGTTGTTAATATCGGATTGTTCCACTAAGGCTGTCTAGTAATTTATTCTTCAATTTATTTCTTATTTTTTAAATCAACTTTTACCGTGTTACCAGCATCATTTCCAAAAATATCTACTACTCTTATAGCAATTGTGTATAACTTTCCCCCCTCGAGTTCTTTACTTGTAGATTTTGGTATTGATTGTATGTTTCTACCGATTCGACGCATTGCTTGCCAAGTGGATTTGAAATTTACACCGTCATAATCCCAATCTACAGCCCAATAATCAATTAATGACAGTGGCTTGTCCTTGACCAATTCTTGAACTTCCTTCTGATGTTCCTCATTTTCTATGGGATAATCAAATACAACATAACGATCTATGCCAACAGTTACTTGATATTTTCTCTGTATTTGTAGTATTTCTGGTTTGAGAAGAAGTAAGTATGGTTTATCATAGAATTGTACCTTTCCATCCAAAGAATAATCCACATTAGCTATATTTTTTGCTTTTTTTAGGTATCCATACATCTCAGGCGGTATAATTTTACTAACAATTTTGGTATGCCATTGTCTCTTTGATGCACGTTCTCTTTCACGAAGAATCTCATCGTAGTTGTACTCGTAATCCCAACCTAGAATAACTAACTGCTCATAACATCTTCCATCAAGGTGTTCTGATAATGATTCGAGCTCTTCTACCTTTTTCGCAGTTACTGGTCTGTCAGGATAACTTACATAGACTAGTTCAATCAATTCATCAATTTTCTTTATTCCCATGTCAAGATGGTCATTTCTGTGAGTTGCGCCATATAGCTTGAGAATTCTCGGTTGAATCTCATAAATGCGTGAGCCAGTTAAATGCCCCTGATAATTTTCCAGATTCTCTATAAGAAATGGTTTGGAATCACTTTGAACCAACCGATTGCGTGTTATTTGTATTGCTATTTTTGAAAAATCACATCCAATCCACTGCCGGCCTTTTCTCTCAGCTGTCACAAATGTTGTTCCGGAGCCTCCAAAGAAGTCTGCAATCAGGTCCCCTTCATCTGAAAAGTTAGTAATTATTCTATCTAACAATTCAGTATGCTTTTCAGTAGGATAATTAGAAGAGTAATCGTATGCTTCAATATCTGTCCATAAGTTGTCTATGAGTCTGTGTTCTCGTGGTTCTACCCAATATTCAGGATACTTCACTCCTTCCCGCTTTCTGATAAATTCTAATGTCTGACCATTTGACCTCCAGTATTCCAAAAGGCTTTTATTTTTCAGAAAATCTAATTCTCCTTTTGATAAATTCTGATACCCTTCAGAGATGGAATTTCTATTAAATTCACCTTCAAACCTGCGATAATTTTCAACAGCTCTCAATGCTCTTTCCTTTTTCCATTTCCATTGCCCTCTCTCTGGAGTAATTGCTAGGAGATCATAACGCATAGTCGGCCTGTCAACATTGCTCCAGAACCCCATCCATTTTGCCTCAACGCTTTCTGTCTCTGAAAGTGGGAGCCTAAATTTACTATTAGAAGACTTGGTATACCATAATATGCTATCGGTACTGGAATGCATTCTATCTACTTTTTTGAATTGATACATCAAACCTTTTTTACGTCCTCGCTTTACTACAATTTCATTTCTGAAATTCTCTATGCCGAATATCTCATCCATCATCAACTTGGTGTAATGAGCAATATGGTAGTCGAGGTGCAAAAAAATAGAACCATTGTCTGCAAGTAATCTTCTCATTAACTGTAATCTTGGATAAAGCATATCTAAGAAGGAATCAATTCCACCTTCCCACCTATCCTTGTAAGCTAGCCGTTCAATTCTTGAAGGTATTTTAGTAATTTCTGTGCAGCCTATTTCGAATTTTGCGAAATAGTTTTCATTTGTCCAAAACGGAGGATCAATATATATCAGACTTATCTTACCTTCATAGCCTGAAGCAAGAAGTGCTTGCATTGTAAAAAGGTTGTTCCCCAAAATAAGTCTGTTCATCCTGTTTCTTTTAAGTTGAGTATTGGAAGGAATATTAAAAATGGATTGAATTGTTGATTCGTCTCTTGCTGGATTTGAAAGCACAACTTCAGCGATTTGAAATACTATATCCTTTGAATTAATTGCATGACGTGGCTTTGTATCCCAAACTAATCTTGTCGAGTCCTTCTTTCTAACCACTACTTCCAATTATTTTTTTCACATATTTGCTCATCGCATCTATATTCCTTGATTCCCGTAGAAAAATCAAACACAGACACATAGGCTAGATTAGTTTTGATACATGGATATTATTAAAGTTAAAGCTTAGCCATTTCAGGTTTTAAGAATCGTATGAATGTAAATACACCAAATACATAAAGGTATTGAAAGTCTTAATTCATTCAACTATCTATACCACCACAATTTGTTTATGTTAAGACCGGTGCAATAAGATCATCTGTTGCTATTGTGCCAAGTACAAGCTGCCATTACCACTATGTTTGACATTAGTCATTGCCGCCCTTTCTGCCACTTCATTCCCAAGCTATTCCCTAATTCGTTGTGACTTTTTGGTGCATTTTAGTGGTAAGAGTCAATTGCATATGCAGGAATAATAAATATAGTATCCAAAAGTCTTGAATGACTTCGATAAAATATTATGGCGTCACTATTCTATCAAATATGATCCTAATTAGATTCTGTTAATTATTTAAAGTGTCGTGTAGGCTCTTCTAAGTTAAAGCAATAGTGTGTTTCCGAATGCCTCCATCGAGGAATATTATACTCTTGTGTACAGATATGTTCAACTAGTACTCAAGGAGGAAAATATCATTGTATTGTTGACATATCATTAAATGTAAATCTTAGATCAGGAAAGTCGCTATGTAGAAATAGAATAATTAAAAACCACTTTTCTGACAGGAGTTCACGGTGTATTGTTAAAATTATAGACATAAGACGTACTATATGTGGGCGAAGGCGAAGATTTAGAGGAAAAGAAACTGTTAGGCTCAGGTGGTTATGCTTTTGCCAAACTAACAGAGCAAGAAGAACTCAGGGCCAGCCTTGGAGTCCCTCAAATATTCCTAGGTAATATAGAAAGATTAAATGAAGACAGGTTTTCAAGATATTTCTGTAATAAATGTGCTAAAGAATATCCTGGTTCTCCAGTAATAAGTTACGAAAATCCAAATGACGAACTAGGGGAAGGTGTTATTCTAATTGAAAAAGGAGAATACAGGTGAGCATATGCAACAACATAATAGCGCTTTACCGTAGGTTCAATAAATAATCTATAAGATGCATTAACAATGGCTTGTTTTTTGTACTTGGAAGTATTAACGATTCACATTTTCTATTATAAATAAAAGGCTTGATTATGTTAGAACTCATTATCATCGTAGTCCGAGGGCATCTTTCAGATCAATTTCGTGGTCCTGCTCCTGTAAGATGATGTCTCTTAATGTTTCAGAGAGAGCAAATTCACTAGCGCGTTCCGCCTGACGGATTCTCTCTCTATAATTTTTGATAGTTTCTTGTTCAGCCCTCAGGTCAATCTCAAGCATTGTCTTTGAATCCTGAGAAAATTCGGCCTCTTTGCCTTTCACCGTCGGGTCTCCACCTAGATAGTCGATCTGCTTAGCCACCTCCAGAGCGTGTGCTAGCTCCTGCGATGCATGGTTTTTCAACTGTTCTGCAATGTCTCCATACTCGGCGCCCTTCAATGTGGAACTGAATACGACGTATTGGATAATTGCTTTGTACTCCCTTGCCAGATCTTCGTTCAGTCCTCTAATTATCTCGTCCTTGCTAGAAGATGATGCTGCCTCAGCGTCTGCAGCTATTGAATTATTGCTGGTGCTCTTTGACACAAGTTTACCTCTGTCTTGCACTTCTTAAATGTTATTGGATTAAAAGACCTTAAAAGCACTGACCTTATTGTTTACTTGAAAACATGATGATTTATATTTATCCTAAATAACTTTTTAGGCTGCTTAAGCTAATGCAGCAGCCATATGCTATCATATTTATTATTAAAAAATCATCTTAGTACTCACAGGTACTCCCAACTTCAAATAGGCGTTCGGTAGTTTACATTTCATCAATTCGTTGGCATCAAGAGCTATTTAATCTGATTAGCGATTCCACTATCGATGTTAGAAAAGAATGCGGGTAATTAAGGAACAATTATGAAAAACTGATAGTTTTAATACTTTGATATTCCATTAAGTTTTCGACAAGTATGCAATGTCATTAATATCATCATCCTCGTCATCGTTTGTAAGGCTAATTTTACTTGCAATTTTGATTTTGACATCTATATCTTTGACAGTTGAATATCAATACTTTGATGAGTATCATTATAGACACCATCTTGCAAATGCATTGAAATCAAAATATCCTGAAGTAGGTGTTCCTTCTTCTAAAGGACCAATTATAAATGATCCTAACCTAAAGGCAGAAGTAATTTTCAAAGGATTAAGATATCCCACCAGTATGGCTTTCTTAGGTCCCAAAGATATTTTGGTCACAGAAAAAGATACCGGTACTGTAAGGAGAATTGTAAATGGCACGATATTGCCACAACCTTTGCTAGATGTTAACGTTGCGAGCTACGGCCATAGAGGTATGTTAGGTATAGCAATAGCTCCTCCTCCTATACTTCAATCAAAACATGGACATGTTAATGACAATAACAATACTACTACCTATGTTTTCTTATATTATACAGAGGCACCAACAAAAGATGGTGATGATATTAAAGAAGGAAAACAACCTTTGGGAAATCGTCTATACAGGTATGAACTGATTAATAATAATAAGTTAGTGAATCCAAAACTCTTGTTAGACCTTCCAGCAATTCCAGGGGCTATTGGTAATGGCGGCAAAGTCATTGTTGGATCTAATAATAATATATATATCACGATCGGCGATGTGGGCAATGGACATACTACCAAGGCACAAAATGTTCAGAATGGCTCTGATCCAGATGGAACAGGTGGCATACTCCGAATTAATCAGGATGGAAAAGCAGTGGTTCCAGGTATTCTTAGCAACAAATTTCCTTTAAACTTGTATTATTCATATGGAATGTGGAATAGTTTTGGCGTTGATTTTGATCCAGTTACCGGAAATCTATGGGATACTGAAAACGGTTTAATATTTGGTGATGAAATTAATTTGGTTCAACCAGGATTTAACAGTGGGTATAACAAGATTGATGGAATATGGCTACGCGGATATAATATCGATCAAACTGAAAAACATCATGTTGCTCCACTTCACCCGCATGATTTAGTAGATTTTGGTGGAATAGGAAAATATCATACACCTCAATTTACTTGGTTTCGAAGTGTAGCTCCTACTGGGATCAAATTCTTTAATTCTAACAAGATGGGCAGCCCATATGAAAATGATATATTTGTTGGTGATAACATCAATGGAAATATTTACCATTTTAAGCTAAACTCACAAAGAACAGAATTAATACTCCCACGTAATGGCCCATTTGCTGATATAGTTGCAAATACAAATAGTTCGGATACACTTAATGGAATAATATTTGGAAAAGGCTTTGGTGGCATTACAGATATCAAAGTAGGACCGGGAACTGATGATGGTTATCTATATGTACTTACGTTTGACAAAACTCAAGGAACAATATATAGAATAGTTCCTACCACTGCAGCTACTGAGCATGCTAAATAAAAAAGCCTGTTATTAGATTCGCTTTATTTGTATTAGCCTGGTCCGGTTGAGAGTATACCAACACCTGGCACTGCAAATTCTGTTTTAGCTCTCAGCTGTTGTGGCTTCAATATCAACTCACCTACCAAATTGGAGCAATAAAGATAGGCGTAATTGATTACAATCTTAAATGAGTAACTACTCCGAAGGAGAAATTTAATGACTCGATTATGTCAGGTATAATCTAATCTCCATGCTGGGATCTTTTGTTGCCCGCCAACTGTCGCTTGATTTCTAATAAACCACCAATCAAATAGAGTGATAATTTCTGCTTTGGGACTCGCTTCCATATTTTTTAGTATTGCTTATAACATGTAATTATCAGAATCGCCATCTTGCTATCACAATTCTGTTTTAAATATACCAAAAATGGTAAAATAGAACATTCAGCATATAATAGCCATGTTTGTAAGAAATGTCTGACTAGACTATATTAGGCATGTATATTGATAGATTTCCTCTCATGAGATTAATCATGGAACCAACGCACGTTATTGTGGCAGAATTAATTTGTTTTCGAATTTATAATAATATCGAAAGTATTTTGTTCTTAGGCCTGGTTGGGAACTACCTAATTTAGATTTGGTATTTTCATTTTTGTGATTCTGTGCTTGAGTATTAATGCTAATATAAGAGAACCAACCGACAACATAGTAGAGGTAATAAATATTAAATCAAATGAAATAGTAGATGGAAAGTGCTGTATTAAACCATGAATACTTATCTTTGATTGATATGTCTGCATATACATACCTGCAATCGCAGGTCCTATCGAGCTTCCAATAATCCTAATAAGCATATTCATTCCTAAAGATATTCCAATAGATTGCCTTGGTGTTGCCAGAGTAACTACATTCATTGATCCTACATTTATCAAAGACATTCCTGCAGATACAACTGCAAGATTTACGGAAACCGCAATTACTGACGAGTGTAATAGCGAGAGAGCAAAGAAGCCTACTACCATAATAATAGCTCCAGCAATGATTGGTTTTATTGAACCAAATTTAGATATTAAAAAGCCTGAAGTGGAACCAACGATCAAAAGTATCAGTGCAAACGGCAGTTGAATGTTTCCGGCAGTAATAGCATTTCCTCCAAATCCAATAGGTCCTGGAGTTCTTGTAAGTATAGGTACTGTTTGAAATATGGTAAACATAGAGATACCAAAGATCATTATAATAAGGTTTGCAGGAAGTATTGCCTTGTTCATCAGTAATCTAAAATCAACTAACGGATACTTTGCTCGGTTTTCTATAATTATAAATGCGGTAAGTGAAACAATGCCAATTGCAAATAAAATTAGAACCTGCTCTAATGAGATAGCGTTGGCATTAGCTTTGATATTCACGAGCAAATCAATATCATTAATACTATTGTCTGTTTGAGAATAAGTCAGTATTAGCAGGAATGATATGATAGTTGCGGCTAAGGTTACAGCTCCTCTAACATCAATCTGGACTATGGATTTTATTGATTCACTGGTTTTCACCGATTAAGTAGTTGTTGCTAGTTCCTTTTTCTCCTTCTATTTTTTCCACTTTTTCCTGCTGCTGTTGACCAGGTTGTATTCTTTTACTATTATTAAACTCATTATTCTTTTTTATATTAATGAATCGCCATATTGTGAATAACAAAATAATCGAAATAGGTATTATAGTAAAAAAAGTGGCATGCCAGCTGAAGTGTTGTATAATGGCTCCTCCTACATACAAACCAATTGACGAACCAGCTGCAAACATAGAACTTATTATTCCTTGGCCTATAGCAATTTTTTGTCTTGGAAATTGTTCTCTTATTATACCGAATGCAATTGGAAACATAGACAAACCTATTCCTTGAATCGCTCTAGAAACTAGCATGAAAATTATGCTATTAGAAAAACCTGCAGAGGATACACCTACCCCGTAAATTATCATTATAACAAGCAACATTTTTTTCTTCCCGTATATGTCAGATAGCTTACCGGCTATTGGAGTCATAACAGCTCCCGAAATTAAATAGGAGGTAAGAATCCACGAGGACATACCATAGGATACATGAAAATCTCTTATGAGATCTGGAATGGCTGGTATCAGCATTGTTTCTGCATACATCACCATGGCTGCAATGGCAGCTTAAAACCACGAGGGTCTTCCAAGCACTCGTAGGTATCTTTACTGATGCTGTTGTCACTTCTGATGACGATGACGGCAATGAAGATGATTTCCAAGATGAAAATCTAAAATAGTCAGATGGGAATTTCTTATTGTAGTTCTCTCTACTATAATTCTTTTTCTGTTTTATTCGATCAGCCTTGTTGTTGTCTTCTGACAATTTTACTTTATTCCGAACATGACGTTAAAGTCATTGTGTCTTTAACTGTGACGTATTTCTCCCGTCGGTAGTGGTGTATATTATAAATTGTTCTTATCTCATCACTCATATTGTATATAAACGAGTAAACTACGGATTTATATGAATCATTAGAACGAAAGTAAAATTTCCATTTTTTCAATAATAACATTTATCAACACAAGGATAGTCAAGCAATCTAAATGTACAAATTAATTCTATAGAAAAGACCGACTTGTCAAATTCTCTTAATAACGTCTAGTCCTGAACAATCCAAAGAAACCATTACGGTATCTTGAAACTCCATGTTTAAAAACGATAATTGTAATCAATAGCTAATATTTCTTTGAAGGGCTGATATGCACTATCAGGTCCGACAACTCATCACATTCAACGCTACTGAAAAGTGTATCTTTTAATTGTGGATCTCTCTGGGTTCGCTCTTCGAACTCCTTCAATACTCTACTTGTTCCCATTCCTGCTGCAGCTTCAATAAAAAGAGTGCCGCCATGATTACTTGGGCCGACTATTGCTAACTCGTATAACTGTTGGAGTTCAACATCATGACCTATGAACTTTGGTCCTAGCATAGAGTATTTATTTAGTTTTTCATAATCGATTATTTATCGATATCTAATAAGAGAGATTTTACTTCATCATATCAACGTCAGTACAGTTCTGAGCAAAGCAAGCCAATATGATATATCTATTTGATCCATCAATACTGTTAGCGATCTCATTCCGATCTGGTCACCACGGTTCCCGAAGGAACTAGCCCCGTCAAAGTCGATGAATTGCGCGCGGCGGAGGCAGTGCGCGCCGCTGAGCTCGCCAAAGCAGGCCATTTGGTCCGGCTCTGGCGCCCGCCGCTCGGTCCAGGCGAATGGCGCAGCATTGGGCTGTTCCGCGCCGCCGACGAGGCAGAGCTTCGAAGTCCTCGCCTCGTTATCCATTCATATCTGGATGAAGGCCACCATTACACCGCTGACTCCGCATCCCAATGATCCGGAATATCACGCCCGTCAAGCCATGGATCACCCGCAAGCCTAGCGGTACCGTTGCCTTACCAATGTATCATACCTTCTCCAAAATCAAGCTTGTAATACTTATGTAACCAGTATATCTACTAGGTATGCTATCATTGTATGCAATCGGGATTATGCAAATACTAGAGATGTTTTCTCTTATCAGACTTCTTAAGATTATTGTTACCACTAATTAATAACAAATTATCTGATGTTAAACGATGGTAGTGAATCGTTTACAGCTAGCATGACATGCTTTGTTACAGATCCGTGTAGACTCAGAAGAACACGGTCTAAATGTAATAGCGATAATAGGTTATCTTCTGGCAGCATCCAAATAGCAGTAGTATCAGGTATCATTGCTGATGTTTCCTTCTATACATTGTGTTAAATACGATCGAAAAATTTCTTTTAGATTTTCAGGCATCAAATCTAAATTTTTCTTGATAGATTTTCTAATAGATTCAAGTCATCTTGTCAATCCACCAGTTTGCATAAACTCATATTTAATAATCGATTGCTTAAATGCATTGCATGAATTTCATTCAAAACCGGTGTTCAAAGCAATAAACTAGTATGCACATTATAAAAGAACTGTTCATAACTATTTCTCTTTAGAAGCATATTCTTTTTTGTTGTTGACTTTTATTAAAAATATAATTAGCACATATGCAGAATAGTGCATGTATGCTAGAATCTGAACTAAAGAGCACGTTAGATAGAACAAAGGAAATTGAGTTGTTTGTCACAGGGAGAAAATCGGGTCGAGAAATATCCAGACCTGTATGGTTTGTATATGAAGGCAATATATTATATCTTCTGCCAGTTCAAGGATCAGATACTGAATGGTATAAAAATGTGCAAAAAAATCCAAATATGAAAATTACTGTAGATGGACAGGAGATAATTGGCAAAGTCAAACCAATAACCGATGTTAACAAAGTTAAAGAAGTAACAGAAAAATTCAGATCAAAATATGGTGATTTAGACGTCAAGAAATATTATACAAAATTCGATGTATGTGTGGAACTCGCTTTGCAGTAACAATAATTTGTCTTCGTCTTATACTTGCATGTATAATAATACCAAAAAGATTATGGCTATGTTAGTATAGAATGTTAGAAGATAATAGTAGTTTGGGGCTTATGAAATCTTATCAACGCTTCCATTTTTTGTATAGATCCTTAAATTGCTGAAACTCGTCGTCGTTATCTTTTAAATCGGGATATTCGCTCAGAATTGTGTCATGGTCTCATTAGGTTTGGTTTAAAACGCTCTAAGATATTTATATTCTTTAGTTCACGATCATTAACTAATAAAGCAAACGACTCCCATACATTCAGATATTGAATATGTCTATGTCTTTTTTCCTTTTTATGTGCAATATCTTCTGGAATATCTAGTACTATTTCTGTGAGTTCCTTGCTAATGTCACTAGCAATTTTAACCTGATCAGATTTTCTTGTTCTTGGAAATATAACCCAAAAAGTTATGGCTGTAAAAATAAAGGCCAGTACCTGTTGCAATACTTCCAGCAATATCCATTAAATCCTGAACATGATGAGAATTAAGGAATTATGGAACGAAATACAAAAAGCTAACTTTATAGGAATTATTAGATAATGAGAATATTTGAAAAATACAAAACGCTTAGGTAGGTATCATCTCTCTACAAATAAGAATAATGATAACTCTAATTCCCCATCATATTTCAATGAGCTAGCATCGTTCTATAAAGAGAAAAGCCGGAAGCAATTATTTGATTGATATAAACCTCTTTTTGGATACAAGCGCAGTTCATTACAAAAAGTACTTGCAAATGCTAACAAGGCAATTGAGAAGTCAACCAAGTTCATAAATAAATAAAATCGAGACAGACTTGCTTGTGCTAATATATTAGTATTTTCTTATAAGCAGTAATCTATATGCTTTTGCTAAATGTTTGCGTTTGATGTTACTAGATGAGGCTAAGCATATACAGAAGTCAGCCAATGGTAGTAAGGCTTATTGTATATTAAAAATTAAAAGCACTTACCTAATGATGTCTCCCCTTACCAGCTATGTTTTATGTTTGTTAGTAGTACGATAGAATGAAACTGATTTTAGAGTCATTCCAAAGCCTAAAGGATGAGAAGTCATTACTATCAAGAAGCGCGCAGGATCATTACTTATCAGCCTTTTTGCCAGCTGCTTTTATGTATTACATGGTGGGGTGATGGAGGATTTTTTAGTTTCCTTAACATTTTATAGAGCAATATCTCAGGATAACGCATGGAATGAAAGCAATCATCTCCCGGTATAAATGTCCTAGATGCAATTCTTTTAACTCAATCAATGTAGACAAAATTTTTGATGGACGAGTATTGTTTAGTTGTTCAAAATGTAATATCTGCGCATTGGTCCCGAAAGATGCTTATGCTGACGGTCCTGATTCTGCGTATCTTGAATTCTTATACCTGTATGACACCGGGCATATAGCCAATAGTGATGATCTGAAAGCAATAATGCAGCAGGAACGAATCCTAAGGCCGTCATCAGAAATCAAGGGATTACTCGAAAAAAGTAACGACGGAACAATAAATAAGTTACTCAAGGAAGTATTGTCTTCTCAGCAAGATTATGTAGTGGAATATAGACTAATTCAAAGTTCAGATAGTAAACTAGGAAGTTCAGTTAATGAACTTCCTGTAGATGACAAGATTACGTCTGTACTGTCCAGAAAAGGCATCAAGCATGTTTATGAATTTCAGGAAGAATCTATTAAGAGAATTCTGCTTGGAATAGACACGGTTATAGTAGCACCAACAGCATCAGGTAAAACTGAAGCATTCTGTATTCCAATAGTACAGAAGATATCAGAACGTTCGCATTTGCATACCTCATATTTGCGCACTAATCAAACAACAAGGACAAGAAATCAAATATCTGCAATATTCTTGTACCCTACTAAAGCACTCTCAAGAGATCAGCTTCCAAAAATAAGAGAATTTGCAGAAAGCATCGGGATACGTGTTGGCATATTTGATGGAGATACACCACTAAATGAAAGAAATATGATATTATCAGCGGCTCCTGATATAATCATTACAAATTTCGATGTTCTGCATTACCATCTTTGGCACAGAACAAAATTTTCATACTTACTTAGAACTTCTCAATTTTTGGTTGTTGATGAAGCTCATACTTATACAGGGGTATTTGGAGCAAATGTTCACTACATTGTAAAGAGGCTTGAAAGGTTGTGTAAGAATAAATTGCAAATAATAGCTGCCTCGGCGACACTACCAAACGCTAGTCAATTCTGTAGAACACTTTTTGGCAGAGAAATTGAGTTTATCCAAGGCGAAGGCAGAAAGGGAAAGATTAATTTTGTAATGTTATTTCCATCTTTGCGTTCTCACAGATCACTCGTTATAGATCTAGTTAAACGAACCACTGGAGGAGGCCATAAAACAATTGCGTTTAGCAATTCACATCTTGGGTCAGAACTTTTATCATTTTACTTATCTAGACAGGGAATAAAAATTAAAGTGCACAGAGCTGGACTTTTATCTTCTGTGCGGAAAGAAGTTGAGCAGTCATTTAAGGATGGCGAACTAATGGCAATTTCTGCAACACCAACTTTAGAGCTCGGAATTGATATTGGTGATGTTGATGCTATTATATCGAGCATTGTCCCAATCAACAGATTGACCCAGAGATTCGGTAGAGCTGCGAGACGAGGTCAAGAGGGTTACGCATTTCTAGCACTAGGAAATGACCCCATTAGCCAATATTACAGCTCACATCCTGATGATTACTTTGCAGACCAAGAGCAGATATATACTGACCCTTCAAATCCCTTTGTAAAGGAATATCAAATTCTTGCAATGACTTGTGATAAACCGATTTCCAAATCTGAGTTGAATGCTAATAACAACAACAGTATCAGCGATATTAATAATATTATTCAAAAACTGGTCTCAAAAGGTCTGATCAGACTATCAAGTGATGAAAAGTTTTTTGTACCTAATTTTAAGAAAGATTATGATATACTAAATGACTATAGCATTAGAGGGATTGGTAATACAATAGATATATTTTTCAATAAGAAAGTAGTTGGAGAGCGCTCACTACCACAAGCAATAGAGGAGCTTCATGAAAATGCAATATACTTTCTATCTGGTAATAGATATCAGGTAAGGAAATTGCATTATGATGCTCAACATACAGAGCAACCATATTATGCAGAGCTTATGTCTATTCCAGCTGATTATCCATATTATACGAAGGCAATGGTCGATGAATGGCCAAGTATTATTGAAATCTACGAACAAAAAATGGTGTTTGGAATAGAAGTAAAATACTGTTCTTTAAAAATTCAGAAGAAAGTCGTCGGATATTCCAATATTGAAATCGGACAGGAAGTCACACAAGGAAAGAAGATTATGTTCTTAGAACCTATTGAATTTGAATTCATTACTAAAGGATTTGTATTCAGAGCACCAAGACCAATAAACATTCTCCAAGATGCAAATGATGAAGAATATGTCGAAATGAGTGGCTATCATGCGTCTGAGCATGTACTGATAGAGGGGAGCAGTATGATAACAGGAGGAGCGTCACAAGATATGGGAGGAGTATCTCTTGGTTCTTCAGGTATGATTTTCATCCATGATGGTAGCATTGGTGGAAACGGAGCAAGTAAGGCTCTATATGATAGGTTTGATGTTGCGATAAGAAGAGCATTGAGAATACTGATTGAATGCCCATGTAAAAGCGAAAGTGGTTGCCCTCGCTGCACTTACTCTTATAGATGTGGGAATAATAATGAATATTTGCATAAGATTGCAGCTACAGAAATCTTAAACAAAGCGGTCTCAGGGCAGCAAACAGAAATCGATCAAGACAATCAAGCTGATCGCGCTCTTGTATAGTGATGTGTTAAAAAAATGTGTTAATTTTTTTATCTCCACCAGAAAATGGCCAAAATCGTGAAGACCTGAAAGTGAAGGTAGTAGTTAGCAGGTAGAGCTATCAAGAATACCTATTATAAACTTGTAAACGAATGATCTCCAACACTTTAGGTCCATCATAAACCTAGTTGCCAAAGTATTCTCCAATTCGTATCATACGCGCAAAAGAGAGACCTGTACTATTCCAATTCGGGACTATAATTGATCTCAAATTGAGATATAATTGATTAGTATAATCAATCAATTTGGATTACACCTTTAGAAATGTCCTGAGAGATTATTTTCACATATATAGGCTAGAGGGGTTAGGAATTGGGTACTCAATTGGGCAATTGAAGTGTAATAGAAGTATATGAAGCAGGATGTGCAGATTGTATATTTAATTTTATAATATATTGCAAGATATTTCTTTCTTTATCGCTTTGATATAGTACTCATTTCTGTTCTTGTTGAAAACTCCTACTGCTTCTCTGATCAACTGATAGGGAGATATGGGTTTCTTTCGTGAGTTTTTAAATTGGTTTTAACGGTATATTATGGAATAATAGGTATCTCAGATCAATTCAATAAACCTGTGATAGTAATTGACTAGAATGAAAGGAAAAATAGTAGTGCATACTGATGAAAGCAGTATTCTCAAATCTAATCCATTAAAGGATCCATACAAAAGAGAACTGATAATATATCTTCCTCCTGGCTACTCCCAATCTTATTCAAAAGGATATGTTACTGTTTTTGTACTTCCGCGTTTTGGTAGTCAAGATAGGGTATTATTAAACGCAGATCCTCTGCGAGAGAATATTGAAGAACGAATGAATCGTTTGGTTTCAGGGAAAAAATGTGGTCCAATGGTTTTGGTATTAGTGGATTGCTTTACAAGGTTTGGAGGAAATCAATATCTGAACTCTTCAGCAACAGGGAGATATGAAGACTACATAGTAAAAGAAATTGTTTCTTTTGTTGACAAGAACTATAACACTTCTTCACGAGCAGTCTTTGGTCATTCGTCTGGCGGATACGGTTCTATTATATTGGGAATGCGTCATCCAGATGTATTTTATGGATTAGCAGATCATTCTGGAGATGCTGCATTTGAATATTGTTACCTTCCAGATTTCCCAAAAGCTCTCGACTCCTTTAGACAATATGGTAGCAGTCCAAAAAAATGCTTGATAATTTCTGGAAGAAACAGAATCACTACAAGAAGGAGGACGGACCTCCTCTGAATATATTTGCAATGGCAGCTCATTATTCTCCAAACCCTAATTCAAATGAGATGGGGGTTGATTTACCCTTTGACCTGAAAACAGGGGAAATATTGCAAAAAGTGTGGAACCGCTGGCTATATTGGGATCCGGTAAGAATGGTTGAGAAGTATCATAAGAATCTAAAAAGGCTAAAATTTATCTATATTGACTGTGGAACTCGAGATGAGTTCAATCTCCACTGGGGAGCTAGGATACTTCACTCTAAGCTTGAAAATATGAATATAAATCATTATTACGAGGAGTTTGATGATGGACACATGCATACAAGCTATCGATATGACCATTCACTACAAAAAATCTACTCCGCATTGTCTTAAAAGAGACACTTAAGTCAGTCACCTTATTCTATATTCATGCTATTACATAAGGTACACGTTTTGTTATCAACATTTAGTAACGTGCAGATGTTGTTCGTTATAAATAAATTGTGGACATTAGTATCATGGTGAAAATAAATAAAATCATTATAGCTTGTCACACGGTCACAAGCTGTAAACAAATTACACCACAGAGAGGCACACTAAAAAAATACAATCAATGAATGGATAGAATAATAAGTAATAGGACAAACAAAAAAATAATTGAAATGAAAATTATTATTATTTAATCTACCTTGTCTTTTGCATCTTCTCCAGCATCTTCAATTTTATTTCCTGTTTTTTTTGCGCCAGACTTCATTTTGTCGCCAGCATCTTCCAAATCCTCTTTTGCTTCTGACATTGCTGTAGTAGTATATTTGGATACCATGCTATTTGGATGTATTTGCAATATCATTAAAGGGACCTCTTCTATTTGTTTAGCTGTAGCTATCTAACTGGCTTTTAACATACCTATCTTTTTAAGAATTGCAGTGGAGTGGGTAGTTTCAGTGTTTAATTCTTATATTGTTAACCTGCCACCGTAAAAATGATAATTGGTTTCAACTAGCAAAAAATATCATAGCACGGGGCTTTAAGAAGGTAAATTTGCTCTCCCAAATGTGTTTTCTTGTGGGTCTTCCATTACAGCATAATATCCTTCACGAATTTCGTTTTTGCTCTTTACTACCTTAGCACGCATTTGCTCTGATTTTCTCATATAGTCATCAATAGATTCTACTTCTGTAAAGATTGTACATACCTGCTATGGATTCTCTTTTTGCATTTAAGCTCCACTAATTCGGAACTCTCTATTAACAAAGTCACTATTTGACTTCTAGACTTAACCATTTCTGTCAACAAACAATTTTTTCTCTTCTAATAAAGAATTAGACAACCTGCAATTGATAATAAACAATATTGCGGATCTCACTCTATAAGTGATCCATTCTTTATGCCATATAATCATTTTATAGACTAATCTAATTCTGCCATTATTTTTTTAACCAAATAATCTATTGCTATTGATGTCATTGGCACTGAATATTTCAGCAAATTCTTTGTGATAGTAAATTCAATAAATAGAATTGTTATCTGAGCAACAACATAACTAACCTAATCTTTGACTATAATTTTTTATTGTCCCAATTATAACATAATTGGATTGGATAGTAAGACAAGAGGTAATATAAAACGCGGTTCAATGGTAAAAGTAGTCCAAAAAGCTAATCAAAAAACAGGAAAGTTGACTGAGGGTATAGTAAAGGAAATTCTGACTAAATCTTCATCTCATCCTTTTGGCATTAAGGTTCTTCTTGAAAATGGAACTATTGGACGAGTTAAGGAGGTAATTGATTAACAACAGAAATGCAAACATTCCAGCAACATCATCTTGTTAGTAATTAAGAGTAACGAAAGCATAAGATGATGTATCTCGAATATTACTTGAATATAGTTTATCTTCTTCTAAAGCCTTGTGCATTAACAAAAGCCCTTTTCAACCCTTTTCAAGATCCTCTCTCCGCATCTAGAATGACTAGCGATACAACTATGAAATACGTTTTAATGTTAAAGTCATAATGATCCCTAATATTACATCATAACAAATACCACACTCGCCTTCACTCAAGTTTACCACGCAATCTCTATCTACCGCATATGCATGAACTAAACCACATCTTATATCCTGATAAATAGGTAAACCTTTATTCAATAATTCTTCATAAGGATTTGGATTATCCGATTTTCCTAGACGTTTAAGAAACGCTTCATAACATGTCTTACTATCACCTCTTGGCAAACCGAGCAGAAGCTTCCCCCAATATTTCATAACATGATAAACCCAGAGCTATCAATATATTTGGAGCTCCCTTTTTCGTTGTTCCATCAGGATAATTTAGTTCGTGAAGATCTATTGACTGGCCTTGTGCCAAAATGTCATATCTGTGGAAGAACTGGTAATTATTCACAAATGATAGATTATAATGTTTATTCTCTGCATCCTAAGTGTGAAGAGAAAAAGAAAGAAGTTAACAATATTGCCAGATCAAAATTAGGCTATGAGTATGAAAAAGTGTTTCATACATGCCCCATATGCAAAACAAGCAATAATGACTTGTCAGAGTCAGGATTAAGAAACCATTTGATGAATCAACATACAAAAGAAAGTCTTATAGATAAAATATTGTTAGATAACCCTTAACGAGTAGCCAATTTCAACGATCGATCAATGCCATTTACAGATGCCATGTGATGTGAAAACGCCACGTTATCGATATCAAAGGATATGCCTTTGTATGTTATTTGAAATGTGTAGATGTATTGACCATCGAAGATAGAAAGTCCTTGCAAACGAAGGTAGAAGATTCTTGCAAACAAATCCAAAGATAACGAATATTTAGTTAATGCTAAGTTATCAGAAAAAGATAAAACAAAGCTGAGGCTTTGATGCAGAAGCAAAATCAATTTAAACAACTAATTCAATCCCTTATAGGGGATTCAGGGCAATTGAAACCTACACTCAGCAATACAAATCATATTATTTGGAGAAACATTTTCCGATCTTATTTCACGCATAATCGACGAGTTAGACTGAGGTATTGCATGGTGAGCAGAACGTAGTAAATACAGTATACAGTTTACCTCCAAAACAAAGAGCAAGATCGATGCCTGTGTAGATCAGACCAGGCCGTCATTAGCTATTGAAATTGAACAACTGAGGAAAGCGTTTCTTGATGCCAAAAATAGGGGTGTAAGGTTAAGATATGTTACCGAAGTTAACGAGAATAATGTTGGACATTGTAAAGAGCTAATGAAAATGGTTGACGAGCTCCGTCATATAGAGGGAATAAAAGGTAATTCCTACTTAAGTGAAACAGAATACATTGCTCCTGCAAGCTTACATGCGAAGGGAAAGCCAGCATCTCAGATTATCTATAGTAATGTAAAGGAAATTGTAGAACATCAGCATTTTTCAAGTTATGGTGATGTTGATGTTCTCTGTCTATATCATGGATAATGACAGACTTGAAGTTCCCAGGAAGAAAGTTTAGGTCTATTTTGATAACCACAAGTAAATACAGTATAGTAACTTTTTAACTCTGTCGGTGATGATGAGGTGCTTATCCAGAGCTAATTATTAACTTCGTACAGATATATGATATATGTATATTTTTGCTATCGTTGAAGTTATACACTGGATTACCAACTTAGGTTGCTGTGACAGAGGAGGTAGCTTTTTTTGTTGTAGTTTTTTTTGTAACCATCATTGCAACTCCTATCAGAATAATAATCATAGCTATGACAGTAATTGCTGTTATCTTCTCATGCAATACCGCCCACCCTAATAACACAGCTATAACAGGACTGACATAGGCAAAAGTATTTGCTAATGATGCAGAAGTAACTCTAAGAAGCCAGTAAAAGTCTGTAAATCCTACTACAGTAATGATTAAAATCAAATATATCTGTCCACTAGGGATCGCCAGAGATTTGCAATAAATCTAGATTGCGGTATTCTCCAAGACCGAAACTTATAGCTGTTAACATTAATAGAATTGAGTAACCCTGTTATTCCAGAAGAAAGATATTGTGTGCCCCACGTAAGTAGTCCCTGACCTCCCACGAATAATGTTAATCCAAGAACTAAACTGTGTTTCCATTGTTGCTTAGTGATATGTCCTTGTGTAATTGGATGCACGAGCTGTGGACTGTTATTATGTTCACGTTGGTATTGAGGATGTTTTTGCTGTTGTTGTTCTTGGTATTGCTGAAGATTACGATGATCCTTTTTGTATTCTGTACGTTTAATTTGGAAAAAGTAAACAATAAAAAGTATAGCCCCTGAAATAGAAAATCTTAATCCAGCACTTAGCAATGGAGGAATGGTATCAATAGCAACCTTAATAGCAAGAAAGCTTGAACCATTAATAATCCAAAGAGATACTAGGATTAGCCATACTTTTGATTGTTGATTTAATGTCAATAATTTATTTGGCATCGACAGTCCATTAAAACTGCTTCCAATATCATCAAGAATCTTACATGTCTCAAATTATAGGGATTTCAAGCTGACAATGACAAAATTACAATAGCGTGGTTCTATATCAGATCCAAGTTTTTCAAATCGACCTAGACCATAGGATTGAAGAACAATAAAGGATGAAAAATTCATTTACATAATTAAAAGAATAACATAGCATTCCAAAAAACAACGATATAATGATAACTGTGATATCATGTATAGGTCATCATTATCAACATCAGATTGAATAAATGTATGTTCTTCTCTCTTTATCTGCGAATCTGCTGCTGTTGGATTGATCTCACATGATTTGTTATTGTTCTTAATTATTAGATAGTGATGACATTGCCTCAAGGTAATAATTTTGTTTATACAATCTTTTACCTTGTCTTTCTAATTGCAGGCATACCATAAAAGGATATGATAGCCATTATAACAAATTGAAAACCAGAATTTCTTAACTTTTATATTTTTCTTTGTCTCTACCAAACGATCTGAATATGTATCCGCTAAAAACCAATACTGCTGTAAAAATAATAGCAAATAGCATTTGTCTTAATGGAACATGCATTATAAAAGCAATTATAAAAGAAATTAGTGCGCCAGTGCGCTTAAAGGTATCCATGTTTTTATAGCGTCACGATATCTATCATGATTATATTTAATTTTTCTCACACCACCATCTAATAATTGGGAATAACATTGATTGTATAATATAGTATCTCTCCCACTAATAAACAAAAATCATATTCATGAAGTTATATTCCTCCGGGGTGAATGGTAAAGCCAACCCATTTCGTACAGAACAAGTGATTATGTTTGTCAGAAAATACCAAATTGTGTATAGCAGAGGAGGAAGTATTTGTTCGATTTGCTGTAAGACTTGCTAATGATTTGTGATACGAAAAGCAAACCTCTCGAAAAGACGCTCGACTGGATAACCTGGTGGTCGGTATATGAATATAGCAGTATACATAGTGCAATAGACAAAAGAGATTTTATGAAGATGGACGATAATATTAATGAAATATATATGGATATGACTTTCGTCGTAAAGAAACTTAGCCAAAACTCGAATCGTTGGGAAATAACATAATCACATAACTATTATTAAATGACGTCATTATTTAGTCAGCGTATGAATAAATCCTTTGAGTCTCTTCATCTCTACCATATCCTTGTGTGTCCTACTATGTTCCTTGATACCATGCACTGGAACATTACTCATAATTTCTTCTCAGTCTCTCCTGTCACAATGAAATCACACTCATAGCATCCAACCTCACGACATGATAATAACTTTTTCATACTTCTTATAGTATCTATGGAGCTACTATTGTAATTTAATAAAACTCTTTTATGATTTATACAAAGACATTATGATTGACAACGGGTCTTTTTGGTCACGATTTCACCCGATGTGTCCTCATTCGAACTAGACATTAGCGTCTTTGATGTCAATATAGGGGCAAAAGACCATCTCTTCCAAAGCATCTTCTAGGTGCCATCTATGCTACCAACCTTAGGACTGTTCGCAGAGATTGTATCCAAGGCAATTCATGGGATCTCGATATTCGCTAAACACTATCATCTTGGCGTTTGGATAGTTTTCATATGAAAAAGTACACATATGACAAATCGTATCACTATGATATTTCTGATGCAGCATTTACAACTAATCATATAAATGTGTACTAACCCTAATACATACCTTAAAAGAACTACTTGGCGTAACTCTAATACATGTGGTTGTAGTGATAGCCCTTGTCGGCACTCTCTTTGTAATTCCTCTACACGAGCACTGGTAGACTGGTCTAGCAAGATGAATTTTTGCATATTTGCTCCGATTTAATGGAGAATGGGCAAAATAGGAGACAGCTAAGGCCATAGCCAGGGTTGTTTACTTCTTTTCTTGGTGATCCAATTATATGATTAAATTAAAAAGGTTTGGTGATAATTATAACACTTTATTTCTTACAGAAACAAAACTCTCATATTCCAATTGCGTGCTTTGTTTAGAAGCTTATTAGCCAGTTCGTTTTCCATTTCTCGTTTCATAGATTTGGCTAATCTTTTATAGAATTTTGCTTTAAGCAATGGTATTTCCTCAGGCTTTATTATATTCCTTATGAGCGCAATTTCAATTGCCTTAGAAAAACCATCACTATCAACCCTTGCTTTTATTTGATTAAAATTGCTTGGGCCTATCCTCGTCCTTGAAGCTTGATATTTCATAAAACTAGGTATTCTGTATTTAGTTGGGATTAAGGAAGTATACTTGAAATTGGCCCCAAATGCAGACATCCTCATCCACGAATGAAAATCTTCTGATGCTTTTTCGTTAGGGAAAGGGCATTGATATGCAA
>CAWGVG010000017.1:0-11963 GCA_963825865.1 uncultured Nitrososphaeraceae archaeon | reverse complement strand
GTTTACCTTGTATATTCTTCACTGCTGATTTATCTAAAGTGATTTTCTGCTGACTTATATCACATAATTATTGATAATATCAATGGTCCGATAGATACACCCATCTTCAGTAGCGCAATACAGACTGAGGAACAGATCGAGCAGATAAAGACTAGCCTCGTGGCCAGCGTGCCGATGGGTCGAATGGGAAGTCCTGACGAAGTAGCGAAAGCCGTCTCCTTCCTCGCGTCGGATGACAGCAGTTATGTTACAGGTATAGAACTGTTCGTAGATGGGGGTATGGCACAAATCTGAGTGAGTATCTTGTACAAATAATAATAATAATAATAATAATGTCCTACCTGGTAGTGCTTCTAAAGATTGTTATGACTGGTCAATTGATAGTTCATGCTTAATAGTGAGGCTATCTTTTACTTCATTTATTCAAACCGTACAGTATACTATAGAACAATGAACTATAAAAAATCTGACTTAACATGGTTAAATCAAAAATTAATAACACAAATTAGTAATATTCTAGAGTGATCAGCTCACATAAGTGCCATCGCTGTCCTGATTGTAAGTCACATGGCTTGTATAAGGTAGGGGTCCACGTAAGTAAGCCCAAGCCGCTCCCGCAAGCTCTGCTCGCATGCTTGCAGGATAAGTCATATCCTATTTGATAGCTATTGTTCCAGACCTTTGTGGTAATGTAGACTCCTCTCTTTTGATTTCGCTCTCTCGGAGGTACATCACCTATGTCCGATTCATCATTACCATATATCTGAGCAGGTGAAGTTGCAGCAGGAAGAAAAAATTCGACGAACAGTTCGATACTGGCAACATAACTGCTGTCATCCGAAGCGAGGAACGAGGCGACTTTCGTGACTTCGTCAGGGTCTGCCCATCGGCACACTGGCCACGAAGGGACAAAGTCCAGGAACTAAGTAGTCAAGGCAATAGCTGGCAAAAGATCGGGTTGGCCCCCCAGCAGTCCGAGCAAGAGAGTCACCGTTAATGGAATGGGGGAGACAGCAGAGCGATATGACATTATATGCATTGAAACGTTACTATAGGCAAAGTAACAAATGGGAACCTGTCAGTTTTATTGGACCCGATGGATATTTTAGAGGTAATGCAATTTTTCCAACAAAAGCTGAAGCACAGCAGTATCTTGAATTATACGCCACAAGGATTAACAGCAAGTTGAACGTTTACGGGAAGATTAAAACAGCCCAGAGGTTACGGGTGTTTGAGATTGATAAACAATAATGGCCTGTAAGGGGATTTGTTTAAAGTATCAAGCAATCAAACCTTGTAGGAAAGGTGAAGGAGGCAATGCTAATGGTAATAGCCGCTACGCAATGGGACAGAAACGCTGCCAAATATGCGATCTATTCATAAAATTTGATGGGGTATTGTGTCCTTGCTGTAACACAAAGTTGAGGTCTAGACCGAGGGGGTATTGCTTCAGTGCCAAGTTGCTAGGCGAAACAATCACAAGGCATTGACCACTAACTAACTAACCATGTAATAAAATATGTTCAATATCCATGCTTTTATGAATATATGTAAATAAAAACATCGATTAATTCTCTTTCTTTACACTTGATTGTTGAATTTATCTATGCGATATACGCCTTAACAGAAGTTAACTATTGTTGATAGCTTTTCTTTGGAGCCACATCCATTTTACCTCTATGAGATTGAGTACTGGCAATACTACGGTATGTAAGCTAAATGCGAATAGGTCAAACGATATCAACAGAACAGCAAGTTATGCAACAACAACAATGCAATCAGCTGCTATATTATATCATTCTTTTCTGCGTTCTAACTTCATACGCATGCCATATTTAGGACGTAATGTAATAAGTGGTTTTAATTCAACCTTGTGGTCTGGATCATGATGCATCTTCCAGCTATGGCATATCGTGGCTAAAAGTAGTATTCGTTCCATCCAAGCAAATGGCTCTCCAATACATCCTCTTATCCCTCCTCCAAACGGAAAATAACTAAACCTAGGAAGATGTATTTTTGCCTCTTTGGTCCAGCGATCTGGATAAAAAAGCTCAGGGTCAGAAAAGTAACGTGGATTATGATGCATTACATATTGACTCATCAAAATTATTGAGCCAGCAGGGATGACATATTTGTCAACCTTATAATCATTTATGGCTTGACGTCCTATGGTCCATGCCGGAGGATAAAGCCTCATAGATTCTCTAAAGACCTTTTCAGTGTATTCTAATTTTGGAACATCTTCAACTGTTGGAATCCTCTTCTTACTACTATTGCTGATGCTATTGCTACTACTACTGCTGTTACTACTACTATCTTTATCACTATCACCAGTGTTACCAAGTATGGAACACAATTCTTCATACAGTTTATCTTCTACAGTTGGATTTTGTGATAATAGATAAAATGTCCATGTAGGTGCATTGGCTGTCGTTTCATGACCTGCCAGAAAAATTGTCATCACTTCATCTCTTAATTGTGAATCAGTCATATAATTATAATATAATAGTGATATAAATGGCAGCATAATGTACTCATCTTATAGAGAAGGTGTAAAGAACCTGCTGACATCGCAACATCGCAAGAAAGTAGAAGATCACTTGAACAGCCTGTTAATGCTTGGAAAATAGGAAGTGAGGCTGCACCAAAGATTGGAAAGGCAAAATATGTATTGGCCGAATATGAAAAGATTAGACGTATCACTATGCCCTTAGGGGATAACCACCTTCTTTACATAACCACAGAAGTAAAAGCTGATCACGCGAATCTAATTGATAAAATTCTAGACTAATGCTGGGGTTATGGCGGTTCTCTTAACAAAAACAATATCCAGTTTCAAGAAGAACGAATGCCGCAGTAGTCCGGATAATGCCGTTGGAGACTCATCTATAATCTTTGCATCAAAAGAGGCATATATGCTCCGTTGTAAATTTGTTCCTACTAATTAGTTAATCCAATGTCGACGCATTTGTGTTAGTAATTATAATTGTAATAGTAGAAATATGTCTGTCACAAATGATATCTGGTATAGCTATTTGAACACGATTCAGACGAGCAAGGTAATGCATCATCAAAAATCTGGGAATGATAGTAGCTGTAAGACACTAATATCCGAAAGGCTCCGTCGAGATTGGGAACAAATTTGACGTAATAAAAGGGCCCAGACTTTAATTAGACTAGTAATAGCAAGTAGATTATTATATTATTGGTAGGTCAATTAGTAATCGGTAAACTAAAGGAAAATGTGGCTCCTTTTCCATCAATATTATTCTCAGCCCATATCTTGCCACCATGGGCTTCTACAATGCTTTCGCAGTCGCCGATAGAGTATTACAAACATTTCTTTCGACCACAACACCCTCTAGTTGATGAAGCAAGGCAAAGACTAAGATAGGACTTCTCTCCGCTAATCTTGATTTGCATTGTATTCAATTCCCTATGGCATGTCAAGACCCAACTCTTTTCATCTTAGAACCACATTTAGGACATGCAGCTTGTTTGTGTTGTGTTCCGCAACTCATACAGTAATATTTTAATGAACTATCTCCAAACATTGAAGATGGCGACATTGAACCAAACATTCCTACTCCTCCCATTCCCATTCTTTTCATCATTCTCTTTCTCATATAGAAGTTAAGCAAAATGAAAACTCCTATTATCACAACTAGTGAGATGGGAAATGGCACTAACATAGAGATGGTTATGCTGATGCCAAAAGATATTCCCAACCACATTATTTGGTTGAGTAGAAATTGCTTGTTGTTGTTAGCACTCATCTTTTGTTATCCATCTAATACTTTCTGCATTTACCTAATTAAGGCTTATTCGTGCAACTATACAATTCACCTATGTAAGTAGACCAAGTTGCTATTGAATGATATTCACCTGGTACCCAAATTATGAACGATTTAATGGGTCAGAGGGGTCTATCTGAATATCTGGTAAAACCTTTGAGAGTTCTATGTTTCTGTTCTAAATGCCACTATAATATGGAATCTATCTGGCATAAATTTAACAAAGTTTAGAAAAAAATCAAGTGATGATTTGCCTGCAGATTCAAATTGGTCAAATATTAACGTGAAGCATCTCTCTTTGAACTCAGCTGTAAGACATCTAAATATACCTAAATAAGATTGTAGAGCTAGCATAAGACTCGTTTTTTCTGCTGCCTAATATGTTAGGAGCATGTACTGTTAGTAAGAAGAGCTTGTTTACATGGTTTAAAGCATCAGCAATAGTTTCTGGTTTATTGTAATCGATGTTAACAATGTCAACTGTTTTAGTATATTCATGGCATATCAACAAGAGATAGGATCTGAACCTATGATGACTCTAAGACATGAATTTTAATAGATCTTCTTTTTTAACTAAAAATGAATATGTCAACTACTACTACTACTGGTGCTAGTCAAAAGACAATATTCTCCAAAATATTGTCAATATTCACATTGTCCTGTACCTCGTAGTGAGATAGTTTTATTTTACTTCAAACCTTTCAGATAACAAAATCAAAAAACAATAATTACAACTTTTGGTTTTAGATTCATTCATTAGACAATCGCGTGCGATAAAGCTTGTATTTTTTCTCTCTTTTCATCTGACTACTGTGCAGCATTACATGCCTCTCTGAATATTGCTGTGAAGCCAATAAGACTTGTAGTATATTGGTATATCGACTGGTTGTTTATGACATTCTTCGCGCATACATATCTTTTGTACTATATTTTTGTTATCCATCATATCCCATATGTATCTAAATGACAATCCATCTCTTTAACCCAAATCCTGAACCCTTTGGTATTTGGCAAGTTCTGATTTTCTTTGTCTCTTTGTAAGTTTGGGATAGTCCTCTTGTTTTATCAGGTCATCAACTGCCTTGAGGAATTCTTTTGATGGACGACCTTGTTTTTGTTTTTGTTTTTGTTGTCCTGATGTCATTTCTTTGCCTTTCTCTTATCACGTTTTACAAAAAGATCATAGATTGCTTCGTTAATCAATTCTGTCACGTTTGTTCTCTCGTCTAATGCCATTCGTTTCAAATCCCAAAAGAGATCTGTGTTTATTCGAAATGTTGTTTTTGTCTGTGGTTGCCCTTCGTCATCTTCATAAACTATTCCACCTCTAAGTGGTCTAAGCGCCTTTATGGATTGACTACTACTACTACTACTCATATATCATAGGTAAGGGAACAAGTTCAAATTAAGACATGCTAAACCATGTAAGTTAACGTTGTTAACTGGCAAGTAGTGTAAGCACATATCTACGCTACGAAGTTATGGCAGTGATATACTTGTTAATCTTGTAGTAACGTCAAGTAAAATGGGTTGCTACTAATATACACTGAATTGAATTAACCATGTTAATCATTGCCTATATAAGACAAGGTAGAAGAGATACAATAGCATATCTAGACATATGTTAAATGCTAATAATAATAATGACGATAAAAAAGAACAACTCACTACTGTATCGTCGTCTTCTTCTTCCAGATACAGAATACTGAGCTTAATAGATAATTTTATCGAACAAATATTCCAAATTAGAAAAACACTCCTAGGAGTATCTATTTCTGCATTAGTATTAGCTCCTATTGCAATAGGTCTTTCGGTATTCTTATTACAGCACCCATCGTTTTTCGCAATTCTTGATATAGAAAATGAATTTGGAGATATCCTTGCTGTGCTCTTGGGAACGATTATTGTTATTTCTTCCATATGGCTTGTAGCAGGTATAAGGCAGTATAGGCTAATTAGTTCTTGGAAGAAAAGATATGGAGATTATATCATAGAAAAACAAGAAATGGATAGAAAGATTGCGTCACAATATGGTGGTGAAGATAGTATTAGTAGTAGTAGTGATTGTTGATTGATGCTTATTTTTAATTAACTGCAATTTGTTATGTTGCTATTAGCCGCAAATGCTGTTCTTCCTGTTGATCTACTTGTTCTTGGGGATGACTTAGTTGTCTTGCTGGTTTCTCTTCGTTACTATTGCTATTATTATATACAACAGACTCTTTTCTTCTTGGAAACATTTTCTCATATGGCTCTAATATACTTCTACAAAATTCTATTCCCTTTTGTGTGGGTTTGTAGATTGCAACAATTCTTTTTCCAAACGGTGATTCACTTTTATTTAAGAAACCATTTACTTGTAGTTCGTCAAGTATGCATCTATGCTTTTTCAAATTCAATCCACAGAAGCTAACTAACGCAGTCTGGTTTAGCTCACCATGCTCTACCAACTTTAGTATTATATCCTCAACGATGTAAACCCTGTCACGATATGATATTGGTGAAAGAGACATATGTTAATTATATACCAGCAGTATGGTATGCATTCAGCTCATTATTATAATTAAGTTAACTATGTTAAGTAAGACATTTTTCGGTTTTTTTTGCAGTCATATCTCTTGTTATGCTGCATATGAAGATATTCATTGTTTTATATCCAGGAAGACCATCAATAGAGTGGAATATACTAAATAGAGGTAAAGAGATGGTTGCTATAAGAAGCCTGCCACATGTCAATGACCCAAAAACCTGTTTAATCTTTTCAAACACTATTCGATTTTGTTAATCTTGGAAAGCATTCATCTAGACATTAGCAAGTTGGTCGCTAGCCATGCCATAAGTTTTGTCACTGGTATTGAATTGTTCGTAGATGAGAGTATGGCATAAATCTAAGTGAGCTTGGACAAATAATAATATCCTACTACTACCTGTCATTCACTTAGTACTATTTCCAAAGAATGAGGGCATAATCATAATACTACTAACTAAATGACAAACTCCTTTTTCTATCCCGCTTTTATATGATGACAGTAACTCAAAATGTGTGGCAACAATAATCAAAAAAC
Source organism: uncultured Nitrososphaeraceae archaeon (assembly GCA_963825865.1). GTDB lineage: Archaea > Thermoproteota > Nitrososphaeria > Nitrososphaerales > Nitrososphaeraceae > CAWGVG01. Next base: position 5,104 of record CAWGVG010000017.1, on the reverse strand, counting down.
TTGATTTATTGTTATTTCGCCAGTTTCCTGTTCTTGCTTTTCTTCCCCTACTTTATCGGACTTTTCATCATTGTCATCATCATAATCAGGCTCCTTAGATTCTTTGTTGTCGTCTTCATTGCTGCTATCTGAAGAAGTAGAAGCTGAACTTATTACTTGCTCTCTACCTTTATCTTTTGACTTTTCAGATTCTGATACAAACCTGATGGCATCATCAACTACTGTTGCGTTGGTAAGCAAATCCAGCTTCATTGAATAGCATTCCTTAGCTAGAGATAAAGCTTGTATCTTTTCTCTCCTGTCTTCTGCCTGCTGCGAAGTGTTCCATGCTTCCCTCAGGATTGCTGTCAAGCCAACAAGACATTTCTCGTACTCTTCTGGCAGCATTTCGTCAATGTATCTTCTGATGTTTTCTTTTGCTTGCTGTCTAAGAAATGACAAATCTCGATTAATAGTCCCAGTACCAACTTGTAATATTCTGGCTATCTCTCGTTGACTATTGCCTTGACTACTTAATTCCTGGACTTTATCTCTTCGCCATTGTATTGATTGTTGTTCCATATGTGAGTTCAAATGTTCTATTCTCCTATGCTCTTTTTACAATGGCGTTCCATTTTTCTGCTTAGGACAAGCTGCAATTTCTTTCTTTACAATAGTTATTTAGATAAAAGTTAGTTTTATGCATTGTGAATTACCTCTTGTAATCTTCATATTATTTTTTAGCATCATTGTATAATACGTTTATTCAAAGAGAGATAGTATATAGTGCTCTGTTGCATAATTCATTAGGATTTTAGGTTATGCAAACCGTTAGCTAGGTCATTCGATTGAACATGTTATACAGAGCTCGCCTTTAGGAGGATTCTCTTTTACCATGTGAGGAAACTTTCTAGCTGTTACATGTTCACCAAATGTTCTTTTAATGGAAGAGAATGCTGTTTCTGCTATCCACCTGTACCCATAGCTCACGCTACGCTTCCATTTTTTGAGGTTTGTCTGTTGTCTTACTACAGACATATTCCTAGCATGACAGTTAGTTGACTTGACCTTGGAATTACTTCTTGTCTTTATACCAGGCTTAATGTGGTTCTTTGATAGGTATCTAAAATTCTTATTGCTGTCGTACATACCATCTGCTAATATACCCTTCAGATTATTATTTTCAGAAGCATTGTCTACTAACTTCTTTAGCATCTTACCATCATGTACCTCTTCACTTGTTACCTCCAGAGATACAATTCTTTTCTTCTCGATATCAACTGCTATAGATCTCTTGCGTAATTAGCAGCTATAGTCTAACACCCTACTTGTTTTAGCCGTCTTCTTAGATTGAAATGCTGTCAGACTGTATAACTCTGAAGTTCAGGAGACCGGATATTATATCAGATACGTTATTGTACTTCCTTAATCTGTTTCTAAATTTGATACCCATTATTCCAAACTTTTTGATCTTACATATGGTATGTTCTACTATAATCCTTAGCCTAGAATGATTCTTGTTGTAAGTTCTTTCATCACATGAAAGCAATGTACCCTTTTTCTTTTTGATACCAAAGTACAGTACTTTACAGTGGGAAAGTCCTTTTCAATGCCAAGATAACCAAGAATCAACTATGTTTTCAACTTGTGATGGAGTTATAGAATGATTGTGTTTGTAAATGTCATAATCATGTTTTCTTCCACTTCTGTGACCTGTCTTATGCAGTATCAATCCTTCACTGGTTTACCATCAATTGTGTCTTGACAGTATGTTTCTTCTTTCTACCTGGATAGTAACTCTTCCTTCTTCTTTTGTTCTTAGGTCTTGGAATTTCTTGTTCTGTAGAGTCTATGAAAGCCTTGAATCCAGGAAAGTACTCTTCTACTTCATCTATAGTTCTTAATCTCCTAGTACGTTTGTATATCTTCTTTGGCAATGGAATACACTCCTTGATAAGTGGTTCCATCATTGATATATCTCTACAAACATTGCTTTGATCAAGGTCAAACAGAAATCCTGATAATGTATATGTAATGTATAATCTGTAGTATACTAGAAGCATAACGAATCTTTCTTTAACTTTAAGCTTAAATGGTCTACCAGCACCTATATCCCGTATTCTCGTCCTTGATAGAAGACGTCTTCTTTCGTGCTCTTCGTAGTTATGTTCAATTTCGTTACAAATGGATTCAAATTCAGATACAGTTACTCCGGTAAATGACCTGAATATCAAAGGTTTCTTACATAATTTGCTATAGGACATCAAAGAGCTTGTCAGATAGATATCCTATGTGAAGAGGAATATAGCTCTAAGCTTCTAATTACACAAGAGATCTAATGTGTATCTTTAGATATCCTTTTCTGACATGCCATTTGTGGTGCATCCATTCCCCTCGATTAGCTACCTTAATGCCGGTGCTGTCTAAAGCAATGACAATATCATTTCCTAATTTTTCATCGATTTTAATCTCTAGCCTGTTTATACGTCTATTAATGGTACTATAATGTGGTGTGTTTGATACTTCTTTACTTGCATGAGCTATGACTACACCCTGTGTTTGTCTATATGGTAGATGGAAATATGCTCTCATGTAACCTAGAAGCTGAATAAATGAATTTGGGTAGCAGTAGGGCTCACCAACCTTACCAAGGTTCATTTGACATAATTCATGATCCCATCCATCAAGTACATCAAAATCCAAGAGTACTTGACCACGCCTAACTAGTGATTCATTATAGCAAGGCCAGTCAACCATACCAGAATAATTAATACTAGCAAGCTAAATGGTGAGTGGTCAAATAAGTATCACTTACAAGATGATTAATCATGCAACAAAGCAGTATATAGAAGTAAACTTTAACCTTGAACAGACTCCTCCAGTAAAAGGATTTTGGTCTGTTACAATGTACAACAGCGTGTCATACTTGGTACCAAATCCAATAAACCATTACGAGATAGGAGGATATAGACAGGGATTAAAGAACAATACAGATGGCTCACTTGATATATACCTACAGCATCATAGTCCAGGAAAAGAAAAAGAGTCGAACTGGCTACCATCTCCTCAAGGTTCTACTCCATTCAATATGATTTTGCGTATGTATGTTCCAGATGAACAGGTTCTGAATAACATAACCATAACATATACAAGTACTTGTCTTTTCGGATTCAACTGCGTTACTATTCTACTATCGTTCCCTTCAGAGGATCAAGGAACAGCTTTGCTGGAGTGTGTCCTGCAGTAAAATTAAAGATAGAACCGGCCTTTGAGTCAAACGATTGGGTTCCTATCCGTCCTAGATTCCAATTATCTTCAATGAACTTCAAAATAGATGTCTGATCACTCACTTGATGATCTACATAGTTTACCTTTGAAAATGCTGGTCACTAGGCCCACTTTGAAATACTAGTAGACACCACATATATTAGTAATTTATTTGGAGGGCAGTTTAATGAGCATGAACAAATTAAAGAAAGATTATTGGATGACAACAAATGATGGGCTTAGTGGCAACGTAATGAAAAAGGCTGTTCGTTTGTATTTAGGGTCAAAGTAAGATTCCTACCTATTGCATATAGCGTTCCATTAATTACTACTACACATATTCTCGGTCTTTATAATCAATTTATGATGCGCAGGATAGTCCAGAGATAGTGTTAGTAAAACAACTTCCTACTTGTACTACCATCTGAAATCAGGATCATCTTCCATTACCCTTTCGAAGATGTGAAGATAATTTTTCGTTATTATTTCATCTGTAAAGAGCTTTTCAACTCTGCGTCTACAAGATTCTGGCGAACATTTATAAACCTTCTTGACATATCCTTGTAACTCCAGAGGAGTTTTAGCTAGAAAACCATTAGTTTGGTTTACAATTATATCGTTTAGTCCTCCATTAGCTAGAGCAAGTACCGGTTTACCATAAGCATTCGCTTGTACAGCATATAGTCCAAAGGCCTCCATCCAGGTAGGTTTTGGGCATGCAATTACAGCTTTACATTTTTTAATTAAATCTATCTTTGATTTATTGTCTACGAGTCCAAAATACTCTGCCAAGCCACCGGTATTTTGGCATTTTTCTTTTCATTTAACATATGAAAATCAGTTACATGTGTATCATCACCAGCTATTTTTTATTGAGTTTTTTGTTCTCACAGCTAAATCTATTGAATCTTCAATTCCTTTTTCTCTTACTATTCTATTTATAGAGAGAATATCGCTATTATTACTTTTTGTTTCTTCTATCGGAGGTAGCGCAATTCCGTGATGGACATATCTAACTGGTATTTTAAGGACTGACGACATATATTTAGCATGAAGCCTCGATACTCCAATGTATCTAGGAAATCGCAACTGTTTAACCGGGAACTTTTTGCCACTCTACCATACCATGATTAGTATGAATTATTTTCATCTTTGGAAATTTCTTTGCAGACAGATAGGAAAAGCAATGCCATGTATTATCCCATATTATCCCATCCCCACTTCCATATTCTTTTTCCAGTAGTTCCTTATAATGAGATAGTGTGCTTCTTCAGCAGCCGTTCCTTCCCAAGAAGGTTCTATCGTTTCTATTATGTTTAAGTTGGATGGCAGTGCTTCTCCTCCTTCACCCGCAGAAGAACCTCTAGCCGATATCAAAGTCACATTATGAGATTTACTGGCCATGTTTTTAGAAACCCATGCAACGACAGCCTCCAAGCCTCCATTCGATCCTCAACAAGTCTGCGATGAAAATAATCGGGAGGTGGAGTAGGTAAATTAGGGCTACTTATAACGAGTAGTTTCGTTTTCGAACACCAGCAAGTATGAGCATTGATGTTTAATAATAATCGTTCGAGGTTGCTTATGGCCTAGTGCAAGGTAGCTTGTGGTAACCCTCTAAAGGCTCTAAAAATAACGATGGAGCAACACAATCTAGAATTATGTATAAAGGATATCTCTCACGATATACAAGCACAACTATAAGAATACTTGTGCTTCTGCATAAAAATGATTTAAAATATCAAGAAACAGAGCCAAGGCATACGTTCAGTAACCGAAGCATGAGAATTACCCATTATCAGGCAACTCATCATTTCTATAGACACCAGGTCTTTACCCATTATGCAGATTCTGAATG
>CAWGVG010000016.1:0-27213 GCA_963825865.1 uncultured Nitrososphaeraceae archaeon | reverse complement strand
AATATGTCTATACAGAATCCAAAAAACAATGAAACCAAAAGTACCAGCCTTGTTAGTAGCACTCTGTCAATGTTTACATCTAGCATATCTTAGAATGTGACGTGATTATCATCAATACAGTTTCCCTAGTCAAAGATAATCATCTTCCTCCTATTCAGAAAAAGAGTAATACGAAAAGAGGCCTTGAACTGAATATTATTACTGCCACGTGTCTATAACTAGTGGTTTGTGACATATACAAACTGAAAACCAATCGAGGCAGGTAGTGATTTAAGTCGGAGGGGGTCAAACGACTTTCTACGTGTGACTGTGACTTGGTCACATACTTCACCACCTTTTTTACATTTTTGATTTGACCATTGAATAATTCTAGGCCACAAAGCAAGAGAGCATCATACACTTCACAAACCCACATCTAGGCTGTGGGAACGCAACTGCCTTTATATCTTTTTAAATTATATATTCTTTATTAAGAAATAGTGCGAATCATATCATTTCAGATTTTGCTCTGTTTTATAATCCTCATCATAGTTGCTATTTTGTTATTGCCATCATTGCGAGTGCCATTTGAATATAGCATTTATGTTCAAGCTGCTGCTGCTGCTCCTGTCTGCTCAAACATCAACAACAACAATGATTGCTTCACCTGATTTGGCAAAAGTGTTTATAGATAATTCCATTCAACAATTACAGAGTGGCAATATCAATAAGACAATTACACATCTAAGATCAGCTGAGCAAGAATTATTATCGTTAGGTACAGGAAATCTTTATTTTCCACTTCACTCATTGTCGACTTTATTACTTGTAAAAGACGTCATTCAATCATTAGATAATGGCGATCCTAACAAAGCAGCTGTATATCTTAATTTAGCAGATCAACAGCTTGGAAGAGATCTATTGACCATGCTACCATTACCAAATGCTATCAACAAAACTGCTGCTACTGTTGTTGCTCATATCCCTAACGGGACTTTTTTGACATATACAAATTCTAAATCTGGAATAAAAATACAATATCTGCATAATTGGATTGTGGAAGGCAATGATTATCCTACGGGAGCAGGAGGAATTCAAATTGCTTCATTCTATCTGCCCGATGTAAACAATGGACTTCCATTTTTTCGTATAGGAGTGGATAATGTAACTAAAGAGTTTCCACAACCACCTGCAGTAAATATAAATGATTATCTTAACAGATCACTTGACCATAAGAATTCAACAGGTTTTCCTGGCTTTAATCTCATCAGATATGATACAAACAATAGTCTTGCTGGTAACCGTGCGTATACAGTAGTATGGACATACACTCATCCTACATACGGAATACGAAATTCAATTGAAATTGCAACGGTAATAGGTGATAAGGGATACTTTGTTGACTATACTGCAGCCGGCAGCGAAATTCTCAAATTACTTACCAATTGCACAAAAGATGATCGAATCTTTTGAAATAATTAAATGAAGACAAATTATTATCGTAGTTATGTATGTTTTGAATATATGACGATGAGTAGCTACTACTACGTAAGTATTCCTTTAACAAAAGTCAAGTCTTACTCAAGTTGATTGATTTGTTGGCTAAAACCGATTCAATATATAGAGCTGGAGTAGAAGTCTGCACCTGTATACAAGAAGATAGTGAAAGAATATTATTCATTTGGAATTTGTTTGAATAAATTTGTAATGCATAATTTATAAACTCAGCTAAGGTCTTTTCATTATCATATGATATATCGTTGGCCTTGGAATCAATCATGCATTCCCCTCTATGAAGCATTTCAATAAAGTTGTTAATACTTACCATCTTTGCAAAATCCATCATCAGCTAGTCTAGTCCTCCGCTCTTGTTTGGTACCACAACCCATTCTTTTTTAGCTATGTGTTTTGCCCAAGAAGAATTTTCTTGGCTGTCTCGCTGGCAATATTTACTATTATATCACGCGATGCTTTTGCTGTCTCTTGTCCCACTTTAGCCATGATATGTTTGAATTTTATTGCAGCTATTTCAGTTTTAGTTCTTTTTCTCTGGTAGACGCTTATCTTCAAATTCAATAAGTTCCCTTGCAGCATCTAATCTTGCAAGAGGCTTCATAATTCATTCACTACCTATTCTGAAACTCTAACAAATCAGCATTTAGCTTAAGGTATAGTGTTGTAGTAAGCTTCCTTTTAATGATACAAAGATAGTGGTCTTGATGTAAAGTTCATGTTTACCTCGCTATTGCTACTTATCTATGGCAGTTCAAATGCAACTATGGACCCTTCTCCTCGAGGTGTGTCTTTAGACTGTACTTGGATTTTATCAGTTGGTACAAATAGCATTCCATTTCCTATGGATGGTCCAACCTGAGCTATTGCAGCATTAACATTATATTCCCATAGCTTTTGCCCAGTTTCTTTGTCCAATGCCAAAATCACACCTGAACTTGTTGTTTTCGTGTGATTTGTTTTAGTCTTTGCGCTTTCTGTAAAAGGAATATAACCAGCAAACACAATGTCGTTGGTAACTATTGGAGAAATCCTTGGGGGAACTCTGTCTGGTATTGCCACTTAATATTTCCGTTTCTTAAATCCATTGCAATTATGGTTCCGTTAAGATGTCCTTGTTTTATTGTGTGTGGAGCGAGCTATTTTATGTCCAGCTATTCCATCTGTAAAATAATTCACACCTCTATTTGTAGCAGTAATGAAGAGAGTGTTACTATTATTATCTACTGCATGATAAGCATCTACTCCATAAGACCATACCATGCCACTTCCATTTGGTAATGGGATTGAATCTGTGTTGTATTGCTTTCCTAACGTTTTCCACCATATTTCTTTTCCCGTAGCTGCATCCATTGCAATGACATTTCCCATCTTGTCGTGACCTATGACTACTTTTGCATGTGTTCCATTGTCAAATGTAACCTTGCTAACATGTGCTTCCCCATGACGTATCCCAATCATGTGTGTCAGGAACCCTGACATTTAGAACAGTTCCATGAGCTATGAATGGTGTAGCCCATATCATTCGGCCGTTACTGATGTTAACAGCTATCATATGATTTGCATATAGATTAGGACTTTGTCTTGTGGTTGCGTTAAAGTTTGGTGATGGACTTCCTAATGGAATGTATATTATTCCTGTTTCCGGATCCAGTGAACCACCAGACCAAGCTGTTGCTCCAGAATTATAAGCAGGAGCTGTACTTGGATTCACCCATTCTCCTATAGCAGTGTGCAGATTCCATATTATTTCACCATTAGTACTGTTCAGAGCAGTAATATTTCCTCTTACTGTTCCAATACCAGTTGACGGATCACCGCCGCCAGCTGAACCTACTATTACATAATCTTTCCATACTATAGGTTGAGAAGGAATATTGTAGCCTGTTTTAGGATCACCTAATTCTTGCGATTGCCAAATAATTCTACCGTCTGTAGCATTAATTGCAACTACAGTAGCATTATATGCTGTAGCTGCAAATACCATTCCCTTATCGAAAGTCAATCCCATTGTAGGACCATTACCTGCTTTAACTTTCCATAGGACTTCCCCGGTATCAGCATCAAATGCTATAACAGTACCAGCATAATCCTGTACGTAACCTTTGTTGCCTATAATTATAGGTGGATCTTGTATTTCGACATCGTTGATTAATCTCCATTTGACTTGGAGTGTAGCTACATTTTCCTTATTAATCAAAGTCTGATTACTGTGTCTAGTACCATAGATGTCATGATTGACTGTTATCCAGTTATTGGTGTCTTTTAACTTTGTCCCAAGGTCTGAGTTAGATGAGTTAGGCGGTAATGATACTGTGTTGCTACTGCTACTATCATCACCATTATCTTGCCTATCAGATGAGTTTTGGTCAGAAAATATATCATTCTGAGAAACGCCCAATTGTCTTGTTGCCATTGTTGATGTGTTTTCCAATTGTTGGGTTAGTCGAAGTCCCATGTTTAGAAATGAACTAGCAGGCAACACAAATGCAAAAGCATAACCAAATACAATACCAAATATCATCAATAAAATAGACAAAAATACTACTGCTAATACTACCAATTTAAAAGACTTTCTAGAAGAACAAAAGATATTCCAAAGCATTTCGTTCAAAAATTAATTATAACCATATTGAGATAAAAAAGTATCGTAAACAAAAAAGCTTTCTTCCTAAATCTTTTGCTTTATGAAATAACAATAGACGTTTATCGATTTCAATAAACCCGATGTTTTTGCTGATGTGCGACTTAGGATACTCTGTTTCTTTTTCAGAAAATAATAAACTAATCATTCCATCCATTCGTCTTTACCCGACCTCGATATCTTTCAGCCCACCGGTTGTTTGCCCAACTTCGATAATATAGCCGTCAGGGTCACGCATGTAGCATCGAATCTCAAGACCATGGTCCTTTGGCTCGGTGATGAATTCAGCCCCTCTCCTTTGCCACTTGTCGTAAGATGTCCGGATGTCTGCTACACGAATATTCATGAAGCTGCTGGCCTCATTCGCGTTCTGCGGAGTGTGGAGCGTCACGGTTGGCTTATCGTCAGTTGGGCCGCCTCCTACGTTTAAAACGATCCAGCTGTTGACAATTTGGATAATGGTGGGTTCACCCCTGCGGACAACTTTTCCGCCGAATATTCGAAGATAGAACTCTGCCGATCGTTTCACATTCTCTACGGTCAAGAAGTGTGCGAGGATAAAGCCTTCTTTGGGAGTGTACTTATATTCTTCTCTTTTGATTACGGTCATGTTATTTAGTTAATGTTTATATACAATTTCTAATGTAAAATGTATCATAAAATGGTTCGAGATATCAACTAATAATAATAAAATGACTAATTTGGACGGTTTACATAATAATTATGATATAAAAAATAATAATTATGATACTGATAGGTACAATGAAAGCAGACCTGGAGACATGTGAACAAATATTAATAATACTTCATTGGCATTTACAAAATCACTATAGAGGGAGAAATAGTATCATCGTAAGGATATTTAAAAAGATATGCTAATGCATCATAATGACAACGATCTCTATTCCAAGTCCATAATGATAGTAGATGATGAAATTGATATCATAACGGTAATCAAACATTTACTACAAGTAAATAATAATAATTCTTCTTTTCGTGTGTATGGATTTACAAATCCGTTCTTGGCATTAGATCACTTAAAGTTAAACTACAAAGCTTATGTTTTAGTTATCTCTGATATTAAGATGCGGTCCATAAATGGATTTGAATTCATAAGAAGAGTTAGAGAAATACATCCAACAGTCAAAGTTCTAATGATGTCGGCACTTAACATCGATAATGACTTGTTTGATTCGTTTCAAGTTTTGGCATCGTCAACTATGGTAGATGGCTTTATGCAAAAGCCGATATCTATGAGAAATCTAAATGAAATAGTTCAAAAAACTATCCTAGGATTAAAAACAATACAAGAAAGTTCGTTGCCAGCAGCATTATCATCATCGCAATTACCTGAATCACAACGAAAACAAGCTGCTGATACTGTTGACAACTTAATACGAATGAACAACTCAAAGCAACATTAACGTTGTTGACAATATAATAGATAAGAAGAACAACAACAAGAACAACAAACTAAAAGAACAAACAAACAGCAACTCCACAATTGCAGGATGGTCTATGGAATACCTCCTCCCATTAGCATTGCCTTTTGGCAATATAGTTATCGATAATTTGCAGAGGAGAAATAAAGAAAAAAAGATTGGTCAACTATTAACTACAATTGGTCAACATACATCACAACGGAACGCTTTTGAGCTTTTGAGTTAGCATATATGATTACAATGAACAAAGACAACAATAATAATAAAAGCGGTAACAACTACTTTTCTGCTCCATACTGCAACTATTGTAAAAACAAATTATCAGAGATTTACCAAGTTAATGGTGATTATTGTTTGGAGTGCTGGCAGGAACTAACGTGCCCTGAAGTTTAGTCAAAATGATCTCTTATTAATTAAGAATCCTTCCCGATGATGACATACAGATCAGTTAAAAAACTCGTTATTATGGAAGAATCTAAAGTAACCAGATGAACTTCCAAAAAATTACTTTTACAACAGGATTTACATATTATATGAAACTTTAGCATAAATGCATTCTAAGGCTTATTATCCTTGTTTTCTACGACAAGTTTGTCATGAGTTCATATACTATAGATTGGAGTGATGTAATAAAGAAGGAAGCAAGAGGAAGTAATGATGAGGATTTAGGTGAAGTACACGAAGTCGGGGAAAATTATGTTTTAGTACAGAGAGGGCTGATCAACAAAGACAAATTCTACATTCCAAAGGATATGGTAGAAAGCTATAATGGGGATGTGCTGCGATTCAATATATCTGAAGAAGAAGCAAAATCAAGGTTTTTGGGAGATTCGCCGCCATCACCAACAGCAGCGAATGAAGGTTTGGCAGCAGCAAGAAAAGCAGAAGAAACTGTAGTTCCTATAACAGAAGAGAGATTAGATGCATCTACAGTAGAATCTACTATAGATGCTACAATTATAAAGGAACCTGTTACAGAAACAAAAACTGTTGAAGTACCAGTAACACATGAAGAGATATCTATAGAGAGAAGAGATGTTAATGACCGCCCCACAGAACAAAGACCAGTACAATCAAGAACTGGGACTAACGTTCCATTAAAGCAAGAAGAGGTACAGGTGATAAAGCGAGCCTTATGTAAAAGAAGAGATAGTTATAAACAAAAAGCCAATAACTGAAACTAAAACAATAAGTGAAGACGTGATAACCGAAAAAGTTACGGTTAGAAATCCTGAAGGGGAGGAAGTAAGAGAAGAGAAACAACAAGGAGAAGAAATGGCTAAAAAAGGGCTTGCTTCTGCAAGCAAAAAGACAAGAGCAAAGGTAGCTAAAAAGGGCGGACAAGCCTAAGGAGATTAAAGATAAGCCGTTTACCGTGTTATTCTCCTTTTTGTTGATAACGGTTGGTAGTGTTATTCTGCCATTCAGAAGATCGATGATATTTGGTTTGCTATGCTCATTATTAATTTCATATAATTCGGAGGATTGGTATTGAAATAATCTCTTAAAATATGTTTAATGCCGATAAGATATTGATTTGTCTTTTGCCATAATACTTTACGTTGTTCGAATAGATTGTTATATCAAAACCATTTACAGGTAGGACTTGTTTCATCATTGCAGATGCAATAGTGATACTAATCTTAGGTAGCGGGGAATTGAAGCTTTGAAAAATCTTCAAAAGTCTCTTAGCTACTATTAAAAAATCGAAATAGGAGAAATATATCTAGAAGCATGTAATTATGACACAGGAGAGGTAATATCTATGAACGAAAGAACGGATAAGAGTAAAGACGAGGTTTGATGGTCGAGCTTATGTGTGTTAAGTATTTAATATTTAATATAAAAGTAGTAATTTGCTCTTCGTTGTCTATGCCAACCATAATAAAACAATTTTAAAATAAGTTATTTTATATGGTTCTACATTCTAATATGCTTGCTGTATGTTAAATTGAATATACATATATGGGTATAAAATGTATATCGGGGGGTTTAGTTTTGAGCTAATTGTTGTTATCCTGAGTTAGAGCATATCTGTCATAACTTCAGGGGGGGAGTGATAGAGTAAAACTTATCACCAAATAAACATTTTTTCTCAATTGTTATTTGCTTTTGTTTATGCATTTTCTAATAGATGACAAATGAATATTTATGGAGAGCATCTATATTAGCGAAAGCTTTTAAGAAACAAGGCCCTTAAAATGCTAAAAATGCCTGTTATTTACAATAAAACTTTGATATTACTTCTGATTTGCACTGCAGCGACAATAGCCTCTGCAGTAGCATTAACATCACTTACAACAACAACAACTACTATTGCTAACGTCTATGGACAAACAGGAAGTATGGCTACACTACAAAATATAGGAGCAACATATGCAGTAAGTATAGTCCCAGGAGCAGCTCACAAAACCAATCTTATTCATTATTATCCTCCTTCAATTGCAGTTCCTGTTGATACTACTGTAGCATGGTTTAACAATGATCCAGAACAACCTCATACAGTAACTAGTGGTTTACCATCAGTTTCAGGTTCTGGTGCTCTCTTTAACTCTGGTATTATGCCAGCCACAGCAAATTCTTTCTTTCAGTATACATTCAATAAAGCCGGCGATTTCGTATATCATTGTGAGATACATCCATGGAGACTTGCAGTTGTATCTGTAAGTAGCGCAATAGAAAGAGGAACTAACTTTGAATTCTCTTCAGGTGTAGGCCCAACGTTCAATCTCACAAAAGACTTGAGAACTTTGCTAGAGTTTACGCCGCTAACAGTACCGTTAGACAGGTCAACGCCACTTACATACAATGTAACTATATTTAAGGATAATAATACTAACAAGGTATTTTCAAAAACATTTACCGTAGCAGGAGAAAAACTACCACTTGAGTTGATAGCAGGAAAGGATATCAATGAGACAACAGTATATGGTCCGGACTTTAGCAGTACCGGTGCATACCACCTTCAAGCACCGTTCCTAAAACCCAATACAGATTACACCATAAGAGCTGAAATTACTACAATAAATGCCAAACAACCGCAGAATAAAATAACGGATCAATTTAGTTTACGAACAATCACGTAAAATAGGTAAGTAATTGGATACATTACCATGACTACAAAGCAAAAGACCGATCTACGATAGTTGCTGTTGCTGTTCTTCTTATTTTATCTACTAACTACCTAAAATTTCCGTTCAGGATCAAGACATTTATCACATTTGCAGTCATTTGAAGGAGCATCATGCATCACTATTGTTGTAGAATAATTATTATTATTTATATTATTATCAACTACTACGGTATCATTAGTATTACTTATCGGTACTCCGGGACTGCTTACAATCATTGGCAGTATTTGATACAAGTTTACAATCTTTAATGTGATATCTTTAAGTTGAGAGTATAGGAAGTCAGATGTCAAGATCTGTTGATATAAACAAGGAAAAGAAATGTAGTATTGAAAAGGAGTGTTAAAGGAGGGAGACTACCTAGGGTTGGATGGAAACATAGCAGCGTTTATCTGAGAAGGATTGAGTTTGAGATAGAAAAACCAGAAAAGCTCATATCACAGATCAGAGGCCAAAAGTTGATAAAAAAAGACAGAACAACATCACTTTCACTTTCTATTTGCAACAGAGCTAATACTATGTCATATAGGGTTCCTAAAGTGGAGAATATGATTTTGCCAATTTCAAAAACTAAGGATTCTGCTGGAGAAAATATCTTCTGTATAGATTATTACTTTCAAAAAGAAATCTTATGTATTTTTAGATAGTAGTAGTGGTGACGATATGAATGGATATCTTAAAGAAGAATTCTGAAAGCGAATATGAGATACCAATTAAAAGATATTACTACCAATAGACGGCTCCAATGCATCCATAAAGGCTTCAAAATACGCAACAAAAATCGCAAAACAAGAAAAGGCGCAAATTATATGTATCCATGATACCATTATAACAACTACCACCTAAGTGCTTAATTGAAAGCATTTTTAAATGGAAGAAGATGCTTTTGGAAGGCTTCCGTGGTTTTAGTTCCTCTTTTGTATACAAATAATTATACTAATAATGACCTTTTGTATTTCTTCTATGAAATCTAATGAATGGCCAACAGTCAGCAGTAGTTATGGTAATATACAAGAACGCTGATAGATACTATTCGTAATGGTGTTTGACATATAGCTGACTTTCAGGTGGGATTGAAATGAAAGAAATGAGCTCCATTAGGTAGGTTATTTCTTACTTCTACATTTATTATATCATTAAAACATGACGATCACGAAGATGCTAAAGAACAATCAACAATTTTCCACAAAATGATGGGCTCTAAGTTTCTGGCTGGATATAAATATATCTATCTCATTTTCTGTTATCAAAAGTCTGCTATCAAAATATTTTGTCTGATATCGTCATGATACCTTGTACATTGAATACGTCCTTATCAAAATCAAATGATAAGATATTTCATAATATTTTAGTATAGTCTAATGTATTAATTCACACAAACAGTCAATGTCTTATTGATCTCTTCTTAATTTCTTGTATCGTTTCATACAAATATTGTTTTACCTCAGCTTCATTAAGCGATGGCTCGACTCCTGTTTGCTGTGTTAAAACGTCGTGCTGTTCCTTTGCCAACTTCATTACCCTTCTTTGTAATTCATCCTCCATCTATGCTGTCCCAATACTACCCAGAAATTTCGCTTACGATGTAACATATCATTTGACAGTGAAATAAATCTCTAAACTTTTTTTCTTGTTCATGTATTGTCTTCCTCCTTACGGCAGATACACATACAGGATGACGACAATGACGAATTATCATCATTATCGGGTTTATTGAAATCTATAAACCCGACCTATAACACACATCAAACTAACAGTTCACTCCGTCAGTTTCTAATATTTGAATGCGTGACTTGGGTCTATTCTACAAGGGTCTAGATAATAGCTATATAACGCATCATTTTTCAAACTATTTTCAATCGTAATTCGATATGGTTGATCTAAAATTTTTCTTCTCTTATGTTGCAAATTTTGAAAGCTGTTTTGTTGTCTGAATCATCTTCTCTATATCTCTGCCTTCAGATGAGAAATTATAGCTAAAAATTACATGATCTACTACTCCCATCTCTTTGATTTTCTGTAGATCACTACCCATTTCATCGATGGTGCCGGTGAAGGGAATCCTGCTATTACTTTCTTTTACTTTTTCTTTATTGGAATTTGAATATCTTCCTGGATATAATAACACAACAATTCTAAAATCATTTGGATTTTTGTTTGCGTTAGCTGCCTTATCTTTTAATATCTTTATGTTATTCTCCAGACTTCCCAAAGATACAGCACCAGACATAGACGCCAACCATCCATTAGCATCATACTTTACAATTCTTGAAAATGTCTTTGGGTTATAACCTCCAAGGTAGATTGGAATAGATGGTTTCTGAATAGGCTTAGGTCCTATTTTAGAAGGTGGGATATTATAAAATTCTCCTTTGAACTCAACGATATCATCTGCCCATATCTTTTTAAGTGCCTGGACAAATTCATTTGCCCTTTTACCGCTGTGTTCAAATGGGACGTTGGAAGCCTTGTTACTCGTCTTTTGACCAACCAATACCAAGGCCACAGATAACTCTTCCTTCTGATAAAACATCAAGTGTTGCAAATCTCCTTGCGAGTATTACAGGATTGTGAAATAACATATCTATAACACATGTTCCTAATGCAATTTTTTCTGTATTCGCAGCTACAAAAGTAAGTGTACCTAAGGGATCAAATACATTTTGCATATCATCTGGTAAACTTCCATCTGCCATTCCTCTATATGGTGTCTGTGGCTCCAAAGGCCAAAGAAGTCTGTCGAAAACCCATAAAGAATCAAAACCTTCTTTTTCGGATTTCTGTGCTAATTCAACTACATTGTCTTTTGTAGCCTGCTGTCCTGTTTGTGGTAAAACAATACCTACTTTCATGATATTGCTCTCATAGACTATTTTTAAAAAGATTTGTTAAACAATACTATCTTAAGTGTGATTGAAGAATAGGAAGAACACTGTCAATTGCAATGCAAGCTGGTAGTAAAAGTAAAGTCTATTTATGTTTATTTGAACATAGGACAAGGCTTGTAGTAAAGTGTTACACGATTCAGACGAGTTTGACTGAGGGAAGAAGGTTGTTAACTGTGGTTATTTGTAATATTATGGCAATTGTATAAAGATCGTCCAAAACAAGTTTTAGTTGCTGGTGGAGGTTATGCAGGAATTCAAGCTGCTCTTGTGTTGGAGCATCACCTGCTTAAAGACTCCGATTCAAAAATTCTACTAATAGATAAAAAAGGATATCATACTTTACTTCCAAGTTTACCAGAAATAATATCAAAACGTGGATTTTCTATCATTGACTACAAAGATATTGTCCGTAATAAGAAAATAGACTTTATCCAAGCAACAATAAGCAATATTGATCTAAATAGCAAGACAGTCTTCATTACTGAAGGAGAAGGAAAATCTTCTGAATTAAGATACGATTTTCTAGTCATATCTTTAGGTAGCCAGCCTTTTTTACCCAATATCGCAGGATTAAGGGAGTACGCATTCCTATTCAATACTATACAAGATGCAGAAAAAATAGCCCGAAGGATATCAGACGTAAATCTAAATGGCAATATAGTAATAGCAGGTGGAGGAACTACAGGTGTAGAGCTTGCTGGCGAGATAGCATCTGTGCTAAACATACAACAACGACAATGCAATTTTAAGGTGAGTCATGTTAACGTCACATTAGTGTCCCCAAGTCTATTATCGGGTTTTCCAGACTCTACTGTAAACTGGGTAAAAACATACCTCGGGAGTTTGGGAGTTAAACTATTTTTATGTCCTGAATGCTATGTTTTGCAAGTCAAACGGCATTCAATACATCTCAAGGATGGAAGGGAGATTACACATACTATGTTTATTTGGACGGGCGGTGTCACGGCATCTCCTCTCTTAAAAAATATTGGATTGAAAACCGGTGAAAAAGGAAGAGTTATTGTCAATAAATATCTGCAGGCGGAAGGACAAGAGGATAGTGTTTTTGTGCTTGGAGATTCTGCTTTAATACTTGACGATAAAAGTCAACCCTTACCAACAAATGCATACTTTGCTGAACAACATGGGAGAGTTGGCACAAAATATCTATGCTATAATGAAAGGAGGAGAGACGAAAAAAAAGTTACAGGAATATAAGCCTGATAAACCTGGCTCCACTTTTGCTATTTCTATTGGATCAGACTTTGCCGTATCAAGGGTAGGAGGATTAGATCTTTATGGTTATTCCGCCAGCAAACTCAAGAAATTAATCAAAATGAGGTACTTAAAAGATATAGGTGGTACTTCTCTGGCAGGAAAAGAATATTATAAATTTTAACAAATATGCTGCATTGATACCGTTGTCTTTTTGTACATAAAATACTCCTTATGAGAAATCAAATGATAAGTTAAGAAAATATAAGTTTAAAAATACTATTACTAGTCTCATCTAATGCATCTGAATATGCTTCCGTATGTATTGTATTTAACATAATCTTCTGTCATTATGCGCTATATAGCGCATCAAAAAACCGATAAAGAAACCGACAGCTGTGTTATTTCATAGATGATAAGAGTAGCAGTGCAAAAAAATCAATGATAATCTCTATTTTCAAATACGCCAACGCATGTTTTAATAATTATATTTATCCATCCATCAAATAGATTTAATCCTCAAATCCACTTTCGACAATTCTTACATGATGACATTGTAACTTCTAAGCGGACTTTTAACTACTAACACTGCATTAATATAGCCAAAGAAGCCATAAAAAAGATTTTTTAAGTTGATGTTGTTTTTCTAACCGCCTCATAGAGTATAATGGAAATATAGATTCCCACCAGGAAAGTGATAATATATTGGAATATTATGCTGGCCATTTGCATAAATTTAGGATTTTTTGGACTTATGTAAGCATTCCCAATAGGACCTCCGCTTCGTCCTAATATCATATTGGATTAACCTTGATTTTCAATTTAAATTGAAATATATTTTTATTGAGACATTTGGATTATGGCTATTCTTGATAACTTGACAAGAATAAAGCATCGAAATGTGACTCACGGGTAAAAAAGATCTATAAGAGATCATGGAGATATAACACAAGGCTCGCATATAGAAAAGTTGATTGAATGTATCCAATAGCTGGTATAAGAGCAAGATATACATTTGATACCTTTTTGGCCAAACAATGTGATGCTGCTCTAATTATTGTAAACATATTTGACGCATTTGAAAGAATACCAAGTAAGATAAAGCAAGAATTTGGAGAAATTGCTAAGCGAATAGCAGAGGAAGGTGGAACAGCTGTAACTGTACAGCTACTTGATGATTATAAATCTCAGGCTGAAAATTCGGGAATAAAACAAGCGAAGACAATAAGACGTGAAGGAAATGCAGCTGCAGAAATATTGTATATAGCAGATGAAAGTATATCCATAATACTATGCGCTATATAGCGCATGAAACGCTTTCTTTTTCTTTGATCGTCCTCCTGCAATAACCCATTTTCGCTATCGCCGACAGGACACATTAGACATATTATCAATCAGAAACTCATAGATATTATTGTAGAAAACATGAGATACTATTATTATATCATCACTTAAGTCATGATTTATTGTTGAAGGAAGCCTTTGCCATATTTTGTGTTATTCTCTTCTCCAAATCCGAGGCATGTTGTTAATTCTACTCAATCCTTCTTGTTCGGATTCAACGTGCTCTACTGTAATATCGTTAAAGTATCGATCCAACACGCTTTCTCTTTCCATGGCTAATGGTGGAGAACAATAATCCTCCTCTACCCATAACGCATAGCCATCTTCGTTATCGATTCTTGCATTCTCCAAGCTGTGCTTGGATGTTTCTCCAAATGGCCTAAGTTTTGATATTTTGCCAGAGTCCAGTTCTTTGCGAAGACCTGCAAGTTCATTTCTTGGCTTTGCTCTGACTAGATACAATGCCATATCTGTATCTCTTCAACGTCATTACATAAAAAGATGGTTTGTTCTAACTTGGGTTGTTGGCTGGCATTAAGCAGTAAGTCCAACGTTCAATGGAGCATTTAACCATCTTAAGGTATAATTTGTTCCAAAGGATTATATGATGAGACATAACTAATAGCCTATTTACCTACCTGTTACATTTGTCTCAATATATATTACTCATAAATTGGACGGAGCAAGGCATTAGTAAAATCAAAGAATCTTCAGACCGCTACAATTCCTTTAAAGCATCACTTGAAAAAGCAGGTGGAAAATTGATTGAAGGTTACTATACTTTTGGAGAATACGATGTCGTAATAATTATAGAAGCTCCAAATGATGAAATAGTAATGTCTCTGATGCTAAAAGTTGGGTCGGCTGGAAACGTGAAAACCAAAACCTTGAGAGCATTTGGTGCTGAGGAAGGAATGAAGATTATAAATGATCTTTCATAATCCACTCGGTAATAGAAGACAGACAGATAATTGATGGAGAAATCATATGACCAATGATTGAACACTCTCTCTATCAGCCGTTACTCACATCATCAATGCTCAAATCGACAGGTAAAAATCAGGACTACAATAAATTTATGGGTTCGTGCTTGAATACATACATTATTCAAGAATTGCTGTGATAGTATAGAAAAGTGGAAAACTATTCAATCAACTAATAAAAGATAAACAAAACTTTTACTGTTGACTATCATTTAAGCAAACCATCATAGTTACCATTGCTTCCGGTATATAATGAAGAACAACAAAACTCATTTAAGGTCAAGTCCAGCACAAGAGAACAAGGCTTAAGACCAGACGGTCTTTTCACTCGTAAAAAGCAATCAGAGTTAGCAGCTGCTTGTATAAGAAGTGAGATTCTTTAGAAGAACTGAAGTGAATATGCTGTATCAATGTTAGTCTCCAATTATTATTTTCAGCTGTTTGATTTGTTGATACGGTTGTACGTCCGGCCACATTGCTTTTGGTATGTTGATATAGTATTTCTCATTTGATATTTTAGATATTTCTCTTACAAACATAAAAGGAGGTAACTTTTGTTCTTGTTCTTGTCCTTGTGGAATCATGCACTTTATCTATCTAATACAATATAAAAAAAATAGTTTCAGATGGAAATCATAGATTAGGCAACTCTCATCTTATAGGCATATACGACGACGTTATAGGTTAAACACATATGCATATACTCACAGACGAATTTGTAAAAGCTTAGTATACTTAGTTACTCCAACAATTACTATGCCCATCACATGTTGTGAAAGCTAAACAAACGTCAAGTATCTTGCTCTGCTAATCTAGAAAATAAAAGCAAATATCAAAATTAGTTTGTTGTTAAGTAATAAGAATAGCTAATCATGTATTATTAATCATAAATATACATATATATTCTTTAATATTGTATTGAGTGAATCAAAATCTCCTAGATGGATGCGTGGTGCGCAGGTTGGCCTGGGTGCGATAGTCATCATATTATCAATACTAGTTTTAATACATCCAGGAATAACAGTTGTGTCGATTATAATCATAATTGCGATAATATTGCTATTTGTTGGAGTCGAGAAAATTCTAAGTGGAATATTTGTTGCGAATAAATCACGCTGGGGTAGTGTGGGACTTGGGGTCCTAGCTATTATCTTGGCCTTAATAGCTTTGGCATTTCCTATAGGCACAACTGTGTTCGTAATAACTTTATTGGCAATCGCTCTATTGTTTAATGGTATTGCTCACGTCGTATATGGAGTAGGAAACAAAGAAAGTCCAGGCTGGGCAAGAGGGTTTGGCATCGGTGCAGGAGTTATAGCTATTGCATTGTCCATATTGATAATGGCGTCTCCGTTGTATGGCGCAGTTCTTGTGTCCCTCATCTTAGGAATAGCACTTTTAATAATAGGGATAGAGATAATTGTCCTTGCAATATCAGGAAGAAGAATGCAAATGATGTCTTCTAGGACCATGGAACGTTAAATTCAAATCGACAGAGCCGTTCACTCGGTTAGTTTCTAATATTGGATGTGCTATATAGCAGATCCTATGGATATACATATATCTATCTCTTTTTACTGTTTTGTACATGTTTTTGGTCCTTACAAAAAATCAAATGATAAAGAAATTAGCAAAAAACAAGTTTAAAAATAAATGTAATATATTGATAACCTAATGATGTTTCTATCGCTATTAGCTATACAAAACAACTTTTCCAATTCTTTTGGAACGTCAATTCGATTTAGCTGCTTTTCAGATTTCGCAAAACGAGCTTTCCATAATAGTACTAATAGAACATGAATTATATTTGTAAGTATTCTTTTTACAGTCCGATATGAAACTATTTGTACTGCTACATATATTGGTAGTATGTTGCAGCATTCCTTTTGCCTGTATCCAAGTGGAAGCGAAAGAACTCAAGACTGGAAAAGCACTAGGATTTAGAGAAGAGCCAACGAATTCGGCTTGCGCAGGATTGGAAGGTACTGAAGGAGATAACGGTTATGATCAGGGGTATGTAGATGCACATGTTCACTTCTCAAAACATACAGGCTTTGATAGTGACCCTGGCAATAGACATAGCGCAGAATACAATAAGCAATAGACCTCTTGCGTAATTGAAAGCTTAGAGCTTTATTCTCCATTGATCTGCACATATTTGATACTCCGTTGATGTCTTACGCTCGATTATCAAGAAGACCGTTGTTATTCAAATCGTTTACTGGACTGGTTGTATCAGAATTTGATATTATTGCCAAAGAAATAGAATCAAAATATGATGAACATGAAAGAAAGCGTCTTTCCAATAGGAAAAGAGAAAGAGATGTTGGTGCTGGTAGACCATTCAAACTGAAAGCCAAAGAAAGATTCTTGATGCTTTTAGTCTATTACAGACTGTACATTACATACACACTTTCAGAATTTCTATTTGATCTTAATCAGAGCAATGTTTGCAGAGATATATCTATGCTTGAACCACTTATCAAACTGTGTATCCCATTGCCAAAGAAGTTGTATAAACGTACAAGAAGGCTTAGGACTATAGATGAAGTTGAAGATTACTTTCCAGGTTTCAAGGCTTTCATAGACTGTTCCGAACAGGAGATACCAAGACCAAAGAACAAGAGAAAGAGAAAAAGCTACTATTCTGGCAAAAAGAAGAAACACACTATCAAGACACAGTATATGGTAAACAATGAGGGTACTATACTACACAAGACAGGTCATGATTGGGGAAGAATACATGATTATGAAGTTTTCAAAAATAAACATCCTACAACTCCAGTTCAAGTTGAAAATGTGTTTGACCTTGGTTACTTGGGCGTTCATAATGACTTTCCCACTGTAAAGCCTGTACTGCCATTTAGAAAAAAAAGGAAAAGTGAACTCTCAGATGAGGAAAAGAGACATAACAGAAAGCATTCCAAATTAAGGATAATAGTCGAGCATACTGTAAGCAGAATTAAAAAGTTTGGAATAATGGGTACTAAATTTAGAAACAAGCTTGGAAGATATGATCATGCTTCTGACATTGTTTCAGGATTGGTAAATTTCAGAATAATGATGCGAACTAATAGGACGTTACTCTAACAGAACAGGACTATAACGAACCATCATAAAGAGATTTCCTTTAGTAATTACGCAATACATCTAATATGTAAATGGATATAATGATGGTTGGGTAGATGCTAGTAACGGAGTACAAGACCCCAAGTGCTAACCTAGATGTTCGCTGGATTTGAGACATTGATAGAAATCTACCAAGGTCGCTCTTTCGAAGAAACAGTGGTATTCTTGAATTTCTTGAGATGCGATATATTGTATATGCTAGTCAAACTACTAGTTATTGAGTATTCAAGGCTATAGAAATATTTTACCTGATATCGTCCAGAGCAACCAAATGTTGTTAATATCTCACGGAATTGTTTTAAAGAATACCGGCTAGATAACACCTATGCGTTATATATTTTCAGATTGAAACAATTTGTTCGGTTTTAGTTATACATTAGAATAATCAATTCCCAATTGTTCCAGCATAAGTTTAAACTTGTTAGTAAATGTTAGTCTCAATTGCTTAAAAGAATTCTTGACAGTTTCAAATTTCGCCGGGCCTATGATTTTTCTTCTGAGCCCTTAAGAACAAATTCAGAATAACCATCCGTCCAAGTTCTATGGTTTTGTCGCATGCGAACCTTGATTTAAATAAATAGATATCAATACTGAGCAAAGATCGAAAAATAGACAAAAGAGATGCAAAACAAATTTCCGACTACATTCTGTGTATATATTTTTATAGATTTGAAAGATTCATGGCACTTAGTCTGTCTAGTATGTCAATATTACTGTCATAGAGATTGACTTTATTTGCAATATACATATCTAATATATTTAACAAACCACTTAAAACTCTCTCGTATTCTACATTGCCGTCTCTTTTAGCATTATTCCGTTCCTCTTCCAGTAAAGGCATTAACTCATGAGCTTCATCTTTAGTCAACATATGAAGCTCTAACCTCTTCAATAATATGTCCAGTTTTTCACGACTGTAATCCATAGGAATAGAACTCATTATCTTGTTTCTTCTCCTACCCTTTTGATCCTTTTACGTTCTTCTTGTGCTTTCCTTGCTAATAAATCTGCTTCAAACTTTGTCGATAAATCATACAGTCGAGCTTTTAGATCTCTAACATCTGTTTCAAGTGTCTTAATTTAATTATGTAGTACTCCTAATGCAAAAACAGCAGTTCCGAAGGGAACTAATATTGCAATAATGACCTCCTATAACCTCAGGGGTGAAAAGATTGTCAGTAGGCATCTTGTTTCCTTTTTGTTAAATATTCTAGTGAGGCTTTTATTGTTATTGCGGCTAGTAAAATAGCATCGAGATATAGAAAGTAAAATTGATCTTTAGGTAAGTAGTATCTTAAAGTGAGGGATAACCTTTCTTCGCTAACAATTCGAAAACTTTAAAGCTTAGCTCATCTATCTTATAATTAAAGAGTTTCTTTTTAGAACTGTTATCGGAACAAGAGATGAATAAATGTATGGGCGACGATAACTACTATCACTATCTGTCTAAGGGTAAATGACGAATATCCTATATCGCAAGTACCTTTGATAATGTGACCCAGATCTATATTGTCAGATAGATTCTTGACGAGGTTACAAAAATTCTTTAATTCATTATCTATCTTTTTACGCTTATTTTTGAGATCCACAAATTTTAGCTTTATTTCCTCGTCAGTTATAATTGTATTTAAAAGTCTTTTTAATTTTTCTGGACTTGTATCTGATATTCTATCACTTTCTATTAAAATATGAGCATCTTCCCAAGTGAGTATATTTCTATCATCTATGGGCTGCTGACAGTATATAAAATCTGATATTAATGCCCCTTCATCTTCAAATTGATACAAATAATTATAGACATCTCGGATTATACCTGTAAAATTATAGTAATTTATATGTCTTATATCTCTGAAAGGCTTTGCTAGTACCGCCGTATAACCAGGATAATAATCATTCTGATTTAGATATTTTCTAATCCGCTCTTTTAGGAATAAACTAACCTCATTGACAGCATCATTAGGTTTGGTAGTGGTCTGCTTGTTTGAATACATATTATACTGAATATAAACTCAAAAACTGTAAATCTTAATGAGAAAGAAAATGACTTTATTCTATCTTTATCTGCTTTCCCTTTGGTTTTGTCTGTTCTTTTTTCTTGAATGCTATTTCAAGTATACCATTTTTATAGGTTGACGTGACTGTTTCAATATCTGTTTCAGGAGGTATTTCAATAACTTCATGATATTTTCTATCTGTGCCAGTAGTTGTTACTTCTAATGAATTATCATAGACGTTTACCTTGATATTCTCTTTGCTAACACCTGGCATTTCTACTACCACTTTTACCTCCTTATCTGTAGTTGTTACGTCTGCTAAAGGTTCCCGTTCAGATGATACAAGTGGCCTAGTGAAAAAGCCTTTGCTACTAAATGGTGATTTAACATTGCCAAATTCTCTTACTTTTGGTCTACCATCAGGACCTATTGTCATAGAATAACCATAAACAAATGGCCCATATTCTCTTACCTTACACCCAGTAGATGTTTCATATTCTTTTACGAGGTCTTTTGGTGCTTTACTCTCTATATCCTTAAACTGTTGTTCAAATTGTCTTTCCATTTCTTTTCTCATATCATCAAATCCCCTGAAAATATCAGGAAAACCAAAAAATCCTCCTCCTCTTCCGCCACTTCTTCTACCACCGCCAAAGAATCTATTGAACCAATCAAATGGCTCTATGTCACGATCTTCCGACGAACTCATATATGTCTCAACTTGCTATTGCTGGGTAGCATCTTAAATATCTTAACTTCTTAAAACTACTTTTTTATTTTGCCACTTTCATTCAACAGCAAATATACTACTGAATATACTTTAGCCCATCCTCTTGAAAAGAAGCTCTAATTAAAATTTATATCCTGAAAGCATACCTGATAAATATTACTTATATAATAAGAAATCATCTAAACTGCGATGCAGACGACGACGAAGAAGAATAATAATAAGAGAATACTGATTATTGGTGGTGTTGCTGCAGGTTCTAGTGCTGCATCAAAAGCTAAAAGGATTGATCCTGATGCTGATGTAAAGATAATTCAAGATGAAAGTGTGGTTTCTTATGGTGCGTGTGGAATGCCTTATGTCATAGAAGGTATCATAAATAATTTTGAAGAACTAATAGAAAGACCTCCAGATATTTTCAAAAATGAATATCATATAGATGTAATCGTAAACACACGTGCACACAAAATAGATAGAATAAAAAAAGAAGTATATGCAACAGATCTGCAAACTGGCAGAGAAACGATTTTTGAATATGACTCTTTGGTGATAGCAACGGGTGCAAGAGCATTAGTTCCCAATATCAAAGGTGTTAATCAGTTCGAAGGCGTATTTTTGATAAGAAATTACGGAGATGGAGTTAGAATTAACGATTCTACAAAAAATGCTCGTTCCTGTTTAATTGCGGGTGCAGGCCTTATTGGTCTTGAGATGGCAGAGGCTTTTAAGAAACGATACACCACAAGAACAGTAATGGACGTAACGGTAGTAGAGATGAGTGACCATATTCTTCCTCTCATTCTTGACCCAAATATGGCCAAGATTGTACAAAGAGAGTTAGAAGCCAATGGAGTGAAAGTTATACTAGGTGAGCGAGTTGAAGAAATTCTTGGTAGTGGTATAGAGAGACAGGTCAAGGGTGTAAAGACTACTACCACCACTACCACCAATACTAATACTATTGCTACTAAACGTCAGATTGATGCTGATTTCGTAGTTCTTGGAACTGGTGTAAGACCTAATTCTGAAATAGCTAGAGATGCTGGTATAGAGCTAGGATATGCCAATGCTATTAAGGTAGACGATCATATGAGAACCAATATACCAGATATATTTGCAGCAGGCGATTGTGCTACTGCTAGAAGCTACATTACAAACAAGGATACATATCTACCTTTAGGAACAACAGCAAATAAGCAAGGACGAGTTGCAGGTGAGAACGCTCGCTGGTGGAAATGCAAAATTTATAGGAATTGCAGGCAGCGCTATAACCAAAGTATTTGACTTATTTATTGGCAAAACAGGATTAACTAGAGAAGAAGCTTTAAAGTATGGTTTTGATCCTATTGAGGAAGAAATAGAAAGTATAACAAGAGCCGGTTACTACCCAGGTAGTAAGCCGATATGGATAAAGATTGTTGCTGATAGAAGGAGTGGAAGAGTATTGGGCTCGCAGATTGTTGGAGGGGAAGCAGTAAAGGAAAGGATTGATTTAATTGCATTAGCTCTCTTGCTCAAAGCAGATATCAGAGATTTAGCAAATTATGATGCATGCTATGTCCCACCAGCTTCTCCTGTGTGGGAGCCAGTTAATATTGCAGCATCACAGTTGGTAAAAAAGTTGTTGTAGCTTGATGTGACTGTTAATTGCATAATCCTCTTTTGATATCCAAGAGAAATCAATCAACAACATAATGTTCTTACTTTTATTAGACAGATAATGAATTATTTCTTATAACCAACTTGGACAGGATACAAATAAGAGACATACAAAAAGGACAGCATGAAACTGTCTTGATAATGCAGGGAGGTGGTTCCCTAGGCGCGTATGAATGTGGAGTTTATAAAACTTTAGAAAAGCATGGTGGCTCTGTTCACTTCACGATAAATGTATAGCTAAAGACGCCGCTACTTCCTTTAATGGTCAGATTCAAAAGAAGCAGCAGAACATCTTCAAAGTGGACTGCCATAGGAGAATGGGGTGGTGTACCAATGAATTATATAATTTCTGTGTGCCAACCTCTTCCTCAAGCACGATATGTAGTGTTTTACTCTTATGAATATTCTGAAGGAGAACAGTTCTTCTTTCTGTTTTATTCCTTCTTGCAATCGTCTTTTTATTCCATGCAAAAGCCACGGATGTGTTAGAAAACATGTCTGCAATTGGTTGAGGATATATATCTTGTATCTACATATGAAAACGGATAGAGTCAAATTCATTGATTTTATAACTACGAATAGCTTAAGTTATTTATTACTTTTTCAAACATACAGATTATTTATTAGGTTTATTCAAATATGATGTGATGGAATTCAGAAAGATAATCGTAGATTCCAGCTTTGTGAATTTATCTTTGTAGAAGTTATCTAATTCGTCTGTTTGTTCAATATTTTTCTCATGAATTTCTGCCGGTCAATTTGTTTGAGCTCCTGTTGGGAAATTAAACGTTGCTCGCTTCCAGTCTTGTTCTCTTCTTTGAAGGAAGCTTCCAGTCCTGCAGATACAGATATTGCCTCGGCAATCTTAACTGTACTGGCAACAACCTGTGCAAAAGCATCTGCACTATCACCTATCTCTTTACCTCCATATTTAATTGAAAAAGGACTACCCACTTGTCTCTCTCGAGAGTGAGTCAAATGTTATTAAAACAAAATAAGAGTGAAATTAAAGTCAACGTATAAGTGAAAAGACACCAACTTCACCAAATAACAATAAAACAGGGATTTCAGAAAACAGTAAAAGGATGTACTCTTGTGTATTTTATTATAAGGCTTTTATACAAACTCTGAAAGTTCATTTTTCTAACCCTGTCGAATTGTCAAGGAATAACTTTGCTGCTGCATGATGGTTTGTGGTAGAATTAAACATGTTTAGAATTGATCCAGCTTTAACATCAAAGGACTGATTTCCTATACGTCCTAGATTCCAATTATCTTCAATAAAACGTATTATCGATGTCTGGTCAGTAACTGAATGATCTACATAGTTTACCTTTGCATATGGAGATATTATCAAGAAAGGAAGACGGGGCCCATAGCCACAACGATCTTGATAAGCGCCTGCGGGAGCCCGGCCACAAAGTCCGTCCTTACCTAATAGTCTATCGTACTTAGGGTCATTAGATTGACTAACTATAGGAGGCATGACATGATCATACCATCCATCTGAATCATCATACGTTATTATGACTGCAGGACTATTCCATTGCGGTGTTCTTGCAAATGATTCAGTGTGTTTACCAAAAAGGTTTGTTCTTTCAATGGATCTGATAGTTCTGGATGTCCCTGTTGATAGTTGGCAGCCTTGATGAAACTGACAGACGGTAAATTACCAGAGTCAGCGGCAGTCCAAAAATCAATAAATCATATTGATGATTGGCTTGATCGCTATTATGACCGATAGTTGAATTTGAGGTAGGAGACAGATGCAGAGGATTGGCTGTTGACTTGTAGTATTGAAATGGTTCTCATCTGGATAATAGTCTTTCGACACTTTTCCGTCACTACCCAAATGTTCTGGTCGGCTATCACAACTTACCTTAATATCTGATGATGACGATGAGGATGTTTTATTTGGGAGTCTAAATCCATCTGCGAACCAACCCCATGTAACACCTTTGGAGTTCAAAAGGTCTCCTATGTTCGCTCCTGACATATTTATCAAGAGTCTAGCAGGATCTGAGCAATTATCGTACAGCAGGGTCCGGATTAGCAATTACCGTGCCATTAACAACTCCCTTGATATTGGCTGGCATTGGCCCATGGGTTTGGCCTGAAATAAGGTTAAGATGTCCTGGAGTGGATGGACCAAATGTAGTGCTGAAAAAGTTGTCGCTCATTGCAAAATGCTGAGCATAATTCCATAATGCGGTCACAGTGTTGCCATCATAATAACCCATTGACTAACTTAGTCCTATTGGCGAATTATCTAACAATGCTTTATTTGGAGATGTATTAATTTACGAATCTTGTCCAAAAGACCACCATTAGTTGCATTCTGCTCCTGCTGTGTAACCGTGATTCATATCGCAAGTTGCATTTTGTGAGCGGTCGAAACGAAATGGCTGGAGTGTTTGACGTTTGTATTATTAGTCAATAGTGCCCCGGTTAAGCCATTAACTGATGGTGTATTTGGAGATGCATGAAAAGGGGGTTCGCCAGATGGATTTGTAGCATTAGGATAAGTAGCAAAATAGTGATCGAACGAAACATTTTCTTGAAATATAATAACAAGGTGTTTGATAGGTGTGGCTGTTGAAAAATTACTAGAAACAGCTGGAGCTGATACTAGTGACGTGCCAGACAAAATTGATATTATTATTAAAACTAAAGCTACATTTGTTAATGCATTTTTCATTAGGTCCAGTTGCATTGTGACTTATTTATGCTTTCATAAGTATATCTGTCGTCGTCATTACCAAGACAACCGACATATATAATATGTATAATATTCCACATTGTCAAGCTACCAGAAAAACAACCCTGACGGATGAGACATGTTAAATCATATCACTAGTGATTTGGTGCTATTATACTCAAACTCAAAGGTAGCCTACTCATATCACAGATTTTCCTTTAACAATCCTGTTGTCTTAATATTTCATATAGTATCTTGTTTTTCAGCTTCAATGTCTCAAACTTGAGCGGTCTACGGCCATTTCTAATATTTCTTTGACTCTTTTAACATGTATTTTGTTATGGAACCAAGGTTAGAATCTAGCTGTCTTAATTGCCTACATTTATTCAACCAGATGCTAATTGCATTCAAAACATCATGTGTTTTTAAACCAATGGCGTCTCTGCATATTAAAGGATATTAAGTATGATATATAATACTGGTAACATTTATAATACTATGACTCTATTAATAGAATATGGTTTCACAAAACCAGCAGAATTTCGATAATATAGATGATGAATTAGTGGTTAAGATTACATCATTTACAAACATTATGATGTAATTTAGATGATTATTATAAAAGTACGAACCCAATTAGCATAAGTTTTCTAGCCGATATTTGTAAGGATCTCATCTTAGAATACACATAATTGATAACATTTGAGGATTTTCTCTATTAAGAACAATAACCATGCATTTACATCTAAAACATATCATCTATGAACGGCCCAATTTTTTCATATATACATAGCAACAGACAGAAACGTTTATAGCTATCATTGCTGTTTGTATGCTTGAGTGCTTTCTATCTCAAAGGAAAGTAGTACCGATGGAAAAGAAAACAAAACATAAAAAAGTAAAAAAGTAAAATGGAAACAACAAATTATCAACAACAAGTTCCCTTTGATTTAGAAACCAAAGGAAAAATTCAGGAATCCCTGCAGGAGATTTATAACAAGCAACAGCAACAACAAGCCACAAACGCCAATAGCGGTAAAGAGGAAAGTTTATCAAATTCGTGCATGACTTGGAGCAGAAACGTCTTAGCTTCACAGGGCGATTCAATAAAGAACAAGTACCGTAAAAAGACTTTATAACAAATGAGGTAATCCAAGGTAGGTTCTCAGAACGATACTTTTTTGAATGCTATGACATTACAAATCCAAACCATCCGTCTGAAATCTCCATATGGGAACGCGGTCCTAAAGACGCAAAAACCGTACCGTACTGGCTTTCAAACGACAAAAATGTATTAGACGTAATACGCCACGGTCAGCCAGGGAGCAAAACTACTACCTACGATATCCACCCGCCCATAATAGATTAAGAATATTGCTAATGCCAATTAGTTTTTTGTTTTCCTTAATTTTTATTATGCTAAAATTATATCGCAAATAATAATACTCTTCATACTAACTGGTTTATCTATTCGAGAAAAAAGTTTACAACATATTATATCCAAAACAATTCAGAATTATCTTGGCATTATCAGGAGCACTTTTAGGTATAGGTGTTGCCGGAGGGTTCTTTATTTCACTCGTATTACAGAAAGTCGCATTAGAAACAAAAATAGATACACTTCTGCCAGCTGCAATCACTTTCGCGTTCCTTGGTTGGTTGGGCTCAGGTGTTGATATTTTGGGATTGTTGAGAGAAATGTATAAGGATTATCTTCTACTTGGTATCTTTCCAATTCTAACTTGGTAACAACGTCATCATTTGTATTTGTAGTGTCAATGGCTTTGGCGTTGATGGTAGTAGACCCATAATAGTAATCATCCTTTATTTAGAATCCCCCATCTATTAAGTATACTAAATGGATTAGT
>CAWGVG010000015.1:0-215568 GCA_963825865.1 uncultured Nitrososphaeraceae archaeon | reverse complement strand
ATAAGTCCTACTTAACTCAATATCTAGCCATTATCTATACTGCTATTTGCGTAGAATGGTTTAATGATTTTGTCTCTAGAAAGAAATAATGATGTCGACTCCGTTGAATGCCTTCCAAAGGACTCACCTAAATTAGGCACAGAATAAAGAACGCTGGAAACAGGGAAAAGATGAATCTATTGATATCAAAAAACTAACTATCCCGCACATACAAATCTAAAAGCAACTATTACATACTACGGTAGGACAAAACGCCTCAACTTGAATATAGTCAAATAAGCATTATTAATATATAAAAGCCTGCATAGGCTTTTTTGAGACCTCTATTGTATATATGGATTAACATGACACAAAGATAGGCCTATACCCAATAGAATCCTCTAAATACCAATCAAGATATAATAAAGAATATATTATTTGTATTCTAAGGTCACATTCAAGTATATTATCTAATTCATGCTTTATACAATCGCCTACTAATAATAGGTGTGATTGAATTCTTAAGATCACGTTGGAGGAGAACTAACCGCAACCTTTTCTTGTAGCGTTAGTGGATTAAAAGTTTATTGTTTTCGTAAGAATACATTAAATAGATGTGAAGGACATGTTAATAAAAAATTATTATGGAAGCTGAAGGTCGTAAGTGGAGTCTATAATGTTCAAGGCCCGATCAGCATTTCAGACTTCCTACAGAAACGGCAGTCTTCTCATAAAGAAATGCTCGTGGTTCAGGTTTGTCTCAGCGAATGGCAAAATAACTTGTGTATAGAATTATTTTTCAATTATTCATATTTGGGAGGCTGAACGCAAATGTATCCTTTCTCTCCTTTCAAATTATTATCTCAGCCCACATCCTTCCACCATGAGATTCAACTATACTTTTAGATATATACAATCCTAAACCAATACCTTCTGGAGAATCTGTAGTAAATTTTGAGAAAAGTTTTGGTAAAAGATGAGTAGGTATACCATTACCTGTGTCCTTTATCTTAACAATAACTTCTCTTTTGTCCGTCTTTACCTATTGTAATAGATATTGTTCCTTGTTTTTGTAAATTTAACAGCATTTACAAGTAGATTTGAAATCACTTGGTATATCTTTTTTTCATCGGCGTCTACGAAGATATCATTTGATTCTTTTGATTTGAAAATTATTTGTATATTATTATTATCGACGCTATTATTGCTACTATTTTTTTTTATTTGGTTTGTAATATCATCTACTACATACTTTATCTTTTCATTTAAGTTGAATAGTTCTTTATTAAGTGTCAATCTATGACTATCAATTTTGGAAACATCAAGTATATCTTTTGCCAATCTCTCAAGTCTATTTGCATTTCTAAGGATTGCCTCCAAAGCCTTCTTAGTTTGATCATCTTGTTTACCATCTTCAAAGGACAACTGTAATAATTCAGAATACCCAATAATAGATTGTGTAGGTGATCTCAACTCGTGGGATGCTATGTTGATAAAATCTGTCATCGTCTCATCGTGTAATTTTATCTGTTCATTAGCTAAAGCAAGTTCTTGATTAACTACTCCAAGTTGTTTATTGGCAGATGTAAGTTCATTATTCACTTCAGCAAATCTTTTGTTAGTTTCTGCAAATCGTTTATTAGTTGTGGCAAGTTCTTTGTTCACTAAAGCAAGTTCCTGGTTTGATTCAAATAAAGCCTGGTTTGAGTTATCTAATTTTTCTGTCCTTAATTTAAGTTCCTCATTTGCAACTAAAAGAGAGTCACTGATTGTTTTAATTGTGTTGTTTTTAAAATTAATTCTTCTGTCTTTGATGTAGGCATTTCTTCAGATATGGACTTATGACTGTCTACATCAACCATAT
This sequence comes from uncultured Nitrososphaeraceae archaeon, assembly GCA_963825865.1. Classification (GTDB taxonomy): domain Archaea; phylum Thermoproteota; class Nitrososphaeria; order Nitrososphaerales; family Nitrososphaeraceae; genus CAWGVG01. The sequence continues at coordinate 213,725 of CAWGVG010000015.1, read as the reverse complement.
TTTAGTTATGTCATTACAATGGATAATTAATATGGCTTATATAGAAATTCAATAAAACATTATACTGTTTTAATACTACAGTTTGTTTTTATGTTATCATCATTTAAGATAATCTAAGAATAAACAACTAATTAAATTTCAACTAAGACTAATAGTAATATGGTAATTTTAGATTTCACTAAATGATCTAACAGTGGGTGTTAATCTATCAGGATAGGGAATAGTTCTTGGATGCTTTAGTGGACATTAGATAGTGTGGGAACGTATCTGTCAAGACGAATAATTGAAGCTCATGAAGTGAAGGTATGGGCTGATGAAAATAGTATAGTAGTAATGATGACATTAGAAATAATAAAGTTTCTTTTTGCATTTAGTTTGCCATTGAATAAATGAACAACTTCGACATCTGTAAGTTTAAGAATATTTTAATAACCTTAATTGATTTTTGATAATTTTTTACTTGTGCTACTTCAAGAGACCATTACGACTAAATACTACAATAGTATAAAAAGAATCAAAGAAGATTTCGAAAATAAAGCAAACATATTGTATCAATGTTATTATCATTACAGAAAAGGAATTGATAAAACAAACACATGATGTTGGCCAAGGACATTCTATTTCTCCCTTTAATCATCAAATCCGGCCTGATGCTAAAACTGACTTACATGACTTCATCAAGTAATACTTCAAGAACAGACACAGCTACTTCTACTCCTTCTCCTTCAACTCTCCCTCATAACAGAATTCTAATAGTAGATGATGACTTAGATATTACGACATTATTTAAGATGAGTTTAGAACGTTTTGGTTTTGCTGTAGATGTGTTCAACAATCCTTTATTGGCATTATCAAATTACAAAGCTGGTATATATGGTCTGTTACTTCTTGACATTAGAATGCCAGGTATGAATGGTCTTGAATTATGTCAAAGGATCAAAGATGTGGACAATAACGTCAAGGTATGTTTTGTCACCGCATATGATGAAGAGTATCAAAAAGACCTTGGAATATTATTTCCAAAATTAGAAGTGGATTGTTTTATTAGAAAGCCGATAGAATTACAAAAGTTGACCGGAATAATAAAATCAAAATTAGGTTACAACTAAAGATCAAGGTAATTAAAATAAGGGCTGGGCTGTTCAGGACTGATTGGAGTTTATCTCAAAATCATCTGAGATAACTATGAATCGCATGACTCTTTACAAGCAGATATATTCAATAAATTGACAGAAGGAAAATTAGAGCTAACAATGGTAATAGTAATAATCATACATCTATTTTGGCACTTGATGATGAAATCGACATTGTCAATCTAATAAAGCACTCTTTACAAAAGCAAGGTTTCAGAGTATCTGCTTTTACAGAGCTCTGTGCAACATTAGAACACTTTATTCAAATTTCAAAGATTACTGTATAGTAATTTCTGATATTAGAATGCCAGCTATGAATGGCTATGAGTTTGTCAAAAAAGTAAAAGAAATCAAACTAAGTCAATGTATATATCTTTAATAACAAAAACAAATGCAGCTATCGCAGGCGAGCAGTAATATTACAAGCAGTAAGTAATATAACATGACAAAATGCTAATTAGTTGTTTTCCTGCTTCTTTTTTCTTATTGTCAAGACTGGCTTAGTCTACATTCTTTGCTAATCCTTCACCTGACAAGATGTAGAGTGTATATAGAGCCTACCATGTTTAATTATGTAAGTTAGTGGTCTTATATGGTATTTAATGCCATAAAATGCCATCATTTATATACCTTAGAGGACCTATGGTACTCATGTCAACAACAAAAGACCAAAGAAGAGAAAGACAAGAAGAGACAACGACAGTAACACCATCATCATCATCAACAACAAGTACCACTACTACAACATCACAGGTGCAGCAAGAACAACAGCAATCTGTTAACAGAGCATTAGATGAAACCAAGAACAACATTAGAAGAGCAACAGATGAGGCAAGAAAAGACATTCCACGTTACACTCAAGTAGTTAGCGATTACCAAGAACAAACAATTCAAGCAGCTAGAGAGATAGCAGATAACTACCTAGAATCACAAAAGGAGATTATAAATTCATTGCAGTCAGCATGGCTCCCCCAGATAGAGGCGGCAAACAGAGTATTTACATCAAACTGGATGGTATCTCCAAGACATTTGGCTGACAACTATGCAAGGATAGTTAGCAGCTTTGCAGATAATACAGTAGCTGCAACTAGACTAGTGAACAACACTATATTTGCAAACCTAGAAGCATTCAAGACATCTGTTCAGAATGCAAGAGATAATGCAAAGGAGTTTTCTAGAATAGGTGTTAACAGCGCAAAAGCATTAGAGCAAGCATCAAGGGATACAGCTAGAGGAGCTGGACATGATACTTCGTCTGCTAGGATTCATGTAGAAAGAGAAGAGCAACAACAACAAAGACGCTTTTAGAAGGCGCTGAAAGCTTCTTTTATCTTTATCGTTTTTACCTTTCTTGGTTTTGTACTTTTCGAAATGAAGCTAATGTATCTATGATGTAGACGAAGCGGAAAAACTTTACAATAGACTAATAAGAGATTGCATAGGCAGAATTATTACTTATTACGCGTCTAGCAAACCATCAGCATCGTCATTGCCTTTGTTACCTTCATCTATCGAAGAACAACAAAGTCATGTCTTCCAGATGAATAACAGCAGCTAATCAGACTTACAGGCTCTGTTCATTTAACAGAACATCTATAGCTTAACGATGCTCTATTTACACTATGAATATCAGAAAAAGAACACCTTCAAAGTACATAGATGCCACGGCTTATACTTGTATTTTTCAGGTTTATCACTAAGAAGAGCATCTGAAAGATTATCTTACCTTATAAAACGAAATCATGTTTCTATCTGGAATTGGATACAAGGATACAAACCAGAAAAAATAGCAAGTAAAAGAAAGAAAATTGAGGCATATATAATTGATGAGACCATCATCATAAGGTTGGATCTAACTATATTTGGTTATGGATTGCCATAGAACCAACAAAACAAGAGATTCTAGGAATTAGTATATCCTTGGAACGAAATATGTTTGTTGCAGAAAAGTTTATTTCAAAACTATGCAAAATTCATGGCAAACATCTCCCATCTCAACAGAGACGGTGGTGGTACTGGTACCAACCAGCTTGTAAGTTTTTGAACACAATCCATCATCTTCATTCCTCTTATGAGAAAAGCATTATTGAAAGGACTATGCAGTATGTTAAGGATAGAACCGAAAGCTTTGATGATGATTACTTTCCATGCAGAAAAAGAATTGTAAACTAAAGCATGTACAGAATTGGCTAAATCTTTTCGTAGGCTTTCATAATAAAGAATTACAAATCATTAAGTGAACAGAGCCGACTTACATATGAAGTCATGCTGTACTGTTCTAAATATTCCTGTTGCTGAAGCATTACCACCTGCAGCCGCATTTGCTCAACTATTGCAACTATGTATGGCTGTCTTGTAGGTTAGCTGCAGGAAATGTAACCGCAGTAAAAACACCTGCAACAGAGAAAATAGGTGATAGCGTAGTCAAATCCACTTCAATACTGCCTCTGTTTACTGCAGTGACAGGTTTCGATTTGCTTGTTACATCCTATACATACAGTAAATTTATGGCATCCTAAAGCAGTACAAGCCTCAAGTATCACAGTGTTCCTACCGTAGATAACTTCTCCAATCTGTCTTTACTAGATGTAGGATACAGATCTTTTATAATTATTTCTATCGTACAATCTTTTCTTTAAAGAATACTTCATGCCTATATGACAATGAAATCGCAGCAAAGAAAAGAGCAACAACAACAAGATATTGATGATAATTTTTCTAATAAAAACAAGCAGGAGGCAGCAAAAAGTATCTATCAACACAAGCCTACAAACTAATTTCTTAAGGTAAAATCCTAACACAAGTCGCAGTTGCATTAAACGTAAAGGCAGCAGGAGATTTTGTCCCTTTTCTCAAATTGTATAGGTCAGTTAGATCTGCAAGCATGAGTGAAGAACATGTAGTAAACCTACTCAGAATTGGTAATGATAATCTACCAGTAATAGAATACAGATGCGAAAGGCTCAAACAAGAGGTAAATTCAATAGAAATTCGAAAAGTAAATTCAAGTAAGAATTCACACGATTTATAGCGACCTACAAACCACTAGGATTGCACTAGAGGATCTTGCAATACTATTTGAATGCAATACGACATACACGATTACAGTCATACCATCACCACAAAACAATAAACGCATAGGAACACCAGACAGATTTGTACTGCCAGAAGTGGGGTCAGATATCGCCAGGGAAATCGCCGTTAATCAAGGTAATGATGATAGCCTGCTTTTCACTAAAGACAGTATTTTATTTAAGATTATAGACTCGTGTTCCGCTTCCAGATCAAATGATACAAGAAGAATATAATCACTCATGGTTTCACCTCTTAATGGTATGGTCGCTCGCTTTATTTTCTCGTAAAGTGCAGACGCATACATTGTTATACTCAGCTTCTTCTCTTCCAATGATTCCCTTGTAGCCATTTTTACTTGTAAAGCAGATAGTTCTGTTGGACTATGAATGATTTAGGTGTTGTCGCCATCCCACATTCCATATTCGGTCATATGATTAATGTAGTGACCAAAAATGAATATAGTGCCTAACTTTATAAACCATTTACATTCCAAAAGAAGAGGCTGCTACAACTACTACAACATCTTCTAGACCTACAACAAGGAATCAAGAAGATAGTATTGTTGATAAACCAATAGAAGAAAAGGTTAAAGCAGAGCCACATTCTCCATCATCTTATTTGACAAGGGAACAAGATAAGGAAAATAATAAAAATTTCAACAATTCTAATCCATTTGTTGCAGGCCCCGCAGTTTGGCAAAGCATAATGACATATTGGTTTAATGCTTATGGAGAATTTCTTAAAAATGCAGCAAAAATGGCTGAAGATTGGTATAATACATTTTGGAAGCCTTGGTTAAATTGGGCACCGCAAGAGCGACAGCAACAACAACTACAAGACAGAGACGACTTCGCAACCATCGATATAACAAAAGCTATGGATATGTCAGCAGAGATTATAGATATAATGGAAACTCCTGATGTGGCTACTTGGAATAAAGGAATGCAAACTAAGGGTAATGCTGCAGAAGTAGTCAAACGATGTAATGAGGCAGAAAATGCAGCAAAAACCAATAAAAGAGAAAGGTTTTGAAGATTTGAATATAGCTCCAACTAATAAAAAAGACGTGGCTAAAGTAGTTAAATCCGAAGCAACGTTAAAAGATGAAGCCGATTTGTCATAAAAGGAACATGATTATGCTGGAATATAGAATTGGTGCAATACGATTACTCAAGGAATTAACTATAGATACACTGAGAAAAAGCATCCACAATTCTTTATCAAAAGAGAATTTACAAAAAGAAGAACGAAGAGGAGAGGTGAGTATTAGGATTTTAATTCCTACTAATGACGCTATTGATAAAACATCGTTCTTTTTCTTGCAAAAAAGATAATCCCCTTCTTTAAATAAGACATTTAACTCATTACCAAAATATAATGTACCTGTGCCTGATGGTACAAAGAGTACACATTGTAGCAGATGTCAGCAGATGTAACAAAGTGGTAGCAATAGTACAACTGGTATTATCTTTAGGAGCGCAGAATCAGTTAATATTTAAAAATAATGATACTTATCTGCTTCCAACAAAATTTTCGAATTTGGAGTAGTATTAGTAATTTAACAGATGAAAAAGAATCATATTTGACTTGTCTCGAATCTAATACTGCATATTGCTGAAGATACGACATGCAAAACAATCCGATAAAAGAGATGTTTTGAGATTCTGTATTGATACATTTGAATGGGGAGATTATATAGACCAAGTGTGGGATATATGGTATTCTGATCAGAAGGGATATTTAATGGTAGCAGAAGACAAGAAGGAGAACTGTACTAAGCGACATAGTAAGAACAGCAGTCTGTTGTCATCAGTAATAACAGCAGTTTCTCATGTCTATCTGTGTCCAAATAAGAATAGTATATGGATAGAAGGCATCAGAGTCAGACCAGATTACAGACGCAGATCTATTGCAACAGAATTAATAAAGAAAATGGTAAGATATGGCGAAGAGCAAGGAGCTGAAAGAAGCAGCTGCAATAGTATCAGCAAATAATACTGCATCACGATTAATGATGGAAAAGAACGGCTTTGTTGTAATATCAAAATGGAATTATTATGGTACTGATAAAATTCCCGAGAAGTCTAGTATAGCCACAGTTAGAATTGCAACCTCAAAAGACATTGAAAGTTTATGCAATTATCTTAAACAGTCTCAAATATTTAAGTCAGCAGGAGAAAGTTATGTAAATTCGTGGAGATGGTGCCCATTAGATGTGGGTTCTGACAGTTTACAAAATCTCATTGAGGATGAAAGAGTGATTGTAATTGGAAATGGCGATTACATTATGAATGGTGTGGCGATTATCAACAAAGACAATAATAAAACATTCCAAATAGTATATCTTGATGCTTCCAATGCACTCATGCTAAAATACTTAGTCAAATTTGTCACAGACTGGGCACGTACCGAAATTGAAAGATATAAAAGAATACAAATATTTACTCCACACATGACATACGTCGATTCAGTTATGGAAGATTTAGGAATCGTATACGAAGTCGGGCAGTTTTTATTATACAAAAGAAAGATATAACGGGGGCCTTTCTAGATTACATCCTGAAATTAAACAAGCAATCGTTAGAAATATTGGACAATTTGAAAGGAAAGAATCAATTAATTTACTTAAGCCATTATTATATGAACAAAACGAAAGCTAATTTGTACGAGCAAACGTCGCAATAGCAATTGGAAAAAGCATCAAGGATGCAATTTCCTCCTCCCTAGATAATGCATACCAATTAACATAAGTATGCTAACATTCTTTTGACAGAATCGTCATATTTTTCAGACAGGAAGAGCTATTTGCAGCAGCATAGTTCGTGTTCTTTGATAGATGGCGTTTAACAGGAGCAAATTAGCCAATCTGTACAAAAGGGAATCAGATCCGAATGTAAAGGAGAGGTTGTTACTTGTCTTGAAGGTCGAAGGTGATGGTATGATTCCTGCTCGTGTAGCAAAGGATCTACATAGAAGTAGAACATGGGCTTCAGATTGGTTAGCAAGATATGATAACGAGAGCGTAGATGGACTCAGAGACCGACCCAAGAGTGGCAGACCTGCACAATTATCTCCACAAGTTGTCTTTAAGATAAGGAAAAGGCTCACAGAAAGTAGACAGGGCTGGAGTACAAAACAGGTTAATGATATAATACTACAGGAAGGAGGAATAAAGTATCATTGCGTTCACATCTACAGACTACTTCACAAATGGGGATTCAAACAAAAAGTACCTAGAAAAGTACATGTTAATACTGCATCCAAGGAAGAAAAAGATACTTTCAAAAAAGAGCTCAGAAAATACTAGACAATCTACCTAAAGAAGAAGGAGGATTTACTGCAGTATCATTAGATGAATCATTTTTCTTCTTTGACTCTCTTGTAAGAAAGGTGTGGATTGATAAAAATGCAAGACCAGTAGTTACTGTAACAGGTTCACACAGACATTTCTGTATATTTGGTGCAATTAGTTTGGAAGGTAAACAGTTATTCAGACAGTTTGATAGATTCAATGGTAATTCATTCTATAATTTCCTAAAACAAGTACATCATAAATTCCCAAAATGTTATTTATTCTTGGACAAGGCACCACAACATTACAAATCACAAAAAGTCAGACAGTATTTTCAAGAAGCATAAAGATGAATTGATACCAATCTGGTTACCAACTGCATCACCAGAGTTCATGGTACTGGAAGAATGCTGGAACATGTCCAAGAAAGACCTGCTGATACTAACATACTATCGCTCATTTACAGATTTTAGAAAGGAAATAAGCCAGTACTTCAGAACCATGCATTTCAATATGAATATGCAAAATTATTTGGTTAGAGATGTGTCAGCATATTTATGTTAACTGGTACAGATAAAGAAAAGACGATATCACAACTAAAAGATATTGTAAAGACATCCAAATCATTTCGAAATGTTATTGCCAATGGTGCTATTGATGGGTTAAAAGAGTTATCAAAAGATAAGAATACAGATACTGTAGTTGATATTGCAAATTTCCTGATTGAAAACACTAATTCTCAAAATGAATACTTTAAGAGATTAGCGACTTCAGCTCTATCAAAATTTCTAGTTCCAAGAAAGATAGCGATGATCATGAAAAGAATGCAAAGTTACAGGAGACAAATCTGAAGGTATCTAAACAACTGTTGAAATTACTGTTAGATAGTAGACGGAAAGTAAAAATCAATGCATGCAAAGCATTTGCAGATCCGATGCTAAGCCACTTATGCCCAACGCTGATATTTGAAACCATCCAGGCACTAATACATGTTGCAGAACATGATATAGATACATTTGTAAGAAGAGAGGCGGAAAGATGTGCAAATATCATTAGAGAATGGATAAATGAATGGTCCAGTAAACCACTAACTCTAGACACCAAGATCAGAGAAGCATAAGAATGCGACGCTGTAAACAAGAACCATTTACAAAGAATTTTTCTATGCCAACAGATCAATTCTATTACTAAACGCGCGCTTCACTATGTCATGTAAGTTAATCGTACTCTCTGCAACATGATAATCTTTCAGCAACTGCGTTGGCCCCTCAAGTTCGAATCTTAGGAATCGATCAATACAAGCTTTTCTATTATCTTTTTATTTTCTATAGCAACTTGTGCGACTAAGAGAAAATTACTATAGAAGGTTCAGTTGAAGACGAGTTGGAAAAGTTAAAGGGCCAAATTGATCTTAAAAGCAGACAATAGAAGAAGGAGCAGAATTACAATGGGTGCGAAGATAGACAAGAAGAATAAGAAATATGCATGTAGTTTCTTCTCTATTTAATAAAACTGCTGAGTAGCGTGATTAGATGCCGGCCGAGTGAATTCTTGTAACTCTTTTTCCTTCTTTAGTTTAGCTTTACGTCATGCTTTGCTAGTATCTAAACTTACAGTTTTTTTATTTATATTTTTATTTTTTCGTAACGTTGCTTCCTTGCTAATACTGCCTTGATCTGCCTTGATCATAGATAACATACGGGATACCATCTAAAGCACACCAGAAGGTACTTTTCATCATGTTCAAACCAACTGCTAGGAAAAAATTTATTGTATAACCCTAAAACGATATTTAGTAGAACATCGTCTATACAACAATACATTTATAGATCAACGCACTTTTCTATATAATAATAATTTTTGTCACTGCCAAATCCGCTGCCACCACCCCTAGTAGTTTGGAAAAGACTGAGATATTTCATGGTGAGCAGAACGTAGTAAATACAGTACTACAGTTTACCTCCAAAACAAAAAGTAGAATTGATGCCTGCATAGATTATACACGACCTTCACTAGCAATCAAAATTGAGCAACTAAAGAAATCCTTCATGAATGCTAAAAATATAGGTATAAGATTAAGATGTATAACTGAAATTACCAAAGAGAATATCTCTTACTGCAAAGAGCTCTCAGGTATAGTCAATGAACTTCGACATTTAGATGGAATCAAAGGTAATTTTTATTTAAGTGAGAATGAGTATCTTGCTCCTGCATCTTTCCATGAGAAAGGAAAGCCAGCATCTCAAATCATTTATAGTAATGTAAAAGAAATTGTAGAACATCAACGATATATCTTTGAAACTCTATGGGATAAATCAATATCAGCCAAAGATAGGATAATAGAAATTGAAAATGAAATAGAACCAGAATTCCTTGAAGTTATTTCTGATTGCAAAAAAGCTACTGAAATTTATGTAGAGTCTGCCAAAGTAGTAGAAAATGAAGCTCTACTTCTCCTTGCTGATAGTAAATCTATGATTAGAGCAGACAAACTAGGAGTTATAGATTATCTCATAGAAGCCTCATCTCAAAGAGGCGCTATGATCAAAATTATCTGTCCTTTAAGTAAAGAGAATTCAGGAATTATCAAAAGAATATCAGAGAAGGCTTCTTCTATCAGAATTATCAATGGTGGCAGTTCTCACTCGGGTCTATTTGTAATGGACAATGCAAAGTTGCTTCGATTTGAGCTCAAAGATCCCAAAGCAGAGGAATTTTCAAAAGCAATAGGGTTTGTAGTATACTCAAACAGTAAAGTGAGTGTTAATTCGTCAAAGTCAGTGTTTGAATTGATTTGGAATGAACACATCCAATATGAAAAATTACTAGAATACGAAAGACAAAAAGAAGCGGATAAAATAAAAAATGAATTTATCAATTTAGCAGCTCATGAGTTGAGGACGCCTATTCAACCCATCCTTGGCTTATCTCAGATTATGCGATCTACAAAAATAAGCATTGATGAGCATGATAAATTTCTAGATGCAATTATTAGTAACGCAAAAAGGCTACAGCGACTTGCGAACGATATTTTGGATGCTACACAAATTGAAAGTCATTTGTTAAAATTAGACAAAAAATGGCTTAACTTAGGTGAAATAATATCTGATGTCGTGCAAGGCTATAAACATCGAATTGAAAAAGGTCATGAGAATAATAATAATAAATTGAAATTAGTATATGAATATAATAAAGACAGTACTATTACTTTACATGCAGATAGAAACAAGATCTCTCAAGTTATATCCAACTTATTAAGTAATGCTATTAAATTTACTAAAGAAGAAGGAACTATCTTAGTTAAGGCAGAAAAGAACAAATATGATGAAGTTATCGTTACTGTAAAAGATACTGGGACTGGAATAGATCCTGAAATATTTCCAAGATTATTTTCAATGTTTGTTTCAAAATCATATGAAGATACTGGCTTAGGGTTATTTATCTCCAAAAGTATCGTAGAGGCTCACGGAGGAAGGATATGGGCTGAAAATAATTCTAATGGGAGAGGAGCTAGTTTTTCGTTTACATTACCAATAAAGTGATAATAATAATGAGCTTGGCCGTAAGAAACCTTTTTCATTAGTGTCTGAAGGTATTGCGAGATTATGATAGTAGACTAAGCTAAAGTTGTCGTTCTAAGAGAATGTTTAGTATTAAAAGACTTTTGTTAAGAACAGAATATGCTGTCCTGATAAAAATCTCTTATCGTCTGGGCTAAGCCTTTGCTCTCCTAACATTGTTATATTAATCAAATATGATAGTGAATCTACTAACCCTAACGCTTATGATCCCAATGGAGTGCATAATGAGGGAAGCTTTTATTTTTTATCTTTGTATCGGTGTAATGCTTTTTGCTTTCAGCGGTGCATTGTACTAGTTCTTATAAATTCTCTTAATGCATGTGCTTCTTCCCTATAGGATTCTGCATCAGAAGCAAAAACAGCAAGATGTATCTTTTTCTATTTTACAATTGGCAGCAAGCAACTTCCTTTTATGTATGGTGCTTCTACAAAGTCTCATGAATGATAAAAAACTTCATGGATTCAAAAAAGAGTGAACTGGAAGCAAATATGTCCATAAAAATAACCATGGTTGTTCTTGTGATTCTCTTATCAGGCATGGTAGCAGTTGGGATGACATTTTCTTTTGCAATAATAACAACAAAAAGTGCAAACGCACAAAGTGGAGCATCCCCATCAACACATGCTCCTGCTACCAATACTTCTAGGACTACTACTACGCAAAGTACAAAAGCACTGGTCTCATGCAGTAATCTACCCTTTTTATGGAAGCATATTCACGATCCTAAGATTAGTGGAGGTAGTAAAGATAGACTACCCATACAGCAATATTGTACATCTGTAACAGGAACAATTCTCAGTCAAACAGTAGAAAACGATGGTGACGCTCACATTAGGTTAATATTAGATCCGCAATATTCGCAATTGTCTAGGCCTGCTAATTACAAGAATGAACTAGTAGTGGAAGTCATATGTTGGGACCCTACAAAAATTACTTATTCAGCTGCTCAACAGGCATGCCAAGGTATTAAACCACATTTTATAGACATTCCACAACCAGGTACTCATGTGTTTGTAAGTGGGTCCTATGTTTATGACTCACAGCATGGAAATTGGGGAGAAATTCATCCTGTTGATAGCCTATATAAAAAATAGGCACATGGCTTGCAGACAAACTCGCCATGAGTCGATGGCGTTGATTGATTTTATTAGACTTCACTGATTATCACATGACCTATACATATAGCGAACCAGTATCAGAAAAATATAAAATTTAAGTTAGTGTTACTATAGTTGAAGGACAAAAAGATAGAGTTGTTGTATATCCTAAGCAGGAAAATTGAAAGCCACAGTAATTCACAAAGGCGAATATTGAAAGCTTGAGCACAAAACTTGAAAGGCAGATTCAATGGCGAAGAAGCAAGGTAGCCGAACTTGACAGCCAAGGCCATAGTCAGCCAGAGATGGAAAAAGTTGTTGAAATGCCATCACCATATACACCTAATGAAACATAAAAAACATAACTTATCCTCTGCCTTACCAGCAATCGAAGTCACTATGAGGAGTTGAGAAAAGAATCTCTCATATTGGACTCGATTTTTTAACTTCTAATATCACAGTCTACCATCTCAACTGCTTATGACAGATGAAAATTTATCTTTCCAAGGTTCTCGCTGATTATAATGGGTATGTACTGATTTTTCATTTTGTCTGTCACATACACTGCACCTCCCTTGAATAGATTCATTACAAACAGGACAATATTCAAAGGCAATCATCTCATTCCCGCATGCTCTGCATAGCATATATCAACTGACTTTCATTTTCTTTTCTTTTCTTTTATCACTTGCTCATTTATGGGATGTAGATTAAAGACTCCCTACAAGGGAATAATTTTTACTGGTGATCAAAGGCTAATGCAAGTCCTAAAAGGCATCTATATTGCAAGTAAGTATTGGTACAGTAAATAGAGATTTATCTTACCTAAGACTACAATCTAAAGATAACATCAGAAGATACATTGACGAAAGGCTGCCCAGAAGAGTAAGTGAAGTGTCTTGTTGGGCTGACAGCAATCCTAAGGGAAGCCTCGATTATAGAAAACTTACAAGCGATACTTATCCGGTTATTTTGTTTTAGATACTACTTAGAAACGTCTATGTATTATCTTTGTGTCTTTAATTTGCTAATGCTAGGCTTGAGCATGTTTAACTATTACCAAAGTTAATGTGGATTTAATTCCTTTGATTTTTCGAATATTTGATATTGTGATCTCTTGTAGTTCTTCCTCTGAATTTGCATTGATTTTCGCAATTATATCATAGGTATCTTGTACTATATAGATATCAACAAACTCAGATAATTTCTTGAGTTCATTTATAACATTATCTTGGAGACCTATGATACAGTTAATCAATAAGAATGCAGAAGTCATTGATAAGGTAATTAATAGTCATATCGGGATTTTTGTGTTTGTCTTTCTTCTTCAGGTCAGCTGATACTGGTATATCATTAATTTTAAAATACTTAAGATAGCCGGAGAGTTGTTACTCATACGGAGATAGATCTCCCTTCGTACAAGCGGCGCTTAGTTTTTTTATGAAGGAATTCTTTTGCGTCAGATCGTTTCCAAATAGAATTCTCGTTTCTAAAACTCTGCTTAATCTTGTGTTATAGTTCATCATTGTATCAGGACTGATTCTCTAGTGTATGTTTAAAACATAAAAGACATATGAGATGGTATAGGGAGAATGGAGGGATAGAAACGGGAGATTTTCTAGAGCTCTAATTAATTGTATAGAGCTACTACTAACCATACATTATTCTCTCTTTTGCACCGGTTTGGCCTTGTCCTTGTTGTCGTAGTTGCTCCAGCTGTTGTTGTTGTTCGCGAACTGATCGGACTATCTCTTCCATTCTGCGTTTTATATTTGCGCCTTTCTCTCTGAGATGTTGAGTGTCTATTGTTTTCAACATTTCGTTATCTGCATTTTTACTAATTGACTCTATTATAATCGCGGCCCCTTCGGGATCTGGTATCCCGGTAGTTGTAGGTAAGAGTAATGCTTTACAAGTGATTCCATTCGATAAACAAGAGGATAAAAGACCTCCAGTAATTCCTCCTATAAAAGCAGTATTTGGGTAGGAATCATGAGCATCATTGTCGTCTTCTGTTTTTGCTCCCAGTCATATCACCTGGTTCTTCTTTTTTGTCTCTTATCCTGTTAATTTCATTGTCATTTCGAATAGAATCAGCAGAATCTGCTCCCTCGCCATTGCTTGCTAAGATCATTGGTATTCTTTTTGAATCAGGAAGAGGACCTTCTACAGCAATACCCTCTAATCCTATGACTTCCTTGACCTTATTATTTATTGCCCACTTAATCACTGTCTCTAAAACAGAATACATTCCTTCAATCATTATGGGAGCTTCGCATACTATCACGCAAACATTTCCTTCTTTGTTTGCATACAAACGAAATGGATGCCCTAGCTTTCCTCCGACATAGATTACACCAGGTACTATAAACTCGGACTCCACACATGCAATTTGACTCATGTGCCAGCTTATTCATGATGTAACTAGTACTTATTGATCCTATTAAACCTGGACCGGGAAATCCTGCAATGAGAATTGGCGAGTTTAGTTTTACCTTCCTTTCTATAATGGCAGTTACCGGTCGTGCCTGTCAAGGGTTTGAATGTAGTTCTACCGTCAGTAATATTATTACTATCTGCCGTACTGCCCAATACAGTCCTTGTTCTTTGTCCACCTTTCGTCTGAAGTGTATAACCCAAGGATTTCTTGTTCTTGTTGTTTGACAACATTGGAATTTACGGTCACAATATACATAAAGGTTGTAATATTCAGATTCTAATTGATACCATTCGCTCCGCTTCGTACAGGATTCATACAACCTTCACGTATACCTGGAGCGAGAGAATAGTTATCGGATTTATATCTAACTCGCTGTGTTAGGTATTCCTATCTTGTTTGGATGTTTCTCTCAGCGATCCACTTCCAGAAGTTCTTAAGCACATAATAATTTTGGTATTAGTGACCGAATTAAGTGC
Organism: uncultured Nitrososphaeraceae archaeon; assembly: GCA_963825865.1. Taxonomy (GTDB): domain Archaea; phylum Thermoproteota; class Nitrososphaeria; order Nitrososphaerales; family Nitrososphaeraceae; genus CAWGVG01. Next base: position 198,630 of record CAWGVG010000015.1, on the reverse strand, counting down.
AATTAAGAAATAAAATAGGTTGGCAAGGAATATTATATGAAGGATTTGATGATTGTCCTGCGGATGTAGTGATGGCGAAGCTGCGTAAAGGATACTACTTATATGACCATCATAGATGACATCATATTATGAAAACAATAACATGTCGTGAGGCAGGATTTGAATGTGACCATGTTGTAAAAGGTGAAACCGAAGAAGAAGTTATGACAAATGGTGCAGAACACGCCATGAAAGAGCATGGTATGAAAGCAGAGGATATAACCCCAGAATTCAAAGAAAAAGTAAGAGCACTTATTCGTAATTCTTAACCATTTTTTTATATTTCGAAGATGCGAGTAAAACCTGCATCGATATATTCAGCTGAACAAATCCAGAATACATCTTCATTAATTAAAGCTTATAAACCATGAACCTTTTTTTTGTGGAAGACATTATGAGATGCTACTAAGGCCATGTCGCTATAATCGCACCAATGAAATTCCTTACAGTTATCGTCATATTTGGAGAACTGGCAATTAATGAGTTCCGCGATACAGTATACACGTTGTCAATTAACTAGGAGCATAGTGTTATCCATCCGATAATACCCGCAATGATTACTCCAGACCTTGCGTCATTCGTAATAAAGTAAATAGAAAATGAAATACCAAATTACCATAAAACACTTAATGCAAGCCAGTTAGTATAAAATATCTCTAACCTCGAATCGAACACATAATAAGTCGATCCTACAATAGACATAGCAAATAACGAAATCATGAAGATCTTGATATTTACAGAATGTAAGGTACGTTCTTTTTTTAGTAAACTTTGCTTTTTGTATTTGATCTTCTCTTGCTCCTTTAATTGCCTGTTCAAAGCTTTTTAATTTAATAGGAATAATAGTTTTAATTGTTTCATCTCTTATAGTTGCTTCATGTTTGAGACTGTCAATTAATGATCTGGCAAGAGAGGCCTTTACAGGAGTGATAAGATCAACCCAATAGGAAGAAAGCCTTGAAGTTAAAAAGGGAATTATTGCTATCTTGATTGATTTGTCTAACATCTTTCCATATCTTTGCATCATTTCGACATAAGCCAGCACATCAGGACCGCCAATATCAATTGATCCCTTTCTTTTAGCTATGCCCTCTCTTTTAGATCAATAGCTTTAACTAAATAAGTAACAACGTCATCTACGGATATTGGTTGCGATTTAGTCAAAACCCATTTTGGACATACCATAATAGCCAACCTTTCCGTTAGATACTGCAACATGTGAAATGACCCCCATCCTTGTCCTAAAATAATTGCTGGCCGAAAAACAGTAACCCTTGCAGAAGATGCTCTTAATATTTAAGCAACTTGTAATCTACTTCGCGTATGATCAGATAAATGTACAGTGTCTTTTTCATGTCTTAGACCTCCTAGATAGATAATTCTTTTAACTCCGCATTCTGTAGCAGCCTTAGCAAAATAGCAGCTGTTGCATCTTTTTCAGCAAACTTCTTCTAATCCTTGGATGAGCCTTCTATTGAATGTATTAAATAAAATGCTATATCAATGCCAGTCACGGCTTTTAACAACTCAAGATAATTACTTACATTTGACTCGTTGATTTTAACTTCTTCGTTAAAGCAACCTGCAAGAGATTTTACATTTCTTGTTATGCATACGATTTGATGCCTCTTTGAATGGAAAGGACAAGACTTCCAATAAAACCACTGGCACCTTTCACCAGAATTTTCAAGCTGTTTTCCTTAGGAAAGTTTTTTATCAATTTGCCATTTTATATGTTTTGATTTTGCATATCTTAAGCTCTTTATCGGTTCACCATTTCTTTGATAGTCATAACAACAGAAGATCCTTTGCTAATTTTAGGATAAGGTTATCATTGTTGACATAAATCTTAATTAAGTCTCCTTTACCCTTTTCAACATTACTTTTAATAGTAAATCTATTTTTCGTTTCTGTATTATATTGCTTTTTTAACTTTTTTTTTTTTTTTTTTTTTTTTTTTTTTTTTTTTTTTTTTTTTTTTTTTTTTTTTTTTTTTTTTTTTTTTTTTTTTTTTTTTTTTTTTTTTTTTTTTTTTTTTTTTTTTCATAGAGTTAAATAGTGCTAACCAAAGGAAAACCATTATAGACATAAAAACACAACATTCAGCATAATTTGCTATTATATTTTATCTACCAAGGGTTATTTTCTATGGCATCCAATCAATATCTTATTATCTTCCGGTGGCTAATACCGACTTTACTATATAGTGTATCTATAATGTCACATCACGACCCCACTCTTTTCATCTTTGAACCACATTTTGGACATGCTTCCTGCTTGTGCTGTGTTCCACAGCTCATGCAGTAATATTTTAATGAACTGTCTCAAAACATTGAAGATGAGGATAAAGAACCAAACATCCCTAGGCCTCCTTTCATGCCCATCCTTCTCATCATTCTCTTTCTCATATAGAAGTTAAGCAAAATGAAAACTCCAATTATCGCAACTAGTGAGATGGGAAATGGTACTAACATAGAAATTGTAAGACTGATGCCTATAGATATTCCAATCCATATCAGTTGGCTAACGAGAAATTGTCTGTTATTAGCACTCATTTTTATTCAGTTAATATTTATACATTTTACCTAATTAAGATTAGCAGTAATAGTTTACTGATTTAGTAGTTATTACCTTACTTCTGCCTTTTCTTGTATACTTATTATTAAATGCGGTCATAAACTGCTTGACTAGAATTGCATAGTTTTTAAGGACGATTTAATACTACATGATGTTCATAATCGGTCAGTTTCAAAGTCGCGTTAATCAATAATTTATATGACTACCTATTTAAAATGCATTAAATTTAAATCATCTAAGTCACTCCGCCATTACAGATTTGATGCTACTCACTACTTTACATCATTTAACTTGTTGCATGGGAGATAAGCTTATTGAAGTTGCCGGCCTGGCCAATTTGAGAAATTTCTTTATGGAAAAGTGGTTTATCTCAGAGACAACAACTTTTTTTCTATTCTGGTGGATGCAAGGTATCATGATCTATCTTCATTTTAGTACCCTCTCTTACGTGTCACAAAGGAGTATACAAATGCAAAGGAAATTATTACCACTGCTAAAATTGGACCTGTTAATGGTGGCAGTATATTTGAATTACTTATAACCGAATACGATTGTAGTGCTGCGATTATTAGTGCAACTCCGCTTAACGCATATGCCATATAACTAAATGCTTTAGTGTTAAATATCCTAGAAAATGCTGAACGGAGAACTACACTATCTAGCGTGTCAATTGGGATCATGCCCATAGCGAAAAATCCAGCGAGTATTAGCGCTACCTGCACACCAAGTGTTGCGGAAGCAACTGCTGATAACGTAAGAGCAGAAATCTGCGTTGCTGTATCAAATCCTAAACCAAATACTAAACCAGTAATTAAAGCAGAACTAAAAGGGCCTGCTATGCCCGTACTGCCTGCTATTTTGCCAGCAAGAATAGCTGAACCTGTTCTACCCCATTTTTTTAACGAATAAATATTGATACCTCCAATCGTTGCTAAAGCAATAGCTCCTATTACACCACCCCAAAATGAAAGCTCGCCTACTTTGTTATTTGTTGCGCTTCCTATTACGTATATTATTAAAAGCATTTCAGCTAATACTGATATCATATGACCAATACTGAAACCAGTGCCTACCCATCGAGCCTTTTTTTTTGCATTGTGGAGTCTTACAAGGTTATCAATTGCAGTAATATGGTCAACATCGAGTGCATGACGCATTCCAAACATTAGCATAGAAGGAATTGATATGGCAAGAAATGTCTTTATGTCTACTACCATTTTAAGTCATTACTCCCAATATTATATGACACCATAAGTATTACCGATTTATTAAAAGGTAATAATAAAGATTTAAGCCATCGCTACGAAGTCGACATCGGCACAACAAGTTCATTTAGTCGTCAATATGAATTATTTGTGAAAAGTAAGAGCGAGTTCTCTAAATATAAAAAAACCCTTAATCTAATATTTGTAGATTTCTAAAAGCTTATCTCAATGCGTGAACAATGTAAGGATTACACTCTCTTTCCAGATCCAATAAGTTGTTAGTGGTCGGCGTTTAGACCGATCATAACTCGATTTATAAATTTAGGCTAATTTTAATCGTATCAATATTAAAAGAACCTGCTCTTTATTGAGTATATTAAAAAAGTAAACCAAAATGGATGTAAAATAGCCAACTGGTTTTATCAGATGGAACTTACGAAATGTACTTTTAAACTCTTTATGCCACGATTTTTTGATAGATCTTTTACTAGATCTTTTATTATTTTTGCTTTTCCTCTGACCATGATAGTTTCCAAACAGTTATTACCATCCAGATGCATGTGTATAGTGGAACTTATTACATCATTGTATTTATGCTGCATTTGAGTAGATTTTGTATTTTGATTGAAAATATGATTGTTATATAGCATTATTATTGCACCAGCCCCTGAACGGTCATCTTCTGTCTTCCAATTATTTTCGTCTATAAATGAATATAATGCTCTTTGAATAGCTTTAGACCTATCTGGAAAACCAACTTTTACCATACTCCTGTTAAATTCAGATAATAGCTCTGAGGGCAGCGACATGCTTATCCTCTTCGGACCAGATTTTTTCCTATTTTTTTGCCCTTTATTGTTACTTTGCAACTTGGATATTCTAGATTCAACCTTGCCATTTTTATCTTTTGACAAGATTCCATTGGCTTAATTGGTTCATGAACATCCAGCTCTTACTATGCCAACTGAAAATAACGCTACTATGTGGGATAGTGGAACGGTCTCCGGGTCGGCATTTATTTCGGCAGTGTGGGCTTTCTGCTTGCAGATCTTGACACCACATCATTGGTCTTGGCTGGCTTTAGAACTTCTGAATAAAAGACGGAGTCTGGTTGACTAGAATATGAACTTTTATATAAAACTCAATTATTGGATATTATATTTTATGTATATCGCCTTATTGTTTATTATTTACCAATTTCTTTTCATTTTAAAATCTCTTCTGTACCCCTTGTTATTGCTAAACCCCTTGGCTAAGCAGTATAGATTTGAATATCAAAAGTCATGACCACCTTTCTCCAGCTCGATGATTTAACTCGGGCTAAAATTGTTTACATGATTTTCAATAAGAAAACAGAAGAAGCGCTGCAAAAACTAAGCGAATTTTATCATATCAGTCCTCCTGAAATAGTTGTTGGTACAATAAAGGGAAAGAGAAGAACAGTATATGCAGTTTATGTTCGAAAAGAGAGAAGGATTTATGCTTTAGACTCAGAGATTTTTTATGATCCTTTCATAGTATTGCATGAATTCTACCATCATTTAAGATCAAGAGGGAAGATGCATAGGGGTTCTGAAAAGTATGCTAACGTTTACGCTCAGAGATTTATAGATTCATATAACAAAATAGTAAGTCATAATATGAAGGAAACATAAGATAGTATAGGATAGTGTAGATATCTTTTTTATAATCGTCAATTACTAAGTTTAGAAAAACAGGGAATCTAAAGTTCAAAAATGATAATACAATACATCTGCCACCAGTATTGAGTCACAAGATCAAAGCTGTCAATGGAGTCAGTATCAATGTCGAAGATATTGGTACTACCGGAAAACCAATCGTTTTCATACATGGTCCGCCGGTCAATCATAACATTTTTGAGTACCAATTTACAAAATTACCTAAGGGTTTTCTATCTTTCTTTTTTTTTCTTTCTTTTTTTTTTTTTTTTTTTTTTTTTTTTTTTTTTATTCAATTTTTAATTATCAAAGGTTCATCGCTTATACAAGTTGAGAAAGCTGGTCATGGTATTGTGTATTCGTTGTTATAATGAGTTAATTATGCCTCATTTTTTATCTGGATTGCTATCAACTTCTGACTGCACTTTCGACCACCGCTATCCTCTTTGATCATTTAAAATCTCTGCAATTACAGGGAAAACATTATTAATGTTTGATACTGTCAAATGAAGAAAGGGAATTGCAAATGGCAAATACTGGTATTATAACTACCAATTTTGGTGACATCAAATTAGAATTTTATCCAGAACATGCACCAAAGACAGTTGAGAATTTTAGAGAATTAACAAAAAGAGGATTCTATGACGGATTAATATTCCACAGGATTGTACCAAGTTTTGTAATACAGGGTGGAGATCCTAATACAAGAGATGTGAACAATAGAAGTAGATGGGGGACTGGAGGACCAGGATGGAACATAAAAGCAGAATTTAATAAAAACAAACATTCTCGTGGAACATTATCTATGGCAAGATCACAGGATCCAAATAGTGCGGGTTCACAGTTCTTTATAGTTCTGAAAGACTCAAATTTCCTAGATGGCCAGTATGCTGTATTTGGAAGAGTAACGTATGGAATGGATTCAGTTGATAAAATAGCATCTTTAAAAACTGATTCTGCTGATTCACCTTTCGACACTGAGAAGGCCCTGATGATAAAAGTTACTGTCAGCGATTAAACTCTATTCATTATCCTTCTTACGCATTAAAAAATTACTTGGACGTACGTAAATCTGTAGAGAGTGGAATGTATTTATCAAAACATTCTATCATTTATGCTGCTACGGTAAGTTAGGTGATAGTTAGTATCTTCGCAGTTGCTTGTCTATTTCTTCAATAATGATACAAGCAGTATTAGAGAAGATATAAAGTATAAGTAGATCACGATTAAATCCAAGACCAATATGGCATATTACGCAAATTGCACTGTTTCCTAATAATAGATCTTGATTTTTCTGTGGCTTCGATTTCGTTGTAATTACTCTTAAGAAATTGCAATATCAAATCTCCATACAACTGTTTAGCACGTTCTTCAGAAAATTCTTTATATTTTTTTTCTCGATTTTTTTGAATCTTATTTTTGTTATAAGTATCCAAATACAACTTATTTAGACCCTTTAATTCAGCATATTCCTCCTTACATTCCGCACACATATCATCAAAAAAATCTTTATGAATAGTACAAACTGTCATATTCTATAAAGTCCCTACCCTTATTTTTCAATATCTAATGTTTTTATCGACCGTTAATTATTTTTTATATCAGTACAAATTTAATTTATGCAAACAAAATTTACGGTATTACGGGTCCATTAGTTACTTTTGCTTTTATTGATAGCAGACTTTCTTTTTCCTCGTATCGTTAAGTTTGTATCAATTGTTACTAATGTGAAGTCCTTCCCCTTCTTGCCATATGAATATGAATCGCAGATGCATACATACGAACTTAATATCTTAGATTATTCACTTTAACAGAAAGTATTTATACGTAGATTATCCAATCGTTCAATAGAACCGTTATTATTTAAAAGACTATTTGACAGTATGTGGCTATATCTATCCATATCTATTTTAAATCCTAGTAAAAATAGCAATGGTACATTACAATGAAAATTGGCGTAATATCAGATACGCATGATTATATTGAAAATATCGAGAAATCTGTCCAGTTATTCAATGATAGAAAAGTGAGTTTTGTAATGCATGCTGGTGACTATGTTAACCCAGAAGCAGTAAGGGCTTTTAAGGGAGTAAAACTAATTGGCGTTTTAGGAAATAATGATGTTGATAAATCTGGTTTAGCAGATGCATTCAATGACATAGAGGGTGATCTTAGAGGTGAGCTCTGTGAACTTGACAAAGAAGACCTAAAGTTTGCAATTTATCATGGAACTCAATCAGAATGGAAGAATTCGTTAATCCGATCGCAAAAATATGATGTTGTCGTTTATGGGCATACACATAAGATACAAAATACAACAGTTGGTAAAACGTTAGTTCTTAACCCAGGAACAGCAAAAGGTTGGTTCTTTGGATATAATGCAACTATGGCAATATTTGACACTCAAACAAGAATAATCGAATTTATTAACATATAGTTTGGAATAGAATACCTATTTATTAACACCGATAAAGTATCAAATCCATTGCAAACTAGTACTAGTAATACCATAACCGATATTCATATCGACTCATTATTAGAAAGAAAGGTAAGTCTTATCACCGAAGGGCTAGAACGTAACTATGCTGACCGTTTGTATAAGATACCTAGAGAAAATGCTATGGCAATAATAGATTTCATATTGTCTATGAAGACAGAGATCAATCTTACAGCTAATCATATAAAAAATAATATTATGGCCTTAACCCTGCTATCGCAATTTCACAGTAACAAAAAATCATTTAAAGAAATGACTAGGGAAGATATTTTATCATACCTTGATAGGACTCGTAAACCAGAAAGAATTGATCCATTGCATAAATGGATAGGAAGTTACAATTTATACAGGGCCTTCATTATTAGGTTTTTCAAATGGCTTTATTATCCTGATCTGGAATCAGCAAAAAGACAAAAGCCGCAGAACATAGAGAACATTCCACAACTTAAAAGAAAAGAGCAATCAATTTACAAACCTACAGATTTATGGACCATAGAAGATGACCTTTTGTTTTTAAAGGTACTGTCCAAGTAGACGCGACAAGTGTTACCATATGATCTCACGAGATACAGGCTGTAGACCTCATGAGATATTGAAGCTAAAGATAAAAGATATAGTATTCAAAACTGCTGTGGAAAACCGCCAATATGCTGAGGTTCTTGTTAATGGCAAGACTGGCAGCAGACACATACCTCTAATCAATTCCATCCCTTACGTGAAAGACTGGCTAGATGAACATCCCCAACTAGGAAATCCTAATGTACCATTAATTTGTGGCTATAACAAGAGTCTAGCAAGGCGTCTTAAGCCAGCAACGATAACCAAATTATATGAAAGCTATAAAACAGGACTATTTTCAAAGATAGCATCAAAAGAAAGTAAAGATGTTCCTCCTGAAGACAGGCAAAAAATAATAGAACTGTTAAAGAAACCCTGGAACCCATACATTCGACGCCATTCGGCTCTTACCGAGAAGTCAACTATCCTGAAAGAACATGTTTTACGGCAATACGCTGGATGGTCTGGTAGATCACAGATGCACTTAAAATATCTTCATTATTTTGGCAATGAATCGACTGAAAGTATACTTGAAGCCTACGGAATAGCTCCAAAGGATCAAGGATTAGCGGATGTATTAAAACCAAAGCAATGTCCAAATTGCAATGAACCAAACAAAGCTAATGCAAAATTCTGTGCTAAATGCAGGATGGTTCTAACATATGATGCTTATAATGAGACAGTAGATGAAAAGCAAGATAAAGATGATGCATTATCTACACTATCAGATCAGGTTATGAAACTTATGGCAGAAGTACAGGAATTGAAAAATAAGAATTCATAATTATTATGGTGTTCTCTATATCTGGATAGAATTAATTTCAGCCCAGAAATGAGTATTAGATTATTGTTAGTTTTTATACTCCGTAATCTTTTAAATCTTCTGAAGAGATTTCGTAATGACCGTCTTCAAATATATGCCATCTAGGCGTTATACGTACGCTACCTCGTTCTTTACAACTTAAGCAATCTAATTTCTGAATCTCATTGAGTACTTGTTTACTATGTTTTTCAAAATACACATATAGATATGGTAACTTTAGGAACTCTATTGTGTTCATCTGAAAGGGATATTCCGCTTCACATACTTCGCACTCACCTCGTACTGTAACCTTTTCATAATTTTGTATGTTATTATAGCGCATTTTCTCCCATCCTTTGGTTAAAACATGGTGTCCATGATATACTGATTCGATATCGAGTTTTAATTGCAGCAGAATTATTTTTTGTGTTTCATCATCTAACCCCTCGATTGTCTCAATAAGCATTTGTCGTGATTCTTTGTATACAGAAGAAACAAGTGAGAAAAATACTCTAAAAAACGTATTGGATGATCTACAGAAGATAACGGAACATTATAATTTAGTGATTTTATGGAATTTAGACCCACCCCTTTGGGAAATAACAAAAAAGAATCATCGAAACACACAACGCCACCCCCTCTTATCTCTACAACATCTGCAACATCCGCAACACTTGCAACATGGCAGATACATTTCTACTGAGGAATCTTCTATGTTAGGCGGAATAAAAGCGGAAAAAGAGCCTAGCATTGGGCAGCGACACAAGCATCAGGAGCAGGATCAGCCACCTTTACCTTGTAAATTTGTTTGCTTCGACTTTGAATGGAGAACAACAACAGCCACAGCAAACTCTTCAACTCCAGCTTCATTTGTTATTATTGAAGCTGCCAGTTTTGTCGATTCGAATGGACTGAAAAAGGCATTTCTCATAGAGGACTATAACAGAACGTTCGGTAGTGATAAAAAAGCGGAGTATGCCCTATTGGTTGAGATAGTAAACTGCCTTTGCAAATACCATTACTCGTTTGGCTGGTACTCCAAAGGATTTGAGTTTTACAACAGCCAAACAAAACAAATTGAAGGCAAGAATTCAGATCTGGTTATGCTGGATAAAAGACTGAAAGCGCACGGTATTTCCAGCATTGTAGGTTTTAACAAACTTGGAGTTCCTTATATTGCAGGGAACGGAAGAGGAGACAACCACTACAAACATCAACACATCGATGCCTTAAAACTATACGAGAAGCCCATGGTAAAAGTTGGAATTTTCAAAAATAAATACAGAAGCCTTGGGCTTGATACGGTTGCAAAGGCCGTTATCGGCAGGGGAAAATACAAGGGATATTCAGGTAAGGCATGCTTGTAGCTGAACGATTTATTCATGAACTATCGACAAAATATGGTAAGCAGTCTATATCCACAGATGGAGGTACCTCCTATCCGCAGATTTGTAAATTCTTAAAATTGGAACATCATCTGCATTCTACTTTTGAGAATAGCATCATCGAAAGAACTATTCAATATAAAAGATAGAACAGAAAGCTTTGATGATTATTTTCCTTGCAGAAAATATAGCTACAAATTAGAATATGTAATGAGTTGGCTGAATTTGTTTGTCTATATGCATAACAAAATGATTGTTGAAAGTATGGTCAATCGAACAGAGCTAGAAAACAAATAAAATCTATTTATGGAGTCCGATAAAATTGATATTTCAAAACATTTGGTAAGATTTGAAGAAGTAGGATGTTCTCTTCAGATGGCTGAAGATATTAAAAATGTCCTTCGCAACAAAGATAGATTAAGAGATAAAAATAATCAATATCCAACTCTTGGAACCTCTCCAACTCACAGTACAGAGATATGGATATGGGCCATCACCGTTTTGTCTTCTGCTTGGACTGAATCATGTTTAACTGCAAAGATGAATGATTCTAAATATCAAACTGATGAAACTCATCGAGAAGCTTCAAATGTCAAAATTGCTCGTGAATTGGTGTCTCTCTATTTAGTGGTAAAGCTCCAACTTTGCTCGCTTTCTAATGATTTTCCATTTGTATCTTTTACGCTTGGGCTGACCTTAATCATATATTGTGTCTTTGGAAGAAGGGTTTTTTTGGGATCTATGGTAACTTTTCTCTTACTCACTTCATCGAACTTAACCTCTGGTGGTTGTGCTAATACAATACCGTTTTCTAAAAACTGAACATTTGTAGATGTAATAGTGACTTTTATCCATATCGTTGTCAAATGCAAAAGAAATTTCTGTCGGTTTTAAATCAACATCTATTTGACCTGCTGAAGGATTTTTTGACGCCTCTTGTATGGTTGGTTTTTTGTCTGCAGGAACTGGCGGTTCTTCTTCTTTAGTTGTAAAGGTCCAAACTTTATCCTCATACATAGGATTGCCTTCTACATCTGTCACTTCTGACTCGATAGTAGCTGTATAGTCAGTACCGGGATCTAAACTTTGACTTTCATTGGTTATTTTAAATAATGCCTTTGTATTATTTTCAATAAAACTGACTTCACCATCAACAACGTTATTCTTTGAATCTACAATATTAAAAGTACCTTTATTGATAGAAGTAATGTCCATCGGCTCGCTAAATTTAGCGTAAATATCTGTTTTTACAGGAACACTTTTAGCTCCATGAATTGGCTTTGTCTTTATTACAGAAGGAATGGATAAATCTCCTATTGTTCCTGGTGGAGCTGTTCTTTTTGCGGCTTTCTCAACTGCACTTTCAGTTCCTCTTGTTCCGAAATAGAAGGCGATTATTGTTGCCAGTCCAGTTCCTAATATGGTCGAAAGATTTCTTAATGTCTCGATGAGAGCAGTATTGTTGTAGACGGTGATCAATAAGAGAAGGTATAGTAGTACTATACCAGCTAATAACATGACCCCAAAGGTCATCAAAGTCCTATACAATCCTTCCATTCCGACAGCTGGCTGCCTCATGTCTCCTTTGTCTCCTTTTGAATTTCTTCTGTATGCCATGATGATATCAATTACCAATGGTATGATCATAGTCATAGCGACTATTGCTAGAAAAATTATTGGAATCCATGGACCGATACCTCCAAAAAGATTAGTTATATTTCCAACAGGGGTGCTGATAGCACCTGTATTATTATTGAAATTGCTATTGATACTTTTAGTTAGTGTTGATATGTTCCCGTTTATAGAATTTATATTTTTATATATCGTTGTAATATTTTGCTTAAGTGATTGTATGTCTTTGTCAGTCGAATTTAACTGACCATAAATATTGCAATAGTTGCTAGAAACCACTATGATAACAATAATGTATAAAGGAATTATATTTTTACTATCAAAATTGTGCATGAATAATTGATTTAGATATACCTGTGTTTAAATACTTTGAGTAGTAATTCCCTCTGTTCACTTAGGTAGAACTATAGCTTAAATGGAATAACTTTGTTCATGTCTGAAAGAATATAGAATAACATGTATACATTCATAACATTGGATAGTCTTAGAAAATGATTCAAGTTCACAAGATCTAACACAAGAGTTGGACTTGGACTACTGGGCAGCAACACCTGCATTAAGGTCACTCCCAGATACCCGATACTGTAATCCAGAAGTAGCAGTATGCAACACTTCTAGTAACAATAGAGCAGGGGGTCCATCATCAATTGCGTCACGTCTCTCAAATTATGAGCCGGCAATATGAGACTCCTCTCCTTATAAAATCTGAAAAAAGCATTTATAAAAAACAATTTAATTGTTTTATTAAAAAATAGAGAAAGCAAACAAGTTCAAGGTTGATCTACAAGTCTGAAGCGGCTCACTTACTGGACTTGTAGAGCCATTAAATAGATAGCCCAGAAAAGCTATAACGACAGGGGATTATCTGATGCTAATCCAATATTTTGAAATTCTGAACTTACTATAAACTCATCCAGCGGAACCACTCGTAGCGAAAATAAGTCCACACCCTTGTCATTTGAAGGACATTTTTATCACCAGACATGATAGTGGTGATAAGAACCTTCTAAGAAGTGATAACAGAATTTTCCTGAAAATGTGAAAAGAAAACAGTTGGTTTCCGGCTAATTTTTGCCATTTTTTTTGTAAACTCTTATAACTACAAAAAATCTACGATAGTAGTTCAAACGGAAACTGGCAACAAATCTTATCACCTTAAATCAGGTGCGTGTACCACTTAAAACCAATTGAGGTCAAAAAAGGTACCACCAATTACGCCATTTTATGCTCAGCCTTAAAAGGAATACGCAATACACAATTTTCAGCCCAAACTTTAATAATAGTAACTTTATCTTGTCCAATCCGAAAATGGATCTATATGCGCACTATGCTTGAAGGTAAAGAAGACTCGGCCTGGCAATTCAAGGATTTCAGTAATTAACAGTTAATTGCGATAGGATTTTATCCCTAGAATGCATACTATTGCTATATATTTCAGTGTCACAGACAATTAAAAATCAGTAAAGTTCAAAGAAAATGCTTACTTCTAATATTGTCAGGCATTGTATTATTAGCTTCTGCGATAATTTTACCACAAAATCCAATAGATGGTCAAGTATTAGATACTGTTTCAAATAGACCAAATTCATGTGTAATTCCCCTAAGTAGCTTTGGAGGATATATAGCTGTTAATCCAGGTACAAATAAAATATACGTAGCTAATGCCTATTCCAATACTACCTCTGTGATTGATGGTGATGCCTGTAAAGAACTAGCTAAAGTTAAAGTTGGGACTTATCCTTTAGCCTTAGCTGTTAATCCAATTACAAATAAAATATACGTAGCTTATGTGAACTCTAGTGCTGTCTCTGTAATTGATGGTAATACTAATAACGTTACACAAGTTCCAATAGGGTTTGATCCTTTAGCCTTAGCTGTTAATCCAAGTACAAATAAAATATACGTAGCTAATGCAGGTTCTAATACTGTCTCTGTAATTGATGGTAATACTAATAACGTTACACAAGTTCCAATAGGGTTTGATCCTTTAGCCTTAGCTGTTAATCCAATTACAAATAAAATATACGTAGCTAATGCAGGTTCTAATACTGTCTCTGTAATTGATGGCAATACTAATAACGTTACACAAGTTCCAATAGGGTTTGATCCTTCAGCCATAGCAGTTAATCCAGATACAAATAAAATATACGTAGCATCAAACCAACTACACAGGCTTTATTTAATAGATGGTAGTACAAATAAGCTAGATGTTGTATCCGCCATCACATTTTCTGCTCGACAGATAGCTGTTAATCCAACTACAAATAAAATATACGTAACTAATGTGAATTCTACTGCTGTCTCTGTAATTGATGGTAGTGACAAAGAAAGTAGTAACACAAATAAACACAGATAACGCCGGATTTGGTAATTTATACATAGCTGTTAATCCAACTACAAATAAAATATACGTAGCCAGTAACCTTTCTGGTACTGTCTCTGTAATTGATGCAAATACAAATAATGGATCAGTTGATACACCTGCCATTAAGGTGGGTAACGCTCCTTTAGCCATAGCTGTTAATCCAGATACAAATAAAATATACGTAGCTAATGCACGTTCTAATACTGTCTCTGTAATCGATGGTACTCCTAATAACGTTACACAAGTTAAAGTAGGAGGTTATCCTTTAGCCATAGCTGTTAATCCAGATACAAATAAAATATACGTAGCTAATGCCTTTTCTAATACTACCTCTGTGATTGATGGCGATACCAACATAGAATTCACTAAAGTTAAAGTTGGAACTTATCCTTTCGCTATCGCTGTTAACCCAAATATAAATCAAATATATGTAGCTAATGCAGGTTCTAATACTGTCTCTGTAATTGATGGCAATACTAATAACGTTACACAAGTTAAAGTGGGATTTGATCCAGGATTTAATCCAAGAGCTATCGCTGTTAATCCAAATACAAATAAAATATACCTAGGCAGTGGAGGTTCTAATATTGTTTCCGTAATTGATGCAAGAACTAAGAATGTTACACAAGTTAAAGTGGGATTTGGTACACAAACAGGTATGGCAAGTATTCCACACATATCTATTAATCCAGGTACAAATAAAATATACGTGCCTTATTCACGTTCTAATACTGTCTCTGTAATTGATGGCAATACTAATAACGTTACACAAGTTAAAGTGGGATTATTTCCTTCGCAAATCGCTGTTAATGATAAAACGGATCTTGTGTATATACCCACATTTCGTAGATTGATTGGTAGTGTCGATGTAATAGATGACCACACAGTTGGATACTCTAACGAAAATATCATAGACACAATTTTATTTGAACATAAAGCTCCATCAGCTATTGCTGTTAATGAAAACAGAAATAAAATATACGTAGCTTATGGGAGTTCTAATATCGTCTCTGTGATTGATGGTGATAGTAAGAATGTTACACAAGTTAAAGTAGCAGGATCCCAGCCTTGGGCTATAGCTGTTAACCCAAATACAAATAAAATATATGTAATTGATATATTCTCTAATATTGTCTCGGTGATCGATGGTGATAGCAATAATGTCGTAGCAGGAATTATATTTAATATTAGCCCATCTGACTCAGGACATATAAAATGTAATAACCGAGAATCATCTTCAAAGCAGTATATTGACTTTGGCACTCAATGTGTAGCTGAGCCTAACAAAGGATTTCAGTTTAGTAGTTGGATTGAAAATTTGGGACAAAAATCGACCAAAACTATATCAACATCTACAGTTTCAGATCCATTAAATTCCCTTTTAAGTACCTTTGGGTATTGGCCCAAAAGATACGTCAGCAAATTTCAACTGTTACCCAATTTGGTAATTTTACTGCTAACTTCAAAGAGCTTCCTTCGCCAGTACCGCCACAATATTGGATTCCGTTATACGGTATTCTTGTTAGTTCTATAGTTGGTTGGTCTATACCAAGTATTATAGGATGGATAAAAGCAAAAAGACAGGGAGGAAGAGGTACATCAATATCATAAAACTATTAGTTCCCTGTTTAACGATGGCAAATTAGATGAAAATGATATCGAACCTTTAGACAAATTAAAGACCAATATAGCAGACACATATGCAAAGGGAAAGATAAGTGAGCAGCAATACGCAAACTTGAAAAATGAGATCTCAATGCTCTATGAAGATATTTATGATAAAAGAATTGATTCACTGAATAGTAAATTGGATAATAGAAGTAACGTAATACTGCTGAATAAGATAAAAAATGATGTAACAGATGCATATGCAAAAGGAAAGATAAGTGAGCAGCATTACAATCTTCTCAATGAGAAAATTTCTGGTTATGCTAATAAACAAGAATCTGTTAACTTGTAAGCTTCTCAAAAAATAGCAACTCCTAGACGTAAAGGAAGTCCAATTTAGGCCGATAATTCACCATATAATAATATAATAATAACATCTGCTTTGTTGCATGATTAATTATCTTGTAAGTGATACTTATTTGACCACTCACCATTTAGCTTGCTAGTATTAATTATTCTGGTATGGTTGACTGGCCTTGCTATAATGAATCACTAGTTAGGCGTGGTCAAGTACTCTTGGATTTTGATGTACTTGATGGATGGGATCATGAATTATGTCAAATGAACCTTGGTAAGGTTGGTGAGCCCTACTGCTACCCAAATTCATTTATTCAGCTTCTAGGTTACATGAGAGCATATTTCCATCTACCATATAGACAAACACAGGGTGTAGTCATAGCTCATGCAAGTAAAGAAGTATCAAACACACCACATTATAGTACCATTAATAGACGTATAAACAGGCTAGAGATTAAAATCGATGAAAAATTAGGAAATGATATTGTCATTGCTTTAGACAGCACCGGCATTAAGGTAGCTAATCGAGGGGAATGGATGCACCACAAATGGCATGTCAGAAAAGGATATCTAAAGATACACATAGCAGTTGATATCGAGAAGAAAAGAATTGTATCTCTGGAGGTAACAAGTGAAGAGGTACATGATGGTAAGATGCTAAAGAAGTTAGTAGACAATGCTTCTGAAAATAATAATCTGAAGGGTATATTAGCAGATGGTATGTACGACAGCAATAAGAATTTTAGATACCTATCAAAGAACCACATTAAGCCTGGTATAAAGACAAGAAGTAATTCCAAGGTCAAGTCAACTAACTGTTATGCTAGGAATATGTCTGTAGTAAGACAACAAGCAAACCTCAAAAAATGGAAGCGTAGCGTGAGCTATGGGTACAGGTGGATAGCAGAAACAGCATTCTCTTCCATTAAAAGAACATTTGGTGAACATGTAACAGCTAGAAAGTTTCCTCACATGGTAAAAGAGATCCTCCTAAAGGCAGCTCTGTATAACATGTTCAATCGAATGACCTAGCTAACGGTTTGCATAACCTAAAATCCTAATGAATTATGCAACAGAGCAATAACATCAGTTAGGTGAATGTTTTCAATATGGGCAAATTAACATATGCGGAGAAGGAAAATCTTAGGAAGGCTGTATTAACTGCCAGCCTACAGCACGAGGAAATGCAAAAAGGAAGTCAGTGAATATAGAGCTAAACGATTTAAATTTCAGAGGATCGGTTAGGTTAAGCAGATAGAAAGCAAGATACAGTATAACTAAATCAACCACAAATCTCAAATTGCCAAGTCGATTTTCCCTATGAAGACGTTTGCTTATAGACTTACTATATCCTACCCATCCAGAGATGATGAAAAAGTAGCTTAAGAGCAGTGCTGTGATGGTGAAGACTGTCATAAAATAGGTGATGGTGGTTGTCCTCAGGGCAAAGGTAAGTGCGGCGATGGCGGTTTCTGGAAGTTACATCCAGGAGCATGTGATCACAAACGCCATCATGATGATGACCATAATAACGTAAGGGTTATCCACAAAACAGTAGTAGTTCATGACAGAAACAATATACCACAAACAATTCTGATAAACAGCAATCTACAAACAGGCACCTGCTTTGTATCTTCACAACAAGTGGTGGACGTAGCAAACTTAGTTACTCAATTGCTGAACCAATGCACTTCCGTAACTATAACACCTTAAGGCTAAGTGAAGTGTCTGAGTTTATGTCGTTATTTGTTCATTACATAACCTAGATTTGGAAATAGTTAAAGCTTAGTAAATGAGATATTTTCATTCTGTGAATCATCCTTTCAAACTCAAACTTACCATAGGACAGAGGAACAAATTAAAGTCATTTATGAAGAATACGGGTAACAAAAAAGAATACCGCAGGCTACTGGCTATACTCCAAAAAGCTGAAGGTAGAACTTACGAAGACATAGCAAATGAACACGGAGTCAGGCAGCAGGTCTGTACAGAGATGGGTTGCTGCCTATATCCAAAGTGGGATAGATAGAATAAAGATGAAGAAACCTGGCGGAACAAAATCTGGCATAACAGATGAAAACAGAGAGATTATTCTATCAGCATTATTTAACGACCCGCACATCTTTGGTTATCTTAGAAATACATGGAGTCTGAGATTACTTGCAAACTGTCTGACAAATGAGCTAGGAATCCCAATCAGTTTCAAGCACATGGAGCGAATAACAAAAGATTTAGGAGTTAGGTGCAAAAGGCCAAAACTGGAATTGCTACATGGAGGAGAGGATTATGAAGAGGGAAAAGAGAAAGTGCAAAACTACAAACAGATAGCTTCAGCTCTGAAAAAAAGGGAGTTGTAGTAGCATTTGAAGATGAGACTATTATAACACAGAAACCTTGTATTCGAAAATCCATGAGTTTTGAAGGTGAGCAACAAAGGATAGAACATACTGGTAGTAGAAAGAAGTTCTCTGCATACATATCCATGGTATGGCCTGAAGAGAAATTAATGACGTATGATTTCTATGATAAAATGGATTCTACGAATACTATCGACCATCTAGAGAATCTCAAGACAAACATTATGAAAAATGATTGGTGGAAAAGACTGGTACTCATATGGGATAACGCTTCATATCATGTAAGCCTAATGGTACGGAATTATATCAATGCACAGAGAAAGAAGACTGGGCTGACCATAATCCACCTTCCAAAGAAAGCACCATACCTAAATCCGAATGAAAGGAAAGTAAACCAGCAAATAAAGTCAGATGTATGTGCGAATAGATTCTATGAACATATGGAAGACCAGAAAGCTGCAGTATCAGAATATTTGGACAAACGATTTGGAAGATGGTATGACGACATTAGTTATGACACTTGACTTAAGGTACAAGAAAGATGATGTTTGCATTTCCTAAATGAATACAAAACCATTCTTTATTAGGTTAGTAATTCAAAAGTCAAAATTTAATAACATACTATAAGGTATAGTAAGGTAAAGCTCTCCTCCATTACAATTATCTACCTTAGATTTTGGAATAATATACTCATGAGAAAAGATTTCTTCTCCGTCTAACACTATTATGCTATCTTTGTATTCTGCAATTACATTTCCACACGGAATCTTATCTCTAGCTTTTACTTTTTTCTTTGATCTTATTATTTCATTCCAGTCTAATACTGTTTCCATAACCAAAAATCTCTTCTAACTTGAAGAATTGTTTATTCATTTCATAAAGCTTATGATTTCTATAACTATTCGTTTGTTATGTATTTAGAATTCTTTAAAAGAGTTGTATAAAATTAGTAGAACTAAATATAGATGTCTCTTCTAGAGAAACTTATTTTTCGACTTGATCCAAAAAAAGTAGTTACGCAAATTTCTCACACCATTCAGATCTAGGTACACCTTTGCCGTCTTTGGTCGCTTAATGTATTATCCTAATTGGTAAAATTATTTTGAACTTTATCCTTCTTAAATACTTGTTTCTTTAGCTCTTTTACTCTATTTCTAATAGTCACTTCTGTTACTCTCACAGCATCTGCAATATCAGTCTAAGTTATATTCTCTCCTGTATTCAAAGATGCTAGATAAAGTACAGATCCGAGCAAGACCCATTGGATCTTTTCCAGCAGATAGCTCCCTTTTAGTAATGTTGTTCATAATCTCTGCCGCTTGTCGTTTAGTCTTCTCACTCAGGTTAGCTTTGTTTGCCACTCTTGCAATGCATTTCATGGGGTTAACTATAGGAATTTTAAGGTTAAGTTCAAAGTACAGCAGTCTATAGCTTCTAGCAACTTCTTTGAGCTTAACGTTACTATACGCAGGACTATATCTTTTAGCGTTCTTGGAGTTCCCAACTCTCTACATGCAATATATACTGCGAGCAGCCAGAATTCCAGAAATTGTCCTACCTCGTACCAATTGTCTTTCCTGAGTCTTTCTGTAGATATAAGCCGTTTTCTCAACTACTGTATCTGATAGTCCAAGTTTATCTTTTAATATATCAAGTTGAAAAAAGGCTTGTTTTAGACTTCTATCAGCAGGAGTATGAGTTTGTGTTCTAGTATCCCATGTCCTCAATCTCTCCATTGTAGAGCGCATCACTGCATCTATTTTTTGGCCACTAGCGTCTCTGTCAGTTCTTCCGATTATTGTTGATAGTCCCATATCATGTCGTGCTAAGGATGTTGACATACCTATTCTGCTTTTATCATTGGACCCCTCTGATAACGCAAAATTCCGCCATTCAGGATGTATTTCTTGAATCTTGTCTGAAATGACTTGGCCACATTTACTACATATAATCTCGCCAGATTCAGTATCTGTGATTGTTTGATTACTTTTGCATATAGAGCATACTATTTGGTTCGAATCAGCCATAAAACTTCGTATTTGCGAGTTTGAGTATTTTTTCTCGTTTTTGTAATCACCATTATCATCGTTCAACTCAGAAATTAAATTTAGATATTTTCTCATAAGTAACTATAACGTGGTAATTATATATAAACATGAAAGTTACTTCTTGTATATTAGATTACCATATTTTACTAACTATACAACATCAACTCTATGAGATGGAGCAGTATAATTCCGTTATAATAATCGAAATTGTCTTAAATCTTAATCAGATAACTGAGCAATTTGATTTCACACAAACATATCTTTTTTTATATAGTATTAGAAGTTTGAAGTGTTATACTGTATACTTTTTCTGTGTCATTAGCTATATGCAACAGCTGAACCTTTTAAAAAACTTGGCATGCACATGCCACAAATCTTGTTGCCATAGTCTGAGTACAAGACTAACAAATACGATGTATATATACTATTAAATCTACTAGATGTTTGACAATTATGGCGGAATTAGCATTTGGACAACAAGAACAAAAATCAGCATATTTGATCTTAATACCACGCCAGAACAGTCAGTGTCATTAAGTGATTTTCGGGGTCGTCCTACTATATACTTCTGTTTTAGGTGCGTTATCTGCTACCATATTGTTACCTGTTTTTATTTTATATTTACTATCAAATAAGAGTTGAACATAAGTATGATTACCACAAAGATAATAGCGAGAAATGACGTGACATTCCTGTTAACGAATTCACCCATTAATGCTTTGTTCCTAGTAAGAATTACAAGCGGGATCATGGGAAGTGGTATCATAAGACTTAGTATAACTTGACTGTAAACCAGAATATTAAGCGGATCAAGACCTAAAAGTATTGCTATTGTAGTAGGAATAACATTTATAAAGCGAGTTACAAATCGCCTGAGCCAAAGATTTACTTTCTTTCCCAACAGGCCTTCCATTATAGCCTGACCGGCAAGTGTTCCGACGACCGATGATGCAATACCTGAAGAGAGAAGTGTAACTAGAAAGACTACTCCGGCTGTTGCACCAAACAAAGGCACAAGAGTTTTGTAAGCCTCCGATATCGAAGCTACATTAGGATTGTCTGAATGAAAGGCGACAGCCACCATGATCATTATAGCGAGCATTAACCATACCTGCAATTGTCAGCAAAATAACATTTTCCACAAGGTGAAGTTTACGCATTCTCCTTCTGTCTTCCAAGGGCTTGTTTTGAGCTTTGTTTTTGGTAAGCCAAGAATGGACAAAAAGGGCATGAGGCATCACAGTAGCTCCAATAACTCCTACAGCGAGAAGTATGGCATGGCTGCCAGCAAGTGAGGGAACGAAAGAATGGTATAAAATTGTGGATGCATCTGGCTTTACAATAAATATTTCATATAGGTACCCAAAACCTATTATTGATACAAATATTGCGAACAGCCTCTCAATAATATGAAATCTGCCTTGTGTAGCCAAAATCAAAATTATAATTACATCTAAGGCACCAAATATAGCAGCGTAGATCATTGGTATTCCAAACAGTAAATTAAGCGCAATGACAGTACCTAGATATTCGGCTAGGTCGGTTGCTGCTCCAGCTGCCTCTGCAGCTAACCAGTATGGTATCACATAAGTTTTCTTTTTGAGTTTTTCTCTGATTATTTCTGGCAGTGACAGCCCTGTTGCAATTCCGATCTTTCCGGATAAGTATTGAAGTAGCATGGCCATGCCGCTTGAAAGCCAAACAACCCATAACAAGCTGTAGTTAAGGGATGCTCCTCCTTGAATATCCGTGCCATAATTTCCAGGATCCATATAGGCCATACTCACCAGAAGGGCAGGTCCCGTGTATACGATAAGCCTAAGCATAGACTCCTTTCTTGCTAAGAGATGCTTTGGGAGGAACATTAACTTGTGTAAATAAAACTAGTCTTACTTATAAAAGTTAGCCTTACCTAACAAGATTAGTAACGTCTAAACAAGGGTCACAAATATAGATAAGTCAACGATAGTGGCTAAAGACATCTCAGTGACACTCATGATAAAAAAAAGAATGACAATGCACAAACTATACCAACTAACATTAATTCGCTAACTCACATACAAAGGCATTCACGAGTAAAAATATGGTTTGAGATTGTATAATCCACACCAGCGAACAGATAAATTTTGAGTAACTATTTCAAGAACGTTATAGCCTAAAGCGGAATAAAGTCCTTTTCGTTGATCTCAATAGATCCATACTCTCCGCTCACGTTGATCCCGCCTTCTCTATCGACTAACCTCTTTGCTTTATCAAGTGCGCTACCTCTTAATGTTCCATATTGACGATCATTAAGCCTTTTGACATCAACTGTATTGAAAAACAGAAATTTCTCAGCTTCGAGTGTATAAGCTCATAACTGTTACAATATTTGGTAAATGTAAAATAAAAGAAATGTTAGTGTTTATTCCAGTAGAACTCTGCATCACATTTATCACAACGATAAAAATAATATTGCCTTGTCAGCTCAAAGCGATACAACGAGCCATCATATTTATTGCAGTTCTCAATTGCTTTGTTTAAGTATGTCATTTCAGAGGTTGGAGTCATGATCTATATCTTCCCAATATCTTTAGTATACTGGTTTATTTGATCTTGCGTTTTTATGTAGCATCTTCTGCATTTTTTGATTTTATGGTTTTTACCCCAATAGCCTTCTATTTGTTCATGAGCTATATAGTATTTCCATTTGTCAAATTGTTTACCCCTGTAAGTTCCAATTCGTCCCTCTTGTCCACATTGAGGACAATCCATCATTTTTGGATCTCTTTCTCTTCTTTTCTTTCTATTGAAAAAAGTAGTTATTGATGGGTATTCAACAAACTCGCATATTTTTCCATCATTATGAATCACCTTTATTAGTATGCTATTATCTGGCAATACTTCACTATGCTTTTCAATTCCAGGTTTTTCACATATTAGGCAAGGTTTGTAATCTTCTGTTTGAGCTGTTTTTTGCCTCTGTTTCATCTCTTTGACCACGCACTTTCTAATATTACATTATATCTTCTGAACCATTCTTCTAGTGAAATCTCTGAGGCTCCAGGACATGCATCAATTCCGGCGCCAACAAGCAATGGTAAAACCCTTGACTCGATATCTGGGTCTCTTGGATTTGCATTAATTAGTATTTCAGAAGAAGACCAGTATTTACAATTCCATCAGTATATCTTTGGACTTTTCACATTAACAATAATTAGGCCTTGTTATTGTAAATACATCAATATCGACAATCGAAAGTTGATTTGTGATTGGAGCGACCTCTTTTTGCTTACAAGATAGATATTGACTTTTGTGCAATGCACTGCAAACCACCTATATAATTACAACATCCATCATAAAATATCATCTAGTATGATTATGGTAAAAACTACAACAGTTAATGACTTTATGACAAGAAAATTTGAAACTATTCAAGAAACAGATTCTGTTAAACAAGGCAGCAAAAAAAATGAAAGACAAGGACATTAGTTCTCTAGTAGTGATCGATAGATATAGTAATCTAATTGGTTTGGTAACTGAGCGCGATATAGTAAGAAAGGTATTTGCCCTAGAAGAAGAACAAGATGTAAACATTAATGCTATACGAGTTGCCGATATACTGTCTTCTCCACTTGTCACTATTCCTTCTAATTCAACACCAGAACAAGCTGCTGACGTGCTTTTAAAAAACAAAATAAGACATCTTCTTGTTGTTGAAAAGAAAAATGATATTGAAAAACCTGCAGGCATCATTACACCTATGGACTTTACAAGGTATCGCGATAATACCAGAGATATTTTTCAAAAACAGAGGAATGAAGAGGATGACGTCATTGAAAAAATTATGAAGTATTACAGAGACTAGAGACTGTCACTTACTGTCTTCCTTATAGGAAACATGCTTCTTTTTGGAGCTTATGCATCTAAGATCGTCTGTGCGAAATAGGCTTTAATTATATAATTGGTTTGCCAACAAAAGATGGATTAAAAAAACCAATTTTCGATTACCAGGAATTATTGTATGCGGCTCTGCTTTCACCAGACTTCTGCAATCCATTGAATCATGATTTCAAAGACAAGCACCTGTGGATAAAGAAGGCAACAGGATTAGTAATTATCGAATTTTTTCCCAGGTTTATTGCATGGCTTTGTTTGAGGAACAAGAACGATTACAGAATCAGCCAGATGTGCATAGTTACAGAACCTAACATAGACATTACCATCAAGCTAATAAAAAGGATGAAGTCATTATTTGAGCAAAAGATAGGGTTAACCTTTGCAAATAAAGAAACAGTAATGGAGATAAATGGCTGCAGAATTGAAGCATATCTTCAAGTCATATAAGACGCTTACCGCCCAAGTTTATTTTACTACCATTACAGGACAATGTGCATAAGTTACTACAGAAGATGCAATACTTCCAAGTAATAATTTCTTAAATCCTGACCTTCCTCTTGTCCCTACCACAATCAAATCGATATTGTTCTTCTCTGCGTATTCTAATATTATGTAATCTACTGGTCTGTGGCTGTTAATCAATTCTGTTTTTAGTTGGATATTATCTTCCTTTGATTCCTGATTGAACTTTTCAAGCCATGTTTTGGCGTCTTCCATGCTATCACGCATTTCTCTTGATTGGTTTAATACATCTTCTTGTTTAAGATGGTATGATTCAGGAACATAAGTAACAGTAACTGCATAAAGCTGTGACCTAAAGGATTTTGCCATTTCTAAAGCATATTCGGTCTGCTTTAAATGAATGCTCTGAGCCATCAATTGCTACCATTATTTTTGAAAATTTTGAATCTTCTGTAGACAACTTAATATTTTCTAAATACGCTAAAGACCATATAAAAATGAATTTGAACTTAGATCTATCCGCTTAACGCCATTATCTATATTGAGAAGTTAGTAATGGATTGGTAGTTACTATCTGAATATTCCATGTCAGGCCTGAAGTCTTTCATAATATATATTCTCATGATGAAGTGGAAGTAGATGAAAAAAATGTAATGTATTGCTACTACTACTCGCTAATATCATGTTCTTGTAGTTCAGAGTTAGCAGGTTTAAAATCAACGCATGGACATTTTATATGGGAACATGGCCTTCTCTTACCACCTAGTATTGGATTGAAATGAATCCGTCGTATATGACCACAAAGACAAATATCAGAATTAGACATTACGTTAAATCCTTGGTAAGCATAGTCATCAACTAACATATGATAATCAATCCTTTAAGGTTACTTATTGTATGTTTGATACTTGGTTCCTTTCATTCAAGATAAATAAAAGAGAATAAGCATTACACTCTACCTATAAATTTGGATTAGAGTCAACATTCAATTCCTTAGCTATTTCTGATTCAGCCATAGTAGATTGTGCTAATAGAGAAGCAACTTTCTTTCTCTTTCTTTCTTTTTGCTAGGATATTATTATTTGCTACTGGCAGATCATCTAAAATATAGATATACTTCATTTGCTCCTGCCAACCATTGGTACTGGTGATTGCTCTTTATCCAACAAATTTAATATGCAGAATTTGAATCTTCTTTCTTAAACTGCTATTATTATTAGCTTCTGATAATACAGGAGTTAGTTCAAATGTAAATCTGGCTCTTACGATGTCTCCTCTTTCAAAAGTTACCAAGGCTGTAACCTTATTTTTGTTATCATTGTCATCATCATATTCTTTGCTTGTATTATTATTATTATCATCATCAGAAAGTTTCTCAATGAAAATATTATGTGTTAGTCCATTATTTGCCATCATTGCAATTTCTAGGAAGGGTTTAATTGTACACTTTCCTTGCAATCCTCCGGATATATTGCTGAAGGGTTCATAGATTATAGCATCATCTGTAAAAAGAGATAACAATCCGTTGATATCTTTATTTTTAATGAGCTCAAAGTATTCATATACTATGCTCTTATTGATGAGTACAGATGAATAGGTTTCATCTATGTTATGTCCATCAGATCTATTATGTGTCACCGTTAAATCATTACTATATATCTATAATTAATAACTAGTATGTATGCAGTGCACTAACAAATAAACAATTTAACATCACATGCATATATACCAATGGAACTTTGTAGATAAGCGTCTACCAATTAACATAAGTATGCTGACATTTTTTTGACAGAATCGTCATATTTTTCAGACAGGAAGAGCTGTTTGCAGGAGCATTGTTCATGTTATTCGATAGATGACGTTTAACAGGAGCAAATTAGCCAATCTGTACAAAAGGGAATCAGATCCGAATGTAAAGGGGAGGTTGTTACTTGTCTTGAAGGTTGAAGGTGGTGGTATGTGCTGAAATGCTAATCATCATTTACAGATTTTAGAAGGCAAATAGGACAATATTTCAGAAATAAACATTTCAACCTGAATATGAGAAATTACCTAGCTGGAAATTTGTCAGTTCACTTATGTTAAATGGTATAGATATAATACACACATACAGGTAAATACATTTTGCTTCTTTAATTATTATCTTCTTTTATTCAGCATACTAAAGTATAACTTCAGCCACAGTTGTGTTTGGAGTTATACTGACTTCAACTTTAACTTTAGCCAGGTTTTCAAAGATAAGCGTCAACAGTTCCTTTGTAAATAATGACCAATTTTCACCAAGCTCATGCTGTATTATGAATACATGTTTCCTTTCACCCTCTATTCTATGGTCAGAGTTTATGCCTGATACCTTCATGTATTGTTCCAGTACCTGAAAGAACTACCCACAAATTGTATTGTTTCTTCATAAATAATACAGAATCTTTCATTATACTAAACGCAATTTCAGCGGCAGATTTTATAATTTCGTCCCTGTAAGGATCTATATCTTTGATCCCCGTATTTTTGGCTATTTTTATTGATTTGTCAATTAAGGAAGATAACATTACTTTGGGCACAGGCATCATACCAATTCTGCTTTCATATCTATCCCATTCTGCATACCTTTTTAGAGTCTGATTCACTAAAACATTGAGTGATATTTCCTTTTGGTTTGCTTCGCGTTGCAGTTCATCTATTACAGAAGCGTCTAGTCTAAAGGTAATACTTCGAGTCTTTCTGGGATATCCTGAGTTCTCCTTTAAAGTAACATTATTATTATTATTATTATTGTTCACCCACGTTATTATTCCTGCTGTAATATGCTATTTAGAAGCGTTATAAATTTTCATGTATCCTTTTTTACTTTTTTCGTATAGTAAACTAGATCTTGGCTACATTAGCCAACTTTCTTTCTATGTCTCTTTTCCTAAGTCTTTACATTATTGTTATTAGAATGTCTTTATAATATCTTCTTAACTTTTTAAATATTCGTATACACGATACATACTTTCGGGATCAAAATGAGAGAGATATTTCCATTTTATTGGATCGAGATCTACCTCTACAAACGTGATATTGTTTAAAAAATCTTTTTTGCTATCCGATGACAACAGGATATTGTAAATATATTCGCCTACCAATAGCTGATTAGGCTTTGCAAGAGATGCAATCTTTGAAGCCATGCTTATACTAGAACCTATTATATCTATGTGGGCTTTTTCTAAACTCTTTCCGTAAAGTACTACTAAAGCATAGCCATAAGCCAATCCTATTCTTACTGTGATTTCAGGTAATTCATTTGCCTTAAATGCAGGATTGATAACTTCTTTTATAATTTGCAATATTGCTCTTGAACAATTCAATGCATTTTTACATGCTTTTATCCGATCATATTCCGCAGGAAATAATACAATAACAGCATCGCCTTCATACTTGAATACATAGCCACCATAACCTGATACAGCAATACTTATTTCTTGAGCAAAACTTTGTACGATTAAAGCAAATTTATGTTCTGGTAAAGAGAGGCTCATTTCTGTTGAGTTGTTAATATCTATAAACATAACCACCAGATTTGTTTTGGTGTTTACATGCCTTCTCAGTAATTTTTTAGATTCTTCGGTTGACATATTAATCTGGATACCATCAATTAGCGTTTTATTTATCCTAGCACGAATTTGCTCCAATAAAGGCAGGTTAGTAAAGCTCATGAATAGCCCTCTTTCATCTGTTAAACGAATTTTACTTCTGAAACTTTCAACTTCAACTTATAGACTTTCGATTTTGCTTCTTCTGTCATAAATAAGTATAGCCTACTTCCTAATTAATAGACATTACTTTACAGATTATTCATCATCATAGTAGACAAAAACACTATGTAATAATAATATAGCAATTAATAATCTATATAGACAAAATGTTACCTGGCGAGGAAATTAAGCGAATCTTGTACTCGGTAATAGAAGATATAGGAAAGGAAAAGATTCAAGCAGATATCACTTCAAGTATTGAATCATCGCAAAAATATATCGATATCATAATGGGTAAATCTATTACAAATATATCTTCTGAATCAAATGAAGGTTGTGATGCAGCAATTGAAATATTAAGTGAGGCGCTCCTTCATTTTATGCTTACAATTTGTACTTTACCGTCAGAAAGAAAAATCCAAGTTACTAAAGATTTAGTTCTTGATGTAATTATACCTGGTTTAGAAAGCTTGAGGAGAAAGCCTGATAAATCAATTATTATTCAAATTATAAAGGAAAAGGAAGTGGACTTAAATAAAATACAACAATTAGAATTTTTACAGCCAAATAAGGAGAATTATGGCTGATATCTGCCAAACCACTTTCAACAACGACAAAGCACAGAACATATAGTGTGTTTCCTGATGGCGGATTACATAACTATTCAAATATCGTAATAGATATTGATAGATTTCTAAAAGAGACAGGCGATAAAAGCTTTAGGTTCATTCATTAACATAAAACCAGTAGGCTAACGAGCTACGTAATAGTCTTTAATTGGTACAATGTAGTTTTGTTGATTATGACTACACGTATATCTTTTCTTCTTTAGATTAACAGTAGAGATATTAGACCGTCAAAACCATAATGTAAGAAGGCTCCTATATTTTGTAGTGTAGCCATACTTCCTGTTTGTCCATAAACGTCCTTTGTAGTTGTTGTTATTGTTGTAAATGATGATGTTAATGCTGGCGACTATTATCATAGTAGAAATCAAAAGTATTATGAAGACAAAGTCTGTTCTAAATGATTTAACCATCTTAGTCTTTTTAGTTACTTTGTTTCGCTATTATTGTTTAGGTGTACGTTGAACTCTATTGACTTGCACTGCAATAACAAATACAACCGTAGTAAGAGTGAATATAGATAGTCATCCAAGAAAAAATTTATGTAATCTCACAGCTGAAAATATAGTTTACTTAATTGAGATAGAAGTATGGTTGAAAACGATGTCAAGACTATAAGCGATGCTCTGAAAAAAATCAATGTTGGTGGAGTTACTTAGCAAGAAAGATCCTATGTTAAACCTTCTTCTTGCTTCTTTTCATTCATTTTTGATCAAAAATTCAATTTATCTTCTCTCTTCCATAGATTTTATCATGAGATGAATAAAAAATAATAAAAGAGGATCGTAAGTAAATATAGTGTCCCAAAGGTATTTGTAATGCTTAACTGCAGGCCAACACCTAACCTTATCGATGTTAATTTGCTTTTGAACGATATTCCATCTATATCCTGCAAAATTGACCCTTTATCTACAAGATGCAGTAGTCATTCTCTGGTAACGGGCCAATATTGTTGAAATTACGATATTCTGTCGGCATTTGCAGTGCCGTGCAGTGGAATCTTACATTACAAATATTAGCCTTGTAATTACGATGATCATGAGCAGTAATACTAACAACATGAGTATTGAATCTGTACCTGTATCTAGTCTTATGACTGACAATGTAAAACTAGCTACGGAAAACCAAACTATTCGAGTAGTCTGTAGAATGATGTATGAAAATAAAATTGGAAGTATAGTCATTTTAAAAGATAGTTCCTATGGTAACGCTGAAGGCGAAAGACCAATAGGCATTGTTACGGAAAGAGATATTGTACGCCTAATAGGACATTCTGATCCACTTTTAATTGATGCACCAGTGCGTGAAGTAATGAGTAGCCCTCTAATTACAATAAATCCAAATAGCTCGATAAGGGATGCCATGGAAAGTATGCAACAAAAAGATATTCGCAGGCTTCCAGTAGTTGATAACAAAGGAAAAATGGTAGGCATAATCACAGATAAGGATATATCTAGAACAATAGTAAAGAACCAGTCCTTAGTATCCAGTTTTTTAAGTGATCAAATACTGGTAGACCAGCAATCAATATATGGCAAGTTTACTGACTACTGGTTTAGAGACATTCTGCATACATCATAAAGTGTTTGACGATAAAGTATTGATTTGCAAATTTAAGGAATGAATTCATGTGAACCACAATATGTCTCTGGAAGATATTCTAATAAAAGATGCCGCTCCTCAAATTTTCAGGAGACCATTTCTATTTGTTGGACCAAATTCACATTTATTGAAAACAGCAACCTTTCTTGCAATAGGGCCCCAAATCTATGTAGATGGATTGTTAGTAATCGATAAAGGAAGAGGTAAAGAAGAACCTATCGGTAGAATTAGCAGCAAACAGATTATTTCCAAGATTTTAAATTTAGGCTATCCAGAGTGGTTAGATCTAAAGGCGTCACAAATAATGGATAGCTTTGTAGGAAGTATAGAAATGGATTCACCCTTGAGTGCGGCATTAGAAATCTTTGAGAAAACAAGGTTTGCTTTTGTTCCCATAATAGCAAAAGATAGATCAATAGTAGTAGCAGCATCACTTTCCATAAGAGATATTCTACCTTTAATAGCAAAAACAAATATCGATAGACCAATAAAGGATCTCTCTTCTCCTCTAATAAGTGTGGATAAAAATACCACTATTAGAACTGCATTGGACTTGATGATAGAAGGGGGTATACGAAATATAGGTATAGAGGACAATGATGCCAAGAATAATAATAATAAACTACTTCGCATTATAAATGATAGAAAGATTCTAGAGTTTCTATTAAGTCATAGAGGAAGAAAGATTATGTGTAGAGACGGTATTGCAGGTTTAGCGGATATTAATATTATCAATCATTTGGATATGATATCCGCAACTAAGGTTAATTGTCATATCACTATAAGTAATGCAGCAGAACTTTTAGTGGATATACGCAACCCATGTTTGATTTTAGAAGAAGGACAAGATAATTCTATAGTAACTCCTTGGGATATTGTTATGAGAACACTGAGGTCAGATCTTGCTGGCACCGGCGACGGTGCGACAACAAATTAAAAAATATTGGCTTTTAATTTGCTTGATAAGGATTTGATTTCTTAAGCCTGAATATAATTTCTATAGATTTATTGACCTTCTTTTCTCTTTAATGTTTACTCTCCACTCCTCCTCCTCTCTTTTCATAGTACACATGCAGGTACTACAATTACTGTCACAGTAATTGTCGTAGGAATTACTATCATATCGAGAAAGAAATCAGAAGGGATTCTACATGAAAGTGATAATAATATAATTGCAGCAGCTACGGACATTAAAGCAAAACCAATTGAGGTTGCTATACCAGCAGCTCTACTACTATGTATCAGAGCTAAGACAGAAGATATCGAAAAAGGAAGTATCAGTATGCCACCAACCATAGCTACTGCAATCTGAGTATGTTGTGCCAATATATTAAAACCAAAAGAACATTTTTGAGTATCTAGAGCAAAAATTGTTGAAGCAGGTACCTGTGATGCAAGAGCAAAGAAAATGAATATTGAACCTATGATTCCAGCGTTAACAACCAGTAAAGGATAATTGATAGCAGTATTGTAATTGTTATTAATTGACAAATTTTCTTAAGCTCGTTGATACATATCTTGCCTTAAAAGTTTAGGAGGCATATATCTGATAAATATGCAATTCTGTTATAAAGTCCTGTCCAAAGCGCATTGACTTTCTCATTTAAAGGATTAACTTTTTTCTTTTGTTTCCCATGATATTATGACAAACATTAGCCCTATTGACCATTTTATATATGTTGGTCAGTCCTATGAATTATTATAAATCTCGCGACTAATATTTTGTATAACCTATTTATTATTTTATTTTTGTGTATCAAGATAATTGCTAAGATGATGAAGAGATTGATGTAATAATTGCTCATAGCGTGTTAGAAAAGTTAATAATATTCGTAATAACAATAATGTAAGAATGACCTCTTTTCCGAAATTGCCTTTATTCCTGTTCTGTTCTGATTTGGGTTTTAAAAAGTTTGAAAACATTTAGCATTTGATTCATAAAATTTCGTGTGTTTATTTATTGGCTATTTATTTGAGGCTTGGACATAATTCCAGATTCGTATTTTTGGCAATGTCTATTGACTCATGTAACTTGTAAAGTGTCAACGAGATAACAATAATGGGAATTCATCATAACAGAGAATAAAAAATACCAACAGACAGTGACAACTGACTCGGTGGCTGCTAATTGTTTTTATTTGGTAGATACTGGTTAAGGTTAATCATATATTGACCTGATACTCCAAGTTTGTTCTCGAACAATCTTATGATATGCTGAAGCATTCTAGATGAACCAACCATTGCTTCAATTTTTTCCTTTTCTGAAACTGCATTGGTCTCTATTACTATGTAGTCACATACTATCTTCAAGTTGACCTGAAATGAATTGTTATAACCATCGTCCTCATTGATCCATTGTAACATGTATCCTGTCTCCCCCTCAATCATACCAACCCATCTGAGCTTATTGAACCATTTTCCGATTAAACTGGTTACTAATTCATTAAGTTTTACATTCACAGGAATGTAGGTTTGAAGTAATTGTATGCACTCATTTCTTTCCCTTGTTTTAGATAAATTGAAACCACTTTTAGATAGCAGCAATATTGCATTTTTGGTCAGTTTGTAACCCATACTAGTTCTATCTATCAACCCTAGACCTTGTAGTCGGTTCAAGGCCCTTGCAAGGCTTTGCTGATGAATATTCAATTTGCGCATTAAGCCTCTGAAGGAATAATAATTCGATCCAATTTCTCGATTTAACAATGAGAGAATTTTACTATCATTTATGCGAAAATCTCTAACAGATAACGAAGAATCATCAATTCTTTCCCTTTCAATTAATACCTGGGTAGTAGTATTCTCAGAGAGCATTTGCTTTTCAATTCCTTTTACAGTATCAGTGTCTTCTCCTGTCCCAGAATTAACATTTTCATTTTTAGACATGTTAACTTCTACTGAGGTACTCTTCAGCAACTATCCGTTACTACTATCAATCTTGCAAAATATAAATTGTAAAGTAACATTTTGGTAAGTAGGTAAGTCAAAAACAACTATAGATAGCAGTATAGTTTAAAGAACTTTTATGGTGGTTGCCATCATTTAGAAAGTTGCCTTTCTTGTCGGATTCGTAGATTATTGTATTAGATGTACATAGATATATCATACATTAGCAATAGCAATTTTTGCAGCATTGGCATCCTCAAATGGGAAACAAATAGTTGACCAATCGATATCTATTTTGGCAATTAACAGGATCCTTATTATTGGGATGTTATTTATATTGTCAATACCGATACAAGCAACAGTTTTCACGATTTTTAATAGAGTCTAATAAATTGCGAACAATTACTGGAATCATTTTTTCAATCAGTGTTTTGTTTATTTATTTTTATCTATTAAAAACACTTTAGGATATCATCACCCAAAATTAAACACCCGAATACAAACCCTTAAAATCAACAAATGGGGGGAGATCTCTAATTTGTCTTTTTACAAATTCTCTTCAATGTCAGGATATAGCGAGATTATGAAAGAGACTTTCATTCTAATATTACGATAATGTGTTCTTAGTTTTTATAAAGGAAAAAAAATTGTGATAGCAAAGGATCTACCTTATCACGTAGTAACATCCGCTGCTATTCTAGCCCGTAGGACGACCACCATGACCATCGTCGCCGTTGTCAGTTGTGTTGTTCATTTAGATTCCTTCATAAGCATTACAATATCATCTGTATATTTGACTTGAGTAAGTTAATGCTGATTTATTTAATATGATTTATTGCTAACTTATTGCGTATAACTATTGAGTATATCAAATGTGGTGTACTAATTTATTTACCAATCTATAGTAAATATTCCTTATAGCTGATTTATAGACGGAATGAACCGTTCAGTTAGATAATAATAAGTTGAAAAGTTTTAGATCAAATGCAATAAAAAGGCTATTGTAGAGTAAAATTTTATTTTACGCAGAAACAAAAAAAAGAATATCAAACGAGGTAAGGTTATTCCCTTAACTATTATTAGTCTAATATGGTAATCTCTTATTACTATATAATAGAGTTCAAAGAATATAATTTGAGAAAATATTATTTTATTTAAACATACAATTCAAATCGGAAATTGTACCTTTTGGTTTAATAAATGGAATCCCATTTTTTTGTGATTTTCTGAATATCAGAGTTAAAAGGACTTTATACATGAAGGACATCTGTCAAGAATCCATTTCATACAAATGTAATTATAGATACAATAAGCTAATTACACAATATAATACTATAATAATTTAATACAATCTAATATCTAAAACCTTTTAGCTATGTGTGTAGTACATTTTACTAGTATGACGAGTAACACTATTGTTGCTGCTACAATGGATAAGACTGTAAAACTAGGAATCACTTTACCTAAATCAATTATACAGCTATTATTAGAGTAGTCCTTTTTGTAGTTGACTGTAGTTGTTCATTTATATTCTGAATGAGACGTCATCTGTATATTTGACTTGAGTAAGTTATTGCTGATTTATTTCGTATAACTATTCTGTATGTCAAATATTATCTATGATTAGTATAATATAGCAATCTCCTATTACAAGAGACAGGAGTGTAGCTGCCTATCTTACCAATAACAAATACAATGACTAACCTAGGGATTCCGCTAACTGGTAGTACAGCAATGGGATTTACTCTTGGGATAATTAAGGGTTAAATATATTACAGTATTCAAAAATCGATTTTTTGTAAAAAATGTCTCTGTGATATTACACCACATACATAAATCATGACCATGTCATCAAGGAGAATTATTTAATTATAACATTATTGCAAAAAAAGAAAAAAAGGTAAAGTAACTACCTTACCACATAGTAACAGCTACAGCTGCTATTCTATTCTCCGCCGTTGTCAGTTGTGTCAGTTGCAGTAGATTCGCTCCCTTCACTTACACAGGTTGCATTGCTGCCTGGATGTGTACATATCACGTTTTGTGCTTCTTGTTCTAGTGTGTTATCAAATCCGCTTACATACCCTTTTTGTGCATTTATCTGAGCGGTAATTGTGTTACCATTAGCATCTCTCTTGTCATCTCTCTTGTCTCCTTTCTTATGACCATATGCTGCTGATGCTGTTGGTGTTGTCGCTGCGAACGTTACTCCTACTACTAATGTTGCCGCTATTAAGACAGCAACTATTGCTAGTGATTTTGTGTTGTTCATTTAGATTTCGTCACAAGCAGTACAATGTCGTCTATATATTTGACTTGTGCAAGTTATTACTGTTTGTTATTACAGACTTATTTAGTATAATCTAGTACTGATTTCTATAAAGTAATTTGCTCTAAATTGTTTGATATAATTATTAATGTTACCAAACTATTAGAACTTATTTATAGAAAGGTAATACTTTTGAAAAGCTACACAAATCGTTGTTTGTTATATCAAATAATCTCTCTAAATAGATCGATAATAATTATGCTAAATAATTAAGTAATAATTTATGCTATATAAATCAGATATAACAAATAGTAATAACTTAGCCAAGCCAAATATACTGATGATATCTTTTATAAGATATGAACAACACAAAAAAAAGAACTCTAGTAAGTGTAATTGCACTTGTGGCAACGGCAGTTCTTTTAACAGGAATACATTTAGCGACAATACAAGAAGCATCTGCAACTGCAGCTGTAAAGTGTAAAGCTAAGGGAGAGAGTACCCTTAATTGCCAAAGCAATGAACAACAAGCTACCATAACACAAGAACAAACAGTGAGCGGCAATAATAGTTCAGCCTCCGCGACAGGATCAATCTCTCAAACTGCAAGTAATTCGGTCCCATAAACCACAGCTTGGGTGGCTTGAATTTTTTTATCTGTATCTGTGAATATTATATTATTATTATTCATGCCTGCAGAGAAAAGTAAGAAACAAACACAATATATTACTATAATAATCTTAAACAATTTGCTATCAAAAACCTTTTAGCTATGTGTGTAGTACATTGTACTAGTCGATGATACAGAAAATCGACCAAAAGCGTGGCGATATTCCAAGGAGCCGATTCATCAGGAGAGCGGTTGAAAGCTATCTTGGTAAAGGAATGGGTAAAAAATGACTGTAGAAACTGCAACTAGCTTTATGCCACTTTTAAGTACTATTGGTTTTGGCGGGATAATGGGCTTTTTAATTGGTTTTACTATAAAACGTATAATGAAAATATTGGCCGTAATAGCGGGGATATTTTTTGCCGTTCTTTTGTATTTGGAATCTCAGCATATAGTGAATGTAAACTGGGATAAGCTGCAAACAATATCAAATGGTGTTTTGTCAACAATCGCAACAACAGCGGGCTAATGAAATAGATAGGTTATACCAGCAGTTTTGGAAACTGCTTTATGACGAATTGTTAAAAGCCGCTGTTAACAATACAATATTATCTCTCTCATCAACACCAGCCAATTTCGCTGAAATAATCAGATAAATCTATCAGAGCCCCAATGATAACTATGATAAGTACATTGCAGTGCCACTTTTCCTTTAATTAATTCAAGTGTAGTCTTTAGATCTTTGAATCGATGTCATTTCTGTTACACCAGCTGATTTTGCAATTTCCTTGAGTTATTTTTTCTCCAGTCTTCACACATGATACATAAAGAACCGTTGCTGCAAGTCCCATGGGATCTTTTTCAATATATATTTCCTTTTCATGATATACAATGCTTGGTGCTTTGTCTTTTCGCTTAGATTAGCGTTATTTGCAACCCTTGCTATATATTTCATAGGATCAGATACGGGACCATTATAGTCAAGTTCTACAAGCAGCTTTCTATACGACAATAATTTAATACAATCGGGTATCGAAACCTAGTGTTGCTGCCATTAAGATAGCAGATATGGCTACCATCGGGCCAATTCATGGTCAGCAAAGTTAGGCTAAGGGATTCACGGTTTGCAATAATCCTTGTTAGAGCTACCCTCTAGAATGATTTAGAACGTGAGGGTCCAACCTGCATGGCGCGCCTTAGAGTGTGTATATGACACACCATCCACCTTAAGCCCATGCTCGTCGAGCAAGGTGATAATCCCACCCTTGTTTGATAGCGATACAGGTGCAGCGACAGTAATGGTCTTAGTTGCACCTGGACCGACCGTCCCATCCAGGAACATCTTATTCTTTTGCTTGTCTCCAATCTTCCACCCACTCAGCGATACCTCACGATTAGACCTGTTCAACAAGGTTATGGTTTCTCGCTCAGGACTTTTGGTATCGTTGACAAGTGCGGCAACGATACGAATTAACCCATCAGGACGATCGGTAGTAGGCAGAGTATCGGGACTGAGTCGAACGGCTGGCATTGCGTCCGAGGGAGGACCACTAGTAGGGATTGCAATAGCATGTCCCGTCGAGTCATCAGTATGCCAAGCCTGCGACTGGAACCGCAGAAGAATTCCGACCCACTGATCCTGCCCAGGAAATTGAAATATCAGACCGCCGTCTTGCCATACGCCATCGTCACCGCGGTGTCTGCTATCGTTTCCTTGGTTCATATGGATATCATGAATACCAGCCCCTGGTTGAAATCCAAAAATCTTGTCGCGCTTATTGTCTGGTCCCCATGTATCACCAAACGCGTAAAGCACCGAATTTTCGTCGGCCATTGCTCGTTGCACGTAGTGGTCAACTTCTCGTTAAGATCGTTATCTGGTCCAGGTAGATTCATTGGGATTGGGATAAACAGTCTAGGGTCTACGATGTTGCCGCGGATATAGTCCAGGGCTATGTCATTTGGTCGACTCTGAATGGCATGAATCCCAAGTGGCAGCTCTTGCAGATTATCTTGTAGAGGATGCTGCCAGTGATTCATAAGGTCACCTATATTCTTTCCATGCATAGACACTGTGTCACCATTCGAACAATCATCATTAGCTGGATCCGGATCGCCAATTACTATTCCATTTGCTATTTCATTTGCTATGTTATCAGAAATGTTAGTTGGTGTTGCTCCATGTGTCTGACCTGACACAAGATTAAGAGCACCAGGAGTAGATGGACCAAAGGTACTGCCGAAAAAGTTATCACTCATTGCAAAATGCTGGGCATAATTCCATAACGCGGTAACCGTGTTACCATCAAAGTAACCCATTGTTATATTACGTTTGCAACTTATGCCTGTTGGCGAATTAGTCTGAACGAATTTATCCATCAAACCTCCATTGTCATATCTTTATATTTACCTATAATTATCATTTTTTAAATTCCTATTATATCAATCTCTTAATTTCTCTAAGTGAAACAATTGCGTAATCAACTGTTTGGAAACCATCTACACGAGATGTAAACATTCCACCCCAGAGAGGAGGAACGTTATATTTTTTTCCATCTTCTGTTTCTCTGCTGATAGTTCTAAATACTTTTTCTTGTAACGGCTTCCAGTTGTTTTTAGGCTTACCGTTTGCACTGAATGGGTCCAGGTCTATATAGTCCCGCGCAGTTACAGATTTACCATCACTATTGGTCCACACAATAGTTTTTCTTCCAAACCATTTTCCTATTTCAGTATCGTTATTTGCTTGTAGCTTCTTTATGCCATCTTCATCGTTTACATAGTCTGGATGATTGTATTCAAAGTTATAATTTAGGCTGGCATTACCTTCACCTACTCTTAGAATAAGTTCACAACAGGAGGCCTGTGTTCCAGAGCATCTTATATAATAAGTAAATTCTGCATTTTTCGAATCCTTGTTTGTCCATATATATCTGGGATTATCCTCCCATGTATTCTGTTGATGTCCATCAAGGCCACCTCCTGCATTAATATTGACTCGAATTGTTTTTCCAATGGACTGATCACTATAATGAACATCCTTACCTGAAACCTTCCAGAAAGCTAAATTACCTTCGGTCTTTTTCTCTGCATTATTTTGATCCGTTGTAATAAATTTTCCCTCATTAATATTATCTGCATCTGATAAATAATACTCTTTACCGCCACTCTTTGAAGGGAATAGCATTTGTACTCCATCTTTATCTTTATGAGCTGCTTGCCATTGTAAATAACGCCTATTACCATATTTTTTGAAAAAGAGAAACATGTTAAAAACATTTTCTATTTCCAGGAAAATTTATGGTGGTGGTCTACGCAGAGGCTCGCGCATGTTTTTGTATCTGTATATGTAACAATTAAATTCAGCAAGAGCGGGCTTAATTGTTTAATAATAACGCAATTCATCTTGATGCATATATGATAAATGCTGGCGTAACCGTCTTCTGTTGTCTAGTTTTGCAGCTGGAAGAGCTATAATGGCCGATCGGAAGCAAGAGCTTTTACGAATGTTAAAGGGCAAAACTGTCAAAGGTTATAACTTCAGTCTACAGGAAGACGAAAA
The DNA here is from genome assembly GCA_963825865.1 of uncultured Nitrososphaeraceae archaeon. Classification (GTDB taxonomy): domain Archaea; phylum Thermoproteota; class Nitrososphaeria; order Nitrososphaerales; family Nitrososphaeraceae; genus CAWGVG01. Next base: position 157,891 of record CAWGVG010000015.1, on the reverse strand, counting down.
CAAAGTGGTAACTTCACTGACGAACGGCGCTGTTCGGAAGCCGATCGATTTGAATAAGGCAGGCACAGGTTTGGTCCTAAGGTATACCCAAGTAAAAAACAAGAAAAAGAAAACGACTCGAACATTCAAAAGTGAAGTTAAGACTGACGGAGCCAATGTGGCAATAATTGTAAGAGACTTGGTCACTAACAGGGTGATCAGCAAGAATTCATTTCCTTCGCCAATCCCGCACGAAACAGGACATGAAACCCTCGAACAATGTATTCAAGACTTCCGTTGCAAGCACGGCGGAGAATTGCAGTGTGAGGCAATTCTAGTGCCAAATTAGCTAATATTAAAACTTTTTTCAGCATCGGCTATGTAGAAATCATCACAATAATGACAAGATTCGTTAGTCTATGCATGTTATAGGCTATACATCTGAATGATAATTCCCTGTTCTGTGTTTTTAGCCTTGAAGAAACATGTTCTCCAAACAGCCTCTTTATGACAGACATTATGGTTTCGTCCTTGTTACGTTGATTGTACAATAGTTTGGAGTATCCACGCTTCATCTGCTTTCAATACCTGCCATGCGTCCTCCATATCGGAACATGTGTGTATCTAGGAGGAATGATGCAGTATGCTTTGAGGTCTTCTCTCACAAGTACATGGTTCGCTTCGCTGTCATATCCCTTGTCCGCTACTACTATGGATAGTTGCTTAATGTCTGGTGATTTTGTTATTATAATCGATTTAAAATCTATATTGTCATGTTTTGTAGGAGCTCTCCTTTTCTTAATGGTGCATATTATCTGTTTTAGCTCCAATAGACAACTTTATCCATTTCCTTCTTCTTAGTTTAGCTCTTCTGTGTAGTACCTGTGATAAACGGGGTGACTTGAATCCAGACGAATCTATTCCAAAGAATATCTGCTTGACATTGATAAGAGGAATGGCAATGAAAGAAGAGATCATTCTTTCTAATATAGTACCTGCGATCCTATCTGTAAATTTCTGTAATGTTGTGAAATCATCTATATTCATAATACTGAGATATGTAACAACCTAGGAGGATGTAATTGTAATAAATTACATGTTATTGATAAATCCAATGGTGTGACTATAATTGTTATAAATTGGTTTAGAGCTCATAAAAAGTGTTATTTTACGATTTTACCAACCGATATTTGGGAGAAGTTTCGCAAAGTTGCAAACTTCAATGATATCGATATTGATGTAGCTCACCAAATAACCAAAAAAATTGCAGGCATTATGTTTGTAGGATTGAGAAGAATCCATTATAATGTAATGACCAGGATAATGGATATGAATGAGGCTGACATTTTGGCAGGCCGCGCAAAATCAGTTTCAGCTAGACACTATGCCATATATGAGCTCGATAGGATCTCTAATGCATACGTTCAGGCTTGGACAAACTTTAATGTTACCGTCTGATAGAAAAATTTATTCTTTGACTTATAAGAACAAGACAAAATATTTGTTTTAAGGATATTATGGCATATCCTAAGCACTAATTTAGGGTTACTAAATTTTGGAATAAACATCATGATTGATATTGATGTAGTAAACCTATAGTTACCATTATATGGCTAAGACTATAAAACAGACTTTTCCTCCTACAAAAGGAGATCATATAACTACAATCCAAATTCTAAATTCAACTAGATTGAGATTAACAACGGTAAGGAATATGAACAGGACTGAAGATAAAGGTTTATAATAAATTCATGAGCTTGTAAACTTGATTTAAAGATACTATCCTGTTAAGAGTTAGGGCTTATGGAACTAATCAAACCATCCTCAATTTATTATTTGAATTTTTACAATTGGCAAATTGTTTCGGCGCCGAAGAAGTATGTTGTATGTTAGTTGATTAATTTGTGTGAACCGGATAATAGGCTATACATTCTCCGTCATTTACTAGCAACGCATCTGCTAAGAATTTTGAGGAAGTCTTTTTTCTTTCTCTCTTTTCCCTTTCAGATAAAAGAGAAGATACATCTATACCCTTGCATTCTAATATATGATTCATATCTCGAGTCTGCACCTGAGTCGGAAGAACAAGAATCTGACATTAGTATTATCTTACCTTCTTGCATTCGCAACCTATTTTGTCTACCATATCAAACCTTTGTGGTGGATTGAAAACATTGTTTATGAAATGTTTGAATGCAATAGCAGGTTTTTTAGGAGACTTGGTTTCTTCTACTCTGCATACAGGGTCCTTTCCCATTGACTTGATGTATATCCTGAAAAGATGATCTAGATGCTTTACCTGAACCTTGGTTGCTGTGAAATGAAACAGCTCGCTAACTTTGATATCTTTGCTGATATGTTTATCACAAGGTTCCAAGATTCTTTAATTTTAGGCCAATGCATATATTGTAAACTAGATGTACAATATATGAATTTCAATATAGATCCTAATTAGACAGAATAATGGGCTTAACAATCTGTGAAAAATCTATATACTTGATAACGGTTTCTAGTTTATTGTCGCATCCAACAACTCAAATTCAAGAACTATGGATAGGCTACACTTCAATATCTCCAGATAATCCACAAGTAGGGCAGATTCGGGTGGGAGGTTTAACCTTCAGTATAATACTAAGTAACGGCCAACAAAATTGGATTTGGACTAATGTACCATCCCCAAATGTAAGCGGCGAGCAATGGAAAATCAAATCTGTGAAGCTCAGAATTCGTACTAGAGATAGTCCGTTTGGAGGGATTGATAAAGTTGGAATAAAAGATGGTGAAAATGTAGTTCATGAATTTAACCCTTTGGCTATCACCTCATTTAATAACTGGAATACTATTTCACTTGAAGTGCCTGGACCAAGGAGTTTCAAATTTGGTTTGGGTGTTTCAATCCATCTAAATAATAGAGTAGATACAAAGGAAGATCCTCCACCACCTCTACCGCCCGTGAAAATTGAAGTTGCGAGCATCGGAGTAGTATTCATAAAGTAAGGCCTGCTTGGAGTGTATTAGACGCTGATCCCTTTAGCCCTGTATACTGAAGACCTTCGCCGACCTTGATGTCTTTATTTCTATCGCATTGCGTTAGCTTTGATGGAATCTATCAAAAGCATGTTTTCTACAAAGCATATTTTCTCTTAGGCGCTCAATTATTATATATGTGTGAAACAGAAAGAAGTATCGTACGTTGGTGTATTTGGTTCTGTCTTGATAGATAAGCTATGAAAGCCAAAAGTTGATTGAAAATTTTACTACTTCTCGATTGACTCTTGCACTCATCACCTGAGATGTTCGTAACATCCTTTATTTTGGAGTACTTATTGCTTTTAATTATTTCACGGGTTTATTACTGATCTCCCGATTATTTTACCAACTCTTAACATTTCCAATGCGTCAATAGCTTGCTCGAGTCTAAATTGATTTGAAACTACCGGTTTGATCACTTTCCTTTTTACAAGGGATATTAGTTAAATCAATTATACTTCCATTGTCTGTATGCTCTTGTAGGCATACTAATTAAATTCAATTTCATTTCACCTCCGAAAACAGAAAAAAAAGAGACTTTCAAATTTAGAGGAAGGCGCAAAAGTCAAGGTAAAAGGTCCTGAGGGCCAATTTGTATTACATCAAGATTATTCAACTCCTGCTGTATTTCTTTCTGGTGGAATAGGTGTTACTCCATTTAGAACTAAGATAAAGTATGCTACAGATAAGCAGCTGCCCGTAAAAATAACAATGTTTGACTCCAATAGGAATATTAGCAACATCTTATTCAAAAGAGAGTTTGATGACTGGGCGAACATAAATAAAAATCTGAAGGTTATCTATACTATTAGCGAAGGAGAAGAAGAAGATCGACGTGAAAAAACATCATTATCTACTGCAAAAAATGATTGGAAAGGAGAATATGGGAGAATAGACAAAGCAATGATTTTGAAGTACGTAGATACTAATGAACTAAATAATTCAATATTCTATATCTGTGGTCCTCCTAGCATGCTAAAAGCTATGCAATCACTGCTCCAAGAAGAATTAGAAATCTCAAAAGAAAGAATCAAAGTTGAAGAGTTTACAGGATACTGATGATGACAATTAATATTCGACTAATCGAATTTGGAACTGTTCTTATTTAATCTTTGATAATGGTCATGTCAAGTCTTTCGTTTAGCTTTCAATCAGAGAATTTTCAGATTATCTTCTATCTTATATTCATCTTAGTCTTTTTATTCCATGCGTTGCATTTACATTGCAAATCATATGACGAGTTAATGCCTTAAATCCTAACTGCGCGATATGTTGTTGGATGATAATTATTATTACGCTAGCCCAATTCATTTATAGCAATTTTGAGTAGTGGTTTTGCAGGAAGTTATTAGAAGCGAGCAGCTATTATTGTTGCATTAAGAGCTCCAATCGATGTACCTGACACGATATCGAATTTTATGTTATGTTTTGCAAGGGTTTTGTATACTCCACATTCATATGCGCCAAGTGAACCTCCTCCTTGCAGTACAAGAACTGTTTCTGCGGATAATTCATCTTTATTTCTGTTGATTTCCATACTGTGCTATACACAGTATTATATCATCAATTTGTTTATTAACAAGTGAACAGGAACCTGTTTATTTTTAGTCTGCTGTTGCCTCTTCATTTTCTGCAGCATCAGAAAGCCTTCCTGGTCCCCAAACATAATGATAATTCTGACCATCAGCATTCTTGTGCTTACCAATCACTTGATAGTTTTTTGGAAAGTCTGGATCTATTGGCATTTTACTATCTCCTTTTTATTATTTTCAATGTGATGTGCTAATCAATACTAACCACATCTCAGTTTGATATATCGGTGAGGAAAACTATTAGAGATCCATCTGACTATACAACATGACATCAGGCAAGTATTTCAATAAAGGTGTAAAAGCACTTGATTCCCCTGATATAGGCCATGTTGTAAGGGAAACTCCATTAACGTGTGTCATGTTAAAGATTTGAAGTTTGGTCATAATATGATTTATCCTGTGCACTATTTGCACAAGATTGCGCTTGAACAAAGCAGCATCGGGACAACAATTAGAAATCATGACGATTAATATATATATCGCATATATCTATGTGGGCGTCCATATTAGGTGGTTTGCAAACCAGGTGCATCAAAATGATCTGCCATAGTTATCTTCTCCTCGTCTTCCCATTCTTTGCATTATGTCAATTAGCGTCAAAGATGCTAGGCCCGTTAGTATCCACGGTTCATTTTTTATCTCTGACTTTTTGTTTCATTATCAAGTTATGTAGTTTTTTAATAGTATTGTGAATTAGCGTTATTCATTTAATCTGAAAATCAATTTTGATTCTTGGCGCTTCCATGGGTGTTTTTCATCTAACCTCTTACATAGTCATCATTAACCAAAAGCTTCATCGAATACGTATCGAAAATGTCAGACGAAAATCTTTTTTTATAAATGGTTTCTTCTTTGCCTACTTCATAAATAATACCTGCTACCTGGAGCTAATGTCCTATCTGCAACAATGTCAAAGTAGAATTCCTGCCAATTGTTTACGATCCATTTGATTAGTAGTGCTTTCAATATGTAAAATCCAGGTCGGTTATCTATCGTAAAGCCTCTTCTTTCTTTTCGAATCCAAAATAGCAAGAATGGCACATTTCCTTTCCATAAATTACTCCACTCTTACCACATTTGCTGCATACCTTTTCATTGTCGACAGTTGAGTCTAGGGATTTAGCTTTTTGCAAACATTTGCAGCAAATTGGTGCATCAAGGTTGAAGCTAGAAAGAAAGCCAGATCCGCACTGATTACATCTTAAGCTGTACATTTTCCCTTTTGGTTTCCAACGTCTAAATATGCTAATCACAATCCCACCTTTTTCATCTTAGAAGCGCATCTACGACATGCTGCTTCATTATGTTCTGCTCCGCAGCTTATACAATAATACTTCAATGATGAAACGTTAGTATTATTGCTGATGCTAAACATCGATTGTGTTGAGCCAAGCATTTCTGCTCCTTCCACTCGTGCGACTCATTCTCCTATACATATTACGCAAAATAAATATTCCAAATATTGCAACTAGAGAGATCGGAAATGGTAATAATAAAGAAATGATCAAGATTATACCAAAGGATATCCCAAACCACACTATTTGATTAATAAAAAACTGTTTATTGTTATTATTTCAAGAGGACTGTACCACGGCAAACAGAAATTAGTTATGGATCTGAATCAGGTTAAAATATTTTGGAAAAGACAAATGGACATTCTGTTATAATAAAGGAGCCTGATGGTCGGCCAATGTCATTTGAATGGACAAGAAAAGACAAATACGATAGGATAGTAGAAATAAGAAAAGGAAGAGAACCTAACACAGGATACAGTGACCACCTTCCAATTCAAGCAGTTATTAAAATGGTATAATGAAGTTACTATAACAATAGCGATATTTTTTACAGTAATCTCTGGAATATACTAGAATATATATATTGATCTTGGATTAGAACTTCTCTATATTTAATGAATGTGCTGTTCTAGTCTAACGTTATGCATTAGTAAGAAGACAATATCTAGGTTTTTTAAAGGCGATAGTAAGGGGTAAATTTTCAATTCCCTTTGAGTTTGCCTTACATCCACTACAGTTAGCAGCGTTAATAAAAAAGCCCCTGACGCATATCTGCTGTCTAAAATGATGGAACCACACATACATACAAGGTGTCATTCACACTATATGTGAAAAGCGGAAATTTTATCTACCATCAAGGCATTACATCTCTATTGGGAACTTTTACCTTAAAAGGGAAAATCATCTCAAAAGATCAACTTCCTTTAAAAGATCTGAAAATAGAAGCCTATGATGACGATCCACTTCTGAACCCAGACGATTTTCTTGGGGAGGCAATTACTGACTCACATGGGTTTTTTAGGATTAGACTTTGATGAATCAAAATTTAGAGAATTCTTAGAAGTACTTGAGGGAACGCCTGATGTGTATATAGTAGTAAAGGATAATCAGGGAAATAAAATACTCACAACAAAAGTATTACAAACTAAAAAGGAAATAGAATATCACATCAGGATAGTTGACAATATTCCAAATCCTAAGGCTATAGACATCTATTCTGGTAATGCCCGACGTATGATAAGTATGTTAAATGAAGTTGGAAACATAATTGGAATAGAAAATAGAATTAACCTAGATATTCTAAACAATGGCGATCCTCCTGAAGAGATCAGGGAGAGATTACAGAACTTCGTTAATGGACTATGAAGAAAGGAAAAATAACTTTAATCATTTTAGTGTAATATTGAGTACTTTGGTTGACTCCTTCTTTGAAGAATTACATATAGGTGATATTGGCTATGATGGACCGCAGGTACCAAGACAGCCAAGAAGGGAACGTACGTTCAAGTGAATATGTGGCCAAGACAGGAGGAGTTTAAATGGGCATAGTATATGGAATAGATGCATCTCACAGACAGACATGAAAAATATGAAGTAATTAAAAATGACATTGTCGAGAATGTGGATGTTTGTATTATAGGATCTGGAGCTGCCGGTGCAGTTCTTGCTAAAGAGCTTGTCGAATCTGGAAAAAAAGTTGTTCTAATTGAGAGAGGTGGATATCATGAAGGAAAGGATATGAATCAACGCGAAATTGATATGATGCCTCTTCTTTGGAAAAATGCAGGTTTTAATTTCGTAGATAGCCTTAGAATAGCTATAGCGCAAGGATGTTGTTTAGGCGGCTCAACAATAATTAACGATGCAGTATGTTTTGATACTCCTTCACGTGTACGTGAGGAATGGAATAGACTTGGCGTCAATTTTATCTATGAAGAATGGTCAGATCATCTTCAAAAAGTAAACGACACTCTCCATGTGACCAAAGTGAGTGAAGATGAATTAAATAGAAATAACCTTATGCTAAAGAAAGGTGCAGAAAAGCTTGGATTAAGGGAGCATAGGAATAATTCTAGAAATTGTGTTAACTGCATGCAATGCGGATTCTGCCATATAGGATGTCACTACGAGACAAAACAAAACGTTCTTGTAACCTATATCCATGAGGCATTAAAGAAACCTGACTCTGATATGAGAGTCTATTGCAATTGCTATCATCGAAGAAATCGTTCATAGAAATGGAGTTGTAGAAGGTGTAGAAGGCAATTTCATTAATATTGACGGTAACAAGACATACAGAATCAGAGTGAATGCAAAAATAGTCATAGTAAGTGCAGGAGCCATCGCATCGTCTAAACTCCTTCTTCAAAATGGAATAGCACAAGACACTGCGGGAGTTGGTTTATGTTTGCATCCCGGAATTGAAGTCATAGGGGACTTTGATTATGAAATAAAGGGTAACCAGGGAATTCCAATGGCATACACGGTACATGATTTTGGTGTAACCAGAAATACAGATCAAGCAAGAATAGAGCATAACTTTGATGCTGGAGAGTTTCTAATTGAGAGCATATTTCTTCCATTACTTCAATTTTCTATCGCACTTTCCGCTAGTGGAATAAGTGAGCATAGAAGACTCATTGAAAGGTTCAATAATTATGCGATGGCTGGAATTGTAGTACGTGATGATAACATTGGAAGAGTGTCCCTTACATCTACCGGCAGAGTTAGTGTGACCTATGAGCCAAGAGAAAAAGAACTCAGGATAATTGCAAAGGGTGTTGAAGTATTAGGAAAGATGTGGTTTGCACTTGGAGCTAGAAGAATAATTATTTCTCACAGAAGTATGAGCATTGTAGAAAATGAAGCAGATATTCTCAAACTTATTGACAAAATACTTAATGATCCAAAGAACCTGCTCTTAGGTTCGGCACATCCTCAGTCAGGAAATAAAATTGGGACAAACCAGGCTGACTCCGTGGTAGATTCAGATTGCAGAGTTCATGGATTTGAAAACCTATTTGTCTGTGATGCGAGCGTATTTCCTACCTCAGTTGGAGTCAATCCACAGATCACCGTAATGACAGTAGCTTCTATAGTTGCATCAAGGATAATGAAAGATTGGAAAGATAAATATGACAATATTTCTTTGAACAACAAGGGTTTAGGACATATATGTGCTATGTCACAACCAATGTATTGCCTTAGAGATAATCTATCAAAACTATTTGATTCTGCAAATACTCAATTTGATGTGCAGACGCTTGTCAATGCTGCAAGTGATAAAGCAGAAGAAGCAAATTGGAAATTCGACCCGGAAACCCTTACAATCTCAAATAACTCACATTGGAAGGGAATCTTCACTCGAGATACTGACATACGGAATACCTTAACACTTTATTTTGGGGGATTTTGGAAAAGATTTACTAAGAATGAATCTGGGGATATTATGGGAACAACTCATCCCTTTGAAGTTCCAGTCTTTGCCAGAAACAAAGCTAGTAACAAGGAGTTGGATGGGCTTGGTAGAACGATATTGCTAGAGTATCTAGATCCTCCTTACAATCTATTTTATGATGTCTTGAAAATAGTAGATGAAAACACTATACTTGGTAAAGCCTTTCTAGGCAAACCCAGCGCCGGTAGGGAAATGTTGACATTTTCAATGTCAAGGAATTATCCTTTTGAGTTTATGACTATAGAAGACCATGAAATGTTATACCGCAAGACGAAGAAACCTACCTTGCAATCGATGGTAGGAATTTGGGAAGGTCGACTTGTTTCAGATTCTATATGGAGTGAGCCTGTATTCAAGTTCAGATATTATTTTGACAAAGACGGAAATACAACGGCTTTGAAGAATGATTATGTATTTGGCAATGCTCTTGCAGGTACCGCCATAGTTAACGAAAAGGAAGATCATGTAGAAATGCAGGATTCAACAGGAGGGATCTTTCATGATGAGATAAGGCAAGTCAATGATGACATTTTGATAGGCAAATATTATTCAGAGCGCAGTCACTTACTTGGCTGGCTTTCCCAAGGAGTGAGCTTTTTACACGTAGACTCAGTCAGACAAAGCGTTTATATTCCTTATATTCTGAAGAGGGTTGGAAAGGAATCTGCGTTTAGAAACCGTGTCGGCTGAGACACCTATTGTTATCCTTCTTTATTGCAGAAAAAATAACTTTCAAGAAAGTAAGTTCTCATTTGGGCCAATACTTTTTATCTCCGGCAATTTCTTCCGCGATTCTAAAAGCCAATGCAGCAATAGTCAATGAGGGATTAATCCCTAGAGGACTAGGGATTATTGAACCATCAACAACGTATAGGCCGTCAGGGGAAATATGTCGATAGGTTTACCAGCAGAAATTGCGTCAAAGAATCGGTAATTCAATGTATGTCTTGATTCTGGAATACAACCTAGTCCACAGCGGCCTTGACGCTGGCAAACATTGTTTTCAATATTAAGCTTCTCTATTTTTGTTGGATGTAGATCATTGAATAAGCCATCTGGAATATCTGTTATAGAAAGCTTTCCATCTAGATCCAAATCTAAATTTCCCATGTAATCAGTGCGAGAAACGTTTGAAGAATATGGGTTAAGTCGTTATGCAGAGCCTGTTTGCAAATGCAATAGCAACCTTTAGGTTATTGTTCTGATGATGATCTGAGCATCCATTAAACTTCATATATTCACAGAAGTCGTTGATTATTACTCTGTTAGTGTGATTAGACACAGACAGAATCTTGCTAATAGTGGTAGTCAGCTTTAATGGAATCTAAAGTCCCCTCCTTCTTGTACTACTTTTTGATTCAATATTTGAACCCATGTAGTTAATGGGGCCAGTGGTTTCCGCTGTGATATCACTTCTAAAAAAGGATTCATTTGTAATAAATTAAACAAAGCTTTAAAGGTTTCTATTTCTTCTTGATTGATTTTTTGACTTGATAACTCAAGATTTATGTCAGATTACATGCTTTGTGGTAAAGAGGTTCAACTTTTTTCTACAGGCTCACTTTATGATTTAAACTTTAATTGCTGGTTGGCTAGTAATATAATAGAACATTCGAAGTTTCGAATCCATAGGGTTGTGAATCAAATTTAACTCTATATTTAGGTCCAAAGATAATTGGACAGATCATTCATGATATAGCAAACGAAAATGATATTAGCCTATAAATGAAATAATTAGTTATAGCAAAATGGATAATTCTTCATCTTCAACTAAATCACTGTCATCATCAAAGTTGACTCATACCAACAATAAAAATAAAGACACTGTTGATGATATTATTACGATTAATGAAAAAGTAAACTTGACAAAACATCAACACCAAGTTTTAAAAATTATCTGTGATACATATCAGACTTCTCTTTCAGAGTACATGCAGGAAGCATTAATTGAAGCAATGAAATTTGATATAGAAGAAGGCAACTTTTGTGATACTCTACTAGAGAAGATAGGTGGCGAGGACAGTAAAAAAGATAATTCTTCTCCTGCTTCTCTTGCTCCTGACCCGATGAAGAGTGATCTAGATTTGCTTAAGAAGTTGCAGACTCAGGTATCATAGTTACATAAGATTTTGTAAAAAATGACGCCACATCTTATGTAACCAAGCCTGTATTATTCATCATGTCATCTAGTCGCTATTCTTAGATATCCAGTTACTGAGCAGTGTTATCATTTTTTGATTCTTGTTCTTTATTTTTTGGCATATGGTCGCCGATGTATTTTTTCTTTAGTTTCTTGCATTCAGGGTCTTTCCAGTAAGCGTAGTAGTAAGGCCCATGCTTTTGCACACACATATCTTTTCCGCATTTGATGTATTCTTTTCTTATTGTTGCATTTTTAGGTATCGATTTTGTTCTATTAGCACAAGCAAGCTGTCTTGATTTTATTTTATTTATGAACTTTGTTGATTTCTCAATTGCCTTGTTAGCATTTGCAAGTACTTTTTGTAATGAAGTGCGCTTGTGTCCAAAAAGAGTTCTATCCAAATCAATCGATGGTTTCCTGCTGTTATCTTTATAGAATGATGCTAGCTCGTTGAAATATGACTGAGAACTAGAGTTATCATTATTATTGCTAGTAGTGGAGAGATAACGATTATACCTACCTAAGCGTTTTGTATTGGTCAAACATTGTTATTATTGTCATATATAGTAATGAGGTTATCTCTAACAGTTCGGCTCATTCTTCATTTTCAAGATAGTCGATATTTCATTTATGAAACTTCTTTATGCATTTCAAGAGTACTGGAAATATATTTTCATACCATCGGGCGTTTTAATAATTATTCACTTTTTACGAAGGTTTTTATTGATTTTCTAAAGATCTAAAAAAAGATATCAATGAAAGGGCGGTATTACTGATTGTCTACTCAAAATATTATTTCTGTATATGTAAAAATTCATTATAATAATACAAATGCTCTTACATACGATTATCTAAAATGCTACAGAAAGGATAAAGGAATTCCATCTGAAACAAAACCGAAGATCATTTTGAGATTTAAGGTTGTTAATCCTTTTGGCATATACACTCATGATACACCACACCTTCTTAATACACTGATGGAAACCGTAAATGAATTGTTTCTGTTAAATAATGCAAGATGCATATTAAAACTCAAAACTAAGAAAAGTAACAAAGAAACAAATATTCATCTTCATTCTGAAGAAACCAAATTATATACTGGAGGTTACATTTCCTTTAGCAAAGCAGTCGATTCTGGTGACATTGAATATTTGAATTCCTGGAGAGAAGGAGAAACACTGTCAATAGACTGGACAATAGATGGGTTTGTCCTATTACCACACAAAGGTATTTTCAAGAATTATCGAATACTTAATTCTGTATTATCTATTGAGCCATCAACATCAAGTGGAAATATAATAATGAGCCCTGATGATTTTCATCAAAGAAATATTAGAACCCATTGGACTTGGAGAGAAGTTAATCGAAGAGTTCTCAGTAGAAGTTCCAAACTTCATAAGTAGCGCTGTAAATCAACTACCTGCAATTGAGCATTCATTATACTTCTAGCAAGAATAGCGAAAGCATCTCCACTATCTCCACCATCTCCACTTTTGCTTATTTTGCCAAAAGGAGCAAGATTTAAGCTTCTTTTAGTGGAGGTATTGTAGAGGCATATGTCCACTCACGGTTACAGTATCTCCACCGATAGCAAAAGTGGTGGAGGTATTTGTTGAAAGGTGGAGGTATTGTATACAGTAACTTAGAATATCTCCACCATTTTTTGGAGCAAGTTTGAGCACGAATTTGGCTTTGGTGGAGGTAGTGCAGATAGTGGAGGTATTTTACTATATTCTAAGAGGAAACATCAGTAGATGATATACAAGCATACTAAAAGATAGTTCTAAGAGTGATTATAGATATTATACAAAAAGAAAATTCTGAAACACTTGGATCCTGATCCCAAACAAGCGATAGCAAAGTTTTTCTTGCTATAGACTAGCGGCCCATCTTAGAAAGAGCATTTTGTTTGTTATCTAATGCTTCTTTGAAATTTGGATCTATAGATAAAGCCTTGTCATAATAGCTTATAGCTCCAGTATAGTTACCCTGGCTATAAAGAGCAAAACCTTTATCGTTTAATGCAACTTTATAATTTGGATCTATAGCTAAAGCCTTGTCTAAATAGGTTATAGCTTCTGCATAGTTACCCTGGCTATTAAGAGCTTCTCCCTTACCAGTTAATGCTTCTTTGAAATTTGGATTTATAGATAAAGCCTTGTCTAAATAGCTTATAGCTCCAGTATAGTTACCCTGGCTATAAAGAGCAAAACCTTTATTATATAATGCTTCTTTGAAATTTGGATCTATAGATAAAGCCTTGTCTAAATAGGTTATAGCTCCTGTGTAGTTACCTTGGCTACCAAGAGCATTAGCTTTATTATTTAATGCTTCTTTGAAATTTGGATCTATAGATAAAGCCTTGTCTAAATAGGTTATAGCTTCTGCATAGTTACCCTGGTTATTAAGATCTAAACCTTTCTCAGTTAATGCTTCTTTATAATTTGGATCTATAGCTAAAGCCTTGTCTAAATAGGTTATAGCTCCTGTGTAGTTACCTTGGCTATCAAGATCACCGAGCTTTATTATATAATGCAGTAGCATCAGACGATGGTAATGGTGCGGCAGCTGATGTCATATTAGTACCACCACCACCTTCGGCTGATGTCATATTACCCGACGGTGCAGGAGGAGCTTTCACAGTAACCGTCACAGTAGGCAGCATTATTACTTGCAGCACCTTTATCATCTGTAACTGTAAGTGAGAATTTCAGCTCAGTATCAGATGAAACACCTGGGGCTGTAAACGTTGGTGAAGCTACATATGGACTGCTCAATGTTACAGCTGGACCTGAAGTCTGCATCCATGAGTATGATGTTATGGTACCGTCTGGATCTCTACTTCCGCTACCATCTAAAGTCACAGTATCGCCTGCATTAACTGTCTGATCTGAGCTAGCGTTAGCTGTTGGAGGCTGATTGGGTGGAGGGACATACTTGTCTGTAATTTTGACAGTAGCAGAATTAGTTGCATTTTTGCTATCGGTAACTGTTAATTGAAATCTCATGTCTGTGTCAGATGATATGTCTTTAGGAGCGGTAAAAGTAGCTATGGATGTATCAGCACCATTTAATGTAACAGTAGGACCAGCAGTCTGAACCCAGGAATAGGTTAATGTATCACCACTATCAGGGTCTTTGCTCTTACTGCCATCCAGAGTAACAACATAACCTGCATTGACTGTCTGATCAGTGACCAGCGTCAGCTGTTGGAGGACGATTGATATGCTTGACTGTAATAGTAACAATGGCTAAATTGTTACTTGCAGCACCCTTATCATCCTTAGCTGTTAGTGCAAACTTCAATTGGGTATCGGATGGTATATTGGAAGGAGCTGTAAATGTAGGTGAAGATGTATTAGGGCGGTTCAGTGTTACGGTAGGTCCTGCAGTTTGCATCCATGAATAGGTTAATTTATCATTTGGATCTGGATCAATGGCCACACCAACAAGTGTAACAGTTGCATTTTCATTGATTGTTTGGTCTGGACCAACATTAGCTGACAGGAGAATGATTAACAGAAATGGGTGGTCTTAAAATAGATGGATTTTTATTGGTTGGTTTAAATGCTAATGCTGTATTATAATAGACATTAGAAATACTTGGTAAAGTAGTATTAGTAGTAGTAAATGATGGCAACAATATCAATAGCTCTGACAAAATAACAATAAGTGAAGAGTATAATAGAAAATTGCGGGATCTCTCTCTCATTTGCTTATTTCTGAATATTTTTGTTATTATCATTTGCTCGCTAACTAATTTTGGGTAAAGCTAATGGAGTATTATTACCACTCTTTATATTGTTTAGCCCCCACCTACTTTTATATTCACAGTAGCTGTATTGCTGCTATCAGTTTTACCATCATTTACTTTAAATGTAAAGCTATCATCTCCTGTGAAATCTTGGTTTGGTGTATAGGTTACAACACCAGTATCTTGGTTGACATTACTCAAAGTTCCATGAGATGGATTCGTCACTACAGTGCTGTTAATGTATCATTCTGATCTGGATCACTACCTGCCAATGTAATATCAACAGGCGTATTCAGGTTAGTTGTAATAGATTGGTCAGTAGCAGTGGGAGCAGTGTTAGAAGATGATATCTGCTGAGTCTGGTTAGAAGGAGCACTATTACCATTATTTGCTGGAGAGTTATTTACTGTTATTGACACCTTAGCTGTGTTGCTGCTATCTGCTTTACCATCATTTATCTTGAAGGTAAAGCTGTCATCTCCGGTAAATCCTTGGTTTGGTGTATAGGTTACGACACCTGTAGTCTGGTTAATTGTACCTAAGGTTCCATGCAATGGTGGTGTAACTATATGTGCAGTCAATGTGTCATTCTGATCTTGATCACTTCCTGCTAATGTAATATCTACTGGAGTATTCTGGTTAGTTGTAACAGATTGGTTAGTAGCTGTAGGAGGATGATCCACAGGTGTTGGTAACGCTGGTGGTATTATTGGTGTAACATGTTTGACTGTGATATTTACAGTGGCTGTATTCGTAGCACTTGCGTTGTCTTTAACTGTCAACTTGAAGGTTAATAAGAGATCAGATGATATATCTGAAGGAGCAACAAACGATGGTGTGGCTGTGTTAGCACCATTTAATGTAACAGGTAGTCCAGCAGTTTGTAGCCATGAATATGACCTTATATTACCATCAAGATCAGCACTTTTAGTACCATCTAACGTAACAGTATCACCTGCGTTGACTGTATGGTCTGTACCAGCATTAGCTACTGGTAGACGGTTAGGAGCAAGAAGAGAAGTAGGTGGTGGTGGTGGTTGTGCCGGAGTCGCTGGTGTTGATGGTGGTACATTTCCTCCACCAGGTAAATGTATTATTCCACCTGCAACAAGAGCAATTACGATGCCTCCTATGATACCTCCTCCTAAAATTGGTAACAATATAGTTGGATTGCTTAAGCCAGATTTCTTTCATGTACAGGCTGTGATGACGAAGAAGAAGAAGCATTTCCACTACTTCTTTCAGTGACAAAAGTATTATCCTTTGTAAATGATCGGACCGCCTGCTTGGAATTTATTATTTGTTTCTTCTATATCTGACTCTATGTTTTTTTCAGTCTTGGCTGTTTTTTCTTCTATAAATGGTAGTGGTTAAATCAGAAGGTGGTGTAAGAAGAGATGACTCTTTTTTTATTATTGTTGGATGGCCTTGTTGTTGGAGTAATGTCTTTTATTGGTGTTAATGCTGACGGAGTTGATTTTTCTTCTGATGAATAGGTTTGTTTGCTATATCTGATTGTGGTGGTGTGATATGTGATGTTGATCTGCTGCTGATGGTGGTGTTTTAGGGCTTGTTACCTCTTTGGGCTTTGTGGTTGTTGTTACAATTTCCTCCCCGGCTGTTTTTACAGGTCCTTTATTGTTGACTTCTTTCCAGTTGGGATTGCGGGCAACAATCACATCTCCTTCTACACCAAACACCCACTTACCTGGTCTTTGAAGAGGAGTCTCATCTATTACTCGATCATATGTATAGTCATATAGTTCATCGTACGAAATTCGGCCATCTTTGTCCAGATCAGCCTTTCCTGTATTCAATCCATCTATTATGGCACGAGTAAAGATTGAACCTGGGTCTTTTACCTCAACATTCAATGTATCTGCTTCAAAAGAATACTGCATAGAGTCTGATGCAGTTAATACTATTCTTCCACGACCTTCGTCAAAGTAATCTCCAGTATGTATTTTTTTATCAGCTCTGCTTACAAGTCCTTTTGCAAAAGCACCACTATAGCAGCAGTCCAACAATAACAGCTGCCGCGTGAACGACTACGAAACATCATCCTATTTACAAAATTAGCCGAAATTGCAGTTGCATCTAGCAGCTTACGGCTAGTGTTTGAAGTAGCAAAGTAAAGCTGCCCCTCTTCATCCTTTATTCCATGACACGAAAAATAAAGAAGCAATAGATCCTCTCGTCCACGGTCACTAAAGAATGCCTGGATTTCTTCATTTACCTTGTAAGAAGGTTCATCTAACAGTGTTTTGACCTCAAAGCCACCGATGTTAGGATCTTGTAGTACATTTGCCAATGCTTCAGCGTCTTGAGCTGGTGCAATCAATTTCTGCAGATCTGGATCTACATATTGCGAGCTGGCTACGATTAATGCAAAACGTCTTTCAGGCGCCATCCGTCTGTACTTCTCCTTTTTTTTCTCTTTGCTGATGCTATGCGGCTTATCCAAGACTCGATCAACCGCTGCCTGCTGTTCATCGGATATGCCTGTTACTTCTATCTTATCTCCTCCAATCTCTAAACTGATTTTACGTCTTTCATGACGAGTAAGCCATGATTGAAGAGCATTAGAAAGATTCGGTATAGCAGTGCTTACTGCTGATGTCCCTAAAGTTACAAGCAAAGAACCCAATGCAACTACTTCGGCACCAGCTTTGGAGCCTTTTGGAGCTTTTTCTCCTTCTTTTGATAACTAAATCTACCTTTTCTATTGCATCTATTTCAGTTAGTTCGTCTCGTAGGTTATGGGTAATTCGTTCTAGCTCTTCTGGGTCTTCGTCATGATCCTCTTCTTCTTTAGAGGTAGATTCAATATTGATTAATATTATGTTTTCTTTTTTGTCTGTTATTGTCATAAGCCTACAACAGCATCTCCTAAGAATATCTTTACCGTAAACATTTGTGGTGTAACCAGAATAGAAGCAATAATGACGATGATAATAATAACTAGAATGGCAGCTGCTAGTGTATTTTTTACTGTTCCAGTTGTTGGAGTATATTACATCAGCTAGTCTCCGGCAACATGGCTCAGAACAGAGACTGCTCCTAATGACTGCCATTATATGCTATTGTAAATGAGATGAGGTTATAATATTTTCTCCTATTTTGGGCAAATAGTAATCAAATCTTATCAAAAGTAATAATCATTTGTTAAAAATAATATCAGAATCATTTAGTGTAACAGCTGATTCAGCCAGTCTGCATATTGTTTCGAGTCATGATGACAATATACTGAAACATTAAAATCTAAACAAACGTGCAAGGAAATAATAAGATAAAAAAATGGCAATCAAGACTTTTCTTATGGATAAGGATCGAAAACTCTTGGTTGTATTAACTTTGGCCTTGGTCATTTTAGTTTATAGTAATATTGTTTTTTTATCTACTGCTATCCTCAATATTACAGATAAGAAATATACAGCATTAGCATTCAAACCAACTAATAATACTACTGTTTCGAAACCTGTTACTATTAATCATCCTCCTATAGCCAATGTTGGTCCAGACCAGACAGTAAATGAGAGCTCAAAGGTTACACTTGTTGGTGTTGCCATTGATCCGGATCCGAACGATAAATTAAGTTATTCTTGGTTGCAAACTGCAGGACCTGCAGTAACATTGAACGGTCATGATACTGCTTCACCTACGTTTACAGCTCCTTCCAATGTGCCGTCAGATACCCAATTGAAGTTTGCCTTGACGGCTAAAGATGATAAAGGTGCTGAAAGTAACAATTTAGCCATTGTTACTATTACTGTCACGCATATCAACCGCCCTCCAATAGCTGATGCAGGTATTGACCAGACAGTTAATGCAGGATATATTGTTACTCTAGATGGAAGTAAAAGCAAAGACCCTGATAACGATCCATTAATCTATTCCTGGATACAAACTGCAGGCCCAAACGTTGCATTAAATGGTGCTGATAGAACTATAGCTACCTTTACAGCTCCTTCAAACAACATATCTGCTGACACTGATTTGATATTTAGACTGACAGTTAGAGATAGTAAAAATGCTACTGGTGTAGATGACGTTAAAGTTACAGACAAGTATATACCACCACCCCATCAGCCTTCAACAGCTAACGCCTGGTCTAGATCAGACAGTTAATTCTGGTGATAATGTTACTTTAGATGGGAGTGGCAGTAGAGATCCAGATGGCAATATAACATCATACTCATGGATGCAGACTTCCGGTCCATCTGTTACACTAAGCGGTGCAGACACTGCAATAACATCATTTACAGCTCCAAGTGTATCATCTGATACTATATTGAAATTCTCTCTTACAGTTAAGGATGATAAAGGTACTGCAAGTAATAATCCATCTATTGTGAGTGTCACGGTGAAAGCCGCTGTACAGAAGCCATCAATAGTAACAGCATCAAGTAATCAGACAAAAGTTAATGTCTCAAATGAGTATTCATTTGTAAGGAAATGGGGATTCTAATGGTACCGAAGACGGACAATTCAATCTTATAACTGGAGTTGACTGTTGACTCTTCAGGTAATGTGTATGTAGCTGATTACGGCAATAACCGTATACAAAAATTTGACAGCAATGGTAATTTTATAACAAAGTGGGGATCTCAAGGTTCTGGAGATGGACAATTCATTCAACTAAATGATGTCGCTGTTGACTCTTCAGGTAATGTGTATGTAGCTGATTACGGCAATAACCGTATACAAAAATTTGACAGCAATGGTAATTTTATAACAAAGTGGGGATCTCATGGTTCTGGAGATGGACAATTCTCATTTTCCAAATGATGTCGCTGTTGACTCTTCAGGTAATGTGTATGTAGCTGATTACGGCAATAACCGTATACAAAAATTTGACAGCAATGGTAATTTTATAACAAAGTGGGGTTCTTATGGTACCGAAGACGGACAATTCAATTCAATCCTAGAAGGTGTCGCTGTTGATTCTTCAGGTAATGTGTATGTAGCTGATTACGGCAATAACCGTATACAAAAATTTGACAGCAATGGTAACTTTATAACAAAATGGGGTTCTTATGGTACTGAAGACGGACAATTCGATAGTCCATTAGGTATTGCTATTGATTCTTCAGGTAATGTGTATGTAGCTGATAGTAGTAATCACCGTATACAAAAATTTGACAGCAATGGTAATTTTATAACAAAATGGGGTTCTTATGGTACCGAAGATGGACAATTTAAGAGTCGAAATTATGTTGCTATAGATTCTAAAACAGGTAATGTGTATGTATCTGATAATGGAAATAGTCGTATCCAAGTATTTGCCCCTCAGAAATAATGTTGAGACTTAAAAGTAGTAGTAGCTGTTAAGTAGGTAGTAGTAAAAAATCTTGTATATAGTAAGATCTAAAGATACCTTTGTCAATTTACAAGGTATTTTGTGTTACACATTGGGCTAATTACTACTAGGTGACATTTTTGCCAAATCTATCATTGCTGATCGTCGATGTATATGTTTCTTATTTGCTTGACATGAACTGGTACTGATGCTTTTATATCATACTAGAAGTAACCAAAATATATCTCGTCGATGATGGTAAAGACAACAGCTACAATAACAACTTTAATTTTAATTGTCAGTTTAGTTTGTAGTCTTATTCTTGTTACTACTTTACCAGCTATTACTCATACTTATACAGCACTAGCATTCAAACCAACTAATCTAAAACCAATTATTAATAATCCTCCAGTAGCTAATGCTGGTGTAAACCAAACAGTAAATGAAAATGCAACTGTTGTGTTAAATGGAATAGCAAGTGATCCAGACTCTGGTGACAACAAATTAAGTTATTCATGGAAACAAATATCTGGACCTGGTGTTAAACTAAACAATAGTAATACCACTAATCCATCATTTACAGCTCCAACTGTATCATCAGATAGAGACTTGAAATTTTTATTGACAGTGAAGATGATAAGGGTGCTAAAAGTAGTAATGATGCTATTGTAACCGTTACAGTCAAACATGTTAACCAGCCTCCAGTAGCTGATGCTGGTCAAGAAAATCAAGTAGTCGTGAATCCGGGAGATATTGTTACCTTGGATGGTAGTAAAAGCAAAGATCCTGATAGTGGCGATTCATTATCTTATTTATGGACACAAATAGCTGGCCCTACAGTTAAGTTGGATGGTGCTAGTTCTCCAATAGCCACCTTTACAGCTCCTTCCAATATATCTGCTGATACACCCCTCATTTTTAAATTAACAGTTAGAGATAGCAAAAATGTACTGGATCAGCCGATGTTAAAGTTATAGACAAGTATATCCCACCACCTAATAAACTACCGGTAGTCAATGCTGGCTCAGACCGGATTGTAAACGCTGGAGATACTGTAACTTTGGATGGAAGTAAAAGCAAAGACCCGGATGGTGCTATAAAGTCTTATTCATGGAAACAGATAGGAGGACCCATTGTTATAATAAACGACGCTACTACTGCTACACCTATATTCACAGCCCCTTCAGATATTTCAACCAATACTGTATTGGTATTTGAATTGACAGTCACAGATGATAAAAATGCAACTGGTATTTCCACTGTTAGAGTCACAGTAAATCCTGTCAATCATCCACCTGAGCTAATGCTGGCTTAGATCAAACAGTCAATGCAGGATATGCTGTTAGTTTGGATGGAAGCAAAAGTAGAGATCCGGACAATGACCCATTGAATTATTCATGGAAACAGATAGGAGGACCATCAGTGGTATTAAATGGTGTTGATAGATCTATTGCTACTTTTACAGCTCCCAAGGATATATCTTCAGACACAGATATGACATTTGAATTAAGAGTTACCGATAGCAAAAATGCAACAAATACTTCTAATGTCAAAGTTACAGCCAAGTATGTCCCTCCACCAAATCAACCACCAACAGTGAATGCTAGCCAAGATCAGACAGTTAATGCTAGTGGGTACTGTTACTTTGGATGGTAGCGGTAGCAGAGATCCTGATGGCAATATAACATCATACTCATGGACACAGACTGCAGGTCCAACTATAACATTGAGTGATGCTAATGTAGCTTCACCAACGTTTACAGCACCAAGCGTATCATCCGACACTATATTGAAATTCAATCTTACAGTTAAAGACGATAAAGGTGCTACAAGTAATAGTCCTGCTACCGTATCCGTTACTGTGAAAGCAACTGCTACACCAGCAGCGACAGCACCAACAACTACAGGAAGTCTAACCAAAGCAAGCAGTGGTACAGCAAATAATTATCAATTTGTCAGAAAATGGGGATCTCAAGGTACTGGAAATGGACAACTCAATTCGCCCACAGACGTTGCTGTAGATTCTTCAGGCAATGTGTATGTAACAGAGGCTTTTAATCATCGTATTCAAAAGTTTGACAGCAATGGCAATTTTATTACAAAATGGGGATCGTTGGGTTCAGATGATGGCCAATTCAATTTTCCAGAGGGTGTTGCTATTGAACCTTCATCCGGTAATGTGTACGTTGCCGACAGTTATAATTATCGTATTCAAAAGTTTGACAGCAATGGTAATTTTATTACAAAATGGGGATCTCATGGAAACGATGACGGACAGTTTGGCGGTCAGCATCAGTTTCAAGGACCAACTAATATTGCATTAGACTCTTCTGGTGCTGGAGAGTTTATTAGTACTTTGGATTATGGTATAGCTGTTGATTACAAAACAGGCAATGTGTATGTAACTGGCAATAGCTTTATTATTCAGAAATTCGACAGCAATGGTAATTTAATTACAAAATGGGGATCTCAAGGTACTGGAGATGGACAATTGGATCGTCCAGCAGATATTGCTGTAGATTACAAAACAGTGTATGTAACTGAATTTGAGAATAACCGTATCCAAGTGTTTGCTGCTTACAAATAATATTAAATGAGCCTTAAAAGTAGGTAATAATTTGCTGGCGGAAACTACGCGTATGATGATCTTAAATTGATGTACAAGAATTCAACATGGGAAAGGTTTTGGATTTGCTTTATGTTCGTGTAACTTGATATCATGTATCCTTGCAAGCCAAACCATTGAATTTTAAGTAATGTTTTCTATTCACCTAGATATGCTTCACTGTTCTTCTGAAGTTTGTTTCCTACTTCCTGGTATTTTTCTGCCGCTTGTCGTTATCAGCTTCTGTCATTGTATATCTGTATCTTTCTTTGACTTTTCCATAAAGTCGTTTTCTCGAGATAAAATAACGTTAAGAATTTTTCACCAGGTGAGGATTTAGAAGAGCTACTGTCCTACAGTAGTATGTAAAATACCTCCACTATGTCCACTACCTCCACCACACTTGATTCCGTGCTCAAATTTAGTCCAAAAATGGTGGAGATATTCTTACCCCGCATATACCATCTCCACCTGTATAACAAATACCTCCACCACTCTATCTATGTCCAATAATCTGTAGTTAATGGTGGAGATATTGCAGTAGTTGGTGGAGATACTTCATTGCAATATCTCCGCTAAAAGAACCTTAATTTAGCTCTATTTGTCGAACTAAGCAAAAGTGGAGATGGTGGACGTAGTGGAGATATTTTCTCTATTATCGTGCTTTTCGACTATTTAAGATTCACAGATCCTACATACATATACGAGAAAAATTGTGTCATCACGGAAAACAAATCATATCACAAGCAACAAAGTGATAGCAATGCTAACATAATAGTAACGAATCGGAACATCAATATACCATATATAGTAAGAAGGTAAAGCCCTCTAGAATTTATTTATCAAAAAATATTCTCTACTTACCATCAGTAGACCAATGAGGCTTGTCTTTGTTTACGTCTATGAAGTGAATTACACCGTAGACTTTTCCAACAGCAATCAGCTCTTCTGTTGGTGCCATCTCTAGGGGTAGATGTTATTGATACATCTGTTCCATCTGCATTTTTAATTTTTAGAGAATCAGACCATGAAATGCTCATATCGATGGCATTGCCCTCAATGTGACGGGATTTCAATGATGGGGCTACTTGTAAATTATTAATTCCATAACCATCTACCATTTCCTGTGCAGCTGCTTCTGATTTTGCTTGATCTCCATGCCACCAGTTGATATTTACTCCAGCTTTGGCTGATACTTTGCTTGCATCGTAATGTCCTTTTGCTATCATCCAGGACCAGTGCATAAGATATGCTCTTTCTTCTGGTCTTTTTGTGGCTGAAATCGTTACTTGAGCTCCAGGCAGCTTTGAGTGCATCAATAAACTTTTCTGCCTTTGCCCTAAATCCTGATTCAAGGTCCTGAACGTTGTTACTTCCTGGGAATCTTGATACCCATTATACCTCCACTTAATTCTGGACAACTAGCGTCGTTTCTAAGAGAAGAGAGTGGCATGGATGATCTGTTGGTTGCTGGATTCTTTGAAGTTGAAGTTGTAGTTGTAGTTAGGCATACACCTGTACCATTGTAGTAACAGTAGTAGGACTACTGAAGTGTGCATTCTTTATGTCCTTGATCATCATTTTTTTCAACTTTACCGCTGCCTACTGCTAAATTTATAAAAACACTATCACATGTTAATAGAGCACCAGGAGAGGTCAGCCATGTACCATAACAAATAGATTCCTTTCCTTTTACTAACGTTGCATAAGCTTCGTTAGGATAAGCGTGAATATCATACACATTAATGCCACCGTGGTCATGTTCATCTCCTTTTACTGGAGTTCTGTAGATCGCATTTCCTTTAATTATATAATCATTAGAAAACTTGAATCTACAATCTTCTTTATCAACAGTTTTTTGAGCATTAATAGAAATGAATCCCTTACCATCAGCCTCAAGTTCAGAGTCAGAGCCCTTCGGAAGTTCTTCTCTATCAGTTAATTGGTTAGCACTTTTAAAAGTTAAAGTAAATGAACCAGTTGTTGTGGCTTGAAAAGTACATTGATTACATGGAGATGATGCCTCTAGTCCATCAAATGTTACCTTAAATGAATTTGGAATCGAAGATTGGGTTACATGGTTTATGGTAGCAGGGTTGCTATTCGACTGTGCATTAACATACTTTATTGGAAATGAAAATATACTGCTGAATAATAACATCACTATAAAAAAGAGCGGTATTATTAGATTATACCCTTTAAAAATACAGATAAACAAAATTCTTCTCCTTTAGATTTATACCAATAACAAATAGAGTAAATGCTAATCTTTCTCCCGTATCAATACCAATACTATAAGTCATTCATCACACAATGTGACAACCTGATGCGCTGATATGAATATTACTCCTATACTACTCTAGACACTCACTGATATGAATACTACTCTAGACAGTTATTAATCAATCTTTGATTTCTCAACGTTACATTTGGAGTGAATGATGGTAACACAGAGTTAATTGTAGATATCTATGTCTTAACTAATGCGGAAAATAACTGGATGCTTTTATATCATACTAGAAGTAAACTAAAACACATCTAATAGATGATGGTAAAGACAAAAACAACTTTAATAACTTTAATTTTAACACTCAGCGCAATTTGTAATGTTTTTCTTCCCTTATCATCATTTAATAATACTTTACCAAATGCTCCTTATACTTATCATACAGCATTAGCGTTCAAACCAACCAATCCAAAGCAACCACCTATAGTCAATCATCCTCCTATAGCCAATGTTGGTCCAGACCAAACAGTAAATGAGAGCTCAAAGGTTACACTTGTTGGTGTTGCCATTGATCCAGATCCAAATGATAAATTGAGCTATTCATGGATGACAGATTGCAGGACCAGCTGTAATATTAAACGATCTAATACATCTTCACCTACATTTACAGCTCCTTCCAATGTACCATCTGATACCCAATTGAAGTTTGCGCTAACAGCTAAAGATGACAAGGGTGCTGAAAGTAACAATCCATGCCATTGTTACTATTACAGTCAAGCATATCAACCACCCTCCAGTAGCTAATGCTGGTGAAGATCAGACAGTAAATCCAGGTTATGTTGTTACTCTAGATGGAAGTAAAAGCAAAGACCCTGATAGTGGCGATACATTAACATATTCATGGGTGCAGACTGCTGGTCCTACTGTTATATTAAATGGTGCTAATAGATCCAATAGCTACCTTTACAGCTCCTTCTAACAACATATCTGCTGACACAACTCTGACGTTTAAATTAACAGTTACTGACAATAAAAATGCAACTGGTGTAGATGATGTTAAAGTTACAGACAAGTATGTTCCACCTCCTAACCAACCACCGGTAGCTAATGCTGGCTTAGATCAAACAGTTAATGCTGGTGATAGTGTTACTTTGGATGGTACTAAAAGTAAAGACCCAGATGGTAACTATAACATCATATTCATGGAAACAGATAGGAGGACCAGCTGTTACATTAAATGGTGCTAATACCGCTACACCATCATTTACAGCTCCATCAATGTTTCAACTGATACAGTATTAGTATTTGAATTAACAGTTAAAGATGACAAAAATGCAACAGGTATTTCAACTGTCAAAATCACAGTAAATCCTGTCAACCATCCTCCAGTAGCTAATGCCGGTACAATCAGACAGTAAATGCAGGATATGTTGTTACTTTGGATGGTAGTAAAAGTAAAGATCCAGATATGGCGATTCATTAACATATTCATGGATTCAGACTAGTGGACCATACTGTTACATTGAACGGTGCTGATACATCCATTGCTACATTTACAGCTCCCAAAGATATATCTTCAGACACAGATATGATATTTGAATTAACAGTTACAGATAGCAAAAATGCAACTAATACAGCTACTGTTAAAGTTACAGACAAGTATATACCACCACCTAATCAGCCTCCAACAGCTAATGCTGGCTCAGATCAGACAGTTAATGCAGGTGATACTGTTACTTTGGATGGTAGCGGCAGTAGAGATCCAGATGGCAATATAACATCTTATTCATGGACGCAGACTTCAGGTCCAGCTGTAACATTAAATGATGCTAATACATGCAACATCACATTTACACTCCAACTGTATCAGTCTGACACTACATTGAAATTCTCTCTTACAGTTAAAGACGATAAAGGTGCTGCAAGTAATAATCCTGCTATTGTATCTGTTACTGTGAAAGCTGCTAGTAATCAATACCAACATACAATGCCCAATCAAACAAAACCTGTTATATCAAATGAGTATACCTTTGTTAGAAAATGGGGATACTTATCAGTTAGAACAGTATGGGCAATTTATAGGATCTGCGATTGGAGATGGACAATTTATATTCAGAGGGTATAGCTGTAGATTCTTCAGGTAATGTGTATGTAGCTGATGAGTATAATCATCGTTTCAAAAGTTTGACAGTAATGGTAAATTTATAACAAAATGGGGATGTAATGGTACAGGAGATGGACAATTCGATACATCCAGATGGTATTGCTGTTGATTCTTCAGGTAATGTGTATGTAGCTGATGCATGATAATAATCGTATACAAAAGTTTGACAGCAATGGTAACTTTATAACAAAATGGGGATTTAAAGGTACTGGAGATGGACAATTTGATAATCCTTATGGTATCGCTGTTGATTCTTCAGGTAATGTGTATGTAGCTGATACTGATAATCGATCGTATCCAAAAGTTTGACAGCAATGGTAACTTTATAACAAAATGGGGATGTTATGGTACTGGAGATGGACAATTTGATACGTCCAACTGGTATCGCTGTTGATTCTTCAGGTAATGTGTATGTAACTGATTCAGGTAATCATCGTATACAAAAGTTTGACAGCAATGGCAATTTTATAACAAAATGGGGATCTTATGGTACAGGCGATGGACAATTCAGATCCCATGTGGTATTGCTATTGATTCATCTGGTAATGTGTATGTAGCTGATTCTATAATTATCGTATTCAAGTATTTGCTTCACAGTGATAGTCTTGCTAGTGTATGTTTACTCTGTACCATCACCACCATTAATAATAACTGTATACAAAAAATTGGCATTTGTTGTTGTTGCCATGCTCCGTGTTCCTTGAGGTTGCATTGATGTATTATTCTGTCCTGTGCGTTAACCAACCCAGAATGTGCTGTAGTTAATGTAAGATTTACAATCAGCGTTATGGATAGACAAGATAAAAAAACTTAGATTTTTTTGCATATGTTCTTTCATTCTAAGCATACTATCTACAAATGCAGCAGCTGTAATTTTATTTGTTATTGTTAGTGGTTAGCAAAAGAAGCCAGAATATCATTTAGGGATATGGGTCCCATTTTGTTTGTGATAAGACGGTTGAAGAAGGACTAGAAAAAGAACGAGGCAATAACGAGAACAAAACCAGTTACATGAACAAGAACAGCAGCGGCTATCTCTGACTTGTTTTTTAGCTACTACGACAAAAGGATAAATGAATTAAAGAGAACGATGGAGGAGTTAGGAACTTATATTCATGGAGGACGATATTGTCTTGCAATAAATCTTTTACTATATGTGATTTATGTAATCCGAGCAAGTTAGTCCGTCAATAGTCCTTATCATGTTTTAACAGCATTTTTAATGGTTTACGGACCGAATCGATAAACTATAGCTTTCTCTCACTGTTAATCTTGATATTATATTCAGACACTCGTCCAAACCTTGGTTAAACTTAATATCACGTCCTATACAAGGTATCTTAATCCAAAAAAATACGGATGGAGGTTTGGTTTTAGGCTTGTGTAACG
This sequence comes from uncultured Nitrososphaeraceae archaeon, assembly GCA_963825865.1. Taxonomy (GTDB): domain Archaea; phylum Thermoproteota; class Nitrososphaeria; order Nitrososphaerales; family Nitrososphaeraceae; genus CAWGVG01. The sequence goes on along the minus strand of CAWGVG010000015.1, from coordinate 128,957 downwards.
TGATATCGTGTATCCTTGCCTAAGCCAAACCTTTGAATTTTGAGTAATGTTTTTCCTTCACTTAAATATGCGTCAATGTCTTCTGAAGTTCTCTTTCCTACGTCTAGGTACTTTTCTTGATTGCTGTCGTTGGGGTCTGTTACTGTGTATCTGTATCTTTGACTCTTCTTTCCGTTAAATTCTGCTTCTACTTGCTCTATTTTTTCAGGATTGAATTGATAGACCTTCTTCTCACTTGGCTGAATTTTACAAATTTGTTGTCCTTTTGTCTTAGCTCTGCATTTCTCTGCAAATTTTCCTTGGCTTTAGGACTTAATACTTGACTTTCTGATGCCATATTTAGACTATTCACCTCCTTGCTGCAAATTGGCGTAACCCGGCCACGCCACGGGGAGGCTCTGCTATGTGGCCATATTTGCTATTGTTAAAAATTAATTCTTGTTCTATCTGTGCAATGTCATAACCTGCAATTTCCAAAATATCCTTAACTGCTTTCCATAACATTATTTTGTATTTTTTTTATACTGATGTCTTGTGGATTTATAGAATAACCTTCTTTATTGTTGTCAGATTCAAAATACTCTATAACATCTCCTTTCCTTGCACCAATCGCTAACCCTATTTTGCGTTTACGATCATTTTCATTTTCATATTCTTCTGGATTTTTGGATAGTCTATTAGATCTCTTTAGTAATTCTGGATTTACATTATGTAGATTCTAAATTAGTAATTGCTTTTTTCAGATTTGGCAATGGATCAGTATTGCGAACTAATAATATCATATACTGTCTGTCTGAATACAGTGTTAATCCATCTGGGTCTATCATTTTTGTCTCCCTCCATTCCTACTATGTCTGGTTCTTTTCCTTGTATGCCACTCCAACCAATGTAGTGCTTTTTTTTATCAGAAATTATTGCAGTTTGGTATGTTTTGGCATGTTCTACTTCAACTCCCAATTGTTTGCTACATTCTTCTTGAACTCTTGAAACGATTTTTTCATGCCTTCAGAGATAAATACTGCATTATTATTGTTATAGCGAAGGAATAAGGGAATCAGTATCTCCATATACTATTTCAAAGCCTATGTCTTTGGCAATTGATTGCATTTTTGAAAGTGTATGTCTACCATAAGCTGTGATTAGTTCTGCTACTCTTGGATCATAATACTTGAAATATTGACTTCCAAAGACTCCATACCCGCCATTAATTAGAATTTTTAAAGCTAGTTGCTTTACTTGATTTCCTAGTCTCTTTTGTTGTAGTCTCTCTTCTTTGAATACTTTTAATTTCTTTGGAAACGCACCTTCTTTTAATTTACATATCCATTCTATTCTTTTTCTATTCTACAATCTTTTGTAATGTCTTTGTTTGTCTTCAAGTCAAGATTACTATCTTTACAACATTCACAGTTAATTGTGTCAAATGATATATTGTGAAGTATTGCCATTGAAGGGTACAAACTCGCAACATCAACAACAATGAGATTATGGTAAAGTCCCCTCTTTGGTTGAAGGACTATTCCACCTCTATACTCTAGATCTGTTAGTTCTTGTTTCTTTTTGTTAATGATAAGGCTGGTGATTCGTGTTCTCCATTAGACATCATATTATCAAAAATAGCTCCCCACCATGTAGATATGCCAGTTCCACAGACTCTTTCAAAATCCAGTCCAGTTATTTCCGAGATAGATTTCATAGCATCAAGGACTTCACCATTGTTATGCTTTGAAAGTTGTATTACTAGCTCTGCATCTCTTAGAACATACTTCCTTTGTTCTTCAACTGAAAGAGTATGAATGTCTTTACCTGTTAGCCCTTTGTATTTTCCTTCACCTGTTTCAACACTACCGTCTCCTAATACAGCTTTGGATACTTCCTCAAGTTTGAGGGTTCTGTAAGCATTCTTAAAGATTGTAGTCTGTACCATTGGTTTGCCAAATACAGAATGCAGGTCAATGTGTTTTTGACCCCTTATGTATGGAATACCTGCGCTATTAAAATCAATTACAGAATCAACACCATTTGCTAAACACCTGTTATGCAATAAGCAAGATCCGAGTCAACACCATCAAGGTACTCTTGAGTGTCTTCATGATAAATAGCAACACCAGTAGAATACCATCCAAGTGAATAGTCATACTTTAACAGCTCTTTATTAACATCTACTAAGAGTTCATGTTCAGGATTGTCGGAATTAGAATAGTCTGATACGTGTAGGACTTTGCTTTTCCCTTCATTGTCTACAAAAGCAGCTGCTGTGATCTTTGTTCCTATTGAGTATGTGGTTGCAAATCCTGTGGAAGCAGATTCTTCTGAAGATGTTGTCCATTCGAGGTCAAATGCAACATACTTTTTCAGAATATCGTTGACAGCGATGTCTAGATGGTTCTGCTCCTCTAAGGTAGGAATAATACCTCCACTATGTCCACTATCTCCACTTTCTGTGTTTTGAGCACGATTTTGGATATCTTCTAGTGGAGATATATGCTGTTGAGTGGAGGTATGTATGTCCACTACTCAATATACCTCCACCATTTTCATTATAATTTTGTGCTTGTTTTGGTCTGGTGGAGATGGTGGAGGTAGTGGAGGTTTTTTCAGTATTCTTATGGTTGAAGTGTTTTTGTTTTTGCCAGTAGAGTTTCTGCTGATGACAACATGGATTCCTAGACCCTCCCTTAGGTTTGATAGTATAGGCCTTAGCCTCTTTGTTAAGGAATTGGCGGCTTTAGGCCATAATTTACTGCTTGTGTCTATACCATACGCCTGGGCTGTCTTGTTTAGCTTTTCTAAAACCTTAGAAGTAGGACTTTGCCAGCAAGCTTCCTGTCCTTCTTTGTACCAGCTATCTACAAACTTATCTAATGTCTGAGCTAACGGATTTGATTCTATTGCTTCTACATTTTGCCTACCTATATTTCGATAGTATGCCTCAATAAACTCCATTGGCTTATAGCCTATGGCCCTTGCAATGGCTTCTCCCCAAACTGCAAAATCGGCCATCCTGGGCAAGTTACGTAATTCTATCTAGGCTTGATTCGTAGGGATTTTACTAAAACGTCAAATATATATCCTAAAAGTTTTGGCTTCATTTCTTCAAATTCAGCCTCTACCTTGGACTCTTCCTTTCTCTGATCGTCAGTTATTCGTTCGAACTCTTTGAGGATACTGCGATCTAAGGCATCAGGCTCAGTTAGACTATTATTGATGCCATTTATTATGAGAAGGCGTTTGTAACTGTAGATCACATCATCGTCATCAGTGTAAAGTCTTCTCTTGCTACTTCCAATTCCCGTTATTGCTTTGCAAACTTCGTCAGAAAACCAATATGGAACGGTTTTGATATTATCGTAGACAGTAAGGTAGTTGTGATATTGCTGTTGCACAAATTCGCTTTTCTCTTGAGGAACAGTAAGAAGCTCTATTTTGTCAGGATCGATTAACCTTTTTTGGAATTTGCAGTATGTGGTCTTTACACTTCCCTTTTCACCGTATGGAATACTTATTGGATGTGGGATATCTGGAATAAATGCTGCAATAGTCCAGACTTTGATTAACAGTCTGTGGTCTGGGTTGTTTATGTGCATTAAATCAAGATACTTATCAAATATGTCAATAGGATAGTTTCTCTCAGGTTCAATCTGCGCTTTTTGATTAAACCGGATAAATAATACTGGAGGGTCTTGTATGATTTCCCAATCTTGCTGAGTTATCTTAATACAACTCCACAGAGGGTCTGCTAGATCGTAATAAATTTCCCAATCTTTACTTTGCAGTTCACATCCCCATGCAACCCTTAGGTTTAAGGTTACTGTTGGACTGTCAAACAAAGTCTGTGAAATTAGCACACGTATAGCATTGTTTAATGATTCTTGACCTGCCACCTCACCTCTTGTATGTTCAAAATAGAGTTTACTTAGTAGATATTCGAATTTGGAACTGGCAAGTGCTATTACCTCAGAATGTTGATGTACCTTAACTTTGGCATAGGTGATATCAAATTGATCTTTGAAAAATAATAAGGTGTTTTCTTTGGCTAGTTGTATCAGAGTTTGAGTTGTAGTAGGCGTTGGTGCACTAGATTCATCATTATTGCTAATGCTTCCGTTCACACCTAGAACCTGACAGATATCTTTCAAAAACTGTCTTGCAGAATTTTTATCTCCTCCATTTAATGTAGTAAATATATCGAGAAGCTGAGCAGTGCCTTTAACGTCATCGCCGTTTAAACCCTTCATGTATGTGCTGTTTAAAACTTCCAGTCTGCTACTCTTTTCTTCATCTTTAGTATGATCACATAGCCTGGCAACCAGATCATGTGCACTTTGTAGAGAAACACTGGACTTGAATAATAATCCACCAAGACCAAAAATTATAGAATTTCTATGACCTCTTTGATAACTGATCCTAAGTGCATCTGCCGCTTGTTCTATAGCATGTTCATCTAGGGATCTAAAAGTAGCGGTAGAAAGAGTCTCACTTTTTGTTATTTTATCTACACCTGCTAAATTAGAATCCTTTTTGATTATCTTTTATCACATTGGCGTTCTGGGACTTGAGACACCTATCATAAAGCATACCTACCAGTTTGTGGTATAACCCATCATCAATAGTTATTTTACAATCCAGTCCTATACTTCTATACCTAAATGTAGGATCGTCCCTGTGTATGCTGGGTGGCAATGTACAAAGTCCAAGCGAATTATCACTCTTGATTTCAAACTCATAACCAAGTTTGCATCTGCGAGCTCCAATTGATGTATGTTGCGAGTGACTTAACCAGTAAATATGGTAACCGCAATCCTTCTTAGTTTTAGTTACAAATGTTTTGGATTTCAGCTCCTCTAAGAAGTCAAATAAAATAGCTAGAACATTATCACTATCAATATCCAGGCAGTGGAGGTACACTTTTTTATTCTCGTTTGCTTCGCCTTCTGAAGTGTAAGTTATGCCAAATGTAGTAGCAATATTTGAAAATCTAGAATACTCTTTGATCAGCTTTTCTTCTGTCCAATAATTAGGATCGTTGTAAATGTCATTAGTAGAGCTGATGGTCGGGGTTTTAGAGTCCTCTCCGAGAGGTACTAGCTTAAAACCCATTCTGTGATACTCGGTCAATATTAGATGTGGGATAACTTTATTATCATCGTGGGATAGTAAATTATCAGATATCATCTCTTTTTTTCTCTCCTCTAATCCTTACTCTAGACTTCCAGCTTTCTGATCAGGATCCCTTGTGGAATCCTCTCTACTACTACGTGCGAAGGCGAGTCTAAGCCGTATTCCTTGGCCACCGATCGAGGGATAACAAGTGTGCAAGAATTTTGTCCACTAACCCAGGTTTTGGTGACTTCTTTATTGTTGGTATTATTTTCCATACAGTATAATCAATAACTACGGTTTGCCTAAGAGAACTATTGCAAGCTATGACTCGACTAAATTATACATATTCTAGAGAAGAAAAATAATAACGGCACTAGTCAGTCAGGATTACTAAAACGATCGCAGTAACTAGTCTATTATAAACAAGCTAAAGACAAGCATATTCTATTTTAAATTCTTTAAAAGCGACTTCACCTTCTTCAGAATGTAGCGGATTAGACAGTGCTTCCTTGTAAATATCTTGGTCAAAGTATTTGTCCACAGACTGTTGTACTAGACTTTTAAATTCATCAGGGCCATATGCCTGTAACGCATCAACTTCGATTTGAAAAAGCTCACCATTATGTCTCCTCATGAAGGATTTTGCTCTGCTGTCCTTTTTTAGCTTGCTCAAGGTCTCCGGATCAGGGTTATGTGGCAAATTGAACTGCCTTGTTTGTTCTTCTGTTACTGCTATACGTTTAAAATCAACTCCGTATATTCCATATTGTCTTAATTTCTTATAAATAACCTCATCTATGACTTCCCCAGATGGATCCAAATCACCAAAGTAAAGAATGTGAATACTTTTCCCTTGGTATTGAAAATCCTTTAGCCTTTTAATATTATCGTGACTAAACGCTACACTACTAAATCCTCTATTAGGCACAATCCTAATTTGTCTATCTCCAAGTATGGATTTTAAAGTGCCTGCGAGAGCGTCTTTTTCCACCCAGACTTCTACATACTCTGGTTGTTCATGCCATCTAGGTATAGTGTTAAGATAATCATTTGGTGCATCTTGTAAGTATTGTATAGCTCTATCTACGTACTTTTCAGGAGATTGATAGATATCGTTAAAATCTTGTACTACTCTTCTGCTTTGGTCTGCAAAACAATTTATTGGTAGTTCTCCATTCTCTCTCGCTCTAGCCGTAAACTCGCTCAGGTATTGATATTTCTTTTGATCATTAGGTATCACTCCGCGAGAAACAAGTGCATAAAACATTGCCCTCAGTGTAGGTATTATTCCACGTGAATTGAAGTCTTGCAGCCTTTCTTTTACTGCAGGCATCACTTGTTTTTTCCAATCTATCTTCTTTCTGCTCTGACCGTCTTGTAGCCTCTGCTGCACATATTTTTATCTATGGCACGGCTAATAACCGTTACGCACTTGGATTAGCTGTTATATTTATTAATATCAGAAGGTCATATCATGTCAGTGCCAAAACCAGGACAAAAGACTATTACAGTAAGTGGTAAATCGCTCTCAGAACTAGAACGTAAGTATAACATTGAAAAAGCAAAGCATCCAAACTTATCTTTTGCAGCATTCGTTTCAGAATCGGCACTAATAGAACTTGAGCGACGTAGAATGCTTAGAGAAGCACAGTTTATCTCGTTGGTTGGCCTCAATGATGATCATTAGGTATCACTCCGCGAGAAACAAGTGCATAAAACATTGCCCTCAGTGTAGGTATTATTCCACGTGAATTGAAGCTTGCACCTTTCTTTTACTGCAGGCATCACTTGTTTTTTCCAATCTATCTTCTTTCTGCTCTGACCGTCTTGTAGCCTCTGCTCACATATTTTTATCTATGGCACGGCTAATAACCGTTACGCACTTGGATTAGCTGTTATATTTATTAATATCAGAAGGTCATATCATGTAGTGCCAAAACCAGGACAAAAGACTATTACAGTAAGTGGTAAATCGCTCTCAGAACTAGAACGTAAGTATAACATTGAAAAAGCAAAGCATCCAAACTTATCTTTTGGCATTCGTTTCAGAATCGGCACTAATAGAACTTGAGCGACGTAGAATGCTTAGAGAAGCACAGTTTATCTCGTTGGTTGGCCTCAATGATGACACAGTTATATTAAAAGATATGAGAAAGAATGAAAGACTGATAGAAGTTCAGGTAAGAAATAGGAACTTAAAATGTATTTCTGAAGATACTTTTGATTGTATTCATGTCGGATTTGCTTTGGCTCTCCCTGAAGTTAGGACGGCTTTGAACAGATAATAGAAGAATTTTCTTTTTATTTTGAATTAAGTTGTATCACTAGTTCTGTTCCTCTTTAAGACCTCGATCTCCTTGATAAGTTTCATTACCTGATCTGATAGAGAAGCTATTGCGTCAGTGTTAATGAGTCTCTTTCTGTCAAATTAGCAATCGCTTGTCCTTTTTCGTATAATTCAGATTTGATGCTGGCATCGTTATTTCTTGATTGTTCGACCACTTCTTTCATCTGTATATGAAGCCTGTTCTCGCTGCTTATTGTAAGTAGAGGAACTGCTTTCAAATAATCATCTAAAAGTTCATTCTCTGTAGCTCTATAGTAAGAATCGGATATACCTACTGAATGACCCATCAATTTTTCTATATTTATGCTTTTCATTCCAGCTATTTCGCAACGAGTTTTAAACCATTTTCTTAACCCATGATCTGTTTGAAACTCATATCTGTTTCTTTTTAGATTTGATTTCTTTCTAATTCCTTGTGTCCATAATGCATCTTCGATTAATCTTTTGACCCCCGAAGATTTGAGTTTAGTAGCATCCTTTATTGTTCCATGATGGTAGTGGCCTTGTTTAGTATTCCATAATTGCCTCATTACCCAGCTATTGACATCTACCTTTTCCCCGGATTCCTGACGATATTCTATCCATTTTTCCAATTCACAATATGCTTCAGGAGTTATGAATGAAAAATACTCTTCATCATCTCCAGCATAAACAACTACCTTTGCGGCTACAATTTTTCCTTCTCTTTTGATTGGCACTATATGTCTCCAGCGTAAGTAATCCCATGCGCCAAGCCTGATTCCAGTAGATGACATAGTGTACACTATTCCTTTTATTCTCCTATCAGGATATTCACAAATTTTCTGAATTTCTTGTATGGTTGGTGAGCGATCATCAGCATATCTTCTAATTTTAGGTAATCCACGACTGATCTTTTTCCATGTAACTGGAATATCAGACATTTCACAGAATAATTTTATAGCTTTTACAAAGTTACGGAGAGTTGCTCCTGTAATCTCTTCTTTTTCAACTCTTTCCCTTTGAAACTGCAAGAATTTTACAATGCAATGAAAAGCCCAATTTGGATCTTTTATCCCTTTGCAGCAAACAGATTACACCTTTCTTCCATTGCTCCATCAGGAAGTAAATTAATATCATTAAAGAAAATTCGTAACCGTCTCAGATAATAATCCCTTGTAATTTGTGATCTCACGGCATATACAAATAGCGAATATGCATTGGATTCCTCCTCAATTGGTTCTTGTTGTTCTCCTTCTCCTTGTTCAATTTGCATCTATTTAATTTCACTTTTTTTCTGTTCGAGTGAATCCAATTAGAGAACTAATATCACATTGGGGCCAGTGGGATTTGAACCCACGACCGCCAGCGCCCCAGGCCTGTACCTCTATAAGAGATGGTATCCTAGACCAAGCTAGACGATAGCCCCAATTAAAGTGAAATTGGAATAACCTCTTTTAAATGTACAGTGATTGCCATAGAAAAAGTGAGATCATAGCGTTCATACTGCCTTCATCCTTCCAAATGAATAAGCTCCGAATGCGCCGAGAACTGTTGTAAATGCTACTAGGACTACAACATCTATTTCGAATGATTTGTTTCCTATTCCGAGCATTGTGTTTCTGAGTGCGTCTACAGCGTATGTGGCAGGATCTGTATTTGTTAAAACTGAAAGCCATGTTGGCAGATGATCTAGCGGAAAGAGTGCACTGCTAAGGAAGAAAAGAGGAAAGACTACAAAGCTGACTATCATCTGAAATCCTTCTAGACTCTGCACATAGCTACCAAGAGCAAGTCCAAGAGAGGTTAGTGCAAAAGACAGAAGCAGAACAACCACTACGCTTTGAATTATAGACAATATAGTAAACTGAACACCTATGGCTGCCCCGACTGCCAGGAGTATAGAAGCCTGAACGAGTGAATTAGTCATCCCTCCAAACGTTTTACCAACAAAAATGGTGCCCCTGTTAACTGGTGCAACCATCACACTTTTTAGAAAATCAAATTTTTTGTCCCAGATTATATATGAGCCATAAAATACAGATGAAAATATGACTGACATAGTGACTATACCAGGAAAAATGAACTTTTGATAATCAATACTAGTGTGAGTAGTAGTCTGACCAAAGCCTGAGCCAATAACGAAGAGCCACAATAGCGGCGTGAATGTGGATGCTATCAGCCTGCTCCTCTCCCTTAAGAATACTTTGAATTCGCGAAGCCAAATAGCATACACTTTGCTCATTAGTCCTTCCACGCGAATACTGTGGTTAATACTTCTACCGCTTATTATATAGGGCATATCTTTCCATAAAACCGCCTTCTGGTTGCTCTCTGATATTTCGACCCGTAAAATGGAGGAAAACGTCATTTAACGTACGGCTTGTAACCTCCACTGATTCGACATCAATCTGTTTTAAAATTATCGGAAGATTGTAACTTGCATTGTCCACTGATAAAATGAGTAGCCTCTCATCATTCATATCCTCAATTTTACGTACAAAGGTAAAATGCTTTAGGATTTCGATACTTAGAATATTATTTTGTTTTGCTTTGAGCTTTATAATGTCGCCTCCAATCCTTGCTTTTAGTTTTGATGGTGTATCTAGTGCAATTATTTTACCCTTATCTATAATGCCAATTCTATCACAGAGTTTGTCTGCCTCCTCCATATAATGTGTTGTCAATATGATGGTAATCTTTTCCTCTTTTGCCACTCTTTGTATATATCTCCACATTGACTCTCTGCTACTTGGATCAAGGCCTAATGTTGGCTCGTCAAGGAAAATCACTTTTGGCTTGTGAATAAGGCCCCTTGCAATTTCCAATCGTCTACGCATTCCACCAGAATATTTCTTTACCTGATCGTCCTTTCTCTCGGTGAGTCCAACAAGATCGAGTACCCAATCTATCCTGTTTTCTCTAAGATGTCGAGGTATGCCATACAGCAATGAATTAATCTTTAGATTTTCGTATCCTGTGAGCATATCATCACTGCTTGGAGCTTGAAATACAATACCTATGCTGGCCCTTACTTTGGCAGACTCCTTTATGATGTCATAACCATTCACAGTAGCAGTTCCAGATGTAGGCTTAAGCAGAGTTGCAAGCATATGGATGATGGTAGTCTTGCCTGCACCATTTGAACCTAGAAGACCGAATATCTCATTTTCATGTATATCAAGATGCACTCCGTCGACGGCAGTCAAGTTCTCATATCGTTTGACAAGATTCTGGATCGTTATCAACTGATCTAACGAAGCAACTAAAGGTATTATGCCTTGACGTTAAGCAAAATACCGGATAAGACAACAACACTTAAAAAAGAGAAGGTATCAGCGGAAAGATCATTTGCCTATTTTGAACATCTTTGTTCCACATACAGAACAAATTCCTTGAGTCGCAGGTTTTCCATTTTTCATTGTGACCTTTTTCTCATCATTCATTGACCTTTTTGATTTGCATTTAACGCAATATCCTTCCATGGCAATGCAACCAGTTAAGCAGAATAAAAAGAGGGGTGTGTAAAATGATTGTCAGAAAGCCTAGGAGGGCTTCTCCAAAGTACATTGATTAAAGAAATCTGAAATATAAATAACCACTATGCAGATTGTATGCAACGTTATTCAACAAAAATTTCGTCTACCGTCTACCAAATATAATGAATAACTTATGCAATATCTCACTTATTTCCGCTTATATTCCAAGTTTCATAATACCAAAACCTTTGGTAATTGTGAAGCCTCGTTAATAATCTATTAGATAAATTAAAAAAGAATATTTTTATGAATGTAAGATACTACGAATTAATATAGCTCTCTTTAATCATCTGAGCGATGAGCTATGAAAGATAAGAGAACTGAAAAGAGAGATGACAGTTACTTTGCAGTTGCCCGCCGTAAAAGAAATAAATACATGAAGATTTACATTCCCATCATAGCAGCGATAGCTATAGCATTAGGAGCACTTTTTATTCTAGGAGCTCAAAGTAGTACATTAGGAAGTAAAATGGTATTGCACCTTCACCAACACCTTAATGTTACGGCTGATGGTGCCAGACTTATTGTTCCAAAAAACATAGGTATAGACGCACCATTATATATAGACCATTCATTAGGTCGATATGGCCTGCAAGGATTGGCACCACTACATACGCATGATGACAGCGGTACCATTCATGTAGAATCTAATGCAAACAGAACTTACACATTAGGCGAGTTTCTGAATATTTGGGGAGGATTAAACCTCAGCGGTAAAACAGTGAAAGCAACTGTTAATGGCAGTGAACCAATATCTGACTTTAGAAATCTTATCTTGAAAGATGGCGAACAAATTACTTTGGATGTTAGGTAATAGCTCCGTTCCCTATTTGATTATCCATTTCTTGTCATGTAGTTGGCATTATATGTATTTTGTAGTTTCAGTGGACCCTAGCCGATTCCAATATCATGATGAGTCTTGAGCATGAGCCTCTCTCTTGAGGTTTATTCTCTCTCTACACATATTCCTTTGCGTGATCGATATTAACCACCTGCATTCGTTTGACAGCCATAACAAAGCGGCCACAAGTCCAAATTCCTGCTCATGACTTTATAGTAAATCGAGGCTGCTTAAGCAGAGCAACTTTATAGACAATTTTGCCGAAAGCTAATAGGAATATTAATCACCCTGACTATAACTAAGGCCAGTCTCAGTTCCTCTAGATACACATATAATCGTGTGTTTTATGTTTATTTATATAAATAACGTGATATTAAATGAGTAGTAGTACTCTTATCGAAAAAGAAGAAAAGAAAACCGACAAAAAATATATAGGAAAGAAGAGGGTTGAGGCATATATAGTAGCTGAAAAAGCGGATTCAGTATTATCCGCTTTAGAAGCTTTAAACTTACAGGTAACGTTCTATGAATCTAAAGGTATGGGTAAAGGTGAGAAAGAAATAGTGAGATCAGGTAGGGGTACAGGAACTATAAAAATGCCGTATTCGACTAGACTGTACTGTAGTGACTATAGTAGATGAGAATAAGGTTGAAGACGCAGTAGCCGCCATAAGAGAATCAGCAACGACAGGTAAAACAAATGCGGGAATAATAGTCATTTCACCTATCGAATATATATATAGCATTTAAATGGTTGAACCTTGGATTACCTGTTAGTCCTTCCTTGAACAAATTGGAGATCCATTTGTTGGCAGTTAATAGTATATCAGTAATAGCGGTGGACATTATGTCCAATATGCTGTATCACAAATTTTTATAGTACATCTATGTCAAGATGTACAGAGCTCTTTCTCTGCTACCTAATTGGAATGTTTCATAACAAAGCATGTGGTATCTGTCACATCTTCTTTTATTATCGATTTCGTGATTATGCGGAAAGTTGGTTTCGACACTCTATACTTAATTATTCTACGTTGGTATCTTCGATACATAAAATAATATTCTTATTAAAGAAGAAAAAGAATTGTCCCAGGCAGACGATGATCTAAACTTGTTATACTCCTTAGTAGATAAAGCATACCCACGTAGATGCTATTAGCTACCCATATACAGTACTGTATTTGGTCGTTATCATTTATGCCACGACTAATCCATGCATGTATGTTAATAGAATTTGAAGCTTAAGTTACACTCACCTTCATCTCTGCGTATGTGCTTAATATTATTCAACGAAAAGTTAAGAAATTTTTCACAACGATAGGGTTATATATGTGCCTTTACTTACTAAACTAGAAAAGTCAGACTTTGCTTGGCTATGTAGTACAAAGCAATTGTTGTGTCAATACTTATTCTCATAGGTATTTATTTACAAACTATCTAGATAATTATTAGGCTTGGCTAATAAGCAGCATGCAGGTATCCAAAAACAAGAGGAATCAGAGAATGAAAACCAGGAAAAAATTGTCGAAGAGTGGTTAATAGAAAAATTCAGAGATAAACTTAGAAAAGCATCCATCATTAGCAGTCGAAAAGATAGACCCTTTATATTGTACAGGAATATTATTGAGGAAAGTGAGGATGCCTTGGAAGAAGAAGTCGCTACAATGAGCGAGAAACATGTTGTTGTTCAGGTCTTTTCTCATGGTGGTTTTCTTCCGACTAATTTTCAAAAACAACACATCTTTACGTTGGATAAATTTATCCGACGAATTTTGAAAAGCAATCGTAGCCTGCTTTTACAATGTCTTGACAATCTGAATTAATAAGTTTTTCTTCTGCAGATCATGATGTTAATATGATATTCGTCAGACAGGCACCTATTATATTCTATATATTTCGATAGTCATCTTTCAGCATAAGATGCTTAATTCACATCGCCAATAACAGAGCGCATTTGTAACAAAATTCTTTCTATTATATCTTTATTTCTATCAGTATAAGCAGGCGACTCTGCGTCTATCCACTCTACGTTTTCACCAATGTCATATGAAAACAATTTGTCTATACTTGTGATTTGATTTAATATATGATAAGATAAATCAAAGCTATCGGATCCTTCATTTAATCTCTTTTGTAGATATTCAAAAATTCTTTTACTAAATAAATAGATACCAAGTGCTTCTGGTTTTTCGAGATTTACCACGTGTTTTTCCGAAAACTCTTTGATTTGAGACTCATCTAATATAACCCGAGCTGTTTCCTCACGTCTTCGCTTTCGAACTACAATCATTCCGGTAATTCCTCCGCTTTCCGCATTTGCCTGATGATACTGGTGTATCATATGTTCTATGTGCAGGGCGCAGAGGTTGTCTGCAAACCATACCAAGAAGCATTCGTCTTGTCCAACGTATTTTTCAACCCGTAATAACGAACCCCCAGTTCCGCTATTTTTATCTTCAACAAAGGTTATAGATTTCCCCACTATAGATCCTTTTCCTTCAAAATAATTAATTATCTGTTTGCCAAAATTATCGAAATCACATACTATGATTATTTCATTAATTTGGGAAAACTGCGCTAGGTATCTTACAATGTAATCTATCATAGGCCTTCCGTTTAATGGAAACATAGCCTTGGGAAAATACTCTGTAAAGGGTTTCGCCCTGGTACCACGCCCTCCTGCTAACAATATTGCCTTCAACTTAAATTCCCTACCTGTTTATTAAGGAAATTATTAATATATTTTATAATTATGTTCAGAACCGTTCCTGACTGAACTGGTTTATCTAACTCAGACATAAAAAATGAATTTCCCATTTTTATAAGCACTAGTTATTTATTAGACCTAGACTTGATAGGATATTGTAATTCTACAAATCGTCCTCTAACTTGACTAACCATTGCATAATGGAGGAATTACGACAAAATTCTTAAGGGTAAAGCCTTACGCATACTCAAATTTAATTATTTTTTGTATATCCATTAAAAAACAGCCAATTTCATTGCCTTAAAAGAGACTAAACGATGAAATACTTAAAGCATAGTCCATGTGCTAGAAACTATGTAGTGCTGTTATATATAGGCCAAATAATCACTCTATGCGTTAAAAGAAATGGTTAAGACAGCGCATGTTTAGCCTGTAATACCAACCATAACCATCACCTTAAAGAAAGTTGACAAATTATCTAAATACATAGACTTTTTTGTTATACCTATCAAAAGAAATATTACATAATTACTTACCTCTTAAATTGCATACACACAATAAATAAATTCCCTATGCACCCAGATGATTTGAAAATGATGTGGATCTGTTATGAATGTAAATCTGATTTTATTTTTTATTCAGATGTTGACAATCATAAGAGTGATACGGGACATTCAATGTTAGAAAAATACGATTTGTTCTCTAGTCACGTCATTGACAGAACTAGCCCGAGCTAAGAAATTGCTTATATTTCTATTTACATCAAATATGCTCATTTGTTTGAAGTATAGTACCTATCATTCAACCGAAGTTTACAATTGGGTTTAGAAAATTTATACTGGGAATGTATGAATGTATGTATGTATGGTGTCTATATGAAACTAATGAGTATCGAACCGCTGCTGGGAAGAAAACCTGACTTTGGTAAGAAAGCTCAAACTTCTCGTTTCACTAATCTATAATAGTGGAGAATCATAGTCAAGCCGAAGCCATTTAACGTTGTATTTCAAAAATAGTCTTTATTACTCAATCTATTCGCAGTTTTGTTTACGCAACTCTCATATTAGCCAATTCCTAATACTTTTCGTTCCACATGGAGATTCTAGAAAATAAAGCAATCGCAAAATATCTTTTTGAAAAATATTGCTCAAATCCAAAAAACTGGAACTTTGTCATCTCGACAACTTCTTTGAAGCATGGATTCTTTGATGCCACAGTTTCAACCACTGATGAAGTATGGCAACTCAAAATAGACTCAATCTACAAACCATTACCATTAGTAGTCGGAACAAAGGTTGACTTAGATTCTACAAAAATAGAAAGGAAGATCAGCAATACTTCTCTCCCATTTGGATATAGAAAACTCGAACCACTTATAATAATGGATATTCTCAAGAAGCTAACTGAAGAACACCAAATGAATGCTGTTAGGGAATCAGACGTTAATAATTATCTATATTCAGTGCTTGGTTCGCTTGAAACTGTAACGCCAGTAAACGGTAGGAATTATGCCTATGGACCGTTTGTATTTACTGAGAGGAATACTGTAAATTCTAATGAATATCAAAAACAAGTTGCTGAAAAACTATCTCTAAAATTGCGTGATAATTTAAGGAATAGATACGTAGGCTATGGTTAGACCAACGTGAATTTGCAATGTAGATTATATAACAATCAGAAAAGATTTGGATTAATTAAATCAATAGGCTGGAACCTAGAAGTCCTTAACAGACTACAATGTGCAAACAAACTGGGAATAAAGGTGACACCATATGCGATATCAAATTAGGCAACAACCGTCCCACGTCAAATGTTGTAGTTGTAGATAAAAACAGGCCCTATTTACTTCTGTTGCTTTTGTAATGTCAGAGAAAAATTGATTGTAGGTATAGATGTCAATTTGTTAAAAACTTTGATATAACTACATACATGCATCACCGTGCAAATAGTTTGGAAATCTTTATGTGTTATTCTATTTCCATATTCATCGTTAGCTGTGTAGTACTTTTATCAGACTTTTCTATCTTGCAGGTCAAATAATGTAATTATTGGCTTGTTAAACCTTTCTGTTTATTGAGCGATTGCATAAAGTCATCCCCGAATATATATTATTGTGATCTTTTGATATGATATAATGTATAATTTGAAAGGGTTTTAGGCGAAAAGGTCATCCAACTGCATATTATTAAAACTAAACTGAGCAAAAAGGTTTAGTCTCTTTCTTTTCACACCACTTTGCAGTAGTGTGTGGAAAATAAAAAACTTTCATAAAATTGCTTCAGAATCTATGTCCTCTTGAACTGTTCTTTCGTGTCCCCGTATAGCCTGGTAGACTAAAAACTAAAATATTTTAAAATTTTTAGTTTACATATACTTGGTTAGCAAAGGGTTTTGTTATAATTCCATTATTCTTCATCGTCACGATCCTCACTTTCTTCCAATTCGTCTTGTTCTTCATCTTCTAGATCATGAGTTTCGTCTTTAAACTCTTCTCTCTCTGCTTCGTTTGTCATTATTAATATATCTATTCCTCACAATGTGATTTAAGTTATTGCATACCTGAAAGAACTAATATTTAAGTTCGAAATAATTCAAAAATGGATATATGGATCTTCATGCTGTGTGTTATCAACCAGCAATAATAGAATATAATATGACTATGGATAGATGACGTATAAAGTCCATTCACTAATCCTCAGTAAATGGCGACCTGGATCAATGACAGTTGAAGAAATGATCGATGTGATCTTACTAGCCTTCTAAACCAACAAGATGCGCATCTTCGTGTGCGACAACAGTTGAGATTAGAAATTCGATTTCTCGATTTAGAGAATAGCGCTAAAAGATTCAGGGTTACGCTTTCAAATGCTCAAGAAAATAAGATGAATCTATAGTGAAAAAAGACATAAAAATCTATATCAGTAGGCGTTTAATACAATAATATTCTGTATATGAACTTTAGAATGTAGCTTACTACTACTGTTTATGATTCCTAGATGAAGTTATTCTGCATAACCTAAAAAAAGAACATACCAGTAAACTAAACATGAGCTCCGTCAGCGAGGTACTCTCAGAGAAGGAAACTAGTACAATATCTGCAGATTCAGGTAAGAATGCTCAGGATGTTGCCAACCTTATGATGAAGAAGAAAGTATGCTCGGTAATTGTAATAGATAAAAAAGGACACCATGTTGGCATTATTACCAAAAGTGACATGATCAAGCGTGTATGTCTAAAGAACATTGCCGCAAGTAGAATCAAAGTAGAAGAAATCATGTCTTCTCCTCTAATAACAATAATGTCATTTGATTCAATAGACACTGCCTCAAGGATAATGACGAAAAATAAGATCAAACAACTTGCAGTTCTAGAAGCAGATAATAGAATTGTAGGATTGCTGAGTGCTACAGATATTATGAGACAGCTTGCAAAGATCTTGTTAGATGATTATAACAGGTATAGGTCATTACGCTTTGCAATAGATCTTTCCTGACAACAAGCCTCGTTGACTAAATCAACTACCAGAAACATCCTCCACTCGTTTAGAATCATAGAAGGTAAAATAATTATCTACCGTGACTGTATAAAGTCGACACTTACCTATAATTGGTTATGATTTATATTCTCAGAAGCTCTTTTTGTAACTTTAAAAATAATTCTTTAGCATTTTTCCTTGCTTCATCTGTAAGCTCCTCATTGAAAACTGTGTTACTAAGAGAGTCTAGTACCTACTTGCCATTCATCCTTAGATAGAGGGAAATTAGATTTGCCATTATTCATAGGATTATATAATGCCAATTTGGATCTGTAATAAAATCTTATTCTTTAAAATATAGGACCAAACTTTAAGCCTCGTCCATAGTTCGCCTCTTGAACATTAATAGATCTTCTCTCGCTTTATCCATGCTTGGAATAATCCAAAACTTTACATCTATTTATTACAACAACAACCTCCGCTTTATGACAGATGACAACTGTTCATTTTGGATAGATAAGGATATCGTGGATTTCAAGACGTCAAATACAAATTTGTAGGAAAGAAACTTGGTTTGCAATGAGGGCTCTAAGCACAAAAATTGTTAACTATAAATAATTGATTTTATGAATGTCAATGCATTTCTATGGTGTAAGACTCAAAATTGCCTGAGCCATATCTCCTTTTGTATCCGTTAATGCGTGAATTGCCTTTTCTTTTGAAACATTTGCCTGTTGCATGACAAGGATAATATCTTCTTCCTTAAACATAGGAATATCTCTTTGCTTCTCTTCGATATCCGTTGCGACAACTTGAAAAATGGTACTATCTTTCCCTTTCATTTCTATTACTTGAGGCTTTGTGATATAAAGCTCCTTGGTCTCAGTTCTGATAACTACTTCTTCAATAGTGCCAAGGTCTTTCATATCAAGTCCCATCTTATCCAACATGCGCCTCATATCCCGATTGCCCCCACGCATCATACCAATTATTATCTATTTTATCCTACTTTTTATTCCTTCTCTAATCTTCACAGCAACGCCATTATGACACTTTCTCATGAGATCAGATCCAAATAGGGCCCTGCCTATTGCTATAATCATGTCATTTTTGTCAATGATTGCGACGTCGGATCCAACTTTTACATTTGAGCCACACCATTCTACATACTTACAAAATACGGATTTACCAACACTAATAAATGGCACAGCTTCATCAGATGGAATGATACAATTCTCTTTAAAACGTCTATTCTTGAATAATTCTTTTGCACCAAATATTGTTAAAGCAAGTCCACCGTCAGTTCGCAGTGTCGCGAATAACTGATTTCCAATACTGAAATTTTTGATCCGTCCAGTTCGTCTTGAATACTGAAATTGGAGATTTTCTGAAAGACCATCTGAGACGCCCATTCCAAAAACAGCGTCAATATGATAGCATATTTTCTCTTTTGGGTTCAAAGGTAATGGTTTCACTACGGATAACAACTGAAAATACTCACATAAATTTATCTGGATTTATATGCTGTTTATGATAAATTAAAAAGCTTTAATTAAATGAGGAACCATCGACAATCCCAGTATAAATAAGGTTTTTTTTGGCACAGCTGCTAAAATAGAGTGAGCATACAGTCGTTATGAAGTAGGGCAAATTCTTTTCTAAGGCAAAAGAGGAAAAGGAGTTGACCGGAGAAGCCATAAAGCATATACTTATACTTTTTGCACTCAAGAAGCAATCTTTGGATAAAAACTCCTATTGCTATAATCTACCGATATAGCAATAAAAAAGCCCATAATATCGGTGATTCATGATATATATAAATATAAATATATATATATATCAAGCTAAGTGCACATGAATCAAGGCAATTAGAGATAGTAATATTAAGTTATAGCGATAAGTTCTTCAGAGAACATTGGGAAAAGACTAAATCTAGATTAAGCAAAAAGACTTTGAATGTCGCTATTTTGTGAGCTGTGTGGACGTCAGGTAATTGAGGGAAAAAAAACAGTCTTGATTGATGGCACAATATTTAACGTCTGTATATCGTGTTCGAAACGTGGAAAACCATACGTCTCAGCTGGAACTCCTAAAAGAAAAACTACCCTTTTGCCTACCTCAAAAAAAACTAATACCAAAATTCAAATGATAGATGATACAATACTTAGCCCTGACTTTGCAAAAATTATTAGGGAAGCACGAATGAAAAAAGGTCTGACGCATGAGCAACTGGGAACGCGGATGAATGAAAAGTCAACACTATTGAGAAAATTTGAAACAGGAGCCTTGAAACCTGATGAAATACTTGCTAAAAAGTTGGAAAGATTCTTGGGAATTAAATTGTATGTAAGTATTGGAGAAGAGGAATGATAGATGTTAAATTCAAGGAAGGCTATCCTGATCACATATCCATCCCAAGGAGCAGTGAAAGAAGCAACTTCCCTAGCTGACACAGCAGGGTACTCTGTTGAAACAATAGTGAGCCAGCATCATATTACAAGATCAAGATATGGCATTGGAAGTGGAAAGGCAGAAGAGGTAAAAGAACTAGTCGAACAATTACAACCTCAAGTAATCATTTTTGATGAGGTGTTAAAGCCAAGTCAGCAGTATAATTTAGCAAGTCTATGTAAGATTGAAATTCTTGATAGAGAACGTTTAATATTAGAGATTTTCGAACGAAGAGCAAGCACTGCAGAATCGAGATATCAGATCAAACTCGCACAGCTACGATACGATATGATCAGAGCTCGAGAAAAAGTTAGACTTGCGAAGACGGGTGAGCAGCCAGGATTTTTTGGCATGGGCAAATATGATGCTGATGTCTATTACCTTGATATTAAAAAACGTGCGTCTGTTATAAAGAAAAAATTGGAAAAAGAAGAAATAAGAAGAAAGCTTTATAGAATTCAACGGTCAAAAGCTGGTCTGCCTACAATCTCACTTGCTGGATATACCTCTGCAGGCAAAACAACCTTATTCAATACTTTGACAGGAGAATCGAAAAATGCAGGAGATGGAATATTTACGACTTTGTCAACGTCCACCAGGGCAGTTAATTTTAATCGGGGCAAAGTTCTAGTTTCAGACACTGTAGGTTTCATAAGCAAACTACCAGCATATATGGTTGATGCTTTTAAATCTACACTTCATGAATTAATTTATTCTGATCTTATTTTGCTTGTACTTGATATAAGCCAGACAATAGAAGAAGTTGGAAGAAAACTTGACAGCTCCATGCATGTGATGAACGAGCTTGGAGTGCCAATGACTAAAGTAGTCTATGTGCTGAACAAGGTAGACTTGACTAGAATCGAAGATGCATATGATAAATCCGCTTATCTGGATATCCTTGACTCAAAACGCATTATGCCAGTGTCTGCAAAGACGGGATTTAACATTGATAAATTAGAAAATTTAATGTCATTGCTAGTTTTTCCTAATGAGGAAGAAAGCAGAATCCCTTATGATCAGCAAGAGGAGGAGGAGTTTAATGAAGGTATCAGTTCTTAGAATAGGACATCGATTGGTGCGGGACGATCGCATAACTTCACACGCAGTCCTAGTCTCTAGAGCATTTGGAAGCGATAAAATTTACATGACAGAAGTAGACAACTCCATAAAAGAAACCCTAGAACAGGTTGTTAAAAGATGGGGAGGAGGCTCTGATTTTGGAATTGAAATTATTGAAGACTGGAAAAAGATGGTCAAGGACTGGAAGAAAGATTGTGGAAAAGTTGTCCATTTAACAATGTATGGTATCAATATAGAGAATGCAATAGGTGATCTACAAAAAGAGAATAAAGTTCTTGTAGTGATTGGTGCAGAAAAGGTTCCAAGAGAAATGTATGAACTTGCTGACTATAATCTAGCAATCGGAAATCAGCCACATTCAGAAATTGCTGCATTAGCAATATTTCTTGATAGAGTTTTTAAAGGTAAACAATTGAAGAAGGATTTTAAAGGGGCAAAACTCAAAATTATTCCTATGCCAAAAGGCAAGATGGTGGTTAAGGAAACAACAAGTTACAGCTGATGTGATATATTTCTATAATAATCCGCTGTAAAGTATTACGACTGTAGTGGAAAGTAGCATTTTACTGGATAACTTTATATATTTTCCATTTTCGCTTTAAAGAAAACAGTATGTTCAGAAAAGAAAGACGTCAATAATATAAAAAGTTGTTTTCTTAACGTTTGATCTATAATTTTGAGATTAGTCAGGATAATTTCCTATATTTATTAGATTACTACTATTTTAGGCGCTAATTAGTCTACTATATTCTGGCTTCAATGATCCTCTTCCACAAAAGATATATGATTTTGTGTTCTAACATAAATCACATTGAAGAAGATTAGCATCGATGTTAATTCTAAACATAATAGCGTTGCAATTCCAGAACCTAATCCTAAATGGGGTAGGGAAGAGGAAACCGAAGTTTTTGCTCAAAAAACTAAACTTTTCAGACAGGGTAAGGTTTCTGAAGACGAGTTTCGTCGTTTTAGATTGCAACATGGTGCCTATGGTTCCAGGCTACAGATGAATTATAGCATGGTTAGAATTAAAGTCCCGAGTGGAGAAATTACTCCCACGCAGATTGAAAAGATTGCGAGTTTATCGGAGGCCTTCTCCATCGGTTCTGCCCACGTCTCTACTCGTCAGAACATTCAGCTTCACTGGGTACAACTAGAAGATGTTAGCGAAGTGATGAGAGGTCTTGTTGAAGTAGGTCTTACTACAAGAGAAGCTTGTGGCAATACCGTTAGAAATGTGATGTGTAGTCATTTTGCTGGCGTCTGTCCAGATGAGGAGTTTGACGCTACTCCATATGCTAAGGCAATTGCACGTTTCTTTATAAGAAATCCGATATGTCAGAACCTTCCACGTAAGTTCAAGGTTAATTTTGCCTGTTGTGTTAAACACGGGCTGGTAAGAATTGCAGATATTGGTTTAATACCTGTAATAAAAGATGGGGTAAGAGGATTTAAGATCTACCTCGGCGGCGGTCTAGGTGCAGCATCATTTATAGGTCATCTATTAGAGGATTTTACACCGCAGGACAAACTCCTCCCAACGAGCATGGCCACTATTAGGCTATTTGATAGACATGGCAACCGTGAAAATATGGCTAGGAACAGAATGCGCTATTTAGTTCACGAAATAGGCTGGGATAAATTCCAAAAGATGGTACTCAAAGAGCGCTCTATAGTAGAAATGACTACTGCTGTCTCTACAGCGAAACTTTTTGACGTTAAGGTAGAAGAAGGAGTTAGAGAGTTACCAAAGACAATGCATACCATAACCAAACTACAGATGCTAGATGAACAAGTTACTGTAGATAGCCCAGCATATGAAAGATGGTTACATACAAATGTCGTTCCACAAAAACAGCAGGGCTATTTTACTGTATTTGTGACGTTGGGAGCAGGCGATATTACAGCAAACCAACTCCGAGTATTAGCAAGAACGATCCGTGACTTCTCTGAAGAATGTACTGCGAGAAA
The DNA here is from genome assembly GCA_963825865.1 of uncultured Nitrososphaeraceae archaeon. Lineage (GTDB taxonomy): Archaea > Thermoproteota > Nitrososphaeria > Nitrososphaerales > Nitrososphaeraceae > CAWGVG01. Next base: position 105,482 of record CAWGVG010000015.1, on the reverse strand, counting down.
TACACCACAGCAGAACTTTGCAATCCGGTATATAGGTAACAATGATTTGCGTGATTTTTATAACAGGCTAGCATCAATTGGTTTAGCAAATCCCGGAGCATTAACAATTGCATCAGCAGTTGGATGTTCTGGGACTACCTCCTGTAATCTAGCAATTACAAACTCTCACAGACTGGCAAAAGAAGTACAACTAAAGTTCTTGCAATTAGGACTTGATACTGACGATAGTCTGAGGGATTCAACAATCAAGATCAGCGGATGCCCTAACTCGTGTGGACAGCATGAAATTGCCACGATCGGATTCTTTGGAGGTGCATCAAGGATTGGAACAGCGATGGCTCCAACCTATACAATGCTATTTGGCGGAAGCGCAGGGGAACAGGGGGAATTAGGGAAGACAATAATGCGAATACCAGCAAAGCGGGTCATCGGTACAATTCTGACGATAATTGAATTATACAAACAAGAGAGATCTAGTGCTGAAACATTGAACCAGTGGATCAATAAAATTGTAAGTGGAGATGGAACAGGCAGTGTAAAGAACATTGAAAATATGAAAGCAAAACTCTTTCCTGTTACGCAATTGCCTTCAATGGAAGAAGATCCAGAATTATATAGAGATTATGGCAATGATATGAAATTTAGTGCAAAGACTGCCAGAGGAGAATGTGCAGCTTGAAAAATATTTCAAAAACAAAAAGAAATGAAAGTAATGGCGAAAATGACAATAACAACAACAATACTGATAACCACTTTAATCTTCCTGTCATTTGTGATGCTGATTCCTTACGAACATTGATTCGAAAAAAGGCGGTCCGAGTAGTTGATGTCCGTAAAGTAGAAGATTACCAACAAGAACACATTCCAACTGCAGTTTCACTACCACTTGCACAGTTATTAGAGGAAGAGACGCCTGCAGGGATCATAGATATTTTGCAGGACTTGAGTATAGTCGATAAAATGCCTGTAGTGATATATGACGACACATTTGGCGCACTTGCTGCTCGAGTTGCATGGACTTTTCAATATGTTGGTCATACAAATACTGCATTACTCGAAATGACATTTAGTCATTGGAAGAATCTAGGACTAGAAACTGAAAAGAAAATCAATACTTTTACCAAGTCAAAACATTCATTGAATGTGAATCACAATATTCATGCAGATGCGGCTTATGTTGAGAGCGCAAAGGAGCACCCTAATAAAATATTGATAGATGCTAGAGAACGGCTCAACTTCCTGACTGAGCACATTCCTGGTGCCAAAAATATCCCATACACTATGATTGGATCCAATGGCAGTATATTGCGCAAGGCAGAAGAAGTAAAGAGGTTTATTGAAAATAGAGGAATTTCAACTGACTCTGAAATTATCACATATTGTGGTAGTGTTGGAACATTATCTGGCCTGGCATATTATGCACTAAAATTAGCAGGAGTAAAAAATGTGAAATTATATTCAAAATCATTTAGAGAATGGAAGTCTTTGGGCAAACCTAAAGAAGAATTTAAGGACGCAAATTACTGGGATCTATCAGCTGAATAAAGATATTATTCTTCATTACATTGAAAGGAGAGATGATTATATACATACATATGCAAAGAGCCAGAAACTGTTCTGCAAAATTGTTGTATATATATTGAAATGTTCAACCTTCTATGACTTCTGTCGCTCTAACATTGTGTTATATAACAGATATCGTTAATATTCTATGTCTAAGTCACATATCAGTCCGATTAGTATATCACATTCTTCTTGACTCTTAATAAGACAAATAAGTTATAGGATACTCAAAATATATTCAATGACCCGAGACACTACTACATTCAATTAAAAATGACGGTGCTAAGTCTGGATATTGAAGAGAAAAAGTCAGTAAAAGACAAAAGAACACAAGAGACAGGCATTGCTATCGACTAAAGAATGTCTTGGTTAGACTATTTTGAATATTTAATATAGGGAATAATCAGTAACATCTAAAGCGATCCAAATAATTGATTCCTGTTACAGTGGCTAAATTTGGCGGCAGTACCATCGGAGTAGATGGTGTTTTCATTCCAAAAATTATTGATAGGATAAAGCAAATAAGTAAGAAGACCAAGGTTATTTCAGTTTTCTCTGCTCCGCTTATTATTTATGAAGAAAAGGCAAAATCTATGACTGATGTTGCCATGAAAGTTGGAAGAAGTTATGCCTCTTCTAATCCCATCGAGATTGAGGTTTTACGCGAAGTTTATGAAAGAATTGCTGCCTGATCACGTTTCTGAAAAATTCCGTGACAATTTTTTGGAAAATCTTGATAAGTTCTATCGTCAGGTAATAATATCATTAAAACAGGCCGCAGAGAACAAGCGTTTTGTAGATGTAATAAGGTCTAGAACGCTCGCATACAGTGGAGAAGTTACAATGTCTTATCTGATGGACTACGTAATGCGCAGCTATGGTATTAAATCCGATCACGTTGATATCGAAAAATGGCCAATAATTACCGACGATAATTTTGAGGCTGCCACCTTTATGGTCGAAGAATCAAAACAAAACAACAGCTACCTAATTGATCTAGTAAACCACAATGAAGTTGTATCAATAGGAGGTTTTATCGGTAAAAGTATTGATGGACTTGAAACAACATATGAACGTGGAGGGTCAGATAGGACAGCAACGGACATCGCAATACTGTTACAAAGTCATTTTGATGCAAAAGTGGATTTTGAAAAAGATAGCGGTGTATTAAGCGCTGACCCCAAGATTGTAAATGATGACCTCGAATATATAAAATATCTATCCTACAACGAAGCAAAGCTAGCGGGTATGTTCGGGATGAAGATTCTTGATCCTATAGCTATAAAGGAGATCGATGATAACAATCTGGACATTCCAATGATTATTACTAACATTAAAAATCCGGCCAATATTACAATAATTCAGAAAAACCCTCCTATAGAAGATAACAAATTGATAAAGATTGTTACTGGAAAGAAGAATTGTGCAATTGTAAGAATGGAAAGCATTGCAGCATCATATCTAATAGCATCAATTGAAAAAGATAAACAGTATTACGATTTTGTAAAATTATCTCCTTTCAGGAAGGATGATATCGAAATAACAAGATTACTTTTCCTTGATGCAGATTACGTTAGAAGGCATGAACGTCATTTTAAAGCATATTATCCAAAGGCAGAAATTGTATATGGAAGAGGGGTTGTTACTTTAATTGGTGACCAGATGTGGCGCATGCCAAAAATCGCATCCACCGCTAGTAGTACGGTTGGGGAACATGATATTAACATCTTGAACCTAGATGCCCAAGAAGAGACGTCACGAATTTTGATAGTCGTGGAAGATAAGGGCACCAATGTAGGAGACGCAATAAAGGCAATTCATGCTAAACGAAGTAAAATTCATGACAGTAATAAGATAATATATGACTGAAGGGAGAATATGGATAGATGGATCTCTTGTAAAATGGGACGAGGCAAGGATCCATATTCTTACACATGGTTTACACTATGGAACAGGCGTATTTGAAGGAATTCGCTGTTATAAAACCGTAAGTGGTCAGGCAGTTTTTCGTTTGTCGGATCACATCCAGCGATTGATAGACAGTGGTAAGATCTATTTCATGGAACTTAGATATTCCAAAGAACAATTGCAAAAGGCAGTAATTGATACTATCAAGGCAAATAAAATAGAGGAATGCTATATACGTCCGATCGCGTATTATGGTTATGGCAAAATGGGTGTCAATCCTCTACCCAATAAGGTTTCTGTGGCAATCGCTGTTTGGAAGTGGGATGAATATCTAAAGGGAAATAATGCAAGAAAGGGCGCACGGCTTATGGTTTCTGCTTGGACAAGAATTGATGGTAGGTCAATGCCCATTCATGCTAAAGCAACAGCAAATTACGCTAATTCTGCGTTAGCCAGAGTTGAAGCACTAAAAGCAGGATTTGATGAGGCAATTATGCTTAATGCAAACGGCTTTGTTGTAGAAGCCAGTGCAGAAAATGTCTTTATTGTGAAAGATGGTACTTTGATTACCCCACCAGTATCATCTGGAGCTCTCAATGGTGTTACACGAGACAGTATAATAACCTTAGCAAAAGAGCATAATATTCCTTGCGAGATCCGTGATATTTCAAGGGATGAATTGTACATTGCTGATGAATTATTTTTAACTGGAACCGCCGCCCAATTGAAACCAGTTGCTGAAATTGATAATAGACTAATTGGTGATGGAAAAGCAGGTATGATTACAAAACAGCTCAAAACATTTTTCGAAGCTGTAGTCCATGGCAAGGATCAGAAGTTCAGCATAAAATGGTTAACACCTATTAATTAGATAACTCGAATTTCAAACCACTTTAAATTCGTGGCTTATGTATAATGTCCATACAAAAAATAGCACTAATATCGATAGTACGAAAATATCATACATTACGTATACACAATAGGAGCATTACAAGGATGTATCTTCTAGTTATAAGCTTGCAGCTCTAATTGCTAATAAACGCACTAATAGAAATTAATGTATCTAATTGAATAAGGTATTGTTTAATAAAAGTTACGAAGTATGAAACGGGTCAACGTATTCTGAATATAGGGCTCCACATTATGACGTATTCGCTACAAGAAAGGCAACTTTCTAAATGATGGCAACCACCATAAAAGTTCTTTAAACTATACTGCTATCTATAGTTGTTTTTGGCTTACCTACTTACCAAAATGTTACTTTACAATTTATATTTTGCAAGATTGATAGTAGTAACGGATAGTTGCTGAAGAGTACCCCAGTAGAAGTTAACATGTCTAAAAATGAAAATGTTAATTCTGGAACGGGAGAAGACACTGATACTGTAAAAGGAATTGAAAAGCAAATGCTCTCTGAGAATACTACTACCCAGGTATTAATTGAAAGGGAAAGAATTGATGATTCTTCGTTATCTGTTAGAGATTTTCGCATAAATGATAGTAAAATTCTCTCATTGTTAAATCGAGAAATTGGATCGAATTATTATTCCTTCAGAGGCTTAATGCGCAAATTGAATATTCATCAGCAAAGCCTTGCAAGGGCCTTGAACCGACTACAAGGTCTAGGGTTGATAGATAGAACTAGTATGGGTTACAAACTGACCAAAAATGCAATATTGCTGCTATCTAAAAGTGGTTTCAATTTATCTAAAACAAGGGAAAGAAATGAGTGCATACAATTACTTCAAACCTACATTCCTGTGAATGTAAAAGTTAATGAATTAATAACCGGTTTAATCGGGAAAATGGTTCAATAAGCTCAGATGGGTTGGTATGAATCGAGGGGGAGACAGGATACATGTTACAATGGATCAATGAGGATGATGGTTATAACAATTCATTTCAGGTCAACTTGAAGATAGTATGTGACTACATAGTAATAGAGACCAATGCAGTTTCAGAAAAGGAAAAAATTGAAGCAATGGTTGGTTCATCTAGAATGCTTCAGCATATCATAAGATTGTTCGAGAACAAACTTGGAGTATCAGGTGAATATATGATTAACCTTAACCAGTATCTACCAAATAAAAACAATTAGCAGCCACCGAGTCAGTTGTACTGTCTGTTGGTATTTTTTATTCTCTGTTATGATGAATTCCCACTATTGTTATCTCGTTGACACTTTACAAGTTACTTAGAGCCTATCCCAAAAATGGCAGATAGACATATAGCTTGAAGGATTCTTTCTATAGATGTGCCTTATAGACCAATCAAACATCTTCCATCAATTAGAAAAATTCCAGATGAATTATGGGATGAAATTAAGATAATACTTCCAACTGAGAAAGCAAATAATACCACAGGACGTCCTGTTATTTCATTTAGAAAAGTTCTGGATGGCATTCTATATATTTTAAGAACTGGGTGCCAATGGAAAATGCTTCCAAAAGAATATGGTTCTGGTTCTACCTGCCATAGAAGATTTCAACAATGGACAGTATCTAAAATATTTCAAAAATTGTGGGTAAGACTACTGGAAGTTTATGACGATATCAAAGGTATTAGATGGACGTGGCAATCGCTTGATAGCCTATCTGTGAAGGCACCTTTAGGGGGGACCTGACAGGTTCAAACCCTACAGACAGAGGTAAGATAGGGACAAAGCGTCACATATTAACAGACCAATACGGCGTTCCGTTATCTGTTGTCATTACAGCTCCCAATACTCACGATATGAAGCCCGAACAGAAAACACGGATAGAACAGTGGTTAAAAGACCGTTAAATAAACAGAACCTATGTCTGGACAAAGGATATGATTATCCAGAAATAGAAAGGGAATCTACCAAAAGAAGATACATGCCACATATCCGTCACAGAGGTGTGGAGAAAGAATTGATAGAGTATGCAACGAAGAGATGGGTTGTAGAAAGAACCAATTCGTGGCACAACAGATTCAGAAAGTTATTAGTAAGGTACCAAAAGAAATCAGAAAAACTATCTGGCACTTGTATGTTTAGCTTGCTGTATTATTGTCTACAGGAGGATAGTTTTGGGATAGGCTCTTAGGGAACAAGACCCTATTACAAAACCCTATCGAACAGAATCTATACCACATGAACAAATGTCTGTCTATGATATTCTAAGATTCTTCGTAAGTAGAACTACTATTCTATTCTTATGGCTTCATATATTTCCTTAAATGCCGTTAACTTCATAGACTTAGAGATACCAGGGTTCGCATGTGTTTTACATTCTTTAGCCGTACTTCATTATAGTTTCAGCACACGAATCACCTTCTTGCACTTTATATGTGTGCATAGACGCCTTTATATTCCTGCATACTTGGCAATAATTGTTATTTGAGTTGAACTCAATGGCTGTTTTATGGATTCTTGGCATAATTGTAAAACTGGAAATATAGCTCCGTTCACACAATGTTTCATGCCATTATAAATAATGTGGAAATGAAGAATTATATATCTTTCTAGAAATTAGAATATTCTATTTATGATTCATATATATAAGATAATCAAAATATTTTCATATTATTTCTAGTTATGTAATTCTAGGAGAAACTAAATCAAAAACGAGAAGTTTCTAGAATGAGTTGGTATTAAAGAACATCCTCTTCTGTAAAAGTTGTTGTTGTTGGAGAATATTGTACTAGTTATGATCACATCTTTCTGGTTCTCCTCTATTCCAGTGGCGTTCCTGACACTAATAAGGCTGTTAAAAAATAGAAATATATTTGTTGAAAAGGATCTTAGACGGATTCACAATGACCCCGTAATTATCTTTCAAATAACCACTCGTTCTGCAACCATGACCCCTGTTGTAAAACGAGGAATCAATTCAATAGTATCTTCATGCCTTAAAATAAACTATAGTAATTACCAAATTTCTGTCGTTAGTGACGATCCACAAGATATTACAACCTTAACTGGTAGTGATAATTGTGAAGTGGTTATAGTTGATAAAAAATACAAAACGTATGCAATAAAGAAAGGACGAGCTTTGCAATATGCTGTAGAATATAGGCGTAAAATTGGTAAAGAAAGCCAAAAATACTGGATTTTTCACATGGATGACGAAAGTTATGTAACAAGCCAAACGATTCTTTCACTTCTTAAATTTATTAGAGAAGGTAATGCGATTGCAGACTGAAGGTCCAATATTCTATCCTTTAAAGTTTGAATCAGCAAATCGGCTAACAGCAATTGCCGAGTCTGTGAGACCTTTTACATGTTATGATTGCGTTTCGCAAATGACTAACCCGCCTCCTTTGCACATGCATGGAAGTAATTTACTAATCAGATCAGACATTGAAGATTCTATTGGCTGGAATTTTGGACCAACTCTTGCTGAAGACCAAATTTTCGGTTATAAAGTTTATGAGAAATACGGCTCAAAATCTCTAGGATGGCACGGAGGAGTACTGCTTGAGCAGCCTCCACTCAATATCAAGGATCACTTTATGCAAAGACGTAGATGGGTTCTTGGAAGTCTGCAAAACATAGACAAATTTCCGTTGATACATAAGTTTAAGATGATGTTCAAACTGGTAACATATTTTTTGGGTTTCGTATCAGGTGTCACTTCTACAATTCTTTACATCCATACCCAGGTTCCAAAACTGCTATTATTGTCAACATCAATCAGCGAAATTAATCAAACAATTAATTTTAATGTAATGCCATGGTTTGACAAATTATTGAGTTTATTTTCTCCTGAATCAATGATATATACATTAACAAATGGTAGTCCTATTGATATCGGTGTTGGTTTAATGCTCGCTATTCACATCCATTATGTGGTTATTATCGTATCAGATAGGATTATTCTTGAATCTACAATATTCAAAGATTAATTGGCCAAAAAGAATCTTATTTCATTTGCAAACTCTCGTGTTATGTGTCGTGATCGGACTAGTTGAAACATTTCCAGCATTTTGGGCAATAATTGAATACTACACTAGGAAGAGGACTAGTAAAACCAAAACAATCCCAGTTTATGACTTTTATGTCATTAACAAATAGTCAGGAATAAATTCCCTCCAAGCCGTATGTAAGCACAATGTGAGAATAGCATGATAAAAGTTGCATTTTACATTATCATTGCAAGGGGATAATCTATTGTGTGTTTAGGTTTGATTTACAGAAGTCGCATTGCACGGTATTTTTAATTTGAAGTTTGCCAGTCAATGAGAGCGTATAGAATTGCTCTGCCAATCAATCATATTGCAAGGAGAATTCCATTCTCAATCTTATTTTATTCAAAATTGTAGATTCTTGATTTCCTTCTATAGAAAATGATATTATCGCCGATGTACGCGATGTAAAATGTTATATGAACTGTGGATGTAAAATTTCCTTCCACTATAATTAGTGTCCACTATGAAGAGTATCTGCTAGTGTTACATGTGGATGTACAGACGACACCACAATTATATTTGTCAAATACACAAGGTTTCCTTGTTACCAATACATCATGTCAGCAGCAGGAATGATGTCTATATATGAGCATATTGATGAGCTACGGTCCAGAATCCTTCGCATCATAGTTTGTGTCGTAATCCTTACTATTCTCTCTATGAGTTTTGGGATAAAACCGTTTGTACTCCGTTATAGTTATGATGACAACAATAATGACAACACCTTGCAACTATTCTATCCTTATCCAGACCCATTCAATAATATTGCTATTCATGTTACCTCTTATATGCAAAAAACATTACTTCCATCAGAAGTAAAGTTGATTCAAACTGCCCCCGGACAAGCCTTCTTTGCTCAGGTTTATGTCTCACTATTGATCGGCATTATAGGTTCAATGCCAATCATTGTTAAGGAAATATTTGGCTTTATATCTCCTGCAATTGGCAAACAAACAAAGAAAATTGGAATAACTAATGTATTTCTTCCCACGATATCACTGTTCATCACTGGTATAATTTTCTCCTATATTCTAGTGATTCCTTTCACGCTGAATTTTCTCTATAAGTATGGTCAAGCCATTGGCGTAGAGACCTTCCTTAATATCAATGACTTTATCTCATTCGTTCTGCAATTCTTTCTTGGATTTGGAATTGCATTTGAGCTTCCTATCGTCATGTATGCAATATCATTGACTGGTATAATTAATGCCAGATTCTGGAGAAAAAACTTTAGATATGCTGCTTTTATTTTGGTAATTTTTGGTGCTATAATAACTCCAGATGGTAGTGGAGTTACTATGTGGTTGGTTGCAGGACCCATGATCGCATTATACCTTATAGGGATGATATCAATTGAGAGAAGAGAAAAGAGAATGACAAACACATACTATTATTAAAAATCAACACTTAAATTGTTAATATTCCCATATACATCTGTAAATGCTCGGGTTAACGAACCTCCTAATGGGTATTCTCAATGGGGCTGAGATAATAATTATTGTCGTAATAATTGCAGCACTATTTTTTGGTGTAAAGAAAATCCCAGAGCTTGCCAGATCCTTTGGCAAAGCATCTATAGAATTTGAAAAGGCTAAAATTGAATCAAAAAGAGAGATTCAACAAATTAAAAATCAAAATAGAACAAATAATATCGATAGAGAAAAGCTTGAATCAATAGCTGATACACTAGGAATTGATTACTCAAACAAGAACGACGAGGATCTTAGAACGGCGATAGAATCAGAGATTAACAAGAGCAATAACAAAGTTCAATAATATGACGCTACATAGTTTGAATATCGCTCAACGGTAGCTAATTGTACTTAACCATTATTTCATCAACTGATTTTTTATAGTCCAGAATCAATAACAAAATTTATAGAATCTTCCATAGAAACGTTTTTTTATTCCAATCATTCGTGAGGCCGTAGTATAAAGAATGATTAATCAGGCAGCAGGTAGCAAGCATTGTCAATAAATACGAGCTGGATGGTATTACCATTGGTACGATAGGAAGCCATTCTGCGTTAGAGATTATGGATGGTGCCAAAGATGAAAATATGAAGACTCTTTGCATATGCCAGAGAGGCAGAGAGATTCCTTATCAGCGATTTAAACGATTGACTGATGAAATCATTTTGCTTGATAAGTTCTCCGATATCATGAAAAGAGAAAATCAAAAAAAATTACGACAATTAAATACCATAATGATTGCTCACCGTGCTTTTACTGCTTATCTGGGCTATGACAATATCGAAAACAATCTAGAGATACCTATCTTTGGAAACCGGCAACTCTTGCGAGCAGAAGAGCGAACTTCAACAAGAAATCAGTATCATCTCCTTGAGAAGGCAAACATTAGACATCCGAGGATTTACAAAAAACCTTCTGACATTGACGGTCTAGCAGTGGTTAAAGTTCGGGAAGCAAAACGAAAATTAGAAAGGGCATTTCTAATTGTGGCGTCGTATGAAGATTACGAGAGGAAAACAAAGTTAAAGATACAACAGGGACTCATTAATGAAAAAGATCTCAACTCTTCCACCATCGAAGAATATGTAGTTGGAACTTATTTCAACTTAAACTTTTTCCATTCACCACTATCAGGAGAGACAGAGTTCCTTGGAATCGAAAGAAGATTGCAAACTAACCTCCACGACTTCACTACGTCATTGCCTGCTAGGCAGCAAATGGAAATTGATATCGACATACATAATATCGAGGTGGGCCATACTCCAGCAAGCATACGTGAATCAATGCTAGAAAAAGTATTTGAAATGGGCGATAAATTCACTACAATAGTCAAGAAGGAATATCCTCCTGGGATAATCGGACCGATTTCGTTACAAAGCATTGTTACAGCAGATCTAGATTTGGTGGTATACGATGTATCACTTAGGGTTCCCGGTAATCCCATTATGGCAACAACAAGCCCTTACGCGAAGTATTATTATGGCCATACTATGGGTATTGGTAGAAGAATAGCAATGGAAGTTAAAAATGCAATAGCACAAAAAAAGCTTGTAGAAATATTGACTTGACCAATCAACTTCATCGTTCAATTGCTTCTTCAAATAAATTCTTTCTTACTTTTATCGGTACATCATAATAAGATGCTAAAGCAATCGAATCTGACGCACGATAATTTCTTAATACCAAATATTCCATTCGATTTTTGAAATATAGATTCGCACGTAGGACTGAACCACTTAGATAAACTCTAACTTCAATCAGAAGTAAGTCTTGCATAACTGCTATCTCTTCAACCAGGTTGTAGATTGTTGGTATAGTATTTTTATCACCTTCCTCAAACCGTGATATGTGCCTGGCAACCTCACCTGAAAAAGCACGCATGGGAAATTCTTTTCCATCAAATGTCTTTAGAACAACAATACCTTCTAACCCCAACTGATCTACTAAACCTACGTAACTTATTTTTACTTGTACATACTCTCCATCTTCTTCTGGAAAGGCGTTAGGCATGATAACTGAATATGGTCTTGCTAAGAATTAAGGTTTGTCATCAATTTATGCAAAATAATTTTTTATTTAATTGACATATAAACAACTTGTTCTCATTACAATATTATGTACTACCTTTTTATTTACACGAGATTAATTTTTAGTGTTATTATAGAGTAGATTCAATAAGCTTGCTTCTTGCTTTCAATGCATCTTCTTTAGTAGGTGGCATACAAACGCTAGGTGGAGTGTTTGCAGACTGGCAGATATATAATGTTGTTTATTTTGCATTGTTAACTTTTCGTTACGGGAAACAATTACCATACTTCACATTTAAGAATTTATTCAATAATCACGTCATTTCTCTTTGACCGCATAATTCAAAGGATCTTCTACTTGTGGTGTGATTTAGAATAACCTTTCTTCTCTTTTGGTTGATTTGCCATCACATTTTGTTCGAACGTTGGAAGTGTTTTTGAAATGCTATCCAGATACATCTGTACATGTGGTTCTGCGATCCACATTTTTTCATTTTCAAATAGATAACCATATCTTTGTGAGCTGCCAATTTTTTCGCGGGAGCTAAGTATATCGAGATATCTTGTTGAAATAGTAGTTTCATCAAATCCATGCTTTCTGGCTATTGCATCAAACACACTATGCATTCCAGAGCCATGTTGTGCTGCTTCCTTTATACGATAAGCAATATTTCTGGGAATACCTAGTTTCTGTGCAAGTCTTCTGTGTACATGTTTACCAAAGACGTCATCTCCCGACTTTACATTTAGCTTCATAGCAATCTGCATCGAAACTCTGATTACGCTCATGTCGAGAAAGGGCTCACGCATTTCTATACTATGTGCCATTGTAATTTTATCTTCTCTTTCAAGAGTCTCTCTGTATAGTAAAAGTAAATCTTCAGTCATATGGTCGCGCAATTTCTGGTAACCTTCCTTTTCAACTACTTTTGTATACCACGAATATCCTCCAAAAAGCTCGTCAGCTCCCTGTCCAGTGAACATTACTTTAATTCCATCTTCGTGTGCAAGCTTTATTGCAGCATATACTGGAACTGCAACCTCTACCTGTCCCGCATTTGTATCCTCGATCACATCCATAACCTCGGGAATTATTTGTTCGACCTCATCTTGGCTAAGTTCATTAACCCTTAGTTTAAGATTGAGTTTCTTAGCTATATGTCGTGCGAACGCAACATCACTAGAATCTTTAACCCCTCCGGTGTAACACGTAACTTCACGTACCATTTTCTTCGCAAGCCACGCAATAATTACACTGTCTATACCACCAGAGAAAATTATCCCAACTCTATCGAAATCTTGCGTTCGTTTCTTCATGGATGCAAGTAAGGATTTTTCATATGCACTAACAGCAGAAGCCATTGTTTTGTACGCTATTTTCGATGAATGTATTGGAGGATTGGCTACTTTGAATTCTTGCAATAAACCATTTGATGTAATAATTATTGCATGTCCTGGCAACACGCGTTTTGTAGGTTCTTTTATTCCCACTTTCCATAGGGCTTTTCGTTCAGATGCAAAGCCGATAAAACTATTATTTTCGCCATAGTAAATCTGCCTTACGCCTATTTTGTCTCTGACTAAAGATATGGTTCCTGTTACTTCGTCCTTGATAACAATAGCATAAACACCATCAAGTTCAGCCACAGTCTTTTTGATAGCATAGAGCAAATCGTGGCGTTTAGCAAAATGCTCTTCTAATAAGTGGACAATAACTTCGCTGTCTGTTTGAGTTTTAAATTTATGATATTTCTCTAATTTTCTTCGAATTTTTTTATAATTATAAATCTCACCATTATGTTCTATAGTTAGCCTATTATCGCAGCTACGAAAAGGCTGCTGTCCGCAAGTACCGCCTACTATTGCAAGTCTTAAATGCCCCAGAGCACTACTTCCAGAAAGTTTATGATACTTCAAATTTTCGAAGGAGTCTGACAGGATAACCAAGTCATCAGCTCGCTACCCCCGCTCCGTCAGGGCCGCGATTTACCATACAAGAAAGCATAGGTTCAATTAGCGGCACAACGTTTTCACCTTTCTTACTCAGAATACCTGCTATCCCACACATTTTACTATCTCCAATTTTTTGAAGAGCCTAGAATTCCCATCCTAAATGATAGGCTGCTAGCTCGACTTCAGTCACAATAGATCACAATAGAGTTGCTCATAATGACTTAAAAGCATTATGAAGTGAGGTTTTACAATTATTGCTATTGCTAATTTAGTTTTGCCAATTACTGCAGATTTTTCTATCTGTTAATCTGATTTCTGTCATAATGTTAGTTTTTATAGCGAGTAGAAGCAATATTTTGCCTATATAGTAAATTGCTACCATATTCTTCATTTACCTAGCCAGAGTGAGCAAAACTTGTTGCTCGATTATGAAGAATATTTGCAAATTGGTGCATATCTATATTCTTGAAGGGATTGATTTTTTGTAATACACATGGTTCTTGTCCACCGTCTAGTATCCCTCTTTCATGCAGTTCCTCGATGACTTTTTCTCTTAGTCTTGGAGGGCAAATATTACTATGGTAGATACAACCAAGCGATCCATTAAACATCTCCTTTAAGTGAATATCGCCCTTTTCTTCATGGAAATGGGGATTACGTGTTTCTACCTGCATTACTTCAACTCCTTTGTCCATTGCTTCCTGATTTTCCGTTGGCACAATTCCTCCAAATTCTTCTAGTATGTTTACAATTTCATATGTTTCTACCGAAAAGCCTGGTGAATAAGTCAAAAGCTCTGCTAATTTCATCGACATACAGTGTTCTCCAGAGTTTCCTGTACGCATAATTTCAGTCTCAAAGCCAGTATAATAGGATATCAATGAATTAAGATATTGATTTGTTACTTCCGATACTCTCCCCCATTTTGAGAAATATAGACCACTCTCAGACACTTTTGGTTTGTAAATCCATGATATGCGAACCATCGTGTAAGGAGTATTAGACATTGCGATTCCTGATGCAAATATTTTTACATATTCGTTGACTGCTCCAGGTACATAGTTGTCCGCGTCAATAAATCCAACATATTCTTTGCCGGCCATTTTCGCAAGTAGCATTCCAATCATCATTCCTTCAGCCTTGCCATTCCTGACTGTATCCTCTGGACCAAAGATACTGGTGTAGCCAACCTCTTTTAGTGTATCAGATAATCCCGGATCTTTTTGATGCAATATTAATGCATTTTTTCCTACAAATCGATTAAATTGCTCAAGTGCCTCTTTTTCCAATTTGTATCTGTCGACAGGCTGTCTTGGACTATTGGATACTATGATTGTCAAGCAATCGTGAGGAATGCCGCTCAATACCCCTTCAAGCAATTTCAAACGCTCTCCTTTAATGGGTATAACAATAGCCATTTTCCTTTCAATTTCAGAAATCTCATCGTTTCCAACGCTACGAATAGTTTCAGATTTTGTCCTATCATCGTTAAATCCTGAATCCAATTCGTAAACACGCTGTACTCCGTGGAGACTTATGGCTCCAAACCTTTCTGTGTACCTTGGCAAGTCAAGTTTCATGCAGATAAGTTATTGTTTGTAATACTTATTTATTCACTTTATGATAACATAGAAAAGGGGATATCAAAAGGAAAAACAAACAGTTGAAATTCATCTAAAGCCCGAAATAGGCTCAACTTTTAGTCAATAATTAAAAAATAAAGATGTTGTATCTGTTTATTCTTTGTCGATAAACTCATCATGAGTTGGTGGCTCTGGATTTAGACCTTTTCTCTTTCTTATTTCTCCAACTAAATTCCTAAATATTGATTGTGGAAGAGGTTGCCATGTTTTGAAATAAGTATTCCACATAGCTTTACCAGCAGTTCCCCCACGCATGACCTCGGAAAGATCAAATGTCTCAGATGCCGGTACTTCACCTTGGATGATCGAAATTAAACCTTTTTGTTCTACGTTGAGTAACTTACCTCTTTTACTTGATAGTATACCAGCGACAGTACCAATTTGTTCCTGTGGACATTTAATCTCGATGCCAAGTATAGGTTCAAGTAAAACTGAATCTGCGATCAGCATTGAACCTAACATAGATCTTCGAGTTGCAGGCATTAATTGTGCTAACCCCCTATGAGCTGGATCCTCATGTGGAACAAAGTGATGTAAGACAAACTTAACACCTCTTACAGGTTCATGAGCAAGAGGACCTGAATGGACTACATCATCAAAGCCTGACTTTATAGAATCCATTGATTCTTGTATAAATTGCACACCTTTTGTTTCATCAATTAACATATTGCCGCCAACATCTATTGGCAGCAACATTTCTTGCTTCATCTGCATTCCAGCCTTTTTCACGAAGGATCTTTGCCAATTCCTTTTTATCCATATCCTCTTTGATTTGGCCCATTTTTATCATTCCAATTATTTCTTCGCCAAGTAAATCTACACGCATAAATATTTTGTTATGTTTATTCGGTGATTTACTCATGATCGGGCCTGCTTTTGTACGAATAGTTTCTCTATAGTTGATTAAGGGTTGACTTGTCGTAATATCAAGACCTGCTTCCTGCAAAAGTGATGTTGCAATCTCAAGGTGCAATACACCCATTCCTGCCATTAAAGTCTCACCTGTTTCCTCGTTAATCTTTACTATAAGGTTTGGATCTTCAACAGTAATTCTGCGTAATGCTTCAACAAGTTTAGGTAGATCTTTTGGATGCTTAGGCTCCACAGCAATTGTAACTACAGGCTCTGAAACATACTTGATCGATTCAAATGCTGGAATATTTTTTACAGTTGAAATTGTTTCACCTGCTACAGCGTAATCAAGACCAAGCAATGCAGGAATATTACCTGTGGGTAACATGCTCACTACTTCTCTAGTGTTGCCCATGTAAATATTTACAGACTGAACCTTTCCTGGTCTTTTTGCATCAATTAAGTATACTTCATCACCATCTTTGATAGTACCAGAGAAAAGCCTGCCAGTTGCAACTCTGCCCGCCTGTGGATCAACGTTAATTGTAGTAACCATCATCACCGCTGGCCCTTTTTCGTTACAGGCTAAAAGCGATTTTCCAAGATCAGATTCCAAGTCTCCTGGCCAAATTTTGGGGATCCTGTATCTCTGAGCGATATGGGGTGGAGGGTGATGTTGTACAACCATTCCTAGGATGGCCTCGTGCAATGGCGCTCTTTCTTCAAGTGATTTTATAGCACCAGGCTCTTCTGAAGTATAAGCGTCATAAACATCCTTAAAACTAACGCCCTTTTTCTGAGCGACTTTGAAATTAAATCCCCATCTATCCTTAGCAGAACCAAATGCAACACTATTTCCCTGTATACTAACTTTCCATTTTTCTTTAAGTTCTGGTTCAGCATAAATATCAATAAGTCGATTAAATTCAGCAATTATATTTGAAAGCCATTTTTGCATGGCTTGTGGATCTAATCTTAGTTCTTTTACCAGCCTATCAATTTTGTTAATGTATAGAACCGGTCTAACTCGTTCTTCGAGTGCTTGTCTTGTTACAGTCTCTGTCTGGGTCATAATACCCTCAACAGAATCAGAAACAACGACTACACCATCAATTGCTCTAAGAGCGCGAGTAACTCTTCCTGTAAAGTCGATATGGCCAGGAGTGTCGATCATATTAATCACATATTCCTTGCCTTCATTTTCATAAAATAGTGTAACATTAGCTCCACGAATAGTCATTTGTCTGTTTTGTTCAAGCTTCATAGAATCAAGTGCAAGGGCCTGACCTGCAACTGAAGGCGAAATAATACCTGATGCAGCTAAAAGACTATCACTCATAGTTGTCTTGCCATGATCAACATGAGCAATGACGCCAAAATTACGGATCTGCTCTTTATTACCAATAATTCTTAAAATATCTTGGGTCGACTTGAACTTGGGCATATGTTCAAGCGAAAAAAATTCGCTGGAGGACTATTAAATGTTCCTTGCCTTTCATTTAAAATGAAGATTGTATTATTGTACGGCTTGAAGTTTTAGAAGAGCAGTACATTAAGATGGTATGATGATATTATACTCATAAATTTGGAGGAATGATCTAAGAATGGCCATTGACCATTAAACCATAGCAGACTATATTATAGCTTACTATGCACTTATTTAGGTTCTGTTGACTCTGTTGTCTTTCGATATATATTGGTTAACATCGGCACTATATCTCCACTTTAGAAGCTTTCTAATACAATATCAAACCAGGTTTTATATCCTTGCTTGGTCCGAACATTCGATGATTGGATATGCTATATTTTTCAGTAGCTGCTCAACTATAAAGTTAATTACAGCTAAATAATGCTTTAAAACCACGTAAGAGTTTAGTGATTTTAACTTTATTTATGATTATAATTTTTGTTATAAACATGATGGAAATAACTTTAGGCCATACTCCGGATGCGGATGATGCTTTTATGTTCTATGGTATTGCATCTGGAAAAGTAAAATGTCCGAGCCTTAGAATCAAACATGTCATAGAAGATATTGAAACTCTTAACAAACTCGCTTTAAGACATGAACTTGACGTTACTGCAATTTCAGCTCATGCCTATGCTTATTTGAAAGATTATATAATTTTGCGTAGTGGTGGAAGCTTTGGTTTAAAGTACGGACCAATAGTGATTTCGAAGAGGGAATTATCGCTTTCAGAATTAAGAAAGAGTACAATTGCGATTCCAGGTCAGATGACATCTGCTAATTTATTATTAAAGTTTGCCTTGGGAAAATTTAAAGAGAAAGAGATATCTTTTCAGCAGATTCCAAACGCGGTTCTAACGGGTAAAGTAGATGCAGGCTTAGTGATTCATGAAACACAGATTACCTATCAAAAATCAAAATTTTACAATGTTCTGGATTTGGGAGATTGGTGGACTGCCGAAACAGATGGACTGCCAGTGCCATTAGGAATTAATGTGGCGAGTAGGAAATCATTGACACAGGGACAGATCAGACGAGTAGACAACCTTTTTAAGAATTCAATTTTATACGGTCTTAGAAATATCGATGCTGCAGTTGATTATGCGATGAGATACAGCAGAGGCCAACCAAAAGATGTGATGACGAAATTTATAAAAATGTATGTAAATGATATAACCATCGATATGGGCCTCGAAGGAGAAAAATCAATCAAGAAAATGTTTGCAATGGCAAAGGAGAAACAAATACTATCAATTCCCCAGGTGAATTTCGCTTAGCTGTGCGAACTTCGACCTATTAGGAGCCCGATAACATGGAGATCAGGCGGATTAGTTGCTTAAGTTTTGTAATCTCGGATTGCTTCCATCTTCCATTTTCGCTATTCATACCCCATTATTTATTCCGTCAATAATACCTGTAAAGGTACTGATAATGCTTTGGCTTTTATCATTAGAGCTATATTTTGCCGTTGATGAGCCCACTTACTGAACATTGGATGTATCTCAGATGTCTTTTTTCTTCCCTATCGAAGGACTTTATTAGACACTAAGATATGTCTTCTAAATACTACTGCTGAAAAATGTGGAAATAAATATTTAACGAGGCTACCAATTTAATGTGCTAATACAGTGGATTAGTAAAGTTTTTCGAATCAGAATTATAGATAAATCAAAGCACATGCAAGAGCATTATTAGAGGAATATGGAAGTGGCTATTGAAAATTTAAAGTTGAGTATGAAGAAAAGAAAGGTATATGTCGTTGTCTGCATCATCTTGTCATCTTTTCTATCACAAAACCTAGCGTCACAAAGTAGATGTTAAAAACTGTTGATCAGTGGATTAAATTAATAAAAAAAGAAGATTAAGATCCTAGTTAAACTTTCTAATTATATTGAAGAACGTATCTCTTTGAGCAGGCTCTCTTTTAATTTCTTTTATTAAATTCGCTAGCTCTTCGACAGAGGTTGCTGTATTTTTACCGGCAGCCTTGAATATTTCTTCTGAATATGCGGTCCCAACCATATCATTACCCCCGTATGATAATGAGACCTGAGCCAATTTCTTACCTAATGAAACCCAGTATACCGAGATATTATTTAGTATATTTGCTAGTAATAATCTCGATACTGCTATAATTCTCAAATCATATGTTGATGGACTCTCCCCAGTAATCATACCCTTCTTTTCTAACTCTGTATTGTCTAGACTAAACTTTAATGGGATAAATGTAGTAAAGCCCTTTGTTTTTTTCTGAAGTTCCCTGATCTTTAAGATATGATCTATAATGTGTTCAGGTTTTTCGATATGACCGAAAAGCATTGTGCAATTACTCTTCAATCCTAAATCATGTGCCTGACGAGCAGTATCAAGCCACTCTTCACCAGAACATTTCCCCCTGACAATTATATCTCTGGCCTTGGGTTCGAAAATCTCAGCTCCACCACCAGGAAGAGCATTTAATCCAGCGCCCTTTAACCTAAGTAAGACCTCTTTTACTGAGTTTTTAGTCAAGCGGGCAATAAAGAAAATTTCTGCAGGAGTGAACGCTTTAATTGTGACGTCGGGAAACTCAGCCTTTATTGCTTTCATCATATCCTCATAATAATCAAGGCCTAGTTTTGGATGAAATCCCCCAACAATATGAATTTCAGTTGCCACCATTTGTTTTATTGCGATCCTGGCTCTGGTTAAGATCTGTTCAGTAGTTAAAGTATAAGCATCAGATTCATTTCCCTTTCTATAGAATGCACACAATGGGCAACTGGCAACACACACATTGGTATAATTTAAATAATAAGAAACAACAAAGGTAACAGTTTTTCCTCTAAGATCCTGTACGAATCTTATCAGCAACAGCGCCTAACAAAAACAGGTTCTCTTCTTTTATTAGCTGCACTCCGTCTCGATATGTTAATTCCTCGCCTGCGAGTGATTTTTCTAATGCTGGTGTTCCTCCAGAGATATTTTTTAGCAAATTATTGGATCTACGATTGAAGTTAATATAAAATATGTGTTAACAGATCCTCTAAAGTTGCAAAGAATAAATAGCATTAATAGTTCAAAATTATATAATATTGCAAAATAGCCTCTTGGTAAAAGACTTAATCAGTAAATCTGATGTTGGTGACATTTTAGATAGTGCATTAAACAGCCGACGTCTTGGGCTAGACGAATGCACAAGGCTTATCAAGTCTGACGATTCCTACTCCATAGGACTTGTTGGAAGTATATTAAGACAAAGACTCTACGGAAACACTGCCACATTCGTCAATAACATTATCTTAAACTATACTAACGTTTGTATTACTTATTGCAAGTTCTGCGCATTCTACCGCCCGCCTGGACATAAAGAAGGTTATACATTATCTCTGAAGGAAATTGTTCAACGTGTATTAGTATCTAGAGAACTATTTGGTATTACCCAAGCATTAATTCAGGGGGGACACAATCCAAATTTAAAGATGGAATATTATGAAGAAGCTTTTAAGGCAATAAAGGCCAAATGCCCTGAAGTAGGGATTCATGGTCTGTCAGCATCTGAAATTGATATGATTGCAAGAATTGAGAAAAGTAGTATTAAAGAGGTCCTCGCTAGGTTAAAAGCAGCAGGACTGGATTCTCTTCCTGGTGCAGGAGCTGAAATTCTTGATGATGATGTAAAAGCAGAGATCAGCCCTCTCAAGATCAAAAGTCACGAGTGGCTGCGGATAATGGAATACGCTCATGAGATTGGCCTAAAGTCTTCGGCAACAATGATGTATGGCACGGTTGAAAGTGAAGAACAACGAGCACGACATATTATGAAAATTGCACAATTGCAAGAAAAAACGAGGGGATTTATGTCTTTTATTCCATGGAGTTTTGAACCGAATAAAACTCAGATGCAATCTGAAGGATTAATAAAATATCCATCTGGAGGATTGCAACTATTGAAAATGATAGCAATTGCGAGAATAATATATTATGGTTTAATCGATCATCTACAGTCCTCATGGCTAACAAATGGAATCGGTATGGCTCAGCTGGCACTAAATTTTGGCGCCGATGACTTTGGCGGTACTTTGATCGGTGAAGAAGTAGTAAGCGCTACAGGTGCCAGATCTACAGAGCTAACAGCACATAAAATTATAGCTCCTATTAAACAGACTGGCTTTAAAGCTGCGGAAAGAAATAACTTATATCAGACCATAAAGTATTATTAAAATAATTAAAATAATAAAATAGATGAGAAATTAGTTCATTTAACAAGTCCCGTTTTATAATTTATTGATAGGCATTTGTACATTTCCATGGGTCAACTATTCTATTCAGAAATACCTTTAAATGGCTGTATGTATAGTTGTGTAAAATGCGTGTAGGGATTGACAATCTAGCCATATATGTCCCTAAACTTTATATCGACTATAAGGATTTTGCTGAAGCAAGAGGAATTGCTCCGCAAAAGTTAGAATCTGGCATAGGAATTAAAAAGATGGCTTTAGTTGACACTAACCAGGATCCAGCATGTATGGCTGCAAATGCATGTTTGAAATTAATGCAAATAAACCATTTGCACCCACAAGATATCGGAAGAATGTATGTGGCCACTGAATCTGGCCTTGACGAATCTAAGGCAATGAATTCTTTTGTCATAGGAATGTTAGAACAAGTCTATGGTGAGAGTTCTTTTGAACATGCTGGCGGAATTGAGTGTAAATTTGCATGTGTAAGCGGATCTTATGCACTCTATGATAACGCAAATTGGATTAGAGCAGAAGAAAATAATGGTAAAGCCGCTATTGTTATTGTAAGTGATATTGCCAAATATGATATTGGTTCATCAGGTGAATATACACAAGGCGCTGGTGCAGTTGCGATGCTGATTAAAGAAAATCCTAGACTGTTGGCTTTCGATCAAAAAGTTGCGTCTACAATTATTAAGAACGAGTATGACTTTTATAGACCATTTGGAAAAGAAACTCCTCTTGTCAACGGAAACTATTCTAATCTATTATATTTAATTCAAGTGAAAAAGGCATTTGATAGTTATAAAGAAAAGGCTATTAGAACTGGTTTGATTAATCTAAAGGATGACGAATCCATTACGGATCACATAGATTTATTCAGCGTTCATCTTCCTTATAGAAAAATGGGTGAAAAGGCGTTAGCATACTTGCTAAGACATGAATGGCGACATCTTCCACGCTGGAAAGACATTATAAAAGAAGTGGGAATGGAGGAGCCAGTACCAAAAGATCCTAGGGGTACGATAGAATCTATTCTTGCCGATACTGAATTTACAAAAGCTGATGAGAAATTCAGACGAGCATTTATTCAGACCTCTTTCTACAATGAAGTTTTTGAAAATAAGCTGGCAAGTTCACTTGAAGCATCTCCAATGATTGGGAATCTATATACTGCTTCAATGTACATGGGATTTAGAAGCTTGCTCGAATTTGAATACAAGAAGGGAACTTACCTTGAGAATAAGAGAATAGGCTTTGGATCTTATGGCAGTGGTAGCAGCGCCATGGTATTTAGCGGTGTAATACAACCTGAATATAAAGAGATTGTAAAGCGGATGAATCTTGAAGAAGAAATCGGATCTCGAACAAAACTCTCTATGGAAGAATACGAGAAACTGCATGAAAGTAAAAGAAATTTTGATGATTCCCATTTACATGCTAATAAGGAATTTATCCTAGTAAAGATCGGTGGTACTACTTCTGACAAAAAAGGATTTAGAGAATATACATACACTAACTAATATCACATCGTAAGAATACGCTGCGGAAAGTATTATTACTACTATTGTATCTGAGAGTGATTACTATCTATCTCAAATACCTGCAGCTTTAGCCTAGTTGTGGTTTTTCCTTCAGCGGTTAAGCGTTTGTTAAATCTGTCTTTGTACAACTTTATGTATTCCTCAGCTTGCTGTTTTGTCTCAAATCGAGCCTCTCCACGAAACGATCCATTTTCGTCATAAAGGCTAAAAGAATCCCAATTGGAATTCCTGTTTAATTTTTTAACGATAAACAACTTCTTTGCTATCATCACTACTACTACTGCCGTTGTTGTCCTTGTAATTGCAGTCTCCGTATAGATTTAACCAGTTTAACAATGTGCTGAGCATTTCGGACATTAGAAAATATAATTTGTGGTTTTCCATCTTTTATGAATAAAATATCTGCTGAAGTCCTGTGTCTTATTGAGATGTTGCCGTAGCCTAGGCAAACACTAAGCTCTGAGATACTAGACAAAGCTAAAATAAAAGCAAGGGACTGCATTAATTTAAATATAGACACTATTATCGTATCACATCTTTTTTATTCACGGTTTAATTCGATGTCATCAGCTGTATGCCAGATATAACAATCTATAAAATTAGAGGCACTGTTTCCGGCTTTGGATTATCTCTCAAAATCAGCCGTAATTGCATATCAAGGGAGAGGGTTAGTACCTTTGTTCTTCAAAGCGGATAGTGATCGTCGCCCTTAAGATTTGTAGTTTTGATATTCTTAGGTTTCATATTCTTGGCAACTATTGTATTGTAATCTGGTATATAGTTTTCACCAATTTGTCTGTCGTCTGAATTGCTTGGTAACCTTGCCATGAACTTGTATCTTTCTTTGGGCCTCATCCTTCTATTGTATAGAAAAGATAATTGTCTATTACCAAAGAACAGGTCCAGTATCATACCTTCTATTGGATTAAAGCGTCATATTCAAATATTACTATATAGTATCAGCACGTTAGAATAGTTATATTAACTAGGTCTACTGACTACTCTAAATTGTATTCCTTTTCTCTTTAGAAACTCGATCAATCGTTCGGCATGTTTTTCATTTTCCATTTCAAGACTTAGATAGACACCTGCAGTTCCAGCAGAGATATTGGAACTTAATCTATCGTGTTCAACTTCGACAATATTAACACTAAGCTCTGCAATACCATCTACTACTGTTTTCAATGCTCCTGGCTTATCTGGTAGCTGGATAAAAATTTTGAGCATTCTACCCATATGCATAAGGCCTTTTGCCACAACCTGACCAAGTAGATACATATCAACATTTCCGCCTGAAAGTATTGATACTACATTTTCGTTTTTATTTGCATGGCCATTTGAAAGTAAATATGCAAGACTCGCAGCTCCGGCCGGTTCTATGACTAGTTTTCCCCTTTCCATAAGTAAAAACATGGTTTTAACTATTGAAGAATCATCGACTACCGTTACATCATCTAAATATCTGCTAGCTATTTCATATGTCAGTTTGCCAGGAGATTTTACTGAAATACCATCTGCAATAGTATATCCTGATTTTATATTCTGTAAAGAGCCTTTTTCAAGAGATTGTTTCATAGATGGAAAAGCCTTAGATTCTACACCAATAATCTTTACGTTGGGTTTTTTTGCCTTGATTGCAATTGCAACACCTGCTGCAAGCCCTCCACCTCCTATTGGTATATAGATCTGGTCAAGGTCTGGCAGATCTTCCAACAGTTCTAGCCCAATTGTTCCCTGTCCTGATATTACCTGGGGATCATCAAAAGCATGAATGATTGCGCGACCTTCTTCCTTTGCCATTTCCTGGGCTGCGATCGAACATTCATCATAATCAGATCCACTTAGAACCACTTTTGCTCCATATGATTTTGTAGCCGCTATTTTAGCGGGTGACGCATTCTGCGGCATTACAATTGTACATGGAATGTTTTTATTTGATGCTCCATATGCAACTCCTTGTGCGTGGTTGCCTGCAGATGCAGCAATAACACCATGTTTTCTCTGTTCTACCGATAACATATTTATTTTAACAAATGCTCCTCGAACCTTGAATGAACCTGTTGTTTGAAAAGATTCAAGTTTTAGGTAAATATTGGTTCCTATAATTTTAGAAAATGTATTAGATCTAAGTAATGGCGTTTTTCTAATAGATTTGTATAATATTTCTCTAGCTCTAACTATATCTTGGATAGTTGGAAATTTCTGTGCTTTATCTGTGTTCCACATACTCTCGTCATTCATCAGAATCAAACAATGCATTCCCATTCATGCCTTAATTATAATTTTGTGTTAAATTATGGAGTTTTTTAGATGCAAGAACAACAAACGCTAATAAGGTGAAGATATTGTTGAGCTACTCATGCAATTTTATTATAATAATAATTCGTATAATAATTTATTATTCATATAGAATATATATATTCTTTGTATTTCATATTGCTCCATATTGTAATATTTTTGCAACTTCATTGATCTTGCTAATGATCTGCTTGGTCAACTCTTTTGTTATTATTCCCGCATTGATATAAGAATCCCTTTTCTTTGTTTTCTGATTTTTTATAATTTCAATATCAAAATATGTGACTATGCCCTCTTCTCCTTGCATTAATTTATTGTAATCTATTGATACTAAGGATGTCTGGTATGTTTCAATTACCAAATCATTTAATTCTGCAAACAACTGAATCTTTTTATTGTGCATTTCTTCGTATTCTGGAAATTCCTTTTCTATTGTCAGTGCTTTTACTTCTAGATCATCCAATAGTTCCTTATCTTCAAATAATTTCGTAAATAATTCTTCAAATCCCATGTCGGCGCAGCCAACTTTTTCTAATTCTTTCTGGACTATATCATTGCCTCTGGTACCTATACTAGTGAAAGCTTTTGTTGCTTTGTTTGCAACCTCCACTAACTCCTTTTGAATCTCAATAACACGTTTGTTCACTCTGTAATATGGCAAAGCATGAAATTGAATTCCAAAATAGCCGTGTAAATGATATTTGCCCACGTCTTGTGTAAACTGACAATACATACGGTGTAAGTCACTAGTGTTTGATCTTGAGACACCTGTTGTAGTCCATCCCTGGTCATTGAGAAAGTTAATTAATCGTTGATAAAATGCTGTAGCTTTCTGTGGTTCAAAAGTATCAGATTGACTAACAGTACCATCTCCTAACATTACGTTAACTTTCTTCATCATAAGTTGTGGTTTTATCGCTTCAAAGTGTCTATCCTTAACATTGTCAAAAGTAGAATTTATATTATTGGTAAAATAATCATCCCCTTTAAGTGGTAATCGCATTATTTTCTTCTCTACTCTTATGCCTTAGATAAATATTGGTTGCTTATATTGCATTCAAGAAATAAGCAAATAGCTAGGAAAGGAAGTTTTTGACGAACACAAAAACAAGCAAAGTACTATTATAACTGACGGCACAGCAGAGGAAGAAACAATCCTCACAGGTGCCATAAGTCGGCCAAGAAGGGGGAAAGGAATGAATAAATGTATAATGACAAATTAATGGAATCAAAACATATCACCGACACTAAGGATATTAGGAATGAAACACAAAGTAATAAAAACTAAATTTCCATAAATGAAAAGATAATTACAACTAAAGAGCCATCTTCCACGAGATTTTTCAGGGGAATCCTTAAGTATGCATTATATTTTTACTCAATTTTTGGATGCTCAACTTTATCTATTATTTTATTTTATATTCATTGTAACATTAGGTTCCTTGACGTCAGTTAACGATGTTTTAATCATACGAATGACTATAAAAAATAGACAATGAGTTGCACTTTATAGAGGGGATTACCGACGAAAACACTCTTCATGAAAACAGGAAAAATAGATTGGATGATGAAAAAATGCTGAATCGATAATAAGTATGATTGTTGGTAATGATGATCATTCTAAAAATGCTCTGATGGTAGCGGTTGATGCGGAAACACTTGTAGCTCAGACACAAGCCAGACTATGGAAAGCATTATAAAGACAGTATCAGTATGAGTCGAGTTTAAAACCTGGCCAAAACTTCCTCCTTAATCACATCAATTCAAATATTCCTCTTGTAATCATATATGCCGTTTGGTTGGCTCAACTAACATGAGCATGTACTTGCCAGTTGATAAAATGGTTACCGTTACCATATTTAGAGCATTTTCATATGATATGTCTTACATAGTACAGAGCTATGAAGGCTATGTATTAAAGTATGTTGGCGACGCGATTATTGCTTTCCTTCCATCTGGTTATAATAAATTGCTTGCTTCTGATAAAGCAGTTCGATGTGCAAAATCAGTGATAACCGTAATCAAAAACGGAAAACAACATGCACAGATTAACCAACCTCATCATAATATTGATCGTTTCTACTGAACCTTCCAACAGTAAAGACTAAAATACTGACCTACTATTACATCTGATATAATGCCTACTGCATATATTTTAGTTAACTGCACTTTAGGATCAGAAGAGAATATTATAAGCGAGATTGCAAAATTAACTGAGGTAAAAGAGGTACGAGGAACATACGGTGTTCATGACATCTTTGTTAAAGTAAAATCAGATAACACAGAGAGTTTGAATCATGCTATAACAAGTAAAATAAGAAAAATACAGGAATAACATCTACTGTGACGTTGGTAGTTATAGAAGAACAAGGTGGAAAGGAAATTATTTTAATCTTATCTTCTGCCGATGATTTCTTTTTATCTTCTTCTTTTATCTTCTTTATCTCATAGACAATGAGTGTAGTAGTCATGATAATTATAGACCACCCAACTATTCCGATTATGAGATAATGTCCATATAGATGAGTCAATAGAGCAATAGTAGCAATTACCGCTCCTACCCACCAGATAATAATTAGGATCTGAAGACTTAACGGATCATATTATATCTTTAGCCTCTAATATCCTCATCAAAACCTCTTAGTTGTCTCAAAGTCTTTCCACATCTAGAACATGTATCAAACTCCTCAAAATTAAATTCATTGTATCTTCTAAAAGAATATGACTCGGAGTGATCACAAAATATCCGCTGTAAGGCCTGCATAACCATATTGATAATAATCATCATAATAGAAATTTCTCTATTTTAAATTTGTCTTCAATTGTTTGAATTGATTGTAAACAATTTTTGTTTTGTAATACAATTCAAAAGTGCCGTCGGTGAGATTTGAGCTCACGACAGCTCGGTCTTCAGCTTCACTCCCGAACATATCGGGTCGAGTGCTCTCCCAGGCTGAGCTACGACGGCATGTGTCTAACGTAGCTGAATAAATCCTATATAATCTTGTCTTATGAAGATAAATGAATTGTAGACTGAAAATTTAGCTATTATCTGACAAGTATACTAATTAGAATAAGTTTAATGTAATTATCATACTTAAGGTAAATAAACATAGAAACATTTTTTATCATAACTAACTATGAACAAAATGGCGGAAACCGGATCAGACTCTATTATTGAAAGTCCAGCAGAGAGAAAAAAACGTTTTCTTTTGGAGTTCGAAAGACCCTTTAAATGCGAAAAATGTAACGAACGGTTCAAGAAGAAGAAATACTCTACGGGAGCATAAATCTGATGTCCATTCCTACTA
The DNA here is from genome assembly GCA_963825865.1 of uncultured Nitrososphaeraceae archaeon. Classification (GTDB taxonomy): domain Archaea; phylum Thermoproteota; class Nitrososphaeria; order Nitrososphaerales; family Nitrososphaeraceae; genus CAWGVG01. The sequence goes on along the minus strand of CAWGVG010000015.1, from coordinate 76,287 downwards.
AATTCATTTTATAAGGATGTCTCCGCGTACAGAGAAGGAGTAGAATAAGCAATTTTCTCCATACTTTTTTTAGCAAACGTATGAAGCATTATAATCCGTTAGTATAATCACTCAATATAGGCGAGCGGTTGATTTTGGCATTTGACTTTAGTTATTAAATTTTGTGTCGAAGTTTGATGATCAATAAAATAATTACTTATAATGATAATTTGGGTAATTAATATGAAATAATATGATACAATAATAATAAAAACTTCTGAGTTGAATCTATCTACACCTTTTAGTTATAATGATAGCTGTGCTACACTAAGTGCTATACTATATATAGAGATTCAGCTTCCTGTTATAGAAAATCAGCTAGTGAAATTTTAAAAGGTAAGGGTGTGCATGGTAGTGTGGATCCAGTTTTTAAAAGCTAACAAGCTATGAGTTTCTATTTTCATAATAAACGAAATTAATTATATCAATAGCTTCCGTTGTACTGTATGAAAATTTATACTAAAGCTGGAGATAAAGGCGAAACTGGCCTCATTGGTGGTAAACGCATCTCCAAAAATGATCGAAGAATAATTGCTTATGGTTTGATAGATGAATTAAATTCAAATGTTGGGTTAGTTATTTCATTACTAAATTTAAAGAATAGAAACCTGTTTTCAGATCTCATTGATATTCTCATAAAGATTCAAAATGACCTATTCACTATTGGCTCTGATTTGGCTGATCCTAGATACCCTATAAAAAACCAATACAAAACTCCACGTGCCGAGGCAAAGATGGTATTATATTTAGAATCAGCAATTGATGAATTTGAAACTGAACTTGTCCCAATCTCCTTCTTCATACTGCCGGGAGGAAGCGTTGAATCTTCATTCCTTCATATAAGTAGAAGTATTACTCGAAGAGCTGAAACTGCTGTTGTAACACTCTCAAAAAGCCAAAGAATAAATTTACTGATCCTAATTTATCTGAATCGACTTTCAGACCTCTTTTTTGTCGGAGCAAGGTTGGTAAATAAACGTCTTAAGATTGAGGATGTAGCATGGAAATCTTCCTAAAAATATGAAAATAATTTCAAATGTAATAGTAGCATGTGGTAAGGTTCAGTATTAATTATTATGGATTCTGTGCTGTGTTACTTGTAGTTTTTAGAGTAATTAAGTCCATCCTAACAAGTATTTTTGCATATTTTTTCACCATCTGGTTCAAGTCCCTTAAGATCCGTTGCAAGCCTTCCAGTAAGTCTAAAATTGAAGTCAACTTGAAGGCATACACTTTTACTTTGAGCACAATACCTACCAAAAGTCAAATGTTCATAATTCTGTTTCATTTCCTTATCGTCAATTCAATTTATTTAAAAGAACTCAAAGGGTACATAGATAAATAAAACAGATGATTTGAGTTAGCTAAAGATGACATTCTGAAATGGTGAAAAAACAAATAGATCCAACTCAATTTTTTCAGTCCGTTTTACAGCTTAAACGTGTAAAAAGAGCCGGATGGATTTCAAAGGTAAAAGTCCATAATCCTGAATCTGTAGCAGACCACACATATTCTATGTGTGCAATAAGCATGGTTTTGTCAGATTTACTAGAGTTAGACACGGAACGGGTTTTGAAAATGGTAATTCTTCATGATTTAGCTGAATCTATAATAGGAGATTACATGCCTGGTGAAGTTACTAAAAAGAGGAAATTATTAGAAGAAAGAAATGCAATGAATTCTATTTTGTGTTCCTTGCCTTATGATATTCGATTAAATTATAAAAAAATATGGCAAGAATACATGTCGAACAAAACAGATGTGGCTCGCTTTGTCCATGGAGTAGATAAACTAGAGATGGCATTGCAGGCTAGACAGTATGCAAAGGAAGGTTATTCTCACAAATTACTTGCTAGGTTTTTCAATTCTGCTGTAGAGCATCTATCAATTGATAAACCTAACTTTATAACAGAGCTCCTAAATGCTTTAAAACCCATTTCAATAATATAGCAGTGTCATGCAGGTACTTTGCTGCTCTGAAGATAGGTGAAAAGCGCGTAAAAGCCGCTCAGGAGCTTTTGACTCGATATACAGGACACGCCATGCCTGCTCTGGCGTTAAAAGACAATAAGGACAATAAATGGGAACCAGTAGGAGAAGAGAATTTATTTGCCCTCGTTAAGGAAGCTGATAGATACTTGATAGCTTTTTGCGATAAAAATGGTATAGCAAAATCAATTGCTCAATGGTTCACTGAGGAAACCAAAAACGAGATCATTGCTAAAATTATCGCAGAACAGGGTCTGAACGAATACTTTGGTAAACTGTCGCTCCCAGTATAATTAATGCTTAAGTAGTAGCAATAGGCAATAAATTGTTCTTAGAGGCAATTGAGAGAAAAATATGAACAAGAGATTGAAGTAAAGGGCCATCTTATTGATTCTATGATACTAACAAGAATCTTTGACAAAGTCATGGATCTAAAAGGTGATTTTCAAGTTCTCGAATTTAATGTCGGAAAGAGAAAGAAAGAATCCAGTTATGCTCGTCTTTTAATTCGAGGCAAAAACCAGCAAGAGCTGGATCAGTTATTAGAATCAGTCTATAGAGAAGGAGCACAGCCCATATTTATTCGACAAGTCATTATTGAACCAGCTGTGAAAGATATGGTGATGCCTGACAACTTTTACAGCACGACAAACAACGCTACACAGGTATATTATGATGGTTCATGGATTGACGTAGAAAATATCATGATGGACAAGTGTATAGTATTAGATATTGAGAAAAAAAAAGCAGAGTGTAAAATGATACGTGATGTAAAAAAAGGAGACATGATAATTGTAGGGGAGCAAGGGGTGAGGATAATTCCACAAGAACGTCCACGAGAAGGTGTCGACATTTTTCAATTTATGAGCAGCAATAGTTCCAGCGAGCGGCCAACACAACAAATTGCTCAAAAGGTGGCAACTGACATTTATAATACTAAGGAGGCGGGCGGGAAAATATTAGTGGTTTCGGGACCAGTCCTTGTTCACTCAGGCGCGTCAGAATCTCTTGCAAAATTGATTCGAATGGGATATGTACATGGACTATTGGCTGGCAATGCCATTGCAGTTCATGATATAGAAAATGCGTTGATGGGAACTTCGTTAGGAATGCATGTAATTGATGGTACGCTCGCGGTAAGAGGCCATAGAAATCATATGCAGGCAATTAATGAAGTTTTTAAGGCTGGATCTTTAAAAGCGATGGTTCGAAAAGGAGTTCTAAAAAGTGGCGTGATGTATGAATGTATACTAACAATGTTCCATTCGTATTGGCTGGCTCGGTTAGAGATGATGGGCCAATTCCCGATGTTGTCACAGATATTGTTGAAGCACAACGAAAATATAAACAATTACTAAAAGGTGCAGAAATGGTCTTGATGCTATCTACAATGTTGCACTCTATTGCTGTCGGGAATATGTTGCCTGCAACAGTCAAGGTCGTTGCTGTTGACATAAGTCAGTCAGTTGTAACAAAGCTTCTCGATAGAGGAACTTCCCAAGCCATTGGAATTGTAACAGATGTAGGTGCTTTCTTGCCTATGGTCATACAACATTTGGAGCAGATGATGATACCACCCAAAAAAATGAAAGGAGATTAGTCTGTGTCAATTAATTTTCTGTTTATTAAATCAAGTGCAATCTGTGGGTCTACTCTTCCCTTTGTTAATTGCATAATCTTACCAAGCAAAAAATTGGCTGCATTTGGGTTTCGTCTTGCATCCTTTACAGCAGATTTTTCAGACTCAAAGATTGATTCTATAGTTTCTGAGATAACTCTCCTGTCATCTATCTTGGAAGCATCTGCCTCTTCGACCAGTTGTGATGGCATTTCTCCAGTTTTTATTATGTGGTTGAGGATCTTTTTTGCAGTGTTCCTGTTTATCGTATTCTGATCAACCAGTTTCGCCAGTTCCGCAATATGTTTTGCTTCTATTTTCAACTCAGAAAACAAAGAACCTTCTTCTTTTGAATGCTTATGATGATCCACATCCATGAATCTCATAAGGTCAGAAACGATCCAATTTGCTATTTCCTTTGGTGATGAATAAATTTTGACTGCAGATTCAAAAAAGTCAGCAAGTTCTTTGTTATCAATTAGAACCTGAGACACATGTTCAGAAAGTCCATAATCCGTAATAAAACGGCTTTTTCTCTCATCAGGAAGCTCTGGTATTTTTGCCTTGAGCGAAGATAAAAATTCGTTACCCAAAATCATTGTCGGGATATCCGGTTCAGGAAAGTATCGATAATCCTGTTCTTCCTCTTTTGCCCTGGCCTGTTTGGTCACTTTCCTTGAATCATCCCAGTGTCGTGTTTCTGCTTTAATTTCTATCTCATGTATTGACATTGCTTTTTGCCTTGTAATCTCATAATTGAGAGCTTTTTCGGTTTCCTTAAATGATCCAATATTTTTGATCTCAACTCTTTTTCCTCCTACAACTGAAATGTTTGCATCGCATCTAACCGCGCCTTCCAGCTTGATATTGCATACTCCCAAGTGTTCGATAGCGGAAGTAATTTTATTGAGGAATATGCGAACATCTCTTGGATCAGTAAAATCTGGCTCAGTAATAATTTCTACTAGAGAAACTCCTGCTCTGTTGTAATCTATTAGCGTATAAAAACTCGTATCGATATTACTTTCTTCATAAACTAATCTTCCTGGGTCTTCTTCAAGCTGAACTCTTCGAATTCTAGCATATTTTTTGTCTCCATACTCTAACTCTTCCATCCACTCCAATGCTAGTAATTCCGTATGCATTATATTGGGTCAATTGAAAGTTTTTCGGAAGATCAAGATAAAAGTAATTCTTTCGATAAAATATTATCTTACTTGGAATTTTACAACCTAAAGCAAATGATATCATGCTGGCAAATTCTACTGCTTTTTGATTCAAAAGTGGGAGCGTTCCTGGAAGTCCACAACATATTGGACATATATTCTGGTTAGGCTCCTTACTCACGATAATCACAATGGCATGAACAAAATAATTTACTCTGAAGACGTGTTAGTTGACAATGAATCTCAAGACCAATTTTTATTTGGAACTTTCATCTTGTCCATTACATTATAGTTCAGGACTCCTCTGAACATTAGTCTGTACTCTCAAACAATGAATGCTGCATCGAACAATTTTGCTCTTGTGACTCATCGCCATTATTTGCAAACCTATAGGAAGACCATTGCTAAATCCAGCTGGCATAGATATCGCAGGTATACCAGTAAGATTTGCAATTACCGTATCAACATCAACCTATACATCTTTAATGGATCATCTATCTTTTCACCAAATTTAAAGGTAAAATAGGCATTGTAGGTGCTATCAAAACATCATATTTTTTGTATAATGAGGTTATTTCTTGTTTCAACAATTTCTAATCTTTTGAGCTTTCATGTAATATTTTCCATAATATGCCTGATGAAAGAACATATGATCCAATAATTATTCTCCTTTTAACCTCTCCACCAAAGTTGCTTCGACCTTTGCAAAATATGCATTCCATTCATAACCGTCAGGAGCTAGAATCGAAACCATAGCGAATATTATCATATCTAGCAAGATTACTGCTGGCTTCAGCCATTGCTATTGTGTAGTATGATGCAAGAGCATATTCAATGTAATTCATTGATGTTTCCTCACATTTACAATCTGACTGTGAAAATAAATCCATAGCGAATAGATGCATTTTGAAATTTCGTGGGTCAGCTCCTTCAGCTAATTCTTTACTAATCCAATACGAATTTTTTTTTAGGATGAGAGAATATAATCTGGTACGTCTATACGTAGCTTGGACAGTCTGATCGTTATTCGTCTGCTACCTGCGATGGTATTCATGATCGTCACAACATCAGATACTGTTTTGCCCAGTGGTCCAATCTGCTCTAGACTATTGGCATATGGTATAAGTCCAAACCGCTAACCTACCATATGTAGGTTTTAGACCTACTACCGAACAAAAACTGGCAGGACATCTAACTAGATCCGCCTGTATCCGAACCTAATGACACTGGCACTTCTGATGCGGCAACGCTTGCGGCACTGCCACCAGATGACCCTCCAGCAACATAATCTATATTCCATGGATTACGAGTTGGTCCGTACCTGCTAAACTCTGTGCTAGAGCCCATTGCAAACTCATCAAGATTTAATTTCCCAATTATAATTGCACCATTGTCTTTCAATCGCCTAACTACTGTTGCATCATATGGTGGAACATATTCCTCAAGCATTTTTGAAGCACAAGTAGTTTTCAAGCCCTTTGTGCATATATTATCTTTAATACCTATTGCCACACCAGCAAGTGGCCCAATGTTTTTTTCTTTGTCATGTATTTTTTTATCTATTAAACGGGCTGTTTCCTAATGCGCCTTCTCTATCTAGTGGATATAACGCGTTAACTTTCACATTAATTTTGTCTATTCGTTCCAGAATCTGGCAAATATACTCTTCTGCAGTAAAATCCCGATTCCTAATGCCTGCATTAACCTCATCTGCAGAGAGATTGTATAATTTAGACAAATTATTAAGCATCATTGGTCCTTTAACAAAACCGCCCTTTCTATTCTTGATATTCCCAAGGCATCACCTTCGAAAGATTCTGCATTGTCTTCTCTTAATTCATGAAAATTCTTTCTTTGAATGAAGTAGGTCTCACATTTCAGCCAACGATCACACTATCCAATTTATCCAAATATCTGATTATTTCTTCAATCTGGGATTCATATCTTATAATCTCTTCATCTGTTAATTCTAATCTGTGAAAGTCTACACAGATATGTTATTATTTCGTCATTAGAAACCATGATATATTCACTTCTATCAATACTCATCTTTCTTACGGTGTCAGCCTATCTATGTCTCTTGGATATAGTGTTACATCACGTATGTTGTCGCATTGTGTAATAGCCATAAGTAAACGCTCTAGACCCAATCCAAATCCAGCATGAGGTGGAACCCCATAATCAAATACTCGAAGATGATAGTCAAATGCTGTGTATTTAATCCCTGTTTTTTCATTCTTTCCAATAACTCGTCCTTCCTGTTTATTCTTGTACTGCCTGATGATATCTCAAGAGATCCGTACATGAGATCAAACGACTCACACATCTCTCATCGACCCTCAACTTTGGTCTTAACATAAAAGGGTTTTATAGAAGTAGGCCAATCAGTAATAAAATAAAATCCATTAGTTCTATCGTCTTGCAAGTTTTTCATTGTTTGTGGTGGAAGATCATCTCCCCATCTAATACGTTCTCCTGTACTCCTGTAACTTGCTAATTATTAGTCAGAATAGGAATATTTTGGGAACGGCAATTCGATATTTGGGAATTGCAAGATTAAGATAATCAACTCATTTTTGTTCTTTTCTTTAATCGAATCAATAATATATGCGATCATCTTTTCAAGTAGTTGCATTATATCGTTGTAGTCTACAAATGCCTTCTCAACGTCAATAGATATTGCTTCTGAAAGATGTCTATTAGTGCGTGATGGCTCCGCTCTAAATATTGGTCCTATTTCAAACACATTTCAAAAGCCATAGTCAATTGTTCTTTATACAACTGAGGACTTTGCGCCAAAAATGCTTCTCTGTCGTAGTAAAATATTGGAAATAATGCGGCACCTCCTTCTGTAGCAGTAGCAATCATTTTTGGGGTATTTACTTCGATAAATCCTTGTTCTGTACAAAAATTCCCTGATTGCATTTAAAGCAGTGTGACGAATATGGAAAATACTTCTTAAGAAAATTTCTGCGGAGGTCTATCGCCCTCAAATCCAATCTCGTATCAATACCAACAGATGATTTTTACTTTGAATCATAAATGGAGCTGCTTTTTTGGCTATAGAAAATACTCTTCAATTCTAATGGGATGACCTCTGCACCGCTAGGTGCTTTTTCTTGTGATCTAACCTTTCCCCGAATCGCGACTGAGGCGTGTTCTTTTATCTGTTGTATTTGGTCAAATAATCGCTCTGAACATTCACTTTTCTTTGCAATAACTTGTATATCTCCATATCTGTCTCTTATGGTGATAAATTGCATATTACCATGGTCACGGATAGCTGAAACCCATCCCATAATTACTACTTCCCTATCATTAAGTTTTGAGTTAACTTCATAGGAATAATGTGTCCTTCTCCATTGTCCCATCTCTTCCTCTTGTAGTATATCGCTCAATTTTAAAGACCCGAATTATTCTTGAGTTTTATACCGAAGAGGTTAATTTAACCTTTCAATATAGAACTCTCGAACAACAATTTTTATAAATAAATAACGTATAAACCACTAGGTTTTGGTATTGGTCTATGTATACAAAACTAAATCTATTGTAATATTATATCTTGTTCCAAATGCATAGTGATTACAGTCTATTCGATAGTAAACATACCTTCCTCCACCAACAGAGGAAAATGATTTTAGAAATTGAAGATTAACAAGAAAAAGATTATGTCATCGTCATCATTGTATTGACTTCCTAAAGGTATTAAAATCTGAAGATTCACACTCAAAGAAAGTATAGAGAGATAGCACACAACTTATTGATGATGCCAATAATTCTACTCAAAAAGAAGTATACCAGAAATTTATAGATCAGTATTTGTCAAAGTCTTATTTTTCTATTTTTTAACCTTGATAAAAGCATTAATATTGTATCTAGTTATGGATAGCAAGCATTGGAGAAAAAGGAACTTGCTGCTCTTTTTTCATCTGACCCTGATAGATATTACAAAGTATCATTATTTGATAGACTGGGTTTTAGGCGACAGAAATGAGCGCTTGCGGCAAATTCTTTTGGGCGCAGTTTGAAAGGATTTTCTGTCCAGATCATGAGGATTATAGCTTTATAGGTAAACCTCCGACAAACAAACGACTGGATTACGTTAATGCTTGGAAGAAAATAGAAGAGTATTTTCAGTCAAATGGTCACTCTGTAATCAGACGATATCCTGTTGTATGCAGATGGCGTGAGGATCTGTATTTTACGATTGCATCAATTGTCGACTTTCAAAGAGTAATGGAAAACAAGGTAGTTTTTGAATTGCCTACAAATCCCCTTCTTGTTCCACAAATGTGCTTGCGCTTCAATGACATTGAAAATGTAGGCTTGAGTGGCAGACACTACACAGGTTTCTGTATGATTGGGCAAATCTGTAACGCAGATGCACCAGGTGGATATTGGAAAGACAGGTGCATTGAGTTGGATTATAGGTTGCTTACAAATGGACTCGGAATAAAATCAGATGAAATTACTTTTGTAGAAGATGTTTGGATGGGAGCAGGTGCATTTGGTTATTCTCTAGAATATTTTGTGTGCGGGCTCGAACTGGGCAATGCTGTCTTTACCGAATTTGAAGGAAACCAAAACAACTATCATGTAATGGCTAACAAGATTATCGATATGGGAGCAGGACTTGAGCGATTTTCGTGGATTACAATGGGAACACCGACAAGTTATGATTGCTCTTTTGGTCCAGTAGTGAGTAAATTGGTTGACATTGGTGGAACCCTTGAAAATTCAGATATTCTATCCAAATACTTTGGAGCAAGCTTCTGGTAAACTTGATGATATGCGCGGTGACATCAAAGCATTAAAATCATTGGTTGCTAAAGAATTAAAAATATCCGATGAGAGACTTGAAAAAATTACCGCTCCTTACGAAGCAATTTACACTATTGCAGATCATACTCGTACTTTATTATTTTCGATCTCAGATGGCGCTTTGCCATCAAATATAGGCGGAGGGTATAATCTTAGAGTTATTCTAAGAAGGGCACTTTCAATTTTGGAAAGATTAGGTTGGAGTGTAAAACTTGAAGATATCGCTGACATGCATATTGATTATCTGAAGCAGATGTATCCGGAACTTGAAGAGCATAGAGAAGACGTCAGGACGATATTGCAGATTGAATCCAGCAGATACGTAGGGTCTAGAGAAAGAATGAATGCAATTGCTAATTCTATCAAAAGTAATAAAAAGAAAATAATGGTCGATGATCTTGTAAAGATGTATGAATCCGATGGCATTACTCCAGATTTTTTAATGGAAGTCGGAGCTATAGAGAATATCCCACCTACATTCTATACTAAACTTGCTGAACTTCATACAAGCCAAATTCGGCACAGACTCAAAAACCAATTTATGGTATAGATGGTCTTGCACCTACAAGGCTTTTATATTACGAAGATGATTCAATTCGTGAATTTACTAGCAAGGTTCTCAAAGTAGTGGACGCGAAATATGTCATATTAGATCAAACTGCGTTTTATCCACGTGGAGGTGGTCAAGAACCTGATTCGGGCGAGCTTGATGGTACAAAGGTGCTCGAAGTTATAAAGCAAGCACATATTGTAGTTCATAAATTACATGATACTAGAAATTTTACCGAAGGCAAAGCTGTACATGGAATTGTAAATGACCGACGACGGAACTTGATTACCCAACATCATACCGCTACCCATGTACTCAATACATCTGCCAGATTTAACCTTGGATCGTGGGTCTGGCAGAACTCGGCATTTAAAGAAGAAAACTATGCCAGGCTTGACGTTACGCACCATTCTGCTCTGAATAGAGAAGAGGTTGAGAGAATTGAAAAGACTGCTAACAATATAATCAGACAAGATTTGCCGGTCACCATCAAGATATATGATCGTGGTGATGCTGAACAAAAGTACACCTTTAGAATATATCAAGGCGGTGTAGTTCCAACTAACAACGTCAGAATTGTAAATGTTGAGGGATGGGATATTGAAGCCTGCGGTGGAACCCATGTCGACAAGACTGGTGAAATAGGGATCATTAAAATTACTAAAGCTGAAAGAATCCAAGATGGTGTAGTCAGATTAGAATTTGTTGCTGGCGAACCAGCGATAAACTATATACAAAAGCAGGAAAATCAGCTTACTGCTATTGCACAGTCTCTGGGTTCAAGCAAGGAAAAGATTGTTGAATCATTTCAAAAGAGTATAGAAGAAACAGAAGCGGTAAAGAAAAAAATTAAAACGATGCTCCGAAAAATAGCTCTTCCAATAGCAAACTCAATATCTGATGAGGCAAAACAACTATCACTCGATGGCATCAAATATTACAGTGTTTATGATGAGGAACTCGATGATGAATATTATATTGCCATAGGTGAAAAATGTATAGAAATTGATCCATCCCTGATCTATGTTGCATTGATGTCAAAAAGCCATGGAATACGTGTGGTTGTATTTGTAGGTGAAAAAGCCAGAAAGAAAATTAAGGCTGGTAATATAGCAAAACAACTTTCAGTTCAACTAGGGGGTTCAGGAGGAGGTGATGATAGATTTGGACAGGGCGGTGGCAGCATCAAGCTTGGGAACAAAATAAATGAAGCCTTGCTTTCGGCAGAAGAATTAGTTATGAAAACTATTAGAGGATAATAGAAACATGGCAAGCGCTACCGATCCCACTAACAATAAAAAAATAATAGGCTGGAATTCAATTGAAGAAAAATGGCGTCAAATATGGGAAGAGAAAAAGATTTTCCATAGCGATCCCGATCTTACCAAAAAAAAATATTTTATAACAGTAGCTTTCCCTTATCCAAACTCCCCTCAACATATCGGACATGGAAGGACTTACACTCTAGCTGATGCTCATGCTCGTTACATGAGAATGAAAGGCTATAATGTATTGTTTCCAATGGGTTTTCATTACACAGGAACACCTATTCTTGGGATGTCACGTAGAGTTGCATCTGGAGATGAAGAACTATTTGAGACCTTTCGGAAGATTTATCATGTTTCGGACAATACCATAGCAAGTCTTTGTTGAGCCTGTTAAAATTGCGAATTATTTTCATAATGAGATCAAACTTGGCATGAAGGAGATGGGATATTCGATAGACTGGAGACGCGAATTTACTACCATCGACAAAGTATATTCAAAGTTTATTTCATGGCAATTTAGAACCCTGCTGAAAAAAGGGTTGATTGTACAGGGCTCACATCCAGTTGGTTGGTGTCCAAATGACCAAAACCCAGTTAGCCAGCATGATACTATTGGCGATGTTGAACCAGACTTTAATGAGTATACGCTGATTAAATATGAGTTAGAAGATGGGTCCATAATTCCAGCAGCAACCCTGAGGCCGGAAACTGTTTATGGTGTCACTAACCTTTGGGTGAATCCAAAAATTGAATATGTCAAAATACAGATTGATAATGAAAGATGGATTGTTAGCAATGAGGCTGCCAAAAAATTAGAATTTCTAAATCATCAAGTTGCAATAGAGTCTACCTTAAAGGGAAAAGAAATAATCGGCAAATATGCTAAGGACCCAATTAAAGAGGTTTCAATTCCATTGTATCCTGCACTGTTTGTTGATACTGATAGTGGCACAGGAGTTGTAATGTCTGTTCCGGCACACGCCCCGTATGATTATCAGGCTCTGGAAGATCTAAAACACGATCTTTCTATTAATAACAATAATGAATTCCGGTTAAAAGTAGCAGAACTAAAACCTATAACAATTATTGAATCAGAAAGCTACTCTGGCGACATTAATAATAATAAAAATATGATACCTGCAGCGCAAATCATAAAGAAATTCAATATAAAGAATCAACAGGATCCGCAACTAGAAAAGGCCACTAGTGAGATATACTCTTATGAATTTTACAGTGGAAAAATGTCGCAAAATACTGGTAAGTATGCAGGTATGACAGTATATGAGGCAAAAGAAAAGATAAAGAAGGAAATTATTGCAACTGGTTCTGCTGACATAATGTTTGAACTGATAAACAAACCTGTTAGATGCAGATGTGGCACTGAGTGTGTGGTTAAACTGTTGAATGATCAATGGTTTCTAAATTATGGTGATAAGAAATGGAAAGATTTAGCACATAAATGTATTAACTCAATGATCATAGTCCCAGAAGAAATTAGACAGGAATTCAACTACGTAATTGATTGGTTAAGAGAGAGGGCATGTGCAAGAAAATCAGGACTTGGTACTAAATTACCTTGGGATCACGAGTGGATTATCGAAAGTCTCTCTGACTCTGTTATTTATATGGCGTACTATATTCTTGCAAAGTATCTTAATGGTAATGTTAATAATGCGATCATTAATACTGATGATCTAAAGGACTCTTTTTTTGATTTTATTCTATTGGGGAAGGGCGATAACATGCAGGTTGCTGCAGATTGCAAAATCTCTACAGAATCAATTAAGCAGATAAGAAACGAATTTTCCTACTTTTATCCTGTAGATGCTAGACATTCTGGGAGAGACTTAATTCCAAATCATTTGTCATTTTTTATTTTTAACCATTCAACAATTTTTGAGGAGGAAAATTGGCCTAAGCAAATTGTCGTCAATGGATCTGTGTTAATGGAAGGAAAAAAAATGTCAAAATCGCTTGGAAATATTATTCCATTGCGTGCTGCTATCAAAGAGCATAGTGCTGACGCAATTCGTGTGGCCATACTGACCTCAGCAGAGCTTTTACAGGATGCTGATTTTTCATTTGATGCAGTTAAGGGAATTCAGTCCAAGCTATGTGATATTTATGATATGGCAATAGAGTACTCGATTAAGAAGAAAGAGCAGGATCAGACTAAGCCAAAAGCAGAGACACCAACACAAGTCCCAAAAACAATAATGGAATTAGAAGACAGATGGCTTATCAGCAAATTGCAGCACACTATTGCAAATACTACAATATCTATGGAGAAATTAAGAGCGAGAGAAGCATTACACCTTATACTATATTCACTTGATCAAGACTTGCAGTGGTACAAGAAGAGAGTCAAAGCCAAAAGACGAGAATATATTATTGCCGCTACCTTGTCTTTGTTTCTTGATGCTCGCATAAGGATGCTCGCTCCATTTGCGCCATTTATAAGTGAAGAAGTATGGGAAAAAATTGGTGGCAGTACGGATAATTTATCCTTATCATCATCATCCTCATCATCAGCAACAACTTCTATTATTTTCGCCGGCTGGCCAATAGTAGATGAAGATAAAAACGATCCAGTAGCAGAAGAATCAGAAGAGCTAATTATGAATTTGATATCCGATCTACAAAAGATTGTCAAAGTTACTAGCATAACTCCTACAAAAATAGTCATTTATACTTCAGCGCGTTGGAAACTGCAAATCTATCAAAAGATTCTTGCAACTATGTTATTGGAAAGCAAAACTAACTTTGGAGACATTATGAAACAACTAGTCAAGGATCGAGAAACAGCTACAAAGGCAAAGACTAATCCAAACTTGATAAGAAAAATAATAGAAGACATTCTATCATCTCCAATTGAAGCAAGAAACAGAAGACTGAAACTAGGCAGCAAACTTTGATGAAATATTTCCTATAAATGATGCTAGAATGTTATTGTCTTTGGAAAGTGGAAATTCTCAGGCTCACATAACTGTCTATCAGGAGGAAGCAAGAGGAGAGGAAGGGAATGAAGAAGATGATTTACCAGAAAACCGTGATCTTGGATTAAAAGCAAAGTCTGCTAGACCATTCAAACCTGCAATTTATATCAAATAACATATCTATTGAATATGTAAGCCTATAGGAAACATTATGTTATTACTGCTACTAAAGAAGTTATCTTTAGTACTAAAATCACTAATATTCCAAGAATATAATTTTTATATAATTTAATTATATGATTTTTATATAATTATTATAAATATTATAAAATTATATTTTCTTCAAAGACCTGACTTATCTTCCTTCTTATAAATACACTTTCAGCAATTCCAATTCGGTTGATATTTTAAATAAATCTAATTTTGACTTGTTCCAAAACATTACAACATCACCGATTGTCTTGGTGTTATTACATTTATGCTCTAGAGTATTTACGTCATCCAATATTGTATTTAGTAGATCATATGAATTAGTAAATAACGGTCCTTCTTCTTCTTCCTGTGGCTCTACTTCTGCTGCTGTCATGATTATATATCTATAATAATAAAAGTGTCCTATTATAATATTATAATAATAACAACATGGCAAGAAAGTCAATTGAAGACCTAGACAGAAATAAAGATACTGAACCATTGATGGATCTTATGTATAGCATTGACACAAGCCACAAGGCTATTACATGCCGGGATAATATCTCAAATACTCTGACTGACATTCCATATATACAGAAGGATAAGAAGAAGAAGAAATCTAAATCCGGTAATAGTAATAAATCTAATACTACCAGTACTACTACTGATTTAGCTGATAAGGATGAATAAGCTTCATGATTGATCTCAACGAACCAAGTCTTTTGAATAATTATTAAAATAGAGAAATTGATTAAACTAAATATTGTTGCATAGGCTGTAATTAACGTGTATATTTTCTTTCAAATTTCCTTCTCAAAGCTATTAGAAGAAGACCGAAAGTAAGAGCACCACCTACTATTTTGATAACATAATCTATTACTCCTACTTTGATATCACCTGGTAATGAAAGCAAAGGGAGAAAATCTGCAAGACTTCTTTCAAAAGCCTTCAATGTATGTGTATTGTTCCAAATCTGAGTAGCATTAATGAAATCAGAAGTCTGTTTTAGCCATATGTAATTTATTATTAGCAATAAAAGAAATAGAAGGTTCGACTGTTGGATTATTTTGAAGTAGCCAAAACAATGTTGAAAGTCCAACCGTTATTGCACCAATTATAGTTGGTTTAACTATGCTTTCACCATAAGTAGAAAGATGATAATACAAACCAGTTAACGAGAAATGTCTTCTGAGTCTTCCATTTTGTTTAAGAACATATTCAATCTTTGGCTCTTGTACATTAGCATTTACAAGTTTTAATTTCTTAAGGAATTTAATTAATTTACGTTTGAAAACAGCAGATAGTGAAGGAGCTTCTCTGTACTTTCTTTTTAATTCCATTTCTTTTATAAAGAATTTACCTGCTTCGTCAAATTTGAGTTTGAACTCATAGTTCTCTCTTAACCTACGATATACATATAATACAAGGTCCAAGCTTATTCGTTTGATTTCATTTTCTTGTTCGTGTTCACTTTCTAGCTTCTTTTCCTTTCCTAATTTTTCTAACCATTCTTCTTCAATCACCTTCAGACCGTCATCTCCACCCCACCTTACTTTATCTGTAAAAGTTACCTTAGATATGTCACTACCAGCAAATGATACCCTGGATAAATCATTTGTATCAAATATAGCCTTGTTGGGCTGCTCAAAAATTGTGTATCTGAATAAAGTTTCACCATCAAAAATTTTTATTTTTTTTTCTTCTGAAAAACGAACTTCATTTAAGAATTTAGTGTGAGAAAAATCTAAGTTTGAAAATTTAGCATAAATGAAATTAGCTTCTTTAGAAAATGTAACTTCAGTGAATTCTGCTACCTTGAATTCAGCTTCATCAAAGTTGGCTATCTCTACGAACCTGACCTTTTCAAACTCGGCTATGGAGAATGTAGCTCCAGAAAAGTCTGCTGGTTTGGAGAATGTAGCTCCATAAAAGTCTGCTCGTTTGGAGAATGTAGCTCTATAAAAGTATGCATGTTTGGAGAATGTAGCTCCAGAAAAGTTTGCTTCTTCGTAGAATTTGGTTACAGAAAAGTTTGCTTCTTCGTAGAATTTGGTTACAGAAAAGTTTGCTTCTTCGGAGAATTTAGCTCCAGAAAAGTGAGCTGGTTTGGAGAATGTAGCATAACTAAAGTATGCTTCTTCGGAGAATTTAGCTCCATCAAAGTGAGCTTTTTTGGAGAATGTAGCTCCATCAAAGTTTGCTACTCCAGAAAACGTGGCTTCATTAAAGTGAATCTCTTCACTAAATTTCTCATCTTTAAATGAAATCTCTGGCAAACAATAGCCTATAAATTTCAAAGGCATGTTTTTGGAAGAATATTCTGATAGTTTATCTTCAAATCTCTTTGTTACTTCTTCCTTGTGTTTATCATAGTTATCGTCTTTAAGATAATTTGTATCATGAAATATACAGAATTTGCTTTCTGTGTCTCTGGTGGGTTGGTCACATGTAAAGTCAACATAAAATTCATTTTTATACTGGCATGCTGCTGAGGTTGCCAAATTACTCAGTGAAACAATGAATTTGTCAGTTAAAAGTGATCAAGTAGAAGCTATTGATGATTGGAAATTTTTGAATATATTGTGCATAACCTAAGCATCTTCAATGTATGATAGTAAATAATAGAAATAGAAAGGAAGGAAGGAATGAAGGAACAGGATAACAATAATAATATAATAATGAGCTGATTACCATTACTCTACTATCATATTACTATTATTATCCTGATAGAGTAAAATGAAGATGTTCAGCAAGTCAACTTCTTGTTGTTATTTGTTTTCCCTCATTCATTCCTTCTTAGCTGTATAATAGCAACAAGGAAATAATTATTTCTTTGTTTACTTGTTTTTATTTTTTAGTATACCTTTCTTATTATATAATTAATCGGTCCTTGTATAATTTGGCTATACCTGCATAAGAGGGTAGTTAAAAATATTCCAAGCATAATTATTTTTGCTTACTTGAGTAGCATTTGAAAATATTTTGGAAACATCAACTGAAGTATCGAAATTACTATAGGAATTATAGCCGTTAGAATTGTTACAGCATCTTTTATCTTACCCTTTAATGGTTTTTTTACCAAAAATTGTCCCTTATCAGGAAGTTTTATAATATTAGATAGGCAACTAACTGGTTTTAATTTATCATTATCTTTAAAGGATGCAGTTATCAAATTAAGTGATTGATTTTTCTCAGATGATGAGATTATTTTTGAACAAACCATTGTATCATCAAACTGAAGTTTTATATTTCTTTTGAGGAATTTGTTGTATGAGTCTAATCCTAGCATTAAGTAATAGATTTTATTAACTTCATCTTTCTTATTTTCAATGACATTCATACAGGCTTTTGCAAATTCAAATCTAAAATCTCTTTGACCATATGAAAAGCTCAAAGTAAAGAACGTGTTGTATACAGTAATAATTAATGTTGCCTGTAGGAAATAAAATCCATCTCCTAGTAATGGAGATAAATAGCCTTCTTTCA
This sequence comes from uncultured Nitrososphaeraceae archaeon, assembly GCA_963825865.1. Lineage (GTDB taxonomy): Archaea > Thermoproteota > Nitrososphaeria > Nitrososphaerales > Nitrososphaeraceae > CAWGVG01. The sequence goes on along the minus strand of CAWGVG010000015.1, from coordinate 58,222 downwards.
TGGATGGAGGAAGAGTATAAAAAAGAAGTGTTAAGATAATTATTAGCACAACTTCAATATATAGAACTTTATTTATGTAATCATATTCGTTAATTGCAATTTGGTAACCTCTTTTTTCAAAATAGTTGTCAGCAAAGGCTAAACGATAATGATAATAAAACATGAAAAAAAGAAGTCCCGGAGGAAAGACAATGACAATAGTAAGATAATCGAATGGAACTACTGGGTGCTTGCCTATTGTTGGTATAACTATGCTCTGGTGAAAATGAAAAATTGGAAAAAGATATGGCAATATTATTCCCCAAGCAAATGGCATAACAATCAGTAAAAGAGTTGGAAGTACCCTTGCAGAGAAAAGTTCGTTTGAAAACGGTTCTTCAGTAATATGGCTCATTCCTCTAGGCTATAATAGTAATAAGGAATTATTTCTTTGTTTATCAAGTGAAAGGAATTACATATAGAAATAGCATTAGGGCTGACTCAAACGTTTGAATGGAACTATTGTAGGATTGAAAGTCAGATGTCTTGAATGTAGAGGTAAGTGCACTAATTAGTTTGAATCGAACTATGGTAGGATTGACATAAAAATACAGTATAACCCCCTCTATATTTTGAAGCAAAAGACTGATTGATTTACGTTTATCCTATATGGTGTAAATTATAATTATACTTTGAGAGGCAAGTTATAATTATACTTTGATTGATATTTTATTTAGACATTATATTATATTATATTATATTTTTCTTATTCTTTATTTTTTACTTTAAAGTGGAATAAAATCTTCTTCTGAAATTTCTATACTGCCATATTCTCCACTCGTAGAAATTGATCCTTGAGAATCAACTAATTTCTGTGCTTTCTTCAATGCTTGGCCTTTCAAGGTGCCATAGAGACGATTGTTAAGCCTACCTGGATCTACAGAATTCCACCATAATAATTTTTCAGTATCAGTATTTGGCATTAACATAGTTTGATATTCATCTTTTGGTTTCAATGCTCGAATCTGGTTGTCTGCAACTGTAACATCGACGATTATTATATTATTATTATTATTATTATTATTTGTCATTTCGAATCACAATAATAGAGACAAGTAATAATTAATTATTTCTTTTTCTTTGTTTCTCGGTGATAATGGATTGCTTGATGATAAACATGATATACATTAATGATAACCGATTACTAGACGTTTGAAACTTTCAACCTATCAACAATACTGCTCTCATAAAGATTAATTTTTCCTGCCATATACATCTTCAATGAGTCCAGTAAACCAGACAAAATTTCTTGGTATTCCTTGTCATCATACTTTACTGCTTTTTGTTTTTCCTTTTCTACCAATAGCATAAGTTCCCTTGCTTCCTCTTTTGTCAGCATATGAAGATACATCTTCTTCATTAAATAATCCATCTTCTCATTACTGTAGTCTATTGGAATACTGCTCATTCTTTCTTCTTTTCTCCTTCTCTTTCTTTCTTTTTCTTTTCTTCAGCTTTATCTAGAGCTTGCCTGACTAATATGTCTGCCTTATATGTATACGTGAATTCTTCTAGTTTTTCTGTATGTTTTTCTACGGTATTTTTGAGATATTCAACATCTTTTTCTATACTGGTAAGCTTCTTGGTAATATCATGTGTAACTTTTAATATCACTATTATTGCTACTATAAACCCTATAACTTGGGCAATAAGGTAAAGGGCTGGCCATTCGATTAGATTAGGGGTTGGAGATGACATCTTAACCTCAATCCAGCATTAAGAGGTGTAGACTTTTTAAATCCTCCTTCATTATATAATTTTTATTATGCCTCTGAAAATGGTTAGCATTTATAAAGAGAATGCATTATCGGAGGTTGACCCTGAAAGTTTATAGATAAAGGGTGTATTTAGGATGTATTAGTAGGGAGTTTGAATCGAACTATGGTAGGATTGAAAGATCATAGAACAGGAGCAGGCATTACAACAGCAGAAAGTTTGAATCGAACTATGGTAGGATTGAAAGAAAGCATAATGAACGTTTAGAATATCTGCTGTTATGTTTGAATCGAACTATGGTAGGATTGAAAGGAAATAACAGGTTTCCCAGATTATTTACAAAAAAGAGTTTGAATCGAACTATGGTAGGATTGAAAGGAAGCAGGAACACCAGGGACTAGTACAGATAGGAACGTTTGAATCGAACTATGGTAGGATTGAAAGGGATATAAGTCAGCAGTACCAGGCACGTTTGAGCCTTGTTTGAATCGAACTATGGTAGGATTGACATAAAAATACAGTATAATCCCCTTTTATACTGTATCTCCTTTTATTCTTGCTGTTAGAATTTTGCTTCTGGATCATAGCACTCAGTACAGTTGCAGCCGTCTGGATGTTGTTTTATTGTTGCTGTTGTTGTTCTTGTAGAGTAATTATTATTATTATTAATATTAATATTATTATCATCTACTACAGTAGTTACATGTACTCCAGGATTGCTTACTATAACAGGTAACATTTGATACAAGTTTACAATCTCTAATGTGATATCCTTCAACTCAGATATTGCCTTAACCTGTGCTTCTGGTTTATCTTGATTGTTCAAAACTATATTATGCAGAGTCCTTTGATATGATTTTAGCTCTTCAAGTCGTTCAAAGAATATAGAATGGGTATAAGCAAATCTGTCTTTAGCTAGATAATCTAATTCTTTCTTTGAATCCTTTTTTAATTCTAGTTTCAGATGCTTGATATAGTCAATACTGATTTGTGTCTTTAGCTTGCTCTGTAGTATATACTGCTGGATTTCAGACATTGTAAAATGATGGACAATACCATTTAGTACCAGATGTTTTAGTTCCTCACGTTGCTCTTTTGTTAGCTTTGACATTTTCTTTCTTCCTTCTGTCGTTATTATTATTACTATTATGATATTAGTAGCTAAAAGTGTTGATAAATCGTGCTATTATTAACACGAATAGTGTTAATAGTTATCGAAGATCCTCATCATTATTATTGATAAACCTGCTTAGTATCATCCTAGTATTAGGTGAATTAGAAAGCTTATAACCTCTCTTCAATGGTGATGAAGATTTCTTGATATGATCAAAATTATAATTCTGCATGTAAGCACTATATTGTAGGTTTACTAAGTCTAATGTGAGATCGTGGAGCTTACTCAAGCATTCAAATTTAATCATAGGATTGTCGGTAGAAAAGTATTTTTCCCATAATTTCTTTTGCTCGCATTGCTGCTATAACAATAGCTTCTTTATTATTTTGTTTATCTTTATCCTGTTTTTTCGTTCTTGTTGATATCATATTATAATTATTATTATTATTATATAATTATATAATACACGAGCTAACTAACTAACTTTTTACTTTGGTTTCTTGGCTTTTCGTGGATTTATAGTTGTAGGATTACCACCTATAGAATCGGCACTTAAAGGGGAGTGACTTGCATTCAAGCCCGGTGCTGTTTTGGGTTTGATATTATACTTCTTCTTATTACTACCAGCCATTGATGTTATTACCTCCTCCGAACAAGCTTTGAATCATTTCATACATCTCGATTGCATTTCTATTATTATTATTACTTCTTTGTTGCTGTTCTGATGCTTTTAGATATTGACCTTGATGAGGGTAAGCAGCAGTAGTCATAGTTTCAATATTATCGTAAATGTCCGATCTACCAGTTATCTTATTTACTAATCCATACATCTCTAGGGCATTGCTATTATTACGTTGAATTGTAGCTTTTTGCAATTGATGTTGCTGTTGTTGGTACTGAGTAGCAGCAGGAGGATCAGGATTTACAAAACCTCTTTGCTCGATCTGGTTCCCATTGCATATTATATAACTGCCGTTCGTGTGCTTCACCATCTTCCTTCCTTCCCCTAGATCTTGCACACTTATATTTTTCAAGATATCTGCCAACGATCATTTTTGATTATTATCTCAAATTATATAATGAAGATAGTTTGTTTTATCTTTTATGCTATGATATCAGCAGCAGTACTACTACTACTAATAATACTACTATACCCTACGTGGGGTATGGCTATTGTTGAAATGCTTAGTCCTTTCCTTATCAGTCTTGAATACTTTAGAACAATACCGACAACGTAACTCAAGAACACCATCGGCTTCAGCTCGTTGTAGAGTATACCACTTGTAACCAGTCTTTGAATATTCCTTTACAGGATGACCAAAATAGCTATTATCTCTTGGATCACCGGGACCAGTCTTAATAACAGGATATACTTTTACTACACTTCCTTCCTTCTCCAGATCTTCAAGAATATAATTACAGGTGAATTCGTCACTATTAGCTTCTGTAAATTGCTTTATACCACCGGGGATAGAATCTATAGGACCACTCCCACCCATTCCAACTACCATGCTTCTAATCTTGTTCATTATGTGGACGTTTCTCTTTGGATATAGCTGTAGTCCTCTTCCTCTTGCCTCATTAAGACCGTATCTGTCTCTGCAAATTTTAGCAAACACGATGCAATCTTATCATCCTTATCAATACTAGTACGTATACTACTAATGACAGTCGTCATATTATTTTTCATATGATAGTGGTATTATCTGTATATATAAATATAGATATATTAGATATAGTCCTGAGAGTTGTTAACAGTAAAAAATACTTTATATCCTGATTCAGAATTTCGATAACCTTTTGCTGATATAAAGGCTTTAACATTATACGTCTTTCCAACTTTGAAGTAGCTATCTGTTATTGATACTTGAAATTCAGTATTACCATGTACATCAGTTTTTTGTGTATCTAATGAAATAACCAAACTTTCTGATTCCTTATCAGATACTTTGACACACACTTCAGCATTATACACATTTCCAACACTGCCATACGGAAAACCATATACTGCCTCAAAAGAGTCACTGACTGTTACACTAATAGTTTGGGTTTTTCCAATAGATATTTGTTGGTTACATTGCACCTGTACCGAAAAGCTTTACACGATAAATTTCTTTTTCCAATGGAATTTGTTTATTTGGATCTTTTTCGTCTCTGAGCTCTTAGCCTTAGCATATAAGAAATTCAAAATCCTTATAGAGAATCTCTTTTATCGTTCGTGTATATTATTTCATAGGTTGATATAATAGTATTCCAATAAACGTTCAGAAATTCGTTTACAGGAAGAAGTTTGTTTTTAACTAAAGTTCCCATCTGATCAAAATCTGCCAATACCATATTTTCAGATTCTCCGACTATAGTTCTTAGATCTTTGTCTTCTACACCCAACAATCTTAAGTGTGCTTCCTGTCTGTGATGGTGTGGAAGCTCTTGCTACTCTATATAGCCTAATTCTAGCATTTCTATGAGCATTATCGTTTAATAATCTCGAAGGCTTTTACTAATGAGTTTAGTTTATTCATCTTACTATTATAGTGGAATGACAAGATACCTACAATAGCAGATGCTACTGCTATTGCTATAGTTATGACAGAAAATCCAAATGTTTGAGCATTCATAACTTCTGTTGGTGTCATTTTTAGTTTACACACCTCACTAGAATCAAAAATGCTTTTATTGTTTGAAATAACAATCTCTTTTGTCATTCTAAATCATGACTAGGACAGCATAAAATGGTATATGGTTTTTGTGTTGTCCTATTTTGGTTCTAGTAAGTAGCTTCACGAAAAGCTGCTCCCCTATAACTCCATTCGATTATCAAAGTCCTCTGGAGTAGGATAGTCTAGACGTTTATCAGGATGGTACACTGCTCTCTGTGATTTCTTCAATACATCATTACTATAGAAATATTCATCACAATAAAAGCACTTGAACTTTTTACTAGCAGTATTTACAGGATCTTGTTGTTCTTGCTTTTCCTCTGTTTACATTCTTCTATATTATTGTTAGAGAATCTCGTAAAAGTCATCGTTACAGAAGGGTGAGAAAAAAAATTATTTTTTTGTTTCATCAAAATCTGACTTTGATATAGTATATTGCTGGTAGCCTTGCTTTTAATTTTAACAAAGTCTCTAAGGTGCTACCATTACCATTACCATTATTATCTTGTTTATTGCTAGTGTTATCTTCAATCTTCTTTGTATGTTTTAACAAAGCATTCTTCGGGATTTGTAAAGTATTTTTCTATCAATTGGTCTATTGTAATCTCTGACCCATCAACATCTACCAACTTATATGAAGAAATATTTTTTTCAAAAATATCACCCCCCAAAAACGATGACTTTGACAAGATTCCAAATTGTGATTTCAGAAAATTCTTACTAGGAAATCTTTCAAGACTTGGTATTTTTAGTTTTAGGCCAGCTTTTTAATCAAAAATATGGAATAGATGGGTATCTTCTTGGACCGGAAAATAGATATGCTGATTTCTCCTTATCTCACTTTCGATATGGTCTATTATTCCCAGATTAATTAGAGGTATTAGGTTCTTTTTCATAACATTCCTTAGTGCTTAGTTTTAACCCTCCAAACTTTTCTCCAATTCTATCTGCTATCTGTTTGGTTGTAAGTCCAGCACGTTTTTCCTTTGATACAGTTACGTATTTACCTATATCATCATTGTATATCTTATCTGGCTTTCCTCCTAAATCATTGTATACAGAAAGAAATCTATTATTGAACCAGTCTACAAGGTAAGGCCTAACACCACTAGCAGCAACTTGCATTAAATTCAAAGTTTCCTTAAAGTCCACGTACGTAGATATAGGATAAAATTTACCTGTGTTTACGTCTAGCAGTTTTGGCCTTGAATCCATATTTACTTTTGTGATTATAGCAAGATATTTTCATTATTCTATCTGTGACCGTCATACTCCAAACATGAGTCGTTGGTATACATGCTGATATTGATAGAGCAAATGGAATCTTTATGCCGTGTTCTTTTGGGCCTAAGTGCTTTGTATGCTACTTTAACTTGGCTACGATGATTTTGACTATATTTCTGGCTTTTTCCTTATCTGATCTACTTACTACCAGTTCGTCATACTCTTCTGGTAGGTAGCCACCTTGCAATACAATTATATCATTTGCAGTACCAATTTTTTTATCACTTGTATCAGGGTTTACATTGGTAAACCTTCTATTCTTTTCTTGGAAACGTTCCCCTTTTGTATCATCTATTACCTGACTGGTGCATATAAATGGAGTACCAATTAATACATTATTTTCTGTACCTAGTTTACCAGATTCCTGATTTTTCTACAAATTCATACTTCTGTCCTCTTTTAGTATCCTGACTGACTAAGCTCATTAATGAATTATATATTGATTCTTGTGGTGTATCGAGGCAGAGAATTATCTGATTGTTAAGGTCAATTTGCTTTAATGCATGTTGTTCTATATCCTTAATCTCTTCATTGATTTCCTGAATTCTTTTTTTGTTATCCTTAATCAGTTTTCTACTTTCTTCTGTAGGAGGGTTGTTATTTTTTTGCCTTTCAGTTTCAATTTGCTCTTGTAAGTCTTCAATCTTAGATTCAAGGTTTTTTATTATAGGTCTTATTGGTTCAAGTTTGCCAGTTTCATGATTTTCTCTAACCATAATTCCTTCTCTGTGAAAAATTGCCTTGTCTGACATGTGGTTTATGTTTATAACATACTTTTCGGGAAAATAGTTAGAAACTAACTCCATCAAATAATTTTTACCTGAACCCAGAATCTTTGAATTGACATTATGAGAAGCAGGACGTTTAGTAAAAGCAGTATCCATTCCATAAAATAACTGTTTTATTGATAGTTCATCATATGCTCTTCCTTTTTCATTGTATTTATGACAAAATCAATCTGTTCTTTAGTGAGTTTGTTTTCTTCTGCTGACTTTTTTTCTTCCTCTTCTTGTGGATCGTCATCATTGTTGTTATTATTATTATCAACAATTCTAAAAGAAAAACCAGCATCTTTTAATGCCTTATTTATTACTGAATTTATCTCAGAATGCAGAATTTGTTTTGCTCTAACTTCATCCTTATCTAAAATAGATGATAACGTTGATAGTAAGTATTTATGTCCAGTAACTTTCATCACTATTTCTATCCTTTTTGTATGTCCTACGAACTACATTTAATCTAGAATTATACTCTTCATCATTTCCCTCTTCTGATAGAGTTATTAGAGAATTTACAATTTCAATGGTAGATTGCTAATCTATGTATCTTCTATGTAAATATCCAGATAATGCAAATACAATGTCATCTCTCCTTCCTTTAGAATAACAATCCTTTAACGATTGTGTTCCTGTCTATTTCGATTACATCTAATTTGATGGTTTGTTCATTTTTACTATTATTAGTAGTACCTATTACCAGTATTACCATCATTACTAGTAGTAGTAGTCTTAATATGTTCTAAAGCCCTAAGTAATTCATTAATCTCTTTTTTGGAAAATAATACAATTAGTTTCTTCTCCTCAGAATTGAGTTTATATTCATTTTTAGTTTTTGAGTTCAAGCCTATTACATAACTACCATTACATTTTATTCTAATTTCTTTATGTTCAAGTGGTGGGGGTAAAGAAAAAGTTTGGAGGGTTTTCTTTTTCCTCAATGTTGAATCTGAGATATATCTGTAAACCCTCCCCACTACCAGTTCTAACAGCTAGTGTATTGACAATCTCACGTTGTAAGTTATCCGATAACCTGTTTTGAACCATCTCATAAAATAGCTTTATGCATTCTTCACCATCTATGTCAATTACTAAAAGTCTGGATATGATGCCCGTTACTATGGCAATGTTATTTTTACAGATCATCGTTACCATTTGAGAGTTAAACCAGTTGTTTATTTCATCTATGCTGGGAATTTCTTTCTCGTATTTACTCCATGTAAAAATTGCTTTCTTACTTGTGTCCTGTCTCTTTTCGAAGAGACAGCAGGATAATAGCAATATTGATAATAATAATATAATAGTAGTGAGCTGGTTCTGCTTACCATTACTATAATATCATATCATATTATTACTATTATCCTGATAGTAAAATGAAGATGTTATTAGCAAGTCAACTTCTTGTTATTATTTCTCCCTCTTCATTCATTCCTTCGTCGTCTTGAAGCAAAAGACTGATCCTCAATAGTTGGATTGGTGTCGTCTATAAATAATTGTTCAATATAACAACAGTATAAGGATGGCAGAGAATACTGCTAAAGTTTCACTTTTAAATATTATATCAATTATCATAGGTAGTGGACTAGTTGTATTTTTAGCCAATATCTTGTATAATGACTTTATCGGTAAACCTTTGATAAATATTACAATTAAAATATCTTCAGATAATTCATCTGGTAATGCAACAATTACCAATACAGGATTAAAAACGGCAAAAAATGTTAGGTTAGCAATGTATACGGACCCCCCTGGTAAAATAGATAATGTTAATCCAGAAGGAGTTACTGCTGAACAGATAACTATCACTGACTTAACCAAGTTACCACCATATACTCAAGGGAGAATTGCTACCTTTAATAGATCAATAATTGGAGATAATTCTATTGCATTTGATATAAAATTTACAAAATTTGACCAGACTGGGTCTTTTATTATACTTGCAAATCATGATGATGGAAGTAATCAAGCAACAGCCAAAATTGGTGAGGAACGTAAAACATTTACATCTTCACCACCTAATCCGTTATCAAATCCTATATTTCTTTTAGGTCTTTCCGTTATAATTGAATTTGTGCTCATTTTTGGCAAGACGTTAATAATGAATCCAATTATTACCGTGAGAAATTATTCAATATTGGAACAAGAAAAAAAGAAGATTATGAAAGTTATAAAAATGCTTAATCAAAATTCTCTATATAAGGGCAAATTGCAAGACTGGAGTAAATCTAAGAAACTTAGAATGAGAAAGATATTATGCTTTGATGAGTATAGACGATTTGAAGAATTATTCGTAGAAAATAGGAGACGGGAGAATTATCTCATACCATTCTCTTAATGAGAATGCCTTAAAAATCTATAATGAAGAGTATGTATATCTATCAGAACAAATTCTGAAGAATACAAATTGGGAGGAATATCTTAAAAAAAGGTTCAGAGCATTATTGAAATATAGTATAGCTGTAATACTTGTTTACACTACCCTTTCTAACACATTTATATTGATACTTTACAATATACAATTCCCACTATATACATATATTATAGCTGTAATACCTGTTACCACTATATTCATTATATTGATGTCCTACTATATACATATGAAGGTAGCAACAAAGAAATTTTCAAGTAAAAGGTCTAATCCCCAATAATTGTGTGTATGTGTGTATATAATAATGGGAAATAATTATTTCTTTGTTTACTTTAATTCGTTGTTTTAAAATATTCTAATTCATCCATTATCTTTGAATCTAAAAGATCTTTTGCTATTCTATACCTCTCAGTCTTAATAAAAAACCTATCAACTAATTTGAACAAGAGTCGAATTGTGATAAACATAAACTGCAGAACGTCAAAGCCTGACATGGCAATATCTATTTCAGGAATTGAAATGCTTTTGCTAGAACTTAACATTCCTTTGATTTTCTTTACATTCTTGTGTGCAACGTAGTTACGTTTTTTAAGTAGTTTTTCTACCTCTTTAAAATCCTCTTTATCCCATAATCCTAACGTAATCAGATGTTTAGCAAGTTCATCTAGGAACTTCTTTTCCAAGATTTCCTCAATTGCATGTTGTCCATCAGAAAACAGTTGAACTGAACGTAGTGACTTTAATTCCTCTATGTATACAATAGCATATCTTTCAAGAAGGCCTGCTAATTCAATTAACACCTGACCATTCAGGTTTAATGCATATAATGTCAAAGCACCTTTCATCATATACAATACTTCAGTTTCTGTAATATCATAGACTATTCCTTTATAAACAAGGTCTTCCTTGAACTCTTTTTCGTATTTTTTTAGAAATTCTTGTAGCTTTGTAGAACTATCTTTTTCTTTGGATTTAATATCTTTTTTTAACCCATCTATTGATGTCTTTATCGGTGTCTTTGATATACTCTTCTCTGGAAAATTAAGAGAAATATCGGCTTCTGACGACAACTAGATTTGTTAATAAACAGTTATTTTTATTATTCTTTTTTATTTATTTACTTTCAAATGGAAACAATCAATCTCTTTGTAGAAAAATCATATCCTTCTATGTACGGAAGTAGTAGATAATAGTAGTAGTGGTAAATAATAATAATAGAAATGGAAGGAAGGAAAGAATGAGAGACAGGATAATGATAATAAAATAATATAATATAATAATGAGTGAGTATTATTATTCTTCTACTATTATATCATATCATATTATTACTATTATCCTGAGTGAGAAACAATCAAGTCAAATGTTAGGGAGCAAGTTAACTTCTTGTTATCTACTATTTTATTTTTCCCTCTTCATCCATTCCTTCTAGCTGTATATTAGAGGCAAGTTATAATTATACTCTCTTGTTATCATCATTAATTATTTTGATAACAAAAATCTGAAACCAGCAATACCAAATTGCATAGTAGTTAATAATAACAGCATTGCAATCCAGAACTTTAGTTCAGTAGTCATTATATTATTATTATTATATGTTATATTTTGGCTTAAAATATGGTCCAACCCTATCAGAACATGTCAGAAAATGCTAATCTACGATAGTTGGATAATAAAGTGTGTTTTATTAGTAGATTTACTCACACAATTAACCAGCTATTACTATTTTTAATGAAATAATACAATAATAATAAAGTGTGTTTTAGTTGTAGCTTTGCTCATACTATCATCCAGCTATTACTATTATATATTATAAATAATCAATCATAAATATATTATATATTATACATTATCTTATATTATCTTATAGACAATATACAATGTACATGTAAACTGGTTGTGCTCAGTTATGCCGTTTTTTTGCATATTATTAGCTAACGAGCTAACTAACTACCTTACTTACTTTGCTTTCTTAGATTTTCTATTAGGAGCTAATACAGTTGGATTACCACTTACCGAAGAGTCAGCAGATAAAGGACCATGACTCGATTCCAAGCCCGGTGCTGTTTTTGGTTTGATATTTTTACTATATTTCTTACCAGCCATTATGATTACCTCCTCCGATAAACTGGTTAACAAGCTGTTCGTACAGCTCTATTGCCAGTATATTATTATTGACGTTATTATTTCTCTGTTGCTGATGTGAACCCTTCAAATATTGACGTTGTTGATGAGAAGAAGGATAAGCAGACATATAGTTAGTTTGAATATCTTCATAAGTACTTGTTTTACCCGAACATAGATTCACTAGTCCATACATCTCTAGAGCAAAGCTGTTATCAACAATATTATTTTGCTCAGAACCTTTTTGATGCTGGTACTCAAGGCAGGAGCAGGAGGAGGATTAGGATTAGGATTTATCACTCCTTTACTTTCCACTTCATTAGTTGAATTATTGCAAATAATGTATGCTCCGGTTTTAGTATTTTTCACCATCTTCCTATATGGGTCCAAATTATAAATTGAGATGTCCTTCATCATTTCAGCCATATTATTACTATCAATCATTTTTGATTATTATCTCAAATTATATAATGATGAAGGAAAGCTTTATTCTTTATGCTCTGATAGTAGTAGCACTACTAATAATACTACTACTACTATACCCTACGTCGTGGGGTATGGCTATTGTTGAAATGCTTTTTCATGTCATGTTCTGAAGGAAACTTTTTACTACAATACCTGCACTTTATCTCAAGGACACCATCAACTTCAGCTTTTTCTATCGTATACCATTTGAATTTAATAGGATCATACTCTCTATGAGGTTTCTCCCAGTCTGGTGTATTCCATGCTGGTCCAACTAACTTGTAATCATATACCTTGACTACCTTCTTTTCTTTTTCTAAGTCTTCAAGTATGTAGTTAATAGTAAACTCATCACTATTAGCTTCTGTAAGCTGCTTTATACCACCGGGGATCGAATCTATAGGACCACATCCTCCCATTCCAACTACCATGCCTCTTATTTTGTTCATTATCTGAATATTCCTTTTTGGATATAGCTGTAATCCTCTGCCTCTTGCTATATCAAGAGTAATTGATTTACCTTCATCGACATTCGAGACTGGATATACAATTACATTTGCATCTTTTTCGATATCATATCCATAATAATACGGCTTACTTTTATCAGCTAATCTCTCTTGATATTTCTTTTGTTCTTCCTCTGTTAGTGTGGATAATACTGATGCTGGTATTGTTGTTGACGACATAATTAACTAACTAGTATTACTATGGTAGCACGGACTAACTTATTAGTTTGTTTTATTATTATTATTCTTTAGATATACTCTTTCAAAGCATGGTTTCCCTGTCTCTCTATCATATGTTTCTTTATAGTACACATCTTCATGCTTTTTTGATAGATTGCCATATCAATCTCTACTCTGTTTACAAAACACAATGATCTTTTCCTCTTCTTTATCTTTATCTTTATTATTATTACTTGATGCTGTTGTAATAGTAGTAGTAGTATTACTAGTCATATTATATATTGATAAAATACTCTAATTAGAAGTATTATATATTTATATAAAAATATAGATATATAAGGAAAAAAACTAAGGTATTCTTTCTGTTTTCATTTCATGGCTTGCGTAGTTCAAGCATTGAAGGAATTTATAGGGAAATCAAAGAAATGACAGCAGTAGTAGGCAGAAAGGTTCCAAGATGGTTGTGTAGAGAAGTAGATGCTGGCTATGGAAAAGTCAAAGTTACATTGTTAGAGTATCATAATTATTTAAATCATTTTGAAACAAGAAAAACAAAGCAAGGAAAAACTGAATATATATCACAGCCATATGACAGCCTCGATATAGAAGATATGAGACATGTCATACAGGTCTGTGATGAGCATAATATTGGATTTAAGATAAGAGCAGATTCTGATCATTATCCCGGACATCCTATATAATGATTGAATGGTATGAAAGAAAGAAAGAAGAAAATGAGTGAATGAGTGAGTGAGTGAGTGAGTGAGTGAACAGCTATGAAAATTAGCAAACATGAAAATAAATTTGATATTACAGGTATATCAAAATCAGAACTTTACATGATATTTGGAGCATTGGGCTGTATAGAGGGTAGAAAACCACTTGATGACGATGCTGATCGTTTACCACGTTCTGACGATAGTGAGTTAGCTCATTGGATGATGACCCAGATTTCTGAGTATTTGGATGAGTATTACTATCATATACCTATAGGCCATAAGTGAGTAACTTACTTATCCTTCTTTTTCTTCCTCTATTACTTTATACGGTACGAATCCCTTGCAGTTGCATCTACGTAAACCTTCGTGATCCTCACCATTGCAGACAAACACAGGATCTAGTATAAAATTCCAAGTCGTATGATCCTTGATATGATGACCACAATGACAGAAAGCACTTTCACCGGTCCATAGATATTCTGACATTTTTTTATTTTTATCTTTGCTCCACTATCATTTTTTGATACAATTCATTATTGTCTTGCTTTAACTTCTCTAGGCTAATCGGGTAATAACTTCCTACATTTGCAAGTGTTTCCTTTAGCTTTGTCTTTGGGTTAAAGTCTAATCTTCTCTCTATCTGGTTGCACTTGTCTAACCATTCTATTATAATGTTAAATGATTGCTCATATGACAACCTTCTTATGTTGATAAGATAGGGTGCTAATATTCTCCATAAACAGTATTTTCTACCATCTGATAATAATATCGGTGATTGTAAAAGTGATTCTATCCAAGTGATTTTATTATTATTATTATTATTATTAGTATATGATGTTGATGTTGATGACATTCGTCTACTAGATGAATTTTGATCTACTAGGTAGGCTAGAAAACTGCCAAGAAGTAAAAATATTGGTGCTCTGCTGTTATTGTTATTATTCCATCTGTTTACAATTCTAACCTGCTGACCACATTTCGAATTAATAAATCCCGGAACCCTTAGCATGCAGTTCTTAAATGACACAGTTTTGTAATGCTCAGGATCGGCTTTTCCATTTGATAGGTATTGCTCTGCAAACCGTAGGAAGTGTTTAGATGGTTCCTGTGTATATCTGGTAAACTCTGACCTTCTTTCTAGTCATATCTTGACTCAATTGGGATATAGATATGATAACCGTTTCCGGTTCCATAATACAGTACACTGGTTGTTCTTTTTCTTCTACTACTAGATCAAATGTATCTTTGATCTTATCTAAAGTCCTAGCTAATGCTCTGTCTAATGCTAGACGTGACTTGAACCTAGACTGGTCCAAGTCTATCATTATTATAATAAGATCGATGGTGAGTAGGACTAGCATCAACGGGTGGATAAGCACTAATCCTGCAATCCAGATAGTTACGCAGTTTAAACCATGCAAGTGCTTCCTCTTTACTATAAACTAACCTTTGGTGGTTATCGGTTGCCTTTGTGGATATCTTCCTAGGCCATAGTGTATCTTTTGGAAAATGGGAGAGGATAAAATCTAATCCATCGTCTAGATTCATCATCTCTCCATCCGATTCTTAAAGTCCTCTTGAGTCGGCCATGATAGTTTGCCGTTATGATCTGACTTTATGTGATTTACACGTTCATCGTCATTGCTTAGATAAAAGTCACAGTAAAAACACTTGAACTTTCTACTAGTCGTATTTTCTGAAGTGCCTGTCTGACTGACCTGACTGACCTGACTGACCTGAGCTTTTTTCAAGGGGTCATCATTATTATCGTCATTTTTATCAGTATCGTGGATATTACTATCAATTTTACTAGAACTATTATCATCGGATATAACATTATTTTCGTGGGATCTGTCAAAAAGTGGTAGGTCAGTTTGGTCAGTTTGGTCAGTTTGGTCAGTTAGGATATCAGTCTTACTATCATCCTTAGCCTTAGCCTTAGCCTTATCATCACTATCATAAGAAGACTTCCAAGCTAACACCAATGGTGATAAACTAACTATCAATATTCTATTATCTACTCCTCCTTTGACAAATCTATCTCGAAGCATTCTTAGTTTTTTATTAGTATCTACATGGAAATCATTACCAAAATATCTAGAAACAAACTCATTTCTATTACAGACGTCTCTCATTAATTCGATAAATTCAAATTGGTATTTTGAACCATTCAGAATCTTTATGATTTCTTCTATTACCAACTCTCTAGGATCTTTTGTTACTACAACTATCTCCTCTAACTGTTGTAGTATAACATTATAGAATTGTACAGCATCACTAGCATCTTCTACTTCGATAATATCTTTTTGTTTCAACCTAGCAATAGCATATGCTATATTTCTGATTGTATCAAATAATCTAGGAGAACCTGTATGTGTTGCTACACTAGCATAAAACTGGATAAGTATATTTTTAGCTTCATGAGATAAAGAAGGTTTGAACCTTTTACAATATAGAATGTTAACGTTCTTAGTAATTTAAGATTCTTTTCTTCCTCTGCATAAGTTGCTTCTGATATATCGGCCTTATCAAATGCATATTTTATTATTTCTGATTTAATTCGGTTAGTCCTAAATATAAATACTAAATCATTTCTATCAAGGAACGGTCCCAGCAAAGGTATTTCATCACGTTCTATCTTATTCTCATATCTCCAAGTGCCGTCGTGGGTTGGATTTGCAGACATGATATAAGTAGCAGAACCATCCAATACTGTGTTAAACCCATGTTTGGCAAATGGTATTTTACCTTCTTGTAATGCATTCAGTAATTGTCCTTGATCCTCATATTGCATTCGGCCTATTTCGTCAATGGCACAGATAGCACCACTAGAAGAGGTAACTGGACCTAAACGTAACATAAGATTATCATCTTCCTTTTCTACAATACCAATAAGACTTCTAATCGAAGAATTTAATGCTGAACAATACCTACTTTTTGCTGCTAATTTGGTTACTGCCCTGAGTAATGGTGATTTGTCAAGTCCTGTTTCTCCAATTAGTAATGCATTAATTCTAAGCCTTTTATCTACAGAATCCTTACCTGTATTTGCAGCACAGATAAGTAATCCTTTCTTTACAAATTCATATCCAATAATAGTTGAAGCAAACATTTTAACCAGTATATCAATTGGGCTAATTTTTTCCTCTCTGGCCTTACTTATTATAGATTTGATTTTTAAAATGTCTTCATCAGTAGGTTCTTCAGACAGCTCTTCTCTATTTTCATATTCAATCGTATCTACAAATAAGAATGGGACCATACTGTTATTCATTCTTATTTTATAAATTCGACCTGTAACTGCAACCTGTTCACCAACACCAACGTTAATAGTACAGTCGTCAAAAAGTACTGCTGGTAGTCTTTCTAAATCACTAAAAGTCTTTACATCCTGTAATTCTATTTTTATGGCATTTCTTACATCGTTATCATACTCAGTAGGTATAGTGTTTACAGAACAGTTGGCACATTTTCTAGTATTATTAGAATGTTCTAACTTATTTATTTCAAATGCAAATTTTGGACGTGAATAAGTGCTTATTTTGTTTATCATTTTACATGAATCACATACAAAAAACGTATTAACTGACATCTTCTCCAATTTTCTAGAACCTGAAATCATACCGTCCTTAACTTTGACATAACCCGAATGCATTCGTAATGCTTCAGATATGGACACCTCTTTAGCAGGTATTCCATTTTCTTCTTCTTCTTGTTGTTGTTGCTTCTCCTGATCCTGCTGTTGCTGTCCTTGATGACCATTACCACCAGAAGATTTACCATTCATAATATTTGGCCAATGTTCACTTAAGATTAGTATGACTTGCTCTTTTAAGAAATCCTTATTGATTATTCCCAGTAATTTTAACTGCTTCTCAAAGTTTGTCATTGTCTTTTGACATTTATCACGTTCAATATCGAACCTTACTGTTTTACCATCCATTTGAACCAGAATTGTAGATCCTTCTTTTGCTATTCTTTTTACATTCTGCTCCTTTAGTTTTTGAGGAACTTCAAAATCATGGAAATCTGCTTCTGCTACCATTTTTTATTCATCAAACTCCATTTCTTTTTGTCTATGCTCGTGCTTTCGACCTGTGAAATAGTCCCTCAGTTTCCATGATGCGACTTCGTGTGTTCCATCTGACAAAACTCGACCGTTCACCTTTTCAAACTCTATTGCTTCATGTGGAAATCCATTGTTTCTGCAAATATTACAAGTTGTTATCCTGTCATTACTTGGATCTCCTGCTCCTCCTCCCTGTCGGGCTAATCTAACAGGTCCAAAATTAGTAGAATCAACAGAAAGTTTATTTTTGCCTTCCTCTGAATAATTATTAATCATGGTTTAACAAACCTGCTCCCTGTGGTTTGCTGCCTGTGGTTCTTGTGTATGCTTGGTCGGGCTGGTTACCCGACCATTTTTACTATTTTTATTATTATTTATTATTTGATATTAATTGTAACATTTTGATTTCAAAATTCTCCATTAACTACTTTTTTTATTTAATAATGATTGATTATGTTCTGGATGCTGACATTCTACAATAATGGTGTCAAAAACATCATTGTAGATCCTAGAGCATGGAATAGGTCGGATGTTCGGTAACTTTGATATGTTTTCTAGCTTGTTGCTGATGCTGTACTGTTTCTGTTAAGACCATTTCTTTTTCTTTCAGCTCCTAGAAATAATTTTGTCACGTTACTCACTCAGTCTCCTCTTTGGTCTTTTTGAGATGTTAGAATCCGTGTGATCACATCGTTAAACGTCTCGTTAACTTTTCCTTGCTCGGCCAGTTTGTTGTAGTTGATTTCACTTACTACAATTCTTTTCGTCTTTTGTTTTGGTGCTTTCAATACTTGTAATGTATTTGAAGACATTCATCCTACATTCGACTATAGTTAACTTAAGCACTTTGGCACATTCGAAGTAATAGATAGTGGTGATATTATTTAATACATTCAAGATAGTGAAAAAATAGGGAAAAATGTAACATATACATATGTTACTTATATTTGGTAACATTATTTTCAGAAAAGATGCATATATGCACTTAGTATAAATAATAGAATAAGAGTATAGATAAATCGTGTTGGAATTCCCACACGTTTATTCTGTATTTTGATTACCTTTCTTTATCCTTATCATTATTAATCGTCTTAGGTTTCAATATTCCTGATGCAGCTAATGATTGAGCTAGTGTGTTAAGGTGGTTTTGATCGGTAGTATTAGATAGACCTGTAACTAACTTTGTAAGCATGTCATTCATTACTGCTTGCTGGTCTTTGATTGTCTTTAATTCGTCTTCCTTCTGCTTCTGTGATTCTAGTACTTCCTGATATCCTTCATAGCTCATTATCATTTTACATTTTGAACAGAATTTACTATCTGCAGTATTACCTTCGTTACAGTTATGGCATATCTTGGGGTTTAATCTGTCAATTGGGATATTGTCTTTTGTAACAATGCCGTATGCTTCTAATAATGATTCACTTGATTCGTTACCATAATAATGCAGATATTTTTGTGCCATACTGCTATTCATGGTCCAACCTGCATGCTGGTTCAATATACTGGATTTTAGTTTAGTTGATTTCTCTGTTAATGCTGAATGTCTTCTTATGTATGGGTTAAATGGCTTTGCAAGTAAGGCTTTGATATTCTCCTTATCTTCATTTGATATAGTTGGATCTCTAATAACTTGGGAAAAAATACATGTTTATAGTCATTATATATCTTGTATAATCCCATACGTGTAAGTTGTTTTCTACCCATACTTCTCTTACCCACACTTACAAAAAGAGGAGACTTTGGGTTATTCCTGCTTGGGTGATTTGATAACCAATCCTTGATGTATGGAATGGATTGTATTAATGGGATATGCCTGCTCCCAGTCTTACCATTAACTAGGACTTCTGCATATTGCTTTGTGTCTACAGTTTTGAATACAACATCTTTTATTTTCAGGTTTAAAATCTCGTGAGGACGTGCTGACAGGTCTCTAGACATTGTATGATAGCATCTATCACGTTTGCTTGTAACCCATTTCAAAAATAGTAAATCGTCTTCCTGTGTCCAAATATCTGAAGGTTTGTAACAACTAACTTCTTTTCTTTTTAGCTTTGGAATATCCATTATGCATTCAGGTTTCCTTTCTGCTGCAGATAACTCATTTCTTTTATCAGGATTTGCAACATCAGGATACTGCAGCCATCTGAAGAACCTAAATAAAATAATACGTTTTGTGTTAAAAGTCCCAATCCATTTGTGAAGAGGATCATCATTCTCTGGTTTTCTGCAACTGTCTAAATATAGTAAAATGTCTTCATTTGTTGCCATCATATCATTAAACTTCTTATCTATTCCAACAGTCTTAGACAGTTCTGACAGAAATTGAATTGTAGTCCTTATAGTGTTAAGTCGGGGATTAATTTCCCTTTTCATTGCAATTATATAATCACATATCGTCAATGCATTCTCTCTGGATAACCGGGATCTATCTTTTAACAGGGCTGCACCATAGCTGTGTATGTTAGAAGTAAAACCTTCAGTTGCTAAAGCAATCTTCCTGTTTTCTATTTCTTTTTCTATTTCAAGATCTTTAACCTTTGATGTTGATGCTGCTGCTGTTATAGCTGTATTTTTTATTTTTTGCATATGTTGTGATCCTTCCTTTGCATATAAAGGATAGGTTAATAATGTTTCCTGAAAGTATACATAACTATTGATAATGATACGTAAAAGGTTATAATTAATTACTTACGGCTATCTAGCTCCTGACCAACTAACATTCAAAGTTGACCAACTGTTATGATTGATTGACCAATTGGCTGGAAAAAGCAGAATTAAAGCAAATGAATGCCTGCTTTAATAATAATAAGCCAGTAGCCAAGAGACTGATTTCTATTATCCATCTTGTTGGTGTTGGGGTGATTATTGTGGCGGTGGTAAGGATGCTGCCTCCGATGCTGGACGTGGCTGTAGAATTGCAGTCAAATCCATTATCTTGCCACCTCTATTTACTGTCAGCTTTACATTATCCCCTGGAGAAAGAGAATCAATGTAATTTATGATATTATCTATTTGTCTGACAGGATGACTATCAACTGCTATTATGATATCACCTAAACGTGCAACACCATTAGCATTAGTAGTTTCATTGCTCAATCCTTTCAAACCAGCCTTAGCCGCAGGGCTGTCAGCTTGAATTGCAGACTACCATCACACCTCTATAATTTGGCGGCAAACCTGATCGTTTTGCTAAATCTGGAGTTATTTTACCGCCTATAAATCCAATCCAGGTATGAATAAAAGTTCCATTTTGTATTAGCGATGGTACTTCTCTTGTAATAGTATTAGAAGGAATAGCAAGGCCTACTCCTGAATTAACTCCGCTAGAAGAAATAATTGCAATATTCATCCCAATAACCTCTCCTTGCATATTAATCAATGGGCCCCCTGAATTACCAGGATTCATTGCAGCATCGGTTTGAATACCATTTGGAATAGAGTAAGGTGTATCCACAGTTGGCAACAAGCGACCTATTTGGCTTACAATACCTGTTGTCATAGAAGCGCTAAGACCAAATGGGTTACCAATAGCTATTGCCTGTTGTCCTACCTGCAACTGAGATGAGTTTGCAATTATAAGAGGAATGACTCTTTCATCTGAGAAGTTATCGGTTAGTTGTAATACTGCAAGGTCACTATAAGGATTTTTTCCTACCACCTTGGCTGAATATGTGTTTCCATCCACAAATGTTACATCTACCTTACTGGCATTAGATACTACATGGTTGTTAGTCACAATATGCCCTTGCTTATCATATACAAATCCAGAACCTAATGCAGTTTGGTTTCGCGTTATAGGATTACCATTTATGATGATACGCAGATTTGAATTATTGCCTGATTCAATAGTACTTATAACCTGAACTACAGAATTTTCTACTTGATTGAATATTTTTGTAAGAGAAGAAGAGGATGATGAAGGCAAGTTTTCTGAGATTGACAATTGTCTTTGGGACGGCTGTTGTGGTTGTTGTGCTTTTGCTGCTCCAATAAATACACTTGATAACCCTGTTAAAAATATAACAACTGCTATTGAAATACTTAATTTTACCCGTTTGTGTTTCATTCTTAGCTTAGGCTCATATAATTTGATGAAAATATAAACTTTCTAACGAAAATAAATTTACTAGCACGATTCAATTCAAAAGTAAGTGAATGCTCCTTTGATTTGCGAAGATAGTAAGTCAATTACATGTAATTAATAGTTACCAAAGATTTTGCGGTTGTATCGTTTTACATAAAAGAAAAAGGAAAACCAAAACTCCAAGCTTGTTAGATTCTTTAGCAACGTAAAGACCCTAGAATCTCTCCACGGGATTTAGGAGAAAGCAGGGGAGATGCAATTAACAGTGCCAATATACACAATTATCAACATCACACACAACCATCTTTTGGTTTCAGATTGTGGATGAATGATACAGCATGTTTTGGCGAAGTGGTGGATTTTAACTGGATAGCATTTAGTAATCCAGAACCTGTAGGCACATAAGAAACATACAAAGATATAGACAATCGAAATTGATATTGTTGAAATAAGCCTATTAATTACTGATTTTCAGCTAAGAAGAGTGCAGTAGTTTTAAATTAACTTAACTTGATAACAGAGTATATTTCTCAACATTGGGCATTATGGAGACTTGATAGTTAACCTATTGATAATTATTTTTTTCTCCTATTTCTCTTTCTTGTAACAACAAACGAAGAAATCATATATAACGAAAAGCCTCCAATAACCATAATCAGTCCGTAAAGTGAAAGTGCTCCTCTATTTAGATAAGTTCCTATTCCTACAAATATTGCTCCTACAAACAACAATGCCAATCCTGTGCGTGCAGATCCTGGCATCTGAATTTTCTTTGACAATTGCCTCGACTTCCACCAACTTACACAAAGTTAGCGCTAATATCAATTATGCGCAAGATTTACTTTATTTAATATTCGCTCTCTTCCTTACAGCGATATCCGTAAACTAACCATCTCACAGAGTTGGATTGTTTTGAACAGATGATTATATTTTTTATAGTAGTTTTTTTGTGAAAAATTAGTCAAAAGTAATGTGTTAGTTTAAATCAGAATATTTAGATTGAGTGGTGCTAATTGGAGATCAAGAAAACAATACAGGAGAAAGCATGCATATAGATCTAATGAGTTAAACTTCGCTAGGTTTAACGAAATAATAGATGAGTGTATCTATAAGCAAGACATAGGATGCCTCGGCAACTCATAATCCTCATCATATTTCTGATAAAAATTCTAAAGCCTCATCAGCCGGCTCTTCCTATACCTCATTGGCATCCTAACACAAATCTTGGATTTCGCTCCCATAAATATACTTTGATTGGACTTTATAGTTGCTTAAATAAAACGCCATATAGTCTATATGCTGCGGTATGGATTCATCATCATCATCATCTTCTTCTCCTCCTACACCTACACCTACTGATGCCGCTAAGCTGCATCAGTAGAAGCTAAAACCATTGATAATATCAGTACTCTCGCTTATGACAATTTTCTTCTCTCTATAAAGAGCGAGACGACAAAGGAAAGGTATGTTTACTGTCTTGGCAGGTATCTAAAATTCCTCGGTTATCCTAACAGCGATAGAATTGAGGTATTACTAGAACAGCACATGTCAAATATACGCATAAGAATTAAAACATGTAGCAAAGTGAGAAATATTTTTTGATGATTATATATTTGCATATGATAACTGATAAAATTAAATTCATAGAATTCTTAATAGAGAATAGTTAGGAGCCATTTCTTTTGGTATTTCTTATTCTTTGCTTAACCTGATATCATCATCATCTTCTTCTTACGTCGACGCTCTTCTAAACTCTTTTCATATTGAATCTCTTGTTGTTCCCGCTCTTGGCCCGTATTATCTTCATGTTCTTGACTTTTTTCTATCAAAGGCAGCATCTATGTCGGGAGGTTTTTCAGTAACTTCTTTTCATTGTACCTATCAGTATTATAATTATTATTTTTTAAATCATAATTACTATATAAATCGTTCAAATTAGTCATTTTATTATTATTATTATTAGTTGATATCTCGAACCACTGTATGCTATATTTTACTTTAAAAATTATATATAAACATTATGTATATTAAACCTATATTTTATTGTCATAATAGAAATATACTAAACATCCTAATGCCTTTTGAATATGACGACCAATAAAATGAAGTTTGGAATTGCAATGATGTTAATGGCATCATTAAGCGCAGTTGTTTTGACCATTCCTTTAAAAGTTGCAATGGCACAGACATCTCCAGAAGATCAAACAATGCAAGGAATGTCAGAAAATCAAACAAAAATCGCAAAGGCACTGATAGCATTGAAGATAACTCAAATAAGGTCAAATCATCCAGTGCTTGCTGCTATAGCTGACAAGATACAAACTATGGATGCAAAGGAAACTCTAAAGAACTTGCTGGGTGTAGAGATTCTAAGTGATCTATTAAGATTGCATGCCAAGGGACTAATAATGAATCAAACAGCAGGCGGCAATCAAACTACGGGTCAGTGATACAATAAGAAGCAATTATTATGCAATAATAATAATAACAATCCTTCAATCTCTCTCCTTTTTTTATGGTATTGATGCTCTGATGTATACAACAACAAAAGTAATATTATCAGTAATAACAATAATAACAATATTTTCTGCTGCTATAATTACTGTCAGTACTGGTCTTTTTCTCTTTAGTCCTATGCAGCAGCAAATACAATTAATGATAGAAAATAGTAGTGATAACTATGGCCATGATAATTATTATTATCATATGGCATTTGCATACCATGGTAAAGAGATTTCACAAAAACTAAACTATGCGCATTTCTTGCCACTTACAAGTAATAACCAAACACATCAAATCAAGGTAGTTGTTAATTATTCTGTTACAGACCCTTCTTGACCCAATGGAAGATTGATAAAGATCTCTTCATTTGCAAAAGGTTTTATCATTAATTCTACTTCAGGCCAATCTAAACTTGCGACTACTATAACAAACAATACGTTAAAAAATGTTAAAGCGAATGTAATATTTACTGATGCAGAAAAGAATGCAAATTTTTCGAATCCATTGAGTATTGATCTTAGGTTGGGGCAGAAGATTCCTCCTCCATAGTTAATAAGATAACTGGCATCTTAGCTCAATAAGTCAAGTGTCATATCTAGTGTATTTATACCATCTTCTGAGTGTTTTTGTCCAGATATTCAGATACTGCAACTTTCTGTTCTTAAGTTCAGTCTCTGTTTTTATATCAACTATTTATTACCAAAATGACAGTTATTTTAGATAACAGATAGCTAAATTACTTGCGCACAAAAATATTATTAAAGCCCATGTTTTTATACATGCCTAACTAACAGGTATGCAGATAAAGTATTATTTGCTTGAAGAAGGTTCAGCCTTAAAATTGCACAATACTAAAAAGATCCCTTATTTTAGATCAGAAAAATAAAATGCGTAATGAACTTATTAATGTGATTAGGGATTTAGAGACTAAAGAATCTCAACTGCTTATTGAAACTGCACCACAAGAGATATCGTTGAACTAAGTTATAGATCGACTCTATAAGTTATGATCAACTATGAATTAATTGAAAAATTAGCGGTGTTATTTCTGTCAATTAATTTTGAGGAGATATAGTTGGAATGAAGAACAAGATAATGATATTCTCTGATAAGGAGAAGAAAGCTAGCCAAAAAAGCAAATAGAATGAGTGTAGCTGCTGATACTTCAGTAGGATTTATTTGAAGCCTAATCTAATAGTAATAGCTTTTTCCTTAAGAAGCAAAATTTACGCTATCCTCGCTAATTATACGAAAGGATCTGGTAAGCTTTATCTTTTTAGACTAAGAAACTATTTAAGGTATCTTTAGTGTCTACCTGGCATAATGGAGAGATACAAATCTGCTTCAAGGTTATCTTGGTTCTGGATCTTCCAGATAGCTGTAGGCAGTATCTGTTTAGTGCTTTCCGTTGTAGTTCTTTTTTACGGTGCAAAAACTGCAGCTGGTGCTTACATTTGGCTTTTCTTGACTGGAATAGGTCTAATAATACTTGGAGTAGAGAGGGTTATAAGTGGGCTGCAGGCTAAGGGCGTCAAAAAATCATCTCGTCTGATCAATATAGGAGTAGGTGCCGGTCTTATCATTTATATTGGATCAGGTTTCTTCTTCCCAGAATTTGCTACAAAATGGCTAATCATCTTCCTTGGATTTGGTTTACTAGCTAATGGAATCATAAGAATGGTCCGAGGCATGAAAAAGAAGGAAGAAGAAGAAGAATGGCACGATTTTTCTTCTCTTGCAACAGGGATAGTGATAACGTCTTTATCTATCTTGGTCCTTTCATATCCCAAACTTGGGTTAGCACTGCTTTTAGTAATGACTGCAATAGCGCTAGCAGTAAGTGGAATACAAGTAATGTTGGCCGGGATTAGGATGGGGAGGCGTCAGGGGCTCATCCTCTACTCCAAAACAGACTCAAGCAATACTTCCTTGGAAAAACTTTCTGAAACGATTGATCACGAGTCTTCTGCCAAGGATGCAAAGGCAATATGGAAGAGCGGTTCCTGGTTCAGAGATGAACACGGGAGATACATTCTTTTTCGAGGAGTAAACTTTGCAGGGCGAAGCAAGCTGCCTCCTTATCTTCCTATATCGCCCCTTGAAATCAAGGATTTGTCAGGACTTGATTTGAAGAAGGAAATTCAATTAGCAAAGCCGGAGTTGGATCTCCTCAAGAAGCTGGGCTTCAACATTGTGCGTCTCCTGATTTCATGGAAGGCTTTAGAACCTCGACCAAACCCAACTCTAGATGATCTTCTACCAGAGGGTAAGGAATATCTATCATATATGAAACAAATAGTTGACGAGCTTTACGCGAGAAATATTTACGTGATTTTGGATTTCCACCAAGACATAGCAAATGAAGCCTATGGAGGCGATGGATTCCCTGACTGGACACTTGCAGTAGATAATAAAGAACGTGAAAGACCACCAAAGTCCTCTCCTCCTCCTGACAAAAAGTGGCAAATAAAATACATGATAAACAAGTCACTAAAACATACGTTCAAGTCATTTTGGGAAAATGACTTGACCAATCTAGAAGAGGGTCTTGAAAACTACCCGGTTCGCACTCATCTTGAGAAAACCATTGGGCTAACCACCAAATTCTTCAAGTCCTTAAACGACGGCCTTGGACATCCAGCGGTCTTGGGTATTGAACCTTTCAATGAGCCCCATCCTGGTATGATATCAAAAAAGGACTTTGAAGTCAAGTTTCTTATGGACTTTTATCGTAAAATAAACTCTGAGATTGCAAAAATCGACAACAAGCTCTTTATATTTATTGAACCTCGAGTGGACTGGACGATCTCTTCAGGCGAGGGCGGTATGCCAGTCAATTACGGAGCATCCCCACTTGCACTAAAGCAGTCATTTAATATGGACTTTATAAAAAAGGCATTAGTGGATAGGAAAATCGTCTCCAAGAAATTGATCACATATCTACCAAAGGATCTGTCCTCGATTTCCACCTTTGGTTCTAATGGAGTTCTTTCATTTCATTACTACAACCCAATGGCTGTTGCCAGCTCGTTTGTAAAAATTCCTGAAAGTATTTACACCTACAAGATGGAATTTCCCATAATTTTTGGTCAGCTACTGCAGGCTGCCACTGAACGGGGACTCATACCGTTTCTAACAGAATTTGGAGCGTTTCAAGAGGCAGAACAGGTGCGAGAGTACTTAAACCTGCAATTTAATCAACTGGAGGCATTTCTTCTTAATGCTACTATATGGAACTATGATCTGTATAATACTGAGGATGGTAAGGATAATTGGAATTTGGAGAATTATTCTCTCTTGGGACCTAACAGAAAGCCACGAAATATAGATGTAGTTGCACGTCCATATCCTATGCGAAGCTCATCAGAGCCGACTCTCTTGTTTTTTGATATCGATTCAAAGTATGCTTCGATTATTTTAAAGGGGAAAGTATGCGAAGCACCTACGATAATTTACATACCCTATGACATGCACTACTCTCCTGAGTTCACTGTGTGGGCCACTAGCACTGAAATGAAATGGGACAAGGAGAATTTCCTTTTGTACTGGTATCCTGCAAAAAACCAAGAGATTAATCAGATCATTATCGCTCCTGGCAGGAAATATAATGCAGAAGTATTACCAAGCCCAGCTAAGGATATAATTAGTGAAACTACATTCACTAGTACATTTAGTTAGTTTAGTTTGTTGGTTGAGAGAACTACAAAAGGTGGTTTCTTAGAACTTCGGTAAGATAGCTTGAAATGCTAGAGCCAATCTCTGGCATAGGATAAACGAAGAACGCTTTAAGTCTTGAAGCGAAATATAAATTCTATAAGCTGTTTACAGAGACACAACAGGAACAGGATATAAGAATAATAATGATATAATGACAAATCTGATCGTCAGTAATAGCAATATGATAGATGATCATCATGATGATAATAATAATACTGAGGTCTAATGTTCATATAGACCCTTATGTAATCTGTACTATTAGCTAAGGATACAATCGCATTAGAAACATTTGTTTTGTCTTTTGTGTCGTTGAATTTTATTTCATGAAATCTCATGTCTTTTGTGTCGTTGAATTTTATTTCATGAAAATCACCGACCTTTTCACCTGTATCAGAATTATATACTACGCTTAAGAGAAAATCAGAAGGCTTTAGAGAAGAATGGCATTTGTGTTCCATGCAAATGACCATTTTTACAAAGCGAGATCGGACTTAATTTTCTGTAAATCGGTGCTGTAACATATAGTATAGAAGAATGGGATGGTGTAAGAGGAAGACCCATGTACCTTTTACTTAATTGGTTCAGATCATTATAGGGATCAGTTCTATGTGTGTTAATTAGTTCATTAAGTCCTGTTTACCACTATCATATAAAAAAAGAAAAGGGTCTAGAAACTATCGAACCCAATATGCTATACTCTTTTGAGTCAGATTAAACAACGACTGCCTGTTATCAGCTCTATATGATAGCTGTTATATATAGAAAAAATGTTGATTGATTATTATTGTCGTGGTGGTGGTATTGGTTGCATCAAAAGAACAACCCAAGTGTTATGAAATACTTTGACTGGCTGATATGTTACTAACATCTTTGTATTATTGTTTACTATATCGGTTATTGAACCGGCTTGTCCGTTTATAGCATTCTTAACACTATTCAGATTAGCAAAAGATTCAGAACTTCTATTTATATCAGAATCTGCTATTTTTTGTCCATTACTATCTAGATAAACAATACGTGTATTATTATTACCATTACCAACATCTGATGAGGATGTAATATTGAGTGACTGAAGTTCTTTATCTAAAATATTAAAATCAATACTACCAGCCCATACTCCAGCAATAGTAGAATTATCCTTTAGAGAATATACTGGTACAGCAATCACAGCTTCTCTGGGATGAGAAGCAGCTGTAGCAATTATTACATTTCCTAAATAAGTACCATTTGTTTTAATTGCACCTTGGAAATAATCTCTAAATGCATAGTTGTTTTTGGTAAGAGTCTGTTGCGTAGAATAAGGCTCAAGAAAATACATATCTCCATTTGGCATAATAAAATATATTTTGTATAAATCGCTATTACTATCTATTATGTTCTTAGCTACATGTCTTTTTTCTTTATCTGCATATTGAGGTATTCCATGTAATGTGCTTAATGTTTGATTTAGCAAATTAGCATAAGACATATTTCTTACTTGTGGTAATTTGCTTGTTACCTCAAGAATAGCTCTTGCTTTTTGAATATGGTTTTCAAGGTTCTTTGCCACGATTTTTGTAAATAAAATGTTATTTTGTATATTCTTTGAATCATCAGTTGCCTCGAAATGTAAAAGCAGTGTCCATGAAAACTGCAATAGAATGTGGGAAGGTCTAGGCTTTAATATCATTTGTAATTGTAAATGTGGACATAAAAGAGTATCATGTGCTAACGCCGAAATAGAACAGTACTACTATCATCACAATCTAGGGATCTGACCTGAGAGTTAATGATATCTGATTATAATTTATCAAAAGGCCAAAATAAGCGTTTTGTTTCCAGTCAAAGCTACAGGCACTACGATTTATTTGTATTTGATAGTGATTTTATGATGTCGTGTCCTGACAGGATCTGCGCAGAATGTGGAGTAGATCATAGTAAAGGAGTATAGATGTATATGCTATACAATATAGTAAATATCAATATAGCACTATGGATACTATGACGTCTCTGACGGCTGATTTTTCTTGTAATTTTGTGCTCAAATCACTAGTGATATGATTTAGCATACCACATCCGTCAGGGTTGTTTTTAATGATAATTTTGTGATTTTTTGCTGTATATATTCACAGCTGATTAAACAAGTTGCTACAATTCAAACTGAATTATCGTCATCAAGATTATTATTATTATTATTATTATCATCATCACAATCCCTTAGGGAATTCATATTTTGTAGGTATGCTAGTTGGGGGCTTGCCATAAATTATTGCAATTTGGTCATGTTCATTAAGCTTGATATCTCTATAATTTGCTCCGTTGCTTACTTTTTGGCCATTAACATATACACTCAACGTATTATTGTTATTGTTATTATTATTATTATTATTTTTACCATTAGCCACATTATCAAATATTTGTGAGTTATTGAATTTCTTATCCCATATATCAAAGAACTGTCCCAGGGTGTAATTCTTTACTATAGGTGACTCTATATGTATAATTCCAGAATCGTCATGTGTATGTAGCCAATATATGCATCTTTCAGGTATAATGCCAATTTGCGATGGAACAGTATAACGTTGACCGTTGATAAAAGTATCAATATGCACATGATTATGTAAAACAAATTTTTCAGACGGGTTACATTGTATTCCATCTATTGTTGGTACAGCACCAGCTTGTAATGGTACCTTTGAAGTTGCTACAACTATACCAATACCTATAGCTATAGCTGCTATGACTCCAATTACAACAAGCCTTTTGATTTTCTTTTCTCTCACGACCTTGTTTGCACGATTTCGACGGTCTTTTTGTTTTATTTTAGTCGAACCTCAACAAATGGCATGCATTTATTGTCTATATATATTCTTATCAAGTGGTCTTAAGCTTGTGAGCTCAATGAGTTATTTTACTGTGCCCATAGTGTAGCAGCAACCATATATCAGAGCATGATCATCCAGTTTTTATGTTTAAAAAACTCCACATTCATTTGCGTATAAAATGAAATATGCCTGTTGTGGATCAGAAATGTTACCAGACAAAGAATTGGAAAAGACAGTAATTTACAAATGCAAAGAATGTGGTTTAAGCGATTCTAAACTGAAGGATATTGGCTAACTAATTATTATTTGGTCGAAAATCCTAACGGTCCTGATACAATAATGGCAATTGCTGAATGAATGCTCTGGGCGGGGTGGACAGGGTATTTTACGTTTTAAGAGCAGTTTGAAAAGATGAAATATACAGTAATTTAGATTAGATTTTGTAATAATAATTTTGGTAATAATAATAATAGAAAGTTACTATGGCCACCCTGGCCACTCATGTCTGCATAAAGTTGAAGTCAGAACTACCACACACAAAGGGGTTGAATCAAGATCTAGTATACTAATTCTGCTTATGCGAAATAATAATCATTAGTTGGCCAATTTCTAAAAGACTAAATATCTACATAGGTGCGATAAGTTAACACAGCCTTAATTTGTACAACTTATGCAGTATAGAATAAAGAGTCTACAAATAGATCATCCTAAGTCTACGTTTATTCCTCCATTTTTAAGACTCTTTTTAACATCTTTAATAATGTTATTTGCAAGTCCATTTGAATCATTGTTATTATAATTATCCTTGCCGTCGTGTACCTTTATCTTAGCCCCTACATCGCTACCATCGCTGCTACTGTCACGAACCTTGTGTACCTTAGCAGATGAATGAATATCAGGTACCTTGTGTACCTTTACCTTACTACTGCCTGCATCACTATTACTACTGCTGCCGTCGTGTACCTTTATCTTAGCCCCTACATCACTACTACTATCCTGTATATTGCTCGTTATATGATTATGAGTTATTTTTTCATTATTACTATTATCATCATTAGTTAAACCATTAGTATCACTGCTACTGCTACTATCATGAACCTTGTGTACCTTAGCAGATGAATGGGTAGTGTATGATGATGTTGATGGCACTGGATCATAACTGGTATGAGCTGTATTGCTAGATGATCGGATATGTACTACTGGGTGTATTTTATGTATCTTTACCTTACTGCTCCCTCCATCACTACTGCTACTACTGTCACGAACTTTGCGCACCGTTACCTTAGCCCCTCCATCACTGCTACTGCTACTATCATGAACCTTGTGTACCTTAGCAGATGAATGGGTAGTGTATGATGATGTTGATGGCACTGGATCATAACTGGTATAAGCCGTACTGGCAGATGATGATGGGACAATGACTACCGGTGGTGGTAGTCCTGCAACTATCCCTGTAATATCCGTAGTAGCATATTTTACCAGACTTGGGTTGCCATTACAAGTTAGCTTGGCAATTAATGTATTACCGCCTGGTGTAATAGCATAGTATGCAGTAGGAGTAGGAGTATATTTAAAATACCATTTAGAATAATCTGTTACTCCACCAGGGCCAGCTGCTATAGCAGGTTGATATAAATTATAACCATTCAATCCAGCATAGACTTTGCAATTGGTAGAAGCAGTATCTGAAGATGTTCCAGTCACAAGAAGATTGCTACTAACGGGTACTAACTGGCCTACAAGAGGCGATGCTATTTTTATGTGTAATATGTCTGAATTTAAATTTGGTATATTATTATTACTATTTTCATAATTGAGAGTAGGTTTTACTTGTTTTGACACTCCTCTTGATGAAGTTGTTGATGATGATAACTGAGCTGGAGAGTGGGAAGATGATGATAATACACTGCTAACATGAGATCCAGCATTGTTGTTATTGTTAGCTTTACTAATACTACTACTGCTGCTCGGGCTATGACCTGCGATGGTGGCGTTACTACCTACAGGAATAGATTTTTTTATGATAGGAGTATCTGAAACAGCATTGGCAGTCGTAGTTGTAGTTGCTGCTGCTCCTCCTCCTAATGTCGATACTCCAGTTACGTTTACGCTATCAGACGACAACACGCCGGTGTTGACACTACTGCAAGTATATTTAGCTGATATTCTATTTTGTCCTTGATTAATATTAGTATATTTAGAAGGACTAATTATAAAATTCCATTTTGAGTAATCATCAGGTCCCCCTGGACCACCTGCAGTAGCAACTTGAGCCGGTTTTACACGATTAACAGTTACGGTTATCTGGCAACCAGAATTCACAGTATCCATAGATGTTCCAGATATTGTAAGGTCTTTCCCTATTGGCACTTGTTGACCTTTAACAGGTGATATTATTTTAACAGCATGAAGTTTAGGAGGAGATGTAATGGAAGGTGACGGCGATGATGTACTATTACTAGTATTTGTTGTAGCTTTCTTTGGTAGTATTACTGTGTTTGTTAGTGCTTTTTGGGAATAGACAACAATAATATTTGCAGAAAATGTAGAAGAAATCATCATTACAAGCGCAAGCAGTATTACTATTGCTACTGTAAATCTAGCTTGTATAATCTTTCTTAGCATAGCAATAGTACAATTAAATATGATATATATATAAATAGTTTTATATAATCATAATATAGAGTGTTATTACCACATATCACTTTAGATATCTTTTATAGAATACAATTCAGCAGGTCATAGCACCCCCTTATTAACAAAAAAACTTTCACGTAGTATATGTAGCTCGCATATTAGTAATGGTAACACAGAGGTAATTGGTCACGAGCAATGATAACAAAATGGAAACAGGTGGTGGCAGTCGGTATAGCCGTTTGGATTAATAGATATAGCAAAAAAGAAAGATGTGATAATTAACAAGATCACAACAAAAACTTGTTTTAATATCTTTATTATAATCAAGGTAAAACTATTCGCGAAATAGCAAAAGAATGTAGTTAAATA
The DNA here is from genome assembly GCA_963825865.1 of uncultured Nitrososphaeraceae archaeon. Lineage (GTDB taxonomy): Archaea > Thermoproteota > Nitrososphaeria > Nitrososphaerales > Nitrososphaeraceae > CAWGVG01. The sequence goes on along the minus strand of CAWGVG010000015.1, from coordinate 24,089 downwards.
TACGGCCCGTGGCTATACTCCACTGTTGGGGATTCTATGTACTCTCGTATACTATCAATAACGCTTCATCTATAATAATAATAAATTACCCTGTAGGTTCAGTGAGATTCCCCTACTCCTTATTCAGAAATAAAGTTCCTCTCGCCTACCCTACGAGGTTTCTCTGCATACTGGCAAGATATTTCGTAAGTCTTACCCTACTAGATATCCTGTTCGCACACAGATATTGTATTGTACTTTTCCGCGCTTTTTAATATTTGATAAAAGTTTTCTAGAATGAAGATTCATTATTAATGATGCTGTGGATTGAGGTTTTTTGAACACGACGACAGGGCTGTATGTACCTATAATAATTAATGTAAAGACTCAATTCATTTAATAAATCCGTAAGACAGGCAAATTATACCTTGGATATTTGCTAAAGACCGAATCACTCAACTTTGAGCCCCTTCCAGCTTATTACCTTTATTACGATTTTTATTCTCCCAATAACTAAACTTTTCAGTGTAGTTTTAATACATTAACCTGATACTAACTTTATTGTCCAACAATCCAGCAGACGAACTAACTCAACAGAAGAACAGTATTAGCGCATATGAAAAAGAATTAGCAGACATTACACAAAAGATATCAGATTTCTCCGACCATTCTAAGTTAACTAGCAATACTGAAGAACTTTTGAAAATATATAGCACAGCTATACAACAATATCAAAAACTCGTAAAGGCTTACAAGGAGTATATTACGACGCTTGAAAATAATATTTAGTATGGATAAACATCAAGAATAAGTTAAATAGAAATTAGACTAATCTCCACTAGTTATTATGCCTGACGAATCAAAAAAAGACTCTAATGAATCAGCGACTATTAAGAAGGGAGCTGAGTTGGTTATAAAAGGTGGATCTATTATTAGTGAACCTTGTAGCAAATGTGGGGGAGTTCAGGTCAGATTCAAAGATAAGATTATCTGTGTTAATTGTGGAAATGAACAGAAGGAACATACTGTTTTTTCTAATCCCTCTAAGTCAGAACCTATTAATTTTGATAAATCAGAATCTACACAAATAGGATTAGAAGCGAGCGGAATATATAATTCAAGATAAGTTTTTGATCCTAATAAGAGAAACAGTAGCCGAGAAAGATATTGCAATTCAGAAGCAAAAGATCGAACTCATTGAAATGTACCTTAGGATTCTTGAAAAAACTAGACAACTCATGGATCGATCCAATTCTTATTATCGCGACAAATGATGGTTTCGTGTAGAGATGGGCTTACTGTCGCGGCAGTTATTGGAGCAGTTATGGAAAAGTATATGATGTTTTAGTATTTCCTTGCTACTTCCTGAGGATTTTTCATACCAATTGTTCAGTCAATATTTCGTTATGAGCTGTTCTCTCCTTCCCCTATTGATTTTCTAGTCTCTCTTTTTCCACTGTCTAGATATCATCTTACTCCAAATATTGTTCCCGTGTTGCCTGCAATATCACTCATATTTTTCTTCTTCTCCTTCTTGTTGTTGTTGTCAAGTAATAATGATGTGATTGGTTAGTGTATGGGTGTTTGATAGGAATCCCGTACTTAGAATTCAGAATGTTCGGTTATTGCTATTAACACGGTTGTGATTATTACTTGCTTGTTGTATCAGAGTCTCTACTTTTTGTATTAGGTTAGGTTGCTCCCTTGTTATTGGACCACTTGAGCAGCTTCTTCTTCTTTTTCCTCTTCAGATGATACTTTCTTTTTACGTGCCTTCTCAGCCTTTAACTTTGCTAATTCTTCCTCAACCGATCCTTTTACTGTAGTCTCTTCTAATTCTCTTTCAATAACATCATCTTTATTTGAGGTGTAATCTGTGAGAATACCTGAATCTATCATTTCATCTAGAGCTTGGGACTTTGCCTTCATTTTTTCAGTCTTTTCTTCTGCTCGATTCATTGCCATACCAACATCGGTCATCTCCTCTGAAATTCCTGTTACACTTTCTTTAATGCGAACATGAGCTTCAGCTGCCAGAATATTGCGCTTTGATTACTTCCTTCTTTGAATTGAATTCTTCAACTTTGGCTGACAGACGTTTCTCTGTATCTTCAAGCTTTTCTTGTTCCGACTGCATATCTGTTATTTGTTTGTCCAGGCTTTGTACTTGTAACATATTTGCATTCTTTCGTTCTAATGCAAGTCTTGCTAAATCTTCTCTATTTGCATCAATAGCACGTCGGGACTGCTCATCAAGTGTATGGATATTATCCCAAAGTTTTATCTTTTGCATTTCAAGTCGTTTTTTGGCAGTTACTACTTCAGCAATGTTCCTACGCAAATTGTTTAGCATTTCCCTTTGTTTAACATAAGAATAATCGAGTGCTTCTTTAGGATCTTCATATCTGTCAAGAAGTGTGTTAACCTTTTGCTTCACCAAAGTTGTAATACGGTTTGTGAGGCCCAATATAATACGTTAATAGTATTTCTTGATTTATTATTAAACCTAATGTTTCTATCAACGAAATCAAACCTCAGACAATTCCATTCAATGCCTATCATGTTATACCTATTCCTTTGACAGCCACCCATAAACACCTATTTTAATAAGCCCATCCCGCCATCGCTAACTATGACATAACACCATTAGCGAAATTATTGATTTAAAAACAATCATACCGAAGGAAAAACTTAACTAACCAGTAGAAATTCTCCTGCTCTATTCATTGTGTGCCATCTGACGTGTAATACTCTAGATGTTATTGGGGCTTCAAAAAGTTAACTTCCATACTGGCAGCAGAATTGTAAATGAAACCATAACTATTTTTAACGCGTTAGTCTTAAGAAAAAGATTATATTATTTTTCACAAAATAATATTATTTAGAGAATCGACGTATGGTTTTTAAGACAGTAGGCCTTAATCTCAAACCATGATAGATGTAATGAAGCTCAAATACAAAGTTAACTATAATCCAGCTATCTACAATTTCACAACAAAAAAATATGAGAGCAAAGAAGCTACTTATCTTACTTACGAACAGGCAAGAGCAAACCAATGGAAATGTGAAAAATGTAAAAGACTGTTTGCAAGCCTTAAAGAATTAAAACTTCATAAAATCGAATACCACTCTTATTAACAGAATACTTAGCCAACTACAATGATATCAGATATAACATATGGGATCTAGTCTAATTTTTGCTATATTAAAATCAGGAAAAATAGTTTAATTTTAAAAGAATATCCAAGCTATTACTGAGCAGATTCTTGGTTGTTTTTCAGAGAGGCTAAATCACTTAAAATAAGAAAAATTGCTATAGTTTAATTTAGATTTAATACTCTTACCTTCTTCTCCATGGCTCCTCCGCATATATTATAAACTACTTGCTATAATTGATGAAGTGCACAGAATCTACTACTAAATAAATAGCCAATAAATAAACACACATTATTACATCAATCTCTTCATTAACTTAGGAAGGATATACTGCAGCCTAGCATAAAAGCATGAAAGAGAGAAGATAAATTGAATTTTTGATCAAAAATGAATGAAAAGAAGCAAGAAGAAGGTTTAACATTGATCTTTCTTGCTAAGTAACTCCACCAACATTGATTTTTTTCAGAGCATCGCTTATAGTCTTGACATCGTTTTCAACCATACTTCTATCTCAATTAAGTAGACTCTATTTTCAGCTGTGAGATTACATAAATTTTTTCTATGTAAAAGTCTCCTTACAGCACAGCATGCGATAAGAGAAGGTGAAGTGGTCACTAAAAATATCATATCCGCAATAGAAGATAGAAGTATCTCTTAGCCTACCCATTTTATGTTAATGAATGAATCTAAAGCTTTTATCCCCTGTTTCTTTTAGAAAGTTCTCTATGTCTATTATGATATTTGAATAATTATGTAATCCGGCATCGGGAATACACTGTATGTCGTGTATTTTGTTGTTGAAAGTGGTTTGGCAGATATCAACCAAATATTTTCATGGTTTGGCTGAAAGAATTCCAATTGTAATATTCTATTCAAATCCATCTTATCCTTTATAATTTGAATAATAATTGATCTATCAGGTTTTGTCTTTAAACTTTGTAAATTTGGTATAATTACATCAAGAATAAGATCATTTTTAACCCGGATTTTTCTTTCTGATGGTAAAGTACAAATTGTAAGCATAAAATGAAGAAGAGCCTCGCATAAAGTTGCAATTGTTATATCATAATCATCACTTGATTCATAAGTCAGTCTTTGTAATACATTCATTCATTATTTCATGAATATAATTTTGGGATGATTCAATGTTTGAAGTGATCTTTGCTTGAATTTTTTCCTTACCTATGTCTTCTATTTCCGAGTATAAGATTTGCCTAATTTTCTCTCCAGCTAACATTTTAATTAATGAAATGCATTGACAATATCAACCTGTCTATACAGATTTCTGATGCATATCATATATATTAATTGTAGGATGTTTGTCTATTTGTGATGATACGGAATATAATTCACAAAGTAATCACCTATTAATTAGAAAGTTAGGCATACTTGCTTATGATATCAGCAAAATTGAAAGCCTATAGCCAAGTTAAAGTTACTAATAGTTTCACAAGTAAAAGTTGCTTAACTAGTGATATAGAGAGGAGATACCTACGAGTTTTACCAACCTGCCCTTATTGGATCAAATTCGTGCTAGAGTGACTAAAACCTTAATCGACGGTATTCAGCTTAACATGTCAACCGAAGAATCCAAAAAATTACTTAGAAGACATGTAAACAGTAAAACAAATCTAGTAACTATGTTTGTAGATATCAATAACTCAACAGAAATGAGCCTCTCATTACCAGAGAATAAATTTGCGTTAATGGTTCAAACTTTTGCTCAAGAAATAAGTATTGCTGTATTAGGTTATGGTGGGTATGTATTCAAGTATGAAGGTGATGCGGTTATTGTATTATTTCCTGCAGAATATGATCAAGTAAAAGCATGTAAAAATGCATTAAAATGTTCAAGAGCAATATTAGAAATCATAAAAGAAGTTATTAATCCTGCGTTTAAGGCAAATGATTTACCTGAAATTACAGTAAGAATAGGATTGGCTTATGGCTATGCTTTAGTAGTGCTTTATGGAAAGAGTTTAGAAAAAGCCCACATAGATATAATTGGTTCCAGTATAAGCTTGGCTTCAAAGATTGTCTCTCTTGCAAAGCCTAATCAGGTATTGGTTGGCGAATTTATTTACAATATTCTTCTGTCATCATCAGAATCATAAAGATTTTTTAAACAATAGCAAGTTTATAGAGGTAAATCTCGATCCAACAAAATGGAAATATCTTTCTCGTTCTGATCCTGAAAGTATGTATCGTGTATACGAGTATTTAGAAAATTAATCAATTCTCTTATAACCTTTAATTATATACATGCACACGCTGTTGTATGAAAGTCATTAGAAGAGAGATTAGAGAAAATTGAATCTAGAGAAATCGATCAATAATCTATGCATATAATTGGCCTTCCTAAAAAAAGGATGGAATTGAAAAGCGTAGAAGTCACTCTGCAATCAATGTTACTGTAGATTGTATTCCACGGATTCTAGTCATATCTCTTCCTATAGATTCCCTTATTGCGTCCATATCATCGTCAGATAACTTTACAATAAAATCATACGGTCCATCTACTCTGTTCACTTCTGTTATACAAGGCAACTTGCTTAGTTGACTCATAATTTCAGATTCAGGGTAACTATAATCAAATAGAACTAATACATAAGCTGTTGGCATTATGATATAGTATGATAGCAGTTGTTATCTTATTTGAAGTATCTACTTCTAAGAATGGCTTCTTTATCTTCCGTATGTGAAATGGCTTTGTAGCAGAATGAATATACTATTAGCCTTCTTTTGCTTCTGCATATAATGCATAGTAGCAGTATGAAAATAGGATAAAGACTCCCACAAGGTGCAAGTCCACTACGTATTTTCCATGCGTCTACAGCTAGTTTCAAAGACTTCTTGCTTTCTTCTGGCAAGTTCTCTACACCTTCTGTAAAAGGAAAGGACCTATCTGATTCATTTGCTACGTCAATGATACCTACTCCCCAAGGACCTCTTCAATAAGTACCAGACCAAAGACGATTGCTATACCATCATCTCTCTGACCTTTCCAGTAAGTAGCATGTTCTTGCATTACTTTTCTTTTGGATTCCGTATATCGGATTTTCATTTGTAACAGCGTTAACCACTACCTTTGATTCCTCTTCCTAACTTATAATAATAATATATTATGCAGCATCCTCTGACCCATTAAATCGTTCATAATTTGGGTACCAGGTGAATATCATTCAATAGCAACTTGGTCTACTTACATAGGTGAATTGTATAGTTGCACGAATAAGCCTTAATTAGGTAAATGCAGAAAGTATTAGATGGATAAAAAAAGATGAGTGCTAATAACAACAAGCAATTTCTACTCAACCAAATAATGTGGTTGGGAATATCTTTTGGCATCAGCATAACCATCTCTATGTTAGTGCCATTTCCCATCTCACTAGTTGTGATAATAGGAGTTTTCATTTTGCTTAACTTCTATATGAGAAAGAGAATGATGAAAAGAATGGGAATGGGAGGAGTAGGAATGTTTGGTTCAATGTCGCCATCTTCAATGTTTGGAGATAGTTCATTAAAATATTACTGTATGAGTTGCGGAACACAACACAAACAAGCTCCATGTCCTAAATGTGGTTCTAAGATGAAAAGAGTTGGGTCTTGACATGCCATAGGGAATTGAATTCAATGCAAATCAAGATTAGCGGAGAGAAGTCCTATCTTAGTCTTTGGCTTGCTTCATCAACTGCATTGTTCTAAACAATCAGAAAATGCATTGCAACAAGCAATACAATTAGCTGAATATTTCGTTTTCAAGTGGAACTACTACAGAAAGTATACAAATAATATTATTACACATAGTAGAGGAAATTCATATTCGTATTCCCAATCTCTACTTTGGGCTAAGAATACTTGCTGGCAAGTCTATGAAGAAATTCTTCGAGGAAGTATATGAAGATATGAAAAATGAATCTTTGAAAATGCTTGATGATACGAAGAAACGAATTGAGTCAAGCATTCCTGTAAATAACAACAACAAAAAAGATAGGACAATAGTATCTATGTCTGTTAATCCCCAAGTAGTAATAGGAAATCCAGCTGAAGTTATTATAGATGTTGCCAATAATAAGGAAAAAGTAGATTTAATAATCATGGGAAGTACTAGTTTGAAAGGAATTTCCAAGGTAAGAGTTTTAAAAAGTGTTTCTCGTGCAGTATCTGAAAATGCAAATTGCCCAGTGATGCTTGTTCATTAACTAAACAATATTTTCGTTTGTCCAAAGGGCTGTGTTCATTTAACAGAACATCTATAGACGTTGCTCTATTTACACTATGGGTATCAGACCACTTTTTGTTTATTTTGGAAATAGCGTGTGTATGCTTTTGCTTTTTGCTTATCTATTCCTCTGACATTCCTATGTATACGAGAAGTGCAGAGTAATCGTTAGTATTATCGTCTCTCTTAAATGAAGAGTATTTAATATCTATTATCTTCTGAATATTATTTTCCCTTAAAAAATCATTGATTTGATTTGAAAGAGAATCAGGATGAGTTGAATTAAATGCTTGAGTAAGTATTATACGTTTCATTCAGACTTAACCATCATTAATGCTTGGCAATGGCATTTACTAACTTTTGCTTATGTTCAATGTCAGTAATTATTTTAGGATATGAATTTTAATTAGAGCTTGTTTTTAACTAAAAATGAATATGTCAACTACTACTACTGGTGCTAGTCAAAAAACGATATTCTCCAAAATATTAGTTGCAATTGATGGCTCTGATGCCTCAATGGATGCAGCAGTTATGCTATCTCTCTATCTAAAGGATATAATAATTCAGAACTTTATGCTTTGCATGTTATAAGTGCTGATGTTGATTTATTCGGACCACATGAAACATCAGAGTTTATGACAACAATGAGAAAGGAAGGAGAAAAATATTTGAATAAAGTTAAACGTAATGCAAATGAAATGAATATTCAGATAAAAACAGAAATTATTTCTTCTACAAATATAGCAGGAGGTATAGTAGATTATGCTGAAGAAAATGATATTAACCTAATTGTAATTGGAACAAGAGGAAAATCAGGATTTAAGAAACTATTACTTGGAAGTGTTGCATCACATGTTGTAACTTATGCACATTGTCCTGTATTGGTGGTAAAATAATTGTCTTACTTCAAATCTATGCAGATAACAAAATGAAAAACTCTGCTACTCTGCTACCCTCTCCCTCGTCTACGACTAGGGTATTTAGCGCTCAAAAGATATATGATATCCATAACCATAGCTAATTGAGGCTAATTTTGTCTGGATTTACCTTTTGCCTAAGAATATACAGACTTTGATATTACTAAAAATTCGAACACCAATTGTTAAGTGTGAGGGGCATTTCATGATAGGGCAAGGGAATCATTCGTAACGATGACATACTATGTTGAAAAAATGCGACAAATGCGGTAAGGCCTTTGAGACAAAAAGAGATCATTTATTATGTCATGATTGTTGGATGAGTGAAATAGAAAAAATAGGAGGAATGACAGATGATGCTTGAATATGCTCCTGAATGTTAGTTCCGATTTCAATTACGTGCTCATATTAAAGTGTAAACTAACATTTTTCTTTTCTTCATTTTTACGAACTTTAAAATAACTCGTGAATAGGGTTTCCTTAGAAGAACATCTAATGGACAAACCTCTATTATCGTCAATACAATACAATAGAAACATATTTTTCCCTTATATGATAGATTTTTTATAAATATGTCTAATGCTTTTAGCAGAGCATTATCAAACTCAACACAATTTAACACAGAATTGTTTAACGCTTTTGCTGAAGCATATTCAATATATCTTGGTACAATTTCTGAATACAATAAGTCTTGGAAGGACTTGGCTGAATTAGAGAAAATCTTAAGAAGCAAATTTCGCAAGCTCTTTGATGAAAAGTTCAGGGAAGAAAGATTCGTCAATACACTTTCAGATACCATAGCCAGCTATTCAGAGTTAGCTAAAACTATCGGTATAGGGAAAGCATATCAGCATTTATCTAACAGATTCTCCACATGGAATAATGATTTTGTGGAGCCGATCAGGGATACATTATATCGCACTCCTTCACAAAAGATTTGCGAGCTAGAGAAGTACTCGCTATTTCGTTATGATAGGCCATAACCTCTACTACTAATACGAAAAAGAAAATAGTTTGCAAAGTCAAAATACTCCTCCTCCGGTATTTGTAATCTATGCTTTCATAAATAGACACTATATTCTAGATCTCTTACCCGAGGTAAGTGTTATCAGAAATTTGCTCAACCAGGGACTTGATATCTTTGCTACAGATTGGGGAACGCCATCTGCGTATGACAAGAGCCTGACAATAGGACATTTTGTAAATAGATATATGGACAAGTCTGTTGATTTTATAAGAAAGATCACAAAATCTGACAAGGTAACTTTGTTTGGTTATTGCTGGGGAGGTGATCTTGCACTAATTTATGCACTCTGCATCCTGAAAAAGTGAAGAATCTGATAACTATTGCTACACCGGGAGATTTTGATCTTGATAACTCGTTGCTTTCTGTTTGGACTAGATCTATGAAGGAAGATTATCTTTTGGATGCGTTTGGAAATGTACCTGGCATGTTATTAAATGCTGCCTTTGCCCTTAGAAGCCCTATAGAATATAGCCATAAATATTTCCACTTCTTTGAACAGCCCCATGATTTAGAATCAATAGCAGAATTCTTTGCAACAGAGACATGGCTATACGATAGCCCTCCGATAATTGGTGAAATATATAGAGAATTTGTAGAGTATGCTATAAAAAAAATTTACTTATCAAAAGTAAAATGAGGATAGAAGGGGCAGAGCATGATAACAATGATATCGATAATAATAATCATGGCACAATTATCAGTTTGAAAAATATCAATATGCCATTCCTTAATGTTGTGGCTAAAAGGGATGATTTAGTAACACCAGGGTCTAGTAAGGTCCTTAATAATGCATTGACTGAAAGCCACGACAAGAGCCTAATTGAATTTAACTCAGGACACGTTGGCCTCATGATAGGAAGAAATGCTCATAGAGAACTCTGGCCCAAGGTAGGAGAATGGATAAAGAATCATGCCTCATAAATAAGGTCGCATTTTAAGGTCCCATTTTCCTATTTCTTAAGATTGTGTGTTTAATGCTACTACTACAACTCTGCGACATAGACGATACAGGAGTAGTTCCAACATTTTTAGTTCGTACTTTTGGAAACTAAGTCACTTTGACTCAATCCTTCCTCAACCATATGAATAAACTGATTAAAATTCTGTTGTTTTTTATTTTTTATCTTTGTCTTTGCCCAGTGCTGCAATTGCTCCATAACCAGCTGCAAACACTAGCACCGGCAAAAGATAACAATGACCCTCCTAATGTGAATATTGCATTGCTTCCATCAATAAGTCCTAGAAATGTTCCTAGCGATATTACCCCTCCTAAAAACCATTTCTTAGGAGACATTTCGATCTCAGTATATGGAGTATTCTCAAATATAATATTAATTAGGGGAAATAAATCTCTCCTGAACTCATAATTTCTCCCTGAATCTGCAAAACTGTGGATCGCTCTTTCCTTGTATTCGTCTATGAAATGCCAGAATGTGTCCCAATCTAAATTAGCGTTGTCTAACCGTCGTTGATAAACGTTATTTTACTAACAAACGTAAAGTTATATTCTGTGTTTTTCTGACTTATGAATCTGATTTTCTCGTTTTGTCGTACTTGTATGTTGGTTGCACATAACACAAACCCATAGATATCTACGCTCTTCTTGTATTAGAATACGTTCAGACAACATATATTAATTATTCAACTTGTGTCTCTGTCATAAAAAGAAGATGAAGAACCAGTCCTATCTTAGTTAATTCATAACGTCTTTTGGATTAAGCAAAACAAGACAATTACCACTCTGCTGTTATTAGAGTCATTAGCTGTTGTGCTCTGTGACATCATTGTGTATTCCTACATGGGATGAAAACAATAAGAAAAAGTTAAGAATAATTGCTAAATGATATTATTGTGTGAGGAGATAGAATGTCAATGAGCAGGACTAATGCGACTACAAAACCATCATCTTCTTCGATTGTGTATCCCAAGATAATAAATCACATAGCGGTTAGTGTACCCATCTAGACCAAGCTGTAAAATGGTATAAAGAAGTTCTTGGATTTAATATGATAGCAGGACCAGTAGAATTTGTAGCTGATGATTCTCTAACAGGCAGAGCAGTAAGAGATATTCATGGTCCAGAATTAAAGAAAATGCGAATTGCTTGGCTAAGTTCAGGTAATCACGTAGGATTTGAAATCTTTGAATATATTGAGCCAAAAGCACAAAGGCGTCAGGAGAACTTTGAATATTGGAAATCCGGATTCACACATATTTGCATAACAGATCCCAACATTGAAGATTTATGTCATAAAATTTCATACAGCGGAGGAAAACAACGCAGTAAAGTTTGGGAGATTGTTCTAGATAAAGGATACAAGATAGTATTGTGTGAAGATCCATTTGGTAATACCATAGAGATATATAGCAATAGTTATGAGCAGACAATAACTTCGTTGGTATGAATAATTTTTGCTGTATGGTATAGGAGAGTAATTACATATGCAAATAATAAAAAGAAATCAGAAAAAGAAGAGTTTACAACAGCAATTATTCATGCCTATCTATACTGGTTTTATCTGCAATTATTGTTCTGACTCCTTCTTTATCTTTTCAGTCTCAAACTAATAGTAGTAAATATTCTTCTTAATAGTGCTAATGATAATAATGCTAATAATAGCCAAATAGCAGTTTTTTCAGCAAACTCTAAACCCTATGGTCTAACTTATGGAGAATGGACTGCTAAATGGTGGCAATGGGGTTATTCTATACCAAAAAATATCAACCCTGCATACGACGACACAGGCAAAAATTGTGCTCAAAAGCAAAATGGTCCAGTATGGTTTTTAGCAGGTCCTATGGACATCCTGTTAATCGCAAATGTGATATTCCAGCTGGAAAAGCCATCTTATTTCCTATTTTGAACTCGGAATGTTCTTTTGCTGAATTTCCAAAGCTTAAGACATTATCCGAATTACGTGTATGTGCCAAAATTATTCAGGACCAAGTTACTACACTTAATGCAAGTGTGGATGGAGTTCCTATACCCAATCTACAAAAATATCGCATTCAGTCACCACCTTTCAATTTTACTTTGCCTCAAAATAATATCCTTGGAATGCCATCTAATATTACTACACAAGCAATAGCAGATGGCAATTGGGTTTTCTTAAAACCACTTTCTCCTGGCAATCATAAAATAGTGTTTAAAGGAGGAGTACAACAACAAACAAAGATAGCAGAAGTAGGAACCTCTAATAATATTAGTAGTTCCTTTGCATTTCCATCTGGATGGGATTTTGAAACAACTTATCATTTGACAATAAACAACAATGCAACGAATGGCTATCGTCATTATTCTTCTCCTTCAAATCAGAGTTCGACAATTGAGAAACAAAATAAGATGATAATAACAACAACAACAGCCACACAGCACAATGTCGTAAAACTGTTGGCTGATATGGTTAGAAACAGACTGCATGATGCAGTTAACCTTTTGGAGATAACAAGCCAGGATCCTGTTATTCAAAATTTTTCATCTGCAAATTTTATAACTAAAAAGTACATGGGAATTCCAGCCAATATGGATTTACCAAAAAGAAAAATCAGCTCAAGACATTCTGGCAAGAGATAAGGATACTAGGAACATATACTTTCTTACCCCAGATGCAGACGTATACTTTGGAGAGCCATTTTCAGATCAAAAACAACTTCCTAGATTAAACTATGCTGATAGAGATTGGTATAAAGGGGTAACAGCTACTAACAACACTTACATAAGTTCAGTATTTATGTCAGCTTCCATTCACGCGCCGGCGATAGCGATAGCAACTCCGGTGTATGCTCTTCAAGATAATAACACTACTAATAGTAAAGCCACCAATAGCCATAAACTCATTTCTGGATATTGGGTTGGAATATTAGATTTACTCGACATACAGGGAAGCATAAAAAACTTGGATCTTACAAATGATGAAAGAATAGTTATTGTTGATCATAACGGTACAGCAATAGTAGATTATTCTCCTTCTTCTTCAGCTGCAAATAACGATAATATCTCTTCAACTAAATTAGAAGACCTTAGTTATCTTAACAGTGTAAAAGCAGTAAGAAAGGGAAATACAGGATCAACATTTGAAACAGTTAGTGGTACAAAGATGTTATCAATTTATCGGCCAATTGAATTAGGTAATCGCTTCTGGGGAGTAATTTTAATAAAACCAGTTATCTGATAAGTCAAAAAAGGGATAAAAAAAGATGCAAGGCATTGTCTTTGGCTAAAGGGTGTTATTCTATGAAGCTTGAACTATTAACTAATGCTACTGTAGTTGACGATGCCATTAGGTTTGTATCAGAATCTGAAAAGTCCAAAGGTAAAGATAAAGAAGAGCAGATAAAAAGTTCGCTTCTTATTCTCCTTCTTCAGATAGCAGCAGGCCATGAAGACGACAACAAAGAATCTATGGGGCCAGATTATGATTATGATGATGAAAAATCCGATAAAGAAGGTGAAGGAAAACAAGAACAGCAAATTGGGGAAATAACAACAACAAATCAAGTTTTTTAATTATCGTTGCCACATTTGATTTCTTGCCGTTGATAGTATGAAATAGATGAGGGAAGGACATGACAACCAATAAATGGAAATAGGTGAACATGTTCAAAAGTAGAGCTCATTTCCTTAATAGCTGCTCCGAGATCTTTGCATTGATGAAGAATTCCACACAGGGGTTATGATAACCATGTTTCTGGCAAAGGAGCAGATTTTACTTCCAAGACTATTAAGGATTTAATAAATCAAGGAAAAAAAGATGCATCGAAGTTGCTTAATGGTGTGAACAACACATCTACTCAATCTAAATAATAGCAATTGGTTGGTTAGTTTCCCATCGGTCAAGGCCGATCTGCCTTATTGCAGCATCAAGTTCGCTTTGGCGGCGACTGGTGATGAAAACATAGGCACCCTCCTCTGACGAACCGCTGTGCGGTGGCGAGGCCTATGCCGTCTGCTTCCTCCTGTGATGACTGCGACTTTTCCTTCAAGCTTTTTCATGGTTTTTTACTCTTGCATTGATAAGTTTTAAGTTTGCAAGAGTAGTTGAGATAGAGATACTTATTACGATTAAGATTAACGACGTCTGTGCTCTTTTCGTAAATTATGCGTAATTTGTTCTAGTTCTTCTCTCATCTTCTTGCTTACTAGCTCTAAAGCTAAAGAAATTAGCAAACCCAACTAGAAGATGCAGATGAGCTATTAAATGAACAGGACCAGTTGGGCTGTTTTAATGTTAAAATAGTAGATTTTGAGTGAAGCTTCAAGATGAAATCCTACTCAGACCGGATAGATGGATAATACAGCCAGAGGTGAAAATGTGACAAAAGATTCGGGTTTTCAAGTTCCCTCAAGTCTGGCGACCAACACGAGAACGCGTTGGACTCATCGTGGATGGCGCGAATGCGGCGGCTGCAGTAAAAACTATTGCTGCAGCAGAAGCTGCCGGAGTACGACAAATATGGATGGTACAATCACCTTGGTCGCCAGACATATTGACGACATTTGCAGCAGCAGCAACAAAAACATCTACAATACGCTTAGGAACGTCCATTGTGCCAACATATCCACGCCATCCACTCGTTCTGGCACAGCAGGCTCTTGCTTTATATGATATTGCACCTGGTCGATTGCGCCTTGGAATAGGCCCCAGTCATCGAGCTATCATAGAGGGCATCTATGGCTTGCCACAGACAACGCCGTTAGCCCACCTGCGCGAATATGTGGAATGTGCTACGTGCTGCGCTATGGGAAGCGAAGGTCGATCATCACGGACAATTCTTTAATGTTATAGTGACGTTCCCACGTACAGCACAGATTCCAGTGTTAATTTCAACATTAGGAAAGAAGGCATTTCAATTGGCCGGAGAAATCGCTGATGGAGCCCTTTCATGGATGTGTCCTGTTCCATATTTGCTTCGCACTGGAATTCCGGCCTTACGCACATCAGCAGCTGCAGTTGGACGATCAGCTCCTCCTCCATTGGTTGCACATATATCAGTAGCACTTAGTGAGGACCGGGGTTCTGTCTTGGCTGCAGGACATCAAATGCTTGATTTCTATGCCAAGCTTCCTTTCTATGCCAAAATGTTCTCTGATGCAGGTTTCCCGCTAACATCCGATCAGACGTCGGTACCCGATGCTCTTGTAGACAGTTTGGTAATCTCAGGAAATGAAGCCACAGTGGCTGCGCGATTTACCGAACTTTTGGCTGCAGGTTTGGACGAGCTAAATGTAGCCCTAGTCCCTGTAACAGATGCCGGTGATGAGCAGTCACGACTCATGCATTTGATCGGTCAGCTGTAAAGGTAGCAAGTTCAGTCATCATCATCATCGTATCATTACTATTATATTCAAGGAGCATCTTTACGTTTAGGCCTATTCTCTAGCTTATCTCTAAAAGAATCCTTCCATCTCTTTCCTTTGCGAATAAGTCAAGTGTCATACTAATGTCGTCATACCATTTTCCAAATCCTCTATCCAAATATTCAGATACTGCAGCTTTTTGTCTTCGATATTTTCATAGAATCTGTTTGCACATACATTTGACTTTATTTTCTGGTTTACTTTCCTTTCATTTGGATTTAGGTATGGAGCTCTCTTTGGTAGGTGGATTGTAGTAAGCCAGTCTTCTTTCTGTGCATTGATATCTTTTCGTGCCATTTGGCTTACATGATATGAAGCATTATCCCATATGAGCCCAATTTTTTCCACCAATCATTTTTCATAATATTTATCTTGAGATTCTCTAGACGATCGATCGTATTGGTGGAATCCATTCTGTCATAGAAATCATACATCATTTTCTGTTCAGGCCATAGCATGGATATGTATATTGATAATTTCTTTCTACTACCATATGTTTTATCCTTTGTTGCTCACCTTCAAAACTCATGGACTTTCGATACAAGGTTTTTGTGTTATAATAGTCTCATCTTCAAATGCTACTACATCACCTCTTTTTTTAAGCACTAAAGCTTTCTGTTTGTAGTTTTTCACTTTCTTCTTTCCCTCTTCATAATCCTCTTCCATGTTGCAGTTCCAGTTTTGGTCTTTTGCATCTAACTACCTAATATCTTTTATTATTCGCTCCAGAAGATGCTTGAAACTGATTGGAATGTCATTCAGCTCTTCTGTCAGACACTTTGCAAGTGATCTCAGACTCCATGTATTTCTAAGATAAAACGGTAGAACAGAATATTGTTTTCATGACCATGTTCACAATAATAACAACAACATTTTTCATTTTAACCTATCAGACATTGACAATAATGTATACCTAGTAATAACCCCACTAACAGAACAAGGAGATAGATACTTGTGTATTTACTTAGAATCATATTCAATATCATCATCGTCGTCATCAAAAATAATATCTCCCCAACAAATAATTTTAAAGATAAGCGGCAGCTCTCTGTTAATGTAAAATAGGTGCATTGTAACATACTATAAAAAATCAGAAGAAAGCGTTCGTTGTATGAACGCTTATTGGCAGATGGCTTGATGTCTATAAATCTTGAATACTATTTCGTTTGTTGTTGTTGTTGTTGTTGTTTGCTATACTTGTTGTTTTGCTACTATTCCTTACTTAGCCAATGTCAGATATTCGCGCTGATGCAAATGGTCAATTTTGCATCACCACTAGTTACCCGCCAGCAAAAAACTGACATTAACGCTTTGGTGGCAGAAAAATTTCTTCGTAGTCCTTACCTTAAAGCTTGAGACTAATGTTGTGTAAATGGAATTATGCTTCTGAATCGCTTTTTCTCTGACGTTAAAATGCTGCTACCACCACAGGAAAATAGTGAAATACCGTAATACTCTTTTGTATTTCATTAAGTTAAATTCTGCCAGCCTCTTTTAACCTAGAAAGCATCCTTGATTCACCTTCTTGAAAGCGTCTTTTATCATCATCTCCTTCAAAGATTAAATTGGGGTACTTCTGTAGGCTTTCCATATTTGTCAAGAGCAACCATCGTAACGAAAGCAGTTCCTGTATGAACCCTTCTACATCATCAGATCTTTCACTTCTACGGTAACTTCAACTTCCATCCGAAATCTTCTTATATAGTTTATTCTTGCGGAAAGAATTAATGCGTTGCCAATAAATACAGGCTTTAAAAATGTCATTCTGTCTATACTCGTAGTAACAACATTGACACGACCAGAGTGTCTTTTGGCACATAAACTCGCGATGAGATCCTGTCTGCTGTACATCTGTCGTACATCAGATCGCATCTAGAAAATTTGTATTCACATCAAATTTCTGTCACAACTTCATTTCGTTGTAAATGGCAAATTTAAAATTGGTTAAACTGAATTTAATTGCTTATACCTAAATACTGCTGATTGATCCCTACTGCTGGAAACTACAGCTCATTGACTCTAACAAATTTGATCTGACCACCAAAGATGCCAGTTTAATTTGGAAGGTTGAGTCTAGTAGTTAGCCTTCCTTTACTTGCATAATAATAATAGTGACTTCAAGGTTTGGTTTGTAAATTGTGGTTGTTGTTTTCGAGGTGTTTAGACGTAGGGGTTAGCTGGCCTAAATTATGATACTAACTTATCTGTCCAGCACGTGTTCTATTTCCATGACTATTGGTAGAGAACAATAATCCTCCTCTACCCATAACGCATATCCATCTTCGTTATCGATTCTTGCATTCTCTGCAAGTGTTTCTCCAAAATGGCCTACGCTTTGATATTCTTTACAACTACAATTTGGAAAGATGAGGAATATGTTTCATGTATATTATAATGCCAACTGGCAATATTAAAGCCCAGAAAAATTGGGCTATTTGGATATTAATAAATGAAATTCCAATTGAGATGAGGAAAATAACAGGAGAAGCAAGACTCCTTAAAAGAAAATATTTTACTACATCTGGATGTATATCTTTATCTACTAGATGTCTATTGCGTGTAGCATACCACCATATTATACATAACATAATGCCAGTGCAGGCTGCATAACACCAGCAAAGGTTATTACAACTATTTCATGGGTACCATACGTAGTAAGAAGACCAGTAAAATATGCTGTTAGTGAGATAAAGAGCAAGAATAGCAAGTTTAACCACACCAAAGTAACGTTAGCATGCCTTATATGTTCAAAAATTCTATGGTAGCTAATCCAATAGGTTCCGACTACCAGGAAGCTGATTATGTAATGAATTATGCTAGGTACTAGTGTTTGAGATAACCTTCTTGTTAACTCAGGCTCTATGATGTCGCCAGGGAAATTTGGCAGCTGAATTGATAAGGCCATAAAAGTGATAGAAAATGCAAAAAGAGCATCGCTAAATGAAATCACATACTCTACTTTGATTTCATTCAAATTCATTGTTCAGCACACTCAAATACCTTAGCATTGATTGACGTGACCGCTTGGCTGTTCTTGTGTGGCGTCTCGTAGAATAGTTAACCAATACTATATACCAAAGCGTTGACGTCGATAAATAGACTATGACTAAAATTTGCAGACTATAGCGGTGATGAAAGCTACGGTTCTTAACGCGAAGAGTATGTTATCTAATCCACGGCTGCAGCAGCAACAACAACAAACCAGACTTTTTGATATTTGCAGACAGCATGGGCTTGAAGATATAAGAACTAAAGGATATTGCTGCCTTTAATCACATTTGTGGACTCCCTGCAAAACAAGGACTAGAAAAACCAAGTTCATTTTATTAGACGAAGGCTCAAACGTAAAGGTCAATGCATTCATGACCTTATCTATCATTTAAACAAGGTCAAATGATATATTCATCAATCATATTTATTTCATCTAGATTTTGCGATCATCTAAGCAATTTAAAATTATAATAGCAAATTAATAATACAAATTAGCAATATTTTAATACAACAAATTAGTACATTTGATAGTAACATTGGTTCAGTTTAAGTTGATCAGCTCACAAAAATGCCATTATACTGCTGCCCTAATTGTAAGTCACCTGGCTGTTTAAAACTCGAAAGTCATAGCTTAGATAATACTCACTCTATTCAATTGTGGAGTTGTAATAGTTGTCATTTTAACTTGGCTCGAATCGATGCGTAAGGATATTGAGAAAGTTCTACCTCCAGTACATTTACCTACGAAAGAAAAAGAGCAACAAGTGTTAAACAGAGGACAACAACAAGCTGATAACAAAGAGAATTAAAACAAAAATGCAAAAGAAAAACATATTTTGGCTTGGCTAGCCCAGAGAATAAGACACTAATGCAAGCTCAAGGAATACAGAGTATGACAACAAACGCTACGAATATCGTTCTAGTCCATGGAGCATGGGCTGACGGCTCCTCATGGGGCAAAGTAATTCCTATTCTAGAGAAAGCAGGACACAGAGTTATCGCTGTACAAATGCCTCTCCATTCTGCGGCTGATGATATTGCTACTGTTAAGCGAGCAATCGACCATATTGGCGGACCAGTAACTCTCGTAGGACATTCATACGGTGGATTTGTGATCACAAATGCTGCATTATAATAATCCCAACGTCACAGGACTTGTTTATATTGCTCCCTTTGCTCCAGATGAGGGTCAATCGCTCTCGAATTTCGTCGATGTCACAAAGTTCCCCAAAGACTTTTTGATTTTAGATAGCGGAGGGTTTGTTTACATAAATCCAGACATGTTCCACGGAGCCTTTGCTCAAGATGTGGATGCGACTGAAGCTCACATCATGGCAGTTGTGCAGAAGCCATTTACTCAGTCAATTTTTACTGAAAAATCTGGCCCTCCAGCTTGGAAGCAACATCCAACATGGTACCAGGTGTCTGACAGCGACCACATGATTCCTCCTGATGCACAGCGCCTCTTCGCAAAACAAATGAATGCTACCACTTATCGATCAACGCTAGCCATGCATCATATGTATCCCACCCAAATGAGATTGCCCAATTAATCCTGAATGCAACAAAAGGAAGCACTAAATAGTATTCGAGAATCGTACTGTATATCAATCACAGAGCAATTTGTGGACATCTATAACTACTTAATGATGCCCCGAACATTGCAGTAACTAATCCTCCTCCAGCAAATCCAACCAAACCAGTTGCAAATAGCGACATATCCTTAACCGTATCCGTTGGATTCTACTAGATGATGGTGCTATTGTAATGTCTGTATTCATCAAGAAACTATGGTGAGGAGTATTATTGTTGTTACTATAGTTTGATAACGTTACAAAATCATCTTGATTAGGTTATCAAGAAGAAGAAGAAATAAAGATGACTTTCACTAAATATCGCTAGCGTGAAATTGCAACACTCAAAAGAATTGAGCATGGTGAATTGCAACATTTGAGTTCAAAGATGCAACAACAACAAATTGAATGGCGTAGAGCTAAAGTAATGGAATTGTTAAGTAAAGGAGAATGCAATCAATCTGAAATTGCAAGAGTGTTGCAAGTAGATAGGTCAATTATATCTAGAGATATTGCACATATTAGAGAACAATCTAAGGACAACATCAGAAAATACATTGACGAAAGGCTGCCAGAAGAGTACAGAAATGTCTGGTTGGATTGACTGCAATTCTAAGAGAAGCTTATCTTGATGGTGCAGATTTGAAATCTGTACTGCATCTGAAATATATAGAAGAGCTCTATCAGATAATCGACAAAAATATTGATCCAGCTAGAATAGATAAAAAACAACTTGAAAACATTCGTCATACTTTCACTGAAATGAAACGTGAACGCGGTGCAGAAATAATGGACATAATTCACGTAACTAGGTATGAGCCTTTCCCACGCTTGTACGAGAATACTGACTTTTCGGTGGAAACCATAAGGAATTCAATCAAGGATGGTGAATCAAAGACTAATCAAATATTAGAAAAATATCATTAACTAACTCTAAGGAGGGGCAAGATGTAGGAAACGTAGATGCTATAGAAGGAAATGCAGTTGTAATTACGCCAGAAGGCGACCGTAAAGAATACAATTTACCAAAATCACAGGCGGAAGGATTCAATGGTGCAGATGTAGCATATTCCAAAACTTGAGCGCTGTAGGAAGCAAAAAAATTACATCTGAAACCTGTGGGTATCGAAATATTAAGAACAAAAGTGCTTTAGGATAGTTCCTCCTCATGGATTTTGTAACATATTCTCCACTTAGCAGGCTTTGCCACATGTTAAGGCTTTAATTATAGTAGACGCTATTAAAGTAAGAAGTATCGAGTATGCTTTGCAATTAGAATTGCGTAAATAGTAGATGTCATTAAACCCATTGCATATGAAAGCTGCAAGAATTGTTAAAGTAAATGAACCTCTACAAGTACAAGAACTTCAAACACCAAAGCCAAAAGGTTCACAGGTTCTAATTAAAGTTCAGTCCTCAGGTGTATGTCATAGCGATGTCCATGTATGGGAAGGCTATTATGAAGGTATAGACGGGCAACCATTAAAAACTACGGATAGAGGAGTAAAATATCCTCTTACTCCAGGACATGAGATTGCAGGCATCGTAGATAGTTTGGGTGAACAAGTGGAAGGATTTAGCAAAAATGAAAAAGTCCTTGTATATCCTTGGATAGGGGAAGGACTGTGTCCTGCATGTAGGATTGGCGAAGAGAATCTGTGTGACAAACCTAGATCATTGGGTATCTACACTGATGGAGGTTATGCAGAATATGTATTGGTACCAAACTACAAGTATCTAGTGAAAATAGGAGACGATATGGATACAGATACAAGTGCACCTTTATCTTGTGCTGGACTTACAGCATATGGTGCAGTAAAAAATGCCAATCTAAAGCCAGATGATAATGTTGTGATTGTTGGTACAGGAGGTTTGGGCTTGATGGCCATACAACTTGTCAAAGCAGTTACGGGAGCCAAGATAATTGCAATGGATATAGATGATCAGAAATTAGATGTCGCAAAAAAGAATGGTGCTGATAATACTATAAATTCAAAAAAAGAAGATCCTGTAAAAGCCATCATGGAGTTGACTAACAAATTGGGTGCAGATGCAGTAATTGACTTTGTCAATGCTTCTAAAACTGTAGAAACAGATATGCAATTTCTTAGAAGAAGAGCAAGGTTAGTCTTGGTGGGACTCTTTGGCGGCGAACTGAAATTAAGTCTAGTCACCATGCCAACAAGAGCATACAAGATAATTGGATCATATACTGGAACTCTAAGTGACATGATAGAATTGGTTTCGCTGGCAAGAAGAGGAGTAATCAAACCAGTTGTTTCAAATCGATTCAAACTCGATCAACCTACAGAAGCATTGACAATGCTAAAAGACGGCAAGATTCTTGGTAGAGGTGTGATAAATCCATGACAGTAGCAAGTTCTACGAAAGCGAAAGCAGGAGAATTAAAGACAATAAATCTTTTGAGTCTTTTTATGTTTCACTCAACACAATTTATAGTTGCAATAAACTTCGATAATAGCCTGCTGGACTATCACTGATACAAGTGGGTGCATTTAATATCACAATGGAATATACTCCACTACATCGAAACAGCTTATTCACCTATGGCAACGGCAACAGAGCTCCTAACAACGGTACAAATAATTCGTTAAGATCACCATCTGCCAATTTTTCGACCCTATGTAACTAGATTACAACATATCTCCACGGACGGAAGTATGTCGTGATAGAGGTTCATGTTAAAGTAGCAAGGTGGATATATAACTACCGTATTATAAGAAGTGAATCATACTATACCTACTAACATAAATTCGCAGACTCTCTCATCAGGTATTTGACGATATTCAAGTTGAAGTGTTTTGTCCTATAGTAGCCTGCAATAGCTGCTTTTAGATTTGTAAACCTGGGATAGTATTTTGATACCAGTAGATCATCTTTTCCCTGTTTCCAGCATTCTTCTACTGCGCTGAATTCAGGCGATCCCTTTGGAAGGTATTCAACTGTCATGACATCATTATTTCTTTCTAGATATGCTCTAACTCTCTTGGAACGATAATGCTGTGGTGCTCGGTCAAGAAATATGATCAGTTTGTGAAACTTTCTTTTGAGTTCCCCTAGATACGAAATGAAGGAGTACTGGTCAAACGTCTTGTACTGTCTGAATAATTGTCGTCCATCAAGGGTAATTGTACCAAATACACATGTTTTCTGATGCGAGCCAGTCGTTACTACCATTGGACGTATTCCTTCTGGTGTCCACATCCTTCTTCTAACCAATGCATCATGTACGAATATGGATTCATCTTCGACCACTACCGTGAATCCTTCTTCAGGGATGTTTGTTGAGATTATTTCTTCAGCCTTTTTTTGAACGCTTCTTTCTCTTCTTTTGGTGCTGTATTGACAAATCTCCTTTGTGGTATTTTAGGTTTGAAACCCCACTTGTGTAGTAGCCTATAGACATGAACTTCATGGTATCTTACACCTGCTTTCTTGTGAATTATGTTCATAATTTCCTTAGCCTTCCAACCTGATGGGTTTTCTGATAGTTCTCTTCTTATCTTTGACAGCTTCTCTTCAGGTACATCAGGAGGTCTGCCACTTCTAGGTCTGTTTTTCAATCCTTCCAAACCATCTTTATCAAATCTTTTGAACCATTTGTACGCCCAAGCTCTCGACCTGTGAAGTTCTTCTTTAGATACCAGTCCTATATCTTGACCATCAGAGATGATCCGTCTAACTAGCAGAATTCTTTCCCTCACATTGGCGTCCGATTCACGTTTGTAAGCATAGTCCAAAAGAGTAGTATATGTAGCCACCAGAAATTAAATACTGGTTTACCAAGCTAAAAACACAGCGAACAAAATCATTAAACCATTCTACGCATTTTTGTTAGGCAGTA
>CAWGVG010000014.1:0-202670 GCA_963825865.1 uncultured Nitrososphaeraceae archaeon | reverse complement strand
TACTTCCTATCTAAGAAATGCATCATTATTATCATCAGCAGCAGACAATATGGTAAATTGTGTCAGCTATGGCGCCATGCCCTTGGACATATCTCGAAATAGTGGAAAAATTGTCAAGGTATGATATAATAAATGACACATATAGAATGTGGGTGCAGTTGCATCCTCTCGTGAATCATATATACAAGTAGAAATATTTAAAAATATTCTATGTGCTTTGGCTAAGGAAGCAAGTAACAAAGATAAGTTAGTAATGAAAAGATATTTTGCCACTGTGCACTTGTAATTATGAATTACTTTTTTGGGACATGGCTTATAATAGCACTACCACCTAAACAAATAGGACGAAGCAGACATTTATGGTTGAGAATATACACCCACAAATCCCATTAAATATTCATAGAAACAGAATTAAAATACAAAGTAAAGTTGGTACTACATAAGGTTGCTGATGATATTTGTAAGATAGTCATGCTCTATAAAGCAGTTTATTTTACTATTTTACATAAGGAGTTGTATACAACAAAAATTGTATCAGTTTACATGCGTATGTTGAAACTAGCCAGTGAGCTGACTGGATAGATATCAGTAATATTAGCAGTAGGCGACGGCAATTTCTTTCCAAGGTAATATCTTTTCTTTAATTTCTTAGAATTGCAATCCCAAATATATGCATAATAATATTTGTGTGTATTATGCTTGCAATCTTTACCGCACTTTACCTTTTCACATCTTATCGTGCAATTCTGCGGTAAATTTAGTTTCTCTTTGACCTTTTCTTCTTGATCATAGAGCGTATAGAACGTATTGCATTTGGAGAATTCTTTAACCATATTTAATAAATGTGAGAAGGGTATCGTCATCAGAAGAATCTTATTCTGTAGTAAAGAATTGGTTAATATAAAATGCAACAAATTGCAAAGACTGAACTTTGATGCCAAGGTAAAGATAAAAGAAGGTCTTAAAGGCGCAAGCAAGGGATATTTTCCAATCAGTCTGGAGAAATTAAAGGAAGACAATAAAGAATTGTATGATATAGTTGTAAATGAGTTTAGTTAGAATCTGAATGGAAGTTTTTAAAATCATGACATTTCTTTGCATCATTATGTCTTCCTAAGTATTGAAGAGCATTCCCTTTGTTATTCCATGCAAGAATATAATTTGGATTGGCTTCCCCTTATAGCCTTATCAAAATACTTTATAGTTCCTATTTTTTTTTCAAAAACACTAAGAGCTTTAAACCTTTGCTATTCCATGCATAAACATCATTTGGATTATAACAATTTCAAAACTTTGTCATAGCATTTTGTAGTTCGATTATCTCTTCCTAAATTATGAAGAGAGAGTAGATTTTTTTACAAAAGTTATCACATAATGTGTAAAAGAAAGCAAACATTCAACAATATTGCAACAGAACTACAAACTAGATTTCCACACAACCATCGCGGTCAGATAGGTGGACGAGATAATTTTTACAATGTACTTACTATGACCATAATGTGTTCACTCTGGTGTGGAATGGCTTCTCAGAAAACTAATAGAAATGCCTACACACAAGGATGGGCGGATAGTTTAAAAAAAGTAATAACCGATGCTTTTGAAATTGGCCAAGAATAATCGGTCCAGAGACCTTAAAAAGTAATGTAATTAGAACTGATATATTCAGTGATTCTAAATAGTTGGTGGAGTGAAGAAAATTCTAACACCGGTCGTTACAAAGTCCTATTTATTGAACCTACGATAAAGTGCTATTATATTATTGCATACTCTGCTGTTCTAACTTAATCTTCCTACATTACCTAGGAATATGTGAGGGACTCCAAGGCTTGTTTAATTTCTTCTTGTTCTGTTAGTTTTGCAAAAGCATAACCTCCCGAGCCTAACAATTTCTTTTCTTCCAATATTTCTGTTTTGAGCCAGTTCTATTTGATATCATCTAACGAATTATTGAATTGTTCCAATTATTCAAAGAAGTCTTTATCATGGGTTATTAACTATCCTTAATAGAGGAGATATTATCTGTAACCAATATGGTCTTATCTCATATTACGGGCAGACTCAATTGTCAGGTACAAACTTTTTTGCTGATTCTCTTCCATAGTTTCCTACAAATCATTAAAGGATATATCACATTCCTCTAAATCTCCAACTGGTTACGATCATCGTCTTCTTCTTGACAAAAGTGGGAACTGATAGAAGGAGGGGAATGCGATATATGTTTGTCCCTGAATTAAGTTTCTGACTGACTGTCCTTTCAGTTATTTAGAAGATTTACCTAATAAAATTTCAATTACTGTAATTGCTACAGGAATAATCACTGCAAATTTCCCCCAAGTTTTATTTTGCCACTCAATGGTTCTTTCACCAAGAACGGTTCTTCATCTTGCAAAAAAGTTGAGATATCTTACCCTTTAATTTGCCATTCTCATCGTTGCATGTCCAATAAATCTATAGATCTCTTTTTTTTATAGGAGAATAAGAAATTATTTTGGAATAAAGACTCTTAAATCTCGAATCTGGATGTTTATACTCCTTCGAAGGTAAATATTATACGAGTTTAATCCTCGATCAAGTAATTTGTTTTCTCAATGATGTCTTTTTTTTCTGAAATAACTTCATCTGAAATAATTTTGATGCATGCCTGTGCAAAATAAAATCTAAATTCCTTTTTATAGACAAAAGAGCAAAGAAACAAGGACAGGATAAATAGCCATAAGTATAAAATCCATTAAAATGATTTTATGTAAAACATGATAAACCTTCTAAAACTTCTTTTATAGGTATTGATTTCTAACATTCTTCTTTTAAAAGAGCAGGGGACATACAATTTTGATTCTTTGAAACAACTAGAGGGCATATATAATAAATGCCCGTATAATAAATAATAATAAAAATAATGAAGAGAGAAATTTCAGCATAGAGCGTCTTCTTAATGAGTTCGTATTTAACAACTGGTTTTTCATATCCTCCACTTTTAAAATAACGTTTAGGAGAATAATAATATGAGTAATATTGCGAATAATACGAAAATGGATGTATAAAACTGTTTAAAAAATTTTTAGGAGAATAAGAATATCCATAATACTCCTTCATCGGTACATAGAGGAGATATTTGAACACTAACGCAGTCTGTATAAAGCCTAGGCCAAGAATAATATAATAAATGGGATAAGTGGGATTAAGAATTGCAGGTATTATATGTTCTAGATTAGGGTTAACGCTTACTGGAATAATTGGAAAAATGATGCCACTATAATAACAACCGCTGGAATCAGAATTTGTATAACTATTGGTGATAATATGGCGCGATTCACATTCATCATCTAATATTGAAACATTTATTAAAATAGTAGTTTGGAAAAGCAACGATATTCTACTTGATCTGTCCATTTGATTGATTATGCATCATACCGATGGTCAGCATACGTGAGTTCCTAGCATTTTCTGTACAAGGTGTACAGGTAACATTAGAGAAATCAGTGAATACGGGAGCTCTGTTGTTATAGAGACAAATAGCGGGAGCCAAATCGAGCTAAGGCGTTTTCCTGTTATGCTGCCTGAAAACTGATGTTGATTTAACAAAAAGAGAACTGGGATCAATTGATTTCATTCACCGTTTGTGACTTATGAAAATCTTTTTTTATTTTCATAAAGTGATCTTTGTTTCATTGTCAAGTTGCTTCATAATAGTAAATATCACTTCCTTTAGGGAAAATGGCTTTTGAATAAATCCGTCAATTTTCAAAGAAGATGATAAACGCGTATAGACCGGGTCATCGATATTAGTCATCTTTGCGCAAGTATCAAAATAGCTTTAATTAATCAATGTCAATGTCTACACCAACCCTTATCTCCATCTCTAAATTCTGTACAACTATGTGGCTGATGTAGTCATCAGCAACTACACTAAGTTCCTAATTGACACTTTATTGACACTTAGAATTGACTAACCAAACTTTCACAAGGTACAATCAGAGCACAGCTAGACTAATAGCAGGCAAGCTAATCCTGGCTACACAGCTGAAGAGATCCATGACAAAGTTACCAAATACGAAGCGATGAACAGCATTGAAGATATTTTCGGATGAACCAGATAACCAATCGTTTTTTCTACGTATAGTAGGTCCTATCCCTAAATATTTATTATTTTATTGACAACGATGAAGTTTATTCTTGTAATATCCAAGAGATAAATTAGAGGAAATGCATTTTAAACTTATTTAATCTAACACGGCGGATTAACTAATGATCTCTGGTGGTTTTTTAAAAAGACTAAAGGCAAGAGATTTCAAGATGTGCAAATGCGGCCATACAAGATTCTGGCACGAAGGAAAATGTTTGATGTCAATGCAAAATGGTGAAGGAAACGAAGAGGTCTTTGATGATTGTTGCCAATGCGTTGAATTTCAACTTGTAAAATCCATCGGTACCAAAACTAGCTAAAAGGAGTAGGTAGTAGGGCAAGGGGTAAAATACGAACATATCAAATGCGGCAGAAATACACGGGCTAGCAAACAACAAAGGTTAATACTGGTGAATAATTCCTTAGCTTATTGACACTTTATAAACACTTTTGAAATCCAATACGACTAAACACCACCTAAAGTAATGCAATAACAACTCAAATAATAGTAGACAAACTTAGCCCAAGGCTATACTGACTCTGAAATATTGGCACAATTGCCACAGGAAATGAGCCGTAGAACCTACTACCGCTACAAGCAAAAGTGTTTGAACAATTCGGGAAATAAGAGATAAAGACGATAATACTATGGAGGTCGAAGCACACATTCTAAAAGACTGCAATGTTAGACTATTTTGCAATTTAGAATTAAAACTAATGATGCAAATCAAAACTTGGAGCTTTTTTATGGTAGTTTATGACCTCTTCTTTCCTATTGGCCTACGAGAATGACCCAGGCGTAAAGCAGGAAAAGGCAACCAGGAATAGAACAACCAAAGCATTACTAGAAGAAACGTTTAGCTGTACGTAGATACAGGGTCCTAGAAGGTGCAAAATAAGCAAGTTTTTTCTATGACAAATATTAAGTAAAGATTGTATTGGATTCAGAGTCGTCAGAAAGAGATAAAAGAAAACTTATCGAATTCTGTAGTGAGGCTTGGAACGTTTTTAATTATATTCAAAAAGATGACAACATTCAGAACGATACATACATTATACAAAAAGATCTTCTTAATAAAATAAATAATGTGTTTAAAAAACTAAAAACAATTACAGGTACACGTGAATTTGTTTCAGAACAAGACCTTCTTGATATGCTTATTGCCTTAGCAAGAGGAAGGCCAGGAGCTATTCGTTATGATTTTCTGAAATATATGGTTGATGATAATAGTTTATTTGCAACAAGAAATTCATTTATTGAGAAGTTAGGACAGTTTGATTTCGCGGCTTTTTCATCTATTTTAATATCGACTATATTGTCTGAGCCTATGATTCACACATATTATTTTAAGTTAGGTACGGCTCAGAACTTTCCGATAGGATTTAAGATAGGTACAGGACAATTATATCCTTTTAGTGCATTACCATTAACCGCTCAAAAAGATATTGAAGCAATGAGGGAAGCAAGCTCGGAAAGCCATGAATACATCTCCATTACTGCTGCGTGGCAATGGCTTAGATGAGTGGTTTATGGTATTAGAAGTTAAAGCTATACCCAGATATGGAGCAAAGAAGGCAGAAGAAGAATCAGATAAACAAGTCAAAAATAATTTAAATATTATAAAGCTATTTTATGGTATTTCCGAGTACATAGATTCTCCTTTTTATACTACCACCTTAATTGAACGTTATTTCGACGTAACTGATGCTAAAAAACCATTTGTAGCCAAAGGTTATACTAACCCCATCCCAAGACTTTTTTTTATCACATTTGCTAGAGATCCTTCGCTCGATAGCGTGATTCATGAGATTAATACTATAATCGCTAAGGGCAATGAAATCACAGATCTGGAGGCCCGCATACTGAATGCAATAGAAATATTTGGCATGATAGATGACTCAACGCCATTGCATGTTAGATTTATGCTTTGCATTCTATCTTTAGAAGGATTACTTCTTTCAAAAAGAGATAAAGATTATTTGAGATGGAAGCTTTCAGAAAAAATTGCATTTTTAATAGGCGATTCTAAAGAGTGGTTTATTCGCTTTTACAAGCTTGAAGATGCTGATGAAAGCGTTCTAACCAAGCAATATGCATTAAAAGGATTATCTGAAGCAAGAATCGCCCTAACAAAAAAGGTTCAGGAACTATATGACAAAAGATCTGGCTTTACCCATAGAGGAATATCAAAAAAGAAAGAAGAAAATGAGATAGTCTATGACGACTATGAGCAGATATGGTTTATTTTGAGATCTTGCATATCCGGGTTATTGCAACTACAACGAAGTGGTATTATATCAAGTATCGCAAAAAATTGAGTCCAATCAAAATCTTGATGGATACATTGAAAAGTTAAAGTATGGCGAGCTCTCAAGGCTTAGAATAAGCTGTTTCAAAGGTCGTAAGATAATTCACACTACTAACCACAATAATTATTCACCTGAGGTCATCCTTTCAGATCTACAAGATGTATTGACTATGGCCAGCACTGCTGAACATTCTACTTATCAATATTTTGGAACGTCTATAGCTTCTACCTATCGTATAAGAAGTGAAATAATGATATGCATATGGCAACATCCTAACAAGACACTTCAGCCGATATTTTATCTATAAAAGATGGAAAACCTACAATGTCCATGTCTGCTCAGGACATTGTTAAACTGGTCAAATCAATGCAAAGGTTACAATTACAACAACAACAAGAATAACAGCAGTAGTGAAACCAAAGAAGTTGTTTATCATTAAAAAATTAAATAGAAATGACAATTGGGATACTATCAGCCTTTATGACGAAAATAACACGTTCAGGGTGAAGCAAGATTTGAATCAAAAAAAGAAGCTGAGGATTATATCATGATATACAAAGACAGAATCAACAACAAGCATCTAAATGCTGCTGAAGAAAAATCCAAAACTAGGCTAAAGTTGCACGTATTTGAGCTAGGTGACAAATCCATGATTGAAGAGAAAAAGAGAAAATACGGCCGCTCTTACTATCACAATATCAGCCCGCTTTCATAATAATAAACCAAGTGACTACTACTACTGGAATAATGTCGGCCTTCTCTCTCCATGAAAATCCTTCTAGAAAAAATTTTGGATATTAGTTGATTATTACCTTTTACGTCTCACTAACAATAGCCATATTGTGCTAACCTATCCTAATATGTATGATTTTCTATGCTTAACCTATAGTGATTCGCCAAGACCCGGCATTTTTCTTTCCAGTCTGGCAATATTTTTCGCTAGGTTATCCATTGTACCTGGAATATGACAATTGCATATGCAGTCTTTGCAATCGACGTGACTTCCGTTTTTACACTGTTCTGAAAATTCTTGGTTTGACATAAAAGATGAGAAACTTAAGCTAATCCTTATTTTTATCTTTGTCTCATATGTAAGGTAGTGGGAATTAATGCACATGAAATTTCCAAAAAATTCATTATAAAGTTGTACCTCAAGAATAAAGCACATATTGATTCATAATAAAATTTCAAACAAAATGAATATGATCTGCTTACTTACCTCTTAAATCAGATAAAGACTGTTGAAATTCAGCAGTGGCTATGCATCGCGATGACTTGAATATGATATGGGTTTGTAGTGAATGTAGGACCAGTTTTATCTTCCGTTCAGATGTTGATGATCATAAAGGAAAGACTGGACATTTAAAGATACATAAATATGATCTGCTATCTGGAAAATTGCTTGATGGAATTGGCATTTGACAAATATTAGTGTACATTAATCAGAATTAGGTACTCTAATTTCTATCGTTAGATGCTTTTGAATCATTAATATACATTAATTAGGAAATTAATATGCCGGGGTCGCCTAGCCTGGTAGGGCGCAAGCCTGGAAAGTCAATGTTTAGTTAGCTTGTGACCTGGAAAGGTCCCGAGGGTTCAAATCCCTCTCCCGGCGCATTTTCTGGATAAAATTTTAGTAAGCAATTGATAATTGATTAAACGAGAACAAGGTAATTGCATTAGCAGAAGGAAAATAATTTCTAAATTTGAGCAAGGAGACTTTTGCTGTCAATGAAACCATCGAGTAATATCATTCATACTAAAAAAAGATATTGCAAGAAAAAGGATCTGTAATTAATATATATATAATACGTCCGTTTTGGCTGAATTATAGAAACAACTTAGGAAAGCTATTCTAGAAGCCGACAATTATATGCTGATAAAATTAGCAAAGTTATCGTCTCACAATTCTTCATCCATTTCCTCAAATGCAGCAGCCTTAGAAACTTCATGCAAACGCATTGCTACAGGTACTATCATATTCCTTTTTGGTAATGATTCCTTTATCGTAGAGCATTTCAACAAGTGTATTAAGACGAATACTGATCTCTTCAGAATCAGTTAATTCTTTTCCTGTTATTTTCTTACCTGTGTTTGTACCTCTAATATTATTGTCATGTTGAAGGTGCCTTCTTTTTGGATGCATGCCTGTGAATTTTAAAATGAATGCATATTATATATATATATGTATGCGTGATTATAATATGTGTATTAAGCTTTGATTAAAACATCATTATAGAATCGCATTATTCTTATAGATTTGGACTTGTACTTCTGACCACAGTTACAAAGATATTTATGAGAATCTGTCATCCAAGTCGTAATATCAGAGGTGATGTTATGATATTTGACTGATACTATTTCTTATGACATTCTTATTATCGGCTCTGGTATAGCAGGACTACGAGCAGCAATTGCAGCTGCTGCTGCTGACAAAACGCTGAGTATTGCCTTAATTTCGAAGGTACAGGTTATGCGCTCTCATTCGGTTTCTGCTGAAGGTGGTACAGCTGCAGTTTTATTTGAGGAAGAAGGAGATAATTTGGAATCTCATATCTATGATACCATAAAAGGTAGTGACTTTCTCGCAGATCAGGATGTTGTAGAACGACTCGTCTCAAATATGCCTTATGAAATCTACCAGTTAGATCATTGGGGAATGCCATGGTCAAGGACGGGAAACGGCAGAATCGACCAGCGCTGGTTCGGGGGCTATTCATTTCCAAGGGCAACCTATGCACAAGACAAGGTTGGATTTTTTGAGATGCAGACACTATATGATACATGCCTAAAATACGATGATAATATCCACTTTTACAATGAATGGTTCTGTACCGCCATTCTTACTGATGAAAATAACTTTCGTGGTGTGACTGCTATTGAGATGAAGAGTGGAAACTTTGTTAAATTCAGAGCACCTGCAGGGATAATTTGCACTGGTGGTGCGGGAAGAATTTACAGTTTTTCCACATATGCTTATTCTTCAACTCCTGATGGCTTAGACATGGCATATCGTGCAGGACTTGCTTTGAAAGATATGGAGTTTGTTCAGTTCCATCCTACGGGTATTTTGCCGTCTGGTATATTGATTACAGAAGGAGCTAGAGGAGAAGGTGGTTACCTGATTAACAATCAAGGAGAGAGATTTATGAAGAAATATGCCCCTAAAACCCTAGAACTCGCTTCAAGAGATGTAGTTTCTCGTGCTATGATAAGAGAAATCCAAGAGGGGCGAGGATTTAAACATGAGTCAGGTGTAGATTGCTTAAAGATAGATTTGACTCATCTTGGAGCAGAGCGTATACGGGAGCATTTGGGAGGAATAAGAGAAATCGGAATCAAGTTCTCTGGTATTGATATAATTAACGAACCAATTGAAATTAGACCGGTATGTCATTATATGATGGGTGGAATCCACACTAATATTAACGGCGCTACGGAAATGAATGGACTATGGGCCGCAGGTGAGGCTGCTTGTAACAGTACACATGGTGCCAATCGCTTGGGTGCAAACTCTACTGGTGAATGTCTTGTATGGGGAACAATCACAGGCAAGCTAGCGGCACAATATGCTAAAAACCATAAGAGCGCTTTGGCAATTCCAGAACATCAGATCATCGAAGAAGAAAAAAGGATTTACGATAGAATATTTAGAGGAAGAGGCGAAGTAAACCCGTACGAAGTCAGAAAAGAACTGACGGACACTATGGATGCCAAAGCACACGTATTTAGAAATGACCAGGGATTACTGGAAGGTTTAAAGAAAGTAAGAGACTTAAAAGCATTGGCATGGAAGCATGTAGACGATCAGGAAAAAGAATACAATACCAATTACATAAATGTAATGGAGATAGATTCGATGCTGAGGACAGCAGAGATAGTATTGGTCGGGGCTTTGAACCGTCAATGAATCAAGAGGAGCGCATGCAAGGACTGACTATCTAAACCGAGATGATATCAATTTTTTGAAACACACTCTAGCCTACCATTCACTAGAAGGACCAAAGATGGCATGGCATCCCGTAACTTTAACGCGTTACGCACCAGTGGAGAGAAAATATTAATGGAAATATCAAAAGAAAGGAACAATAATAGTCGAGATAATCGCGAAGGACTAAAAGGATGGCTAAATCCATCTAGGTACGGTTGGGAACGAGTATCCTATTGGCTGCAGCGATTGACTGGAGTCTTCTTGCTAGTATACTTCATAGGTCATGTGTATGAAACGAGCTCGCTAACCCGTGGTCTAGATGCGTGGAATGCACTGTTACAACTTACTCAAACACCTTGGGGACACCTTTTTTTGATACTGGTAATTGGAACGAGTACCTTTCATTCGTCAAACGGGATCAGATTGATATTTACACATGTTGGTAAAGGACTTGGGAGACCTGGGAGACCTGATTATCCTTATGATGCTATCTCACTTAATTATCGTCAGAGGTCTGGAATATGGGTCGCATTAATATTGGCGGCAGTAGCGATGTTATATGGCGCTAGTGTACTATTCGGTGAAAAATAGAAGAGAAGGAGAGCATTGAGAAAAGAAACATGACGCTTAGAGAAAGTCAAATAATGAAAATACACTATATCACAGGCTTAGCAGCGCTATTTGTAGTAGCTGTACATATCATAATGCGTCTGATAATGCCGTTTAGTATAAGTCTAGAGTATGAGAACGTTATTACAAATTATCATAATATATTATACGCAATACTTCTTGAATCAATACTTGTACTCTATCGCACTCCATGGCTTTAACGGTTTGAGAATCATATTAATTGAATTAAGACAGAACAAGCACTGGGAAAATGGTGTTACCATATTTACCATAGTTGCGATGATAACTATCGTTGCGTATGGCACTAGAACAATACTCGTGGCTAACGGACTTGGGATTTGAATAAAATGGATGAACCAATAGACAAGATTCGTATGTTAGGAAAGAAAAATAGAGTAGATGATGATAAAAAGAATGAGACAACTCCTGAAAAGGTACTCTTAAAAGTATTTCGAGCAAGAGGCAAAATGGGAGATTCCGCACATTTTGATAGATTTGAAGTACCAGGTACAGCGGTGGACAACAGTGCTTGACGCACTTCTTTATGCAAAGAGTTATCAGGATAGTAGCATTGGGATAAGATACTCTTGCAGAATGGCATCATGCGGCTCGTGTGGAATGAAAATTAATGGAATTCCTAGGCTTGCTTGCTATACAAAGGTTTCAGAACTGGCTGGTAGTACAATCACCTGTGAGCCACTCATAAACTTCCCCCATATACGTGACCTTGTAACAGACTTTTCACAATTCTTTAAGCACCATAAAGAAATGCAGCCTTATATCCATAATAACAATGCAGATATCAAAGATACGAGGAAATTATCAGAATTCAAACAAAGTCCAGAAGATGTTGATAAATATTTGCAATTCTCTAATTGCATCAAATGTGGTTTATGTTATTCCGCCTGTCCCACTGTCGCTACAGATACAGAATTCCCTGGCCCTCAGGCTTTGTCACAAGTATACAGATACTATGCTGACACAAGGGATAATGCTATTAAAGAGCGTCTGCATATTGTAGATGAAAGACACGGTATTTGGAGATGCCACTTCGCCGGCTCTTGTAGTGTAGTATGCCCGAAAGGTATAGATCCTGCGCTTGGAATTCAGCTACTAAGAGGCCATATGATGGGTTTTTCAAAGAACGAAAAGAAAATAGCTGAATTAATGGATCGATCATCAGAGGAATGAAAGGATTATTATTCAGATAATTGTAGACAGAGAAAGGTAATACACGCTATGATTAGTTCTCTATTTCTCATGAATAAAATTCATGCTAACCACGTAATGTGAAGATTATCTATATCTAGTGTTCAACATTAAACTGCCCTTTAACAGAATATAATAAAATAATTCTTTTTTGGGACATGTCATTTTTAACAATATTTATAGAATGTATTTTGAGATAAGATTGACATTCATGTATACATCAATACTTGAAAGATTTTTCTTATTTTCATGAATATCAGAACACTCTAAGTACTGACACGGACGTTTTTTAATATGGATGGCTGATGAGGCTAATCCTTAATGAAAAAAAATCCAGCAACAGTAAGTAATACAAAACAAAAGCAATGAATTCCATTGCTTGAAGTTTTGCCATTCTTTTCAAGAAGCTTTGCTTTATTAACAATTACAGTAGATTTCCAACAGTAATATCAGATCATGACCAAGTCCGTTCAATTAATCTAATGGTTTTAAATATGAGGAATTGGGGTAATGCTATCCGCAAAAATAGACGAAATTTTGCGTATAACTTAATTATTACGTTTGCGGGATACCAGAGGTTAGATGATGTTAAAAAAAACATTTGCAATTAAGCAGGCATTTCTTATAGCTTATTTAACTGGGTTTTTGTGGCTACGTAGAAATCCGATGTCTATGGTCTTTACTGCCATAAGCCCCTTTTCATTATTGTTTGTTTTATTTGTGGTTAGTAATGGCCATTACGTCCAATTTGCTATTGCTGGGAGTCTTGTGATGGCATTAGTAGGTTATGGGCTTGCACTTGGACAGGACATTTCATTTTACAAGACAGAATACAAGATTCAAGATATTTTTGTCGCTTCACCCGTTTCTCCACTTACATACATGACAGGATTGGCTCTATCAGAACTTTTGTTTGGTTTGCCTGCTTTAATTGTGCTTACACTTCTTGCTGTATACTTTGGAAGTTCAATTATTAATGCACCTCTTCTACTATCAAATATTTTCTTAACCTGGGGATCTATGTCATCTCTGGGTTTTTTTTTGTCTTCTCATATGCTACACATGCGAAATGCTACACAATTAATTTCATTTGTAAACGTAGTCCTTGCAGTTATACCTCCAGTTTATTATTCAATAGACCGCTTGCCTTTAGCCTTACAATATCTTAGTTACCTACTACCAACTACGCATGCCTCTCTTATATTGCAATATACTATGGGATTTCCAGTACCAAAAGACTGGTCGATCGCTCTTGGCCTTGGGGTACAGATTGTATATTTGGTAGGATTTGTAGCTCTAGCGAAAACCAAGGCCATCTGGAGAGAGAGATGATGATGTTTTTTGATTGTATAATAAAGTCTCTTAATAATAGTCTGCAACTTTGCCTCAGAATTACCAAAAACAATCCATATACCAAGTTATGAATAGCCTAAGATTCGCGTGTGTTAACGACTACCAATAAGATCTATGGATTTATCGGTTAACAAGTCATATTTTTCTATTTTTGAATGTTCAGTTTTTTCCTTGTGAACTTCTACATCTGAATGAAAAACAAATGTGGCGCTACATTCATGGCATACCCATATCATCTTTAAGTCATCGTTATGCATGGCTTTAATTGGTTGAAATTTATATGATTTAAAAGGTAGGCAAGCATATCATATTCATTTTATTTGAATTCTATTTGCATAAAGAATTATTATCACATTATTCTGTATAATATATACATTATGAATTGTATTATAAACTTTGACTATCAAATTAGTCTAGAAATATCCCCGCAGCCTGCCATTTATGTGGGTAGGGTAGGTTATTGCTATGGTCTTTTAAATAGGCTTTACCTCAAGGACAGATCTTCAAACAGATCGTTAAAGTTGGTCTTACGAATGATAATTTTTAACAAAAATCGCGACCAGGACACAGTTCTCTAATCCATAACTCAGATTTGTCTTTTTACTTCCTTTAGATGATGATGTTGCGACTAAAATTTATGCCACCATCTTTTTGAGCTTACCTTGAATACAACTCAAGGTTTATTCAACAGGAATTTTTTCAACAATTCGCTTCTTTTTACAGTGGACTTTGTCCAAAATATATGTTATCAATTTTAGTATACAAACTGTTATTATAAAAATAATGTTTTGACCTTTATTGGACCATTTTCCTGTCTTCTTCTTCATTTCTATATGTATGCCATCGCTTTGCCAAGTTTTGGTGGGTATTTGTCATACAATTAGATTTACAAAATAAATTCTAGATAATAGATAATTTAAGGACTTGGCCTATGTTATATCTTTGTACATAATGATTTCTTTTCCCACTTAATGGATTTATTAGATCACATGAGAATTCATTTTAGATATAACGATATGATAATCAGCAGCATGTTCTTTTTCTAGTTTGTGTAATTGGGTGAAAGGGATGTATAACGATTTCATTAAATAATGCTTGTGTTGCCTAAGTTACATTTGCAATACGTGCCATCTTTGCGCATATTTGCATATTTGAGAGTAAAATATTGCATCTAATACCTACATGGCACATATTTGAACTGAATTATATTCTGTCACTTATAAGTAATGTAGTAAAAAATGGATGCTAAAATCTAGTAATTGAGCCAGCTGACCACCAAAATGCAATATGATATAACAGGTGAAGACTGTGCTGTATTCTAACTATGTATATAACAGATGGAGTTATCTAATAAATGAAATAATCTTACTCTATGTTCTTGAAGTTTTATATATATTTATGTTAGTGATGTTTTGTTTTATTAAGTGAAGACAATATGGCATCAGCCTTATGTCCAGTTTCCAGCCATTCCTTCTCGGGAACGGAATCCATTACTATACCAGCTCCGGATTGAATATATGCCTTATTCTTATTAACGAATAGGGATCTAATGGTAATAGCAAAATCGCATGATCCATTGAATGAAAAGTAACCTAATGCACCTGCATATGCTTCGCGAAGGTCAGGTTCCAATTCATCAATTATTTCCATTGCACGTATTTTTGGAGCACCAGATACGGTTCCAGCAGGAAATACTGCCTTAAATGCATCATATGAATCACATCCACTCCTAAGATATCCACTAACATGTGACACAATATGTTGAACATGGCTAAATCTTTTGACAGTCATAAGAATCGCTAACTCTGATTGTGCCGTAATTGCATACTCTTCCTAGGTCGTTGCGCGCTAAATCAACTAGCATCGTATGTTCTGCAATTTCTTTTTCGTCATTAAGCAAATCTTTTCGTGATTCTTTATTGCGCTTTTCATCATTTACTATAGGTCTAGTTCCTGCGATAGGAAAAGTTTCCACATAGTTCTTTGTGGTACAGAAGAAGCATTTCAGGGCTAGAACCTATAATGCACGTATCAGCCATCTTCATCAAATACATATAAGGAGATGGATTGACTTCTCTCAAAGACTTGTACACTGATAACAAATCACCTTTGACATTAAATTTCATTTTCTTTGATAAAACTACTTGAAAGATGTCACCATCATAGATGTACTTTTTTGATCTATTGACCATTTTGATAAATTGGCTCTTGCTTATATTGTTCTTCGGGATTGAATAAGAGAAGTTCTTACTATTGTTATCCTTATGGGTTTTCTTTACTAGCTGTTCTATATCCGTTAGGCGAGATTTTTTACCAATATGAAAGTAGTAGGCTTGACTCTCTATATGATTGTAAAGTATACCATCTGTGTAAATTCCAAATTTTAATAATGGAGAAAGGTTTTTACCTTTTCCTTTTCCTTTGACAGGCAGATGCTCCCAAAATCTTATTGCATCGTAACTAATATAGCCGACTGCGCCGCCTATATATCTGAAACAGTTTTCACTTATTTTAGGTACAATCTTTCTCAGTTGGGAAAGGGGTTCAGTGGATTTGAATTCTCGAATTACTTTATTTTTACGATCAGAAATTCTAAATTTCTCTGAATCACAAGTCACAATAACTTCCGGATCAAACCCAACAATAGACATTTCAGAAAGTTCTTTTGGACCCACAAGAGATTCTAAAATGAAAACTTTATCGTAGAGTTTGTAGATCTTTGTAAAAAGGTCAAAAGGGCTCCCATCAGTATTTAATCTTTGTATATGAAATAAATTATTTACTTTGGATGATATCAATTTTAGAGAATACCGCCTTTCTCCATCGGTGGCCGAAATACATTTTCAGCAGTTTTGTATCTTTTAGTCATTTATATCCATATGTAAAGTTTGCAGATGATAATATTCTGTTGCAGCCGCTGCAAATGTATTGTTTTTGTGACGTTGAAACTGATTATGACGACTACTACTTTAATTTTTTGCTGTCAGATCACAATAATGAAATCTAATCAAAATTTGGCTCTTTACTATTAAAATGGTTGCGAATAGGCTCAATTATTTTGTTGATGTAGATAGCAGTAGCATTTTTTAAATCCATTGGATGGATTTTATTGAAAAGAAAATCTCGCTCGACATCGCTGTAATTTGTATAGGTGATATTGCCGCCGTACTTTGATGCCCGCTCGATAACAAATTCGGCAAACTGATGAAAGACAATATATCTGATTAGCTCAAGTATAGGATTATTTTCTATAACGCCAACAGGACAAAACGCCTTATTTATCTTATCTCTTATTGTTTTTTCATCGTCGTGAATTATTATTCCACGTGTGGGATTTCTCTTGCTCATTTTACTTGCTATCCTTGCATCATCTGGAGTATCTTCCGATAATCCTAATTTGACAGGTTCTGAAAGACCAGGAAGCAAATGATGATGAACAGAAACTGGAATCTTCCAGCCCAATTTTGGAAATATTTCCCTAGCCAACATATGGATTTTTCTCTGGTCCATTCCTGCGTGAACAATATCTACATCCAATGCGTTAATGTCTACAGACTGCATTATAGGATAAAGCAACTGCGAAAAATCAAGGTTATCTCTCTCACTTCTACCCATAATAGTCAGCGAACGCATTATCCTTGATAAAGTCATATGCTTGCTAAAATGTACAAAATTCTCCCAGTAACAACTACCTGTATTATCATAAAGTTCACTGCCGATCATTATGTGAACACCGGGACAGAAAAACTTGAATACCTCGGAATAATAATTTGAAATCCTTTTAATTTTATCCCAATCTCCACCCAATTTGTTGTTAATGTACGTATGCCAATCGGCCAAAAACACAGTACAATCAAGTTGAGCATTGATGAAATCATTAATTTTAAAACCTGTTAAAATAAGGCTACCGAGGTGGAGTTTACCGGAAACCTCAAGACCGATATAATGTT
Organism: uncultured Nitrososphaeraceae archaeon; assembly: GCA_963825865.1. GTDB lineage: Archaea > Thermoproteota > Nitrososphaeria > Nitrososphaerales > Nitrososphaeraceae > CAWGVG01. The sequence continues at coordinate 185,161 of CAWGVG010000014.1, read as the reverse complement.
TTGGATAGGCTACAGTTTCTAAAAGACCTTTTAATTCATCTCTAGTAACTACCTCTTCGATAGGGTCTCTTATAATAAGATCCAATCGTTCAGTTAGATCCATTTTATAAAAAAAACAGTAGATAATGCCTATTAATTGTTGTCCACACTATAGTAAATATAACCTGTTTCTTTTCAGAGATAGTTGGGCAGCAGAATCAACATCAACAGCTGAAATTTCAATAAATAATGCCTATAGTAACTTTGTCTTGTAATTTTCTTTTAATAACCAAATACTAAAGGTAGAAGAAACATCAGCGTCTTCTAAAAGGACTAAGAATTATTTTTGGAAATTCCGATGATGCTGACTGATTTGGATATCCTTGCATTTGTCTTGCTCATCAAGCATTTCTTCTTTTACCAAAAAGAAGAGAAGGCTCACTACTACTACTGCATCTATCTTACCTATAACGTCCACAATGGCAAACCTTAGTATTCCTTTGACTGGTAGTACCGCGATGGGGTTTGCAATTGGAATAATTAACGGTTAAGGTTATAATACATAAAAATTATTTTTTTATATAAAATAACAGTAAAGAATCTGTAGCAAATCCAGAAAATTTATCTTCCCCTGCCATTCCATCATCCTAAAGCAATACTGAAAATAGTTGAGGGGTTTTATGACTGTATCTGTTAAAAGTCGTTGTTAACAATACGATATATCTTTACACACCAACAGCAACTACTCAGACCAATGTCATTAAAACAAGTTAAGTGTGAAACTACTATACAGGTAGCTGAATGATAGTCTTTAAAGAGCCGCACAGCAGAGCTACCTGCCGGTACCTGGAGTCTACCTACACCATGGCCACCTGATGGACCAGAACCAGAGCTATCGCCTGATGGATCAGGAACAGGAACAGGACCAGGGATGCCGCCTGATGTTGCCACACCTCCTGCTCCTGTCGATAATGTTGTTAACGATTGATTAAGTAATTTCAGCTGCATTATTGCCCCCGTAGTATTTTTGTTTTGTAAGGCTGTCATAGCCTGAGCAAGATGTGTTTGAGCACTTATGATGAGCTGGTAACTAGTTACTACCCCCGCAAGATGCAGTCACCGCCTCCGATAGATTAACTACTACTACCACCATCTCTTTGAGCTAATGCCTGTAGAGCAATAATAATAATAGCTCCAGTGGCTGTTGCCATGCTAAAGACCAACATTGCTGCCAGGAATCCAACACCTAAAGTAAGGTTTTGAAATCTCTTGTCATTACATGATTCTTTAACAAAAATTATATAACTATTTGCCATAAAAAACATGCATTGAGGATTTTGAACAAGGTGCTTCTATTGTTTGTAACCACATGTTACCCATAACATTTTAGTTTTAGCTCAGAATATAGATTGATACGTTACTAATTTGGTATCTGGAATTTTTCTATATCCTCAGTAATTCCTTTCATAGGATGGACATCAAGATGTTTTGGCAATTGTTTTTTAAATATTAAATTTGCATTTAACTGCTTGGCTATGGTCTTTAGCTGTTTAGCACACGTATAGACGATATTTAATGCCTATTAATTTTACTATATACGCCTATTTCCTTATAATTAATATTTCATTGAGATGCTCGTGAATGTAATATCTATGTCGGATTGTCGGCAAGAATAGCATTGTTATATCTTTACATACATTTCTTACCAAATATTGTTCCTGCCTGAATTATAGAATTACTGGGAACTTGTCTTCCTGGCAGAATTATTACGGAAGCACCGATTGCGCAATTATTACCAACTATGGCACCAAAGTGATTAATTCCGGTATTTATGAGTTTACCAAATACTTCATACCTTATGTTTTGCTGGTTTAACAACACATTTGCAGTTCCCGAATATCCTCCAAACCAGACATGTTGTCCTATTATGCTATCAAGTATTACATTTTGATGCGCCATTTTATCACAGCCTGCAAAATATGATCTAGCGATTTCGCAATTAAATCCGATTCTTGTTTTCTCGCCTAGCATGCAATTTCTAATAAGCGAACTCATGCCAATAAAGCTCGCCTTTGCCAATGTATGTAGGTCCTTTTATCTTGCAAAAGTCATCAATTGTAACTCCATCTTCAATTATACATGGTCCTTCAATTATGCTTGATTTAGCAATTGATGCGTTTGGGGAAATCCTTGTTTCTCTTATATTCTCATAAAGTACTTTTTGGATAATTTTTAAAAAATCCCAGGGATAGACAACAGAATCTATTAGAAAAGATGCTCTTTCTAACGAATAATGAATAAATGTATTTACAGCAACTTCAAACTTCGCTTTACCTTTATTATTATAATTGTAACCTTCTCTTTTTATGATTTGACCATTGTTTCTAACTAACGGATAAGTGTCAACAATAGTAGTGGTGGCTGCAGGAGATGACTCATTATTGTTACTAATATTATAACTATTATTATTCTCATGTTTATTTTTATTATCATTACTATAATTGCTATCGTCACAGAATTGCTCCACATCAATAGAAGGAAAATTATCATGAATTAGTTTTGCTACATCAGAAAAGCCTTGTGGTATCATAACTTTATCAACACCAAGGATATTATTGACTACTTGTACATTTCTCACAATTAACGGTTGCCCAAATACTTTAAGAGAGGATGCTGGACACTCATGACAGTCAGCCATCAGCGATTGAAGATGATGGACAGAGTTATGAAATACCAGTTCCAATATAACATAACTTAGTTAAGCCACATTTTAATAGGTTTAATATTATTAATATGCTAATAACAACTTTATCTATTTTATAGAATTACAATCTCTATTTATCGTTAGTAATTTTGTCAACAAATAAGGATTATTGAATCTATTAATTGGGAAAAAGTAAATCTTGTCATACTTCCGAAAACAATCAGGTGCTGCAGCAATGAGTCTATATGCCAGAAGATCATCATAACAATCCAATAACTATTGCTATTATTACTAATGCAACAGCGACTATAATTATTGTCCTTTTATTCATAAATTCACCATTTAATATTTCAATTAATTGGACTTTACTCCTCCATATCCTAGCTTCTTATACCCTATATAAGTGAAGCCAATATATTATTGAAGTTATTTGCTATTATTGTATATGACAACATGTCTGGTTTGGAGGATATTCGGGAACTGCAAATGTGTTGTTTACTAGAAAAAATCTATAAAAACTCATGATAAAAATTCGTATATGATACTGGACTGAATGCTGGAAGAATTTTTGCAAAAATAGGTAGGTTTTATTCCAGCATTTTTTATATATTATATTATATAGTTTGTTAAATTCTTGTTATGTTAATGGACTATAATATTTTTTAATGAGCTGGCTAAGTAATGGCATGGTCGATCTAAAACATTTAGTAGGTGGAAATGTTGTCGGATCTGGATCTGACTTTATTGTGGTACAAAAGAACTAAGAGACGATTTCTAATCGAGATCAAAAGTTTTAAAATACAAGAACTGAAAAATGCAACTACTCCATATGGCTCGCAGTTTTGATATCACTCTTCTTCTTTTATAGTATCCAAGTCAACAAATTTGTCGTAAAAAGTTAAATCGAACATTGTAAAAAGTTAAATTGAGTTATAGAACTAGTTTTGCCATTTGAAACCAAAGGCAGATGCTTGAACTTGCTCCTGCTACACATTAAACCAGTAACTACCGTAACAACCGTTCCAAATAATGGCAAAGGAAAGGTTCGTTATAATAAAAAAGCTGAGTCAGAGTTCTTTGTCGATAACTCTGCGCTTGCTGGATTTTCTGGCGAGCGTATCCTCTACATGGCGGTGAGAGAGTTAATTGAGAATTCTCTTGATTCTTGCGAAAATAATCATATCTTGCCAAATATTTCATTGTGTCTAAATTTATTAGATGCAGAGAATGACCTGTGGTTTATATCTTGCGAAGATAATGGTATTGGTATCCCTGCTGATAAAGTTCCTGTAGCAGTTTGTTCTTTTCTGACCTCTGGTAAATATGTGGAAAGACAACAACGCGGCCTTTTTGGCGTAGGGTTGAAAATGATTGCAGCATTTTCTACCAAAGATACAGATCATCCGCTCAAAGCCTGGACTAAATCACAAGAGGAAGGAGCAGAATATTATTTTGAACTTCGAACAGATATCGGTACGAACAAACCAATCGTCCTTGCAAAGAAAGCACTGAAAACCGATGAATGTCAAATCAAATGTATGTCTGGTTTTAAAATTGAAGCAGTCTTACGTGCTCGCCTATCTCCAATCACAAAGAATAAGATCTATGATTACATTAGCCAAACTAGTATTGTCAATCCATATGCTCTGTTGACTTTTAAAACCGATGAAGGCAAGGTTGTGTTTGATAGACGAACAAAAATAATGCCCCCTCCTGCAAAGGAAGTATTGCCGCATCCTGCTGATATGGACTTAAAAACACTAAAAAAAGCAATAGTCAACTTCATGAATCAAAAGACAACCCTACAAGGTGTATTATGTAATTCATTCCAAAAACTGTCTGGTGAAAAGGCTAAGGAAATTATTACAAAAGCTGGAGTAGGGATCAAGACTGCTGATAAATACGATGAACACGAATTAATTAAAGTTGTTAATATTTGCAAACAGACCAAATTCCAGACCCCAAACACCGATCATCTTAGTCCAATTGGAGAAGAAATTCTAACAGCAGGTATGACCTCAGAATATACTATTGTTACAAACAAACACGCAAATATAAATGAACAATCGCAACCACAATTAGCAATCAAGATATTGAAACCTGCAATGACAAGTTATTCATCTAGAATATGTGTGGTCAATAATAGGCCGACCATTGTGGAATGTGGAATTGCCTACGGTGGAGACATAAACTCATTTAAACTCCATAGATTTGCAAACAAGATTCCATTGTTGTATGACGAAGGTTCAGACGTAGCAAGAGAAGTTGTTTCTGAAGTAGAAATTAACAAAATGGGAATTTCAAAAAAAGAAGTAAAGGAACAATTTGCAAATCCAGGTTCAAAGTCTGATCGAGCTGTAGAATTACTTCCTATTCATATATTCTTCCATATTTGCTCTACTAAAATTCCCTACAAGACGGCAGGCAAAGAGAGTATTGCATCAGAAGGTGACTTGAAGCGATACATGAAAGCATGTTTAGCTGATCTATATCGAAAAGTAAGCGCTCAGATTCGCAAAGAATTACGCATAAAAGATGCAGAAAGCCGACTGCATCTTTATAAACATTATATTCCATTAATAGTTAACGCAATTTCGGAATCAATTAAGGTTGATTCGAATAAACTTTCTGAAGCATTTACTAAACTCGCAGAAAAACATATCAAAGGTGAAATTACCGATACTCCAATTACAAAAAAAGAAGATAAAATCACAGGAGAAAGAATTGAGGAAGAGGTAAAAGACAAGTCAACAACAGAGGTCGAAGATAAATACCTACAAGAGCATAGAGACAACTATACTCTTCATACAGGAGCGCGAAATAGTAGGCAATCGAACAAAAAAAGCAGAAACTTGAAAAAGACTAATATTACTCCAAAGGATCAAATTACACTCGATACATTCGATAAACCAAAAAAAAGGACTAGTATAAGGTAATTGACGGCAACAGACAAACGTCATCAGGAAGTTGTAAAAAAAATCAAACTAATATTGGGAGACGTCAGTAAGGATTTAATGGTAGAAAAAACGATGCCTGTTATAGATCTTCCAAAAATTGGCTATGATAATACAATTTGGTCTCACGAAAAGAGGATGCTTGCGATCGGACACAAGACAGTCCAAGTTAGCCCCGATAGCACAAAAAAGATTCCAACTTTTGCCCAGTACGTAGTTATGGCTAGTGCTATCAGAAGATTACTTGATGAAGAAATGGAAAGTACAATCAGAGGCATGTATTATGCTACACTTAGCACGGTAGGAGATGAAAAGAATAAACAAAAGTTCTGGAACAGCCAAGAAAATTCTGATGATGCAATTAAAGCAGTAGAACTGCTTACAGGAGTTCCAAGAGAAGAATTTTCTGTTACGTCTAAACCAAAGGGAATGATCTCTGGTCCAATTACCCTACGGGTAGGAGGCGACCTTATTGACTGCAACCTCGGAAGCAGAGCAACTTCGCAATTAATTCCGACTAACATTCGTGATGTTGAAATCCTTAATGTAAAAGCAGATTTTGTACTGGTAGTAGAAAAAGATACAGTTCTTAATAATATCCGGAAATCAGGGTTTATACAAAAATACAATGCAATTCTAATGACAGGATCGGGGGAGCCTGATAGGGCTACACGAATGATGGTAAAGACACTCAACGAGAAGTGGAAAAAACCTGTTGTAATTTTTGCCGATGCTGACCCCTGGGGTCTTGGCATTGCATTACGTTACAAAATTGGTAGTGAATCACTAAGTTATGATAGCGACAGGTTAGTTACTCCAAACGCCAAAGTATTAGGTATGTTATTCTCCGACATATATGAATATAACATTCCTGAAGTAGCTAGATTGGCTGCGTCTGATGAAGACCTTAACAGAGCTAATGATATGAAAAGGAAGCCTTGGCTGCAGGATAAACGATGGCAGAAAGAATTGAATCTATTCTTGCAACGTAAAGAGAAGTGTGAACTAGACGCATTTTTTAAACATGGATTCAAGTACCTTGCAGAAACTTATCTACCCAAAAAACTCTGGGAAGCCTGGACTGATCTAATAATAATAATAATAATAATAATAATAATGTTACCTATCATATTATGAAAATCATATACACTCCTCTTCCAAATTCTTGAACACCTGTATCATTTTAGTTATTACTTGTTGTATTGGTTTGGGCTTGAACTTGTGGTAGTAAATGTTGGTACAACTCTTTCAATTCTATTACTATTCCATAGTAGTCCTTCACATTTTCAAGCGTTGATTCGTAGTGCTTTCTATTACTTGATGCAGTTGCATCAGAAACGAGAACTATGTCATATCCAACGTTAAATGCTTCTCGTAAAGAAGTCTCTACACAAATTGATGTATCAATGCCGCAGAAGATCAAAGTATCTACTCTAACGCTCTTTAACCAAACCTCTATTTCTGTATCATGAAAAGCCGAATCTCTTCTCTTCATAACTACGTGCTCTCCCTCAACTGGTTTAATATCATCGACGATATCTCCATCCCATGTTCCCCTTATGCAAATGGGTCTCTTCATTATCCTCTCCTCCCTAGATTTAGGCAGAATTTTGTGGGTCTTTGTTAAAAGATCGATGCCAGAAGATTCTCTCACAGCCTGAGTATAAAAAACTGGAATTCCAGCATTTCTACAAATGATGATCAGATCGCGAATTTTAGGGACAGCCTCTCTATAATGCGAAGTTTCTATGCCTAACAGATCATATGAACCACCTTTGCTAACAAAGCCGTTTTGGACATCTATTACTATTAGGGCAGGATTGATTTCATACTCTTTAAGTTTCATCAGTACTATTACTGTTATTGATCATTTATCAAATTATATGCTGGTTTGAGAAAATCAACGTATAAGTAAAAAGGATTACATTATTCAAGCTAAAGGTATTATAAACAAAAGCCAATATGTGGATAGATGAAGAGTGATTAATGGTATTCCAACTATCAATGGCACTTGATGGTTAAAAGTTGATGATTGATAAAGTTGAAGTAAAAGTACTGTTAAACCTGCTCTGTTTAAATTTTAATTTTAGTAGTAGGCAGTGAATTTACAATGTGTTGGAAACGTTGAATAAAACTTTGTATTGAATATTTTCTTACTGAATCGCTGATTAGGATTCTTTCAGAATTAGGTGCATTCAAGGCAGACACAATGGCTTCAACACCCTCACCAAACGTACGGAATTGATATTTTGGGGGTACAAATTCCGTATGTCCTCCAATATTTGGTACAACAGGAATTAATCCTGCGCTCATTGCCTCTACTGTAGATATTCCAAAAGGTTCTCCTGGCAGTGGATGAAAGTATATTTTAGATTCTTGCATTAATGCAATTAACTTACTAAAACTTACGTTGATTTCGAACGTCACATAATCTGTTAAATTATAATCCTGCACCATTTGTTTCAGATATGAATAATATCCATATCTGCTAGGAGGTAGATTTCCCACAATTTTCATACCACTTCCAATTTCATATTGTTTTAATAGTTTTGCAAGTCTAATTGCATTTTCTATTTTCTTGGATGGGTGGAATCTAGATACCACCAGAATTACGTCTTTCCTCTTACTGGAAAGGGATGACAATAATGCAGTATTGCGAAAGAAATCTACATCCACAGGTGGACTTAGCAAAATAGAGTCTATTCCGAACGCCTTTCTTATCGCCTTGCAACTGAATTCCGAATTTGAAAGCACAGTAGAATTTCTTAACATATGGATGTAAGCAGTTTGAGCCGATTGGAAATATTTTCGGCTACTGCAATCTGTATTAACCATAGTAGCCAAAATTGCATTGTTCAGAAATCTAGTATACTCCGGGTCTTTAGAATTAATTAGATATTTTGCAAGTGGAAAATGGCAATACGTGATAGAATTATTTTTTGAAAAATCAGAAGCGAAATAAGGAAGCATGTCTCCATGTGTATTTATAGTAAGGTCATAGTGCTTTTTTATATCCACCTTCTCTAAAGATCGTAAGACGTTTACTTTTCTAATTCCTTGAATAACTGAAGCAACAGCCTTACCATACGCAGTATCTAGTTTGAACATATTGGGTTTCTCAAACGTAGTAAGGTCAAACTGGATACCGATTTTTGATAGAGCCTGCATCACGGTAATTGCAAGACGCTCACTTCCTCCACAAGTATTCAAGCTAATGTGGACAATATTAGCTAGCATACAGAATACCTACATTCACATTATGCACAATGTTAGTAATTAAACTTATGATATTTTCATCTGTTGTACGTCAAAATACAATAACATTCATGGTATTATATGATTGAATTCTACATATGGCATCGATAAGCAAATACTATATAAACTTCAAAGTATTAATTGATGCTCTGAATAAAGATTACCAATGAAGACAATGAAAGTGGAGAAAAAAGAAGCAAGTAGCCAAAAATCATTATGGAATGAAATTCCATTTTATGGGAGGGAAGCAATGATAGCTACAATAGACGATGAAATGGAACTGATTATGGTTTTACAATCAGAAAATGAAGCGGAGCATAAGAAGTTGTACCATCTACAATAGCAGCGACTAGCATCAAATATCTTTTAAGACTTATTAAATTGGCCATACGCTTAACAGTCGAAAGTGAAAGAAGAAGGAATAACTTTTTGTTGCGAAATTATGTATAATAATTCTTATAATCTTAGCATCTAGTCGATGCAATCTATAATGATTTATAAGCAATCTCTTCATTCCATGAGGGTTTATAAGAATAGACTGCGATATAATGAATGCTGTGCAAAGAAACGATGTTTTAGGCAAAGAAGCAGAACTTTACACCAAACTCCCAAACGGCAGAGTAAAGTGTACCGCATGTGCTCGACTGTGTGAGATACCTGAAGGTAAAATCGGACTCTGTGGCATTAGAGGAGTAGTAGATAACAAACTACAATTATTTGTATATGGTAGAGTTATTGCAGGACATATTGATCCGATTGAGAAAAAACCGGTGACTCATTATAGACCTGGTGCATCTATTTTCTCAATAGCTACAACAGGATGTAACTGGCTTTGTAAATATTGTCAGAACTACGATATATCACAGCGACGTAAAGTAGAAGGTGTAGAGATGACACCCGAGCAAGTTGTAGATAGTGCAGCAAGTTACGGTGCTCAGGGAATCGCATATACATATAACGAGCCTTCAATTTTTATTGAATTTGCAAAAGATTGTGGAATTGAAGCTCATAAAAAAGGTATCTTCAACATCTTTGTTTCGAATGGCTACGATACTCCGGAATCGATCACGATGATGAGCAAATTCTTGGATTGCATCACAGTGGACTTTAAGGGAAGTGGCAAGCAGGAATTTGTAAGGCAATATATTGGAATTCCAAATGCTAATCCAATTTTTCAGTCATTAAAGGAAATTAGAGACAGGACAAGGATTCATACTGAAATTACTGATTCTATTGTCCCCCAAGTCGGCGATGATCTCAGAAGCGGCAAGGAAATTATGTAAATTTGTTTGTGAGGAACTGGGACCAGATACCCCAATTCACTTTTTGCGATTCCATCCTGATTACAAGATGATGGAATTTGATGACACACCAATTGAAACTTTGGAAAAACACCACGCTATTGCAAAAGAAGAAGGATTAAAATACGCATATATTGGAAATGTTCCTGGCCATCCGCTGGAACACACCTACTGTCCAGAATGCAAGAACATTGCCGTGCAACGTTATGGATTTAGCATAGGCTCGTGGAACCTTGATGACAACAATTGTTGCAAAAACTGTGGTTATCGTATTCCTATAATAGGAAAATTAAACAAGGCTCGCAAGAACTGGTTTCAGTTTGTTCAGTAAAGTAATGTGTATAGAGACACACACACATAAATTATAATTTCTGTAAGGATGGCTTTGGCCTTCCGTTAACATTAATGACATATCGTCAACGAGACACTAGTATACAAGAATCCATTTTTTCGGCAATTTAAGTTTACAAAAGAAATGAGATGACGACTAGGAAGCAATCTAAATATCTTAGTTGCCCATCATTATTTTTATGGTCCTTGAGGCAAAATGCGCGCAATGTGGGAGAAAAGCGGAAGTAGACGATGATATGGCTGAAGTAAGGTGCAAATATTGCGGCTTCAATACAACGTATGATGAGTATATTGATATAATGAAAGGAAAAGCGGTAAACATTGCCGATGATTTTCAAATGAACTGGGATAGACGACCACTTTAGTTCCTTGCTATTCTCTTCAGTGCTATGTTTAGATAAGTCTCTCTCTTGTTACGAGAACAGCATTAGGTGAAAGTAGATGAAGGTAAGAAGAAAAAGATTTTCGTCACAATTTTTTATTAATGTATTATGTGTTTTTTATATCCTGTTACCAAAACATACCTTTATCTGAGCATGTCAGTTCAGCTCCACAGTTGGGGCAGCGAAGATGGCATGCCTGAATATGAGCCATTATGAATCCACAACGAGGACATTCTAATTTATTTTTAGCTGAATTTTCTTTGCTAATGTTTCCACCATTTACTTAACGGAAAACATCATTAATAATTTCAAAGGTCCTGAAATATTTTTGTAACTGACAGTTCAGATAGATTATAATACTTATAATATGAGACAATATGCATAAAAACATTATCGTTTATTCATCTGCCTATGGTCGCCTAAGCATGCATAGATGATCTCTACAGATCTGGTCGGGCGAGAATAATTTATGTATTTTTCAACTCGTTTCCTTTAACAAAAACTTCTAGCGCGACTAGCGCGGTATTAGATCATGCCATGAGCCAAATTGGTAGACTATTGACAATACTGTGATATTAACTATTTTATGAAAATATGTAACTAAAGAATAAGATATATAGATATGATAGTGCACAACGGATGATACTCTGACTTTCTTAGGAATAAAAGATTTTACAAGCTAGTGGATAAACACATACAATGGGAATATTGGCAGAATGAATCATAAAAGTCAAAAATAACAGAGGTCATAAAGTGGAAAGAGAATAAAGATAAATTGAAATAGCTGGCTGATCTGTTCTTAGTAATATCTGATCCAACAACGAGTAGAGATTCAATTGGTTAGGAGTATTCATAAACACAATGTAGATAGAGCACACATTATCAAAAATTCTCCATCTGCCAATTCACGTGACAGACGATAACATACTTGACTTAACAGCGCTTTTCAAAAGTCCAAAGATTAATTAAGGCCATTAGAATGCTTGCTTTTTACATTGCCTCAATTTAAGCTTGTTATTTCTGATACCAACGGTAAAAGCATCGCACAGGAATTAAAGGATAGAACGGCTCAACCATTACTTGGATCAAAGATTGGAGACATTATTGATTCGTCGGTCATCGGAGTTTCAGGCGGCAGGATGAAGATAACAGGCGGGAGTGACAAATCAGGGACCCCTATGCGTCCAGATGTGCATGGCGGAGTAAAAAAATATGTCTTGCTTTCTAGAGGAGTAGGAATGAAGAATAAAGAAAAGGGAAATAGGATAAGGAAACTAGTCCGAGGAAAAATGATCACTGAAGAAATTTATCAATTAAATTGTCTGCTAGTAGAGGGCATCTTGCCAGTAAAGGCAGAAGTGTCTGACAATAAAGAACCAGCAAAGAATAAAGGGTAGCAAACAGAAAACAGAAAAATATAATAAATAGCCTCTATTAAAAAGAGAAGTAAAAATTCTCGAAGGTAATTACCTTAATATCCCCCAAGAAATTTACGATAAACATTGCACTGGAGGGAGACATTACCTAATTGGTACATCAAAGAATTTGGATACCAACCCAGCGTCAACATTGGGACGTCTGGTCATGTAGATCATGGTAAAACTACATTAATTGAAGCTATTACTGGTGTATGGACTAGCGCACATAGTGAAGAATTGAGAAGAGGTATCACAATCAAAGTTGGCTACGCTGACGCAGCTTTTTACAAATGTCCAAATTGTCCTCCTCCACTTTGCTATTCAACCCAACCTACATGCACAAATTGTGCAGGAAAAAGCGAGCTATCTAGAGTTGTTAGTTTTGTTGATTCTCCTGGACATGAAAGTTTAATGGCAAATATGCTATCAGGTGCAGCATTAATGGATGGCGCTATTCTAGTAATTGCGGCAAACGAGAAAGTTCCCCAACCCCAAACTAGAGAACACCTGCTCGCCCTGCAAGTGCTTGGAATTCATCAAATAGTAATTGTTCAGAATAAGATTGACTTAACCGAATACGAAGAGGCTCTTCACAATTATAGGGAGATCAAAGATTTTGTAAAAGGAAGTGTAGCCGACCAAGCTCCAATTATTCCTGTATCGGCACAGCACAAGCTCGGCATAGACGCCTTAATTGGAGCTATTGAAAATACAATCAAGACGCCAACAAGAACAAGGAATGCAGGCAGCAATAATGCACGTTTTACGATCATTTGATATTAACAAGCCCGGTATTCCGATAAAACAAGTCAAAGGGGGGGTGATAGGAGGTGCTTTGGTTCAAGGTGAATTTAATGTAGAAGACGAAATTGAAATTCGTCCGGGATTTTTAGATGAAAAAAAGGGCAAATATGAACCAATTACTTCCACTATATCTACCCTTGGAACTGGAGCTGGTCTAGTAGACAAAGTAAAGCCAGGTGGACTTGTTGCTATCGGTACAAAATTAGATCCAACTTTTATAAAGAGTGATTCTTTGATTGGATCGGTTATTGGGAAACCAAATACCTTGCCAAATGATATTGAAGAAATTATAGTAGAAGTTCGCCTTTTTGATACAGCAGTTGGAACACAAGACATGGTTAAAGTTGATCCTATAAAGGTAAAGGAACCTTTGAGGTTGAATATTGGTACCTCTGCCATTCTTGGGACAGTTACAAGTTCAAGGGATGGCAAGATAGAAATAAAGTTGAGGAAACCAGTTTGCCTGATGCCAAATAATAGAGTGGCAATAAGTAGAAGGATTGCGGATAGATGGCGACTGATTGGAGTAGGGGCAGCAAAATAAAGGATGAATGTTATATGTGATACCAGCTTCTTAATGGTTCTTGTTTCTACACCGATAAAGCAGATGGACAAAGTTGAAGCCCACTTAGGTAAACTGAATTTCTTGATTCCGGATATTGTAATGGATGAGCTAGAGAGATTGGAAGAGTTGGCCGGACCAAAGCGATCCATGATAGCAAAAACTGCAATTGAAATCGCCAATTCTAAATTTAAAGTCGTCAAAGTTACAAAAACAAGGGATGTTGACGACGCCATAATTGAATATTCTGTGAGCCACGAGTGCGCTGCCGCGACTATTGATACAGATCTGCGTAGGAGATTAATATCAAATAATGTGCTTGTGGTTACGCTAAGCAAAAACAGACTAATGGTTGCAAATCCTAGGCTTGAAGAACAACTTTAAATTATTTTGAATAAAAAATTATTATTGGGTTAAATCGATGATTCATAGTCTTTTGTGCCTTATTGAATAAAATAAAATTATTAGACTTTATTAAGTGACATGGAAATAACATCAAAATAGAAAGAGATATTTGATAAGTAATTATTAGTGTGGTAGTAGAAGTTGGTAGACAGCCAATTTTTCATTGAGAAAGGAATAGTTAGTCTTTAGTTGGGAGTCCATATTTGGAAAGTATAAATAAAGTGGTATTATTTAGGATAAAATAATAGAGTAATATATGCTAGATTATAATGGTATCAAATTTTATTGGATGGGTCATGATGGATTTAGAATAGTCGGCTACAACAATAACGGTGACAACAAGACCATATATATTGATCCGTATCAGGTTACAACTAGCAACCATGATAAAAACGATGCAGACATCCTTCTCATTTCTCACAATCACTTTGACCATTTAAGTATGGATGACTTGAAACATGTTATAAGTAAGCGAACGAGCATAATTGCTGCACAAGAATGCATTGAACAGCTAAAAGGACTGGATGTTAAGGAGGTAAAAGGAGTGCAACCAGGCGATAGATTAGTTATTCAAGATATTCCAGTTGAAATTGTGCCAGCATATAATACAAATAAAAAATTTCATCCAAAGGATGACAACAAGGTCGGATTTATTTTTACATTGAGCAATCAACGTATATACCATACCGGTGATACAGATATTATTCCTGAAATGAAATCCATCAATCCCGACATTGTATTTGTACCTGTTTCAGGTACATATGTTATGACAGCTGAAGAGGCTGCTCAAGCAGTTGATGAAATTATCAAGCCTAAGAAGCTTGCAATACCAATGCACTATGGAGCAATAGTTGGTACACAAAAAGATGCCGAAATATTCAGAGAGCTTGTTAAGATATGCGAAACAAAAATCTTAGAACGAGAATAATGAGCAAGGAAAAAAATAATTGTTGCGAACAGTGTATTATACACTGTATTAATAAACTGTATTAAAAAACTTAAATATGATTTCTTTTTTTATATAAATGAAAATGGCAGCAAAGAAAAAAGGGGCAAAGTCTGCAAAGAAAGTCAAAGCAGGGACTAAGTCATCAAAGAAGTGATTGATTAATCTCTTTCTTATGACGCACAGTGATCAAACTGTGGTTCTCCCCTTCTTTTATCAATCATCATTTTTTATATCCAAAACTAGAATTACAAAAATGGGTTTTGTTTTATCTTTTGTTGTTCCATTGCATTTCAAATATATCTAGTTCTTTTTTCATATGGGATTCAACAATCTTTTGAGTTCTTCAAGGCTTCGACCACTTAATATTTACCAAAAGTCATTAGCAGAATTAATCTTCAATTTAAACTTCGGTGATGATAGTGATTTTATAATCAGCTAAAATTCACCAACAAATTTAGAACAACAATTTTAAACAACATTAGATTGAACATAACCCAAAATTGCTACTTAATTCCTCTTTTATTGTAATATCATAGATGATATTGCATTTTGCCTCATTTATAATCATGCTAACTTAGGTATATTTTTTATTATTTCTTGACAGTACCTTAAAAAAGAGGGTAAATTAACTCACATTATAATGCTAGAAGGTCGCAAGACTCTATTAAGAACAGCTGGTTTTGAATTTCAGACAAGGCATCTTTTAGTTATTTGCGTTTTGTCTATTGCATTTACTACTGCGTTTATCATGAGAGCTTATCCTATAAAATACGGTTATTTTCTAAACGAGTTTGATCCTTACTTTGATTATCGTGCTACCAAGTATATTGTGGATCATGGTCTTGATGCATACTGGAAATGGCATGATACAATGTCATGGTATCCTGAAGGACGCAATATTCCCGGGACGTCTCAGTCAGGACTTCATGTAGTTACTGCTTTGTTGTATAGTGCGTTTGGTGCGGGTCAATCCTTGTTAAATTTTACAATTATCCTGCCAGTAGTTATCGGTTCATTGACTACGGTAATTGTTTTTGCTCTTGTAAGAATAATGGGTGGTACTACCGCTGGAATGTTCTCAGCTCTATTATTCGCTTTCTCCCCGGCTATCATCCAGAGGGGGAACCTAGGATGGTTCAAATCGGAACCTGTTGGACTATTTTTTGGCTTGCTTTCAGTTTACATGTTTCTTTCTGCAATAAAGCATAGAGAAGTTAAATATGCTATTCCAAAAGCAGTGGCAGGCGGCATAATACTTGGACTTGCGAATGCATCATGGGGAGGAATCCAGTACTTTAGCATTCCGCTTTCATTATTTTTGATTGCTCTTCCATTTTTTAGGAGAGATACGCAAATTCCGATGTATGTTGCGATTGCATTTACGATATTTACTATGATAAGTGCAGGAGGATTTCCAAGACCGGGAATTTCTTTTGTGACGGGTTTGCCAGGTATTGCTTTAATCGGTAGCACAGTATTTTTGATTATTGCAAACCTTTTGAAAAAGTTCACTCAGCCAAGAAATGAGATCCGAAATACACTGTTTCTTTTAGTTGCATTCGTAGCAGTTGCGATAGGTGTCGTCAGTGCGGGTGCATATAATCCTTCGTCGTTTAGATATCTTAACGCCATCAACCCGTTTCTATCCACGCAAAATGCTTTAACCGCATCAGTCGCCGAACATTTTACACCCACCTTGGTAGATTATTTTAATGATTACTCCATTCTCTTAATGTTCGCGGGGCTTGGTGCATGGATGGCTTTTAAACGTAGGGACGACATGTCGATATTTGCATTAATTATCGGACTTACAGGAGTTTATGTCAGTGCAACATTTGCCAGATTGCTAGTATATGCCTCAATTGGAATCATTGTCTTGGCAGGCCTGGGTATATACGAGGTAACACGAAGTATACTAGAGCGTAGAGAATCATCATCAGGTTTGATACCAACCTCAGCAACAAAAGCGAGAAAAACAAAGAAAAAGAAAAAATTCGAGCACAGTAGTGGAGGAGTCCAGCGACCAATCCAGGCAAGAATTATCCGAATTGCATACGTCGCGGTAATTATCTTCATGCTTTCAATTCCAATGGTATATCCATCCAACTCCAATTGGCTAACCTTGGTAGACATTCCTCCATCAATAGCTAATGGTGGCACAGGGTATCGACTGCAGACTAATGACTGGATAGATGCTTTGGATTGGATTTCAAAAAATACTCCAAAAAATGCAGTAATTGCATCGTGGTGGGACTATGGGTATTGGATAACTACACTGGGCAATCGAACTAGCTTAGCAGATAATGGAACTATTAATCAAACACGTATACAAACTATTGCAAAAATGTTTATGGATGACACAAAAGATGGAATTAAAACTGCACAGGATCTGAAGTCGGATTACATTCTAATTTACATAGTAGCGCAACGTTTCGCTGGGGTTAATGGTACCTCTTTTTATACTTTAGGTAATGGAGGAGATGAAAGCAAGAAGCAGTGGTTTATAAGAATAGGAGGGTTTGATGAGAGCAAGTACTTAGAGCAAGATGGATTAACTCCTACTCCAATTTTCTGGAATAGAACTCTTCTAGGCCAGTTAATTCCTTTTACCCCAGAAACTTATGCTTCAATACGAGGGGGACTCTTAACTAATCTCACACAACAATACTCGCCTGGCACTATTGCACTCCATTCCAAGCACATTAAATATCCCGACAATGGAGATAACCATCAGCCATTTCATCTAGTGTATGCGTCACCTAGTTTTAGGAGCAACAATCCAGGTGTAGTATTTGGAGTGCTAATTTACAAAGTTAATCATAATTACATTCCAAAATAATAACAACAAGAGAGCCATACTAGTATCATAAGTATCATAACCATCAGTGAAGCAAAATACAGTTACTCCCAGTAATATAACAATATTAAACAAAAGAAACGACAGTAATCGATAGTGATCAGATCTTAACGAAATACAATAGCGGATTCGTGATCTAAGTAATACTGGCTTCCTTCTAAGTAATACTTCTTTATACTGCTAATATATGACTCCCTTCACAACCGCTGGAGCATTTGGCCGATTCAGATAAGGTACTGTGGCAAATGCAATTTATTATAATTGGGGCTATTCCATTAGATCCAGAATCAAATGATGTGATAATCACAAAATAAGCATCTCAGAAGACTATGTGTTTTTAGCAATAATTAACCAGAACCTAAATAATATCTCATACGATATAAAGCCTATAAATCAATAATAGTACTGTGTTATCTATGATACCGTCTTTTTGTTGCATAAAATAATTCCTCAGGTAGAAATAGATCCTGTACATCATTTGGAAGAGCATTTTTATGGATGAATGCTTTTCCAAGCGCAAAGTCTTTCAAGAAGTCATCTCCGACAATTCGCGCTAATTTCTTTACTGGGTATACATAAAGGTGATCGACCCATGAAGGATATGAGGGCCTTACGTATTTGTACGGTTCTGTTAACTGCAAAGTAAAATACCATGCTAAACCTTCTCTGAGTTGTTGAGAATGATTTTTGCTTAAAATTCCATGTATTAGCTCGTGTAAATAGTGACCAAATTTTGCAGTGTCATACCTGATGATGATCTCTTGTAAACGATAATCAGTCATTGCCACACATTTTGTGTCATCGTATTGTAGTAAAGATAACTGACGTCTTCTAGATATTACTTGAACTTCCATCTCCCAACTTCCACTACAAATAACGATATCAAATGATGTTCTGAGCCCAAAATATTCACCAATAATTTTATTTGCATTGTCAAGAAACATCAATACCTTTTGCATTTCCTCACCACTAATATCTGTAAGAAAAGTTATATCATAGTGCGATTTGGTTACATATGGCACATCGCCGACTCTTAACTCGCTGTAATAAATAAATACATCGTATTAATATCAGAGAACTTTGTAATATAGAATACACATAATATTTTTAAATCATGGATTCTACAATAATAATGTTTTATTCTCTGATAGCGGTTATCCACATCATGTGTATGATGAAAAACAATATTTTTTGATTTATAGGAATTCACTAATCTATAGTTACAATAACCTGCTAAAAAATGTTATAGATTATATGAGTATTATTGAAACAGTATAGTAATGACCAATATCTCACTCCACATTTCTTGTGCAAATAATTATTTATTCCAGCATACTACAATAGAGATATCTTTTCGAGAGCTATGTGGGATATAAGATCAATTTTATCCATCATAATGACAAACTAATTTTATTTTTGTAATCTACTGAATTGTTGCATGATTCATCATTTTGTTAGGGCCGTTTGACCAATCATTACATAGATTACTTGACGATATTAACTCGTGGTGATGAACTGGATTTTTTATAACGAAGCACTCTCAGACATGGTGAAGTAATTCTAGATTTTGGTGTTATTGACAACTGGAAACAGGAGTTACGTGAGATGAATGATGATAGGAAAGGCGACCCACTCTCTTGCCATGATTCCTTTGTCCAATTGCTTAATTATAAGCGAGTATTTTTCCACCTACTATATAGACAGACTGAAGGTGTAGTCAGTGTGCATGCAGGTATTAAGATTCCATCCATTCCAGACTACTAAATAATGTAGACCAGCAAGCAGGTTAAATACTAAGATTAATGATCCTGTTGGAAATGACATTGTGATTGTAGCACTGGTATCAAAGTTACAAATAGAGGTGAATGGATGTAACGTAAATGGCATTTAAGGAAAGATTATCTGAACATACACGTTGCTGCTGTAGACATCAAGGAAAAGAAAATCGTTTCGCTTAGGTTACTAGCGAGGAAGTCTGTCTGCCTATTGTAAGAAAGAATAATAAATTGTAACAGGCAAATTTAAACAATTATGGAATCATTTAAGATACAGTTAGAGTTAAAGCCAGATACAATTACAGTAAGGGCAAATATGTGGCAAGGGGTACTAACTACTAACACCTTCAAAGGCAGCGAATGTTATATCCAAATGTTGGCTTTTATTAAACAAGCATATCCAGATGAGCAATTTATTCCCGCCATAGTCATTCTTAAGTAATCTATCGTAGTTGGAAAAAATCATTTATGCAAATTAGTTAGTAAATCTTGGGAAATGTATGTTAATGCAAAGACATTTACCCAGGAATCATAATAAATTATGATGGACACACATTCTATGAATGCATTTGATAGGCACAGAAAAAGCCTTACTGCGTGGTGTGAAGATTGTAATGAAGTATTCGATATATTATGAATTGCTAATATGCACCGTGATAAGAAAGGACATAGGATAAAGGTTACCGAGTTCTGGATTACGGGTAGGAGATAGAATAAAAAGACATAGTTTAAAATCAGGTTAAAAATGAAATATTTAGTTGCACATGGCTTAACCTTTCCTTACTCCGCTAAAGGACGCATTGAGTATAATCCTTCTAGTGACTTTGATTATCTCATACATAGCAGTTCTAAGGTCGCTTGCAACCTCTCCAAGTATTCTTACTATTACACCAGAATCATGAGGCAATATTGTTGCTCCTCCTGAAATACGGCTAAACTTTTGTGATACGGAATTTATTCTCTCACTTAATTCTGCCACATATTTCGTCTTTGTGAGTATGTACATATTTCCTACGACGTCGAAATTGCCCAGTATCCCAAGTGTCTTCAAGATACGTTTCTTAGGCTCTAATACGGCAATATCGATGAACCTTAACATATGATTTTGATTCCTTGCTAAAGCCTTCATGTAACATATATCGTATTCAAATGATTCTCCTCTGGCAACTCTTCCTGGAACTATCATTTCGGAATAGACCATCGTTGCATTATCATGAACTTTCAGGTTAACTTTCTGGTAGAAACGTGAGTCGCGATAAGGGATTATTTGGTCGGGAATAAATTCAAAATAACAGCCATCGTCAACAACAACATTTACTATCTGTGTAGCATAATTTTTTTCCATTCTGTATACCCTCGTTGCACCTTGTGTTGTTATATGAGCAATATGCGTTATTGTTCAGTGTTATATCCATTCTGTATCTGTCCCCCTGCAGTATACCTCCAGATGGAGATATTATGTAAATGTACGCCATCGAAGGTAATGACTCCTCTAGGTATAATGCTCTTTGAGTATAAAGTGGAACCTTCGAATACTGTTCTTTAACAACAGTCTTTCCTCTTTCTATATCTTGTCTCTAATCCTAATGTCAGGGCACCAATCTTTCCTGCTTTTCCTACTCCAAGTTGTTTCAACTCGGATCCATATGCTAATACCTCAGGAGGAATATCATTTGGAGTGTAAAACTCTATGTTATTCATTAATTATTATGACTATGCCCTATTTTTTGCAACAGCTTTTGGAGGGGACTCGAAAAGAAGCTCTCTTATAATGTGCTCTGTTACTTCTTTAACCCCTTGACCCGTTCTTGCAGTTCACTAAGACATATGGCTTATTTCCTCTTACAGCCTTGGCATCTCTCTCCATTATGCTAAGATCCGCGCCAACGTATGTGCAATATCGATCTTATTTATCACCAAGAGATCACAACTCTCTATACCCAGACCTCTCTTTCTTGGATATTTATCGCCACCAGAAACATCTATAATATATATAAAGTAATCAGCTAGAGCAGGGCTAAACGTGGTTGTAATATTGTCTCCTCCACTCTCAATTATAATCAAATCGAGATCATCATTGTGCTTTACTTCCATCTCCTCTACTACCGATATATTCATTGACGGATCTTCACGTACAGCTGTATGAGGACATCCTCCAGTTGCTAATCCAATTACTAAATCTTCAGCCATCAACCCCCTTTCAGATGCTAGATTTCTGTCTCATCCTATCGGCATCTTCCCTTGAGACTACATCATTTGAAATTATACCTGCTCTATAACCTCTAGCTGATAATATAGGAACGACTCTGCTCTATTAGCATGGTTTTTCCTGAACCAACAGGGCCACCAATTCCTATTCTAGGTATTCGTTTAGAGCTCACAAAAAAAGTACGACTGCAATCAAGTAATAAACATTTTTGAATCCCATTCTTTCATGTGTTATCTGAATAATATCTATTTCTGGGGCAAACTGCCACATGCTCATTAATGGTCTATCAATGTTGTTTATCTACTGTTTCCAAAATAGTGGGTTTTAATTCATGAATGATTCTTTGGCCATCAAAATGCTGTAACATACCCAATCTTAACGCTGCTCCGACTATGCTTACTGAAAAAGCATAAAGCATCATCAGGCCAGCTTTCTGCTTTGGAATATTTAGAGTGCTACTTGCAATCGCCAATGCTACAGGATATACACCAGAAGCCTGTCTATTCTTTATTGCTTCTTGATATCTATTCAATAATTCGTTATCAGTTATGAAATAGCTTAAGCATCTGAGTAGCTGAGTACCAGATCTGGTTGAAGTCGTCTCTTATCTCCTTAATAAGTTTCATTGAAAATATTATTTGATCTACTTCTATCAATTTGGCTAAATCTGATCCTTATATGCATATTCATAGGAGTTTCCTAGAGCAGTACAATCTGTCAGGCCCTATTTGGTGTTCCATATATACTTTTAATCAGATCACGCAATTCGTTTGCATGCTTTATCTTCTTACTATAAAATAATGCTTCCAGGCCATTTGATGTTGCATACATACCAGTTGGAAAAAAAGAATCAGATAGTCTGCAGTATACTTATTTCTTCTATCCTTATCTTGTCAATGCTCATGTATTTCTGTGCCCTCTTCAGGTTCGAAGACCATCTTTGTCTTCTTGATTTCTATATGTTCATTTACTGGTGCAAAAAGCTTCTTGAACATCTCTAGTTCAGTATCCAGCTTGAATTGGAAAGTAAATTTTGTTTCCTTCTAACTTTATCGGACGATGCAGGTTGCCTATAGTGTGACCAACTCTAACAGGTACTTCAATGATATCATTATCATTATGTATGTTATCTTTGATCTCGATCATCGCTACATTCTCTGGTTCTATCTCCACAACGACCATCTTGTCTTCTGTTAGCATAATAACATCGCCATGTCTAAGGTGGGTGCCTTGTGGAAGGGTCAGAGCAATATCCGTACCCTTGTCAGATGTCTTTCTCATCCTGACTCGTTGTGATTCTAATCTGCTGATTTTAATAGTTTCACAAACTTTTCTTGTAAGACATCTCATCATATTTTTCTTCAATTTCTTATTCTTGTTTGATATTTCCAATCACTGAATCAATTGTGATCAACTTTCTATCCCTTCTTCTACTCCTTTTATCGTCATCTTTGATTTACGTTTCTTCTTTACTGCTTTAATCATATTCGAACAATCTTTGTGTATAGTCAACATAACCATAATGATCAAAAGCTGATCTTCATCAACATTTGCAAAAACAAGTCCTCTATCTCCTAATTCTTACTTTGGCACCTTTCTCAAATTTTTCAACAATAACACATTTTGTAACTTTATGGTCAGGATAATCAAGGTTAAGGTGTGAAGCAGGATCAATCAGACCTGACATTGATTCGATTCTACCCGCCACAATGACTCACATGTCTTATCTTTGTAGGATCTATTACGATCAAGTTTTCATCAACATTAGATTCTTCAACACAATGACGAATTAACAATATTGTATTAATCACCTCTTTGTCTCTGATATAGCCTGTTGGCTCAGATCCTCTGCTGCTAAGTTTCTATCTATTCGCAAAACAGATTTAGCTATCTCTCCTGCAGCCTGAAGAGCCATCGTCTTTACCAGCAAAGGATCAAGCACACCCTTCTTCCACATATCTACCGTTTCACCTGAATCAATATCAATACCAAAACCATCTAGGAGAAGCTTTTGCTGCCATAACCTTTTCAAGTCCATTATAACCCGCATTTGTAAGTATCTGGCGCATGATGCTCTCAAGAGCTGAAGTGACAACTTCAAGTCCAACCTGCTCCAGACCTTTCAATCTCAGATTTTTTATTTTCTCTATCGACATGCAATTCTGCAGCTCCTCCACCTGCAACAACGCCATTATTAAGAGCTGCTTCGGCAGCATTTACACCGTCTATAGCTGCCCTCCACCGCTCAAGAGATGTTTCCTTAGTTGTGCCAGAAACTATCATCGTAACCATATTCCTGCCAGAACCATTCTCTATGTAAATTACCTCCATTATCTTCATCTTCATAGATGTGATCTGCTTTACCTAAAATATCTGTTTTTTTAGGTCTTCCATCATTCTAACAGGCTTAGCCCCAGTATAACGCGATAAGTATTCTATCTCTTCTGTAGATATACGTACCGCAAATACCTTTATTGCTACAAGCAGATCTTCCATAACCTGATCTACTTCAGAAGATGCTATCAGAATAGTATTTGCACCGGTTGCTAACATGGCATCAACTATCTCTTTTGACTTTGACAACCCTATCATTTTCCATATTAAGTATTTCTTCATACTTGCTGTTCTCCTTTAACCAAGCTTCTTTAACAGGCTTCAAATCCAATTTGACGATCATGATCCTTGCCTCGTTTATTTCCAAAGGCATCTCTGGATCCATTCTTTTTCTCTCAAGCACTATACCGTTAACAATTCTATCTTCCATGTTAGTCCTTCGAATAACCATTATCGACTTATCAAAATCGTATGATCCATTATACGATGCATTTTTTCCTACAGATCTCAACGCCAAAATAACGAGTGAAGAGAGTTTCTGTCCATCCATCTTTGATGACAAAGATGTCTTGACTATCTGTTCTAGTGCGATGTCATTTAAAGAGATCTTCTTTGTTTCTTTTTGTAGTAACTGACAAGCGTGTTTAACTCCACTTTCTATACCTTCAACAACTTTTGTTGGATGGACACCAAGTTCCTTTATGAGCCTTTTGCCCTCCTTTATCATTTCCGCTGCCATCACGACGGCGGTTGTTGTTCCATCACCAACCAACTGTTCCTGTCTTTCTGCTATCTCTACAATCATTCTTGCAACTGGATGTATTGCCCTTAGAGAAAGCAAAATTGTCACGCCATCGTTTGATACATGTCTGTTCATAGCTTGATCTATTAGAAGCTTGTCCAATCCCTTAGGCCCCAAAGTTGTTCTTACCATATCTGCGACGGCCATCACCGCATTGGAATTTGACTCTAAGGCATTGAACTCCACGTTCTCTGCCATGGGTCTCCATACACCATAATTAGGATTTGACATCAGTATTACTCTCTCTGATAGAGAAAAATAAAGGTATATATGATAAATCAAGAAAAAAAGGAAAAAAGAAGTTTGGTTACTGCTGTTATTGTTCTCTGTACGTATACGCGCTCTTATGCCATAAAGTATCTTTGCGCCAAAGCTAGTTCTTTGGCTGGATCGACAGTCGCAATTTTTCCGTCCAACTTAACTTCGTATGTCTCTGGATCTATTGTTATCTCAGGGGTCTTGTCGTTCCACATCATATCATGCTTGCCAATATTCCTGCAATTCTTTACTGGCAACATCACTTTTTCAAGTCCTAGCTTTTCAGGTACTCCTAGTTTCATCGCTGCCTTTGATGTAAATGTGAAACACGTTTTCTTTACTGCTTTTCCCATTGCTCCAAACATTGGCCTGTAGAACACTGGTTCAGGGGTCGGAAGCGATGCATTAGGATCTCCCATAATTGACCATGCTATGAATCCTCCCTTGAATACCATTTTCGGCTTTGCTGGGAAGAATGCCATTGGATACATAACAATATCTGCATATTTGCCGACTTCAAGGGAGCCTAAATAGTCCGCTACACCATGTGTTATGGCAGGATTTATGGTTGTTTTTGCGATGTATCTTTTCGCTCTGAAATTATCATTGTCTCCTCTTCTCTTATCCTTCGACTTACTCTCTGCTTTTTCATTGCTTTCTGTCTCTTCCTCTACTAGTTTGCCTTTCATCTTCTTCATTTTATCTGCAGTCTGCCACGCACGGATTACTACTTCGCCTATCCTTCCCATTGCTTGGCTGTCAGATGAATACATGCTCAAGACACCTTCATCATGCAAAACATCTTCGGCAGCGATGGTTTCAGCTCTTATTCTGGACTCTGCAAATGCAACGTCCTCAGCAACTGCGGGATTCAGATGGTGACAGAACATTAGCATATCTAGATGCTCGTCTACAGTATTTACTGTATATGGTCTAGTTGGATTTGTCGAAGATGGAAGCGCGAATTCTTCTCCTGCAATTTTCATGATGTCTGGTGCATGACCGCCGCCAGCACCTTCTGTATGATAACTGTGTACTGTTCTTCCATCGATGGCATTTATTGTGTCCTCAACATAAGCGCATTCATTGATTGAATCGGTATGGATGGCGAGCTGTGTATCAGTAGCGTCTACTGCCTTCAACGATGCGTCCAAAACTGTCGGCAGTGGTGCCCCAGTCTTCATGATCCTTTAATCCGCATGCCCCGGCTTCTATTTGTTCCATTTGTGTTGCTAGTGAAGGATGAGAATCGTTACCCTTTCCCAAGAAGCCCCAATTCATCGGTATATCTTCCACACTTTCCATCATTCTGCTAATGTTAAAGACACCTGGTGTGCAAGTAGTTGCATTTGTACCGTCAGCTGGACCAGTTCCGCCTCCTATCATATTGCAAATGCCTCCGCTGATGGCATCTACGTACTGTTGAGGAGATATCATATGTATGTGGGTATCAAAATGACCTGGGGTACATATGGTATGCTCGCCAGCAGTAGCCTCAGTGCATGCCGAGATTACCAGGTTAGAAGGTACTTTATCCATTGTGTAAGGATTGCCTGCACTTCCAACTCCAGCAATCTTGCCATCCTTTATACCAATGTCGCCTTTTACTATGCCAAGTACTGGATCAAGGACAACCGCGTTTGTAATCACAAAATCAAGAGCACCGTTCGCATTTGTGATGCCTGGAGTTTGTGCCAATCCGTCCCTTATTGTCTTTCCTCCACCAAAAACAACTTCATCTCCAAGTGATATGAGATTCTTTTCTACTTCTACGATTATGTCTGTATCTCCTAGTCTAACTTTGTCCCCTGTTGTTGGTCCAAACAGATCTGAGTATTGTTTTCGTGTTAATTTAAGAACCATTTCTATTCACCCTACTCCTATGCTCCCTTATAGCCAAGTCTCTTGGCCTTCTCAATTGCTGCCTTCTTTACTACTGTGGTATTCATACTACCCATTGTTAGAGAGTTGAATCCAAAGCAAATGCGCTTGCCTCCCAATTCGCATAATTCCACTTCCTTTGAGTCTCCTGGCTCAAACCTTACCGAAGTTCCAGCTGGAATATTCAGCCTATATCCAAAGGCCTTTTCCCTTGGGAAGTCTAATGCTCTATTTACCTCAAAGAAGTGAGTATGTGAACCGACCTGACAAGGTCTGTCGCCAGTGTTCTTTACAGTGACCTTACTAGTTTTTCTATTTTCGTTGCAGATGACAGGTTCTGACGATAGGATATATTCTCCTGGAATCATCTTATTAGCAACCTCCTCCTCCCTGTGAGGTCTTTTTTTTTGATTTTTTAGTTTTGCTAACTACCATTTCAATCACCTATTGCACCGGGTCATGCACCGTCACCAATTTTGTGCCATCTGGAAACGTAGCCTCCACTTGGACTGTGTGTATTAGTTCTGGTATCCCTGGCATAACATCATTTTTTCCTATTATTTCCCTTGCCGATTTCATGAGTTCGGCCACGCTCTTTCCTTCTCGAGCTCCTTCTACAACATAATTGGAAATATAAGCAATTGTCTCAGGATAGTTCAATTTTACCCCTTTTTGTTTTCGTCCTGCTGCTATTTGTGCAGCTGTCCAAATCAACATCTTATCGACTTCTCTCGGAGCTAACATCATTTCTCTCTCTATATACCTCGACGTATAGTAGAGGTTTGATTTATTTTAAATTTAAAATTAGTAATTTATATATAAAAGTAATTTCAGTCTGCTAATTTCATTTCATACGCCTTGTAACTTAGTATACACTCAGTCGATGTCGACTAAATGTAATGTCTGCATTCTAACGTGCGAAGACTTTGACAGGCATTATTACACCTAGCCAATAATGGATTTGCTCGAACGCTCCATTTTTATTTACTGGGAGCCCATAATCATATTTTTTGCTTGAAGTCTTAACTGTGAGAAAATTCCTTGTTATTATACTACCAAGCATATTTGTTACAATACTCTCTAATCCTTTCCGAATAATAACTTCTTGTATTTCTGAATATGGAATAAAGAAATTCGAGCTATCTTTTCCTAGAGTATCTTCTGGATTTATTACTGATCCCTTTCTCAAATCAGATAGTTTCAAATTTTTTGATAATAACATGTAGGGAAACGGCGCCATTCCAGCGATATAACCCATATCCACGAATTTCCTCATAAATTTTTTCTTACTAACTATTATTCGACTTGTAGTGAAATCAAGGAAAAAGTTCTTTCCCCAGCCTCCTTTATTTTCAGAACTTAGCCTAAGGATTACCTCCTCAATACCACTTTTTTTGCACCAAGAGATAAAAGTCTGAATCTTTTCTGGATCAGACTTGTCAGATAAATGATCCTCTGCAAATTTCAGAAACTGCTCAAACTCGGCTGTTTTCATACATTATGTACATGTCTCACATTTTTGTGGGATTTATATGTAAAGATATTTTTGATTTAATTAGCTTATTAAAGAAAAAAGGAGGTTGTATGTTGAGTATTTGTGCCGCTTTTTTGAGCTATGGGGCTGGTCTTGACCAGCCAATTCCTGCGGGAATATGTGAGAAACCCGAAATTCCTAGCAGAAACACCCATGCTGTAAATACGAAAGGTCCTGTTAGAGCAGGCAGACCCCACATTCCAAAAAATCTTTGCAAAGCCGGCATTACTATTACTGAACACGCAACTGTTGCTAGTAGCGCCATCATGAATGATTGTGGAGTTAAAGGTAGAAAACTGGTCAGAGCTATCATTACCAGCACTTGATTGAAGCCATGCAGCCCCAGTCTTATCTCTGCAGTTGGTAATTTTGTAAGAATTGCCAAGGCAGCTCCTACTGCTGAGCCTATGAGTGCCATCAATCCCCCCAAATACAGAGGTGAAAACTCATTCCATTGAGCTGTGTATCCATTTGTAAACCAGGGCCTAGCCTGTCCTGCGATAAGGGGTGCTAACTCAAACGAAAGAGTAAGACCTACTACCCAGAAAATACCTGTCTTCCAATTTTCAACAAAAGTAACCTGGGATACACCCTTTAAGGTAGCTATGATAAATTCTTTTGCAGTCCATTTGAAGTTGTCATTTGTGGCTTGATTGCCGCTACCTGCAATCAATTCCTCCTTTGGAGGTGGTGGTGGTGCAGGCCAGATATCGTGGCCATACCTCTTGCTGGCATACATCATAGCCCAAGTTGTGAAGATGAAAGATGACGTAAATCCAGGAATTGCCCATGAACTCTTTGTACCATTCAAAACAAACAGGTCGCCCATAAGATGGGAGAATGCCATCCAAGTCACCGCCGTGATGGCAGCACCAAAGACTGATATGAAGAATGTAGCTTTATTTGCCTTTACGAAAGGACCAGACCAAAATGCCATACCCGTCAAGATGGAGTTGTAACCAAATAATCCAAATGTTACCAGCCCATATGGTGCACCAAATAGAATAGCCATCCCAGCACCTATTAGCCCAGACAAGGCCATCATTCCGCCGGCCTTCCTTGATGCCACAAATACACCTGCTAGAATCAAAATCCCCGTGATTGGAGAACTGAACAATGGGACTTCGGAAATTCCATTGAACAATGTAAAGAAGAAGTCTAATGCTGGATTTCCAGTAGAATAAATTGCAGGTCCCATGAAATTTCCATTTGAAGAAGTATTCTTTAACGATTTGTAAGGTATATTTATTTATTAATATATATTGTAGATGTCTTCCACTGCTGTTAGAAATCGCTGAGCAATGAGTAGAAATTTTGAAATATGTTTTTTGCATAGATATCTCCTTAATTATTTCTATCTGACTTTGAATGCTCTGAATTTTTAGGGCATATTTTGGACCCGACAATTATATGCTTATAATTTTTAAAATCAAATTTGAACTAAAAGAATAGATTAATCTTTCTCAACAATCATAACGATAATTGCAATAACGATAAGGATTGCTGCGGCGATTGACAACTTTATTCTTGAGTCCATTTTCTAATACAGACATTTCTGATAATAGCAGAATATATCTTATATGTAATTTTTTTACATTTATAGTGTTGATTGAAATAAAAATTTTGTCAGTTATTATCTATGATTCTTATACTATCTTATTGTTCATTATGAATATTGGATATAGATATGCATCAATTGTTTGTGTACATTATAAATAGTTGTAAGGAACATGGAAGTTTTTAGTATCTTAAGATGTTATTATAATTGTTTTTGATGTAATAATCAGTAATCTTCATAAATTTTCAGATAGATGACTATTATAATAACATTTGAAATTCCTAAAGATTAACAAGACTATCTGAAAATTGAAGATCTTTTTCCAGAATGCCTTTTAAGAATAATGGTAGCTTGTTAAAACAACTATTGTATTTGCAATTTAATTTTGGTCTTAATCTAATATCAGAATGTACACCAATTGAAACAACAGCTTTTCTAAATGCAGGATTGCTTACCTATGGGTACTGAGCCTATTTCGGAGAGAATTCTATCAAAGAAGTCTAAGGGACAATCAAGCCTAAAGTAGGCATATTTTGGATCCATCACAGTCAGTATGGTTAATAGCTGGGGACTTGTAAATATAGGATGACTGTTATTTTGAGTACTACTCCTATCGCCGTCACTACCATTGCCGCCGCGCCAAAGACAAGATGTGGTTCACAAAGCTAGACTTGGAAAGCTATAACTCCTGTAAAATATGGCTTGAAGGATATAATTCTCCAGCTACAAAGAATGCGTATAAGGTTCACCTTTCATTATTATGCAAATATCACAAGATTGACCCTGATACTTTAATTCAATTAAAACCAGAACAAATAAGGAATATGGTTCTTAACTACATTATACACCTTAAAAAGAATGCTAAGCAATCGGTCGATAAAGCAAAGCGCGGAGAAATATCAGTAAACTCTATTAAAAATTATTTAGATGGCATACAATCTTTCCTTGACTTTAATGAAATAATGCTAAATTGGAAAAAGATTATAAAATATTGTCCTGAACAAGTTACTAATAATTTAAGAGCATATACAAGAGAGGAGATAGCAAAACTCTTGGTAGAATCTGATCTTAGAGATCGCTGTCTTATTTTGCTAATGTCATCTACTGGAATAAGAGTAGGAGCTATCAAAGAATTAAAGATAAAACATCTCAAAAGATTGCAAGAAAGTAATAATATTAGCATATTAAGCATCTATCCACAGTCTAAAAATTATAAATACAATGCTCTATTAACACCTGAATGCATGGCTACATTAGACGAATATTTTGAATTTAGGAAAAGGCAACATGAAAAATAACAGAGGAGTCATATATTATACGGGATAAATTTGCAGCCTTTTCAAAGGCTACTAATAAAGCAAGGCCACTGAGAGAACAAACGATAAATAAACAAATGAAATTTCTTTTAACAAAAGCTGGTTTACCGTAAGAACAATTACAGCCAGACCATAGCCTAAGAAAGTTTTTCAATACTGCTTTGATGAACTCTGACGTAGCACATTCATTTAAAGAATTACTAATGGGGCATAGTTTTAATTTATCAATCAATACTCTAATGTGACCAATATCCCCAGCAGCACCAACACCTATTGAATCATTTATAGGAAAAAGTTTACTTATGTCTAAATCTTTCATAGTATTATTGCTTCCTTGGCTGTCACCTGCCAAGATAATACCATCATCTGATTTTATTGCAACAACAGTTGTCATTGGTTTATTATTGTGACTTTGACTAGTTTCAATATATTTTAGATTTGTGTTTGGTTAAGTCTAGTGTTCTCAAATTAATGGTTTTAAGATCTATATTTCTCTCCATTTTGAATTAACGTCAACCATTTATTCTGACCTTCAATCTTAATTCCACACATTTCAGCAGGTGTCATACCATTTAGTCCCATATGCGGTCTAACGTAGTTATGAAATATTTGATATCCTGTTAGAATTGGAGAATCTTTCTTTTTCAATCCCCTCATTACTTTCTCCCTGTCTCTAACCTCTCCATTGAAACGCTCCATCTTGTTGTTATTGTGGTCTCCTTGTAAACGGATATGTCTGATATGCCTTGTTCTTGGAGTGGTATTTGTGTAGAATTCCTTGTTAAAGGCATCATTGAAATTACGAGCACCGTCACTGATAAGTGTATTGGGTCTTTTTCCTCGTAGTCTCTTTGCCTTGTTTGAATAATGGGTTTATTGCTCAACTACCGTTGAATTTGTAAATTACTGAAATATTCATTGTAACAAACTCTCAAAATCTATGGAAATCTGCTTTTTTCATCTTTGAACCACATTTAGGACAAGCAGTTTCATTATGTCTTGTTCCGCACTTAATACAACAATAGATTAAAGAGGAGGCATTACTGCTCCAGTAGTATTACCAATTGTATTCATTTTTTTAACAACTTTTTTTCTCAAATAAAAGTTTAAGAAAATGAAAGCTGTTATCGCTAATGGTATAGATAAAGGAAAAGGAGTATAAAAATAAATAGCAAAGATAACACCAAGAGAGATGCCTATCCATAACAATGGTCCAGAAAGATACTGCTCATTAGTATTCATCATCTTTCTTAAAA
Source organism: uncultured Nitrososphaeraceae archaeon (assembly GCA_963825865.1). Classification (GTDB taxonomy): domain Archaea; phylum Thermoproteota; class Nitrososphaeria; order Nitrososphaerales; family Nitrososphaeraceae; genus CAWGVG01. The sequence goes on along the minus strand of CAWGVG010000014.1, from coordinate 152,316 downwards.
CCGTTAGAACTATTATTACATTTGCTCTCTTATAATATACACATATGGAAAAAAGCACCAATTAATCAAGTATAACTGCTGAAGGTGAAAGGCTAAAAAGAGATGTATCTTCTGTTTACCCGATATAATTGGGGTACACAATTTGTTCATCTGTTAAGAATTACTACAGGCTAACTATCTTGCTTAATTTCCTTTTCTATGTATAGAGAGAGATGTATTATGTGATTTTTATTATTAAAATTCAATAAAAATCCTCTATTTCTTCATTTTCTTTCTTTCACCTTTTCCAGAATGAGCCTTTTTATCATGTATCTTTAATCTTTCCTTATCTTCAAATTCCATATCGCAATGTTTACATTTTATAAGAGTAGAAGTGTTGTTATTACTGTCCTTTTCTTTTTCTTTCCTTTTGAATAGACGCATATTATATGCTACTTCTTTAATACTAATATGACTAATCGCATTTATTAAATTTGCTTAATTGAATTTGATTCAAATCATAAATATAATGGATAATTAAAATAAAAAACTGCAAATGAGATTTATGCCATAATAAAAATATCGTAAATAATTTGGTATAAACATATCGCCTTTTCTGAACCAATTGATATCCGTTAATATAGTGTTATTATGCAAAAAACATTCTATTAGAATACATCATTACACTATTTCGATAGATAAATAAATGAAGCCTCTTCCACATGTAACCATGCTATGGAGTTAACAGAATCCATTCAAATAAAAGTTATTACAAAATAATGATTTATTCAAAATATTTCTTCATTATCCTCAACATATTCAATTTTATTACATCTTTATCGTCTAATGTTTCAGGATGTTTTTCCTTTAAATGTCTCAACGCAAATCTAACATTGTTACCACATAATTTACATCTTGCTTTACCAAACATATTCTAACTTAGGAATCTATAATTGTAAAGTCTTATGGTTTTGTCATCAATTTTCTTTCTCTGTAATTGAGGTCGTAATTCTACAGATACGACGATAGTGAGCAGAGATCATTGTCGTCGGTCATATTTTCCCTTTATGGTCAGTAATTATCTTGGATATTTTACAAGCCAATACTAGGAGGATGGCATGATAATTAATATATTACAAAGTTTAAAATGCATTAAACATTAAGAATACAAATAATTTCACACCACATTGTTTCCATAGGTAATGGTTTGTGTTTCGGAATATAATAACAACTCAAGCTAATCAGTGCTAGTCCAAAAAATGAGGAGCAAGAAATTGCTATTGCAGCAGCGACAGCATCAACAAGAACAAAGACAACAGCGGCAAGTCGATCCTAATCCTTTGCAATATGAGAAACAAACTGAGGATAACAAGGGAGAAAAGAAAATGCTGCAAGATCTAGAACAGGAAATTGAATGTCCTCGCTGTTATGATATAATGTCATTATCCTCCGATTTTAATGGGCTTTGCTACTTTTGCCAAGAATGTAATTTGTCACTTTTTATAAATTAAAAAGAGTGTGAGTTTAATTATGGATCAACAAAGACAACAAGAAAATCAAATGAATGCTAATAATATATATATTAGTGATAATACTAAACCTGAAATTCTAGAACAAGGTGATATCTATTTCTTTTATAGGCCCAAGAAAGATGCGGAGGAGGTAAAGGGCATTGAGGATGTTAGGCGCTTTTTCATGGTTACTGCCCCTGAAAAATCAGAAAATACTAAAGAGAGTGGTGGTAAAAATCAGTTTTATAGGCTATTTGTTATAGGTAAAAAATCACTCCCAGAGATTAGAAAGAGTGAAGCCAGAGCATCTGAGCGGTATTGGGCCAGAGTAGGCGGTATATTCAACGATCCTAATGAACTTACAAAAGATCTCTTGTCAGATGAGTTTAGAAAAGGTGATGCAGCTAGGCCAGTTGGTGAAGGCAAGTATGCTATAGTAAAACACCAAAACCATGCAGAATTAGCATATATTTTGGAAATGCCAAAAGAACCTGGTGAATCTCAAAAAGAACTAGGTATCGAAAAGGAAGCAAGTTATATTATTTCAGTTATTAATCCTAAAAGGCCAGCCCCAACAGGCTATCCAAGCACAGAGGAGCCTCCAAAATATCCACAGGAGGTGCTAAAGGAATTCAATGATACTGAAAACTTTGTATCTCTTGCTAAAGATACAAAATTTATAGATTATCAGAATGCACAGATAATACTAATTGGCGCAAGGTAAGGAAGGGATGTAATAAAGAATGAATTGGATGTAGAGATAGAGGGTGAGGAATCTAACCAGTCTGCAGATATATTTGATAAACTCAAAGTAAGAAAGGACCATGTCCCTATAAGACCATTGACTGAAGGAAAATTAGAATGATAGTATTTATGTTATTAATAACTGGTAACATATAGTGTCATGCACCTATGACCATGTGATCAAGGATAATTATTTAATTATGATATTAGAAAAAAAGAAAAAAAGGTTGCGGTAGTAGTTGTAAAAGAACTACCTTGTCAGTGGCCCGGGCCGTCGCCGCTGCGTCACCATTGTTGTTGTCAGTTGTGTCAGTCGCGTTAGTTTCGCTGCCTTCACTTACACAGGTTGAGCTTGGATGAGGTACATATCACGTTTTGAGCTTCTTGTTCTAGTGTGTTATCAAATCCACTCACTATGCCGTGTTGTTTGGCTGCCTGGACGGTAAGTGTATTACCACTCGCCTTAGCGCCATCATTTCCATTAGTTTGTTTTCCTTTCTTGTAGGTATTTTTCTTATAGGAGTCTTGTTTTACTTTCTTGTAACCATCTTGTTCGCCTTTCATGTATTTGTCCTGTCTTTCTTTATTCCCACCAGCAAATGCCGATGGTGTTGCCGTTGCTGCGACTGTTAGTCCTACTACTAATGTTGCTGCCGTTAAGACAGCAACTATTGCTAGTGATTTTGTGTTGTTCATAAATTTTCGTCACAAGCATTACAATGTCATCTGTATATTTTACTTGAGTAAGTTAATGCTGATTTATTTAATATGATATAATGCTGACTTATTTCGTATAACTATTCAGGTTATAAAATCAAGTGTAGTTATTCATTTAGCTATTATTGGTGTTTTATGGCAATCTGTTACTACTATGTAATAGAGTATAAAGATTGTAATTTTAGAAAATAATTGTATTCATGTGTAATTCTGAAGCAATTGTGCGTTTTAATTTAATAGATATATTGTTCTACTGCATACAAAAAAAAGTTAATCAATATACACAATATAATACCATAATAATCTTAAACAATCTGCTATCAAAAACCTTTTAGCTATGTGTGTAGTACATTATACTAGTATGACAAGTAGTACTATCGCCACTGCTACAATGGATATGACTGTAAAATTAGGAATCACTTTACCTAAATCAATAATACAGAAAATCGATAATAAGAGTGGAGATATTCCTAGGAGTAGGTATATTCGGAGGGCGATTGAAGGATACATTGCTAGTAGTAGCAGTAAAAACAGATAGTGTGTTAAGTCAAATACAACAAAAGGCTATTTGCAGAAAGTTTTTATTTTGTGTAGAAACAAAAAAAGAAAAAAGGCTATGGTAGTAGTAATAAAGAACTACCTTACCACGTAGTAGCAACTACAGCTGCTATTCTAGTCGCCTTCACTTACACACTCGTCATGCGGATGAGTGCAGATAACATTTGATGCTTCTTGTTCTAGTGAGTTATCATACCCACTTACATACCCTTTTTGTGCATTTATCTGCGCGGTAATTGTGTTACCGTCACCATTATCTCTTTCCTTGTCTCCTCTTTTCTTGTAAGCAAATGCAGAGTGTGCTGATGTTGCTGCGAACGTTACTCCTACTACTAATGTTGCCGCTGTTAAGACAGCAACTATTGCTAGAGTTCTTGTGTTGGTCATAATATTCGTCATCAATCAGTACAATGTCGTCTATATATTTGACTTGAGGTAGTTACTACTGTTTGTTATTACTGACTTATTTAGTATAATGTAATTATGATTTATTTATTCTAATTTGTTGCAGACTTATTTGGTATAATTATTAACGTTACTAAACGATTAGAACTTATTTATATATCTATTAATAGTAATACAATGTTTTGAAAAGGTTACAATAAGAAAATAATATATTATTAAAATTGAAAACTCAACATGAAAATAATAATAATATTCATCGCAAATCTCAAGTGAAATACACACGCATTTATAATAATAATAGCAGATATTTTAGAAATAACTTAGTAAAGAAAAAACAATCATAATTACCTAATCCCATATATTCTAATAATGGTATAATGTTAGAGAGGACCATATTATTATCACAATAATAATGCTAGTATCCCTGGCAGCAGCAACAACAGTAATACTAATGGGAGGAGGAACCTTTACTATGGTATTTTTGCAACAACAAGCAAGTGCTTTTGAGTACAGATGTGATAGTATTATTGATCCAACTTGCGTGCATCAAGGTCTTCAGTATTCTATACAACCTGATAAAACACCTTTCATTCTACCTTTTCCCTAAAAAGCAGTGGAGTATAGCCACAGATCGTATATTTAACTACATTCTTGGCTAAAATGAACAGATCTATAATTATAATGTATGTTACTGCATCTACTCCACTTTTAAGCGGTGAATATATTTTTTGTTTATCCTGTTGGTGATTGATTAGTATTTGACGATAACTTTCCAATGGTCCAGATGACGCTGGGCCGTAGTATTATTATTACCGTCACCATTTCCATTGTCTTTTTCTTTAATCTTTGTTATCAGCTAGTCTTGCATGGCTCATCGTTTACACATGTTATAGACATATGGATTCTATTGTGATTTATGTTTTGTGAATCAGTAGTATTTGAATTCTACACTGTACTCTGGCATGGTTGATCGTTTATACATATTGTAGAGCTATTCTCTGACTCAGTTTCAGCTCGCGTTGTTGTTGGTGCTGCGAATGTTGTTACTCCTCCTACTACTAGTGTTGCTGCGATTAAGATAGCAACTATTGCTAGAGTTGTTGTGTTGTTCATGTAGATTTCGTCACTATCAGTATGATGTCATCTGTATATTTGACTTGAGTAAGTTAATGCTGATTTATTTAATATAATTTAGTGCTTATTTATTTCGCTTAAATATTGAATATATCTAATGGGGTGTAATTAATTCATCTAACAATTGATGGTATCATTCATCACAACTAATGATAATAAATAAAATGTATAACTATTGTTAGTATAATGGTATCAACAGTCAGTTTGTTGTTTCGGAATGCCTATGTACAACGATGTGTATATATAATATATATAGAGAGCAAAGTGGCACGTCACGCCGCTGCTACATGTTCCAATTCCCTTAATGGTGGGTTCTTTAATGACCATTTTGGTTTTAGACATTCACATAAATTTTGTTTATGGCTATAGAATTGGCTACCGCGCAGAGTGGATTTAGATGGAGTGTATATCTCTATTAGATTAAGTGACAAAAAGGAGAAAAATGATAGCAATGAAAATGAAAACAAACAAACAACAATTGATAATACTAATATTACTTGTAATACCAACTACTCTAACGATAGTAATGGCTGGTATCCTAGCCAGATTCAAGCGGCAGGACAATCCACATCCCCATAATTAGAGTGAGTGAGAAAAAAATGATAAATAACAAAAAGCTCGCCAACGGTGTCAATGATAATGAACAGTCTAAAAAGGTTAGTTGGTGGATAAATGAACTAGATTCGCTTGGAATTGAAAAAAGTAGCAGTAGCAATGATAATAAAAGTGAATCAAAAGATAGTCAAAAACTTGAGGACCTTACTGATGATATAAAACAAAGCTTCATTCATGATTATAAAATCTGCTATAGTGATAATATTATACAAAGGTAGCCAAAATGAAAGTAATATCACAAGATGAGCGTAGAGGTTTTAATAAGTACAAACTCAACTATACTTACGTTAACTATAATAATAAAACAGGATTCTATAAAAACACTAGAGAAACTTACGCTGGTACATATGAGCAGCCAAACATACACCATTGGAAATGCGAAAAATGTGATAATCTGTTTTGGACATCAAAAGAATTAAGGCAGCATAAGCAAGAATATCACGCATACTAGTAGTAGTAGTGATTGCGCCGCCAGTGATGAAGGGTTAAAGACAATTATTCAATTTTTTGTATAAATTTTTTTCTAAAATGCAATCCAAGGATCATTATCTGGATCTGAGAATCTGATAAATACGCCGGAATTGTCATTTCTACGATTAACTTTCCAATCAATCTTTAGTACAAAGTCGTTGTATTTCTTTTTTGCATACCATAGTAATCCCATTCGTCCTTCTGATTGTAATGATTTATCATCTTCAAGAAATACGAATTTACCTGGACCTGCCATATGCCAGCCATCTATACTTTGGCCATTGAATAGATATGTGAATTCATTATCATCGTTATCAGCGGTCATATCATTATCATTATTACTCAGAGCATTCCCTATCATTCTTAGTTTTGGTTCTTATTCATTCCTTCATAAATTATAAAAATTATGTTAAAAAGCAACGCATCATCATTTTTCATCTCATAGTTGATTTTTAGATAGCATATATGTTACTTATTATCCATCTATCTATGATATAGCATATGAAAAGCTAACAATAATAATAGCCCTAATATGGCGCCAAAAAAACGCCAGGATTTGACAAAAAAAAACAAAACCTTTGGAAAAGGAAGGAGGAGCAATCAAAAGATCAAGTGGCCGCATAATTCAGTTATTGATCCTTTGAATATTGTCTTCATTTGATATGTTTTGACTACTATGTAAAAACTTCAAAAATGTAGTAAAGTGTAAATGTCTGTATTTTCTAATTATCAAAGTTAGCTTGTTTCATCCCCATCATAGCCTTTCAAGTAACAATATTCAAACGGGAACGAATAGAATTAGAAAAAAAATTTACTACACATATATTGCCAAACATTCGATTATAGTACGCTACGCAGGTATTACTACTGCTATTGTACTGATACTTTCGACATTTGCCTTTCCAAGTTTTTCAATACCATCAAATGAGCAAATACAAACAGCATATGGATTACCGGAATCAGGGTGTATAGCCTATGATGCAGCAACTCTCACAATCACGGTGTCATGCAAATCTCCTGTAAGCCTAACTGATATATATGAACAGCTCGGAGGAGCTGAAAATAAGGCTTTGTACAAAGATCCCGATAATAATAATAATAATATGGAGTATGGTTGTTAAATGCAAATGTGACCATACAACCTGGATCTACATTAAATATCGATTCCAAAGATACCAAATGGCTAAAAATAATTTCAGATGGCAACACTCTTGCATATGGCATACATGTCTATGGTAGTATGAAGATAGATTCAGTAAAAGTAACTTCCTGGAATCCAGAAACAAATGATTATGTTGAAAGTCATGGATTAAGAGAAAGTTCCGGAAAAATAGTTCATGTAGGAGCTCCTAGACCATATATTAGAGTAGAAAGACTAGGAACAGGTACTACAAATATCACAAACTCAGAGATTGCATATTTAGGATATGAAGGAGGATGGGGTTCAGGAACATCTGGGCTTCATTATCATCTTGCTGGGCATGGTAGCGTAATAAGGAATAATGATATACACCACCTATATTTTGGCTTTTATTCAGTTGGTGTAGGGGGCATGGTCATTGAAAACAATAAAGTTCACGATATGGGTCATTATGGCATAGATCCGCATACAGGAACTCATGATATGGTAATTAGAAATAATACTGTATATGGCAACAATGGTACAGCTATAATCTGTTCATTGGATTGCTACAATATACTTATTGAGAAAAATGTAGTTTATAATAATACAGGGTCTGGGATAGCATTTAGCAGAAATATGACTAACTCTATTGCCAGGGACAATCATTTGCACGACCAGAGTAGAGCTATCCTTGTTTCACAATCACATAATAATGAAATATACAATAATTCTATCTCAAATAGTAATCTTGGAATTACTTTACTAAATGCCTCCTCGGCTAATAAGGTATATCGAAATTCTATTATCAATTCTACAAATGCTACAAGTATCAAGACAGGTGCTCATGGAAATATATTATACTCAAATACAATAGTATTGAACAATACTACCACCGCTAGAGCAATAGTGTTTGATAATGATTCAAAATCAATGGATAATATCTTTAGAGATAATAGGATAATTAATACGACTAAAACATAATGGACAAAGTGTGTGCCTGTAGTTTATACACATTCCAAGTCTATGATAGGCCTATGAGCAAGCCGAACCAAGTTCAGTATAATTAACTTTGTATGAGCCATTCCTGATTGCATAATTTAGATCATCTATTTTTTTAAGAGCCATCAGTTTGGGTTGTAATTTATCCTTGTTGTGCTCACTTATTTACTCTTAATACTTCAATTTTTTTATCATTTAACAAATCATATAGTACCTTATTTTTCAGCTTCAATGCATCAAACTTTAGAGGTCTACGGCCATTTCTAATTGAACTCTTTTAACATATATTTTGTTATTGCCAGTTTGAACCTATTCGCTTTAATTGCCTACATTTATCCAACCAGCTGCTAATTGCATTCAAAGCATCATGTGTTTTTAAACCAATGATGTCTCTGCATGCTAAAGAAAAATAAGTATGATATATATTACTAGTAACATTTATAATACTATTACTCTATTAATAGGATATGGTTTCACAAAACCAGCAGAATTTCGATTAAAAATTGATGTTGTATTGTGTTGATGATCATATTTAATTCTCCTATTTTTCCGTTTTATAGACCCGTTTATCTACAAGCCATATATTGAAATGATATAACAATGGGTTAAACTTGGGTCTGATTCCATCCTTTTGCTTATTATTATTGTTGTTATGTAAACAAAGACATACAATTTATACAATAATGCACTAGGATGTTATGTATCTTTTGTAACCCCTTTATATTAGGCAATTTCCTTTACTTTAAAAAAACCTTTTTAATTATGTGATAGTCCATTTTATAAAATGAATTTTAAAGCTCATCAATCATTTCCGTGTAATTGTCTATTATTCTGTCTGCAAAGCTTTCTTTGTATTTGTATAGTACTTCAGCTACAAGTACTACCGCACCGCTGTATTAACTGCTAGGTCTTTGAAGATACTATCTTCGCTAGCGTTCCTTTTGAGCCTTAATATTGTTGAACAGCAGATTAAAAAATTCTGAACTATGACAATTTATTTTAGTAAGCATTTTAATTATTTATCACATACCCAAAGATTTGTGATTCGTAACTTCCCAAAAGCATTTTCACAATCATCATCTGAATGATTTCGGAAAGCCAAATGTGAACCTTGGTCCAAGCTAATTATTGCATATTTACTTGAGGCAAATAATCCTGGTTTTGTTAGATTTTAGGTCAAACCAATGGCCGATAATCTGGTATTACGTTTAATTGATCAATAACAATAGCCGTTCCTTTTTCCACTCTGTTTTTAGCATCTACTAAAGTCCAAACCTCTACTGCAGTACCTTTTTCGTTTTAGCCTTTTGTTGCTTTTCTGAGATAGTAGACCATGCCGATTACTGTAAATCCAATAATGATGTAGTTTATCGGTGGTCTAATCAGTTGAGTTATCAATCCCACTTTGGGAATAACATATACCACTTTGCCAATGTAATTTGCTTCTCTTAAAGGATAGTCAAGAAATGGAATTGAACTGGGATTGGCATCACCTTTTGTTCTTATAACTCTGCTACCTCCATCTCTTTTATCTATTGCGATCTTTGCGATTCTATGTACAATGGTTAGGTGTTCTCCATTATTATCTGTGCCAGGTGATTTGAAAATTATGATGTCACCGACCTTTAGGTTATTAAATGAATAGGGGTTGTTATTGTTATTGTTATTGTCATTTATACTACTACTGATGGTGTTATTTCTGACAATTACCAAATCTCCAACATTGAGATTTGGTATCATGCTTCCACTTGCAACGACATAAAACGGGTTATAAAGACCAAAAACAAACTTAAAACCAAACCAAACAGCCGCAAATCCAACAACTACAATTATTATTATGCCATATACCACTTTTTTATTTAAAACCATTTCATGCTCTCCTTTTTTATTATCAAGCAATTTTTACGAGTTGTATAGTGTTTTTAGTCTGATAAACTTTTGGTTTGGAGACCTATTCTCTGTATCAGATTACCCGAACAAGCGTTCAAGTATGAACCAATTTCAGATTCTAATAAATAAGGAAAACTATTTAGAATCACAAACACAGATTCTTGATTCATTGCAAATATCTTGGTCTCCGCTTATATACAATGTTTATGGAAAAGTTGGATTTTGGAATTATCATTGGTAGTTAGAATTTTGATGCCTGCGCATAATGTGACTGAACATTCAGTAAAACAGCTGAAAATGAGAAAGAATCAGTATCATAGTGGCAATATCGACATTAGATATATTGAGGAATCTTCAGGTACTAAAGCTACTATCTTAGTAGTAGATAGAAAAACGTCTTTAGTGATGGAATTGAAGGATGATTCAAAAACAACTTTCTTCGAAGCAATAGGTTTATCAACCTATTCTAATAGCAGACCAGGAGTTTTATCTTATGTTTCTATTTTTGAGAGCCTTTGGAGACAAGCTGAATTATATGAACAAGTAAAAGAAGCAAACATGCAACTTGAATTAGCCAATGAACAGCTTAAAGTACATGACAAGATGCAGAAAGAGTTTATTAATGTAGCAGCTCATGAACTGCGAACTCCCATACAACCAATACTTAGTACGGTTGGAATTATTCGTTCACGAAAGGGAAAACATCAAAGGACAGGAGCTAGATAATTCATTAGATATGATTGCTAGGAGTGCAGAAAGGTTAAAACGTCTTTCATCAGATATTTTAGATATCACACAAATAGAGAGCCATTCACTTAAATTAAATAAAGAACAATTCAATGTTATTGATGTAATATCCAATACAGTGAGACAATTTAATAATCAAATTACAAAAGATAATATAAATATAAAATTAATGTTTGAATCTATTAACAATGAAGATGTAATAATAGTAGACGCAGATAGGCAAAGAATTACTCAGGTTGTTTCTAATCTATTAAATAATGCCATTAAATTCACCAAGAAAGAGGGAGGGGTAATATCTATAGAGGTACAAAAGAAGGATGAGGAAGAAGATGATATACAAAAAGCTGTTGTTATTACTGTAAGTGATACAGGTCAAGGAATAGATCCAGAAATTTTTCCTAAACTATTTACAAAGTTTGCTACTAAATCTTTTCAAGGAACAGGATTAGGATTGTTTATTTCTATAAATATTGTAGAAGCCCATGGTGGAAAGATATGGGCTGAAAATAATATTTACGGTGTAAAGAAAGGATCTGTTTTTTATTTTACCTTGCCAATTACAAACAGCGCCCACAATAACAATCAAGTGTGAAGGTGTACTAAATCAATCATGACTAGAATAAAAAATTATAAGATTAATAATTATAATAATAAGAAGAGAGTCTTAATAGTAGATGATGAACCTGATCTTTGTACAGTGCTAAAGATGGTTTTGGAAGATAACGGATTTGAAGCCAATTCGTTTGAAGATCCTACTATAGCACTGAAGAGCTTTAAAGCTGGCTTGTATGACTTGGTGTTATTAGATATAAAAATGCCAGAAATGGATGGCTTTCATTTATATCAAAAAATGAAAGAGATAGACAATAAAGTAAAAGTATGTTTTTTAACAGCAAGTGAGATGTATTATGAGGGAATTCGAAAAGAATCATTTTGTAAAGGAGACAAAATAGACAAAGAGCATTTTCTCGCAAAGCCGATTGAAAATGAAGATTTGGTAAATCAAATTAACAAAATAATGCCTTCAGATACTTGAAGATCTTAGAAATAGCAGTATATTAGCCCGACCCTCCATCCCTGACGGCTATTTTATCAACATTTTTGTGCTCAAATCACTAGTGATATAATGGAGCACCATCAGGGCTATTTTTCTGGCAGCATGGCAATGTGGTGTATTATTCTTGCTTGATTGTTATATGAGTCCGTTATGTTAAATGTAGATTTGGAAATAAAGAGATAAATCACTGCAGATAGTGGCTCGTTTTTGCCTTGAAGCCTAACAACGATCTGCCGCTGATAGTCGGAATTTTAATCTTTGATCCGGTTGAGGTGTTGGACGTTGCAGGACCTTTTGAGGTATTTTCCGTAACCTGTTTGAACGAAGAACGCCGGTGGGAAGAGCCATCACCATTCAGAGTGATATTGGTGTCAGAAAAACTCGGTCAAGTCCTGGCCATTGGTGGCCTACGCTTGACACCCGACGTGACATTTGATAGCTGTCCAGATCTTGATTTGCTGATGGTTCCCGGTGGCTGGGGAACGCGTAAGGAAGTAAAGAATGATACTCTCTTGAAGTGGATTGCGGCTCGAGCCGCCTCTAAGACTAAGTTGACAGCCTCCGTGTGTACCGGTTCGAGTCTCCTTGGTAAAGCTGGATTGTTGGATGGACGTGAAGCGACTACCCATTGGCGCGCCTTTGATTTCCTATGAGAGGCCGCACCCAAGGCCAAAATACGTAAAGATCTTCTATTTACTATGGTGGAACCGATCTTTACCTCCGCAGGTGTTTCTGCTGGGATCGACATAGCATTGCGTATTGTAAGCCACTTTTTCGGGGAGGAGATTGGGCAGGCCACGGCCAGGCAAATGGAATACCCGTATCCCCAAAACGATCGGCCTAGGAGCCATACTTAAATGGGATGGTCGTGCAATCAACTTTTTGTTCCTCTTGCTGTTAGATGGCCACAATCTTACACACCACATATACTAATGATACTATCAATAGGTAAATGAATATCTTCGCGTATTGGATGGTATAAACCTTGTAGTTTTACGGTTTGGGGTTACTAAGAAAGACTCATCTTAGACTGCAGTGTTCCTATCATCTACCAATTTAAATATATTATAGTTAATAATCAACGGATCCATTGGTAGATTAAATTCCGGGAGCATCAAAATGAACGTAGGAAAATAAGCAATATTATCGCTCACGACTACAGCCACTGCATATTAGCGAATATTCACTATATACTAAAAGATGAATTAAAGTTATTCATTCTTTTTCTCTACTAATCCAGCTGCCAGTTCTATGGCATAAGTACTGTTATATTTAACTCCGTCCTCAAGATTGTTTTGAACAGCTTCAAACACATCATTAATTCTATTTCCCATGGCTGGAGACTTTCTATTTATATGGTTTTTGATATCTTCCTTGGTTGCTGGGAATTGTATACCCTCCAGTAGATTTGCCATTTTAGATGCTGTGACTCTATTAGTTGGCTCATTTGTAGATGGTTCCCCTGTAGCGTCTCCTACTCTTTCCGATGTTGCACCAACTCCTGACTGCGTGCTGTCAGTATAGTTCCGATCGCTTGATACATTGGACATATCTTTTCATTTTCACCTATTTTGTTTTATTATGGTTCGAATTTCTGATAAACATTATAGTCGATGATTCTAGCAAAGCAAAAAAAGAAAATATTATAGTATTTGCACGGGACTTAAAGAAGATAAATTTGCTATTTACTCTCCCATATTCCAAATGTATTTCCTTGTGGATCTTCCATTACAGCATAATATCCTTCACGAATTTCATTTTTGCTCTTTACTACCTTAGCACCCATTTGCTCTGATTTTCTTATATAATCTTCAATAGATTCTACTTCTGTAAAGATTGTAGATATCTGCTGTGGATTCTCTTTTTGCATTAAACTCCACTATCCTGCATTCTTATCATCCAGTATCCTTTAGTTTCTCCTTGTTCAAACTGCCATCCAAACAAGGAAGAATAAAAATTCTTTAGACTTCTAGGTTATCTGCAGGTATATCAAAATGGCCTACGTTATGGGTATTAGACATTTTTTATTCTCACTTTTGCTTAAGATAAGCCTGATTCTAGTCTCTGTTTGACTGTTTGTGCTGCTTGTTGTAATCCCTGTTTTATTTTGCTATCAGCTTGACTGCCGGATAATACATTTGCAATTTTTCCAGTTGTGGGTAATTCATAATCAACCGTATGTCTGATATGTGTTTTGCCATTGCTGCCTTGAAATTCCTGTATACTTTCCCACTTTTTAAACGGTCCTTGGGTCTGTTGTGTAACTAATCTACTATTCTGTTCCTTTTTTACTACCTCTAATGTCATTTCCTCTTCTTTTCCCATATATTCACCTGTTACTTTCATTTCGGATCCTTCTTCACTCTTTTGGCCAGATACGTTTTCAGATCCTTTCACAATGTCTTGAGGCCATGACTCCTTAATATTATCTGGATTAGTATAATATTCAAATACTTTGCCGACAGGTGCATTTATTTCTGTTTCATAGTTTATTTTTGTCATTGTGATTTGTTACTGTGCTTTATTGGTTAATAATATTGGTTCATACAAAATATTGTTAACTAATACTCTAAAAAGAAACACAATATACTATGTCCAAACGTTCATTATCATCATCATCAGCATCATCGTCATTATCAAGCAAATCTACAGAAGATTTAGAGATATTAAATAGAAAGATTACCTTAGCAACTGAAGGTATTACAACAAACAAGTTTTGCGAATTAGTCCTAAGAGATAGGAATAGACTATCTAAAGAAAATGCATTGATGATATCTGAATATATTATAGCAATGAAAAGAGAGGTTAATCCTAGGACTTAGCTACACAAAATACACAATTCAATTTCTATCAGAACTTTCAAGATTTGTTGGTATAGAAAAACAATTTGAAGATATGACAAGAGATGATATTTTGCTATATTTAGACAGTAATAGAAAATCAGACAATGATGATCCATTGCATAAATGGATAGGAACTTATAATACAAAACGTATAGTACTTGATAAGATTCTTTCAAATGGTTGATATTATTCTGATATCTGCTCAATCCTAAAAAAAGAAATGAATTATCCAAGTCTGAAAGAAAACCTGAATGCATAATGGATATTCCAAAGCTAAAAAGAAAAGAAATTAGTTGTTACAAACCTTCTGACCTTTGGTCCCAGGAAGATGACTTACTATTTCTTAAAGTGGGTTACAAATAAACGTGATAGATGCTATCATACAATGGCAAGAGACTTGTCAGCACGCCCACATGAAATATTAAATCTAAAAATAAAAGATATCATATTCAAAACTGTAGACAAGATAAGTCAATATGCAGAGGTTCTAGTTAATGGTAAAACAGGTAGTAGACATATTCCACTAATCCAATCTATACCCTATATCAAAGACTGGCTGTCAAATCACCCTAGTAGAAATAACCCAAACTCTCCGCTTTTCGTAGGTTTAGGTAGGCGCAGTAGTATGGGAAGAAGACAACTTACTCTCAATGGTATATATCAAATTTACAAATATTACAAAGAAGAGTTCTTTCCCAAGTTATTAAAAGAGCCAACAGTATCAAATGAAGATAAAGAGAAGATCAAGAACTTGCTATTCGAAGCCATTTAATCCCTATATTAGACGGCATTCGTGCCTTAACTGAAAATCCACCAAACTAAAAACAAATACATTAAACCAACATGCAGGCTGGTCGATGAATAGCAATATGGCACAGAAATACATTCACTACTTTGGAAATGAGTCTTCTGAATCGTTACTTGAGGCTTATGGCATAGTCACTAAAGATAATATTCCAATTGATACACTAAATCCAAAGATATGTCCTAACTGCAATGAAGGAAATACCCAGGACGCCAAATTCTGCAACAAGTGTAAAATGATAATGAGTTTTGAAGGCTATCAATAAGCTTTAGAATCTCAGAAGGAAAAAGAAGACGAACTACACGATATTGAAAAACGTTTCAACAGCATGGAATCTCAGTTGCAGACATTAATAACAGCACTTGGAAGCATAAAAGACCAGAACCAAATTATCCAATCACAAATGCTTACCAACTAAAAAATTATAATGAAGTAAAAATAATTATCAATAAATAAAGCCCAAAGTACATAAACTTATAATCAAATCAGCATTCATATTGGTTGTCCACAAATAGCAATACTGCACAGAAATATATCTAATAATTTGGGGAT
This sequence comes from uncultured Nitrososphaeraceae archaeon, assembly GCA_963825865.1. Taxonomy (GTDB): domain Archaea; phylum Thermoproteota; class Nitrososphaeria; order Nitrososphaerales; family Nitrososphaeraceae; genus CAWGVG01. The sequence goes on along the minus strand of CAWGVG010000014.1, from coordinate 136,166 downwards.
AAAACTTCTTAATGATTTGTTGTTGTCGTCTAATCGGCACTGCGTATGGATTGTATAATCTTTCATATTCGTCATGATAGTAACTATAAGCGCTATGAATATATTCATGTTGATATCTTCTGTCCATTTTTTTAGAAGAGTATAAAAAAAGAGCATAAACAACCTGTATTCATTTATTTTATATCGAATATCTGCATACTGTTCAACTCCTATATTTTCAGGCAGTATTGCAGCGATCAGACTTTGTTTTATAATGTTAAAGTAACTTTCTACTTTTGCAAAGTATCTTTCTGTTATGTTGTGTAACAAATATGAATTCTTATCTTTAATCTGTATTTGAGGTTGTGAGTCATAATCTAACTCATGTTGGAATTCAGTAGCAATTTCTGCTCTTCTACTTCACCGGGTGTAGGAGATGGTGTCCAGTAGGAGATGGTGTCCGAGTAGGAGATGGTGCTCTGCAGTAGGAGATGGTGCTCCAGTAGGAGATGGTGCTCCAGTAGGAGATGGTGCTCCAGTCAGGAGATGGTGCTCCAGTAGGAGATGGTGCTCCAGTCGGAGATGGTGCTCCAGTAGGAGATGGTGCTCCAGTAGGAGATGGTGCTCCAGTAGGAGATGGTGCTCCAGTAGGAGATGGTGCTCCAGTAGGAGATGGTGCTCCAGTCGGAGATGGTGTCAGTAGGAGATGTGCTCCAGTAGGAGATGGTGCTCCAGTAGGAGATGGTGCTGCAGTAGGAGATGGTGCTGCGCCTTCTGGTGGGGTTACTTCACCGGGTGTAGGAGATGGTGCTCCAGTAGGAGCTGCTGGAGTTTCACCGGGTGGTGGAGCTGCTGGAGTTTCACCGGATGGTGGAGCTGCTGGAGTTTCACCGGGTGTAGGAGATGGTGCTCCAGTAGGAGATGGTGTCTCCGCCTTCTGGTGGGGTTACTTCACCGGGTGTAGGAGATGGTGCTCCAGTCGTAGTCGTTTGTTGAGCATCGGCCTTTTTCAATGATGTTGTTGGGATTTGTAGATTCCCTGCTAAAAGCGATGACGATGATAATAATAAAAGAATCGTTGTTGCAAAGATGATAGTAAGATTGCCCCTAACATAACGACGTTCTATGTTGCGAAACATATTTCTCATAAACATATATGATATGTATTGATCAAAATAAATATGATGAGAACATTGTTCAACATTGTTCAACATTGTTCTCATCATGCTTATACATTTCTTTGTGTATAACTATAACAATGAGATTGTGAAGTTAGATAAGCAATATCTCGACTGATTGTAGAATGATCACATTTTAACTCACGAGCAATATCATATGATCGCATACCTCTGGTTAAAAGTATCCATAATTTCTGACGGCGTTCGTTGATGATAACCTGTGTATTTCTTGCCATAACGATTGAAATATCTATTCCTCATCAATAGAGGCCAAATGATCCTAGTTTTATCAAACAATCTGAAGAATTTGCAATTACAAAATTTAAAGAATGGATAATAGAACAGATTACATAAATGATAATAATTGGACAATAATAATAAAGAATAATACAGATGTTTTTCTCAAAGCATTAATTTATGATGTAATTTTAGGCATGAAAATTGCCACAAGTTAGTTCCCTATCCCAAAACAACAACTTATTCCCGTAACGCAGTGAATATATCTAGAGGCTTACAAAGGTTGGCTTAAAGGATCGGGTCAGTATAAGGTTCATCATCCCATCTATATATATATTTACTGCGATTGGAAGGTTATCTAGGATTGCATTAAGTCTTTGGTTATTGTGATCTATGCAGTCTGACTATTATTTTTTATTAAGCTCACTAAATTTAACAACTATTACTTTTTTTAATCAAAACTTCTATTTCATATCTATACATTTAGATATAGACAGATTTATCTGCCGAACAGCCGCCTATGTTCTGCCATCATACATCTATTATATATAACATCGAAACCATTTTCCTTTGCTTTACTTTCTGCTTCTTCATTGTAAATGCCTTCCTGCATCCAGATATATTTGATTCCCTTTTTTTTCATTGCATCTACTATCACATTTGGTACATCTTCTGACCTTCTGAACACGTCAATAATGTCTATATTTTCTGGCACCTCACTAATGGAGCTGTATGATTTTCTTCCAAGAATTTCGCTAGTTGTAGGATTTACAGGAATAACATTATATCCCTTCTCAATAAGATATTTGGGAACGTAATGTGCAGCCTTTTCCACATTTTTTGACATTCCTACAACAGCTATATCTTTTAAATCATATATTTTCCTCAATTCGTCATCCGAATGTGTATCTGACTTTATCAATACCGAATCTTACCATTTCTATTATTTATCAATGGCGGTATTACACTCATTATCACTAGTGCTGCTGGTGGCTGCAGGGATGTATATTTCACTCATTCTCCTTTTAATCTATATAGTGTTTTTTATCCATCATGTGATGCTTCTTCTCTATCAAAACTGATAATCGTCATACCAGTAGGATAATGAGCACCATACTTATCTTCTAGCTGATTGTGAAATGGCTTTTCGAAATTTTCAAAATATTATTTTTTAACCTGTGTCTTTCATCTTCTGTAATCAAGTGTTTGGCATTTCTTCATATACTTGTGAAGGAATTTTGATAATGGTACTAGTTCCTGTCTGATCATCACATTTAAATTAGAATTAATACAAAGTAAATATACATCGACCAAACCGATGGGGAACAAAATTGCCTGACTAAGATGTGGGTAAACCTGCACTTGGCCAGGCATTTTAAATTAATTATTATATTGTTTGTTTGCTGCCATGCAGTAATGTTTACATAATGTTGGTTAGGATTCTGTAGGAGTAGTGTATATACATTTATATACATATCTATCTTGTGGTAGATATTAATAACGAATTTAAATATGAAATTATTCTCTAGCAGTTCAATCGAATTGTTTGTACCCCAAGTGGCTAAATTTTTATCTAATATTATTAGAATCGTTAGCGGATAATAATTTCTAATTCTAATATGAATTTTTTACTGCAAGGACAAATAAGGCATCATCGTAAATTAGAATCCAATCTTTCACTCCAATGACAGGAAGATTCCTAACCAAGATTTTACCACTTTTCATAATTGTTGTTATTGTGTATACATGGGAAATTTATTCTCTTTTAGTCTTGAAAAGAGTATCTTGTGGTTCAATTCCTCGATGTTCACCTTCAATGTTGATATTGATCTTATTACCGTGTATGTTTTCAACTTTCGTGATAACATAACTTTGCAATATCGAATCGTTCGATATATAACATAACTTTGCAAAGGATGATGCTGTTTTAGGGAGCTCATTGTATAGCCTTTCTGATTGTCATCAAAAATAACAAGGTCAATCGTATTTCCATTACTATGCTGTAGATATAAAAATGCCTACTCTTCCAAAGTCACCAATTTTATCCTGTACTTTTTTAAATAATCTGGACAGATGTATAATAGTTTGATTTTCTAAATAATTATCTATTCATGTCTTTGACAGCCTCTTCTGTCAATACGATTTCGACATTCAGAATTATTCTATTTCATTTTACTGCAATTATTAAGGATATTATTTTAATGAAATCCTTAACATATTTAGGACTAATGAACTAATAGCATGCCAGTAACTGATTTATATGGAGAAGTAGCGCTTGATTTCAAAGTAAAAGGAGAACGAAGCAGGGCTATATTTCATTACAAATATTATATATCTAAAGATATTATCGAATATATAGATATTGAGTATACGAATCCAAAACTACAATCATTGATCGAGGGCAACTCAAAAATGATGGAAAATGTTGATTGTTATATACGGAATTTATTATTAAAGAAGAAAACTAAGATGTAATGGTTATGACTCAATGTTCCTTACCGCCGGTTTTCAAAATGGAGAATTATAAGGATCAATAAGGAATAAATAATAATTATGTGTCAGTCTTGACAAGCATTTAAGAATTATTATTTTCACGCAAGGGGGGCAGTACTTTCAACTTAACTACTCCTTGACCTATATTTTGTCTTAATGCCAATTGAGAAGCTCCTCTCTCTGCAACGTCGGCCACAATACTGATAGTTACCCATACACTAAAGACAAAAGATAACACGGCTGGAATTATGAATATCAGCCAGATACCGGAGGTCATATTTATATTTCATAAAAGCAGAACACACAATTACAAATAAGTTTTTCTTATCACACACCATACAACGAATGAGCTTCTTCTGTATAATCAATATTCACTTCTAAATTACGCATTGTAGCATAAGTATCCAAGCGATTTCTTGCTAGAGCAAGAGATGTTTCCACATAATTGAAAGCCATTCATATCTGGGTAGGTTAATATCAGTTAGCAGTATATCGTAAAAATGTGGCTTGAATTCCGATAATGCTGCTAACGGGTTATTGTATGGGTATACTTCAAATCTTTTATCATCATAATACTCTTCTAAAGCTGATTTGAAGGTTAAAGTGATATCCGTATTATCGTCTACGATAAGAATTCTTTTATAAAATGGTTTTAGTGTAGAAAAAGTATTATTGTTAACTGAATGATTTTGCAAAGAAGAATTGTTATCAATTGTTTGAGAATAATGAATATTAATATCATTATCAGTCGTATCTCTATGGCTCGGCTGTTGCCTGTTCCTATCTATATGTGATGGTGCAGAAAGCCATTCTATAGCCAAAATTGGTTACTTTGTATTTATTCAAGCCTTAAGGGATGGCGGCAACAACAACAAGGCTTATCCTTATACAAATAGATCACGATGATGAGATGTAATATTTCATTGCTAAATGGTCAAAAGAGAGGAGGAGAAGAAGAAGGAGCACTTAGATATCGTAAAGTACCGATATTGAATGTTATTCTCTTATACCTTCAAGGTTTGATACAACCTGCCATAGCATCGTTCTAATATGCGATTTCATTGCCTTGTCTTGTGTCAGCCTATCTAGCATGCTAACGGCATTTGCCGCTCTTACAGATAAGCTAAATTTTTGCTCTTTATCTTTCAATAAAACAAGTAATTCATTTATACTACCTTTTATACTTCTATTAACTTCACGATAATGATTTCGATTTATATTTTCAAGTGTCACTATTGCAGCATTTAAATTTTCGTGGTTAGTCTTATTCTGTAATAGTTCTTTTTCTTTCTTTGTTGTTCTCTTATGGGGTGCTGCGAGCTATTGGTGTTGTTTTTTCTATGTCTGTCATGTTGGGCTTCATTACTTGATGGCTATGGTTATATCAAAGTATGTGTCATTATCAGTCAATACTTTGATAATTTTTTGCAGATAGCAGATTAATCACTTATTGATGCCAGAATATCAAAGCAATAAATAATGATTGAGAAGAAAATTGGTCGCCATTGGCCTTGACTGCTTTCTAGTGCCGCATCAATATAATGTATAGGAATAAGATGACAACGGGCTGAATCTTGGATGCTTGTTTTTGAAGTATAATAATATTGAAGATGGTTTTGTAGTTCATGCTTTATTTTTAGGATTTTAATTGTTGCCTTTAATTGTTGTATCCTATTTGATTTTCTCATAAGCATCTAAAATCTGAGGTTTTATATTTTCCATTTCTTCTGCAGCTTTAACGATATGATTTGTAATGGGTTCACTTCTACTTTTTCTTATAGAAATTGCTATATAATCCTTTTTTGGTTGTATGTCTAAAAAGGTTCTAAACGTTAGAGATTTGGCATAAACTACTCTATGGGGTCTAACTTCTTCGATGACATTGTTGCCAAGACGCTTTACAAAGTCTCGTAGGTTGAGCAATAATGTCTTTGTTTCTCCTTCTAATCCTTCTAAATGACTTTCAAATGTAATCTGTTCTGATTTGTCAGAATAAAGCCGAAATTTGCTCATAAGATAAGGTATTATATGGATATTTTTATACATATTCATCAGTTGACGATAGTTAGTAATATTTGGATTTTAAAAAAGGCTCAAATATCTTCCACACACCGCAGGAATATAGGCTTCCTTAAAATTATAAGGGTTCTCTCCTAGATTTATTTATTGCTACGTGTATATCTTCAACCATATTGGTAGAGGTTTATTTATCCAACATTTTTACCTGTTGTTAGTAATGCTGAAACCTTATCTCCTATCGTCTCAGCACTAATTGGTTTAGTAGTAAAGCCATCTGCTCCATAATCTAATACACGTGTTTTCTCACTTTCGTTGTCTGCTATTGCCAGGATTTTGACATCCAAATTAATCCTTTTAGTCTTGACGATGACCATTGCTCCTCTATCTGAGGCAAACCTTCCATCCAAGACCATAACATCTACTTTACCACCCAATTCATTTAACTTGCTTAGGCATTCGTCAGCACTATAGGTTTTATAGACTTCATATCCTTTCAATACAAAGGTTGCTGCTAAAAATGAATTTACATCCATATTGTCGTCTGCAATTATTACTCTTAGTTTTTGATTAAGTGACCTCTGTACCATTTCTTATTATCTTATGATAAAATGCTATCCTTAAATTTTTATTGTTTAGGCATTGTTATATATGTATAAAAAATTGATAATATTAATGTCGAATATATATGAAATGCAAAGAAAACTTTGACTAATCCCAGCTATAAGTTATGATCTCTGTATTTTTGGGATTCTAAATGAAAATGTCGCACCCTCTCCATCAGGATTGTTTTCAGCCCAGATCTCGCCGCCATGAGCTTTTATAATATTTCTAGAAACAAACAATCCCAATCCGGTGCCTGACGAAGCTGTTGAAATAAATTTTGAGAATAGTTTTTGAATTATTACTGGCGATATTCCAGGGCCTGTATCCTTAATACTGACAAGAACTTGTTCTTTTTGTTCTAATTTAGTATTATCATTATCATTATTTTTAATTTCTGTGGTAGTTATAGTGATATTGCCTTTTTTGGTAAAGTAGTTAGCATTATTCAATAAATTGGAAATAACTCTACTCAATCTAAGTTTGTCTGCCTCTAAGAAGATGTCCTTTGGTTCGTAGAGTAATTTGATCTCATATTTTTCTTTTGTTATATTTTGATTTTCATAATCTTGTACCATTTCTATTAATATATCTTTCAAATTAATCTGTTCTGTGATTAGTTTTAGTGTCTGATTTTCAATCTTTGTACTATCCAATATGTTTTCTGCCAGCTGTTCCAATTTTCTTGCATTGTAGATGATTCCTTTGATTTCTTTTCTTTCTCCTATCTCCTCTCGAAGTATGTCAGCATAACCTATTATAGGCATGATAGGCGTTCTGAGTTCGTGAGCTGCTATATCAATAAAATCTTGAAGTACTCTGTGTTGTATCTTTAGTTGTTCATTAATTTCTAACAGTTGTTTATTTGTTTCTATTAGATTTTTATTGGTCTCATTAGATTCTGACCTATCAGAAGATCCTTTTTCCCGGGAAGGTGAGGAGGATTTTTCGTTCATTATTCTTCTTTTACAATAATCCGTTTGTTTAACTAGTCAATATAAAATATAAAGGTATTAAGACATAAAAAATGTCACGAACTCCTCCTTGCTATCTGTGGCATATGACATTAGGACATTTGAATATCAAAATCATCATCGTTACAATACACAATAAATCAGATGTTGGTTGGTTGGTGTTCTTTGGAGTCAAATGACCCTAACGATATTTACCGTGTTTTAGTTTAGATAACTGTCTTTCCCATCATTTTTTAATTTCAATAGTTTTACCTTGTAATAGCTATGGCAATTTTGGCCTTGACATGAAAAAACCTTTCTGTTCCCTTTTGTATTACGGTTTGGTTTTTTTGGTAAGTGGCAGCTGCAATATTCATAATAATTACAGCATCATTCGTGACATCGGGACTAGTTTTCAAAAGGGAGTTGAGCTCAAGATATACATCTACATAGTAAAATACAAATCAATAGTAGAACCAAATCTTAAACCCATAGACCCAGAAGGAGACCCGATTATGGCGAGATGATATTTAATAATACGAAATGAAAAGTCTGGCAAAGTAGGTGAAGAATAAGAATAAGAGGAAACTGGTGAAATTACAACAAAGTTTTTAGCCAAAGCTAAAATATTCTAAATGCGGCAACATGTATCTGAAGGGAGGTAAGTAAATAAATTTCATAGTCATTTGATAGGAATTTACTGTCTATTCTTGAGTAAGTTCGCCATCATGTTTAAATTTTATTGAATCTTCGTCTAATTGTTCCCATGTGTATCCTTTTTCTTCAATATATTGTGTTATATCTCCATTATATCCTATTAGGCCTTCTCTATTACCGTCTTTATTATTATTATTTTGACCTTTAGCAGAATTTTCATTATCATTATCAACTGTTATATTTTCTCGTATGTGCTTAGCAAGACCTGTAGTGTAATCTATCTTCCAAAGTTCTTTGTTTAGATTTATCCTGACAAGTTCAACTCTTTGTTTCATTATGTTATTGATAAAAATCTATGAATGTACTTATTTAATTTGTCTGCCATTATATATAATAACTGTTTGATTGATAGGGGTTGTTGCCTAATTTGATATCGCATATGGTGTCATCTTTATTCCCAGTTTGTTTGCACTCACTCCTTGAGGTTGTTTCTCAAGTTTTTATTATTATTCATTGTTATTGTTACTTTGTGCTAGTTCTTTTCTCTAATTTTGGCTGTTCTTGTTTTTTGATTAATGGAAGACTAAAGTAAAAAGTAGCTCCTTTGCCATTATCAACATTATTTTCAGCCCATATTCTCCCACCATGAGCTTCTACAATACTTTTTGATATGAATAAGCCAAGTCCTGTCCCTCTTTCGGATTTTGTCGCAAACTTTGTAAATAGCCTTGGCAATATTTCAGAATCTATACCACTGCCTCTATCTTTAACACAAACAATAACTTGATTATTCTCATTATGCGCTATTGCAGCAATTGACACAGAATCTCCTGCCATCTCAGTAAACTTAATGGCATTGCTTAAGAGGTTTGAAATAACCTGATATATTCTAGCTTTATCGGCTTCTATGATAATATCTTGTTTTCCTTCTCCTTCCTCTTTTGCTTTGGACTCAAATAATATTTTTATGGCAGTATTACTGCTATCTGAAACGTTTATTTGACTTTTACTCACATCATTTATTAAATTTCTTATTTGTTCGCTTAGATTGAATTGCTCTTTGCTTAGTTTTAATGTGTTGCTTTCAATTTTTGTAACATCTAATATATCTTGTGTTAATTTTTGAAGTCTTATGGCATTTCTAGAGATTGCTTGTATAATTTCATCTTTTCTTTCAGGATGGCGGTGGAATAACTCAGAATATCCTAAAATAGCTTGGGTAGGAGTCTTCATCTCATGACTTGCTATATTTATGAATTCTTGCTGCATTTTAATAAACTCATTTTGAGTCTTATGTACCTTTTTTAATTCTTCATTTAATATACGTTCATTCCAAAGCAATTCAAATACTGATTTGAATGATTCCACTGTACTTTTTCTATTAGAATAAAGAGCAAAACCAATTGCTTCTATAAAGGTTTCAGCCTGTGGTTCTCTCATCTCAACCCTAAAAAGCTTCTCCTCATCAACTATATACATACCATATAAAGAATCATTGCCATTGAGAATTCTGATAGATGAAGCTTGTTCAGATATTCGTTTTACAATATCAGAATTCTTTTCAGATAAAGGACAAATAATTTTTATATTTGCACCATTTTCTTTTTGTGATGCTTTTATTAAGTGGTCAATGACTCCTACTCTGTCTGCCCTTACTAGTGCTTTATCATTTGGAAATAAGAATAAGGCCTCATTCTTTGCAGATTTTGCCAGATCAAGAAAAATCTGACTTATTTTTTTGCGTTCTGCAATAACTTCAAAAAATTCAGGTTCTATCCCTTCTTCAATTTCTCTAATTTTCTGTTCAGCTGGAACTGCCTTGTTCCAAAAACTTTCAAAGACGTACTCCTGCTGCTTTACAATATCTTTAACATTACTATAGATAATATGTGGTGCTGGTGACAGTGTTGTAGTTGTAGAAGCAAGATATTCTGCTTCACTGATAGAAAAGTTTGCTTTAATTCCATCTAAATGGCGAATGTCGTCGACAAAATTCATGAGCTCTTTGCAATAATTGAGATTATCTTTGGTAACGTCCGTAATATATCTTACTTTGATACCTCTACTTTTAACTTCTGATAATAATTGCTTGTACGCTTTAACTTCAACAATTGCGGGAACAGCTTTATAGTCGCCACAAGAATCTATTTTACAGGCTTTTGATAAAAATTGTAACGTTTTATTCATTATGTTATCTAATCCATACAAGACCTCAGTCTTTTCTCTGCTATTACCTTGAAAAAGTGTCAAGCATTATAGATAATAAAAAACACGAATATATAAAGGAATATTTAATAAATTTTTTATGCTCCATATCTATTGAATTTTTAATGGCCATTGTACATTTTCGTCTATCTTTTTTGTACAGTCTAGCCGATTCCTGCCCTTGATAATGTCAAGCTTATTAGGAAAGACCGTCTGGAAAATAGCTTTTCCTGTATAAAGTGTACTACCAATTAATCAAAATTTAATTAAAAAACATATGCTCTGTGGCATGTATGTACTTTTACGACGGGTAATTTTGCATTTATTGTATCAATAAAAATAATCATTTGTGTTGTTGTTGTTGTTCTTCAATTTCTTCTCTACGGATTAATTCATCAGTTATCTGTACGATTGTGTCGGCGGCCATCAGATGTTTGAGCATATAGTTTTTTGTTAAATGTCCTTTACAACCTACAATAGGACAGCTCATCATATCCGAGTCTTTCATAGTCATTCAGTCATGATTAAACAACCATATCTCATAAATAGCGTAAACAATTTTTGAAATCTTTTATCCAGTATGGTAATAATAAAGCGACAAATCGTCACTGGATCTAGGTCATTAAGCAACATAGATGTAGCTTTATTTTTCAAACTTTACGAATAATAATTACTATATACATTATCACATTTATCGAAATGAATGCTCTGTTGCATAATTCATTAGGATTTTAGGTTATGCAAACCGTTAGTGAGGTTATTTCGATTGAACATGTTATACAGACTGCCTTTAGGAGGATCTCTTTTACCATGTGAGGAAACTTTCTAGCTGTTACATGTTCACCAAATGTTCTTTTAATGGAAGAGAATGCTGTTTCTGCTATCCACCTGTACCCATAGCTCACGCTACGCTTCCATTTTTTGAGGTTTGCTTGTTGTCTTACTACAGACATATTCCTAGCATGACAGTTAGTTGACTTGACCTTGGAATTACTTCTTGTCTTTATACCAGGCTTAATGTGGTTCTTTGATAGGTATCTAAAATTCTTATTGCTGTCGTACATACCATCTGCTAATATACCCTTCACATGATTATTATTTTCAGAAGCATTGTCTACTAACTTCTTTAGCATCTTACCATCATGTACCTCTTCACTTGTTACCTCCAGAGATACAATTCTTTTCTTCTCGATATCAACTGCTATGTGTATCTTTAGATATCCTTTTCTGACATGCCATTTGTGGTGCATCCATTCCCCTCGATTAGTGACCTTAATGCCGGTGCTGTCTAAAGCAATGACAATATCATTTCCTAATTTTTCATCGATTTTAATCTCTAGCCTGTTTATACGTCTATTAATGGTACTATAATGTGGTGTGTTTGATACTTCTTTACTTGCATGAGCTATGACTACACCCTGTGTTTGTCTATATGGTAGATGGAAATATGCTCTCATGTAACCTAGAAGCTGAATAAATGAATTTGGGTAGCAGTAGGGCTCACCAACCTTACCAAGGTTCATTTGACATAATTCATGATCCCATCGATCAAGTACATCAAAATCCAAGAGTACTTGACCACGCCTAACTAGTGATTCATTATAGCAAGGCCAGTCAACCATACCAGAATAATTAATACTAGCAAGCTAAATGGTGAGTGGTCAAATAAGTATCACTTACAAGATAATTAATCATGCAACAAAGCAACACGCACAAGAACATAACTAGTCATAGTTTACACGCAGAAATGAATACATCCAACATTTTGTAGATGTTTTTTAGCTGGTTTCTCTAAATTAGCTAGCACATTATATTAACCTCTGTCTGTTCAAACACATACTATATGCAAATAGCAAGCGAAGATTTAGAGAATTCTAGAAGGACAATAATTTGTGAAACACATAACAAAAGATGTCAAATTGTCCAACGCAATAACAAATGTCCTTGTTGTAACAAGAGAACATGTCTGTGTAATTATATACTTTAACCAAAGATTCTTGAATTGACAATAGATTCGTTCTATTATAGTCCGTTGATTCATGAGCGTAAAAAAGAGATATTTCTTTAGTAAATAAGTTATTATGTGCAAATCCTTTTAAAAATCTTGATACAGAATTTTGAGTATAAATGATGCATGAAACTATGAGTTTTTCCTTTTAGAATGTGAGGGAATCTATGATATGTTTTTACAGCTTTTCCATGTTAGAATCTATAAGGGTGGATCGACCCTGTAGCAAAGCAATAAGGACAGAAGAGATAAAATAGCCAGGTGTTTCTCTATTTGTTTTTGCTGTAGTCGTATCATGGGTAGCGATACGACTTTTAATCTCCAGTATAACTGGAACTCCCTTCTTTGTAGTAGATCTCTTGCGTAATTAGGAGCTATAGTCTAACACCCTACTTGTTTTAGCCGTCTTCTTAGATTGAAATGCTGTCAGACTGTATAACTCTGAAGTTCAGGAGACCTGTATATTATATCAGATACGTTATTGTACTTCCTTAATCTGTTTCTAAATTTAGTACCCATTATTCCAAACTTTTTGATTCTACATATGGTATGTTCTACTATGATCCTTAGCCTAGAATGATTCTTGTTGTAAGTTCTTTCATCACATGAAAGCAATGTACCCTTTTTCTTTTTGATACCAAGTACAGACTTTACAGTGGGAAAGTCCTTTTCAATGCCAAGATAACCAAGATTAACTATGTTTTCAACTTGTGATGGAGTTATAGAATGATTGTGTTTGTAAATGTCATAATCATGTTTTCTTCCACTTCTGTGACCTGTCTTATGCAGTATCAATCCTTCACTTGTTTACCATCAATTGTGTCTTGACAGTATGTTTCTTCTTTCTACCTGAATAGTAACTCTTCCTTCTTCTTTTGTTCTTAGGTCTTGGAATTTCTTGTTCTGTAGAGTCTATGAAAGCCTTGAATCCAGGAAATACTCTTCTACTTCATCTATAGTTCTTAATCTCCTAGTACGTTTGTATATCTTCTTTGGCAATGGAATACACTCCTTGATAAGTGGTTCCATCATTGATATATCTCTACAAACATTGCTTTGATCAAGGTCAAACAGAAATCCTGATAATGTATATGTAATGTATAATCTGTAGTATACTAGAAGCATAACGAATCTTTCTTTAACTTTAAGCTTAAATGGTCTACCAGCACCTATATCCCGTATTCTCGTCCTTGATAGAAGACGTCTTCTTTCGTGCTCTTCGTAGTTATGTTCAATTTCGTTACAAATGGATTCAAATTCAGATACAGTTACTCCGGTAAATGACCTGAATATCAAAGGTTTCTTACATAATTTGCTATAGGACATCAAAGAGCTTGTCAGATAGATATCCTATGTGAAGAGGAATATAGCTCTAAGCTTCTAATTACACAAGAGATTTAGTATTTTATAATAATTTTGCAGTTCGATTACTAGACCTTCTCTATATTTGATTAATATTTTTCTGCGAATACTTGATCTATATCATCTAACTGGCAAAAGGTAGGTCTTTGATAGTAGTAGTAGTAAAGGTTAGGTGTTTGTTGCAAGTATAATATTGAAAAAGCTCATGGCACCATTGCATTCAGGTTTCTTTGTCGTGGTTAGTTAAAATTACATACATATGAACCATCTTACAAGATAATATTACAGTTGTCGACAACAACACAAAGGTAAAGGAGAAATTGCAACGTAATAGATGACGTGGAGTGAAATAGAATGAATTCTGCTAATGTCTTCTTTTGCCAATTTATCATCTACCTCAACTGAATACTACTGCCTTAAATTTCCATTATCTGTGAATTTCACAAATAAATTTCGTCACATCTCTTTTTTAAATTCCAATACCATTATAAGGTATTAGTTATTGAATTATCGTGAATCAAATAATACTGCAACCTCAATAATACTATCATCTTGTTGATGCAATTGTTTAAATTCAAGGCTTCTACCACATCTTCTTTCTAATTAATTTAGTTATCATTGATTTAATGGCATACTAAATGCAAACGTAACTCCTGTGCCTTCAGCGTTGGTTTTAACCCATATTCTACCTCCATGGGCTTGTATAATGCTTTTTGAATCGCATACTTTAACTGGAAAGCTAACGAGTGATAATTAAGAATAATTTACCCAAATGAATCTATCTTATGCTTGTTCTGTTACTGCTATGCAATAAGCTCTAAAAGAGCTTTCAAATTATCAGAGTCATGTCTTCTTTCATCGTTAGGAGTTTCCATTATCAATGGTAACTTCCTGATAGTCGCGTGCTTAAATAGTGCCCTGAATCCTTTCTCTCCCATTTCTCCAAGTCCAATATGTTCATGCCGATCACGATGGGAGTTTATTTTACCTTTAGAATCATTTAGATGCACCATTTTTAATTCCTTTAATCCTATTATATTGTGAAACTGATCTATAGTTGTATTTACACCATATTCTGTTCGTAAATCATAACCTGCAGCAAATGCATGGCATGTGTCAAGGCAAATGCCGAATTTTTTAGAGGAGTTTAATTTATCAAGTATTACTCCAATCTCTTCAAACTTACTGCCTATGCTATTTTTCTGGCCTGCACTATTTTCAAGCAATATTGTAACTGAGTTGCTACCTCTTTGATCCTCAGATGATTTGTAATAGTTGTCAAAAGCAAAATTACAGGCTTTAACCAGTTGACTAATTCCATTATCTGATCCTTTTCCAAGATTACTGCCCAGATGCAATACAAGATAAGGGATATCCAGCCTGCTGCATCTCTGTATTTCGTCTCTGAGAAGATTAACTGATTTCTCGTATAATATGCTATCAGGAGCTGATAAATTAGGCAGGTATGGCATATGGACAAATACCGACTTTCTACGAATTTTGCTATTGACCAATTTTATTTGAAAATTCTTTACATCTTCTACTTCAAGTGACTTAGCAGCCCAGCTCCTTGGATTTCTACTGAATATTTGAAAAGCTTTACAACCAATTTTTAAGGCATTATCTACAGAATTTGAAATTCCACCAGCAATTGAAACATGAAATCCCACTTTAGTGTCCATATATATGATGTTAGACATATCGTACAATTAGAATATTATTAAAATTTAGGAAGACATTTACCATTATACTGTCTAAAGTCATATCTTGGTTGAATTGTTACTCTTGTCAATCCACCACCCACCTGTCGTTTTTTCTATCTCAGATAAACTGTCTAGCAACAGTTATTTAACATAATAAGAAGTTAGCAAGAGAAGTGCGTATAAAATAACAAATTCAGATTTCTCAAAGTGTTGTGGCGTCAAATCGTTATTTACTCTAAGGCTTTGACTTCGAAGTAATTTTTGACCGTCCCTGTAGTTTATTCTTTACGTGACATAGGACGTTACGATTTACCTCACTGTTGTGAAATGTAACTGTGCCAACAAAAATATCAACTATTTAAAAATATAAAATCATTTTGATGTAACTTTCCATGATTATGTAATTTTTCATTGGATGGTCAATGGGCTTATCTTTGTGATGTATGTATTATGTTCAATCAGCCTTTAAATCAGTTTTAAGTTTAGCAGATTCTTTTGTGCTATTTATTTGTATATCATCACTTCTTGTTATTAATTTTGAAAGCGTCGGCTTGGCTTCTTTCCCCAAAATAATAGCTTTTTTACCTTTTCTAAGAAATGATAGAGTTAATCCATTTTCACTGAGTTTCTGAGCAAATTCTTTTGCGGTGTTTAATTTATCAAACAATCCTGTTTCATCCTCATGAATTTTGAAAACTGCTGGCTCTAAAAGATTAACGCTAATCATATCCTTATGAACATCAATTTGTACTGCCGGTTGATCTTCAATGTGAATCTTGATTGTACCCGATATTGCAGCTCTCATAGACCCAGCTAGCCAATCTGCTATTGGATCGTCCTTTTCAATATGAAGGTGATCGTCTCCTAGCATATCTTTAGCTGCCGTTACCATCATTACCTATTTTATGCGCTTCGGTTGTGATTATTAACCTGCCATTAATTGTCCATTTTGCGCTATCTATGCTTTGACCACCAGGACCCTCCGCTCTAGGGATATCAATTACCAGATTGTCAAAGTTATAAGTCATTGACATATTCTTGCCTGTTATCTTATCAAAAACTTGTCCTATTACTTCAGCCCATTGACTTGATCCTTGCTGTTGTTGCTGTTGCCTCTTTTCATTGGAATAATTGGTATTCTGACTCATTATTGTTGTAGTGATACAGAACAGCTTTGCATTTAAAGCCATCTAGTTTGCTCCTTTTCAAATGTAATGATTAGAAGAGTTATTGAACAAGATAGACTAAGAGAAGCATATAAACTATCTATAATTTGAAATTCCGTGGCATAATGAAGATCATTACTCTAATAGATGTACTATTTAGATTTTTTAACACGCGTATGAAAAGTCAAATCTATTCTATTGTGGATGGTACATACTCGGCCAAGTGTCGGTTTATTCTTCATTATTGCAATATAGTCTTTGTAATAATTGTGTCTGAATTTGTGAACTCTAGTATATTGTGTTGCTTGTATTATTAGTAGTACTTGTTGTTGTTGAGAAACAAAAAAGAAAAAAAGGTTGTGGTAGCAGTAAAGGACTACCAGTATTTGCTCATGTCGTCTTTCTTTTGGTCGTCGTTATGTGGATTTTGGTCGTCGTGTTGTTGATCTTTGTCTTCGTCGCCGTCATCTTTTGGTGGTGTTGGTTTTACTTTTGGTGTAGCGCTGCCCTCACTTACACATGATCCATCGCTCGTTGGGTGAGTACATATCACGTTTTGACATTCTTGTTCTGCTGTGTTATCAAATCCACTCACTATGCCGTATTGTTTGCATTTCTGTTCGGTAATTGTATTACCATTCTCATTTCTGTCTCCTTTCCTCGCTGCAAATGCTGATTGTGTTGTTGCTGCGAACGTTACTCCTACTACTAATGTTGCTGCTATTAATATAGCAGCTATTGTTAGATTTCTTGTGTTGTTCATCTAGATTTCGTCATCAAAGATTATGATATCATCTATATATTTGACTTGAGGAAGTTAATACTGATTTATTTAGTATAATCGAGTCCTGACTTATTTAGTGTAATTTAATGCTGACGCATTTAACATAATTGTTGAGGAGATAAAACGAGGAGAAGTTATGCACTTACCTAATAATAGTATCGTTTATTATTGCCAAATGAATATAATAAAATTCTACTTATTTTATTCATTATCTAAATAAATACGCTAGCAATACACATTATGTTGTCTTTTCCTTGACCATTGCAAATTAAGGCATATTCCACTCTGTTCTTTGTATTAGCAAAATCTTATCTAAATCAATTATATATACAATCGACAATAAGCGTGGTGATATTCCTAGGAGTAGGTATATTCGAAGGGCAATTGAGCCATCTTGGTAGTAATAGTAGTGAAGACATAGGCAATGACAACTACAACTACAATAATATAGCAAGAGCCAAAGGTTTATTCTTCTTCATCATATCTTCGAGTATGAAACTTAACTATAAATAAACACTTCGTATTTCAAAACAAAGTACTTCTATAATTAAAAGGACCTGACTACATGAAAAAAATTCAACATTATAGGTAGTAATACCATTGACCGTATTACAATGTCCATGTAATGTTGATGCAAACACTTTCACTCTCCCATGCACCAAACAGAGGGGGATTGGTCCATGGAAGGACCATATTAGCGGTGTTATCTACAGTAGCAAGCATATATTGCTTGCAGAGAATTGGGAGATCCTAGGACATTAAATAATATTGATGTAATTGCATAACTAGGCTCAAGGATCTTTCTTATTTGCTATTAAAGTAACCGTTATAATCTTTTTATGCGTTATTTTCACAGATTTTAAATCAAGTTAGGTTCTTTTGAGTTGTTTTCTAAAATGAGCACCCACTATTGGACTAACAATATACGGCAGAGTATGCTTAAACCAAACACCTGCTCTTACAAAAAATGGTACTATGATTTCAAGACGACGAGAATTTGCAGCTGCAAGAATAGCTTTTGATACTGTTTTTGGATCAAGCGAGAACCCAGTGTAGTTTGGCATATGACCATTAAATGATTTGTTATTGAAAAAATTTGTCTTAACAGCAATTGGGCTTACAACTGTAATACCTACGCCTGATCGATGTAATTCATGGTACAACGATTCCGAAAACCCTAATATGGCATATTTTGAACCACAATAAGCCGCTAAGCCCGCAACTCCAAAACTTGCTGCTACCGATGCAACATTTACTATATGTCCTGACTTTCTGGAAAGCATAGAATCTAGAAACACTTTCGTGCAATAAACAGTCCCTAGGTAATTTGTATATGTAATCGATTCGATTTCTTCTATACTCTGGCTCTTCACCTCTCCATATAGGCCAAAACCTGCATTATTTACCAACACATCGATATAACCAAATCTTTCAAGTATGTTTTTACCCATCTTTATAACAGCTGTTTTGTTAGATACGTCGCATGGATATACTACGACTTTGGACGAGCATGTTTTATTAAATATTTTTTCGAGCTCAATTAATTTTGACCCAGAACGTGCTACAAGTATTATTGGTACTGACACCACTATTTACGAATTCAATGGCAGTGTGCTTTCCAATTCCAGAAGATGCTCCGGTTATTAATACATTTTTTCCGTCAAATTGTTTCCTTTTCAAACGGTATTTGTGTATTATTATCGCTTAAATCATTCTTTCTTTATTCAGCCCTGTGTTTTATTAACAGGCGAATCATGAAAATAAATCATTACGAAATTCCTTTTCTGAATTATTAATACCAACTAATAAATTACGAACTCGAAGCGAAGACTTCTAATCAGGTGCCGAGATTGATTAGGTTCCAAGGGTATGCGATCAAATTTGACGCGCTAACCTTCCCATAAACATACAGCAAAGAAATCACCTTTGTGAATATACTAGTGATGATAGACCGCAAGAGAGAACCTCAAAAATCATGTCATGTAGCCTCTTGGCTAATTGCACTGCACAAGCTGCGAACTTCTCTCGACAGAATGACGTTTATCAACATTCCTAAAGGGATTTCATCTTATATATTGAGGCACTCCTTTTGATCCAAATGCATAGAGTAAACCGTCCCTTGATCCAATAAATAACATACTACTAGCAATGCAGACAGAAGAATCTATCATATTCATTGTCGGAAATTTCCAAACCTGGGAACCAGTCTTAAAATCAAGTCCATAGACATGCGAATCCAATGAGCCAAAAAATAAGACTCTATTATTTTCTACAATACTAGGCGAGGACCAGATCTTACTGCCTGTTTCAAAATCCCATATCTTTGAACCATTTGTAGAATGGAGACAGTAAACTCTATTATCTGATGCGAGCAAAAAATACCATATCTTTTAAAATCGCAGGTGAAGACAGAACAGGCTTGGAAATTTCTTTATTCCATTTTATAATGCCAGTCAATTGATTCAAACAATACATTCCACCATTATGGGTTCCTATGAATATCGAACCATCTTCTTCTGGCGATATACAGGGTGACGATGATCTAATCTTACCATTTAATTTTGTTTTCCATTGCAAATCACCGTCTGCATCTAAGCAATAAACAAAACCATCATCGGAGCCTATAAAAATTGTATTTCCATTATAGGAAGGAGAAGACCAAACCGCGGCACCAGTTTCAAACATCCATCGAAGATTTCCTTTAATGTCTATTGCATAGATACCCTTATTCATGGAGCCAACAATCACTATATCATCATTTACTAGACACGGAGAAGAGAATATGTCACCATTAATATCAAAACTCCATATATGCTGGCCATTTTTGATATCTATTGCAAACACGAAATTTTTTCCCGTAAAATCGGTCTCTTTAGTCCATGAATTATAGGTTGCGCATATTAATATATCTTCATAAAGTAACGGCGATGAAACTAAAGAACTTCCTAAATTTAAATGCCATTTTATTTGTCTTTGAAACGTGTTTAAGGCAGAAATTCTTCCAGTAATACTTGATGTATAAATTATGCCATTTCCAAAAACAGGAGACGACACCATAGGTCCCACTTCAATTGCCCATAGAAAAGCAGGTTTGCGAGATAAATGAGATGCCGATACTCCTGTTCGCATTACATTTCCTCTAAACATCTTCCATGAATGTTCATCTGATTTCCCCGGTAATTCACTAGACATGATAGAATATCTTTATTTTCCCGTATGTACTTCGGGCATACTAGAATATGAGATCATCACTTTTCGATATAAAAACAATCTGTTACAAGTTATTCTTTGTCATAGAACCCAATTAATCTTCAAGTCAACCGGAGCATTCTTTAACTCTTTTAAACTAGTATAGATTTACAATTTAGTTGTTTTTGTATTCTCTAATTTTTGCGATATAGCAATCTGTATCTTTTTGCTATTTCTTTTGTTATTTTTTCTATTGCTTGTAGGTCATTATTTCCAATTTCCTTAGATATTAAATCGTACTCCCATTTGTTATCAACTCTAGTAATATGCATAGCATATTATAGCATATTACAACAACGTCAGCGGGATGTTTGTTGCAATATGAGAGTTTTCTTATACTGAAAATGGCGGATTTAATGATAAATTATTGCTGACAACAATGTATGGCAGACGTAATGCTATATCTGTTTATGCGATATAAGAAAATCTTGCTTGATTATCTCTAACGTTTTTTATTTTGTTCCCAACTAATTCAGCTTCTATAAGTAAAGATCCTATATCACAAGAAAGATTTGGAACAAGTCTGCTTATTGCTTCTGAAACTATAGCTCGCAGCACGAAAATCTGGAGTATCTTTTAGTGTATTAACCAAAAATACAATTACATCTAAATTTCTCAAAGTTCCTTCATTTAGCAAAATGGCTGGAATTCCAGTGATGCTACCGCTTCGTAAATGTGTAAAATGACTTGCATGTTGTTTTATTATTTTAGCTGCTGAAGGTGTACTGGAAACTGCAAAGACTTCTGGTTTGCTGATATGTTTGCTATCTTTTGTGCTTTCCGCACTATTATAATATTTATCATCGCCACCACCACTATTTGTACTACTTTCACCATCATGATGAAAATCTGATGATGATACTATACCTTCAGCGCTAATAATCAATCTACATTCATTCTCTATTGCCCATTCTAAAATCGTATTTGCTACAGCTTTTTGTATCGACCTATCAATATTAAGCTCAGAAAGAAAGAATGAAACTTTTAATCCTTCGTTTACATATATCCTAGCTGGATATTGCGGTATATAGTTGCTTATTATCGATACAGGAGGAAAGTACTGTGAATCTAAAACCGCGACAAGTTCTGTACCTATCGAATGTATAATACATTCTGAGGCAATCGCATTAACAAGACCAGTACTAGGAAATCCATCTAAAACTATTCCGCCTTTGATGTTAAGTCTCTTGTCCTTATTTATTCTCCTTATTTCTATTGCCTTTTCTTCAGTCAATTAAAACTATACAATATTGATCAACTTTTGATCATTATATCCTTTACGTTATCAAATTCAATTATAAACCAACGTAGTGTCTCATTATTAATATACAGCCTCATCAAGGTTGGATGGAAAGACAGCTGTTAAGATGCGTGGGATTAAGATTGTGTCATAAAACAAGTGGACTACACTGATTCAAAATGCCAAAGCTAATAAAAATGGAACAAAATAGACATAAATACGATTCAGCACATCGTATTATGATATGGATACTGTTCTGTATGCAGAGCGATTAAAAGAATTCGATGAAGATGTCAAATGGCTTCATACTAATTATAATGATCTAATCGATAAATTTGATGGAGAGTTTATTGCAATAAAAAAACAACAGGTAATTGAACATGATCGCGACGTATCTAAATTAAAAGAGAAATTAAAACAAAAAGGGATAGAACCCTTAACAACCTTAGTTGAATTAATAAGAAATAAAAGAAATCAAATAACCTGACATAATTATATGTATATAATTGAACATAGGGATAATAACGATAAGAGATATTACAATTTCATATAATATAAAAACGATTAACGCTTTTAATAGTGATACATGTATCCTCAACAGTGCAAATTCGTCAAACTAAAGCACTATTCCAGATACTAATGATTTCTTTTTCTGGCAACGGTTCTGGATCACAGAATGCACTATTAATATCCATAAAAAAATAAGATGTTCCTCCGTTTTCTTTCTTTTCCCCAAATGGTTAAAGAGCAAAGAATTTGCTACTGAAATAAGTGTTATATGTCGGGTACTTCGTGCAATTCTTACATTAGGATCAATGACAAAATTCTTGACCATACCCTTAAGTCTGCTGTCGATTCCCTTAGTCCTTTCAAGATATTCAACTCCGTATTTAATACAGATTTGATCTAAATGCTGCATTAATTCCGTTGCTTGCTGTATATTTAAAGTCGCTGGTGCACTAATACCCATGATTTGATAGGGGGAACCATTCTTGTGTATTGATGGAGTGCAGAACACAATACCATGATGACCAAGTCCTTTAACTTCAAGTCCTAGTTTCAAATCAGGACCTTTCTGAACAAAAGGTATAGGAGAATAAACGTAAATGTAAACTTTATCCAGACAGTCTTGGTGCTGTTCTATAACAGTTTTTTGAGCCATTTCCGGTAAAGAAATCGTTTTTCCATTTCGATTACAGATCTCATTTATTGCATCAATTTTATCTGCATCTATGATTGTCAGGTAATGGTTTTTTTATTTTCCCTGTGCCATACTTCACCGGCAATAACAGCGATTCCTTTTGACTTTTTCATTAAAGTCAAGGAAAGATTGTATACCAGATAAATAATCTTTAACAGAGTTTACAGATATTTCGCCGCGCTTTGCCTTACTGACCGATTGTTTTGCATTCTTTTTAAGGTGTATAATGTAGTTAAGAACCATATTCCTTATTTGTTCTGGTTTTAATTGAATTAAAGTATCAGGGTCAATCTTGTGATATTTGCATAATAATGAAAGGTGAACCTTATACGCATTCTTTGTAGCTGGAGAATTATATCCTTCAAGCCATATTTTACAGGAGTTATAGCTTTCCAAGTCTAACTTGGTAAGAGCATCATTTGTTTTTTGGGTGGTAATGATAGTTGTGGTGGTAGGTACTCATAATAGCAATCATCCTTTATTTACAAATACCCAGCTATTAAGTATACTAAAAGGTCTAGTTAATTAGCAATAACAATTTTGTTCTTAATCATAACAGGAATTATTGCAGCAAGCATAAATATTGCAGAAATTAAAAATATAATATGCATAGATATCAGAAATTTACCTATCATTAATTGTGTAGCCGTATTTGTTGTCGCCGTTGTTGTTAAGATAGCAGAAGTATCTCCCAAAATTATGGTTTTTATCTGTTGGATAGGCATTATGCCTGCCATTATTAGGAAAGCTATACCTAAGCTTAATGTTCTCCCGATTAATATTAGAGTAGGTACCAGGACCAGCTGCTACTCCTCTTCTAAATGATTTTACAGAATTCATTATTGAAGCTCTGTTAGGTGAAGCAAATACTCCCATTCCTGCTCCAATGAGTAAAAGTGGAGACAGAAGATCAATAAAGGAAGCTGTTGCTCCTAGATTCATAAGCATTAGAAAGCCTATAGCTGACAAAATCAAGCCTATAGACGATATGACTCTAGATCCATATCTATCAGATAACCAACCACTTACAGGACCGCATATTGCTAGTGCGCCAGATACGGGTATTAGGTAGATGCCTGCTTCAAGAGGACTTAATTTCATAGATGGGCCTTGTAAATAAAAAGCCATAATCAAGGTAAAATCTCCTCTTGCTATAGAATTGAGAAGAGTTGCGATATTGCCTCCGACAAATGCTCTTATTTTAAATAGAGAAAGATGAAACATAGGATAGTCCTTTGAGATGTATTTTTCAATAAATACAAATAATACTAATAGAGATAGCCCACCGACAATTGCAATGTAAAACTGTATTGAACTTGAACTAATAATTCCGGATGATGTAAATGTGATCCCTGTTAATAAGATAAATAATCCTGCTGCAAACGTGATATTTCCAATCCAGTCAATTTTCTCCCCTTTGCTGATGGTTCCTAATTCCTTTAATTTTGCATAAGACCAGACTGTAACCAACTATGCCTATTGGGATATTTATCCAAAAAACGGATCGCCATCCCAAATAAGAAGTTAAAAAACCACCAAAAACCAATCCTAATACTGAACCCAATACTATTGCAACTTGGTTAAGTCCTAATGCTTTACCTCTTTCGTTTGTTGGAAAAACATCTGTTAAAATTGCTGCACTATTCGAAAAAAGAAATGGAGCGCCAAAAGCCTGAATAATTCTAAACATTACTAGCTGTTCACCTGTCTGGGATATGCTAGATAGAGCAGACCCTACAGTAAATATAGTAAAACCTAGATTATATAACCTCACTCTTCCAAATATATCTGCTAGACGGCCAAAATTTAGTATAACAGAAGCAGTTACAAGCCAATAACCAAGTGCAGTCCATAATGTAGTCAAAAGAGATGTATGAAGTTCTGATGCAATGACTGGCAAAGCGACAATGATAATATTTGTATCAAGCGAAGCCATTAGAGTGCCAATTGTAGTATTGCTTAATGCAATCCATTTGTATTCCATAAACTGTTCTTGCTCCTAATATTTTTCTTCATGTTTTTTATTTAATCAATTTTTTGGCATAGAGCATCAAGCGTATCTCCGTTTGCAGCATATGTGTGTATTGATTGTGCCCTGTCCCTTGTCGTTTATAATCTTATCCTAATTGCATTTCTTCATGAGTTCGGAATCATACTAGCAGGAACAATCACGAAGATCATTGAGTAACTTAGTAGTTACGGTAACTCATCTGGTGTTAGAGGTTGTGAAGGTGTTATTGATCTTGGCGATATAGGTGATATTGGCTTTGGCGATATAGGTGATATTGGCTTTGGCGATATAGGTGATATTGGATTTGATGTAGGTGTAGGCGTAGGTGTTGTTATTGTGTCGTTTCTTATTGATTTTGGAAGACCACAAACCTCTGACTCAGTTGAATTAACAAATTCGAGTTTTGGGTTATTAGGATCACACATTTGTGTTTTTACCTCTGGTGATACAGTAGTAGGAGAAGTAGGTGAAGGTGATGGCGAAGTAGGTAATGGGAATACGGGAGAAAAAGGCGATTGCTCCTCCTCTTGGGCTTGAGTCACATTAAAACCTCCTGTTTCAAATACAGTACCGATAACGGCAACATAAGCAATAATAATAACAATTACGGACATACCATTTTTATTATAGTTATTTTTTTGGTATTCCTTACTTTTTTCTATGACATCCATGAGCAAAATATATAGAAATACCTCTTATATACCTATTTGAAGACATACCAACGAATATATAGCAACATTTTTGTTATTATAATCGACTACGACATAAAAAATAAAACTATGTAACAAGCTCAGATGCATATACAATATGATGCTAACTCCTCTTTTTTGCATACAAAGTCACAGATAACAGTGCCAGCCAATGAACAACAAATTTTACAGGGCATGCAAAGCTTGAAGGGCTTAAGCTGGTACTTTGTATCACTACCGCGTTTGGTTCTCCTGTAAGTCCAGGGCCAGAAACTAAAGGTAAACCCATGGTAGTCTCAAATTCCATCTTAGGAATTTTAGGCAGCTCCAGATTATTTATCTGACAGATCCATCAACTTCGTTATTTGCGGAGTTCTTGGTGGTCAAAACTATTGTAGACGTGTCAACATGGGTTATACAATATTCTCAGTAATGAAGACACTGTCTCTTGATTTCTTTGTATTTAATGGTGACCAGATCACCGGAGATATTGACTGTTCTGCTAAAGGTTCGAGACGCTGTTGGATGGCAAAACATCCCAGGAAATTTCTATAGCTCTACCAATAAAAACATCCATTGGGCTGACGCATCTAAATTGCAAGAAGTATATAACACTAGGAATACAATAGGGCTTTTAACTTTGGATATCTTACAGTGCAAAGAGAGTCTGACGAAGGCTAGAAAATGTTGTTGTTTGTATCTAAAGGCTGTAATATGGTCACACGTTAGATGCAAATTTGCCACATAGATATACTAACGATATTTATAAATTACGTTAAAAGGGCAAAATGAATACCAGAAACAGCAGATAAGAGCTGATCATAATTAGTACATATATTGTAGTAATATACCAAACAAGGAAGACTGTCGGTAAATGTCAAACAATAGACAGGCAATAATAGTTATAGAAATTACTTTGCTGTAGTTGAGAATTTTTGGAACCTCACGCTACGCTTTTTTAAACTGAAATTGAAAAATAAGGTCTTATCTATAAAGTTCCGCCTAAATTGAAAACCTGTGCAAGAAGACTGATTTTATATTCTTTAGTCTAAGATAATCCATATATCTTTTATATTATTATCTTAAACAAGATTTTCAATTTTCTATCCATCAGAAAAAATATTATTATAGAATATTATATAAATTAGTTTAGAATTTACAATTTGGTTTAATAGTTTGTAATAATACATTTTATTAGTAGTAAGTCATTAAGACAATTGTAGTAATGTGGAAGATACAACTACCGATCAGCATGTAACAACACAATCTAACTTAAGAGAAATATCGACAACAACAACTCTGGCTGAAAACTATTTCTATTCACAGTTATTCACAGCTATCAGAATTGCAAGACCATTTTTCCAATAAAGAACCTATTATTCTAATTGCAAGAATCACACCAATAGTAACAAAAAATATTGAAGAAGGAATGAAGTTAGTAAATGAAGTTTATTCGTCGGCTACAAAAAAATTATTCTGTTTTTCGCCTAGGAGAAGGAAGAATTATTGTAGTTCCCCTAACGTAAGCACATTTTAAACAATGTATTAAAGTTGAAAGAAAGATTAACACAACTTTTTATTGAATAGAAAAACTGTTGATGCGTCACCGGAAATAATACCTGTCTGAATGCCTGCTCTCATTTCTACTGCCTCCATCGGACCAATGCCATAATCTGGTTCTTCTTTACCCATAATTGTTGTTACCAATTCTCTGAGCAGTGGCATTGTAGACCCTCTAATCAATATGATATTATCAGTATCTGCAAGTTCTAAGTGAGTATCCTTAAGGGCCTGCATAATTGGTTCTCTGCATCTTTTAATGTGTGTCGAGCTTTAAGTCTTACTTCTCTTGTTAAGATTCTAGATATTGATATAAAATAAATCGGCATTAACAAGTCAAATTTATTGCCTGTTAATGGATCGACATATCTTGACTAGATATCTTTATAAAAAAGCAAAGC
The DNA here is from genome assembly GCA_963825865.1 of uncultured Nitrososphaeraceae archaeon. Taxonomy (GTDB): domain Archaea; phylum Thermoproteota; class Nitrososphaeria; order Nitrososphaerales; family Nitrososphaeraceae; genus CAWGVG01. The sequence goes on along the minus strand of CAWGVG010000014.1, from coordinate 108,471 downwards.
AAAAAGCGGAATATAAACAATATCCTATGGCTAAAGTAATTAGTGCGTTAGAAATACTATTACTATCAAATATGGAATAAATCGAGTTGTAACAGCTCCAGCAAGATAGAACTTGTTAAAAAGGATAGTTTTCTGGATCTTTGGTAAAGTCTATCTGTGGTCTTCATTGTTTTCATCTATAAATAGATGATATTTTCCAATAGTATATCTAAAAGGTTATAATAAGGATGGCAAAAGGAAAAAATGACGCTATTTTTTATATTTGTTAGGTTAATGCATCTCTTGCCTTTATCTTAGCTTTGTTAAGTGTTTCAGAACTAGGTTTGCCTTCAAGATGATCTTTCTCAGTCTTCATTTTTGCTTCAAAATCCTGACTTACATTCTTCACCTTTTTTGCAACATCAGTCATGGATAAACCAACTTCAATCTGATATAATTGTCATTGCATAGAATGTTCTTTTCTTCTATACTAGAAAATGGCCAAAATAGGGTATATAACTGAATCCAATAATATGTCAGGATTCATAACATTAAGCCTTTGGAGTCCAAAAATAATTTATACTGCACTATATATGTAAAAAGATATATTTTACAATTAAAAAGTGCATATATTTCTTAGCATTTCTATATTAACTATTATATCTATTGAATAGCAAGTACCATTTCTCAGATGGTGCTAGTTTCAGCGTGGACAGCAATTAGCTTTGTAATAGGATTAGTAATCTCCACAATCATAATATTTACTATTACAAAACTATTTAGAGAAAAAGAAGGAATTAGAGTAGCCTTTCTTACTGCTGTTATCGGATCAATAATATACACTATTGCATACTTTCTATTGGGAAGTGGCATATTAGCAGCGCTCGTAGGTGGTATAGCCTGGCTATTGTCTTTAAGGTGGTTGTATGAAATGGGTTGGATAAAATCAATAATAATTGCAGTAATTATATGGATAATAGCTTCTATAGTTGGCATATTACTACCAACAGCTCCAGGACCATTGTAGATTAATTATTGTGGACTGTGGAGGTAAGATGATTATGTAAAACTGCAGAAACTGGTTGCTGCAATGTCATTTCTTGTGAAAGAATAGGAAGAGAATGGAACCCTATTGTTTGATGAGAAACAATTCAACCAAAATGTTGATGGCTTTATTAGAGATTCACTTCTGGGCTGAGTCAGTGCTTGTTAGTTTAAGCACTACCAATACCGCAAAATTTTCAAGGCCTATTAGTGATTGGATAAAACAACCTTCAAATTTACAAAAAGAAATGAGATAGCAATAGCTATATGAATATTCGCATTGTGACAGCAGCCCTATGATGACTATCGTTTGTGCCGGGAACAGAGGCACATGCGCAATCATATAGGAATCACAATGCGAACATTAATGCACTATATACTAGGTAATATAAATCAAAATAGAATTAATAAAGTAAAGACAATTTGGATCATCCACAGCAGGACATACCAAAGAAGTTGTATAGAATTGAAGTATTATGATAGATATGATAAATAATAAAATGTGGCGCTATTATCACTCAGTAATTTAATTAATTTAGTCTATATCACTCATTATCAATTTCTGCACGAACAAATCTATGTTCTTTGCTCTATATACATGGGTCTAATTAATTGCAACGGTCTATTCGTGAACAGTATCGGCAAAGTGATAAACAAAGCCTATCTATAGTCATTACACAAACAGAATGTAAACTGACTCGTCTTGAATTGCAGAACAGCAATACAACTCGAACTAATATAATATAGGATGAATGCAATTACCATGGTGATTATCATTTTTTCTGAATTGCTCTAAATAAACCAAGTCCCATTATGATATAGCCTAGTATAATTACAGGTAAGAATGAACTTTGAATAGCTGCCAATCCTCCTTTAGCCATTGCAGATGCTCCCAGTATAGATGTTCCAATGATTGCACCACCTGTTATGAGTAAAATGGTTGTAATCTTAGTCTTTTCTCCAAATCCTATTCCAAAGGCAAGAAGAAACAAAATTATTGTAGAGGCACCAAATATCATTCCTCTTTGAGCTGGCGCTCATTGGCAAGAAACCTTGTTTATTTCCATGTGCTATAGCTGCATCAGCAATATATGTTAGTAATAATGCCATTGCAACGATTGCGAGTACTTCAGAAATTCGCTTTCTCCTAATTTTTGTTTGTAGATACAATGTTAATTCCTAGCAATATTATCGGCTAGAGATTATATAACCTATGCAATTACCTGTGATAGTGAACTGTCCAAACGCTGTGAATATGTATCTCATGCATGCGATTAGGCTACCATCAAACCATTAATTCTGTCTTTTTTTAGGAGGCATGTCTTTCCCATTCTTAAATCTCCAAAACATCCCCACCATCAAGCATCTTCCTAATTAACCTAATCTACGTACTTTAGGAGTAACAACTTTTGGATTAGGTAGGGTAATCGAGCTATTTCTCCTTTGTTTTCTTTCTAAAGTTGCCAGGACCTTATAGAATTGATCTCAGTAACAAGAGAGAGACTTCTTTTGGATGTAGTATAGAGAGACTTCTTCCTTTGTTACTATCCAATTAAATACATGTGATCATGATCATAACATAATGAACAGAAAATATTCAGGTGGCGGAGGCGGCAGATGTGAATGTATATGTCACAAAAGACCAAATACAGATTATTGTGGTTATTGTGCTGACTCTCATACGAGATCCAGTAGATAATAATTTTGAACGTATATGTGCATTTCGATACTTTTGAGCCTAAAATGTCTATTGGAATAGTTATTAATAATCGATTGCGTCAGAGGGCACAAGTGCGGAATTAGTAGTGTGATTAGTCTATCTAGAAATATAATTAGAAGTAGCAGGCAAAGAATATAACATTATACAAGAAACAAGGAGAATTAATGGATAATTTAATTCAAAATACAAAGAAAAACAGTTAGTTCGTATTCTTGTTCCATTATAGCAGTATTGCAGCAGTATTGACATACTTGTAGATAACGCTATTAGCTCTTATTTTGGATCTATAGAAGATATTTCATTGAAGAGCTAAATTTTATTTCCAGGAAGATCCTTCTAATTTAGAATATTTTAGATATACCGCACCTTTATCTATATTGGGAAGTTTGGCATTTTTCAAACTTGCTTGGACAAAATTTGTTTTCGACATTTTACTATTGGTTAAATTGGAATTTTGAAGGTTTGCATTCATAAAATTTGCTCTAGTTAAATCTGCATTAATAAGCTTGCATTCTTCCATCTCAGAATACATCAAAATTGCATCAGTTAAATTTGCTCCTTCAAGATTGGCCATATTAAGTTCAGATTGAACAAAATTTACTTTACTTAGATTGCAACGCGACAAATTAATCCTAAGGCAGGAAGCACCATTAAGATATGCCCCAGAAAGATTCTTACCAGAAAAATCCTGACCCCTAAGATCTGGTCGTACAGTTAGATTCTTCATTCTCCATTGGTTATAATCTTGGATTTTCATATCATGCAGAAGCTTGATACCTTCGTTAATTATACTATCATTTTCGCTGTCATCACTACTGTCCATATAATATGTTCAGATTTATATTATGTATATATCTATCAATTGAAGAGAGATAAGAAAGACTGTGTAGGAGAGAACGAGGATATGACTGACATAAATACGTATAACGAAATTCTCTTGAGTTTCGTCTCCACAAAGGTATATCCATGTTATCAGAAGAAAACGTAATTACGAGTATTATCGTATATTTAGAGAATTCAACTATATTACTTTATATTATTATTATTGAAGGTAATGACAAATTCTTCTATTATAGAAATATACTAAGTATAACCCCCATTAACAGTCATCTCTGCATGACGGCGATTATTTATTATGTATTCATAGTGTTGACAGTTGAACTTCCGCTTATGCTCTCTTTTCTATCTTGATATGTAAGGCATATCTTTGCAATTACATTGTCTCATCAATATGGAAAAATGAGACGTCATTATTATTTACTTTCCATATTGTAAACAAATTGACAAAGATAATGTTGCAATGAAGAAAGGAATATTTGCCTATACAAAGATTTAGAAAATTTTCGACATAAAGGAACTATACTTGGACGTGAACAGGTACTATGATACTCAAAGGTGTAGCATTGCATAAATCTGGGCAGGATCTGTTAATGCAAGAAAAGTTGAATATGAGAAGCAAATACATTATCTTTCAATTATTCAAAAACAACATTATCACATTATCACATATTCTATTCCGAAATAATGATGATAATGAGAAGTATAACAACAATAACGAAAATAAAAATAAAAAAACGAGCAGAGTATGAAGATGGAGACAAGTCCTTTTTTGATGAGAATCGTAACAGATATCTTGTTCTTCTTTCATTATACATATTGAGTGATTCTATATACCATCTTATGGACTGCTTACAAATCCTTCAAATGAAATATTAAGCGAGATAAGTAAAATATATGATCTAAATTTCGAGTATGCTGAGGTAGGTATAGAAGGACCGGAAGGCAATCCAGAGATAATTGACAAGAAGAAGCATGAAATAACAAAACTGCTTCATAAATTCAAGCAAAAGCCTATTGGCCATACAGCCTATTGGATAGATTTGTGTTCAGATTATGACTATATCAGACATGCTTGGATCCTACAAGCTATGAGGGAAATTAAAACAGCAAGAAAGGTAGGCATAGATCTTGTTAATTTTCATGCTAACCTTAATGGTATGTTTTATGGAGAAAAAAGGAAGATCCTTTTGGATAATATGATCAGAAGTCTTAGAGAAATTGTAAGATATGCTAAAAAATCTCAAGTACAGATAATGTTAGAAAATGTTCCGCTTTCAAATGGAATACACAATATAGATGAATTCAAATATATTCTGAATAATGTTGATTCGTTATTTGTTCATTTAGATATTCCTCACGCTTTTACGTCTGGAGGCATGAAGTCAGTAATTGATTATATAGATACATTTAGAGATAAAATAATTCATATCCATTGGCATGATAATCATGGGAAGAAAGATGAACATCTTTCAATCGGTGAAGGCTTAATAGATCATGAAAAAGCAGTCAAAGCATTAAAAGGCATTGATTATGATAGAACAATTACTTTAGAGGTTTTTACAAATAATAACGATGCTAAATCCTCTGCAAATAAACTCAGAACCATTTGGTCAAGAGAATCCTCCAGGAGGATTTGATTAAACATGCAGAGGCAGAAACATCAAAGATTTTTTTTAAAACGTTATGATTATGGAAAGCAGAGTTCTTACACGAAAAAATAGACTCCGCTATTTACAACAAGAAAAAAAGAAAAGGCAATAGATCTGTAAAGATGGATAGAACATGTTTTTCCTTTTGTAAGTGCTAAAGATAATGACAGCACACTTTAGAGTTGCAATATCGAGTCAAATTTGTACAAGACTCAATAATATCGGAATTCCTTAGTTCCCTTCTGCCTTTGTCATTGCTTTTTTGCCTAAGGACTTTATCGTCTCTTTGAATGATTGTCCTGCTTCTTTGGCTTTTGCAGAATCCGATTGGTTTTCTTGTTTTGCTTCCTCTTCAGATGAGGGGGGGTATTCAGTCTGATATCTTTCTTTATATTCCGTCTTAGATGGCTCTACAACTATCACTTTTCGTTCCTCAGCTGGTTTTGCTGGATCATCATTTTCTTTTGCTGATGCTTTAGACGGAAGTGTAGCAGGCTCTTTAGAATTTGATGTTTCAGCGACAGCCTTCTTGTTTTCATCTTTGCTCATAATATATGTATTTATATGGTCTTTAAGCTTAATAAAAATTCAAATTAATTTATGAAATCCTTATAGCGATTAGAGCATCTAAATTATAATTAAGAAAAGTATGATTGATAGTGGTAGTTTATGACTGAAACTATTGCTCAATTACAGATAGACGAATGCAAGGATTAGATTTTGCATGCAAGGATATTAAAGATCAGGATTGTACTAACTATTAGATATGCTGTTTATAATAAATTGGAATTTCTGATAAATAATAGCAAAATTAGTTTTGAATGCTTTCCAGATGTTAATATATTAACAAAAATCAAAAGGGCTACTGGAATGGATCTTATCAAAACAACAAGAATATTGCGCGGCATTGTTGTTGAAGATTTATGGTTTGGCAGGCCAATAGAGCAAAAGAAGCTACAACAATGGATAATGGACTTGATATAAGATAACTATTAGATAACAAAAATACATAAGGATTGCATATATTGATTATGTGCTATTTCGAAATGAAATATATACATTGATTCTGTATTTTTTATTAATCCCGATTACCATTTTAATAATATGATACTCCACAGGTTAGACGTCTGTAATCACTAGAAATTAAATATGAAAGGCCAACTCTCAAGGATATTACTGTAGAATCCATAAAATTAGCCTGAAACTAGGTAGTAAGTAAGCTATAAACGCACTAATCATACACATGGCATTACTTGGTTCCTTGGGCAGTTGAGCAGTAGTAGTAGTAGTAGTTGCCCTTATTGGTCCAGGCTGGCTGGATTTTCTCTTGTTGTTCTTTATTGATGGTGGTATAATTTGATCTTGGAACTGCCGTTGCTGTTGTTGTTGTTGTTGTTGTTGTTGGTATTGCAATATGTTAATGACATTGCGAATGTGCATTATGTACTCGCTGTTATGAGATTAAGTCACCCATGCGATCATAACGAGGTGCTCGGTGGCACAACGTCTATGATAGATAATATTTTTTTCCAATTGTTATAACCTATAATTACCATTAGTATATAGCAGCATTCAGAAAATGGAAAACAAGATAGATCAACGAGGAAAAGTTGACCATCCCGTGGAGCTGACTAACGAGGCTGGAGCCTTCGAAGAACAACAACAACAACAGCAGGAACAAATAATTCCCGTTATAGAAGAAGAATACTCGATTTCAAAGGAAACCACAGTCAAAGAAGCAAAAATAGAAAAGAGATGGGTTACCAAGACTAAGACAGTCAAGGTACCTATAACCTATGAGGAAGTATATATTAATGGAAAGAAAATGAAATCAGTAGAGGATAATTCTGTTTTCTCCTTAATAAAGGATAAGCTGAGTAGTAGCATAGGCAGTAATTCGGACAAATCAGTCAATCTTTCTGTAAGAAAAAAAGGTGATCTTAAAGGAGTAGAGCTAGTTCCTTTATTCCCCTCTTCTGATAATAATGCTTCAGAAACTGAAAAAGTGATTCCTCTTATGGGAGAGGAGTTTGAAATTAATAAGAAAATGGTCAAACTTGCAGAAATTGTAATAAGAAAAAGAAGAGTTACTGAAAAAAAGAAAGTCGATATTGATGCTCTGTTGCACGATCCCTTAGGATTTTAGTTTATTTAAGCCGATGGTTATGTCATTCGATTGAACATGTTATACAGAGTTGCCTTTAGGAAGATCTCCTTTACCATGTTAGAAAATTTTCTAGCTGTTACATGTTCACCGAACATCCTTTTAATAGAAGAGAATGCAGTTTCTGTCATCCACCTATGTCCATAGCTCACGCTATTTTTCCATCCATTGAGGTTTGCTTGTTGTTGTTTTACTACAGACATATTCCTAGCATGACAGTTAGTTGACTTGACTTTGGAATTACTTCTTGTCTTTATGCCAGGTTTAATGTGGTTCTTTGACAGATATCGGAAATTCTTATTGCTATCGTACATACCATCTGCTAATATGCCCTTCACATGATTATTTTCAGAAGCATTGTCTACTAACTTCTTTAGCATCTTACCATCATGTACCTCTTCACTTGTTACCTCCAAAGACAGGATTCTTTTCTTCTTGATGTCAACTGCTACATGTATCTTTAGATATCCCTTTCTGACATGCCATTTGTGCCGCATCCATTCTCCACGATTAGCTACCTTAATGCCAGTGCTGTCTAAAGCAATGACAATATCATTTCCTAATTTTTCATTGATTTTAATCTCCAGTCTGTTTATACGTCTACTAATGGTCATATAATCTGGTATGCTTGGTACTTCTTTACTCGCATGAGCTATGACTACACCCTGTGTTTGTCTATATGGTAGATGGAAATATGCTCTCATGTAACCTAAAAGCTGCATAAATGAATCTGGGTAGTCGTAAGGTTCACCAACCTTACCAAGATTCATTTGAGATAATTCATAATCCCATCCATCAAGTACATCAAAATCCAAGAGGACCTGACCACGTCTGACTAGTGATTCATTATAGGAAGGCCAGTCAATCATACCAGAATAATTGCTATTAGCTAGCTAAATGCGAAGTGGTCAAATAAGTATCACTTACAAGATAATGAATCATGTAACAAAGCAGATATTGATATAAAAAAGGAAGAGGTAACGATAAAATATCCTGACGGCAATACGGAACAATTATAGAAACTCTAACTTTTGATAACCACAGTCAAAATGAAAATGGAAAATCCAAATACATAATCAAAAACCATTTTCAAAAAGAGAAGCTCAAATCTTTCTCTTTTTGGCAAAATAGAGAGAGCTGTGCCGCTAGAAACTGTTACGATTTTATTTCTTGCAAGATTTTTTTTAATTGACAGACTTAGTAAGCCGCAGAGCCTTGGAGTAATACTTGCATTAGTAGGTTTTTTGTGACTCTCGAAAATGGGAGTTTGAGTTCACAATTGAGATCATCCACATTTCCACTGTCTACAGTATATATTATGTCCGTTGTGAGTAGTGGTGGATTTTCATTTCCTTCTTTTAAATTAACTTGGATATCATTACAAAATTGTACATTACTGATGGTATTTTCGTTGGTCCCTCTATCTTCAGCTTTATTTTACAATATGGGTTTAAATAAAATTGGAGCATCGCTTACATCTACTATCGCATCGTCGACTATATTGCTAACAATAATCTTTCAAGTTACTTTATATGAGCTTGGAATTAACAGCTTACCGCCTCTCAATATTCCATTAGCGATCTTTGGAGGGATTTTAGGAATTTTTGGCATATGTATAGTTCACATGAACAATATTGTATTATTTATTAGATTGTGGCAGATGTGCAAAATCTCTTTTCAAAGGTTATTACTGTTGAAAACGTATCAACGGATATCGGTGCCGAACAAGTCTAGAAGATCTTGAATACTCTGCTCAATCAGGATAAAATTTTATTGCATATCATTTATCGAGAAATGGCTAAATTACCAAGAAAATCTTTATATTATATGTAATATTTCCCTAGAGACGTGAATTGCATGATATCTTACCATGACATTATGCGTATCTTGGCCGATGGTAAGACGATGAATTTATTTGTTTGTATATCTTCTGCAGAGAATGAGAACATCATCACGAATCTAAGACTTACTCGCAAGCAGTATTACTCAAGGCTGTCTGAGTTGATAAAGTCTGGTTTGATACATAGAAAAAAAGGAAGATATTACCTTACAACGTTTGGTAAAATAGTCTATGATGCCCTAATGCATGTTCAACAGAAAATTGAATATGCAATAGATAATATTTGGAAACTTAAGGCAATTGACTCTCTGGAAGTATACAAAAAAACATCTAAAGAAGAGCTTGAAAGAATTATTGACGCCTTATTAGATAATAACGAAATAAAAGATGTAATAATAAAAGAACCGCATTCATCATCATCACGTAATTTAATTACAAAAGAAATGCAAAAGTAAAATACAAGAGCTGATCAAAATTAAGGTTACAAAAACGAATTTTGAATATCTATCCATTCTAGATGATCTAGAATATATTTCTATAGCTCCTGAATCTGATCAAATTATTTCCGACATCATAATAAAATGTCTTGAACAAATTGGAAAATCATATTCTAAAGCCATATTGTATAATATATGTTCACTTTATAATCTATCAGAACACGAGTTATTAACAAACTATGACTTATTTGAAAAATCATTGAACCGTATATTAGGTAAGGCAGGAAATGCAATTCTTAATATTATTAAAAAGGAAATTCTAACATATGCTGTAATTGTAAATTCAGGTATTACAGTGGATGATATTCTAAATCCGTCTCTTAAAATTAGTGATGTTGTAAAATTTATCCAAGAGGCAGAGATATTTGATTTTGTGAGTAATGCGCGACATCATCATCATACCATATTATTATACTCAAAAGAAAATTTCAGAAATAAAATATTGGCACAATTTTTAAATTGTGATAAATCAACATTTGATAATCACACATATCGTGCTCCAATAGGTCTTTTGTCAAACCAAACCGTAGATAATAATATCAATCCTCTGATAGTAAATAATTTGTCATATGGGGAGATACTTGGGCAGACAATAAATGACATATCGATGAAGAAGCTATCCTCCTGGATAGCCAATCTGCAATCATTAAATGAATCACAACATAATAATAATAATAATAATAATAAATCAACAACAAGGATTGCAGAAGTGGATGGTACTTGGTGGTTAGAAAACAGCAACGTTGAGTGGCTAGTATCTTTTGAAAAGTTAATTAATAAATACAAAGCTGCCAATAATATGTCTATGTTATGCGCATTTGATATTTCAAAGATATCCGTATCAAATATGAGCACGACAATGAAACAAATAATTTCATACCACGATAGTGTGATTACAGATAACCCATTTGCCATCTATAATAGTAGAGCACGAAGAAAGAAATTCTGAGGAAAAATTGGAATGGCGCCAAAAGACACAACAAGCGTATTTAATGCCGATCCTCACACGCTATCGGTTAACAGATTGACAAAAGCTCTTTCGAATAACAACCTAACAGCAAGCTATTGATGTGCTCATAAACACAAATATTAGTCTGAGTTGTTGTGCAGTATTTATCATTACAAAACGATAAATACACTCTGTTTTCTACATAGCCCTAGTTTCATATACTTGGAAACTATAGTATTGTAATCTGGTATATAATTATCACCAATTTGTCCATCATGTATTAAATAAAGGACTAATCTATTAATGTCGGAATTGTTTGGCAAACTGTATGCCATTTCTTCTTTATTTTCGTTTACCATCTCTCTTTTATATTGCTCCTCTATCCTATCCTATATTTTTCCAACTGAACTAAAAAACCTAATCATCCATAGTCTGAGACTTTGGTAGATTTTTCATATTGCAATCTAATGACTCTTTACAATAGATAATAATACCCAATTATGAAATTTCAATTCATAAGCATAGCATAGCATTCTACAATACTAGATCTCTTGTGTAATTAGAAGCTTAGAGCTATATTCCTCTTCACATAGGATATCTATCTGACAAGCTCTTTGATGTCCTATAGCAAATTATGTAAGAAACCTTTGATATTCAGGTCATTTACCGGAGTAACTGTATCTGAATTTGAATCCATTTGTAACGAAATTGAACATAACTACGAAGAGCACGAAAGAAGACGTCTTCTATCAAGGATGAGAATACGGGATATAGGTGCTGGTAGACCATTTAAGCTTAAAGTTAAAGAAAGATTCGTTATGCTTCTAGTATACTACAGATTATACATTACATATACATTATCAGGATTTCTGTTTGACCTTGATCAAAGCAATGTTTGTAGAGATATATCAATGATGGAACCACTTATCAAGGAGTGTATTCCATTGCCAAAGAAGATATACAAACGTACTAGGAGATTAAGAACTATAGATGAAGTAGAAGAGTACTTTCCTGGATTCAAGGCTTTCATAGACTCTACAGAACAAGAAATTCCAAGACCTAAGAACAAAAGAAGAAGGAAGAGTTACTATTCAGGTAGAAAGAAGAAACATACTGTCAAGACACAATTGATGGTAAACAGTGAAGGATTGATACTGCATAAGACAGGTCACAGAAGTGGAAGAAAACATGATTATGACATTTACAAACACAATCATTCTATAACTCCATCACAAGTTGAAAACATAGTTGATCTTGGTTATCTTGGCATTGAAAAGGACTTTCCCACTGTAAAGTCTGTACTTCGTATCAAAAAGAAAAAGGGTACATTGCTTTCATGTGATGAAAGAACTTACAACAAGAATCATTCTAGGCTAAGGATCATAGTAGAACATACCATATGTAGAATCAAAAAGTTTGGAATAATGGGTACTAAATTTAGAAACAGATTAAGGAAGTACAATAACGTATCTGATATAATATCCAGGTCTCCTGAACTTCAGAGTTATACAGTCTGACAGCATTTCAATCTAAGAAGACGGCTAAAACAAGTAGGGTGTTAGACTATAGCTGCTAATTACGCAAGAGATCTACTGTTATTGGGTTAGTGGTAAAATATCGATTATAAGATTACTCAAGGCGGCTTAGGATTAATAATAATGTCTGCAATAACATTAGCAACTACTGCACACGGTCAATGGATATCCCCATCAGAACCAAAGAATGCATACAAACAAGGGAATTACAAAACTCCTCCCATGCTGCTGAATTATTAAATAAGGGACAATAAAATTAAAAATATGAAAATAATGGTAAATCTTTTTTTTCGTTATGCTATTCAATCTATATCTCTGGCGATCGGTATCTTTAATCTCCATTACACACGGGAACAATCTACCGATTTTCTTTCTGCCAATTTTCATTTACTTTCTTTTCGTCGAATATAAAAAATCTATTATGCCAAAATAATCCAACAGCCATCAGAAGGTAACCCGCTGAGTAGATTGGAGTAGATGTCCACTCTAATCTATCCAAACCGGCAACAGAAGTAAATCCAAAAACGATATCGGCAACAGCAATAACAACCATGGCTAAAAATATCCATGGAATGGATGTTAAATCTCCTCCTATTCCTCTCTTTGGAGCATTCAGAATTATCAATGACGCAGGAAAAATGAAGACCATATCTAAAATTGAATATGATATGCTGATTAAGAATAAATAGAAATCATCTTGTTTAGAAAGTTCAAATGTAGAAGCAGTCAATGGTATTGTATATAATAGATAGGCTGCAACGCCTATGGATACCAAAACGATACTAAATTTGCTCGAAGAACTTTTATGAAAGGCATTATACATGCGAAAAGCATAATATATTAGAGGTCCGTACGCTACTAACCATAAACCGTCTGAAACAGATGGAAATGGCCTTTTCTGTCCGAGCACAAGCTCAGTAATGCTCCAAAGGATCTCAGCAATACACCATAACGTTAATCCTAATGCAAGAAAAGCATAAGCCTTTCCAATTAAGCCATCCATCTTTTGTCTGTACACTACTATTAGTGAAAGAGCTGTTGCAATAATTATAGAGGTTGGAACTACAATATCACCAACAACAAGCCTGTTTTCTTGTGGTGTAAATGCAATGAGAGAGTCAGTTACTATAATACACACAATCAATGCAAAAACAAGCTTCCTACGAACTGTCTTTACATTTAATTCCTGTTGTGTTTTCAATGTCTCGCCCTAATTTTCGTTTTTGGTGTTCTACTATTATAGATGGCAAATGGGTTATCTGTAATCACACTATCGTGGTATGAAATTATTTGTTTCATTGTCGTGCTCATATTTGATACGGATATCTTTGAAATATCAAATGCGCATAACATAGACATATTATTGGCAGCTTTGTATTTATTAATTAACTTTTCAAAAGATACTAGCCACTCAACGTTGCTGTTTTCTAACCACCAAGTACCATCTCCTACAACTCTTGTTGTTGATTTATAATCTACATCTTCTTGTGATTTATTTAATGAATGCGATTTGGCTATCCAGTACAATAATTTCTGTATTGATGTCTTATTTATTGTCGGCTGAAATAGTTTCTCAAATGACAAACTGTTAACTATACTAGGGTTGATATTCTTCTTTATGGTTTGATTAGATAAAAGACCAGCCTTTGGATGATAAGCGCTAAATCCGGATTTTCTAGAATTCAAGAACTGCTCCGATATTTTATTTCTGAAATTTTCTTTTGAGTATAACAATATGGTATGATGATGAGATCCCATGTTCCTCACAAAATCAAATATCTCTGCCTCGTGGATAAATTTTACAACATCACTAATTTTAAGAGACGGATTTAGAATTTCCCCTACTGTAATACCTGACTCTGACATTACAGCATATGTTAGAATTTCCTTTTTAATAATATTAAGAATTGCATTTCCTGCCTTACCTAATGCACTGTTCAATGATTTTTCAAATAAATCATAGTTTGTTAATAACTCGTATTCTGATAGATTGTTGAGTGAACATATATTATACAATATGGCTTTAGAATATGATTTTCCAATTTGTTCAAGACATTTTATTATGATGTCGGAAATAATTTGATCAGACCTGGGAGCTACAGAAATATATTCTAGCTCCTCTAGGATAGACAGACATTCAGAATTCATTTTTGTAGACATTATTTTTTTTGGCCATCTCCGTATTGTTGTTAACCCCTTGCATTCCTTCTGCAATTATATTATGTGATGATGAATTCTCTTCTTTTATTATTATCCTCTTTATGTCGTTATTGTTGTTGCCTAATAAGGCGTCAATAATTGTCTCAAGCTCTTCTTTAGATGGCTCCTGATATGCTTCTAGAGAGTCGATTGCCTTAAGTTTCCAAATATTAGTTATTGCATATTCAATTTTCTGTTGAACATGCGTTAGAGCATCAAAAACTATTTTTCCAAATGTTGTAAGGAAATATTTGCCTTTTTTTCTATGTATCAAACCAGACTTTATCAACTCAGACAGCCTTGAGTAATACTGCTTGCGAGTAAGTCTTAGATTTGTTATATCGCCAATATGATTTGTATGGGCAATACCTCTGAATAGATTCATTGTTCTACTATCAGATAATACAAGTATAACCTCCTGGTAAGAAACCATTTAAATCTCCGTAGAAGGGTATAATATAAAAATATATCTGATATTGTTTTAGGTGATTTGTTAAAAATTAGACATAATGTGAAATTTTATCCGGATTAGGTAATGTAATGCCTCAGGTTGATAACTGATAAATGTATACGCAAATGGTACGAAATATAACAGTTAGGCGCGGGAAAACACACACTAAAAAAGTATATTGGAAAGTTTCAAAGGAAAGGGTCAAAAAAATAAGAACGAACTATAAAGGTGTACCTATTAAGTTTGAAAAGTGAACCAAAGATACCGAGACGTGTGTTATTTGGAAAAATGGTTTATTTGCTATACAAGTTGCTGTTTGGCTTTTAAATCTATATATATTAGCAATATGTATATTGTACTTGGCACTTTTTCCTTCAGATAATGTTTTCGATATTATTTTGTATTATCTCCTCGATAAGTTTATGATCTCATTTTTATTGCAGTAGCTGATACGTTTTCCACAGCAATTAGCTTTTTAAAAGGTGTTTTGCACATATGCCAAAATCTAATAAATAATACAATATTGTTCATGTGAACTATACATATGCCAAAAATTCCTAAAATGGCTCCTGTGATTGCTATTGGAATATCGAGTGGCAATATGCTGTTAATTCCAAGCTCATACAAGGAAACTTGGAAGATTATTGTTAGCAATATAGTCGACGATGCGATAGTAGATGTAAGCGAAGCTCCAATTTTATTTAAACCCATATTGTAAAATAAAGCTGAAGATAGAGGGACCAACGAAAATAGCATCAGTAATGTACAATTTTGTAGTGATATCCAAGTTAAATTAAAAGAAGGAAATGAAAATCTACCATCACTCACAACGGACATAGAAAATATTGCGATTAAAATCAAGCCTGAAAACAAGAGGCAAGAACCTGTTACCTCAATAGTGGAACACGTTCTAACCAATTTAGTTGTAAAAACATAGCCAGTTGCAAACGTAATAGACGATATTATTGCTTCAATATCTCCGATAGTAAATACAGATGATTTTAATTGTGAAAACATGCTTCCATTTTCGAGAGTCACAAAAAAACCTACTAATGCAAGTATTACTCCAAGGCTCTGCGACTTACTTAGTCTATCGCCTAAAAAAAATCTTGCAAGGAATAAAATTGTAACCGTTTCTAGCGGACCGGCAAGTAGGCCATCCTTTGAAGCACCTATCCTGCTGACTGAATCATACCATGTAAAAATTCCAATTGCAAGAAAGATCGAGGCAGGAATTAAAACTTTCCATAGTTTGAAAACTGTAAATTTGTTACTCTTTTTCTTAGTCGTTAATATGAAAGAGGATAATAATGTTGCTCCAGCTATAGGAATGCTAATAGCTGCAATAGCTAAGGAAGGAATGTTGAGACTTGAATGCAATAATTCCGCTATTATTGATTCTAAAGAGAGAATCCCTGCATGTATAAATACTATTGATGAGCCGTTTAACAAGTTAATCATACTATTATAGAAGGCCCTAAATTAGTATTGTCTGAGATCTTATAGAATAATCTATAAGAAAAATATACTACAAATTTCTTTCCCATTATACCATAAAATGGATATAAAACAAAATTATATCCTCAATGCAGTATTGTGATAGGCTTGCTCTTAGTTATAATTTTCCGACAATAATGATTTTTTCACATGACATCATTTAGTACTAAGGGGTTGCAATCTTCGGAGGATAGCACGCCGAGACTAGGTTACAGTAGGAATATCGTTATGGATGATGAAAAGACGCATCTTAAGGTTAGCAATCCATATTTTTTCTTCGGTTTGCTATCTAGTAAGTAAATCAGTTAATATGTTAAAGTAGTGTTGCTGTTACTTTAATTGGAAACTTAATAGCGGAATGTCCTCTAATATTTTTATGAATTTTCTCTTTAGGTAAACTATGTCCAAAACTTCTGCTACAGATATTATAAATGCAATTTCTGAAGAAAAATCGTTAGCACTTTTTAGTAGTATTGCCATGCAAAAAAAAGATAGTGAAGATCTCATAACAGAACTACAACTGAGCCCCAAACAATACTATTCAAGAATATATGCATTAATGAAGGCCGGCCTGATAAAAAGACAAAGGAGTAAATATTACCTAACTTGCCTTGGAAAAATAACCTATAATTCTTATACATCGATTCAACACGCCGTTGACAACTACTGGAAACTCGCGGCAATTGATTCGTTTGAAATGTCGAGTGACAATATTTCAAAAGACGAACGTGTCGACTTGATAAATGCTCTAATAGGTAATGACGATAAAATTAAAACAATTCTTTTTGATATTTCCTGACCAGCTTTTTGCTTTTGTATGTGGATTATCCATCCCTGCAAGATGTCACTACCTATGGTAATAAATCATTTCCGCGATGGTTCACTTCTGTATATTCTTTTTACAACAATCTATAGCATCCAATGATCCATAAAGATCAAATTTTTTTACCAGTTCGACATTTATTTATTTACTCTATTGATTCTTTATTTCCTCTAACTAACATGACAATCTACCTGCAAGCTAGATGGCAGGCTACTGGTATGCAGGTTTCAGTTGCAAATCAAATTTCAGAAATTGGGTATTGCATCAACAAATTAGTGTATTCAAGATAAAATTTTATTTTTTATTGATTATGGGGCATATTACCAAGCAACTCATAGGTAAGTTTATATTGCATTAGGTTTTGTGTCAGAAATTCGACAATCTTCAGTTTAACTGCATTCTTTGGTACAAAGGGTAAAAAGGGTCTTTTATTATCTAAAAAACCAAGTGTTGATCGTAGTTACATTCTTAGATATGTTGACGATAGTATATTATATGAAGAGCTTTTACAGGAATCTCAAGAGGACGAAGTAGTAGTAGCAGAGAAGTTATCCAATTGGGTAGCCAAATTGCTTTCATTAAATAAGTTACGACTAATTGATACCAATAACAATGAAACCAGAATTGCAAGCAATGATATAACATGGTGGGTGAGAAATGGTTTTGCTCGTCATTATATGGGCTTTGAAAAACAATAGACAAATGTCTACAAGATAATTTATCTGTTCTTTGCGGATATGATATTTCAGAGGACAATAACAAAAAGATTGATAATAATGATGGAACAATCGACGCAATGATTGCTACCCATGGCTATGTTATTCTTGAAGAACCTTTCATAGTGTATGGAGCACCAGGGATATGATATTAGATACCTGAATCAGAAGACAAGAATCGGAAATACTAACTGTAGAGAGAGCTATTGGAAGATCTAAAGTATATTCTGAGGATAATAATCGTACGTATTGATGCTAGTGGTAATAAAGGTGAAGGCTAAGACGCAAATGTACTCATTCAGATTATAAGCGTTATTCACTACTGTTAGTTTGGCGTTTTGCATTTGTATTTTGATTTACTTAATGTGCCTTGGCAAGTCAAATCAATATAATTTAAACGAATTTAGCAGAATTGTCCTGCTACCACTGTAATCAAAAAGAGAATTAATAGAATGCTAACAAATACAGAATGTAGGCAAATATGGATTATACATCCATTTTTAGGCTCGACATATATAGCCTATAATATCAGAATAGTTGAACCTACCACAGTTGTCCACAAGCCATCCTTGTTTCCTTCTGCAGACTGAGTAATATTTTGAGTTTTGTAAATCTTTCCTGAAACTTTCCATTGTTCTGCTCTTTGATCCCAATTAAGTCTCGGATCGTTTGATAAGCCTAATGTTATAGCAAGCATTTCCATAGCCATATCCTCGGCATAATCTCCAGCTTTTGTGCTGTTTCTCCAGTTGAATGGTGCTCAGATAGATACCCATACTGTGTATTGTCTGCAGGTCTAGCAAGACCTACAGATGCAGCAATCAGTCTATTTGGTTCGTTAGTAGAGGAACGAGCTAAAACAGTAAAAACAATTTGTCCTGACATTAGATGCTTTCTGCCTTCTTGTAGAGAAATTATCTTACAGTGGGGTGGTTTTATGCTGGAGACAGAAACTAAATTAAGATCAGCTATTTCTGCGTCACGTAAGGCCAATTCGAAGCTTGTAAGATAGTCTTTATGTAAGCCTTTGCCTTTAGTCAAAAACATTATTTTTGGAACATATAGTATTGGATTTGACAGTGTTGTTGTATTCGTTATTGTTGTCATCTTTTCTTGTCTTTCCATCATTGTTCATTAATAAATAATATTATAATAGTCCGATACGGTTCATTTTGTAGCACAAGAACTAGCAAAGAAGGCCCGGGTCGGTATATACTATTAGTCCAATAGATATATGCGAGGAATTTTTACCATCTGTTTCTATTTATAGCCAAAGGATCGAAAAGGAATCACATTGAGACCAGTAGATAAAAATTAGGAGCAAAAATAATATAAAATGCTTTACATAATATTTCTTTTCATTGAACCATTAGATCTATCTATATCCCAGTAGCAATTGGTATCTTAAATTTCCACTGCTCTGCAAAACAATCTACCGATTATCTATTTTGCTCTTTTTTTCATCGAAAATAAAAACCTGTTATGCCAAAATAATCCAACAGCCATTAGAAGGAAACTGCTGAATATAGGGAAGTCTTGTAGTTGATATCCAAGATTAAAATGTATCATAAAATTCTTTTCCAAAAATCATTGAGATTCGCCAAAATTGGATATACATTAAAATTTTATCATAATAGAGTATTTTGAGTAAGTATAATTTCACAATTATTTGCATAAGTATCTCCTTGTTTAGGATTAAAGTCTACTACTACGTCTGATCCGTCTCCACAATCAAAGTAATCAGATCCCGATCCTCCAATTAATACATCATCACCTGGACCTCCATACAGCTACATCATTACCTGTTCCTCCTACCAAGAAATCGTTATCGAGTGCTCCTACAATTATATCATCTCCAGGCCGCCATCAAGTAAATCAGTTCCAGGCCCACCGTCCAATATATCATTTCCCTTATCACCATACAATCTATCTTCACCTGAGCCTGCATAAATTATATCATTACCACTACCACCGTATGCTTCGTTGTTTCCTGCGAGGGTAAATATAATGTCATTCGTATCATTTCCAGGAATTATATCATCGCAGTCAGTTCCAATTATAAGATTACCTTTTATTGTTATGTTTAGAACACTAATTATACACTTTGTGTTTCCTGGGTGATGATCCAGCAGCAGAATTAACATCGCTTAGAAGTGTAATCAGTAGTGTTGTATCTTTAATTCCAGGTATCTGCTCCTCTTCCTCCTGTTACTCCTGATGGCAAAGGTAGCGTATTGAAAACCCTTTGCGAGATGTGTGAATCGTTACCTGACTGACTAACTGCATTTTCAGATGATTGTGTAACTATACCACCACTTTCGGTATCAATGCCTAAGTCTTGGTGTTTTCTTTCTCCTAAGTGCGCTCCTCGAGAGATCGCCTCATCGTGGATTTCATCATATGAATATGTAGCCATGTCTAAATTTTTTGATGATACAGACTTTGCTGCAGCTGCGGTAGGAGCACCGACGGCTATCTAAAATAATGATATAACTTATTATTGTAATTATGTAAAATATTGTTAACAGTAGTATTGCTCTTAAACTCATCCCAGAAAAATGATCCGATTATTTTTATTAAAGAGTCTGATTAACACGTTCAGACGACAGTAAAAGAACTGTCTTTCTATTAATGTGAGGTATAAATCGTGCAATAGAAATTATATGGAAAGTTGAATGCTACCAGGCACGATATGATTATCTAGTATATTTACTAATAATAGTAAACGTGGATGGGGTGCTGAAGGTAAAATCCTCGTGTTCTAGGCTTGGCTCCAAGATGGAGAAGTAAAAAATCTATTAATGCTGCTCTGACACTTCGTCTCAGATATAGCATCCCTTATACTCTTCACATCGTGTTCTTTACAATGGGATACAATCAACCCAAACATCACGCTCTGAAAATTCTTAAATTGAGACTTTGATAAAACATCTTTGAACTTACCCAGAATATGACCAAAACGTTCAGGAAGGGGTACGACCAGAGCCATACGTAGTAAAAAACATCACTTTCTTACAGTTGATATTATCATAAGAATTGAACCAGTATGTAAAAAGAGATAGACACGGTTTATTCGGAAAAACGCAAACAGTCAGTTAAATTCAATTTCTGAAGATAAATCGTTAGAACTTTTTAATAGTATTGCTATGCAAAAAAATGGTAGTGAAGAGCTAATATCAAAACTAAAACTGAGCCCCAAACAATACTATTCACGGATATCTGTATTAATGAAGGCTGGTTTGATAAAAAGCCAAAGTGGTAAATATTATCTAATATTGTCTTGGAAAAGTCACCTATAATTTTTCTATATCGCTTCAACATGCGGTTAACAACTACTGGAAACTCAAGGCGATTGACTCGTTTGAAATGTCAAGAGATGAAAACCATTACGGAATTGAAACCCATTGGATTATTTGAAGTAGAATTGGTGCTTAAACTGCCTCGTCCGGTAACAACCAGATGCTTCAGATTCCAATCGGCCTTGGTCAGTAGATCTATTGCGTAATTACGAAAGAAAATCTCTTTACGATGGTTAGTCTTGCTCTTTTTTTAGAGTAACATAACACCATTAGTTCGCATCATTATTCTGAAATTTACCAGTCCTGAAACAATGTCAGAAGCATGATCATATCTTCCAAGCCCATCTTACTGCTCTATTTCGAAATTAAATTAAAATACCTTGGTATCAGTGTATATATCCTAATACAACTATGCTAGCCGAGTGAAGCCACTATAATAGATCTATATAGTTTTGCTCTGAGTTCTTACGCTGTCAGGAGGAAAACAATACGTCAGGAATGCAAATTTTTTGACCGTAATCACTTTATTCCAATCTTCGCAACAAATTAAATATCGACTGCTAAAATGCTATCTGCTTATTGGATTAGATATTGTTATTGAATCAATCATGCGCTTTACAGTAGGTAAATTCAACGAATATTTATCTGGTGTAGCAGTAAATGTGATTACATAAATCAGCCCATTTTTCATTATAAAAGTCTGCATCTTTTCAAATGTATTATGTATTGTTGAGATCTGATAACCGGTTTGGTATGCTGTAGTGCCATTCTGTAACTTCAGGGTAGTTGTCGGATCCCTATGAACAGCTTCTAATTGGCTTAATGTGTCATTAATTAAAGCTGACAACGGGAAGCTACCTGAAGAATGATAAACAAATATGTTTACATAAGGCGCGGGGGGCTCCAGTCCAAGAAATTCAGCTATTGTGCCATTGCCACCGGGCGTGGTTGCAAAGTCAGCTCTGTGCCAGTCATGAGGATATAGCATTTTTATTCCAAAAGCTGGATTTTCATATGTTAAAAAATCGTCAGCTTGTGCCAATGCTTCCCTTCCTAGAAAACAATTTGAGTATACGACTATAGACAACAACATTATAGCAAGAACAAAAAACATGTAATACAATCTCACTTTTTGGCTCAACATTATCTATCTATATACTCAGAATCAGCAAATACTAATTAATATGTTATTCTATCCTTACTGCACTATAATCTTTTTATGTATGATAGGCTCTGTTCATTTACCAGTCTTCACTTTTTCGATAACTTCTTTATTGTACATATGTACGAATAGAAGCAACCACTTCATTACATGTTTTAGTTTGCATCTCTCTTTTCTGCAAGGAAAATAGTCATCAAAACATTCAGTTCTATCTTTAACGTACTGGATTGTGCGCTCAATGATGCTTTTCCCATAAGACGAATGTAAATGATGTTCTATCTTCAAGAATTTACATGCTTGAGGATACCAAGTACCACCACCATCTGTAGATATCTTCTGTTTGCCATATCTTCTAACCAATGATTGTATAAATTGTTCTGCTACTAGTATGGTTCTTTCTATAGAAATACGAATACCAAGAATTATCTTATCTGTTGGCTCAACAGCAATCCATAACCATACGTATTCATTACCAGCTTTAATCAGTGTTTCATCAATGATGAATTCGGATACTTTGGATTTCTTTTGAAATATCCTCTTTGGTTTATATCGTTGAATCCAGTTCCAAATAGAAACATGGTTTCTTCTGATGAACGTAGTACAGTCTTTCTGATGTTTTTCTAAGTGATAAGCCTGAAAAGTATAATTGTAATGCATAGTAAATATACTTTGAAGACGTTCTGCTAGCTCTGTAAAGTTAAGATATTTTCTCCTTGTTATAATAATATGCAAATAGATTTAACCATTTTTGTACGTGCTTCACCTTGCAATTTTTCTTTCTACATGGAAAATAATCGTCAAAACATTCAGTTCTATCCTTTATGTACTGTATCGTCCTTTCTATGATACTTTTCTCATATGAAGAATGGATGTGATGATTTAGTTTCAAGAATTGACAGGCTTGTGGATACCAGGTACCGCCATCGGTAGAAACCGGATGTTCTCCATATATTCTTTTATAACGCTCGATAGAAATCGCTCTGCCACAAACATATTTCTCTCTTTTGATATATTCAATCTTAGAACCTCTTTACTTTCAGGCTCTATGGCAACCCAAAGCCAAATTAACTCAGAACCAACTTTGATTTGGGTTTCGTCGAGTATGAATTCGAATATCTTGGTCTTCCTATAGAACAATCTTTTAGGATTATACTTTTGAATCCAATCTCTTATAGCAGTATGGCTTCTTGTAACAAATTTGGATATGGCCTTAGAAGTATTTCTTAACGAAAGACCATTAAAATAAAGATGCAAAGCATATACTATGTCTTCAGGTTCGGTTCTTTTTCTTACTTGGTATATCATATATAAAAAACGAGAAAGAAACCTATAGCTTTTTCCTTAACTTTACAGAGCCGTTCTGCTTCTTTTGAATCTAACCATTAAAGGAAGTAGCGACTTCTTTAGCTATACATTTATCGTTAAGTGAACAGAGCCGTATGATATAAGAGAAGTATTAAATATAAGCAGTTTGCAGATAACATTCCTTAGATAATGTTCGAGTAATATCAAAAATAAGAGAAAACATAAATTTAATATATAATACTAATCTAGATGTTTTTATCTTAAGTGCATAATTAAAGCTTTTTTAGTATCTATAAGGAACAATATATATGCAGAATACGGGCTGGAGCAATAGCTTATTTACGAAGTTAACTATAGCAGTTCTCGTTCTTTTAGTAATGGCTACTGTTCCATTACATCAGACTGTAAAAGCAGATGGAATGAATGTAATTTTTGGCACTCGCAGCTATACTAAAGGTACTTCCCACGACGACACTATTATAGCATGTCCTAGCATAACCCCAGGGACTACTGGCACTGTTTGCGGTTTTGGCGATACCTTACGCGGTCTAGAAGGAAATGATGTACTTCAAGGCTCAAATGCACCGGATCATCTTTATGGTGATGAAGGAGCCGATGCTATTACAGGTGGGGCTGGTGACGATACATTATATGGAGGACCGGGAGATGATGTACTTCAAGGAGGAGAAGATGGCGATCTTTTGGTAGGAGGAACAGGTAATGATGAATTGTATGGGGGGGCAGGCGATGATGTATTAATCGGAGGACCAGGAGCTGATTTCTTTGATTGCGGAGATGGACAAGATACAGTAATAGACTTTAACCCCACACAAGGAGATACTCATGCAGATAATTGTGAAGTCATACTTACTCACAATAGCCACGATATTGACTTTATGGTCCAACATGGAATAGATAGATCAAATGACCAATCTCTTGGATCTGGCAGTTTCAAGGATGATACCAGCATAAGCGAACTTGGAAAGAATATCAAATAATAACTCTTTTTTCTTTCCCATCTTCTTTCTTCTAGTACGAATATGTCAAAATCACTGAAGCGAAGACCTGAATCTCCAAGAGGAATTAACCCTCTGAACTTCTCTTTTGGTATGTATCCTTCCTTCAGATATATTTCAAAATCTAATGGAATTGAAAGTCTTCATTTTACAATATGTGTTGAAACTATGTTATGAGCCAGCGTGTATGTACCATCCGTGTGGTCAAAGAACTTGCCTACAAACTCCATGTGTTTTCCACTCTTGTGAGCTAACGTATCGTCAAACTCCAGAATACCATCACCTTCATCAGCATCTTTGAGTCCATCTATTATGAGCTCGTATCTTTTCTTGTCCAGTTCATCATCACTCCATCTAGAGTCTGTGATGAAATGGTTCAATGCACTCTGATCATTATGTGCATAGAAAAGATTATTCATAAATGATATGGTGTGGTTTGTCGACACCATGAGTCCTGTTATGTATGTGGAAGTTCTTCATTCGCGGATTGCTGAAAACAGTTCTAAATATTGGTAGGGAAGAACCTACCACTGAAGGATACTCGACTATCGGTATCATGAGCTATCGAGATATGATCAAAAGCTAAATCAGTTACAATAACATCTCATCGACAAAATGGTAAAATTAAATTTGCCAAAGTTTAGTTATTATTCGAATATACTACAAAGCCAATTGCCTGTGAAAAATTTTCAGCCTTCGGATGTTGGAGCTCAAATCTCAGAAACTTTTTATTGTCAACTATCAATAATACAGAGTGAGAACATCCACCATCGAGAATTCGTATATTTGGTGCGCTTTCGGATATTCTTTGACAATTTCTGAATTTTCTGCAGCTAATGGACAAATAAGTCTTATTGCAGCACGATTGCTTTATCATGCTTTGATTAAAAGGTCTACAACTCCTAATTTGTCAGCCCTATATAATGCCATGATATCGTCTAGAAGAAATAGACCTTCTTTTTCTATTAATGTCCTACAATCAGTTTAGGAATGGGGTGGAGATAATGAATAGTCAGGATTCTTTATTGCCACGCTGGTTTGATTAATGTTCACTCAATTCAGTTAGTTCAGTTAGAATGTATATGGGTCTTTAAAATCTATATTTTAGATATTATTGAAATCCTCCATTCATTAGAACTGCTACTGCGGTTGCTGTTATACTCTCACTTTTAAATCATTTATAGTAACAATATTTTGCTTTTCCCTACCAACATACTCTATAGTTTCTGCTAATCCTTCCATGATAGAAATTCTAGGATTATATTTTAGGTCAGCCCGAGCTTTGTCATTAAGACCAAGACTGGACATAATGTCGCCTGGCCTTTGTGATGTGAACTGATGCTGAACGTTCTGCGCTCCTGTCAATACCTTCAGCATTTGAAGTAACTCAAGAATGCTAGTAGCATATCCTGATGATATGTTGAATATTTCTCCAGCAACATGCTCAGAGTCCATTGCTAGAATGTTGGCTTGTACAACATCTTTGACATGGACGAAATCGCGTACTTGATTCCCATCTCCAAAGATTATCGGAGTTTCTCTATTTAGCAAATTGTTTATAAATACCGTAATTACTCCGCTATAGCTGCTGTCATATTTTTGTCTGGGACCAAAAACATTGAAGTATCTTAGTACGACTGTTTCTAAACCATATGTTACACTATAAGCACGTAAATAGTTTTCAATCGAGAGTTTTGATGCTCCGTAAGGGGATGATGGCATACATAAATGACTTTCGGATAGATATTTGTACGGCACCGAACCATATACTGCAGCAGAGGAAGCAAAAACGAATCTCCTTACATTGTTCTTTATGCAAAAATTCATTAACTCAAGAGTTGCCTTTACATTAGTATCATGCACTAACAATGGATGACTTACCGATTGTGATACACTCACAATAGCTGCTTCATGAAAAACAATATCTATATCAATCCCATGTAATATTTCATCCACTTGTTTTATATTTCCAATACAGATGTGCAATAATTTGTTATTTTCATGCTGAACAACGTTCCTCATTGAACCTGTACTTGAATCATCGATGAGGTAAGTTTCAATCCCTCTTTTGAGTAATTCATCGACTATATGGCTTCCAATGAAACCTGCGCCTCCAGTAACTAATGCCTTTGAAACTTTTCTCATTCAAGTTCTTCCCCCAATAGGCGTGATGGATTTTTCTAGATGAATTATTTGTAACATGCCTGAGAGTTCTGTGAGTATGATGATTGCAAAAGCTGTAAAAAGTACTGCAGACAAAATAAATTGTTCATAATGCTTTTTTGGCCTTCTTTTTAAAAAATCATTAACTATTGTGACTTTAACAAGTTCGCTCTGTTGTTTTAAAATATATAAGGTTTGATGTATAGCAGATTCTTTATCATACTCGGGAATATTAATTTTTGATGTCATGTATAAATCAGCAGTGTTATTCTGCTCATTATGCTGTACATACATAGATAACGAAGACAAAAAAAACTATTAAAATTTACGTGGTGATTTAAAATACTTTTTTCCTGGATAGGCGTATTTCCTAGTTACACTAGCACATAAAGTAAATCTAAATATAATTGGCCGAAATAATGAATAAGAATAACATTCTACAAATATAAGGAATTATGTAAAAAGCAGATACCTAAACAGCAAAAACATGCCATTGCTTGTTGGCTTCTATTGATAATATGATTATATCTTATTAAATAAAATAGCCTAAGAAGAGCGGAAATTGTTACAGCCGCTTTTGATCCTTTCATTTTTTAATTCCTGCGTACCTGTTCTCTACCTGTAGGGGGGAGTATAGTTTGCAAATCTGTACGTATTCAAAGGCCTCCAATCTTTGCTTTAATCGGATCTTACTCAATCCTTTACTTATAAACACAAAATTTCTTTGTATTGCTCTTACAGGCCATGTGTAAAATCAGTTGATAAATTGCAAAGTGTCACATGTATAACCAGTTCCCTCAAGTAGCTATCTCTCTCTTCCTGTGATCCTTCATTTCCTCTAATTAATCTTCCCGATCCAGGCCATTCATCTGCATGCTGGACAATAGGAAGTAACCCTCCAATTGGAGTTGCCAGCGCCAGCTTTACAGTATAAGCAAAAGGATACCAAGATGCATCATTTAGCATCAGCACTGTAGTTCCACACAATCATCATGATCATCACCACAAATAATAACCATTTCTGACAGAAATCTGACTACAGGTCGTCTACAGATAGTGGTACTTGGTATCCTCAAGCATGTAAATTCTTGAAGATAGAACATATATCATTTACATATTCATCTTATGGGAAAAGCATTATTGACCGTACAATCCAGTACGTTAAAGATAGAACTGAATGTTTTATTGATGACTGTTTTCCTTGTAGAAAAGAAGAGAGATGCAAACTAGAACATGTAATGAAGTGGTTGCTTCTATTCGTACATATATTTACAATAAAGAAGTTATCGAAAAAATGAAAACTGCTAAATGAACAGAGCCTATACGCTATAGCCTAGATTTAGATAGCTAATGAAAGTCTTTCATGAGAATATAACCTGCATTTAAAGTCAGCTCTGGTAGCAAATGGCGCTTCACTAAGAGCATTGCATATAAATTATTAGCTCAATAATCCGTATGCCTTTAGCGCATTGTAGATGTTCTCCAATTTAGATAGCTTGGCATCAAATGGTTGTTTTCCTACAGGACTTGCTCCAAAAAATCCAAGCTTCTGTGATCCGAATGTTCCTATTTGTATTGCTGCTGATGGAATATCAAGACTGTCAACCCCAAGTTTGAATCCTTGCCATTCATCAAATATCTTTGTATATTTCCCTTGATCTGTGAAAAGTTGATTCGTCATCACACCTCCTATTATTATGGTACCTGTTGCATGCTCGTGGGTATTAGATGATATAGCTCCACTTTGTATATCCCAGACCTTGACATCGATGAAAGTATTGCCATCATGTCTGATATCCTTTATTCCGTGTATTGTATTGTAACCGCACTGACATTGCAAATTTTGGAAATAGTTTCCATGTATTCCAGATTCTTTGCTTCCTAGCACAAATTTTGACTCCAGAAGTGGATCCATTCCAAAATCAATGAATATATTATTTGTATACATCTTCAAGAACTGAAATGAGTTACCGTTAACAAATCCTTTTGTTCCATCCACAAGGAGTTTTATTCCAATTCCTGCATCATATATAGTTGTATTCATAATTTTATTAGATACGACTCCAATATCCTGTGCATTTGCAGAACCCTGAAGCTGTATTGCGGTCCAACGCCTTTGAGGTATACCTTCTCTAATGGATCCCCCGTCTATTATGCAGTCAGTAATATTGCCTGACTCGTCATCACTATGTAATCTGAATACATATCCATCATATCCATCAGGAACAATAAGTCCAGCTGTCGGATCTAATGTTAACCTAGTAAATGATTTGATGTTAAATCCTTTAAAGGTCTTAGATAATCTATAATCTCCACTTTTTATGTAGATGTGCCCTGGTCCTATCCTGGACCTTGGCTCGTCATGGAACCATTGATCTAGTCCAGCCTGGATTACAACTTCCGCCAAGTGTGAACCGTTATTTAGTAGCTGTTTGCCATCAGAAGTTCTCTGGGCCCAATATGTAGGATTATTTATAGAACCAGTCCAGTAAATAATATAATTACAGGCAACTTGCATATTTACTTGGATCGAAGTGGGGCTAGATCCCTGAACGGAAGGTTCTTGAGCCATAGATCGTTTGTTTTTTATTGACTGACCGAGCCCGGCTAGTCCTCCAGTTGCCAAAATAAAGGCTCCAGCACATAACATCTTTAGAAACTTTCCCCTTGAAATATTATCTTTTTCTTTAGTATCTGCCATATTAAGCTGTCATACAATTACATTATATAAAAATACGAAAAGCAAAAGTTAACCTTTTAATTTATCCTTTACTTTTAACCCTCTACGAGACAAAAAGAACTATTTATATAAACAAAATCTAAAGTATCTGTAGAGGAATTGAATTATTTTAAATAATAACACAAACTAACAGATTTGCTAACTGGAGTATCTCAATTATTATAGATGGGTTGCATCATAATGCTTTTTGTCTCAACTATAAAACACACATTCATATGCCAGGCTACTGGCTAATGAATATAGTCAATTTTTAACTATCTGCAAAAATTCAACAATGCTCGTGACTATATTTATACAGACATAATTCTGCAATGATCTGAATACTGTGGTATTTGCTCTGCTTACTTTTCTGCAAATCTTTATCGAAATAAATGACAGATGGCAAATCAATATTTGACGTACATGCG
Organism: uncultured Nitrososphaeraceae archaeon; assembly: GCA_963825865.1. GTDB lineage: Archaea > Thermoproteota > Nitrososphaeria > Nitrososphaerales > Nitrososphaeraceae > CAWGVG01. Next base: position 78,476 of record CAWGVG010000014.1, on the reverse strand, counting down.
CAACATGATGCATATCATAAAGGTCCAAAAAAAATCTATTTAGAGAGTACATAAAAGTATGTTATTCCCAAAAAAGAATATGCAATAATAGGAGTTGTATATGTAAAAAGACTTCCAGCTTATTCACATACCAGAAAGAATGTTGTAAGAGGCCAATTGTTAGAACGTCACTCTCAATTATCAGTAGCCGAAACATTCGCTGAATAAGATTATGTAGTGGGTCCACAAATTCAGAAATATCAATGTGATCTGCTGGTTAGGTTAACCTTATGACCTAACGCCAAAGGGTTAAAAAGATATCTGATTATGTAAAGTTCAAAGGAGTCATTTATTAACTATATTACCACATGCATAAGAACAATTTGAAAAAATGTATGCGTGGAAAAGATGTAAATAATACTTGGATACTAACAGGTCCGTCTGAGATATCATTGAGTGTATGCTACCGTTAGGTCGCATTACTTTCAACCAAAGCCTAGTCCTATAGAAATCAATATAAAACTATGCCTTTTGGATAGTTAATAGAAAAAGATGGTGAGAGAAATTAAGCAAAAATGTAGTCGGAAAGGGTATTATATATATATATATTGAGACATTTGCTACGATGCTCTTTGGATATATTTTTTGGCTTATCATGTCTAAAATTACCACACCCCAGGTAATTGGCGTATCATCTACGGTCGTTTCTCTTGGCGCTATTTTTGCAACTGTCGCAAATATTGGTATCCCTATAGGTGTTCAACGTTTCCTAGGAAAGAGCTTTTCTGAACGAAAACTAAGTGATGCTAAAGTATATGTAAAAACTTCTTTACTTCTTACCGCTATTGGAATAGTTGCATGCGGTGCGCTAATTTTAATTACTTATAATTGGATTCATGATACTTTTAGAATTGATTTTAGTTTAATTATCGTAACCATTTCACTGATAGGTTCTACTGCCATTACAACTCTGCTTCGCTCAATAGTTATTGCGTCTTTAAAGACAAAGACATTGCCTATAATAATGATCCTTTCTGCAATTGCTAAGATTGTTCTAGGAGTTATTCTAATTTTGATTGGTGTTGGTGCGTTAGGTATTGCTATTAGTTTTACTTTTTATCCAATTTTGTCATCAATTCTCTTAACCATCTCAATAGTAATGATTTTCAAGTCATTACCTAATGATAAAGCAGAAGTAAGCTTTGGAGAGTCTTTTAAAAATATCTTGGTTTCAGGTGGAGCAAGCTGGATTCCGTATGTAATTCATACAGCGGCATTGTACCTAGGACCATTATTAGTATTTGGATCTATTGGCGCAAGCCAAGCCGGGGTTTATTTTATAGCATATTCTCTATTTACTGCAATAGCGGCATTTATGTCGGTTTTGTTTACAATTGCATATCCTGTACTTAGCGCTATGCAGGAAGGTCGAAAAAAATTTGCGTGGCGAGTGACAAAAATGAGTTTAATTATGTCATTGCCTTTATCCTATTCAGTCATTTTTTATTCAAAGCAGATTATGCAGTTGTTTGGTCAAGATTATGCTGTAGGTGCTTCTTCCCTACAAATTCTATTGTTATCAATGCTTCCGATTGTAGTAATGACAGGAATCAATACATTAGTGAATGCATATGGCAATTATCGGCAAGTTTTGGCAATTGGTGTTGCAACTAATATCCCTACTGCTATACTTTATCTTATCTTTATTCCAATTTATGACAATAGTGTGGGAGGCAGCTATAAGCTACACTTTCGGATCCGTCATTGGATTCGTTGTATCAATCGTTATCGCCAAAAAAATTGAAATGCAGATATTTTGGAAGGACATTGCTTTTATACTAGCTTTACCAACAGGATTTGGATTTCTTTTAAGTTATTTTCAAGTAAATTATGTGATAGGTATTTCCATTACACTTGCTATATCATATTTGCTATTGCTAAGGCTGCACATCATAACTAAAATTGATATACAAGATTTTTTGGCAATTGTGCCTTACAGTGTTGCCAATCCCATACTCAATCTATGGAATATAGTTTGTGTGAAATTAAATAAGTTTAGACAATGAACAGGTATAGAATTACATCGATGCTTAAGAATTATATTTCTCTATTTAAAGGATCATTTTCGCCATCCTCTCTTCTCTCTTCGTCTTTTTACTGGAAAAAATTGTGTTTTGATATATATTTGACAAAACAATCTACTAACTTGGCTCTTTTATAGTGAAAATGTCTTTTGAGGACTTCCCTACGATAAATTTTTATATTGCAAGGCGGGATCCATGTTGTTTTTGAGAAAAATGCAACGCCGATGATTAATAATTTGAAAATAATAATATTTAGTATTTTAGCGGTTGTGGTTGTTTTATATATCCCAGTTATATTAAATATGTGCTCTGCAATTTCGTCTTATCCCAGAGACACACTTGCAGCAGATAATGCTAAAGGAAGAAGAACAGATTTTAATGCAAATACAAACAATTCAAGTTTCACTAATAAGTCAAAATTTACTAATTATATCAACGTTGATATTCCATATATGGCGCATAATATATCCTCGTTGCTTAATGAGACTAATTTGGTTCACAGTGGTATGATACTCTTACGTAATGCCAATCAATTGGTTCAGGGGGAGCTGGATTTTGAACCATGGGGACAAACCGAAAAAAATAACTTAACAATTGATGATAAAAATGGCACTCCACCCTTATTTATAATGTCCGGAAGTACTGGCAAGGATTATGCCGGTTTTGAGTTGAAAGATCTTGATTATAGAGGCAACTATATTTCGCTGGTTATAGGCAAATCGGCTAAAACGTCTGCTATAGATTATCAAATAAGTTTTACATTCACTATAGAGGGTAACCATGGGAACTATATTCTAACCTTTGTTCGTGGTACTGTTTATCCAAGAGGGTGGATAGGTAACCATTATTATGAAAAAATTAATGCGTATTCATCTAGGTTAATTAGCCTACATGATTTGATTGCGGATGATAACTTGTATCTTAGAAAAATAGACTTAGTCATGCAAAATAATTCAATACTCAATTCATTAGAATTTAGAATCGATTTGGATAGAACTACTGAGAATCCTCCGGTAGTACTTCCTGGAGGTAATTCATACTTTGTAGTTGGAGATATTCGCTCTCATTACAACACCATCGTGGGATATTCTCGAACTATACTTCATAATTTAGGAATAAGTAGACTAGTGGAACTGGAGTTTTCATCGGTACCAGACAATAATAAACTCGTAGAAAATGGTTGGGACGTGACAAGTATTTATAAATGGAAGGATAATAAAACAAATTTGACAAATATATTGCTAAAAGACTGAACGACAGGTTACATTCCCAGAATTATTATCACCAACGGTAATTTTTAATCTGGATATATATCGGTCAATTATTACTTTGACATCTAAGGACTGGTTATTTTTGATTGTACCTCATAACGCCTTCGTTGTTGTATTATTTTAGAGGGACATTTTAGTTTGTCTATGAGGATTTTGATGATACAAGCATAGTGATGATACAATCGTTAACCCAATCCTTCAGACATATGTCTCTTTTCAGGTTAACCGGCATAATTCTTTTCCTACTTTTTATATTATCTGAAACAGTTACGCTTCCAGGATTTATATTAACAATTTTAGCACTATTGTGGATTCTTTATATCCCTTTTAGCATAGGAGATCTTTTTGTCGCCATACCAATAAAACCAATTAAAAGTTTATCAAATTACATCAATGGCGTAGGGGTTTTTGATGTTTTAATTAAATGGTTCATAGGTCTCTTATTGATTATATTATTTGCATTTCCTGCATCAATTAGTCACTTATTTACAGCAAATATTCTTGGTCCAATATTATTGCTAATGGCTATACCTTTAAATTTCGTACTATCACTGAATAAAAAAACAGAAGTAAAAAAAGTTGATAAACAAATAATAATTAAAATTCTAGTATTTTCTTTAATATTGGGAATCCCATTTGGTACCTTTATTCGTTTTTTCTCGCCATACCCGCTAACTCCAGGTTTTGATACTTTTTCTCATATGTATGTCATCAAAAGTTTTTTGAATGGATCCGTTGATACTAATACAGTAGTTTACCTTCCAACCTTTCACTTGCTTGTTGCTTTAGGTTCTGCTACTTTTAATGCAGATGTAATAGAGATTTTCTGGACAGCTTCAATAATACTTTCCTCTCTTTTTGCTGTATCGCTATATGCTATATCATATTGGGTTAGTAGAAATCATATGATTGCTTTCGTTGGATCTTTTATTGGGTTAGCCATTACTGAAATGGGGATGTCTCCAAATATACAGGTTTTTGTTCCTAGTTCGTTTGTAATGAGCATCTTTCCTATAACTTTCCTTGTTGTTGATGTCATATGGAAAAGATCAAATACAAACAAAAAATTACCAATTATTTTAACGCTTGTTGTTTTTTCGGGGTTAGTGTTAATTCACTATGAGTTAGGACTTGCAACGGCTTTTGTATTATCATTATATTTGGTATCTTTGTCCTATATATCGAAAAATGATTTCTTCTTTTTTTTGATACGAATAGCTACAATCTCTATTGCGGTTATTCTTTTCTTGGTACTTGTGGGGATATATTACTTTCCAACTGCAATTACAAAATATTTTTAACCAATCTCATATGATTGATTATAGCTACTTGTATAATACAGCTACTAAGATCATCCATCTCGATCAGTGGTATACTCTGCTTACTGCATCTTTATCCATTCTAGGTTTAATTACTCTCTCCATATCTGTAGAGAGAAGGGCTGTTATCTTAAGTTTTATTACATCTATTTTGTTTTTTGTTTATTTTCAGCAAATTAGTGTTATTCAGCGTATTATGACTTTAGAAAGACCTTTGCTATCATTTGCGGCGGCAGTATTGATCATGATACCAACTTTCCATCTATTAAAAAGACCCTATTTTCATAGATCTCAAAAAAACCATTCCTATGGAACGAAACAGAAATCAGAGTCAAAAATGTTGTACGGTTCGCATAACCATAATTCAAAATTCAAGCCTTATTGGCTGGAGCTCGTAACTTTATCTAGAAATATAACTAAGTGGAGCACAATATACATCACAATTGCTAGTATTTTGTTATTCCCTGTGTTGATGAAACCTTATGAATTATATATTAGCGGATATGCACAACATGGAGATACATTTATTAATTTTACCGGGGACGAACTAAATGCTGCCAAATGGATTGAAAAAAATACTCCCAGGGACTATCTGGTATTCTCTGATCCATTTACAGTTATCGAGATGAAAGGATTGGCATTTAGGCAAAACATACCGGCTATTGGATGGAATATTACAGTTGCAAAATTAGTCAAATCTGCTATGACAGCTGAAGATGCTTCTAATGCTTATGATAAAATTGTTTCAAATTTTGGAAAGAAGATAATTATCATAATAACTCCTAGAACCACTGAATGGCTCAAAACCAATAATCTTAATTTAAAAATAAATCCTGATACTTATTTTGTAATGTTTCCGATAGACAAATTTCAAGGCTTTGGGGGTTTTGATAATTTCTTTAATAAAAAATACTTCAAATTAGAATATAAATCCACAAATACCTTTGTATTTGCACTAAATGGAAACGACCATGTTAATAGTGTCACTAGGGGCTAATTCCAACCCCTAGTGACAATAATTCAACTATCCAAAACGTCATATTTATTGCACTTTAATTATAAGAACTTTTGTATGTATAATAAATAATATCGCCATTAATTTATTTATATTTCTTCAGTTAGCATATGACTTCCTTGATCCTTTTAGCATTTATCCATTAGGAATATTCCTCAATAGCAACGTATTAAAGAATTTCATAAAATTCTCATGACCTTTCACATTGCCTATAAAATAACCTTCATCTATAAGATAATAGGAGAAAATACTAAACATTATTACCTTCCCTTTAAGATATTCCATTTCATAGATTGCAATTTCAGGTTTAGGATAACCGAAGTCTGCAATATTAGGAGCATCTGCATAATAGTCTAGTATTACTTTCACGTTGGGATTTGTAATATACTGCTCCTCAAAGTGCGTATAGTTAAAGGGATTGGTTTTAAATTTTATATCATAATTATTTCCCCCCCAATAATAAAAATTGCTTCCAACCCACTGTGAAGTTTCATTTTCCCATCGTTCATTGAGACTTTTCCAAGCTGTCTTGCCGTTAAATGCATAACCATGGCCTTTGATCAAGGTTACTGTTTGTGCTCCCTTGTCATAGCTTACTTCTGCATAGAATGTATTTGCATCAATAAAGATTATTGTACCACCATTTGCCACAAAATTCTTCAAGTTATCATATTCTTTCTGTGTCACATACTCCTGATGGCCTAGTATTAGTATACCATAAGCTCTTCCTGAATCAGGTGCCATCGGAGGGGAGAGTAAGTGCGTACCATTTGTTTTAAATATCTTGCCTTCGTGTATATCACCGTCTGTTAGAATTGTTACATTGGCATTAGGCAGCAAACGCGTGACATCATTTACTATGCCAGGTACCTCGTATCCATAGGCACTTGGATTATGTTTTGGAATTTTAGCAGTGAGTAGTTGAAGATCGGTTGTAATATTTTTACCAAATGTCGAATTTGTATAGATCGTTGAATTGTCATGTTTTTGATAAAATTGATAGAAAGCCTTATTATATGCAGGCAGCAGTAAACGTCGGTTTGACAATACCTATATTTATTGTCTTTGGAACATATTGTGTTGCTTTTTCCGAAGTGGATTTTCCTACCGATCGTTCTGGTGATTGTTCCGGCGACGACCCCTGACTAGGACTAGGGCCGTAAAAATGCAATTCCAATCCGGCTATCAGAGATAATATTGTAATTGCCATTATTAGCGCAATTGCGCTGTCTTTATTCATTGTTCCAATCCCTATTCTCCCACCAAGATGATGTTAGATCTACAATTGACAAAACGCATATTATTATTTTAAGTTTACTAACGAAATATGTGACTAGCTCTTTTCACAGTATTTATAGATAAAAATATCACTATTGAGAAGAATGATGTTACATTACGTTTATGACAATAAATTATCGCAATTTCTTCTAAACGCCTTTCCGAAAAGTAATTTAGCTTCAGTTTTTATTAATAATGATATATATGCAGTCTAAAAAAACAACGATAACAAAACCTAGGATGCTGATGCTCTCAACTATTGCCGGAATTCCTCGCGTTCATCGAATGGCCAAGACATATGCAACAAAATATAATGTTATGATTTTAGAGTGGGATAGAGAGTCGGTGTTGTCCAAACAAGAATTATCTGCTGGTATAGAAATACATCGATTCAAGTTTAAAGCACCATATGGAATAAATTTGATTCTCAAGCTCCCTATCTGGATAATTTATATAATTATTTTTTGTGTGACAAACAAATTTAATGTTATCGTTCCCGAGAATCTAGATACATTATTACCTATATGGACAATAGCAAAATTGAAGAGAGAAAAAATTATTTATGATATAGCTGATTTTTATGCTGATGCATATATCCCAAACAACTTTCGGACATTAAGGCGAATAGTTGCTGATATAGAAAGATTCCTGATTAAAAGAGTTAATGCCGTTATAATACCAAATCCTTCCTATATATTAGAACAGTTAGGTGATGTAGATAAGAGAAAGGTATTTGTTATTTACAATACAAATTATGATAGTTATGAACACCTATCCCAAAATGCTGTTTATGATAAGCGTATATCGAAATTTGTAAATGACAAATTTACCATATTTTATGGAGGTGGAATAGGACCCGACAGAGGTTTGTATCATTTAGTAGGGGCAGTAGATGGAATGTCTGATATAAGATTGCTGGTTGCGGGTTTTGGTGCCATGGAAAAAGAATTCAAAAACCATATTCGAGACAAAGAAAATATATTATATATTGGTAAAGTAGAACATGCTAAAATCCTTGAATTAACTTATCTAAGTAATTGTATAGCAATATTATATGCTCCAATTATACGAAACTTCATTTATGCATCACCCAATAAATTGTTCGAGGCCATGATGTGTGGAAAACCAATAATAGCTATTAAAGGAACCTATCTGAGTAAAATAGTGACAGAAGAAAATTGTGGTCTTGTCATAGAGTCTAAAAATGTTGAAATGATTAGAACTGCAATAACTAAATTAAGGGATAATCCTACCCTTGCAAACGAGCTTGGAAACAATGGCAGAAAGGCATTTGTATCTAGGTACAACTGGTTTCTTATGGAAAATACATTATTAACTATCATAAGATCCATAACTTTATAGACACTATAGCGATAGGCAAATTCAGTTATGTTATTTTTTTGTGTATAACAATATAGAACGATATAGATTCAAATACCGATGGAGATTTTAAAATATTTGACCAAGATAAATGAATCTTACTTTAGAGGCACATGCAAATGCTACTTGTAATTATAATTTAGAAGTAAAAAGAATGTCGCAGTGTCTAACAAGTATTTGAGCAGGAATATATAAGATACTAATGTTAGTAGCCTTGTGCCAGAAGTGCCAGAAGAAGAAAAGAGGATATTTTATATTAAGGATATAGCTAAGATTGGATTCCAATCGAGCATTACATGATTTTCTTGCTATGAATTATATCCATATGACAGAAAGGTTTGAAAATATTCCCTTCCATAAGGAGTATGTTACATGGAGCAGTTGATTTTGGATATGATGACCATAAACTGTATAATTTGAGCATACACCGAAGGGGTTTTGAGTGAGTGTGTCCAGTATCGAAGAAATATACAGCTATACTTCCAGCGACACGCTGCAATTGATAGTTTTCTATGAATCTAAACTAGGACAGGTAATAATCTAGTCTTGTAAAAGCATATCAGTAGAACAATTTGCTTTGTTGCATGATTAATTATCTTGTAAGTGATACTTATTTGACCACTCACCATTTAGCTTGCTAGTATTAATTATTCTGGTATGGTTGACTGGCCTTGCTATAATGAATCACTAGTTAGGCGTGGTCAAGTACTCTTGGATTTTGATGTACTTGATGGATGGGATTACGAATTATGTCAAATGAACCTTGGTAAGGTTGGTGAGCCCTACTGCTACCCAAATTCATTTATTCAGCTTCTAGGTTACATGAGAGCATATTTCCATCTACCATATAGACAAACACAGGGTGTAGTCATAGCTCATGCAAGTAAAGAAGTATCAAACACACCACATTATAGTACCATTAATAGACGTATAAACAGGCTAGAGATTAAAATCGATGAAAAATTAGGAAATGATATTGTCATTGCTTTAGACAGCACCGGCATTAAGGTAGTGAATCGAGGGGAATGGATGCACCACAAATGGCATGTCAGAAAAGGATATCTAAAGATACACATAGCAGTTGATATCGAGAAGAAAAGAATTGTATCTCTGGAGGTAACAAGTGAAGAGGTACATGATGGTAAGATGCTAAAGAAGTTAGTAGACAATGCTTCTGAAAATAATAATCTGAAGGGTATATTAGCAGATGGTATGTACGACAGCAATAACAATTTTAGATACCTATCAAAGAACCACATTAAGCCTGGTATAAAGACAAGAAGTAATTCCAAGGTCAAGTCAACTAACTGTCATGCTAGGAATATGTCTGTAGTAAGACAACAGACAAACCTCAAAAAATGGAAGCGTAGCGTGAGCTATGGGTACAGGTGGATAGCAGAAACAGCATTCTCTTCCATTAAAAGAACATTTGGTGAACATGTAACAGCTAGAAAGTTTCCTCACATGGTAAAAGAGATTCCTCCTAAAGGTAGCTCTGTATAACATGTTCAATCGAATGACCTAGCTAACGGTTTGCATAACCTAAAATCCTAATGAATTATGCAACAGAGCAAAAAATACCTCAGAACTAGGAGATTCAAAGCTTCCTGCCAATGTTTCCTGTACTCAGACTCAAGCTATCATAGTGCGACTTTAATGGGAGGTTGGGAATTAAGCATTCCCAAGACATCAACGCAAAAGGACCTTACATGGGAATTACTTACAATAATGGTAGAGCCCAAAATACTTGCCCCATATCTGACAGCACATTCAAATCTTCCAACACAGATACCTATAGGAGAAGGTCCTTATGGAGCAAGCTTGAACCAAACAATTCCATACTATGATAAATTGATCTCTATGCTCAAAATCGCCCACGCCAGGCCTAGCATACCAGAGTATCCTCAGATATCTGAAGATATTCACCAGGCACTTAATGATGTTTATTATGGATTAAAAGAGCCCAAGCAAGCATTGGACACTGCTGCAGCAAAGTCTGCGAAGGTTTTGGGATGGTAAGTACTATTTTATTATACATGTATCAAGGACAAAGTAATAAGTAGTTTAATGCAAGTCTGTTCTAATCAATAGCTTTTACTTTCGTTGCTCCGATTTGATTGACCATATAAAAATCATTGGCGATTTGAATGATATCACCTGGTGATATTTTATCATGGCTTCTCCTATTGCTCAAAGATATTCCAAATGGCCGTTCCTCTTCTTTAAACTTGAGCCAAATTCTGCCTACATTCAGAATATTCTTAAACTCCACTTCCCATACCAGATCATAGATAGTATCTAATGCCTGCTTACCAATCTTGTCGATTCTTCTTCTTAGAACAGTTTGAGCATCGGGTTCCTTGCAGAAATAGACTCTTACCTTCATGAATTTTAATGTGCTGTAATAGCGATATAACATTCACGCTATTCATTCCTTTCTTTGGACTGTTCATCACCCATGCTATTTCTTTAAACTACTACTACTCCTACTCCTTTTGAAATTCCATATCCAATTCTTTTAGTAATGACTTTTGTTTATCATTTAATTTGGCTGGAATTTTTACGTTGATTCTAGCCACTAGGTCACCTTTGCCGTAACCACCATAGCGAGGCAATCCTTTACCTTTAATCTTAAAAATAGCATTTGGTTGAGTGCCCTGAGGGATTTTTAATTTTTCTTGACCGTTGAGAGTTGGCACTCGAACCTCAGTCCCAAGTGCAACGTCAGTAAATTTAAGATCAAGGTTGTAAAGCAAATGACCGTCTTGTAACCTTTCAAATAGCGGATGTGGCCTAATGTGGATTCTTATTAGTAAGTCCCCAGAAGCTCCGCCGTCCGATGGTTCCCCTTCGCCACGCAATTGCAATGTCATCCCATCTTCGACGCCAGGAGGAATTTCTAACTCTATTTTCTTGTTTTTTCTGACTTTGCCAGTGACCATTACAGATATTGCAAGGTTTATCAATGATTTCACCTTGACCCTGACATGTTCTGCATGGCTCCAACGACACAAAAGTGGAAAATCTATTTTGGCTATAGACGCGCCTCGTTTGCCCTTGGCCGTTACAAACACTACATTTCCTTGGTCGGGTTCCAGGCGCAGCGCCGGTTCCACCACAGTTATTACATTTATCAAGTTTTGGTAATTCTATTTCATCCTTCCTTCCCTTGAGAACCTCTTCTAGAGATAGTTCCATATCATAAAGAAGATCCTGTCCCTTTGCTCTACCGCCACCGAAGCTAAAACCAAAACCAAACGGATCATTACCACCACGACCTCCTATGTTGCTGCCGCGCCGCCTCCACTACCGCCACGCCCTCCAAATATCTGTTCGAAGATGTTTCCAAAACCACCGAAGCCCATATCTTTAAAGATTTCATCAAAGTTTGCTTCAGAACCCCTGAATACATCTTCTGTTCCAACATGACCATAAGTATCATACTTTTTCCTCTTTTCATCATCGGACAAAACAGCATACGCTTCCGAAATTTGTTTGAACTTTTCTTCTGCTTCAGCTGCCTTATTCCTGTCAGGATGATACTGTAATGCTAACTTTCTAAACGCATTCTTGATTTCTTCCTTGCTTGAATTCTTCTGAACACTAAGCACGTCGTAATAGTCCCTTTTGTTAGTGCTCATACTTTTTTCCCATTCCTATGACCCACCATACAAATAAAATATATCGCAATCAGCATAGGCAAAGATTATGAACGCGGTGGCTGTTCTTGTTGTTGCTGTGTTGCATCTGATGGTGATGCTGCACCACTATTGCCGCTACTACCAGCGCCGCTGTCAAATCCTTCAGATGAAGTTCCAGTTCCGGCGGTGGCCGCACCACCTGCCGTCTCTCCTGCAGCACCGGTAGTAGCAGATGCAGAGGCAGCTCCTGCAGCTTTATATGCCTCTGTGCTAACCTCACCAAGAACATTTTTCAATTCCTGTGTTTTTGTTTTAATATTATCCATATTGTTGCTAGCGATTGCATCCCTCAGTTCTTGACTAGATTTGTTGATTTTTTCTGCGTGTTCTGGCTTGATCTTGTCCTTCAAATCTTGCTTTACCAGTTTTTCGGCTGCATAAATCAAATTATCAGCTTCGTTTTTGACCTCTGCTTCCTCCTTCTTCTTTTTATCAGCCTCTGAGAATTGATCGGATTCTTTTTTCAGCCTATCGATCTCTGATTTGGATAATTTAGTGTTTGCAGTTATTGTGATCTTTGCTTCTTTTGACGTAGCCAAGTCTTTGGCTGTAACATTGAGGATTCCGTTTGCATCTATATCGAACGTAACTTCGATCTGTGGTACACCTCTTGGAGCTGGAGGAATTCCCGATAAGTTAAAAATTCCTAGAGAAACACAATCTGAGGCCATAGGTCTTTCGCCTTGTACTACGTGAATTGTAACTGCAGTCTGGTAATCTGCTGCAGTTGTGAATACTTTGCTCTTTTTTGAAGGAATAGTAGTATTGCGTTCTATTAGAGGCTCTTTTAAGCCACCTAGAACTTCTACACCCAGAGTAAGTGGTGTAACGTCTACCAACAGTATATCTGTCGATACATCACCAGAAATAATAGCTCCTTGAACAGCCGCTCCCATTGCGACAGCTTCCATTGGATCTACACCACGCTCTGGCTCCTTACCCATGACTGATGCGACGAATTGCCTTACAATTGGCATCCTTGTAGGTCCACCGATCAATATGATTTTATCAACCTCAGATGGCGTTATTTTGGAATCCTGAAGTGCCTGCATCATTGGTGTTCTACATCTTTCGACTATTGGTCTTAGTAGCTCTTCGAGTTTTGCCCTTGTCAAAGTCAGTATGAGGTTCTTTGGACCTGTCGTAGCATCATAGGCGAGAAACGGTAGATTGATTTCAGTAGTGACGATATTTGATAATTCGATTTTCGCCTTCTCCACTGCCTCTCTTATCCTCATCATTGCGGCTTTGTCGTTTTTAACATCTAATCCTGATTGCTTTCTGAATTCCTGTAAAACATAATCAACAAGGGCATTATCCATATCGGTTCCGCCAAGTTGAGTATCACCCGAAGTGCTTTTAACTTGGAAGACTCCTCCTCCCATCTCCATTATTGTAACATCCAGTGTTCCTCCCCCAAAATCATAGACCATGATTTTAAGATCTTTTTGAACCTTATCTAATCCATAGGCCAGTGATGGAGCTGTCGGCTCGTTGATAATCCGTACTACCTGCAGTCCTGCAATTTCACCTGAATCTTTCGTTGCCTGCCTTTGGTTATCATTAAAGTACGCAGGTACTGTAATTACTGCTTTATCCACGGTTTCTCCAAGAAAAGCCTCGGCATCCCTCTTTATCTTTTGCAAGATGAATGAAGATATCTGCTGTGGAGTATACTCTTTACCAAATACATTGAATTTGAAATCAGTTCCCATTTTCCGCTTTGCAGCAAGGACGGTGCCTTCGGGATTAGATATCATTTGTCGCCTTGCAGGTTCACCTACAATTAGTTGGCCATCACGGGTAAAAGCTACGACAGAAGGAAAAGCTTTTCCTCCAACGGAAGTACCTTCGGCAGCCTGTATAATTGTAGGCTTGCCGCCTATCAATGTGCTGCGGAGCAGAGTTACTTGTTCCAAGATCAATTCCTATAATTTTGCTCATACTTAATTTTCAGTCTCCTTTTCTATTTTTTCTGTATCATTAACGGTATTTTTAACTATCTTTTTAGATATTTCGACAAGGCTAGGTCTTAAAACTTTATTGTTAAGCATGTATCCTTTTCGAATCTCGTCTGTAACGGTATTTTCTGGTACATCATCTTTGTATGAGAAAGTAATAGCATCATGTATGTTTGGATCAAAAGGTGTGCCAGTTGTTTCAATTTCCATAACGCCCTCGTATTTAAGGAGTGCGTCGAGGTTTTTCAGAATCACTTCCAAGCCTTCAATTACGACAGCTTCATATTTGCTCTGCTTTGCCATCTCAAAGCCTCTTAAATAGTCGTCACGAATATTTAGAAATTTTAAGAGAAGTTCAGCTTTGTTTGACTCAATTTTTGAAGCCAATTGTTTTTCGAGCTGTTTACGATAATTATCAAAGTCAGCCATCACATACTTTAATTTAGTCAGATTCTTTACCGAATCTTCCCTAGCCTTGCGTAATTCTTCTTGCACCGAAACTAATTCTTCTCTAAGCTTTATCATCTCCTCTTCTGAAGTTGAAACCTCATCATCATCTTTAGATTCTTTAATTTCTTTAATCTCATCTTCTTCTTTTTCCAAAACCGAACATCAACTACTAAAATAACAAAGTTTAGATAATAATTACATATCGTTCATACAATGATTCGGTTTTTAGTTAACATGAGCATATAATAGATTTCTTAGATAAAAAAAATATTTCATAGTTAGTCGGAGACGCTAGATCTGTATAATATTTCTTCTTGTCAGCTGATTCTCAATGTCGTCATATAATATAATAACAGAGTATAGTTTGTGCGATTTCTCCTTTCAAGGGCTTTCAAAGATTCCTTTAGAATGCTCTTGCTAACTATCGATATTAAGGTGAAAAATTGCTATAGGATATTCACTACAAGCCAAGGTTGGAATATATATATTAGAATTAAATTTCTATCATCTGTTAGAATTATATCTGTTTTTTGATATTAGATAAAGATGTAGCAGGATTGCGTGCGTTATTAATTACCAAATATATTAAGGCGGAAGAGAAGAAAAAAGAAAATCGCATTAGACCCTAAGCGATGTCCAATTGCGGAAATGACGATATGCTTATTCTAAGCTCTGTTTGGATCTTTCTAATTTTTGTGGCGTACTCTCTCATTTTGGCATCGTCGCTCTGGACTTTGGCAATTCTGTAACCTTTCCACGCTTTTCTTAGAGCACCCCAACTTTGACCGGCTGTGAAGTTGTTATTTGTGTGTTCTATGATCGCTTCTTGATGAAGTGATTTTATTGCTGTCATATCTATTTGAGACAGACAGGTAATTCATACTTAGAATCCATAGTCAATTTTATCTAATTTTATGCTAAAAACAGTTAATACCAAATAAAAATCCAGAAAAGAATTTTTTAAATTAACTTATTTTTATGCATATTTAGTTTGACGTGCTAGAAATAACGAGGAATTGCATTTTGAGCAAGACAATTTTCTGCTAAATTGATTATAGACTAAAAACAGGCCAACACCATTTACCTTTGAATGTGAAGGTTACTTTTTTCAAAACTGACGATCAACCAACCAACCAACAATATGATTCACAAGTATAACTTGTGGATCAAAAGCCATAGATATATAGTATATTCGTAAAATAACTTTGGCAAATACAAACGTAAATGTATGATTAGTGAATAGCCCGATTGGTGTGTTAATTTACAAGTTTGCGTGTGGGAGGTTCTTAAGCATATGTCATTACCGCGACGATGTTATTCACACCATCAGCATTACAAAAAATGCAGACATCTGTCATAGTTAATTGCTCCAATTTTAATCCATGATATTATTCTCATGGGAAAGGAACTGGAAATTTGAAGTCGAAACCTTGAGTATCGCTTGACTTGCCGTCAGATGAAGAGGAATGCTGTTTTTTGTCGCTGCCACTATCACTGGAAGTATCGACGCTGTTAGATGAAGAGGAATGCTGTTTTTTGTCGCTGCCACTATCACTGGAAGTATCGACGCTGTTAGATGAAGAGGAATGCTGTTTTTTGTCGTTTGAAGCATGACTGCTGCCATCTGAGAGGGAAATGAGTTCAATGTCAGCATTGTAAGGATTGTACGAAGCTACTCCTCCGGCGTCAGTATTACTAAAAGGATGGTTGCTGTCATAGAGTAAGGCGAGTTCAATGTCTCCATTGTAGGAATAGTACGACGCGTCCGCCGCCTCCGCCTCCGCCTTTGCCGCCTCCACCGCCTCCGCCGCCACCTCCGCCTCCGCCTTTGCCGCCACCATCGCCGCCGCCACCTCCGCCTTTGCCGCCGCCGCCGCCTTTCCGCCGCCACCTCCACCTTTACCGCCTCCGCCGCTGCTCCGCCACCGCCTCCACCTTTGCCGCCACCATCGCCGCCACCTCCACCATCGCCGCCACCTCCACCTTTACCGCCTCCGCCGTCTCGCCGCCACCTCCGCCCCGTCTCGCCACCTCCGCCGCTGCCTGCCGCCGCCATCGCCGCCACCTCCACCGCTCGCTCGCCGCCATGCCTCCACCTTTACCGCCTCCGCCGCTCCTGCCGCCGCCATCGCCTCCACCTCCACCTTTACCGCCCCTCCGCCGCTGCCTCGCCGCCACCATCACCGCCTCCGCCGCCACCATCGCCTCCACCTTTACCGCCTCCGCTCGCCGCCCCGCCACCATCGCCTCCACCTCCACCTTTACCGCCTCCGCCGCTGCTGCCGCCGCCACCATCGCCTCCACCTTTACCGCCTCCGCCGCTCCTGCTGCCGCCATCGCCGCTGCCGCCACCATCGCCTCCACCGCTGCTCGCTGCTGTGATGGCTGCTGCTGCCGCCATCGCTGCTGCTCGCTGCTGCTGCTGCTGTGATGGCTGTGATGGCTGCTGCTGCCGCCATCGCTGCTGCTGCCTGCTGCTGCTGCTAACGGTACCTGGGTCATTGCCTCCGACGTCGCCAGTACCTGGCATACCGCTGATGCCTCCGACGCCGCCAGTACCTGGCATACCGCTGATGCCTCCGACGCCGCCATAACCACTGGTATTATATCCGCTGTTACTGACGGTGCTTGTTGATAATGACGTGGCAGATTGTTTTACTGCTGCGACCCCTGTGACATTTACACTATCAAACTCGGTTAGAGTAGGATCATTACTACAAGAGGATTTGGCAGTTATTTTATTCTCTCCCGCATTAATAGGACCATAGCCAGCAGGAAGCGTGACAGTCCATTGAGAATAATCATTTGGTCCACCAGGCCCAGATGCTAGAGCTGGTTGGTTTGGTTTTACATGGTTTAAATTAACTGAAACCGGACAATTAGAGTTAGCATTAGCAGAAGATGCTCCTGAGACCAGAAGGCTATTGCCAATAGGAACTTGTTGATCTTTAGTAGGAGAAGTGATTTTTAAACCAGCAATTTTCACAGCAGTTGAATTAGGAGTAGTAGGATGACTTACCGATGGGGTAACGGCATGGCTTGTTGTTGATGTTGTTGTTGATGTTGGTGGTGTTGATGGGGTAATGGCATGGCTTGTTGTTGATGATGATGTTGGTGGTGGTGGTCGTGGTGTTGATGGGGTAATGGCATGGCTTGTTGTTGATGATGATGTTGGTGGTGTTGATGGGGTAATGGCATGGCTTGTTGTTGATGATGATGTTGGTGGTGTTGATGGGGTAATGGCATGGCTTGTTGTTGATGATGATGTTGGTGGTGGTGGTCGTGGTGTTGATGGGGTAATGGCATGGCTTGTTGTTGATGATGATGTTGGTGGTGTTGATGGGGTAATGGCATGGCTTGTTGTTGATGATGATGTTGGTGGTGTTGATGTAGCAGATTGTTTTACAGCTGCGACCCCTGTGACATTTACACTATAATATGATGCTGCAGTTGGATTATCGCTGCAAGTGTATTTGGCAGTTATTTTATTTTCTCCTTCTTTAATAGCGGTATATTTAGGGCTAAGTGTAAAACTCCATTTAGAATAATCGTGTGTTCCACCAGGTCCAGACGCTAGAGCTGGTTGATATGGTTTTATGCCATTTGCAATAACGGAAACCTGACAATTAGAATTAGCATTAGCTGAAGATGCTCCTGTGACCAGAAGGCTATTTCCGATAGGAACTTGCTGACCTTTAGTAGGGGAAATGATTTTTACAGCATGAATTTTTGCTGGCACTGGAGTGGTTGGAGCTTTTGGTGGTACTGCTGTGGCACCTGGCAGCACCTGTTGAGCACGAGCAGTACTGCTTGAAATAGCGCAAAGAAGCAAACCTATAGTAAACAGTAGGGATATTTCCTTACATCTTATTTTAATATAACTTTTCATATTAAGATATCTGCGGTCTTCTTTGCTTTATAAAAGTTGAGGAAAATGTTAGCTCACATAGATAAATACATATCAACTTAATTATT
Source organism: uncultured Nitrososphaeraceae archaeon (assembly GCA_963825865.1). Lineage (GTDB taxonomy): Archaea > Thermoproteota > Nitrososphaeria > Nitrososphaerales > Nitrososphaeraceae > CAWGVG01. The sequence goes on along the minus strand of CAWGVG010000014.1, from coordinate 60,063 downwards.
ATTATACTCTTTTAGCAGGCTCCTCTAAACGTTAAAAAATGATTAAGGATAACATTTTTTCTTAGGCATAGTTGCCTTTGATGGAGGATCGTGCACCACATGCATCGCATAACAGAAATCCAAGCTTCTTGTTCTTCTCGGTTCTAGTGTCAGGACTTCCGCAGACAGGACAAATAACATAGTCTTTGATATACCTATCAATTAATGCTCCAAAAGAGGACGGTTGTTTACGCCCTATGAATATAACTCGATCACCGACAATAAAACCTGCGGAAGCAAGTTCCTTATTAAGATAAAGTAGGATCTTCTCCGGATTCCTCCTCAACGCTTTTGGAAACTCCATAAAGTTTCTAAAAATGGTCCGTTGACCAACCCAGATAACTTTAGGGACTGGGACTTCGAGTCTTCTTGATATGGACTTTCGAGAAGTATTACCCAGTTTACCTTGTATATTCCTTAATAAAGTTTCGTAATCTGATTCTGTCTGAGTACTCATATAGTCATCTAAAAGTAGTGCTGTGTTTAATGTGTGTTATGGCTGACCGACTTAGTTGTTTAAAAAAAGAGATTATATAACTATGCATTATGACTTTTAAAGGACCAAGTACCACATATTTTAAAACGCTACACAAAGTATGACACATGTACTCTTTTATTATTAATATTAAAATCATATATCATATTTATTCTAATTATCTTTTACTTTACACGGATACTTTGATCATACTAGTTTAATCGCTTTCTCGAGCAATAATAACTTGACTAGCATCGTTTATGCGTTGCCCTTGAATAAATAATACATAAACTAATTTAATGTCATTGTTCAACGAAGTTCCACTTTCAAAATAATTAGCGTTGATAAACCTAAATTATTGCTTAGTTAAACAGAAACTCCAACTCTACTCTATATATATATATATATGAAACAGATATATTCATTCATCGAGTGCATCATTATATATTTTATACTTTTGCATTAAATTGTTTTGATAATGTGTCAACAAAAACGACGTATGGATGAAATTTTTATATCTGGAGTTTGTTAGAAACTTATGCGAAATAAGCAGAAATTAAAATCGATTTCTGTACTTGTACCATTAGAGAAAATAGAATCTAAACTTGCAGAAATCGGCTTTCTACTGGATGGTTCTTCTACAATTGTCGCAGATGGTAAATTTTGGAAAAAGATGCTCTACGTTAAGAGTGAGGAAAAGATTAGTGTCTCCGAAGAAATTGGCGATGCTTATCCAAAAGATCCGATCATTACAATTTGTGGATTTAAGAACACCGTTTCAAAAGTTATAAATGGAGCGAAAAATTAGTGCCTCTTTACGAGTGTAACGAGGCAGCAGTTCGTGGAAAATATTCGTAGGTTGATTGAAACTTCCGAAAAATTCCTTGTTAATCGTCGAATTTCTTTGCATGATGATGCAAAATATGGTCCAGCAACCTTGCCAAATGAGGAATTTAAGAGGTATACAATAATATGTATGAGAAAATCTTTAAAATCAAGTGTTTTCTCAAAAGTTCCATTTATTGATGACTTTCATGCAAGGATGTATGATAAATCTGAAAACATTCATGGATCAACTAACCTGAGGTTTCCTAGAATGTCAATTCCGTACTACAAGGTAGAATATTCTATAAATGTGTGGGGTGGAACATACTTTTTCACCTTCGACGCGCTATTTGATCCAGAGATTATAATCGAAAAACGAAGTGTGAAAAGGCTGGGAACAGATATTTTGGTGCATGTTCTAAAATACAATCCTCCTGATGAGCGTGTATTGACTATCAATCTTCCAAAAGAAGTGATGGTTTTTGACGTCAAAAACATGGTAAGAGTTATTGACTATTCTTCAAACTTTTGATGATCTTGTGAATCGATAACAAACCATATTGTGTTATTTTATATTTTTCGGTTACGCAAATTGTGTCAAAGATAACACACAGTATTGGGCACCTCATTTAAAAAAATTATATCAGACTAATGCCAAAACTTTAATCCAAAATGAGCTTTTTTATTAGCTGGTCTTTATCATCCACCTTATGAAAGGAGTAAGTGTATTTTCAAATGGTAATAATCTGGAATCTTTTACATTGAATCCGAGCAATAACATCCTTCCTTGAAGTTTCTTTCTTATGGATAGAGGGAGCTCCTTTTCTTTGAATGGCTGGAATAACTCAAAAAAGTAATCTTGTTTATAGTATGCAATATGTTGTGCAAAGCAGGTCGACAGAATGGTTGGATCATTAGCAATGCGTTTGTTTGTTTCAGACAAATCAAACAAATGAGTATTCTGTAGTTCGATAGAAATTTGCAAAGCCCTTCTAATGTAATTTTCACGTATAAAATCAGGCCGAATTTTATTTGGCATGGTATGAAATACTCTTACATCTCTAGTTATTAGCTCAATAGTTCTTTTTGCTAAATCAGTTGCAACCAGTATTTCCGTTTCTCCGTTTACTCCACAGTCTTTTCCAAATAGGTAGAATGTTGCCATTATCTCATCTTTCTTTATGAATGGAAATTCTATGGCATCATCGGCAATAAACTCCGAAATTCTATGAGAGATATTCAAGGGTAAGAACATGCCCATATAAGAATCCGCTACTACCACCATAGCCGAGTTATCGATAAGTTAACCCTGATTTAACGTTTAACAAGGAATGTCAATCATCTATTATAGCCGTAATATAGTTTACGGAGAGTTTAGATAACCAAAGCCGGCAGTTTGCCAGCTATCAACAATCGCCCTTGTAAATATTCTGTGTTTGTCTTTGTCAACCAAAGAATATTCTGTGTTTTCTTATCGCATTACAGCAGAAGGAGCAGTAGAAAGCTATCTCGCTTTTATCCTCCCATATATCCAAAATCCTACACCAACTATTATCGCTAAAATTACAAGACCTACAATGATCGGTGCAAGCAACTTTATCAGAAACACGATAATTGCAATTATCACGATCAACACTATTACCCCTACAATTATAGAACCCATTGTTCCTACTGTGCTCAAAACTTTTTCATACAGAATTGCTCGTCATGGTTATAAGACGTTTCATATAAAATATATATAACATTTTGTAAGAAGTGTGAAAAGAGGGCCCGTATTTAATTCTCTACATCATTATACCAGATTGGAGAGCTTTTTTTAATGGCGTCGTTTAATAATTACAAAGAGCAAAAAAACATTTACGAGGAAAAAATAAAGTAAAAAGGTAGCTTTTAATGCGCGTGAGGTGGCGGTGCACTGCCTTTAGAGAGAGCCTCGTTGAATGTTCCGGCTGCCTTCTCATGAAATTCCAAGCTTAGACTGATCAACCTTGACTGCCTGAGGTGGGCATACCGAAACACAAGCCATACACCAAATACAATCGTGTTCTCTAATTGGATCAGCTTTATCTGTGTAGTCCTTTCTCTCTTCTTTAACGGTGCTACCAGTTCCAGCGCTCGTAGTAGTGTTTACCTCTGTAGCGGGAACATCTTGTTCCGTTCGATACCACTTAAAGACTTGTACCGGACAGGCTTCAATACAAGCACCGTCAGCTACACAAGAATCCCAGTCAACTGCGACCATAGTACCATGTACTCCTAGCGGAGCAACTTCTTCTCCCCTGGCAGAATAAGCTGATTTTACCTCTTCATTTTCCGCAGCCTCGGCTAATTTTCCTGGGCCCCAAACATAATGGTAGTGTTCACCATCAGAAAGCGTATGCTTACCTATTACTTGATGATTTCTGGGAAAGTCTGGATCTATAGGCATATTTATCTGAGAATAATCAAGTTACATAATATTTAAACGATACGTGAGAAAACCGCCTATGGCTAATTTGTATACAACGTGACAGACGTGTCTAGAAAAAATCCCCATATCAAACACCTTTTTTAAACAGTATATCTAGTTCATCCCCTTGAAGTTTTGCTTTGACAAGTTTCATCCCTATTGTAGCAGAGGGCAAAGGTATAACATTAACGAGGTTTCCAACAGGATTTTTTACCTTTATTGTAAGTTGGTCTCCATATCTTTCTATATCAAAGTCGTCCTTTTCAGTAAATGGAACCTTGACTATCATATGCAACTCAGAGTCCTCAGTTGTGAATACAAATGCCTTTCCTCGGTAAAATATCTTGGCTGGATCCTCGTTCCCAAACATCAATTCCCCATTCATTTGTAGCATTTCAACCCCACGTAATTCACTACCATGAAGCTTGATTTCCTTTATCGGAAGTGGGTAGAAATTTGCCTTTGCTTCTTCTAGTTTTGATCTTTGAAAATCAGACCATGACGCATAATACTCGTCAGAACTCCCACTTGGCATGATTTTATTAATTACAGCAAGGTCAACGTTTATACCATAAAGTGAGGCTGAAACAAATGCTCGCTTCGCATTCTCTATACTGAATGTATCAGGATTCGCAACCAGCCTTAAACTTGTTATATCATGCATTCTTATAATTTCTGACAGCGCTTCAAGCCTATCCAATAATTCTACTTCGCTTTGTAAAACGTTTCTCGAAGGAGTTGGAATTTTTGACAAAGGCTGGAACATTCTGGCAACTCCGCTAAACATTCCAAACATTCCAGTGAATTTTCTTCCAATACTTCCAACTAATTTTGGAAAGTACAGGTATCGTAAAGCCTCGCCAGATGCAGGCATATCGAGAACTACTGAATCAAATATTTTTGTTCGCACAACTTCGTCAATTTTTAACAATGAAAATAGCTGGGTCATTCCAGGCAACATAGCAATTTCATATGCAAGCGTTTCATCTATACCCTTTGCAGAAAATATTGATGCGACATAAGATAAAATTGTAGCATATTGTTTGTTCATTTCGGTTACAGGGTCTATTTGTAATGCATACAAATTCGAAAGAACTTCTTTTGGCTCGTTGCCGATATCTTGTATCATAAAAGCATCGCCTAAAGTATGAGCGGGATCAGCAGAAATCACCAATGTTTTATAATTATGTTCGGCAAGTTTAATTGCAGTAGAACATGAAGTTACGGTCTTTCCGGTCCCGCCCTTGCCTGTGTATATTATTAGCCTCACTCCGAAACAAATTATAAATACATTATTAAAAAGATTTTATAAATCGGAAAGTAAGGAGAAGACTTGCTTGTTAGCCAGCTAGCTAGCATGTCCTGTCTTGCATTACATAATATTTCCACTTCTTTTTGATCATTCAACGCCATTTATTCCTGCATATCTTCACAACAATGGTTAGTTTTGAAATTATAATTAACTGGGTGCTACAGATATTCCTGCTATTGTGCATTAATACAGAAGCAGAAGATGAGTATTAGTATAGTCAATAATAATAATAACCTACTTATTCGACATTAACCTTTTACATAACTTGTCATTCTTTGCTATTGATATATGTAGAAAAAGTATACTATTATCTATTTACCAATGAGATTGAATAGAAAATAAGTCTATAGAACTAAAATTAATCATTTACGTTATTTTGTCGTAGTGTGTGCTTACGTGTTTTCTCTAATACTTTGTGCTATACGTTCAATATCTTGCTCTGTTACAAATGGATGAACAGGAAGAGATAGAACGTGTTCACTGGCCCAGTTAGTTTTAGATAGGTTATTTTTCGTTAATGGAGGTAGAGTTTCATAATATGGGGTCTTGTGAACTGGAGGGTCATAGTATACGGTAACACCAATTTTATCGTTTATCATTCTCTCTTTGACTTGGTCTCTTTGACCGTTATTTTGAAAGGCGACGGTATATAGATACCAATTGAATTTTTTTTCATCAGTTTCTTCAGGGAGCCTTATTTTACTTTTATCAACAATAGGAAAGAGTAATTTTGTCAGCAGTTCTGCATTTTTTCTCCTTGAATCTAACATTTTTTGCAGCTTGCTCATTTGAGCCTTGGCAATAGCAGCGCTCAGTTCTGGCAACCTGAGGTTAAGACCCAAAATTCGGGTATCGTATCCTTCAACCATACCATGATTTCTAATCATCTTTAGCTTGTCTGCAAGATTATCATTATTTGTCGCAACCGCTCCACCTTCACCGCACGTCAATACTTTGCTTGCATATAGACTAAAGCAGCCCATCATACCTAAAGTTCCAGTAAGTTTCTTTTTGTATATAGAGCCAAGTGACTGGCAAGCATCTTCAATTATATGTAGTGAATGTTTTTCAGCGAGTTCGATAATTTCATCCATCTCTGAAGGATGACCATACAGGTGGACAGGTATAATGGCTTTAGACTTGCTTGTAATTTTTGCCTTTAAATCTGAGACATCAACAGTATAATCTTGCACATTGATATCTACAAAGATGGGTTTTGCACCAGCTGCCACTACAGAGTTTGCGGTAGCAACAAATGTAAATGATGGAAGTAAAACCTCATCGCCTTGTTTGACATCTGCTGCAAGTAATGCTGCATACAACGACGCAGTTCCAGAATTAACAGCTATTACATGTTTCGCCTTTAGGTAATCCCTTAAAAGGGATTCAAAATCGCGAACTCTTTTTCCACCATCTTTAGCTGAGGAGGTTAAGGCATTTTCATCTAAAACACTCCTTATTTCATTTCTTTCTTCTTCACCTATCGAAGGCTTGTTTATTGAAATCATAGTTCTAAGATTGTTTGAAGACATATTCTATCAGCACACACCATTGACCAAAACTAGTCGACACATGTTACTACAACTTCATAACCCATTTATAATGATAAATATTGCTCATCTACATTTTTCCACACATGTAAATTACACAATTTGTCCTCAACAACACAATACCATGGCAAATTAGATGGAGATATATTGCTTTAACTTTGCTTAGTTTTGAGCCAGAGATGAAGGGTGTATGTTGTGGTGATTCCAGGCTGATCATTATTATTATTATTATCATCCATACTAACAATTAACATATAATAATAAGTAGGGGTGACGTAATGAGCAAGCAGATGTGGCAGAGTGGTCTTCTCTATCTAAAGAATATGAGAACGCATTATTGCGTCGGCCTTGAGTCCAATGACTGAAAGCAAGCCGATTCGCCCTCGGGCGATCAGGAGTTCAAATCTCCTCATCTGCGCCACATTTATGTTATTATTATTGCCCCTCAGGCAGTCGTCCTAGGAGATTGCCTATGCTGCCTATCTCTTATTTTTTGGCTGTGTTTAGACTTGATTTGCCTGTCGAGCCTGGAAACTAATTCTTTACAGGCGCTTAAGTACATCATAACCCACAGCTTTTGCATCAATTATGCCTTTGCCAGTAATCACTCTCGCTCTAACAGAATACTTTCGCGTCTTATGCTTGTCTGCATAAATGATTACATGCTGCACGTTTTCCAGTTTACCTTGAATTTTCTTTAAAAATTTGGTCATGTATTCTTCAATTTCTTGGCGTGCTTCCTCATTATCAAGATGTGCGACATGGATTATAGTCTCGGTTCGCTTTGGTAGTATTAATTCTAATGCATCTTTGATAGTAACTATACCAATCGGTCTTCTGTTCCCAACAACAATAATTTCCTCATTCCTCCTAAAACTTTCGACTATGCTATTAAGCTTGGTTCCTCTTTCAACCGATATTGCTCTTCTCATAATATCTTTGACTTTAACATCCCTTCTCGCAGCCAAAGTGCCAACACCAGGAGATTTACTAGCTCTTTCTCTTGGGGTAGCAATGATTTTAGATACATCTAAAGAATTAATTATACCTGTAAGAACACCATTCGGATTAATTACTGGAAGTCGAGAAATATTGTATCGCCTCATCTTTGACAGTGCGTTGCTTAGTGTAGTATCCTCTTCAATTACTATTGCGCCAGACATAACTTCATCCACTATGGCATGACCGAAATCTGCTGTCAATATTACATCCTGATCTGAAACGATACTGCTGAATTTTCCGTTCTCAACAACTGGTAATGCATGATTTCCGGTTATCACAATTAGATGAGTGCATCTTTCAATGTTCTCTTCTGGACTCAAAATTGGCGTTTTGGTAAGAAAACTTTTCAATTTCGAAGTAGGATTAGTGTTTATGCCAAGGAATTCCTTAGCATATATCATTCCTAGATACTTTCCATTATCATCAACTGTTGGTATCTGGTTAATGTTATTTTCATGCATCAGGCTTAACGCTTTTGCAACTGTATCTTCTGAATTTAGGCTCAGAACTTTGTCTGCCATAATCTCAGAAACTTTCATAATAATACTACTATCAGAGGATGCGGGGTTACATTAAAAACCTTCCCATATCTATTGATCGGTAGATAATGATGAATCAAACGTTGGTCATTATAGCTATCGCGTTAATTGTGGCTGGTATTGCGACAATTTTCGTGACACGATCCGATACTACTATACCCATACCTAAACCTGGTAATACTTCTAGCAGTAATAACAACAGTGATACTAATAGTAAGTATTTACATACTAATAATAATTCAGGCTTTAAAAGTTCCCTTAACCGTTGACAATTTCAATAGATGTCTTTTCAAGGGTGTGTTCATACTATAGCAACATTAATTTGATTGACGATCTGTAAGTCAACTAATAAAATTAACAGGATTCCCTGCTCATAACAGTAAATGAACAGTATTTTGACTTCGGTAATACAAGATTTTAAATCCTTATTTTTACAACGTATGTAATGGTATATTGTCTTGATAACAGGAAGAAAGCTGCATGAAATGGATAGGCACGAACGTTTACAGTATCTAAAAAAAGCAGTAGGCCTATCGGTGCGAGATATTGATGTACTAAGGGATCCATTATCAGGTTTTACCTTTGATGATGCCAATCGAATGATAGAAAATGCAATCGGAATGCTAGTTGTTCCTCTTGGTATAGCAACAAATTTCGTGATTAATGGCAAAGAGTACATTATTCCAATGGCTATAGAAGAACCCTCAGTGATTGCTGCCTGCAAGCAAAGCAGCCAAGATCGCAAAATCAACCGGTGGTTTTACAGCACAGGCAACCGAATCATTAATGATAGGTCAAGTGCAGGTAATTTCATTACCCATATCTATCGAGTCAGCAAAACAGAGGATTTTAATGAATAAAACAGGGTTACTTATGATAGCAAATTCAAAGAGCAGATATGTAATTGCAAAAGATCTGCAAATCAGAAAATTACAAGACGAAAGTAAAAACAGAATGGGAGATATGCTGCTGGTAGAATTAATTATTGATACTAAGGATGCAATGGGTGCTAATATAATAAATACGATGTGCGAAGCAATAGCCCCAAAAGTAGAGGAGTTAACAGGAGGGTCTGTTATCGTGAAAATCCTTTCAAACTATGCAACCAGAAGGCTTGTAAAATGCAATGCTATTTTTGATAAAAAGGAGCTGGGAGGTGAGGGCACTGTGGAGCGAATATTATATGCATATGCGTTTGCATATTCTGATATATATCGAGCTGTAACTCATAATAAAGGAATAATGAATGGCATTGATGCGGTTGCCTTGGCTACAGGACAGGACTTTCGTGCAATTGAAGCAGGAGCTCACGCGTATGCCTCTAGAAATGGAACTTATCGATCACTAACTACATGGCATAAAACTAAAGAAGGCAATTTAGCAGGGGAAATAGAATTACCAATGGCTGTTGGAATTGTGGGCGGTATTGTGTCGATTCATCCGATGGCTAAAATGGCATTAAAAATTCTAGGTGTTAAAACTGCCAGAGAACTTGCAATGATAATAGCTTCAATTGGTCTCGCTCAAAATTTGTCTGCCATCAGAGCTTTAGCTTCAGAAGGTATCCAAAAAGGCCACATGAGACTCCACGCTAAAAATATTGCTTCGTTGGCAGGAGCTAAAGGAGGACTGATTGATGTGATTGCCAAGAGAATGGCTGACGAGGGCAATATTACTGTAGACAGGGCAAAGGAAATTCTTGTAATGTTGCAGAGTACGGGTAGAAGCAGGTCTACTAATTAAATTTTGAAAGTACCTGCCTACATCCTAGATATTCTAACATTTACAATAGCAGTATTAAAGATGAGAATACTCATAACGGTTAAGTTCATACGAGCAGAAGCAACATGATCCGCCTTTGACGGCTCTATAAATATATATCCGATAATATGGTTTGCTCAATTGTTATCATGCCTACGGTGAAATTTGCAGTTCCAAAGGGCAGCATTGAGGATGCCACATTCAAAATTCTCGAACAGGCATGGCACTCCCTTAGTGGCCGCGGACGCACATATAGAATTAGACTCAGTGATCCTGAAATAGAAGTCAAAGTCTTAAGACCTCAGGAAATTCCAACTTATGTGCAAGAAGGATTCTATGATGTTGGAATAACAGGCAAGGACTGGATTAGAGAAGCCAAAGCAGATGTTAAGACATTGCTTGATTTAGAGTATGGACGAGTAAGACAGGTAATAGCAATTCCAGAAAATTATGAGGTCAAAGACTTGACAGGTTTAATTACAGAATATGCAAAGAAAAATAAACCCCTGAGATTCTCTTCAGAGTATCTTACTACGGGAGCTTCTCATATTAAATCAAATCATGCTTATCAAAAGTATTTTGGAGATGATGACCCATTGATCATCACTCCATGGTTGAGATTTGGAAAAAACAAAAATGTTCAGATATTTCTTTCCTTTGGAGCTACAGAAGCGAAGCCTCCAGAAGACGTCGATGCAATTTTTGATATAACCGAAACTGGAACTACCTTGGCACAAAATAATTTGAAAATAATTGATACAGTAATGGAATCTACCGCTGTCCTTGTAGCAAACAAAAATGCTCTCAAAGATCCTAAAAAGAGAGAAAAGATTGCAGATATGATCGCATTATTAAAGGGGGCAGTTGAAGGCCGCAAAAAACTCCATATTTTTGTCAATGTGAAGAAAGAAAATCTCGACAAATTGCTCAAAAATATGCCTGCATTAAAAAAACCGACAATTAGTCCGTTAAGTCAGGAAGGATGGTATGGAATTAACACAATTATTGACAAGAACGAATTTATCAAAATAGTTCCAATAATGAGGAAGATCGCACAAGGTCTTGTTGTAATGGAGACAAGACAGATTCTACCCCTGGATGAGATAAATGTAGATGAGAATTCTTGATAAAGACAATAGTTGTTACTAATGCAAAATCTACTGGCAGCAAAATTACGCAATTTTACTTGTATTTCAGAGGACTTGATCCAAAAAACAAAATCGATAATGGATGATGTAGAAAAATATGGTGATTCTGCAGTTATCGCCTATACTGAAAAGCTTGACGGCGTTCAATTAAGTTCATTAAAAGTTACAGAGGAAGAAATTCTGCAAGCTTATAACAAGGTTACCAAGAAACAGATTCAATCCATCAAGATGATGAAAGAGCGATTGTTGAGGAATGAGATGGTGCTCCTAAGACGTTTGCAAGGAATTGCAATTTCGTCAGAAGGAGTAAGAATCCAACGGTTTGTTCAACCAATTCCCAGTGTTGGATGTTATATACCTGGTGGAAAAGCACGGTATCCTAGCACCGCAGTAATGTGCGCAATCCCTGCCAAAGTTGCTGGAGTGGAAAGAATAGTAGCAATTTCACCTCCGCTCAAAGATGGAACTGTAGATCCTCTGACCCTTGTAGCCGCAGATATTTGTGGTGTTGATGAGTTTTACAAGGCCGGTGGTGCTCAAGGAATTGCCGCTTTGACTTTTGGGACTTCAACTATCAACAAGGTTAGCAAAATTGTCGGCCCAGGAGGAATGTTTGTCACTATTGCAAAAATTCTTGCCTCTAGCAGAGTTTCAGTAGATATGATTGCTGGTCCAACGGAATTATTAGTTTATGCAGATTCAAATGCTGATCCAAAACTTGTCGCTTTGGATTTAATTTCGCAAGCAGAACACAGTTATGATACATTCTGTGGTTTAGTAACAAATTATAAAGAATTAGCAGTACAAGTAACAAATAATATCGAGTCCATCCTCGAAAAAAACATTATCACGCGTGCAGAAATAGTCAAGAAAAGCCTGCAAGAAAACGGATTTATTGCGATCTGTAAAAATGAATCTACTGCGATAGAATTTGTAAATGAAGTAGCACCAGAACACCTAGAAATAATTGCAGAGAATGCTAGATTCATTTCAAAGAAAATAACGTCAGCAGGACTTGTATTGATTGGAAAATACACTCCATCTTCAGCTAGTGATTATTGCCTTGGTACTAATCATGTTCTGCCCACAATGGGATTCGGAAAATCCAGGGGATCACTTTCCGTCCTAGACTTTATAAAGATTGTAAATACTGTTCAATCAACCAAGTCAGGTTTGAAAAGAGTCCAATCAGCAGTTAAAGAGCTCGCCGTGGCTGAAGGATTGATGAATCATTATGAAGCTGTCAGACAAAGGTTGAAAAAATGAAAAATTGGTTCTCTGAGAGATTAGATAAAATATCTAAAATTGATAGTTACAACAGACCAGAACGGATTAAAGACACCATCAAATTAGACTCAAATGAAAACCTTGCTCTGGACAAAAAATTCATTGCAGAAATTGCTTTACAGGTAGCAAAATATGTGGATCTAAGAGAATATCCATTAGAACAATTTGAAGAGCTTTACAGAGAGCTTTCCACGTACACAGATATTAATAAAAAATATCTTGCAATTGGAAATGGATCCGATCAGATAATTGAATTAATTTTGTCAACTATTGGTAAAGGTCGGCGGGCTACCATTTTTAGTCCGACATTTTCATATTTTATAAATCGTTGCGAATTGCATGAAGTGACAGTAGATAAGGTGCCATTGAATAAAGAAGACAATACCCTGCACAAAATTCAATTTTTACAGAGTGCAAAACAATCCAATATAGCATATATTTGCTCTCCAAATAATCCCACAGGCAACCAATTTGACAAGCAGTCAATCTTAGAAATAATAGACTCACTTGATGATAAATTAATTTTAGTTGATGAGGCTTATGTCGAATTTGCCGATTATTCATTGGCGTCAGTTGCTTCAAAATATGATAATGTCATTGTATTGCGTACGCTTTCCAAAGCATTCGGACTAGCAGGAGCTAGAGTAGGTTACTTTATAGCAAATGAGAGATTTGCACAAATATTTAGATCTTCCATCCAGTCTCCTTATCCTCTTAACACGCTGTCATTAACAATAGCAAGTATAGTCCTATCCCAATCCAATTATGTCAGAAAGACTATCGAAATGGTTAAAAATGAAAGAAAAAGAGTACTAGACCAGCTTGCTAAAATAAATGGAATTAAAGCGCATAAATCGAATGCCAATTTCATTTTTCTTGAATCTTACGAAAAATATGAAGCAATCCTAAAGTCATTGAAAAAGGAAAGATTAATTATCAAAACATTCGGCGATATTGACGGTCGCAAAGGATGCATCCGAGCTACAATAGGTACTAAAGAAATGAACGATAAATTTCTGAAATCTATAGAAGAGGCAGTTTAGAAATAAAAACTTATAAAACAATAGGCAAAAGGGCGTATATAGGTCCAAAACTCAAGTCTTTTCCAGCTCGATTGCGCTGTTTTTGATGTCGATGGAGTTATATTAGATACAAGAAGATCATATAATTCTGCTATTAAAAAAACTGTAGAGTTCATCCTCGAATATTTTACACGAAACTCTAACTTGAAGGGTCTGGTTACGGAAGAGGTAATTCTAAAATTGAGGCGAACAGGAGGCTTTAACAATGATACCGATACGAGTTATGCAATAACTCTCGCAGTATTGGCTAATCGCCAAAAGACCGCTACACAGGCAAGGAAGTTCCTTTCTTCGGTGGCTAAAAATGCAGATGAAACTGGTATCATTTCTGTTGAAAAGTTCTTATCTTCTTGCTCGTATGACGTTCAGAAACTAAAAAAAATGTTGTATTATCCTGGACCAGTCGGTCTAAGTATGTTGGCGACAGTTTTCGATGAATTATTTTATGGACCAAAATTGTTCAAGAAAAAGCATAAGTTTGAGCCAAAATATTATTTTGGAAAACCCTTAATTGAAAATGACAGACTTATGGTTACCAGAACAACAACTGAAGCTCTCTTAAAGAGGTTTAATGACAATATTGCAGTAGTTTCTGGTAGAAGCAAATTCGCGGCAGAGTATTCACTAAAACCGATACTTGATACTTTTAATCAAAGAGCCTGTGTGTATCTGGAGGATGAAAAACGAGAATACGGCAAGCCTAATCCATATGCGCTTAAAAGAGCAATGAGAGTTATGGACGCAAATACCGCTATTTGTGCCGGCGATTCAATTGAGGACTTACTAATGGCCCGTCGAATGGAAAAGGAAACGGGTGTTAAAATCGCATTTGTTGGTATTTATGGTTGTAGTAAAGAGCCTGCAGGTACTGTCAGGCAATTTAGAGAGAATGGCGCAGATGCAATCATTGAAAGCATCAATCAGCTACCATATATATTAAATAATGTGTCGGCAAAAATGTGATCATCTTGGCTACATCTGCTGCCTGTCGATAGAACTGCAAAAATGGAAAGAATAACTAAAGAGACATCAATCATGGCGGAGGTGAAGATTGAGGGTACTGGCAAGACAACTGTCAAAACAAGTCTTCCCTTTATAGATCACCTTATCACCACTATTGGTAAGCATAGCATGATAGACATTATTCTGACTGCAAAATCCAATGATGGTATTGTACATCACTTAGTAGAAGATGTTTCGATTACACTTTCACAAACTATAGACAAAGCGTTATGTGATAGATCCAAAATTACTAGATTTGGATATGCAATAATTCCAATGGATGAATCTCTAGCATATGTGTCGATAGACCTTGTGAAACGCCAATTCTGCAACGTACAATTAAAATTGAATAGAGATGTAGAAGGAATTCTAAGAGAAGACCTTGAACATTTCCTAAGATCCCTTGCACAAAATTTGAATGCCTGTATACATATAAAAGTAAAATACGGAGTTAACGACCATCATAAAATTGAATCCGCAATAAAAGCATTTGCGGTAGCTCTTCGAATGGCCACTAGCATTGACAAGCAAAGGGAAGGGGTACCAAGCACAAAAGGTGCAATGTAGTGAACAAGGTAGCAATATTTGACTATGGGGCGGGGAACCTTTTCAGCTTAAAGGTGGCTTTGGAGAGAAATGGTGCTCACAAAGTCCTGATAATACGAGACATGAAGAGCCTCAACAACTTTGATGGATTGGTTTTGCCCGGCGTAGGCAATTTCGACCCTGCAATAAAATCAATTGAACCCAGTAAAGAATTGTTTGTAAAAGCTATTGTTGATGATTATATGCCGATGCTTTGCATTTGTCTTGGTATGGAGATATTATTCGACAGGAGTGAAGAAGGGATACTAGAGGGTCTTAAAATGCTAGATGGAGACGTAGTAATGCTGCCAAAGCAAAAAGTCAAAGTTCCTCACATGGGTTGGAATAATCTTGAAATAACCAAGAAAGAAAGTAAGTTGTTAGAAGGCATTACAAATAATTCATGGGTATACTTTGTCCATTCTTATCATATATCTTCACAAAGTAAAAGTATAGTTGCTGCGAGTTCCGAATATGGGATTAACATACCAGCAGTAATCGAGAAAGACAACCTCTTCGGAACTCAATTCCATCCTGAAAAATCTGGCAAGGCAGGTTCAGCTATGATTAAAAATTTTCTCAAAGTGTGTGCTAAAAAGAAATGAAAGTAATACCAGCAATCGACATTATGTGTGGTAATGTAGTAAGACTCGTCAAAGGCAACCCTGCTAATAAGATAGTATACAGCAACAACGCTATTGAAATCGCAATGAAATGGAAAGGCAGCAGGTGCTGATATGTTGCATGTAGTAGATCTTGACGCAACTTTGCGTACAGGTAAGAACAATATTGAAATTATTACAAAGTTAATTAAGGAGGTAAATATTCCTGTTGAAGTAGCAGGCGGTATTCGTTCAACCGATGCAGTAAATGAAATGTTTAGCAGAAATGCTGCTAAAGTTGTACTCGGCACTATGGCTTATAAGGAACCTAGTTCAATAAGATGGCTTGCCAGAAAAAAAGCTGATAAAATTATAATCTCAATTGACCAGTATAACGGCAAGGTCATGATAGATGGATGGAAAGAGTCCAGTGGGTCTGGGGTTGATGATGCACTAAAACTATTTTTGGCAATGGGCATAAAAGAATTTTTGCTAACAAGTATAGATAAAGATGGAACATTGACTGGACCGGATACCACAACCTTAGCTCATGCATGTAGTTTCCCGGGCGCAAGAATAATAGCAAGTGGCGGAATTTCAAGTCTTGAAGACATCATCAGGGTCAGGAGTGCTGGATGCACTTCTGTCATTCTTGGTAAGGCACTGTATGATGGCAAGGTCAGTATGGAAAAAGTAGGGGTGATGGCATAAAAACGCCATTAGCAAAGAGAATTATTCCTTGTTTGGATGTTGATAATGGTCGCGTTGTTAAAGGAGTGAATTTTGCTAAAGTAAAAGATGCAGGTGATCCTGTGGAATTTGCTGATAAATATAGTCAACAAGGTGCCGATGAACTTGTTTTTCTTGACATTACCGCCTCCGAACAAGGAAGAGAGACTATGAAGAATGTTGTTCGAAATGTGGCAAGTGTTATTGATATTCCCTTTACCGTTGGAGGCGGAATAAAGAATTTAGATGATGCACGAGATATTTTGCTTAGTGGGGCTGACAAAGTCTCTATAAATACCGCGGCTGTAAAAGACCCAGACTTAATTAGTAGATTAATGTCAATTTTTGGTAAGCAGTGCATAGTAGTTGCAATAGATGCAAAAAGAAACTATGGAAAAGGGGGTAAGATTTTTTTTAATAGTGAAGATGGAAAAAAGAAGTATTGGTTTGAAGTCATAATTTATGGTGGCAAAAAGGGGACGGAAATCGATGCAATACAATGGGCAAAGGAAGTAGAATCTCTTGGTGCTGGAGAAATTCTCCTAACTAGCATTGACACAGATGGAACTGAAAACGGATATGATACTAATTTGAATAAAGCTATTTGTTTAACAGCTCGTATACCAGTTATAGCCTCTGGAGGCTGCGGAAGACCAGAGCATATGCTGGATATTTTTAAAAAGACAGACGTTGATGCAGCTTTGGCTGCATCCATTTTTCATTACGAGAAGTCGACTATCGATAAAGTCAAAAATTATCTAAAGAAAAATGGTATAATTATTAGAATATAATAGTCCATAGCTTGAGACACCTCAGTATGTTTAGACTAACAACATTGCATAAAAAAAATTACGCATTAAGATAAGTTAGTTTGTTTTGGATCCCAGTTTCTTGCTAACATCATTAAACCCGAGCGATTTATAGTACAAATAGTTTCACATTATCTTTATGCAAGGGTTCGAATTTGCTATAACAATATCTACAAATCCCTCATCAACATATTATGTAAATTTATTACCGCTTCTTCTGCATTTGCTATTACATTCGCCATTCTCTCCATCCTATTATCACCAACAACTCATCTATTCTTCATTCCATAATACCATAGTATGATGCTGGGATTAACAATGCTTTATCGAAAGACCCTAATCCTTTCTTAATTTCGAGCACAATACTTGACTGAAGGCAAGAGTTTATTATTTGATATTGTCTACGTCAAGTTCATTGGTTACAAATCCATTTTTCTTCGTCTGATAACCGGCCAGATTGAGAAGATAGCGCCACCAACCACAACAATTGAGTTTTTTGTGTATTCATGCTATTAACTTTGTAGTTCTATTAATGCACGATTAATTAAAGCTGCAAAACCAAGGTGCTCGCCTTAGAATGGTAGTGGAGATTCAATTGCATCATTCCCTCTGAAACCTTCATCATACTTCATCTCTACTGTACCTTTGTTTGTTTGAATAAGCGCGGTTATTAATGAATAATTTCCTAAGGCAGGATCTCTCTTTTCAATATACTGACGAAGCTCGATATGCTCTATAATAAATCCTTGATTCTCATTCTTACCGTCTGTTAAAAGAATTATAGATTTATATGGATTATTCTGAATTCGTTTTAGGTCCATATCGCTTTTTTTGCTCATCGTCTATAATCTAGAAATCTTACCCATTCGGGAAACCAAAGGTTATCTTCACATACGCCTATGCCGTGTGCAAGTATTTCAGGGGAATTGTAATATAAAGTATCTGCTCCTACCTCTTTTGTAACTTTCTCATTAAGTTCATCAATAGAGGATACTAGACCCACATATTTATTTGCAATCAGATCTCTGTTTTGCGTGTACAGTCCAACTTGCCTACCGTCTACAGTAGGAACATAGCTCACAATGACTTCTATGCATTTCGCACCTGCTTTGCGTAAGTAATAGATCGTTTCTCTTGCGGTACTGCCGGTCTGAATAGTTCCTTGAATTGTCCCTATTTTTTTATCTTCGACTAACTTTTGAATGACAAATTTCAGCGACTTTCCTGTTGTAAGTAATTTGTTTTTGCTGACTTGTTCAGAGAAATCAATCATATGGTCTGAATCGTCATATCTGTCCTTGATTATTCCCTCAGAAATCTGAAAAGTTTTGGAATATCTCTGATACTCAGTGCTAAACCCTAATGTCATCGGTCGCGTGTAATCAGGTTCTGCGTATGCCGAGTCAATACTTATATCCTTTGCAAGGACATTTGCTTGCTCTTTACCAATGCTTTTCCTTATTGCATAAATACTTTTTCCGTTGAATACTGTTGCCACATGTGATTCTCGGATAAATTCAAACGGATCCATCATGATTCTTGCATGTGGCAAACTTGCCAAAATTTCCAATCCATTCTTCTTGCCTAACTTTATCAATTGACCTGCATTAACATCATTAAATTCCATATCGATTAATGAAGTACGTAGCGAATTTTCTGATGCTATAATATTCCATGTCTTGCTTTTGTTTTTTGCATTAACAAGGGGTTTGAAACCGCTGCTATTTCTATAAGCATAAATGTCATCCTCCAGCTTTATAATCAGGTTTCCTCGTAAGTGTCTGTCTAAGAATTCAGCCTGCTCGTTCTGCATTTTGTCTCTTAATTAATAATTGCTTAAAAATATAATAAATTTTAAAAAGTGAATCTGAGTTCTTGGCTGGTCCGATATAAGGATGTAAATGTAATTTCTCTGTATCTACAAAAAAGCCGTCGAGTGCAATACGTATTGCATTCATGCTAGGGAATTGTGGAGATCTCTTTGAAAGATACCCTATTCCATTAGTGCCATATAATTTCTCTTGTTGGACTATTTTTAAAAGATTTTCGTCTGATGGAAATGATCCTTCTCTTCCCGCCATTCCATTTCCTACCGCCATCTGCCAATACGCTTTCCCTCTATGTTGGAGCATTAACATTGAATGTGCAAGATAGTAAATTACGCTACTGTCTTTTTCTTCACCTAGATTATAAATAGCAACAATTCCAGCCACTTCTTTTCCAACCGTTTTCTTTCCCGATTAAGATAAAAATCTTGTCCAAATTTATATATCCATATATAACAGATACGATAGCGAAGGCTCAATGATTGTGTTCAAATTAACAAGCTGACCGTATGACAGTTATGAAATAGCAGAACTATATCTTTCCCTCTTAGCGATAGACAAAAGAATTTTTTTGAATACAATAAAAAACAAAATTTGAAAGACATTAATGCAGGGACTAGGCCTTCGATATAATATGCTCATTGGTCTTATAGGTAAAGCCAATGTCGGTAAATCCACTTTTTTTAATGCAGCCACCGACCTCTCTCTACAGACTGCTAATTATCCATTTACAACGGTCAATCCTAACTTTGGAGTTACCTTTACAAGAGTAAAATGCGTATGTAGAGAATTTGGAGTTCAAGATAATCCTATTCATTCGATGTGTGTTGACGGTAATCGATTCATCCCAATAAAATTAATTGATGTAGCTGGTCTTGTTCCAGGAGCCCATCAAGGTAAAGGCCTTGGAAATAAGTTTCTCGATGACGCAAGGCAGGCTGAGGCGTTAATTCATATAGTAGATGCATCTGGTTCTACAGATAGCGAAGGTAAACCGATTCCTATCGGTACAGGAGACCCTTTATTTGATATCAAATTCGTAGAGAGGGAATTTGATCTTTGGCTTGCTTCCATTGTTAGCAGAGATTGGAACAAGATTGGAAGAGAAGTAGAACGTCAGGAACAAAAACTGGAATTGATACTCGCTAAACGCTTATCTGGTCTTGATATTGGAGAGTCCTACATCATCAAAGCCCTAAATGAAATGGGGCTATACAACAAAAAACCAGCTAACTGGACAGAAGGAGACATATTTGAATTATGTAAAAAAATTAGAGTAGAATCAAAACCAATCGTTATTGCTGCCAAATAAAGCCGATTTGACGCCCGCAGATGACAATATTACAAAGATCAGAAATACTGGTCTAGAAGTAGTTCCATGTGTATGTGAGGCAGAGGCTTTGCTTAGACGGGCAACAAAGAAGAGACTCTTGAATTATTTACCAGGTGACAATTCATTTAACCTCAAAGTAGGTGTTTCGTTAAATGAAGGACAAAAGAAAGCACTTGATATTGTGAGATGGCCAATTGCGAAATATGGATCAACCAGCGGTACAAGAAGTCATTAACCTAGTATGTTTCAAGCTGTTAAATCTAATTGTTGTTTATCCTGTTGAAGACGATATAAAATTGATGGATAAAAACGGGAACATTCTACCAGATGCACGTTTGCTATCCAGAGGCTCAACTGCAAAAGATCTAGCAAACAAAATTCATGCCGATCTAGGAATTGGCTTCTTGTATGCAATCGATATTCGGAGCAAGCAAAGACTTGGGGGTGAATATAGCTCAAGAACAATGATGTTATCAAAATAGTTTCCGCTACGAGCAGGAGATAATAAACGAAATGCTATGCCTTGGGATAGAAAGCACTGCTCATACATTTGGATGCTCTGTCATACAATATTCTTCAAATAAGAAGGGAGGGAAAATCCTTTCGGATATACGTGATCATTATAAATCACTTGGAGGGTCAGGAATTCATCCTCGCGAAGCATCAAGACATCATTCTGAAACGTCCTCGTCTGTTTTGAAGCGCTCGTTAAAAGAAGCAAACATCTTAATCAAAGATGTGGATATCATTGCCTATTCTGCTGGTCCTGGACTAGGACCTTGCTTACGCGTAGGAGCTGTAGTTGCAAGGACTCTTGCGACATTTCATAAGAAACCCCTTATCCCTGTTAATCATGCGTTAGGCCATATCGAACTTGGAGCAATGCTTACAGGTGCCTCTGATCCCTTGGTGCTCGCTAGTATCTGGTGGCCATACCATGATACTAGCTTTTTCCCATAATAGGTGGAGAGTATTTGGTGAAACTCTGGATATTACAATTGGGCAGCTGCTTGATCAGTTTGGAAGAATGATGGGTTTTGCGTCACCTTGTGGAGATAGAATAGAACAACTCGCATCGCAGTCATCTGGTAATTATCTGCAATTACCATATATTGTAAAAGGAAACGATGTCTCACTGTCTGGTTTACTGACGTCTGCTATAAGACTCGCTTCAAATAAAAATAATGCGTTGAAAGATATATGTTATTCGTTGCAAGAAACTGCATTTGCAATGGTCACAGAGACAATAGAGCGGGCAGTTTCATTTACCGACAAAAAGGAAATTATGATCGTAGGGGGTGTCGCAGC
Organism: uncultured Nitrososphaeraceae archaeon; assembly: GCA_963825865.1. Lineage (GTDB taxonomy): Archaea > Thermoproteota > Nitrososphaeria > Nitrososphaerales > Nitrososphaeraceae > CAWGVG01. The sequence continues at coordinate 38,400 of CAWGVG010000014.1, read as the reverse complement.
AAACAAGAGGCTGGGACAAATGCTTGAAACTGCTTGTAATAGGCAGAATGCATTTTTGTATGTCTGCCCCATTCAATTTGCAGGAGATAATGGAGCACAAATTGCTTGGACTGGAATCCTTCATTTTATGACAACCAAAATGGAAATAAGCATAGAAGAATCCTTTGTGCGCCAGTCTTGGCGATTGGATACGGTAGACGTTAGCTGGCGTACATAACTATCTCATTTTTTTGCATTTATCTGTTCCTCGATTGCTTTTGCCCATTTCCCAGTGCTAAAGACGCCAAACTTGTATCGCTTGTCATCTGAAACAATTACAACCTTCTTTACAAGAAACCCTTCAGATTTTACGGATGTATATTTTATCAAGCGAAATGTCTAATACTACTGCTCCAGTCTTTTTTGACAAAGTTGCTATGCTTCCCTCAGTCTCCTCAAAGAGCATTCGCTGATTCGTCAGAGTAAGTATGCCGTTTTTTAATTTATCTTCTGCACAATCTTCTTGCAGAATCTTCTTCTCTCCAGGCCTTGGTTTAACGGAAGTCATATTTTTATGATCTTGCTCGAAGATATATACGATTGCAGCATCGAAAAATATTAATTAAAAAGGGCGCAGAAGCCGATATTTACCTAACAGGCTGGGACGGTAAGAAAGTCATTTCAAAGATCAGAACATCTAAACCGTATCGTCATAAATCTTTAGATAATAAAATTCGCAAATATCGAACGATTCACGAAGCGAAAATGATTTCTGTCCGCAAAAATAGCAGGCATTCCATCTCCATTCATACATTTCATAGATCCTTTGCATGCTGAGATCATAATGGAGTTTGTAGAAGGAAATAATGTTAAGGAAGTAATAACACCACAATTATGCTCTGAAATTGGAATGTATACTGCTTTGCTTCATTCAAATAATATCATACATGGCGATCTTACAACTTCAAATTTTATTAGTGGCAAAAGACTGGTCTTGCTTGATTATGGTCTATCATATTATTCCACACGCATGGAAGACCGAGCAGTAGATATTAGATTAATAAAGGAAGCCTTTAGTAGCGCACATGTATCCATATATAAAGATGCATACAACAGCTTTATAAAAGGTTATTCAACAATAGCAAGCAAAAATAGAACACACAAGGTTTTAGAAAATGTCTCAGAAATTGAACAGCGGGGAAGATACGCCAGGGTCGTTTAAAAATCGAAAAGTAGCATATTGTCTCGATTTCTTAGTTAGTTTAGGCGGCTTTTGAAATTCTTTCTTTTTGTATAACGTTCCTTTTTTATATTTGTGACTGAAGGTTCTTGCTTGAATCATATACAGGAATCTTTTGTGATGGGTTTATGAGTCATCAATTTATGTGATCCTCACAATATACTAAGATTTATCCACTATGTTTTTTGGTAGCGATACAATGAATGATGATTTTTGTGCAAAACATCCATTTATAGATTAAAACTTCCTATTTTACTAAAATAATATTGCAAAAACAATAGGATTTGATTTAGATCAGCGTTGTTCGTGTCCTCTTTTAATAGAAGATGGTTTGCTCGACTTTGAAGTACAAAGAATATTTGTAGACCTTAACAGCAAGAAACTATTTCTCTTACGAAGGAAATACCAAGCTAGTTTATCCATGAGCAGAATTTATTGTTAACAAATCTCTCCAATATAATTCCAAAAAAAACGATATTTATAAATCATATAAAACCAATGGTTCTTAGACTACGCTAACAGACTCTTTGACTTCTTTTGGTAACTCGCGATAGCCGTCTTTGTCTATGATAACAACATTGATACCGTCACCAGTACCTGCGTTTCTTCGAATAGCTGCTGCCAATCGCACGTATCGCTACCTTGTAAGCGTCATTTACACTCAATCCTTCCTTGAACTCAGATCCAAGATAACCATAAGCTACTGGAGAACCGCTGCCAGTAGAGATGAATTTTTCGCTTGTAATTGAACCAAACAAGTCAATATTGTAAATCTGTCCCCCTTCCTTATCATATCCTGCAACAATAATCTGAACGTAATAAGGAAAGTATCGTTGGTTGAATAGTACATTAGAGCATAGTCTTGATGCCGACTTCACTGGCATTAATTCCTTATTTGAAAGTCGATAGATGTTTGCATTGTAACGCATAATGTCGACAACATTCTGGGCATCAGCTACTCCTCCTGCCATTGTCATCCCAAGGTGCCTATCAACTTTCTGGATTTTCATTACATGTCTATCAGCAATAAATAGACCAGCGCTTGCACGTGTATCAGCGGCTAGTACTACGCCATCCTTGCAAGTCAATGCACATGTAGTAGTTCCTTTCTTGATCTGCTCTGTGACATATTCAATATACCTGTTATCTTCACGATGCATACTACGCATACCAGAATCAATACCAGATTTAAGTATTGTCTATAGTTCTGGTTTATTAGCATATGATTTTATATTTCGGTTCCATATTAATTGAAAGAAGCGATAGTATGCCGAAGACTCTATTTGAGAAGATCTGGGAAAGCCATCTGGTGCATCCTGAAAGACAAGATAAAAGCGGACCATCGCTAATATACATAGATCGTCACTTAATTCATGAAGTTACGTCACCTCAAGCATTTGAGGGACTTCGATTAAATGGTAGAATGGTAAGGCGTCCGGACCTAACATTTGCAACTATGGACCATAATATACCAACAAACAACAGATCTCTTCCAATCGTTGATCAAATTTCTTCTATACAGATTCAGACATTGACGCAAAATTGCAGAGACTTTAGGATCACCCTTTTTGACATTAATGATTCAAATCAAGGTATTGTGCATATTATTGGCCCTGAGTTAGGCATTACTGTTCCTGGAACAACGATCGTTTGTGGCGATAGCCATACTTCAACACATGGTGCGTTTGGTACACTGGCATTCGGTATTGGTACTAGTGAAGTCGAACATGTTTTAGCTACTCAATGTTTATGGATGTACAAACCAAAAACTTTTGCAATTAATATCAACGGTAGACGCAGAAATCCACATGCTATTACTGCGAAAGACATCATTCTTTCAATAATTCGAAAGTTAGGTACCGCAGGCGGCACAGGCTCTGTTATAGAATACAGGGGTGATACAATCTGCGATCTTTCTATGGAGCAGAGAATGACTATTTGCAATATGTCCATTGAAGCTGGCGCCAGAGCAGGATTAATTGCTCCTGATCAAAAGACGTTTGATTACATCAGGGGGAGGAAGTATTCCCCAAAATATGAACAATTTGAAAAGATGGTTGATTTTTGGCGTGAGAATTTGAAGACTGATGCTAATACACGCTTTGACAAATCTATTACTTTCAATGTTAATGATCTTGTACCGCAGGTCAGTTGGGGAACTAACCCTTCAATGATAATAGATGTTACCGACACGATTCCTTATCCTGAAGAATATGCGAAGGGAAACGAAAATGAGAGAAAAGCCGCTTTACGTGCTTTAGAATACATGGCCATTGAACCAGGTACCCTTGTTACGGATATTCAGATTGATCGTGTATTCATAGGTTCATGCACCAACTCCAGATTAGAGGACTTACTAGAAGCTTCAATTGTCGTAAAAGGAAAAAAAGTATCACCTAAAGTCAGAGCCATGGTAGTACCGGGCTCACAACAAGTAAAAATAAATGCAGAAAAGCTAGGAATAGACAAAGTATTCAAGGATGCTGGCTTTGAATGGCGAGAATCTGGCTGGAGCATGTGTCTTGGAATGAATTCTGACATTCTCTCACCCGGTGATTGTTGTGCAAGGTACTTCAAATCGGAATTTTGAGGGACGCCAAGGAAGTGGCGGAAGAACACACCTCGTTAGCCCAGTTATGGCAGCTCGCTGCAGCAATTGAGGGTCACTTCATAGATGTAAGGGAATGGTTCTAAGAAGGAGAAGGAGAAAAAAGAATTGGAAACTTTTAGGGTTATCAAAAGCAAAATGACTCCTCTTGACATGGCAAACATAGATACAGATCAAATAATTCCAAAACAGTTTCTCAAACTAGTTCAGCGAACTGGTTTTGGCAAGTATCTGTTTTACGATTGGAGGTTTGACAGAGAAGGAAAACCAAAAGGAAGTTTTGTATTAAATGATCCAAAATATAGAGCGCGACAAATATTGCTTACACGTGATAATTTCGGTAGTGGAAGTTCAAGAGAGCATGCTGTTTGGGCTATCAGAGACTATGGATTCAAGACAATAATTGCACAGTCGTTTGCAGATATTTTCTACAGTAACTGTTTCAAAAATGCAATTTTACCAATTAGTTTGAGCCATGAAAAAGTTGATTATTTGTTCAGAAACGCTGATGATATAGAGATTGAGGTTGATTTATCTAAACAGATGGTAATTGCGGGTTCTAAAATCATACACTTTGAAATAGACGAATGCAGAAAAAAGACATTGATTGAAGGTCTGGATGATATAGGATTTACCTTGCAATTAGAGCACCAAATTACTGAGTACGAAAAGAAGAATAGTACAGTATAGCACTATTAATGTGATAGTAAAGCTCGATTGTTTATCAGGATACGAGTCATAAGTGACTAAACATGTAACGAAATAATATCTATAGGAAAATGCAGAGATAGACTGACGAGGGGATAAATATATTCATTTGACATCAAGCAGATAATCAAAAGGTGCTAATACAATTAACATGAATACAATCAAATGTAATGCTATTATATTTATTATCAAATAGAATATAAACTTCCTATGTTGTGAGAAATGATTTATGCTATTTTGTATTCTCAAAAAACGAATCATTTAGCAAAACATTCGCCTTTATGCAAAAAGACTATATGATCTATTAATTTTAACAGATTACATTATATGAAATCGGAACAATTTTCTAAAAATATTTTGAATCTCGACTCTAACATCAGGTTTGCCGGAATAGTTGAAAAATCTGGCCGCTTGTACGCTGGGAGTGTGAGGACTGGCATTGAAGAACATCTCAAGGGAAAAAATCCCGAGTTAAGTTTGGCCCAATCTGCCTATATCGTAGACTTAAGAAAAATGTTTACAACAGAATTGGGAAATTTAAGATATGTTATTTATACTTATGATAAAGTAAAAATGTTAAGTATGCCAGTAAAAGAACATGTGCTTGTATTTTCAGCCGATGAAGTTGCCAATTCAGAAGATCTAGTAGAAAAGGTCTCACAATATATTCAAACTGTTGAATCAGAGCTTTTACTATATCCGCCATCAAATATAATAAACAAAGAAAAGAAAGAAATAGTAAGAAATCTTCATGACTCTGGTATTGCTGAGGACATGATAGCCGATCAGCTCGATCTTGACATCAATACAGTAAAGATGTTAATTCAAGAAATAAGCAATTAATTAATCTTACCTAAAAACATACTTACCTTAAGTCTTCCATTAGCACTATTGCCTCCATTGGTACCCATTACGTCCATCATCTTCATGTTCATGACACGACGCATTCTGGCTTCAAATTCTTCATCTTTTGCTGTCTTTGCTTTTTTTTGTAAAAATCAGATCATATGGAGATGAAGGATCAATTCCTGGAGGTAAGATACCCATCTGTACATACTGATTGTTTTGTAAGTATGGATTTTGCATTCCCATGGCGCCGCCCATCATGGAACCTCCACCATACATGTTACCATTGTTACCTCATCCTGTTTAATATTCAGGTACCTCCTAACTGTTGATTTGGAGGAAGATTTTGTTTTACCATCTGTGAGAACGTATCAAAAGCAATCTGACCATTCTGATCTCCAAAATAATCTCTAATCATTGTATTCAGAACCATAGAATTACCCATGAAATAATTCTGCGATGCTTGGAATAGAAGTAAGAATGATTCAATCTTTGAATAGTGAATTTTCGGCATTTTGTCTAGAACCCAAGCTAAAATGCTATCTACTGGATTACCCATTACTGCGGGCTGTTTTGGCATGCATTAGTTTGTCCAAATGTTGGAATTGGCTGATTAGTAAAATCTGGAGCACTCATCTGCGGAGTTACAGTTTCATTATTTTTAACGTCTTGCTTTTGTGGTAGTTTTTCAGCCTTGAATTTCTTGTCAGGCTCTACAACTTCATACCTACCATACTTTTTCACTAGAGGTCTTAGTGCTTCAACTTCTGGAATTGTGATATGGTCTAATCTTGATTTTACTCCATCATTCAGTACGGCGGCAACCTTTTCTGCTCCATCATCTTCATTCCATGTATGAATCATCAACCAGACAAATTTCTTTACATAATCATATGCTTCTGAATCAACCAGACAAATTTCTTTACATAATCATATGCTTCGTCATTAACTCTGAAACCAACTGGTGTCAGTTTGTTTTTCTTAGGCTTAGTGTTAGGTGTTGACATTTATCACTTTATCACTTATCACGCAAGGTAAATCCTGATTCTTTTTAAGGCTGAGCATAAAATGCCTTAAGGCGTGTATTTTTTAGACCTCAATTAGTTTTAATTGATACACACAACAAATTTATGTGAAGAGATTTCTCCCAGTTTTTGTTTTACTTACTATCATATATTTTTTAATTTTATAACGGTTTGTATAAAAGTGGCTAAAACTGGCAAAAAACAAACTTTTTTTGATCAATTTTTTCTGGAAAATTTTGTTATCACTTTATAGAATGTTATCACTAACCAAGATTCTTGTCACAAGATCCTTATCACGTAAAATATGGTTATCATCTAGCATGAGTATGAGTTATCACTCTGAAAACTTTTATCACTCTTATCACTCTTATCACGTCTGTTAACTTTATCACAGAAGGGCAAACAATTGTGATAACGTTTGATTTTCTTCTGCACTCTCTGTATGAATTTGCTCTATAGTTGCGCCTAGTACGTCATTGATACAGTTCACATTAACCTTAAAATGCTTTCACACAGATTTATCAAGTATAACAAAATCACTAATTGAGGGTTATCCTTTCTCATGCAATTTATTATATTCACTTATCTATATGTCGCTTGAGCTACCAAACCGTGCTCACAATATTGTGAAAGTTGGTTCTGTTTTGATTCCACTTATAGATCTTTAATGCCTGGATGATTTTTTCTCTTTTATTAAAATGTACGAGTTCATTCATCCTTTTCGAGATTGGCCCATTTAGAAATAGCGATTGGGCTGCCGCTGTTACATTACACGTCCTTCGTTGAGTACCTGGAGCTTTCAAAGTCAATGATGTTGGCAGCATTAGACTTTGAAACAATTACATGATGATCTAGACAACTTAGTTCTCCATGATCTATATGTACTCTGTCTAGGTTGTAACACTGCTCTAGTATGTCGATAGCAAGGTTGCGAACCTGATCGGCCGTAATAGTCCTCTGTTTAACCCAATCAATTATGCTCAAACCATCAATAAACTCCATCACAATATAATTATTTGAGTATCTAAAGATACTAGGTCCGACGCCTGCTGAGTTTGCTATTTGATGTAAGGATACTTCCCTTTCCATTGTCTTTCTATTTGCATCAGTTCTTCTTATTTTAAGAGCACAAATTTTATTTTTAATCTGTGCTTTTAATACAAGGCTCACGCAGCCTTTGCCTGCAATGGGTATTTTACCGATCTTTAGTCTTCCCACCGCTAAAACATACCCAATTTCGAGTGAATATAGTTCCTTCAGGCGATTATCATATTCTTTATAGTTCAGCTGTGGATATGAAATAATAGTAGCAAGTTCGGGTGAACCTATAGCAAATTTATTGGAAAATATTGGACTCTGTTGTGATAAGCTTGTAGACTGCATTCTTTACTAGCCCCTTTATTTTTCGCTCATCTCCCGTATAAATAAGAATTGCCCCTGTAGTATCTTCTATTGGCTCCGTTTTAATTCCTTTATCTTCAATTCTTTTAGTCAACAGTGGTCTGAGATAATCTTTTGCATCTGTGGCCTTCCTCTTAACTAAACTTTTGACTTTCATTTCTCGGTCAATCCACATCAATAAAGCCTCTTTATTATTCTTTGAAATGAAATTCGCAGTAGCATTTCTCCTATGGATTTCTGGACCAATCTTTTCAGCATATGGCGGTAAAGTAATTGATTCTAACAAGAATACCAACGCAGCAGAGTTTTCCTCATCTGTTAGGCATATACTTCGAATTACCCTAAAATCAGCTAGCTTTAGCTGTTTTGACATCGCATTCAGACTGCTTTTCAGCTGACCCCAAATCACGTCTGGACTGCGTTTGAGATAAGTAAATTCAACTATGAGTAAATTTGCATAGAGCTTTTTAGAAACCTCAGCATATTTTTTTTCTTTTTCTTTTTCTTTAAAAAAATCTAGCGATGGCTTTGCCAAAATTGCTCGAGCTGCAAGTACAAGCTTACCAATACTCTCTGCAGAAATTGCTGCACCTAAATTTCTTCTAGGATCAATTGGATCAATTATGATAATAGGTCCATGAAAAGATTCTAATATGTCTTGATCAGCCTTGCCTATAGCGATTACATTTTTTTCTCCTCCGACATTTGATAGTGCTTGTAATGCTGTCTCAAAGGAACCATACTTCAAAATTAAAATCTCTGCAACATACCCACTAAAACCGTTTGTAGCTATTTCAGCTCCGTATACTCCAACAGACTTTAAAAACTTCTTTAATAGTCTAACCTGTTTTCTTTTTTCTTCATCTAAATTGTTATTGATATATTCAGTATGAAATGGGGATCTATCAGCGGCACTTTTCCATTTGCCTTTTTCCACGTTATAACATGGCACAACATTGACTCTAATTCCTTTTACAAATGCCTCAACATAAGGGTGGTCAGAGTAACGGAGATATGTTTTGTAACTTTTCAGTGACTCCAATCCAACTTTTTTACCAATTTGCTCAAATTCTTCATCATCAACGGAAGGATTTATTTTTATGAAGATGTCTATATCTGCATCTCCTTTCAACCATGTTCCTTTCGCAAATGATCCCCCAAAAACGACGTCTACTATTTTTGGGCAAGAATATTTATTAACAAGTTTTTTTGTTTCGTTTGCAACTGTATTTATTTTTTTAATTTCCTTAAGAGATGGCTCGCAGCATTGTAATGCTTTAGATATGATATGCCTCAGTGAAGTCATTTTGCGTACACCGTAAATATATTAGAATAAATTGGGCCTGTTTGAGTCAGTTTGCTTCTCTTCATATGTATTTTGTCAATAATGTCAGGAGGACCAAAGGTTATGGCGTTATATTTAGACAGTATTTGTCGTGGTATCTTCAATTCACCCCTTTTTATGCGAAATAATGTGATATGGGGACTAAATGGCTTGTTTGATGTAAGACCAATATCAGCCATTTTTGATGTGACCTTTTCTGCAAGACTATCAAGTTTTTTTCTTCCTTCTTCATCTACACCAATCCAAACAACTCTAGCAAAGCTTGGGTTTGGAAATCCCCCGAGACCTGTGTAACTTATTTTAATTGGCTCAAATTGTAGTTCTGATAATTTACCTTTGATTTTATCAATTGTACCTAGGTCTACTTCACCAAGGAAAATAAGAGTAAAATGAAAATTCTGTTTTTCAATTGGTTTGACTTCCTGTGGACCCCATCTAGCAACGTTTGCTAATTCCTCCTGCAGTTTCTCAATTGCTGTCTTATTGGATACATCCAGAGCAACAAATGTCCGTATGTGATTCAAATAACTCAATCTATTTTGATTGTGTTATACATATCATGGAATTATAAGAATATCTGAATAGAGACTATAAATAGCAAAATAGTGACCCTTAGGCATATTATCACATCTATTGATTATTCCATAAAACCAACAATGATCATAAAGTGGCGTTATTGTTAGATGATTAAATATATGTTAAAAAACAAGAAACAAGAAGAATGAATGAATTTAGAAATGAAAATCAAGCGGCTTATTGTATGCTTAACAGGAATGCCTGGCTCTGGCAAATCCACCGTTGCAGCTTCACTTAAGGAAAAAGGATTTTCATTAATGACGATGGGAGATATCGTAAGGGAGGAGGCTAAACGACAAGATTTAGAGCCGACAGATACTAATTTAGGTAATTTAATGATAAAATTACGCTGCGATTTAGGTCCAGGAGCAGTCGCCCATTTAGTTTTAAGAAAAATGCAAAGAGACATCGATAATGGTATCAACATAGGCAATGTGGTTATTGATGGTATACGGAGTATTCCTGAAGTTGAAGTATTAAAAACTGTTGGCCATGTTAAGTTACTTGCAATTCACGCATCAACAAATACAAGATTTGGACATCTAAAGGAGAGAGCTAGAACAGATGCACCATCAATTATAGAGGAACTTATCACACGAGATAAACGTGAGTTGAAAATAGGAGTGAGTGAAGCAATTGCTTTGGCTGATGATGCAGTATCTAACAATAATCAAACAATAGGACAATTAAAGGGAAAAGCCTTTGCATTAATTCAAAAATGGATTGATGAAATTGATGAGGATAATAATGAGTAAAACTATTATTGGTATATAACCAATGCAAGAATCGCCGGTCAAAGCTAAAATTGAATTAAAAGTGGAGGCTCTTGTAAACCCTTCTGAACATTATGAGAAAGTAATTTCCGCTATCACTAATGTCATTGACAAATGCTATCCAGAGCTCAGATATGGAAACAGAGTTATTGCTAGATCTATTGGAAGCGCACCATTGAGAACAATTTATGAGCAGATCAGATCTAGATCTGCAATGGGTGTCCTGCGAAGGATGTTGATTGATAACCGAATAGCAGATACAAGTTGGTTTCTTTTAAATAAGCAGGCAGCATCTGCTGGAATTGTGGTAACAGTTGAAGATGAACGCGAGTCGCCATTAGGGCCGATAAAGGTTAATATAGATTGTGAGGAACTAGACACATTTACGGACTGGCTGGTTCCTATAAAAGGCAATAAATAATTTTACTGTATGATAAAAATCCCTCATTCCAAATGACCCCGGTAGTGTTGATTGTTGTTATTATAGTTATTATAATTCAATGTTATGTTTCTCTGTTTTAAAAGATCTTTCTTCTAGTGATACAGCAATCATTATTGTCAACGAAGTTGCTCGCCATATTGCATATATTTCGGTAATTCTAGTAGTTTGTAACATGAGATGATGGTAGCTGCTATAATGTGTGGTGGTAAAGGAAGTCGGATGAGACACTCTGCCGATTTTGAAAAACCATTATTAAAATTAAAGGATAAAACTATGATTGAACATGTCCTGCATGCACTTGCAGCGTCTAAAAAATTCGGAAGAATTGTAGGAGTATCAAGTTCTAATACACCAAAAACAAGCGCATTTCTTAGTTATTGTTCACCTGATCTAATCGACGTGATAGAGACTGAAGGAACAAGTTATTCCAGAGATCTATGTATGGTTCTCAAGAACCTAAAACCAGCCATGGTTTTTGTAGTATCGTCAGATCTTCCATTATTAAATCCAAAAATTGTTCAGAATATCATTTACAGTTGCTTGCCTCAACTACCATGTATTTCTATAGTTTCAGAAAAGCAGTACGTTCAGAGCATAGGTATAAAACCAAGTGTAGTAATCACAATTGGAGCAAAAGAATATTGTCATTCTGGTATAAACATCATTGATTCCTCGAAAATTGATGATGATTGTAAGTTAGAGGAGTATTATCTGATAATGAATGAAAAGGAAATTGCTGTCAATGTAAATACAAGAGAGGAACTTGAGGTTGCAGAAAGACTGCTTTAGTGTAGTTAGTCAAGGGTGTTCAAAACTTTACCCAGAATATTTGCCCTAGAACCTGCCGTTTTAGCAATTAGTTGACCACAATTTTTGCAATGAATGTCTGTTGTTGTGTGAGTAAATATAATTTTCTTTTCTTCACATTCTGTGCATTGAATAGACAGAAAGTTACTGCGTGGTTTTGGAATCATTATATTGTTTCTACGCACCATGAACACCTTTTCTATGGTTGGATCTCCAATTTACGCATTCTCATACCTTGCTTCATTGTCTTTCTCTGACAATTTTTACAAGTATAACGCAAAGTAATTTTTTTTGTTGTCTTGGCAGTTCTCTTCAATTCTGGGAACTTTTGTCCTCCGTATCCTTTTTTGTCTTCTGCGTGCCGGCGTGCACCCTCTGCAGTCTTTCGATCCTTACCTTTCTTGTATATGGCCACTGCTTGGACTGTATGGGTCTTGCATTTAGGACAGAACTTGCTCAGTTCCTTCTGCATTTTCATATAAACACAAGGTTGATTAGGGTAATTTAAGGACACCGGCGGAGATAAATATCCCATTATTCATGGTCCGGATCGAGGAGTGATATATTAACTAAGTGAAGTGTCTGAATTTATGTCGTTATTTGTTCATTACATAACCTAGATTTGGAAATAGTTAAAGCTTAGCAAAGGAGATATTTTCATTCTGTGAATCATCCTTTCAAACTCAAACTTACCATAGGACAGAGGAACAAATTAAAGTCATTTATGAAGAATACGGGTAACAAAAAAGAATACCGCAGGCTACTGGCTATACTCCAAAAAGCTGAAGGTAGAACTTACGAAGACATAGCAAATGAACACGGAGTCAGCAGCAGGTCTGTACAGAGATGGGTTGCTCGCTTATATCCAAAGTGGGATAGATAGAATAAAGATGAAGAAACCTGGCGGAACAAAATCTGGCATAACAGATGAAAACAGAGAGATTATTCTATCAGCATTATTTAACGACCCGCACATCTTTGGTTATCTTAGAAATACATGGAGTCTGAAATCACTTGCAAACTGTCTGACAAATGAGCTAGGAATCCCAATCAGTTTCAAGCACATGGCAGCGAATAACAAAAGATTTAGGAGTTAGGTGCAAAAGGCCAAAACTGGAATTGCTACATGGAGGAGAGGATTATGAAGAGGGAAAAGAGAAAGTGCAAAACTACAAACAGATAGCTTCAGCTCTGAAAAAAAGGGAGTTGTAGTAGCATTTGAAGATGAGACTATTATAACACAGAAACCTTGTATTCGAAAATCCATGAGTTTTGAAGGTGAGCAACAAAGGATAGAACATACTGGTAGTAGAAAGAAGTTCTCTGCATACATATCCATGGTATGGCCTGAAGAGAAATTAATGACGTATGATTTCTATGATAAAATGGATTCTACGAATACTATCGACCATCTAGAGAATCTCAAGACAAACATTATGAAAAATGATTGGTGGAAAAGACTGGTACTCATATGGGATAACGCTTCATATCATGTAAGCCTAATGGTACGGAATTATATCAATGCACAGAGAAAGAAGACTGGGCTGACCATAATCCACCTTCCAAAGAAAGCACCATACCTAAATCCGAATGAAAGGAAAGTAAACCAGCAAATAAAGTCAGATGTATGTGCGAATAGATTCTATGAACATATGGAAGACCAGAAAGTCTGCAGTATCAGAATATTTGGACAAACGATTTGGAAGATGGTATGACGACATTAGTTATGACACTTGACTTATAACTTAGGCATATAGCGGATATTTTATTGGCCAGCCTAACAATCAGGTGTATGGCTGACCTCAAACGATTCATTTTTGAAAAGTTCTATTATAGGTTTTAATTGTTTTTACTAAAATCAACCTCGCTACGACTTATTCATTTTCCTCTTTCATTTTGTTATATGAATGAAATTTCTTTGTGTGGTCACGCATCTGTTCCATTCCTGTAAAGCTAACACGGCATCGTTTACATTCATAGGGCAAATCCTTTCCGTGTATTACTTGCTCATGTTGCATTAGTTCCTCGATTTTTCTGAATTTCCTTCTGCATGTTTCACATTCGTATTTTTTGAACATAGATTTTTACTTCCTAATTTGATTTCTTTTATCCCAACAATCTCTGCATAACTGTCCTTCAACGTTCCACCTTGGTTTGGGATTATAACGAATTAGACCGATTCTTTTATTACATAAGACACAAAAGTTCATTAGTTTGTCATAATCTAATTCCTTCTTATCAAAGCAAATTTTGCAAAGCATACTTCCTGCTTCCATATTCCATTGCCACCTCGGCCTATTTTTGTCAAATTCAAGGATAAGCTCCTTTTTACATATTGCACACACGTCTTCAAGCTTTCTTTTTTCCTCCTGTTTTTTTAAAACAAATTCTTTCGTTTTCTCAATATGGCAATCGGCACATAAAAGACCATTGATGTTCCACTCCTTTAAAGGCTTGTACCTATGATTTAGCTCCTTATTGCAATTAGCACAGTACAGGCTTTTTTTCTTTCCAAACAGATGCAAATGTTATTAAAAAGTAATACATATGACTAAAATATAGTATTCGACTCACTTCGCCGTAAGAACTGGTTTAATCTCAAAGGATTAGTTTCTGCCATCTTTTTTTATATATTGACATAAGTAACTGTTTTCCAGGGAGGCATTTGACTATCATTGCACTCGCGGTCCATTTATCCTCAGACATATAATTGGCTTTAATTCATGGTGTCTTTCAATAAAATGTCTCAATTTATTATCCTACATGAAAATATCATCTTATATCGAGTAAAATACTGTAATATTAAAGTGGAATCCTATTCTGAATTTAAAAGAAGCATGTCAAACTATCAAATATAACGTGAATTTGGTTTACAATACATAATATTTTAATAAAAGTATTCAATAATGGTTAGAGGTATTCGTGTGATGAAGAAAATGGAGGCAGTGGTTCCACAGGCGAGACTTGGAAATGTGTTTGCAGCATTAAAGGAATTAGATTGGGCGGTTTAACTTATTATGATTCTAAGGGCAGAGGACAGAATCCAACACCCGAACTTCATTCTGGAAGAGGGACTTCGACTTATAGGCCAGAATTTAACGTAAATGCTACAATTGAATTAGTAGTAGACGACTCAATGGTGGATAAAATTGTAGATAAAATTCTTGGAAGTGCTAGTACTGGCTTGGCCGGAGAAGGAAAAATCTTCATATCTGAAATAGAAGATGTAGTAGATATTGGCTCTAACAAACGAGGAGAGTCTGCAATATAATTTCATTTTTTTAATACGATGCGCTAATAGTTCATTGGTTGATAAACTCCAGCACCTATACAACAGAGTTTTATGCAACAATGGGTAATCACTTGATAGTTAACGATAATGAAAAGGATTTTGATTGTGGATGACGAGCCTAGTATTACTTTAGCATTCAAAAAGGGCTTAGAAAATGATGGATTTGAAGTCGACACTTTCACTGATCCTTCTTCCGCCTTGTTAAACTTTAAGACTAATTCATATGATCTATTACTGCTTGATGTAAAAATGCCAAAAATGAACGGTTTCGAGTTATATCAAGAGATGGAAAAGATAGATAATAAGGTAAAGGTCTGTTTTATTACAGCATTTGAAGTATATTATGAGGCATTAAGAGAAGTTTTTCCTAACCTCGAAGTAGGATGTTTCATCCGAAAACCAATTGAAATTGATGAGTTAGTAAACATTATAAGGAAAGAACTAAATTCATGATCCGCTGAACAGAACGGGCGAATTAGATTACCTACGTAGATGCTTATACCTGTTTTAATAACATAGTCGCTATTTTTATTGTTGAGAACTTACCTTTTACGTTTCATTTCCTCTAGTACGCTTTAAATATGTTTCATATCGTCGTAGGATTCTTCCAATTCTTTTGTTCTTTTTTTGACCTCCTTGCGTAAAATGATATTCCACTTCCTAAGTAGTATTTGCCTGTATCTCTGTTTAATATTGGAATTGTTATAAAAACCCTGTACCAGCCCAATCTCTCATAGCCCATTAGAGAATACTGGAGACAGGGTGCTCTTCGTCTCTTTTACCCAATCTCTAAATGAGAAATCAACACCAAGAAAAGTATCCGAGCCCATTGGTGCTAAACTGAGAGTCATGACATCATCTTTATTTAAAATAAATAATCTATCTATTATAGCATTAAATTTATTATATTTTTCTTGAACAAACTTTTTAGTTTTATCGCTAACTAATTCTCCCTGCTGCAAATATATCGAGTTTTCTAATCCATCAAGCATAGACATAACTAAGCTGAGATCTGATCATATATGTTGAGAAATTTCCTTGGTTGAATCTAGCTGACGCTGTTTTTGCTGTTCAAATAAGCTATCTCTGAGATCATGTTCCGTAATATTCTGAAGGTAAAATAATAGAACATTCGAAATAACTATAATAAAAATTATAGAAATAATACTTACTTCTCTTATTCTTCCGGAAACTACGGACATAATTTGATGTAAATATTGTGGTTCAAGTATCTAATTGTTTTTCCTCAAAAAATATAATGATTTGGATAGTTTCTCTCTCAAATTAAATGCCGTTCCTAATAGCAGTAATGTAATCGACCCATACGGCAAGCATAGGCATTTATAAACTTGTTATGCCATACCGCTATTTAATTATATGGAATTGCAGATTTCTTTTTCCAATCCGCATCCATAATGTCCAGCAGAAATGGATTTATTTATTTTCACATATACCGAAGTCAAATTTCTCTTCGTTGTGAGTATAATAATCTTTCCTACGAATAACACATGTAGTTATTTTGAAATTTTACTTACTCAATATTAGCTCTTCAATAGCTTGGCTAGAGTTAAGCATGCCTTTTATCCTCGCATATCCTTCTACCAATTTAAGCTGTTCAGTTGTAAAACAAACCGGAATTGTTCTTTTTTCACAATCGTCCATAATTAAACATCTCACATACAATGTTATAATTCTTTCTTTATCTAAGGAGTTCTTGCTTCGGAAATGCATGTCAATTATAGTTAGTCGCATTATTAATTTGACAAAACAAGAAGTAATCAACCCTTGACTCTTACAATTTTTATTCTATCAAGAACTCTCCAATATTCAACCTCACCTCCCTGTCGGATCTTCTCTCTTATTTCGTCCTCTACGGAGGATGTTTCAAACATCTCATATGTCTCCAGATCCATAATTTGAAGCGTCTGTCCGGAAATAGAAACAACCTGACCGCTTCTCTTATCAATAAGGGGGACTTCAACATTGGCTGATACTGGAGATACAAGACTATGTTTGGAACCATCAAATACACCCATTGCTGCCTACTCTTGCTTTTGCAGAACCATGTTTGCCAGGTTTGCTATGATCATATGAAACTATTCTACAGGGTTCTCCATCAATGACAATGTATGAACCAATTTTCAGACTGCCCAGATCCATCGGCTTACTCAATTATATAAGAAAATACCTTTGCACCACTATAAATAACTACGCGTACTGATGTGACAATCGCTACGCCAGTAGAGAATTAGAGCAGAGAAAGGTTTCTTCTGCTTTCTATGAAAATTATATACGCTATGTATTTGGATATGATAGAAATACAGTCGGTCTCCGTACAGGATATATGTTATGACTCTTACCTTAAATATCAGTCAATTTGAATAAAAAATAATTTGCTAGGAAGTAAAGGCCTATTTCAATTTGTTAAGTATAGAGAAACTGACTAGGTTATTCAATGAAATACCTTTTCTCACTACATCTCTTCTTGTTCGTTCGCAATATTTTTGGTCACTCTGATGAGTTTTTTCTCCTTTGACTTCAAGCACTATAACATTTCTAAAATAAGGAAATGTGAACTTTAGCTCCTCAGTTGTTATGACTTTTATATCTGCTAGACTAGCTTTCTTTACTCGATCTCTTTTAGCTATAACATTTGCTAGATCACCAATTTCAATATCGCCATAAGTATATTTTGTGAAATAGATTGAAACGTAGTTGAGTTTTTCACCTGCTCGTTCAAAAAGAGCACTATTTAAGCTAAATATAAATGATAATCTAGCATAACTCTGTTTCCTAATATCTTCTAATGCAGTATGTGTATCTCTGAAAGAAGCAAGTATATAGTGATTTGCCTTATTGGGAAAATACGGCATGGTCTCGCCTGAAAAGGTAGCAGTAACAAAGTAAATAACAGCAATATTATCAGACTTTTTCCAATAATTGAGCAGGGTGACTGACTGTCTTTCATGTGGTGTACATATATATCCTTGTACACCGTTCTCTGCGCCATCCAAGCCGACTACCAAGTTATTTAACAAAGGTATATATATTATTACGTTCATGCTCTTCCCAAATGGATCATCTTAAGGGAGATCCACGAGATTTTAGATTGTCTCTAACTCAAAGAATATAAAAATCTACAAACCTAACTCACCTTGAAAATATAACGCATCAAACAATATAGTTGTAAAGAGAATAAGTGTAGACGGGCCGTATTGGATGAGACTGATTCAGAGCAGAAAAGCGAATACTACGACTAATTTCCTTGACAAGAATTGTAACGTTTTTCAGGTAATCCTGACGTTAACAGTAGAAGGATGAGGGAATCATTTATTCAAAAAAAAGAACTGAATTTGAATTGTGTATAGTCTATTGATTTTGTGCTTTCTGCAGTATGCCATCTAGCAGAATTTATGTCTTGTAACTTGAGTTTATAAAAGTGAACCAATGCATAACAGACAACAAATGAAATAGCGCCCCGTGGATTAAGTATAATATTTCGTATTATTTCGATAAGGGCGACACTTAGTGGAAGATCTATTTTGAATTTTTCTACATAATCACAAATTTGTTTGTGACCGTTAATTGCTCTTATGACCTGTGAAGTAAAATCAGACATGCTATTTGCAGGACGGAAATAAACTATAGCATTGTCATTGTAAAGGACGTCTATTTCTTGCTCGAGTACTTTGCATTGAAGATAAAGATCTATTGCAATTATGTCAGTTGGTATCATTATTTTTTTGGCAATATCAGAACGAATTGATAATGCCCTCCCCATTGTAGTATATTGTGAAAGTCGGACCTTTCTTACCGATCTAAGCCAGTTTGAAATAAAAGTCGATGCCCTGCCTACAAGGCCTTCGATTTGAACAGGTGTTGGATTTGATGCACAGAGGCCTATTTTTCCTTGTATAGAGGATACCAGTTCTCTTATACAATTTTTTCCAACAATAACGTCTGCGTCACATAATACTATGATATCTCCAATAGACTTCTCAAAGATTTCCTTCCATGCGGCTTCTGCCTTCCTCTTCGATAAGAATGATGCATAAATTTGATATTCAATGAGTAACTTTGTGCGAATTCATTTACTATCTCAGGCGTATTGTCAGACGAATCATCAGAAATAACGACTTCTGAAATAATAAAATCCTTCGAATTATCTGCCACAATTGATCTAAGAAGATTGAGTATATTTTCTTGTTCATTAAATGTTGGAATGCCAATTGTTACCCTTAGCAATGTTAGGATTAATTTTGTATAGATATTTATATCATGGACTAGTGGATCTCGTTCATTTGTGTATAGGAGGTCGGCACGACAATTGGAGAGTGACTTACTAATTAGAAGAGGCACTATTCGATACTAAGATAGTGATAATGTCATTAACCCTTGCTATTCGAAATATTGAAAAGATTTATGCTGTCGTTGCCAATTACATTTTGCTAATGAAAGTTGTAGCAAATCTCAGACAATCATAGTCTTATTTCAGTATTTCACTTATCATTCTTAGAAAAGCCAGTAATTCAGACCATGCACATAAAGTTAGTATATTAAATGCAATAAACGATAGAAAGTAATGCGGATCTATAAAGAAATTGATAGCATATACATATATATGCATAAAGATCGGCAGCATATAGTCATGATGCATAAGAATTCGAGTCTTTTTACAATAAAGTATTCATAAGATCTCACATTAAACTCTCAACTGGTAGTTTGCAGACTAAACACATACATGATTTAGAATACAAAGATTTTCTCAATGCGGTTGGTTTGCAAAAAAAACACTTGATCTTTCCCATCTTTGTTCAGGAAGAAGAAAAAAGCAAAATTAATGCAATGCCAGGAATAACACAAACACCTCTAAAAGATATAACCCAACAAGTTTATGCTATCATGGATGCAGGGATTTCTTCGATAATTATCTTCGGTATCCCAGAAAGAAGAAACGAAAATGGATCTTTCGCAATAGATAAAAATGGTGTAGTTCAACAAACGCTAAAGAAAATAAAAAAAGAGTTCGGAAATTCGTTAAATGTAATAACAGATGTATGTTTATGTCAGTATAATCTGTCTGGCCATTGCGGTTTAATCATTAACAACAAGGTCGATAATGATTCTTCTTTGAATTTACTGTCCGAAATAACTCTTAGTCATGCAGAGGCCGGTGCCGACGTTGTTGCGCCCTCATCAATGATGGATGGCCAAGTATATTCTATAAAGAAATCGCTTAAAGAATATGGCTTTCAAAAAACTAAAATTTTATCTTATTCTGCCAAACAGTTATCATCATTATATACACCATTTAGATCAGTTGCGTATTCTAAAACATGTCAATTTAATAACCTCGATAAATCGTCATATCAAATAGCATCTACAAATCCAAGACAGATCTTAAGAGAAATTGAAACCGACATTAATGAAGGAGCAGATATGGTAATGATAAAGCCTGGAATTGTGCACCTTGACCTTATCTGTATGATAAAGGAAAAATTTGGTTTTCCCACCGCAGTACAAAGTGTATCGGGTGAATATGCCATGATAAAGGCGGCTGCAATACATGATTGGATCGAGGAAGAAGGATGGATAGTTAATTCTCTTGCCTCAATAAAAAGAGCAGGAGCAGATAGAATTATTTCGTATTTTTCTATGGATATAGCTAGGTACTTGGATGGTTAATCTTGGTTAATCTAGATATCGTATTACGAAATTGCTAATAATAATAATATCGATTTTTGGTGACTGAGTTTTATTTCTTAGTTATAATTGAAAATATCTAATTTTTTGAATGTTCATTCAAGCACACAAAGGAATGCCAGTCAAGTTTGTGTCGTTTTAATTAGTTTCTTATTATGTTTGTTGGTTCTCACTGTTATTACTCTTTTGAGTTGCTACATCAGTTTTTTATACTGTTCAAACGCTAATTTTGTGCGTTTGAGTTGTTATAATTCACCTACCTTTAATTGTCAAATTAGCACACCAGGTACAATAATGATATTGTATTTTGGTAAATTTTAACCACTTATACATTATGTTACTGATCTTACCACAATGATCTAAACGAACTATAAATAAATAAATTCGTTACTTATATGATGAGGATAATGGTTTTTTAGATATTGAGGATAGTTTGATATTAATATATATATTACTTTTGAGCTTTTTACAAATCCTAGTCCACAAATTCATGAGAACTTTAAATTGCGTAATTGTCATGTTAGAGACGACAATGGGCTGACACACCTTAATCCGAAAGATGTAACACGAAAATGGTTAGCAGCAGAAACCTGTAAGTAAGGTGTATGAGACTTAACTTTCAAAAAGATTGGAATTGGTGTCGACTTTACTGTATTTGTATAAATACCTTGAGGTGTCTTGCTACCTGAACTAAGCTCTGCCCTTCTAAGTTTCGAGTCACAGTTATATAACATTCCTGCAACAAACGAAAATGTCCCGCGGTAGCTCAGCCTGGTAGAGCTTTCGGCTGTAGATGTCGGCTTACCTCATGTGCTGACCACGCGAAGCAGCCTATCGGGCAAACAACTTGCAGAAACCGAAGAGTCGCAGGCTCAAACAAAACTAGTCATAAGACATTTGGAGTAAATCCTGCCCGCGGGATACAATCACAAATTTTTATTTGCGTTTATATTAGAGGTTCCAAACGCATATTTAGTATGTCCAATAAGATTGAAACAATCAATCCTGCGACTGGTAAAGTAATTGCATCTTATGATAAAATCAGTAAAGAAGAAGTCAGCCGAAAGGTCAAAAATGCTAGACTAGCCTTTGAAAAATGGCGAAAATTGGATGTCTTCGAACGCACTGCATTCATTAGGAGCTTGGGGAGAGTAATGAGGAAAAACAAAGAGGAGTATGCAAAACTCATTACAGAAGAGATGGGTAAACCAATAAGGCAATCAATAGCCGAAATTGAGAAATGTGCTTGGGTTTGCGATTACTATTCTGAACATGCAGAATCCTTCTTGAGGGATGAGCCAATCCCGACGGAATTTCGCAAAAGTTTTGTCTCTTTTGAGCCGCTTGGAGTGGTGGCTGGCATAATGCCCTGGAATTTTCCTTTCTGGCAAGTTATGAGATATGCTGTTCCTACCGTAACAGCAGGCAACGTGGGAATTTTGAAACATTCAAGCATTTCATTAGGGAGTGCCTTAAAAATAGAAGAGGCATTCAAAGATGCAGGATTTCCAGATAATGTCTTTCAATCTATTATTGGAGATTATGAAGCAGGCGAAGCGTTAATAGAATCGAACATCGATGGCGTTTCCGTTACAGGGAGTATTAATACAGGTAAAAGGGTCTCACAACTTGTGTCGAAAGATTTAAAAAAAACCGTTTTAGAATTGGGTGGAAGCGATCCATTTGTGGTACTTGAAGATGCAGATCTGAACCAAACTGCTCATATGGCAACTCAAGCAAGGCTTCTCAATACAGGTCAAAGCTGTATTGCAGCAAAAAGGTTCATTGTTGTAAAAGAAATTGCAGAAAAATTTTCTAAGCTATTTGTTGAAAATACAGAGGCAGAAGTTATTGGTGACCCAATGAATTCAAAGACAACTGTCGGGCCGTTGGTCAGAGAAAATCAAAGAGAATCTTTGTCAAAACAAGTTGAAGATGCTAAAACAAAAGGTGGCAAAGTACTAACCGGAGGAAAAACAATTAGTGGAGACGGGTATTTTTATGAACCAACAATAGTCTCAAATGTAAATGAAATGATGGATATTGTAAAAGAAGAGGTGTTCGGGCCTGCCGCTCCAATCATTGTTGTAAATAACGAGGAGGAAGCTATTAGAGAAGCAAACAATACTGAATTTGGTTTAGGGGCTAGTATTTGGACAAATAATATTGAGCGGGGAATACGTCTTGCAAGGCAAATTCAGAGCGGTATTGTATCAATAAATGAAATGGTAAAGTCCAATCCAAGACTTCCATTTGGCGGAACTAAATATTCGGGCATAGGCAGGGAACTATCTGAATTTGGCATCAAGGAATTTGTTAATATAAAGTCAATAGTCGTCAAAGATATTACAAGCAGATTACTAGTAGAATAAAAGATAGGAATAACTCCTTTCACCTTTTCATTATTCTTTGTTGGCAATATTTATTCTTGGAATAATACCTCATGGAAAGTATTACTAGCCAATTGGTCAACTAATGATAAGAGGTGACCAGAGCAACAAGAACAAGTGCCAGAATCTATAATAACTCCAGTTTTTACTTACTCTTCTTTATATTAATGATGGATTTAATTCATCTTTGACTATACTTCAGGACATGTTAGTTCCTGCCAACACTCCAAGCAGTAATCACCAGTAACTTGGAAGATCTCTGATAACCTGTCTTCACAACGGTTGCAGTAAGGAGCAGAAAAGTAGTAATTGTTATCGCTACTATTATTTTTGTTGTTATCTTTGTTCATTGCAATCGCATATCCTAGCTCAAAAGAAGGCTCAAAAGCGTTCCATTGTGATGTATGTTGACCCATTGTAGTTAATGGTTAACCAATCTTTATCTCAGGTACTTACCGGTTTCTAATTATTATTGCTGATTTGTCACTATAACTTTACACAAGTTGATATATGTCTGTGTATAATATTAAAAATATAGAAGATAATGGAGGATGAGGGCAATTATTAACTGAGATATGCACAACTACTACACGAGATGATAAGAATTATCATTATTATTCTCCCATCTTAGATAATGACAATTTCGATTATCCCCATAATACTAATAACAATGATCATCACCGTTATTACTCTGAACCTCATCCTCCAAATCCTTTACAAAATCAAAAATCAAACACTACTACTCCTAGTGTAGAAAGAAGAATAAAAGAACCGTTTTATAAAAGAATTCTTATTGTTGATGATCACCCTGATATTACATTAGCATTCAAATCAGGTCTAGAAGGGTATTATCACGATGATAGTTACAGCAAAATAAGATTTGAGGTATCCACGTACAATAATCCTTAGAGGCATTATCAGAATTCAAACCAAATTTTTACGATTTACTGCTAACTGATATTAACATCCCAATTATCAATGGCTTTGTTATTATTATGTCAAAAGATATTAGAGTTAGATGCTAACGTCAGCGTTTGCTTTATAACTGCAGGGGAAGCAAATATTGATGCGCTAAGAGAAGTATATCCAAATGGGATGCTTTATCAAGAAACCAGTTACAATAGACTATTTGGTAAAAAGACTAAGGGCTGAATTGGATTAATATAGTAGCAGCATTAAGCATTGTAGCGTCGATTAGATTCTGTTTTTCAGAAGAGACTATTACCTATAGGACGCTATTAAAAAGTCTCCTGGAATAGCAATCTGCTATGCACTATTATTATGCAGCTAATACATACGCTAAATTATTGGTGCAAAATGTGGAATTGATTATGCAAGTTCCAATTATCATTAATTCAATATAGTTTATATTGAATTTCTATTTTATGTGCTTGAAGACCTGCAAGAGTAGTCGAGGATGAGCCTATAAGGGAGAAGCCCCGGTCATATATCCTAGCATCAGAAATCTTTTTTTCAGTTACCGCATCAAGTGTATCAGGATTGGGTTTTAAGCCTGCTACCGTCCAGTCTGTCGCGAAAGACATGAGCAAATTCATGAAAAGTCACGCGATAGCGATTCCAAGGCTCACCTGTGCTGTAGCTGTGGGCCCAGTGTACTTCATCATACCACGTAAATGGTATCATTTGACCTCGAAATACTATGACATTGAAAAATCCAGCCAGCTCTGGCCTGGAGTGCAGTCTCGCCTTGAGTCGTTTCCCGAAACTCAAGCGCGGCGTCCCGGAATCCTTGCCATACCGCAGCCATTGGCGTACCCGTACCGCCATCGCGCGATATTTGGAGCGAGCCTACCTCAATGAGTCCGCCTCGATTTGTCTGGTGCTGAGTGTCTATTGACCATACGCTCGAATTGCACGCATCCTCGAGCTGCACCTCCGCGCTAAAAAGGCGCAATCGGGCGTAGTAGTCGCCATCTTTGGAAGCATAGAGGTAGCGGCTGAAGCGGCCTTGATCATCTGTGTACGTGACGTCTACACAGATGAATTTGTAATAGCGTAATGCAATATACATGTTGAAAGAATCAAGATACGTTAAACTTGCTGATACAATGTTTCGTGTCCTTAAGAAAGCAAGAATACCATTATTCCTTCATACAGAGTAATCACATATTCACAGTATGGCCGCAGCAGTCCTTCTTGTATTAAGACAATATGAAGATAAAAGTTATAGAGTGTTTGTAGAATGGCTAGTTGAAGCATATCATCTCAGAATTTTTCTCCAGTTATCACATGTACCACATTTTACTACTCTCCAGAAATTCACCGAAAGAGTCAATGGTACGATGCTAGAAAAGATAATCTCATCCTTCATAATAATTCTTACAAATATCCGACAAATATTCGTTGGAGTAGATTCGTCTGGCTTCAAAGCAACCCATGCTTCACAGTACTACACTGAAAGAGCAAACCTGAGAAGAAAATACATCAAATTATCATTAGGAGCTGATTTATTAAAACAGATAATTTGTACAATTAAAATCAGGCGTGCCCCTACAAGACATGATAACGTAGATTTCAGACCCCTTATAACAAAGATAGCAAAAATCCTACCATTATCAGTAGTTGTTGCTGACAGAGGATATGATAGTGTGAAGACAATCATCTTTTGGTAAGAGAAGATTTACATGCATTCAGTGTGATACCTGCAAGATATGAACATGTGCCGATATGGAAGACACATGGTAAATATAGGAAACAGATGAAGACCGGCTATTCCAAATTGTTGTACAATCAACGAAACAAAGATGAAACCATAATATCAGCCATAAAAAGATTATTTGGAGAACACATTACATCAAGACTAGTGAGAACACAAAACAGGGAATTATCATTCAGATGTATAGCCTACAATACCCACAGATTAACCAACCTCATCATAATATTGATGGTTTCTACTGAACCATATTTAACATATCCTTCCCCTACAGTGTTTTTTACCTTTGTAATTGTGCTCGCCATCCTACCGAACTCAGGCAGTTGATTATTAGATGAATGTCTCGTTGTCATCTTGTTGTTGCCCTTCTAAGCCTCGACTTGGTGCCATGTTTGATTAATTTCTTTTCACTCGTCACTGGTTATGGTGGCATTACATATAGCTTTCATCAAAAGTACCAATGCATCCACCTCCTTCAAAAGCCTGCCAAAAAGTATCGAGTTTATTTTTAGGCAATGCTTCATCTTGAAACTTTTGCTGCAATGATTTTTTTCTCTCGATGCTGCTGCAGCTTCTGTTGCTGGGGCACTTGAGCCGGACGAGTCGCATTTAGACGATTATTAGAAGGGAGACCATTTAGTCTCATTTCCATTTACAATTTAAACCACTACTATGTGATTATAATTCTAATAGTAATAATAACAGTCAGGAAGAAGTTGATAATACTACCAACAATGAATGATTTGTGTTCTATTTCGTCTACTTATCTAGATGGGTTTGGTACACTCCAAAAGCCTGCTTTGTAACCAGCATGCTATAGGGTAAAACCCATGATATTGGTATTTGATTTCCTTCCACAAATTATCTGGAATCCTTCTCACAATATGAACATGTTTCCTTCTTTTATAATCATAAACCACATGTATATGCAGAATAACTTCAAGCTATATGCACAGATTAACAAATCTTATTAAAATAATCTATGGTTTCTACTTAGCCCAGAAACTCATAATAATCCTTAACTATATTGTTTACGGTCATATATGATAGACAGACCTAATACTGACTCTCTATATAGCGCCGTTTCGAGAGAGGTCGGGGAGGAGGAGACGGTTTCATTTACCGCAGAAAATGAAGTTGTTCATCTCACAGGCGTCGATATAATTTTCACCATAGCAGGGATATTAATCACAAGTTTCCTCAAAGGTTTCCTAGAAGAACCTATCACAAATGCTGGTAAAAAGTGGTGGTCTAAGCTCAGCGCTATCATCAAGAACGGCCTCATCATGAAATCTGAAGAGCAGAAAAAAGCTGTTAACGAAGCATTACGATAGATCTCTTGCGTAATTAGCAGCTATAGTCTAACACCCTACTTGTTTTAGCCGTCTTCTTAGATTGAAATGCTGTCAGACTGTATAACTCTGAAGTTCAGGAGACCGGATATTATATCAGATACGTTATTGTACTTCCTTAATCTGTTTCTAAATTTCATACCCATTATTCCAAACTTTTTGATCTTACATATGGTATGTTCTACTATGATCCTTAGCCTAGAATGATTCTTGTTGTAAGTTCTTTCATCACATGAAAGCAATGTACCCTTTTTCTTTTTGATACGAAGTACAGACTTTACAGTGGGAAAGTCCTTTTCAATGCCAAGATAACCAAGATCAACTATGTTTTCAACTTGTGATGGAGTTATAGAATGATTGTGTTTGTAAATGTCATAATCATGTTTTCTTCCACTTCTGTGACCTGTCTTATGCAGTATCAATCCTTCACTGTTTACCATCAATTGTGTCTTGACAGTATGTTTCTTCTTTCTACCTGAATAGTAACTCTTCCTTCTTCTTTTGTTCTTAGGTCTTGGAATTTCTTGTTCTGTAGAGTCTATGAAAGCCTTGAATCCAGGAAAGTACCTCTTCTACTTCATCTATAGTTCTTAATCTCCTAGTACGTTTGTATATCTTCTTTGGCAATGGAATACACTCCTTGATAAGTGGTTCCATCATTGATATATCTCTACAAACATTGCTTTGATCAAGGTCAAACAGAAATCCTGATAATGTATATGTAATGTATAATCTGTAGTATACTAGAAGCATAACGAATCTTTCTTTAACTTTAAGCTTAAATGGTCTACCAGCACCTATATCCCGTATTCTCGTCCTTGATAGAAGACGTCTTCTTTCGTGCTCTTCGTAGTTATGTTCAATTTCGTTACAAATGGATTCAAATTCAGATACAGTTACTCCGGTAAATGACCTGAATATCAAAGGTTTCTTACATAATTTGCTATAGGACATCAAAGAGCTTGTCAGATAGATATCCTATGTGAAGAGGAATATAGCTCTAAGCTTCTAATTACACAAGAGATCTGATATATCGATTTCAAACAACTCAAAGAACAGAGTAGGAATGATATTGAAAAAAATATTCAAAAAGGTGTTGAAGGCGTTAAAATCCTTCTTATGAACAAAGGAATTGATGAAAAGTACGCCGAAGTAAAATCCAAAAGAATCAGTAGATTAATTCTTAAGGAATTTGGGATAAAACATGTATAATAAAACTGTGGCTGAATATGATGCCAAACAATTGCTCTTTAAAATCAATTCTATTCTTCGTGAATTGATGATCTATGGGCCAAAAGATTCTGAGGAAGCTTACTCAGCAGAGCTAGTAGCATTAAAAAATATCAGACATGATGGGACATCATGGTATACAAATAGAAAAATGTACACTCAATTAACCTATGAAAACGGACGCATGATAAGAGCGAAATCTTTTGACAAATTGCCACTAGGAATTAACATTGAAAATGTTATCAATATTGACGTACGTAACCATAACAATCTACTCTACCAACTAGTTAAGGGACTCTCACTAATTCTCCGCACAATAGACCGAGCAGTTTATAAAAGCACAAATCTTGATTTTATTCTAAAATTACTAAGTGATTATTATACAGACGATTTTGATATTACTAGATATTATCAACAATCAAGTCTACAAGCAAGTTTTGCTAGTGTAATTATCGGTAAACATAAACGTAAGACTAAGATGCTGAATACAGCTTTAACGAAATTTACAAGTAATCTTCTCGAGAATTATAGAGAATTTAGACTACCTGCAACAACGCTGGCTTTTTTCTTGGCTTATTCTAGAATAATGAATTTAATTTATTCAAGAGGTAATGAATTAGATTGTTTTTCTTACTTCAACCTTTTTGTTAATAATTTACACCGTGCTCCGCTCGATATTGTTTTCCATAATGTAGCAAGGACTAAAGAACGAACTGTCAGCTGTTGCTGAAGGTCTTCAGAACAAAGGAAAGATATTTGTTGAAATGGCCAAAAATCAAAAAAAGTTTGATAATTTTTATTCTTTATTGTTTGAAGCTGCTCCATGCTTCCTGGCCTCTTTTAGAATGTTTTCCGACTTAGAAAATTCAGGTACAATCAACGAGAGAAAAAACGCAATTTGTTATAAAGAAGCGAAAAGTAGAAGAAATTTCTGTCAGAACGATTACTTCGTTAAGGAGGGCAAAAAATTTTAATTTTCATTATGATCTTTACTTCCTTTTGGAGAAAGTACGTGACGCACTTGACAGTGGTGAAGTTGATAAAGCTTATGTCATATTAAGATTAGAAACTGAAATAAATTATTTCTATCCTAGACTGTTTAAACAAATAATATGCAAAGTGATCGGAAAGCCCGAATTTTGTACATAGCTCGCGCTCACTAACATATATTCGCATAGTAACAGCAAAGTCAGTGGTTTGTTGTTATTTGTATATATCTCAAAGAGAAACACCAGCTGGGATTGCATAAGTATGCAAAAAGCGGATAGTTTACCAAAGTCGAACAGAAGCGAATCAACTACTGCTACAGAGCTTTGGATACTGGTTTCTGTATTTTCCATGACAATAACTACCTTCAATACAAAAATAACTTTTTAGAGCGAAAAAAGCAAGTCACCAAAAGACTAATAGATAAAGTAACTGATAGCATAGCTCACAACAAGGCATTATTGCGCATAGCCTATTATCTTCCAGATATAAAAATTGAGGGAGATTTTACTAAACCAGTGTATTTTTCAGATGCTGGGTTCCAACAAGTAGATTTCTCTGGAGCTAAGTTCTCCGGAGAAGCAAGCATTGATTCAGCTAAGTTCTTTCAACTAGTATACTTTTAAGACTCGTGATGAAAACCAGTGATTGGCATAGTTTGCAATATTTTTCAATGATTAGTAGAAGTATCGCCGCTACTCCTCTGCTCGTCACTTTCTTTTTAGTGTAAATGCTCCTCGTCCTTTGAGAATTTCAGTTTGTTGATATAATCCAATACTGAAAGCTTGTTTTCCTTTATGTTAAACTGTATGTACCCTTTTTCCTTCAGCTCATAAATTTTCATAAATGTATCAATTGCAATATTTTCTAATTTTCTGCAATCTGATTCTGTGATTATTTCTTGTTTTTCATCTTGGTGGACGAAACGAGATCTTTTATTATACTTTTCAACCTTTGGTCTGGTATGGCTATCAAAAATGCTATCCTTTCTGCTAACTTATAACCAATATTGTCTTTATCAGATCCAGTCATAACTAATGCCTCAAGTGCAGACGCTAAAAGAGTAAACTTCACGTCGGGATAGTCAATTGATGTCGCAACGCCCAACAAACGCAAGGCATTCCAAAGCTTTTTCTCAATTTCATTATTATTCTGATGTGTAACTATAGAACTCAGTTTCATTAACCAATCGTTAGTCTTTGGATCATATGAAGAAACAAAAAAATCGAAAAAATGTTTTGATACGATAGCTATATTTGCCATATTTTCGCCTTCTATATAATAGCAGTATTCTTTCAAAGAAATGTTCACATTATGTATTAATCTGGGCACATTTAGAGAAAATTCTATGCTTGCGATAGCATTATACTCTGCTTTAATTGGTGTATTGGCCTCTGAAAATATAAAGGAAAACAGATTTTTGTAGAAGATTTATATGCTCCCTAGCATATTCTGAAAGGCTACCATTAACCTCAAGCTCTTCTCTCCAATAGTTTTCAAAAGATTTCTGTACAAAAAGGTGGTAAGCTGTTAAACTGCTTTACGATACAATATCCTATCTGATAGTTATCAGGATAGTCGATCAATCGATAGATAGGAAAGTAAAATCCAAATTTCTTTGTAATAAAAAGTTGTATTTCTACATATTTCCTGACTTCGTCATCAGAAATTGCTTTTAGTGATTTTTGGTTCCTGAGATCAACGTAGATACCATCTACATCGATAGGCGAAATTAAATCATTTAACCTTCCAGATTCTCCTATAATCTTTTTTATTTCTTGACCTACTTTGATAGCATCTATTTCAGGCTCAGTGTAGAGTGCTTGAAGAAATAAATTTATTATTTCCGTTTGCTTTTTATTACACATATTATCATTCATTTGCAAATCCGATATCGATTCATCTACATATATAAGCGATTATGCAACTTTTCTACTGTGACTCATATGTGTTATATGATCTGAACGACATCGTGACAAGAACGGCGTTTATACGAACATAGTCATTAACGTAATAAAGAAGACGACAGAAGTTCGCCGCACAAACATCGAAATAGCGGTCAGGAACTTTATACTAACCCACTTCCAGGGGTTATTGAAAGGACAAAAGACTCCAACCTTCCTGTTGTTGATCGACACGGCACAGGTTTGTGGTATTGCAGGGACACTGCCTGCGTAGCTACTCAGAACCAGTTCAAGACATTTAACCTGGTAACCAAACTATATGCAACCGGAAGAACGTGGATAATAAGCGGAATGTTGCCAAGCCAGCAGCAGGAAAGACTCTAGGTAATGTGCAGGTTGTAGCTCGTTTCTACGATATCAACGGCAATAACGTCGGAGGACTGCGACAGGTACCAATCAGCCCTGTAATGCTAAAGTCATTTCAATCTGGAGTCTTTAACATTAAAGCACCAAAATCGGCAATGAGTGGAACACCATCGTTTGTAAGATTGGAGTATGTTACAACAAGGTAAATAAAAAGTCAAAATCAAAAATAATAAAAAAGAATTTAGCTGGCTAGCCATTCTTTTTTATTCAGCTTGCGAAAATGCTCGCCATTATTTGCAACTTCTTCATTCCATGATTGTTCTGTATATCCATGTACTTCCATGCCGTGTTATTTTTTATTATCATGCAGACAGATCGAGTGGAATTCCTGCATTTGTGCGACTGGACTTCCAATCATCTGCCTAGATGACATAAAAATCAAAAATTAAAAACACAGGAAGACATTCTGGTATTTTAAATATAGATTAGATTGCGTTCTGGTTTTGCTTTTTTGAGATTAAAGCAGCATAATTTCCAGGTTTAACATGCATTTCTTTCGTATATATATCTTTTTCTCAAAGTTTTTTTATAAAACTCATACTTTGTTGTGAGTAACTTTTAAAATTTAGATCAGTTGATCGTGACACAGATAGAAATGTTTACATCTTTAGCACTTTTTGCAATATTAGCAATAGTTGTAATAGCAACATCAACTACAATGCCAATAGCACTAGCAATAGGATCATCATCATCACCATCGACTACAACAACACTGCCACCAACAACCAAATTTGCTAATAACACTACGTCCAAGTTATTAACGACAACAACTACACCCACGCCAACCAGTCCACTTTTAAGTCAAATAAAGCCTGCTGGTTCTACTACTCCCACTATTAACAATACAGTTACCAGTACTCCCACTATTACTACTGGTGTGCAGCCGAGTTCTCCATCCTCATTACCACAGGTGATGAGCGCAATAACCTTTGGAGGCATAAAGAACCTAAGCAATAATGCTGGAGACTCACGTGATCCATTAGTAGACGTATCTGGCAATATCGTATATGTAGTATGGGTTGACCAAACTACTCCTGCTGGAGCTGGGGACATATTATTTAGAAGAAGTACTGATGGAGGAAATACTTTTGATACTACTGTAAACTTGAGCAATGATGTGGGAGATTCCGCAGAACCAAGTATTGCCAAATCTGGAAGCAATTTATACATAGTATGGCAAGATTATGGTAATCATGATGTATTCTTTAAAAGAAGTGCAGATAATGGAGCCACTTTTACAAGTGCAGTAAACCTTAGCATGGATCCTCATAACTCTAATGCTCCACAGATAGCAGCAAGCGGAAATTATGTGTATGTAGTGTGGGGAGATATAACTGTAGGAACCGGCAGTAGCATCGATCAAACTCAACTATTCTTCAGAGCAAGTAATAATAATGGAGGTAGCTTTGGAAGTGTAAAGATAATAAGTCCTGGAGTTGAAGACATAAGTCCACAGATAGCAGCAGCTGGAAGCAATGTGTATATAGCTGGTCAGGATGGATCTGAAGATAGAACAGAAATATTCTTTATACGAAGTACCAATAATGGAGGTAGCTTTAGCGCTCCAATCAGCATAAACAACAACCATGAAGCTTCAATTCTTGGAAATATAATTGCAGATGGAAACAACGTGTACCTTGTTTGGAGCGATCTTTCGTTATTCGATACAAAAAGTGTAGAGGTATTCTTTAGGAGTAGTACAGACAACGGGGCAAGCTTTAGGGATATTGTAAATCTTAGTAACAATGCTGGATATTCAATTGACCCAAAGATGAAAGTAATCGAAAGCAATGTGTATGTGGTATGGAGGGATACACCTGGAGGTGCTGGAACACCTGACGACATCTTATTTAGTAGAAGTACAAATAGTGGAGCAAGCTTTGGCACTACCAAAAATATAAGTAACAACCCTGGCGAGTCATCTAATCCACAGATATCTAGATCTGGCACAGCGGTTCGTATCGTCTGGCAAGATGATACTTTTGGAACACGAGGACAAGACGATGTGTTGTTCAGGGCAAGTGGAGACAATGGTATAACTTTTGGAACTATAAGAAACCTAAGTAACAATGCTGGATTGTCATTCGATCCAATGATTATATCCTCTGGAGACAACATGTATGTGGTATGGCAAGATAATACCTCTGGAAACTGGGAAATACTCTTCCTGAAAGGAACTGCATAAAATCGATCGATATACACTACTCTTTCTTTTTGAAAGAAAGAGATGATGAGTAGTGGAAACAGCTTTTTTATTATTATTGGATTATTTTTTTGTGTTCTAATTTCTTATTTTCAAGGTACTTGTTTTTTTATTATTATCATTATCATGCCATAGCCAATAAGATGATCGCTGAACAGCTTGCCTTTGCCTTATCACTCTCAAAATTGATTTTCTCCAGTCGGTTATAGTTCTGCTATCATGGCTAACCAAGTGAGTACAGTTACTCCATTAGCGTAGTAGTAAATCATACATAACTATACTGCTCCAAGCTAAACCAAAGGCATCTATAGATGTTAGAACTTTAGATGTATTTATTCCACACAGATCCCGGGAACCGCAACTTTCTTGAAGAGATGAGGGGATGCCATTGTACTGGCCGGATGTTTTGCTAGCATAGACTGAAACTCTGGATTGTTAACGGCGTGCTTATAGTGTTCGGTAGACTCCCAAATTGCATAGTTGATGAATACACAGCTCCCGGCAATCCCGCGATGAAGCTGTGTGGAAATGAACCCAGGCTCTACTTCATGATTTCAGCTTCTGCTCCCCATGCTCTTGGGAATCCATCTACATCCTCAGGTTTCACATTGAATTTATTAATCAGAATAACGGGGCCAACGTTTTTTTCTTCCATTTGCTCTGAGAGTGTTATTTTTTCATCCATTTCAACGAGCTTTGCCAAGACCTGACGTTGCAAGGTATGACTTTTACATATAATAAAGTTGGTGGTGCCTGCTGTAGATTGACACATAAGTGATATGAATTTACTCAAAACTGTCACAGAATGAATGCTGATTTAATTTTCAATGTGGCTAGCTTTCACATTACGCCAATAATGCATATACAATAGACCTCTTGCGTAATTGAAAGCTTAGAGCTTTATTCTCCATTGATCCGTTCATATTACATAGTAGTGCTGTTGATTGTTATTATTATGAGAATCATAAAAATTGTCATTATCTAAAATAGGAGAATAATAACAATCCTTTTCACCTTGTATAATGGTTGTGCATACCTTAGTTAATAATTGTCCTCATCCCCATATTATTTTCTATATTTTACTACTCTACGCCAACATATATCAACTTATGTAAAGTTATAGTGACAAATCAGCAATAATAATTAGATTCTCTAATAATATTCTGAGAACATATACTTTGGATTATCAACCTGCTTGCTCCATTTATAAAAAACGCAATGGCAGAGGATTCTATCGAGTATGATAAAGTACCAAATACGAATTCTGTCAAATATATGCATAATGTAAGTGTAGGCATAATGTAACTCTCAATGCCACTCATTTTCCTAGTTTCCCCTCCTCCTTTTGGAGACTGCTCCCGCTTTGTTGTAGTTGTCAATACTGTCTATGTCTTTACTACTATTACTAACAAGATATCTTTCAATCGCCCTCCGAATATACCTGCTCCTAGGAATATCGCCACGTTTAGTGTCGATTTTCTGTATTATCGACTTAGGTAAAGTAATTCCAAGTTTTACAGTCATATCCATCGTATCAGCAGCAATAGTATTACTTGTCCTACACATACATACTAATACAATGTACTACACCCATAGCTAAAAGGTTTTAGATAGCAGATTGTATTAAATTATTATAGTATTATATTGTGTATATTGATTAACTTTTCTTTCTGTATGTATTAGAACAATATATCTATCGAATTGGAATGCACAATTGCTAATCAAAATCATACATTGAAATAGGATAATATTTTATAAACTTACATTCTTTGTATCTATTTCATAGTAATATGAGATTGCTATATTATACTAATATTAGATAAATGAATAATTTCACCTCATTTGATATACTGAATAGTTATACAAAATAAGTCAGCAATAAATCATATCAAATAAATCAGCATTAACTTACTCAAGTCAAATATATAGAATGATTGTAATGCGTGGTAACGAATATTATGAACAACACGAAAACTCTAACGGCAATAGCTGCTATCTTAATAGCAGCAACATTAGTAGTAGGAGAACATTTGCATCATCAGCAACAACCGCATTTGCTTATCAACAAAAGAAAGGAGGAAGAGACAAGGAAAATAGTAAAGAATGGCAACACGGTTACCATCGAAAAATGCAAAAATACGGGTCAGTAAGTGGATTTGATACACAACAGAGCAAGAATGTGAAAACCTGATATGTCCTCATCCAGGCAACAATGCGACTTGTCCAGAAGATGGAGCTATATCAACTCCAACATCAACGTCAACTCCAACGCCCCAGCCAACAGGAACCTTGCTACTTAAAAAAATATGTACAAACTGTGAAGACATTGTGTTTTCAATAGAGATAACAGGCAATAGCCGTCAAATATCTATATTCTCTCTTGCTCCTGGAGAAAGTCAACTTGTTACATTGGGTGCAGGAAGCTATACAGTAACGGAAATACAAGGACTTGGCATTGTAACCTCCTTCGCAGGTGATTGTACGGAAGCTAACATAAAAGGAACTGCTACTGGTACCATAAGTGCAGGCGAACACCAGACATGTACTATAACAAACACAGTAACATAAACGCAAACGATAGTGCGTCCTGGAACTAATATGAGAGGGGTCTGGCAGCCATTAACCACTGATAAGTAAAGATTCTATTCTCTTTTTTATTCCTATATAATCATCTTTCTTGGCGAGATATTTTCGATATTGATGCAGCGATTTGCATGCGTCGTTACAGCCAGAAGACTTCTTCCTTGTAACTACCATATTGGTTGATGAGCTCCAAGAGGAACAACTGGAATTTCATAGTATGAGGGCGTTTCAGAATACTTTGCTACGGGTGCCACGTGTTTAAGTTTGCCATATGTAGAATCTGATTCCATCAATTGGAGTACGTGATTTGGATTCTTTCTGAACCAAGTATATCTCTAATCTCGTGTATTACTCTCATTTGACTACCATGTTAAAATCATGATATACCACGAACCTTGGCTCTAATCACCATATCTTCAAGATTTTGGATGCAACTTGCAATAATACATCACAAATTGACATTCTAATTCTTTTCTTTGAATTATAGTTTTTCATAAGGAATAAAAGTCATACTTACATAAGCTGCCGACGATATTGTAAGGTAGTCACGCTCCATGAAGCAGTTTATATTCAGATTTTACATAAGGAATTGTCAACAATATTGTAACCTTATGAGATGTGACTATACAAGAAAATCGTAATAGTTTACACAACATTGTCATATATTGAAAAAACAGGTCAACTAGCTAAGCACTGGTAGGCAATGGCAATTGTTTTCCTATGTATTTCTTCCACAATTACAAAGACAAGTGCACCGTCAAATTCAACAACAACGTCAACGTCCTCAAAAGAAGAAAGGAAAGGATGGGATTACTAGCCCAAAGAAGTAAGGAATAACAGCAATGAGACTCATTAGATGTATTGCGTAATTACGAAAGAAAATCTCTTTACGATGGTAAATCCTGATCTGTCTGCTTTTAGAGTAACATGCCATTAGTTCGCATCATTATTCTGAAATTTACCAATCCTGAAACAATGTCAGAAGCATGATCATATCTTCCAAGCCTATTTCTAAATTTAGTACCCGTTATTCCGAACTTTTTAATTCTGCTTACAGTATGCTCGACTATTATCCTTAGTTTGGAATGCTTTCTATTATGTCTCTTTTCTCCATCTGTGAGTTCACTTTTCCTTTTCTTTCTAAATGGCAATACATACTTTACAGTGGGAAAATCATTCTGAACACCCATGTAGCCAAGGTCAAGGATATTCTCAACTTGCGGTGGAGTCGTAGGATGTTTATTTTTGAAAATCTCATAATCATGTATTCTTCCCCTATCATGACCTGTTTTGTGCAGTATGGTACCTTCACCGTTTACCATATATTGTGTCTTGATAGTATGTTTCTTCTTTTTGCCAGAGTAATAGCTCTTTCTCTTTCTCTTGTTCTTTGGCCTTGGGATCTCTTGTTCGGAAGAGTCTATGAAAGCCTTGAAACCGGGAAAGTCCTCCTTCTACTTCATCTATAGTCCTAAGCCTTCTGGAACGTTTATACAACTTCTTTGGCAACGGGATACACCGTTTAACAAGAGGTTCTAACATGCATATATCCCTACAAACATTACTCTGGTCAAGGTCAAACAGAAATCCTGAAAGTGTATACGTTATGTACAGCCTATAATACACTAAAAGTATCAAGAATCTTTCTTTAACTTTTAGTTTGAATGGTCTACCAGCACCTACTTTCCTTTCTCTCTTCCTTCTAGAAAGTCGCTTTCTTTCGTGTTGATCATATTTTGATTCTATATCTTTGGCAATAACATCAAATTCTGATACAGCCAGTCCAGTAAACGATCTAAATGAGAAAGGCCTCTTCGATAGTCTAGCATAAGACATCAAAATAGCATCGAGTATATGCAGTACCTTGTAGAATATAGCTGTAGGCTTTCAATTACGCAACAGGTCT